>CAVUWK010000008.1:0-309568 GCA_963745175.1 uncultured Acidimicrobiaceae bacterium
CGTCCGGTCGGCGCCGAGGCGATTCGGGGGCTAATCCCCCTGCGCCCGGGCGATGATCTCCTTGGAAATCGACTCCGGAACCTGGTTGTACGAATGGAACTGCATCGTGTACGTGGCGCGGCCCTGGGTGCGCGAACGCAGGTCAGTAGAGTAGCCGAACATATCGGCGAGCGGAACAAGCGCCTTGATCACGTGGCTTGTCCCCTGCTGGTCCATGCCCTCCATCCTCCCCCGCCGGGACGACAGGTCGCCGGTGACCGCGCCCAGGAAGTCGTCGGGCACCGTCACGGTCACCTCCATGACGGGCTCGAGCAGCACCGGGCTGGCCGCCCGGATCGCCTTCTTGACCGCCATCGATCCGGCGATCTTGAAGGCCATCTCCGAGGAGTCCACGTCGTGGTACGACCCGTAGGTGAGGGTCACCCGCACGTCGACGGTCGGGTAGCCGGCCAGCACGCCGGCGGTGAGCGCCTCCTGGATGCCGGCGTCGACCGAGGGGATGTACTCCTTGGGGATGACGCCGCCGCTGATCTTGTCGACGAACTCGTAGCCGCCCCCGGGGCCGGTCGGCTCCAAGCTGATGACGACGTGGCCGTACTGGCCGCGGCCGCCGGTCTGGCGGACGTACCGCTCCTCGATCTTGTCGACCCGCTTGCGGATGGTCTCGCGGTAGGCCACCTGGGGCTTGCCCACGTTGGCGTCGACGTTGAACTCGCGCAGCATCCGGTCGACCAGCACCTCGAGGTGCAGCTCGCCCATGCCCGAGATCACGGTCTGGCCCGTCTCCTCGTCGGAGCGCACCCGGAAGGTCGGGTCCTCCTCGCTCAGTGAGTAAAGGGCCCGGGAGAGCTTGTCCTGGTCGGCCTTGGTCTTGGGCTCCACCGCGACGTGGATCACCGGCTCGGGGAACTCGAGCGCCTCGAGCACGATCGGGCGGCCCGGGTCGCTCAGGGTGTCGCCCGTCGTGGTGTTCTTCAGGCCGACGACGGCCATGATGTCGCCGGCGAAGATCGCGTCCTTGTCCTCGCGGTGGTTGGCGTGCATCTGCAGGATGCGGCCGACCCGCTCCTTCTTGTCCTTGGTGGTGTTGGAGATGGACGCCCCCTTCTGGAGGGTGCCCGAGTACACGCGGATGTAGGTCAGCTTGCCGACGAAGGGGTCGGTCATGATCTTGAAGGCCAGGGCCGAGAAGGCGTCGCTGTCGTCCGCCTTGCGCTCCTCGACGTCCTCGAGGTGGTTCGGCCGGTGCCCCTCGGTCGGGGGGAGGTCGAGCGGGCTGGGCAGGAAGTCGACGACGGCGTCGAGCATGGGCTGCACGCCCTTGTTCTTGAAGGCGGAGCCACAGAGCACCGGCACGACGGCCGCGGCCAGCGTCGCCGTGCGCAGGGCGCGGCGCAGGTCGACGGCCGTGATGGGCTCCTCGACCAGGTACTTCTCCATGATGGTGTCGTCGAAGTTGGAGACGACGTCGATGAGCTGGTGGCGGGCGTCCTCGGTCTCGGCCGCCATGGACTCGGGGACCTCGAGGGTCTCCCACTCCTCGCCCATGTCCGAGGACCAGACGAGGGCCTTCTCCTCCAGAAGGTCGATGACGCCCCGGAACTCGGACTCGGCGCCGATCGGGAGCTGGATCACCGCCGGCAGGGCGTCCAGGCGGTCGCGGATCATCTGCACCGTGCGCTCGAAGTCGGCGCCGATGCGGTCCATCTTGTTGACGAAGCAGATACGGGGCACGTTGTACTTGTTGGCCTGGCGCCACACCGTCTCGGTCTGGGGCTCCACGCCGGCCACGGCGTCGAACACGGCGACCGCGCCGTCGAGCACGCGCAGGGACCGCTCCACCTCGACGGTGAAGTCCACGTGGCCCGGGGTGTCGATGATGTTGATCCAGTTGTCGCGCCAGCTGCAGGTGGTGGCGGCCGAGGTGATCGTGATGCCGCGCTCCTGCTCCTGGACCATCCAGTCCATGGTGGCGGCGCCCTCGTGGACCTCACCGATCTTGTAGTTGCGCCCGGTGTAGTAGAGGATGCGCTCGGTCGTGGTGGTCTTGCCCGCGTCGATGTGGGCCATGATCCCGATGTTGCGGGTCTTGGCGAGCGGGAAGTCGCGGGTGGGGAGAGCGTCAGCCATGGTGCAGTGGTGTGGTGGCGGTGGGGTCCACTACCAGCGGTAGTGGGCGAAGGCGCGGTTCGACTCGGCCATCTTGTGCATGTCCTCGCGGCGCTTCACCGAGGCCCCGATGTTGTTGGAGGCGTCCAGGATCTCGTTGGCCAGGCGCTCGGCCATGGTCTTCTCCCGGCGCTGGCGCGAGTACGTGGTGAGCCAGCGGATGGCCAGCGTGGTGGCGCGCCGGGGCCGGACCTCGACGGGCACCTGGTAGGTGGCGCCACCGACGCGACGGGACTTCACCTCGACCTCGGGCCGGGTGTTCTCCACGGCGCGCTTGAGCGCGGCCACCGGGTCGCCGCCCGACTTCTCCTGCACCGTCTCGAGGGCGTTGTAGACGATGCGCTCGGCCAGCGTGCGCTTGCCGCGGGAGAGGATCTTGTTGACGAACTGGGTGACCAGGACGGAGCGGTAGACGGGGTCCGGCGCGAGCTCGCGGCGGGTGGCGGGTCCGTTACGGGGCATGCCTTATGACTCCTTCTTGGCGCCGTAGCGGCTGCGGGCCTGGCTGCGCTCGCGCACGCCCGAGGTGTCGAGCGCCCCGCGCACGACCTTGTAGCGCACGCCGGGCAGGTCCTTCACCCGGCCGCCGCGGACGAGGACGATGGAGTGCTCCTGGAGGTTGTGGCCGACACCGGGGATGTACGCCGTGATCTCGACGCCCGAGGACAGCCGCACACGGGCCACCTTGCGCAGGGCCGAGTTCGGCTTCTTCGGGGTGGTCGTGTAGACGCGGGTGCAGACCCCCCGGCGCTGGGGCGCGCCCTTGAGGGCCGGGGTCTTGGTCTTCGTCACCTTGGCCTGCCGTCCCTTGCGGACGAGCTGGGCGATTGTGGGCACGCGCTACCTCTCGCTAATCAGAATGTGAATCCCATGTGTGGCGCTGGCGCGCCGGCCGGAGCCGCACATGGCAGGGCATTCAATGATAGCGGCTGCCTGGGCTTCCGACAATCGCGCCATGGCATCCGCAGACCGGTGGGCGCCCGACCTTGCATCGGTCCGCTCCCGGTCTTCACCAGTCTACCGGCCCGCCCCTCCGCGCCGCCCTCGACCCCCGGCTCCGCCCCCGGCGTCCCCCACGCCGCCGCCGGTGACTCCTCAAACTATAAACGACCTCGTGCATAGTTTCGGGAACTCTCCGCTCGGGCCGCGGGCGGAGCGGTGCACGGGCCGCCGCGCCAGTGCCGCGGAGGGCGGAGCGCTGCAGGGGCCGCCGCGCCAGCGCCGCCGGACCCGGCCCGGCGAGCCGGACTCGGTCGGCTCCCCGATTTCGGAGCTCTCCGCCGCGGGCGTTAGCCTCGGCCGCATGGAACACTCCATGGCCGAACGCCTGGCCGACCTGGCCGAACGCAAGAACGAGGCCCTCCACGCCGGGAGCGCGAGAGCAGTCGAGCGCCAGCACGGCCAGGGGAAGCTGACCGCGCGGGAGCGCATCGAGTACCTCCTCGACGAGGGCTCCTTCCAGGAGCTCGACATGTTGGCCCGACACCGGGCCCACGGCATGGGGCTCGAGGACAACCGGCCCTATACCGACGGGGTGGTGACGGGCTTCGGCACCATCGACGGCCGGCGGGTGTGCCTCTTCAGCCAGGACTTCACCGTCTTCGGCGGCGCCCTCGGGGAGGTCTTCGCCGAGAAGATCCACAAGGTGATGGACCTGGCCGCCTCCACCGGGGTTCCCATGATCGGGCTGAACGACGGCGCCGGGGCGCGGATCCAGGAGGGGGTCGTCTCGCTGCACTCCTACGGCGGCATCTTCCGCCGCAACGTCACGGCCTCGGGCGTGATCCCCCAGATCAGCGTGATCCTGGGGCCGTGCGCCGGCGGCGCCGTCTACTCGCCGGCCATGACCGACTTCATCTTCATGGTGCAGGGCACCTCGCACATGTTCATCACCGGCCCCGACGTCGTGAAGACGGTGACGGGCGAGGACGTCACCCTCGAGGAGCTCGGCGGCGCCATGAGCCACGCCACCAAGTCGGGGGTGGCCACCTTCGTGTCCCCCGACGAGAAGGCCTGCCTCGACGACGTGCGCCAGCTCCTCTCCTTCCTCCCCGCCAACAACCTCGAGGAACCGCCGATCGAGCCGAGCGGCGACGAGCCCGACCGCGCCGTGACCGAGCTGATCGACTTCCTGCCGACCTCGCCCAACCAGCCCTACGACATGAAGCGCGTCATCACGGCGATCGTCGACGACGGCGAGTACATGGAGGTGCACCGCCACTGGGCCATGTCGATCACGTGCGGCTTCGCCCGGATGAACGGCCGCGTCGTCGGCATCGTGGGCAACCAACCGGCCGTGCTGGCCGGAGTGCTCGACATCGACTCGTCGGAGAAGGCCTCGCGCTTCGTCCGGACCTGCGACGCGTTCAACATCCCGCTCCTGACATTCGTGGACGTCCCCGGCTTCATGCCCGGCACCGACCAGGAGTACGGCGGGATCATCCGCCACGGGGCCAAGCTCCTGTACGCCTACTGCGAGTCCACCGTGCCGCGGATCCAGATCATCACCCGCAAGGCCTACGGCGGCGCCTACGTCGTCATGAACTCCAAGTCGATCGGCGCCGACCTCGCCTTCGCGTGGCCGTCGGCCGAGCTGGCGGTCATGGGCCCCAACGGCGCCGTCGAGATCGTCTACCGGCGCGAGCTGGTCGAGGCGGCCGACCCGGCGCGCCGGCGGGCCGAGCTGATCGACGAGTACACGGAGCGCTACGCCAATCCCTACATCGCGGCCGAGCGCGGCTACATCGACGACGTCATCTCGCCGGCCGACACGCGCGCCGTCATCTGCCGCAGCCTCGACATCCTCTCCTCCAAGCGCGAGGAGCTGCCGCGGCGCAAGCACGGCAACGTCCCGCTGTGACCCTGCCCGTCGACCCCGACCAGCTCACGCTGCGGCCCCGGAGCGCCCCGGACCCGGCCGTGCTGGCCGCCATCACGGCCGCCGTGCAGCTGGCCTGGCCCCGCCCGGCACCGCCCGACGAGCACGACCCCGTGCACGAGCCGTGGCGCTTCAGCGGGCGCTGGTGGCACAAGCCGCTGCCCCTGCGCCGTGATCGGCCCCGGGCCGGACGCTGACGGTCTACGTCGACGACTGGCGCCAGCGGGCGACGGTGCGCGACCGCACCGACCGCTGGTCGCACCTGCTGGCCGACGATCCCGCCGAGCTGCACGCCATGGCCGCCGCGCTCGGGATCCCGCTGCGGGGCTACCAACACCACCGTCGCTCGGCGGCGCTGGACCACTACGACGTGCCCGAGAGTCTCCGGGTGCGCGCTATCGAGCTCGGTGCGGTGGCCGTGACCTGGCGCGAGATGGCGCGGCTCACCCGGGAGTGGCGCCGCGCTGGCGCTCGGCCAGAGCCACCAGGTCCTCCATGATGCGGTCGAAGGAGTAGTCCTTCGGCGTGTAGACCGACGCCACGCCCTTGCCCAGCAGGAGCTCGGCGTCGTCGGGCGGGATGATGCCCCCGACGACCACCGCCGCGGTGCTCCCGGCGGCGCGGAGGCGGTCGAGCACGTCGGGCACCAGCTCCAGGTGCGAGCCCGACAGGATGGACAACCCCACGATGTCGACGTCCTCGTCGCGGGCGGCCGCCACGATCTGGGCCGGCGTCAGCCTGATCCCCTGGTAGATCACTTCGAAGCCGGCGTCGCGCGCCGCCACCGCGATCTGCTCGGCCCCGTTGGAGTGCCCGTCGAGCCCCGGCTTGGCCACCAGCAGGCGCGGCGGGCCCCCCGTCTCCTCGGCCAGCCGCCGCGTGCGCAGGCGGACGGGCGCCAGGTCGTCACCGCGCCGGCCGACCCCGCCACTGACGCCGGTGGGCGCACGGAACTCGCCGAACACCTCGCGCAGCGCACCGGCCCATTCACCCGTCGTACCGCCGGCGTGGGCCAGTGCGATCGTCGCCCCCATGATGTTGCCCGCCGGGGTGTCGTCGTTGGCGACGCGGCGCAGCTCGTCCAGCGCGGCCCGCACCGCCGAGTTGTCGCGCTCGGCCCGCCAGCGCTCCACGTCGGCAATCTGCTCCGCCTCGACGTTGTGGTCGACCTTCAGGATGTTCTCGAACTCGCCGTCGCCGAGCAGCGGGGAGGGCGCGGTCTCGGTGAAGACATTGACGCCGACCACCTTCTGCTCGCCCGACTCGATCCGCCGCACCCGCTCCGCCTGGCTGCGCACCAGCCGGCGCTTCAGCTCGTCGATCGCCCCGAAGGCCCCGCCGAGCGCCTCCACGTCGGCCAGCTCCGCCGAGGCGGCCTCGGCCAGCTCGGCCGTCTTGGCCTCGATGACCACCGATCCCTCGAAGATGTCGCCGTATTCGAGCAGGTCGGACTCGAAGGCCAGCACCTGCTGGATCCGCAACGACCACTGCTGGTCCCAGGGCCGGGGCAGCCCGAGCGCCTCGTTCCAGGCGGGCAGTTGCATGGCGCGGGCCCGGGCGCTCTTGGACAGCGTGACGCCGAGCGTCTCGAGCACGATGCGCGGCACGTTGTTCTCGGGCTGCTGCTCGGTCAGCCCGAGCGAGTTCACCTGCACGCCGTAGCGGAACCGGCGCAGCTTGGGGTCCTCGACCCCGTAGCGCTCACGGCAGATGCGATCCCACAGCCGGGTGAAGGCGCGCATCTTGCAGGTCTCCTCCACGAAGCGGACGCTGGAGTTCACGAAGAAGCTGATGCGTCCGACCACAGCGGGCAACTCGGCATCGTCGATCTTGCCCGAGGCGCGCACACCGTCGAGCACGCCGATGGCGGTGGCCAGCGCGTAGGCGATCTCCTGCACCGGCGTGGCACCCGCCTCCTGCAGGTGGTAGCTGCAGACGTTGATCGGGTTCCACTTGGGCGCCTGGCGCACCGTGTAGGCGATGGTGTCGACGGTGAGGCGGAGGCTGGGGCCGGGCGGGAAGATGTACGTCCCGCGGCTCAGGTACTCCTTCACGATGTCGTTCTGGGTCGTGCCCGCCAGCAGCGAGGGGTCGACACCCTTGTCCTGCGCGTGCGCCACGTAGAGACCGAGCAGCCACGCCGCCGTGGCGTTGATGGTCATGGAGGTGTTCATGTTCTCGACGGGGATGCCCTCGAGCAGCTCCTTCATGTGCCCGAGGTGGGCCACGGGGACGCCGACCTTTCCGACCTCGCCGGCCGCCTCGGGGGCGTCGGGGTCGTACCCGGTCTGGGTGGGCAGGTCGAAGGCGACGGAGAGCCCCGTCTGCCCCTTGGCCAGGTTGGTGCGGTAGAGCTCGTTGGAGGCGCGCGCCGTCGAATGGCCCGAGTAGGTGCGCATCACCCACGGCGCGTCACGCTGCGGGTCGTTGGCCATTCACATCACCTCCGGACGAGTGGGGCGCACCACCATTCTGCCCGGGTTCCGCACCGCCCGGGCACGGCTAGCGGTTGTAGTCGTAGAAGCCCTTCTTGGACTTGCGGCCGAGCTGCCCCGAGGTGACGAGGCGGCGCAGCAGGGGCACCGCGGCGTAGTTGGGGTCGCGGTACTCCTCGTAGAGCGCGTCGAGGATGGCGAGGGAGGTGTCGAGGCCGACGAGGTCGAGCAGGGCGAAGGGGCCCATCGGGAACCCGCAGCCGCCCTTCATGGCGGCGTCGATGCCCTCCTTGGTCGCCACACCCTGCTCGAGGAGGCGCACCGCGTTGTTGAGGTACGGGAAACAGCAGTGCGTTGACGATGAAGCCGGCCTGGTCCTTCACCTCGACGGGATCCTTGCCACAGGCACTGGCGAAGGAGACCGCCGCCGCCATGGTGGCGTCGCTCGCCGTGATGGGCCGCACGACCTCCACGAGGGCCATCGCCGGGGCCGGGTTGAAGAAGTGGATGCCGCACACCAGGTCGGGGCGACCCGTCGCCATGGCCATCTCCACGACCGGGAGCGTCGAGGTGTTGGTGGCCAGGATCGTCTCGGGCTTGCAGACGCTGTCGAGCTCGGTGAAGAGCGCGCGCTTGGCGGCGAGGTCCTCGACGACCGACTCGATGACCAGGTCGACGTCGACCAGATCACCGAGGTGTGCCGTGGCGCGGACGCGCCCGGCGATGGCGGCCGCCTCCTCCTCGGTGCGCTTGCCCTTCTCGACCTGCTTGGCCAACGACCGGCTCAGGCCGGCCATCATGGCGTCCGCGCCTACCTGGGTCCGGCTGCGCAGCACGACCTCGTGCCCGGTGGCGGCGGCCACCTCGGCGATGCCCGAGCCCATGATCCCCGAACCGACAATTCCTACCCGCGTGATCGACATGGGCGTTGAGTTTACCGGTCGGTAACCACGGGCGTCGAAGCGGGAGGGGGCGGCGGGCGTGCAAGAGTGGCGCCCATGGACGAGCCCGGCACGCTGGCCCTGGTCGGGGGCGGCGAATGGACCGAGGGCTGCACCTTCGACGCCGCCCTCCTGGCGGCCTCGGGCGGGGCCGACGTGGTGGTGCTGCCGACAGCGGCGGCCTACCAGCACCCCGAGCGGGTCGTGCTGCGGGCGGCCGAGTGGTTCGAACCCCTCGGGGCCCGGGTGGAGGGGCTCATGGTGGTGGACCGGGCCTCGTCCGAGGACCCGGGCATGGCGGCGGCCCTCGCCGGCTCCCGTTTCATCTACCTCTCCGGCGGCTCACCGCTGCACCTGCGCGCCGTCCTCAAGCGGTCCGCCGTCTTCGAGGCGCTGCTGCAGGCCTTCGCCGGAGGGGCCGTGGTGGCCGGCGCCGGCGCCGGGGCGATGGTGCTCACCGACCCCATGGCCGACCCACGGGGTGGGGCGTTGACCCTCGGGCTGGGCCTGGTCGACAACGTCACGGTCGTCCCCCACTTCGGTGACGAGCACGACGACGCACACGGCCAGAAGCTCGAGCGGACGGTGGCGATGGCGCCGGCGGCGCTGCCGGTGGTGGCCCTCCCGGCTCGCACCGCGCTGATCAGGGACGGCAACGGCGCCTGGCGCTCCGAGGGGGCGGGGACGCCGGCGGTGTTCGTCGGCGGCACGCTGACCGAGGGTCTGGGCGCGCTGGGGGGCTGACCGCACGATTCTGCGCCCCCCTCTGCCGGCGGGCGGCACCGCTCCCGGGACTGATGGTCGAGGCTATTTCCGAGGAGTTAGTCCTTCTCCTCGATCGTGACGCTCTCGATCACGACGCGCTCGGTCGGCGCGCCCGAGCGGCTTCCCACGTTGTTGATCTTCTCCACGACGTCGAGCCCGGTGACGACCTCGCCGAAGTGTGCGTACAGCGGCGGGAGGCGCACACCGTCGGGACCGCTGATGACGAAGAACTGGCTGCCGTTGGTGTTGGGACCGGCGTTCGCCATCGCCAGGGAGCCGACCTTGTAGCGCCCTTGGGACGGCAGTTCGTCGTCGAAGCGGTAGCCGGGCCCGCCGGAGCCCGACCCGGTGGGGTCGCCGCCCTGGAGCACGAAACCCGGGATGATGCGGTGGAACACGATGCCGTCGTAGTAGTGGTAGCGGGCCAGGAAGACGAAGCTGTTGACGGTCTTCGGCGCGGCGAGAGGATCGAGCGCAATGACCATCGTGCCGTGCGAGGTGACCATCGTGGCCACGTAGCGCTTGTTGGGATCGATGAACATCGGCGGCTCTTCGTCGAACTTGCGCTGCTGCGGGCTCGAGCCGTCGGCTGCGGGCGGTGTCGGTGTGGCCATGGTGACTGTCCTAGCTCTCGTTGATGGTGACGGAGATGATGCGTTGGGTGACGTCGGGCGGCGTGCCGCTGGCAGAACCTTGCTTGTCGATGGTGCTGACGACGCTCAGGCCGGATGTGACCTGCCCGAACAGTGAGTAGCTGTTGGGGAGGCTCTCGCCCTGCGGCCCCGAGACGATGAAGAATTGGCTCCCGCCGCTGTTGGGCTGGCCCGTGTTGGCCATGACCAGCGAACCCAGAGGGTACTGCTGGGCCGGGTTGGCGGCCTTGGGCGGGAGCTCGTCGGGGATGGTGTAACCCGGTTCGGTCCCAGCGTTGGTCTGCGCCGGGTTGCCGGTCTGGAGCACGAAGCCGGGAATGACCCGGAAGAAGGCGCCGCAGTTGAAGTAGCCCTTGTTGGCCAGGAACACGAAGTTGTTCACGGTCTTGGGGGCGGCTGCGGCATCGAGCGAGGCCTCGAAGGTGCCTGTGGTCGTCTTGAACGTGGCCGAGTACTGCTTGGACGTGTCGATCGTCATGGGCGGCGGGGCCGTGTACTTCTGGCTGGCGGCCGCCGTCGGGGTCGTCGGCGATGCCGGGCAGCCGGCCTTGACCGCCGCCTCGTTCGCCTGGGCCTGCAGCGCCGCGTTGGTGCCCTTCGCGGCCGCCGTCGTGGTCGTGCTGTTCGCGGTGGACTTCGAGGCCGAGTTGTTGTTGCCCGAGACCAGGAAGACGATCCCGACGATCACCCCGGCGATGACCACCACGATGATGGCGTTGCGGATCTGCTTGCGGCGTTTCTGCTGCTGGGCCTCGGCGGCCAGCCGCGCCTCCCTGGCCGCGCGCTGACGGGCTCGCTTGTCGCTGGGCACGGCCCGAGACCATACCCAATCCTCGGGACGGCTCCGGATCGCCCCGCCGGAGGCCGGAGGCCCGACATCGCCCGCCCCGGGCGGGAACGGCGGGTGCCGGCGGCGAGCGGGTCGGTGCGCGGTCTGTAGCCTCGTCGGATGCCACTGGTCGTCCAGAAGTTCGGGGGCACCTCGGTCGGCGACGCCGATCGGATCCGTGCCGTGGCCGACCACATCGCACGCACGCGCCGGCAGGGCTCCGAGGTGGTGGCCGTGGTCAGCGCCATGGGCAAGACCACCGACGACCTCATCCACCTGGCCAACTCGGTGAGCGCCACCCAGCCGCCCCGCGAGTACGACATGCTCGTCAGCACCGGGGAGCGGGTGTCCATGTCGCTGCTGGTCATGGCGTTGGCCGACCTCGGGGTGGAGGCGGCGTCGTTCACCGGCAGCCAGGTCGGGATCATCACCGACGACGACCACACCCGGGCCAAGATCCGGGAGGTCAGGGGGGACCGCCTGCGGGAGGCGCTGGCGGCCGGCAAGGTGCCGGTCGTGGCCGGGTTCCAGGGCGTCTCGGCCGCCCGCGAGATCACCACGCTCGGCCGCGGCGGGTCCGACGCCACCGCCGTGGCGCTCGCCGCCGTCCTGGGCGCGGACGCCTGCGAGATCTACACCGACGTCACCGGGGTGTTCACGGCGGACCCCCGGATCGTGCCCGAGGCGCACCGGATCAACCGGATCTCGTTCGAGGAGATGCTCGAGATGGCCGCCACGGGTGGGCGGGTGCTGATGCTGCGCGCCGTCGAGTTCGCCCGGAACCACAATGTCCCGCTGCACGTGCGGAGCAGCTTCACCTGGGAGCCGGGCACCTGGGTGGTGGAGGAGGATGCAGACATGGAAGAAGCCGTCGTCACCGCAGTGACCCACGACACCTCGGAGGCCAAGGTCACCGTCAGCGGGGTGCCGGACCGACCCGGCGTGGCGGCACGGCTCTTCCGGGCGCTGGCCGACAAGTCGATCAACGTCGACATGATCGTGCAGAACACGTCCGCGCACGGCACCACCGACATCTCGTTCACCGTGCCGACGGCGGACCTGGCGGTCGCGGTGGAGACCTCCCAGGCCCATGCGGACGAGTTGGGCGCGTCGGGGGTGACGGCGGACGCCGACGTGGCCCGGGTCTCGCTCGTGGGGGTGGGCATGAAGTCCCACCCCGGCATCGCCGCCACCATGTTCGAGACGCTGGCCAACGAGAGGATCAACATCGACATGATCTCGACCTCGACCATCCGCACGTCGTGCATGGTGGCCGAGGATGACGTCGAGCGCGCCGTCCGCTCCCTGCATGCGGCCTTCGCCCTCGACTGATGGCGACCGGCTGATGGCACCCAAGGCCCAGGGGGGCCGCACCCTCTGGCTCCTGCGCCACGCCAAGACGGTGAGCCGACCCGCCTGCGGGTGGCACGGACTTCGACCGCGTCCTGGCCCCGCGGGGCCGGCGGGACGCCACCGCCCTCGGCCGCCTGTTCGCCGGGCAGGGCGAGGGGCTGGGACCCGCCCTGAAGGGCGTCCCCCGGCCGCAGGTCGCACTGGTCTCACCCGCCGCCCGCACGGCGGCGACGGCAGAGCTCGTCCTGGCCGGCATGGCCGATCCCCCGCAACGCCGTTTCGACGAGGCGCTCTACGGTGCCGACCCCGAGGAGGTGCTCGCCTTCGTCCGGTCTCTGCCCGACGGCGTCGCCGCCGCCATGGTGGTGGGCCACAACCCCACGGCGCACTCCCTCTCGCAGGGCCTGCTGTCCGCCCGCGACAAGAAGGGCCTCTCGGCCGCCGTCCGGCGCGGATTCCCCACCTGCGCACTGGGCGTGTACGCCTTCCGCGTCGAGCACTGGGCCGACGTGGCGGCCGGGACGGCGACGCTGGTGGCCCTGCTGGGCCCGCCCTACGAGAAGTCCTAGAGCTTTCTGACCTGGAGGCGTCCGGCCTACGCCAGCGAGCGCAGGATGGCGGCGTCGCCCTGGCCGCCACCACCGCACAGGGCGACGGCTGCCGTGGCCGCACCGCGGCGGCGCAGCTCCAGCAGCGCGGTCAGCGCCAGCCGCGTGCCGGACATGCCGACGGGGTGTCCGAGCGCGATGGCGCCGCCGTTGACGTTGACCTTGTCCTCGTCGATGCCCAGGTCGTCCACCGAGGCGAGGCCGACGGCGGCGAAGGCCTCGTTGATCTCGAAGAGGTCGATGGCAGCGAGGTCGACGCCGGCCTTCCCGGCCGCCTTGACGATCGCCCGCGACGGCTGGGTCAGCAGCGAATTGTCCGGCCCGGCCACCATGCCGTAGCCGACAATCTGGCCGAGCGGGGTGGCCCCGAGCTCCTTCGCCTTGGCCGCCGACATCACGACGACGGCGCACCCGCCGTCGGAGATCTGCGACGCGTTGCCCGCGGTGATGGTGCCGTTCTTGTCGAAGGCGGGCTTGAGCGCGCCGAGCGATTCCGCCGTCGTGCCCGGGCGCACGCCCTCGTCGGTATCCACCAGGAGGGGGTCGCCCTTGCGCTGGGGAACCTGCACCGGGACGATCTCCTCGGCCAGGCGGCCTTCTTTGGCGGCCGCGGCGGCCTTCTCGTGGCTCGCCGCCGCGAACGCGTCCTGACGCTCGCGGGAGATGCCGACCTTGGCGTTGTGCTGCTCGGTCGAGAGGCCCATGGCGATGTGGTCGAAGGAGTCGGTCAGGCCGTCGTACATCATGGAGTCGATCAGCTCGCCGTCACCGAGGCGGTAGCCGGCACGGGCCCCGGGCAACAGGTAGGGCGCCTGGGTCATCGACTCCATGCCGCCCGCCACCACGATGTCGGCGTCCCCGGCACGGATCATCTGGTCGGCCAGGTAGATGGTGTTGAGGCCGGAGAGGCACACCTTGTTGATGGTGTTGGCGGGGACCGTCATGGGAATGCCGCCCTTGACGGCGGCCTGGCGTGCCGTGATCTGGCCCTGGCCGGCCAGGATGACCTGGCCCATCAGCACGTAGTCCACCTGGTCCGGGGACACACCGGCCCGGGAGAGCGCCTCCGCGATGGCGAATCCCCCCAGGTCCATGGCCGTGAATCCAGCCAGTCCGCCAGAGAGCTTTCCGATCGGGGTGCGAGCCCCTGCGACGATGACGGCCTCGGCCATTCCTGAACCTCCGCGTTCTCCGCGTTCTCCGCGTTCCCGCCGGTCTGGTTACCGGACGGAAACTGCATCTTACGGGCCAACTATCGTCGGGTCACATGAGCGACATCCTCAGTGCTGTCCTGGCCGGCGCCCCCGCCGCTGAGCTGGCCGGACTCGACATGCCCGCCTCCTACCGGGCTGCCCTGGTCAAGCGGAGCGAGACAACCATGTTCGACGGCATGGAGTCGGCCGACAAGGACCCCCGCCTGTCCCTCCACGTCGAGGACGTGCCACTGCCCGAGCTGGCCCCCGATGAGGCCTACGTGGCGGTGATGGCCTCCTCGATCAACTTCAACACCGTCTGGACCTCCATCTTCGAGCCGCTGCCCACCTTCGGCTTCCTCGACCGCCTGGGCAAGGAGGGGCCGTGGGCGGCCCGCCACGCGCTCGACTACCACGTCGTCGGCTCGGATGCCGCCGGCGTCGTGCTGCGCACGGGCTCGTTGGTGCGCAACTGGAAGGTGGGCGACAAGGTCACCGTCCACTGCAACTACGTCGACGACCAGGACCCGTCGGCCCACGACGACTCCATGCTGGCGGCGAACCAGCGCATCTGGGGCTTCGAGTCCAACTTCGGCGGACTGGCCGACATCACCGTGGTCAAGGCCAACCAGCTCATGCCCAAGCCGGCCCACCTCAGCTGGGAGGAGGCGGCCATCAACGCGCTGTGCAACTCCACCGCCTACCGCATGCTGGTCTCCCCCAACGGGGCCCGCATGACCCAGGACGACAAGGTGCTCGTATGGGGGGCCAGCGGGGGGCTGGGCAGCTACGCCGTGCAGCACGTGCTCAACGGAGGCGGCACGCCGATCGGCGTCGTGTCCTCGCCGGAGAAGGTGAAGCTCCTCAACGATCTCGGCGTCGAGGCCGTGATCGACCGCAAGGCGGCGAACTACCGCTTCTGGTCAGACGAACACACCCAGGACGAGTCCGAGTGGCGCCGCTTCGGCAAGGACATCCGCGGGTTGGTGGGCTCCGAGCCCGAGATCGTCTTCGAGCACCCGGGCCGCCAGACGATGGGCGCGTCGGTGTTCGCCTGCAAGCGGGCGGGGACGATCGTCACCTGCGCCGCCACGTCCGGCTACATGATCGAGTACGACAATCGGCATCTGTGGATGAAGCTCAAGACGATCAAGGGCTCGCACTTCGCCAACTACCGCGAGGCGTGGGACGCCAACCAGCTCGTCTGCGAGGGCAAGGTGCTCCCGCCGCTCTCCGCCGTCTACCCCCTCACGCAGGTCGGTGAGGCGGCCTACCAGGTGCACCACAACCTGCACGAGGGAAAGATCGGCGTGCTGTGCCTGGCGCCCGGGGAGGGGCTGGGCATCGACGACCCCGAACTGCGGGCCAAGGTCGGCGAGGATCGCATCACACTGTTCCGGAGGCACGGCGCGTGAGCGACTCGCTGCTCACCGAGATCGACCACGTCGCCATCGCCGTCAACGACCTCGAGGCCGCCATCGCCTGGTACGCCGAGGTCTTCGGCGCCACGGTCGACCACCGCGAACGCGTCGAGTCCGACGGCGTCGAGGAGGCGCTGCTGAAGGTGGCCGACTCCTACGTGCAGTTGCTCACGCCGATCAGCGACGACTCCCCCGTGGCCAAGTACCTCGCCAACAAGGGCGAGGGCCTGCACCACATCGGCTACCGGGTCGACGACTGCGGCGTCGCCCTCCAGGCGATCAAGGACGCCGGCGGCCGGGTGATCGACGAGGCGCCGCGTCCGGGATCACGTGGGACCACGGTGGCCTTCGTGCACCCCAAGACGTCGTTCGGCACGCTGATCGAGCTGGTCCAGGAGTAGCGCGGAGCTTGGGCTCCGTCGTCTCAGGGGAGTCTGGCTGTCGGAGGGAGGCGGATGCTTTCCGGGCGGAGGGAGGCGGATGTGTTCCGGAACTCTAAACGAACTCGTTGATAGTTTTCGGAACATCGCCCGGGTGCTGAGTCCCTGAACCGGGCGGGAGCGCTCCAGGCCCGCGGCGCTCCGGCCACTCGCCGGCTCCGGCACTCCTCTGGGACACGGACTAGCGCAGGAGGTCTTCCAACAGGCCGAGCACCAGGGAGATCCGCTCGGGCAGGGACCCCGAACCGGAGCCGAGCACCAGGTCGGGGCGGACCGGCACCTCGTAGGGCGAGTCGATGCCGGTGAAGCCCGGGAGCTGCCCGGCCCGGGCCCGGGCGTAGAGGCCCTTGGGGTCACGCCGCTCGCACTCCTCGATGGACGTGTCGACGAAGATCTCGGCGAAGGTGAGACCCGCCTGTTCGTGTAAGGAGCGGATGAGCCCGCGGTCTTCCTCGAACGGGCAGATCAGGGCGATGAGCGCCAGCGAACCCGCCTCTGCGAACATGGCGGCCACTTCGCCGGCTCGGCGGACGTTCTCGGTGCGGTCGCGGTCGGAGAAGCCCAGGTCGGCGTTCAGCCCGTGGCGCAGATTGTCCCCGTCGAGCAGGAAGGCAGGCCGGCCGCTGCGCACGAAGGCCTCCTCCACCCCGGCGGCCAGCGTCGACTTGCCCGCCCCGGACAAGCCGGTGAACAGCAGCGTCGCCCCCTCCGTCCCCAGTGCGGCGAAGCGGTCCATCCGCGACAGCCGCCCGTCGTGGCGCACCACGTTGGGACTGGCGTGTGCGGTGGCGATGACCCGGATGACGCCGGCGCCCACGGTGGCGTTGGTGGTCGGGTCGATGATGATGAAGCTGCCGGTGGAGCGGTTGGTCGTGTAGTCGTCCACCAGCAGCGGCTCGGTGCAGCGGAACGTCACCCGACCGACCTCGTTGAGGTCGAGGGCCGCCGCGGCCTCGTCGCGGTGCAGCCCGTTGATGTCGAGCCGGTAGTGCAGGGACTGCGCCGTCGCCCGCACCGTCCGCGTGCTGTGCTTGAGCAGGAGGGGGCGGCCCTCGGCCAGGGAGGAGCGCTCGTCCATCCAGCACACGGTCGCCTCGATCTCGTGCGACACCGTCGGGCGGTTGTTGGGCCGGCAGAGGATGTCACCACGGGAGACGGCGATGTCGTCGGCCAACGTGATGACCACCGCCATGGGCGGGTACGCCTCGGCCACCTCGCCATCAGCGGTCAGGATGGCGTCGATGCGTGACGACGTGCCCGTCGGCATGACGAGCACGTCGTCGCCGGGCCGCAGGACCCCGCTGGCCACCGTGCCCGCGAAGCCCCGGAAGTCCGGGTGCTCGGCGCTCTGGCTCCGGATGACGTACTGCACCGGGAAGCGGGGGTCGATGAAGTTCTCGTCACTGCCGATGTAGACCGACTCCAGGTGGTTCAGCAGCGGTGAGCCGTCGTACCACCACATGTGCTCCGAGCGCTGCACGACGTTGTCACCGCGGAGGGCCGAGATGGGAATGAAGGTGATGTCGTGCACATTCAGCCGCGCCGCGAACTCCATGAAGTCGGACTTGATCTGCTCGTAGCGCCCCTGGTCCCAGTCGACCAGGTCCATCTTGTTGACGCACACGACCATGTGCGGCACGCCGAGCATGGAGGAGAGGAAGGCGTGCCGTCGTGTCTGCTCGATCACCCCTTTTCGGGCGTCGATCAGGATGAGGGCCACGTGCGCGTTGGACGCCCCGGTGACCATGTTGCGCGTGTACTCGGTGTGCCCGGGGGTGTCGGCGATGATGAACTTGCGCTTGGGCGTGGCGAAGTAGCGGTAGGCGACGTCGATGGTGATGCCCTGTTCCCGCTCGGCGCGGAGCCCGTCGGTCAGCAGCGCCAGGTCCGTCTCGATCTCGCCCCGCTGCTCGCTGGTGCGGCGGATCGCCTCGAGCTGGTCCTCGAAGATCCCCTTGGCGTCGTAGAGGAGGCGCCCGATCAGCGTGGACTTGCCGTCGTCCACCGAGCCGGCCGTGGCCAGGCGCAGGAGCTCCGTCACTAGAAGTACCCCTCGCGCTTGCGGTCCTCCATGCCGGCCTCGGAGATCCGGTCGTCGGCCCGGGTGGCCCCCCGCTCGGTCAGTCGGGTGCCCGCCACCTCGGCAATGACGAGGTCGAGGGTCTCGGCCATGGACTCGACGCAGCCCGTGCAGTCGGCGTCGCCCACCGTCCGGAAGCGCACCATGGTCTCGAAGACCGGATCCCCCTCCGCCGGAGCGAGGTGCTCGGTGACGGCCATGAGCATCCCGTCACGCTGGAACACCCGACGCCGGTGGGCGTAGTAGATCGGCGGGACGTCGATCTCCTCGTCCCGGATGTAGTTCCACACGTCGAGCTCGGTCCAGTTCGACAGGGGGAAGACACGGATGTGCTCGCCCTTGTTGTGCCGGGCGTTGTAGAGGTTCCACAGCTCCGGGCGTTGCTTCTTGGGATCCCACTGGCCGAACTCGTCGCGGAAGCTGAAGACCCGCTCCTTGGCCCTGGCCTTCTCCTCGTCACGGCGGGCCCCGCCGAAGACGGCGTCGTGGCGCCCCTCGGCGATGGCCCGCAGGAGCGTCGCCGTCTGCAGCCGGTTGCGCGTGGCGCCCGGCGACGTGTCCTCCACGATCCGGCCGGCGTCGATGTCGTCCTGCACCCGCGCCACGACCAGGCGGACGCCGAGATCCTCGGCGTGGCGGTCGCGGAACGCGAGCACCTCGTCGAAGTTGCGCCCGGTGTCCACGTGCAGGACGGGGAAGGGCACGGGGGCCGGCCAGAAGGCCTTGCGCGCCAGGTGCAGCATGACGATGGAGTCCTTGCCGCCCGAGAACATGAGCGTCGGGCGCTCGAACTCGGCCGCCACCTCGCGGAAGACGTGGATCGACTGGGCCTCGAGGGCCCGGAGGTGCGGCAGGCGGTAATGGCCCGATCCGGCCGGCGCCACGCCGTCCGGACCCCCGGAGTCAGCCACCGTGCGCGGTGTCGCCAACGGACCCTCTCCTTCGTCTTCCCCCGCTCAAGGGGAGAAAGTTTAGGCCCCGGCCTCGGCGGCGCCCGGCTCGGGCGCCGCGGTGCCGTCTCCCGCGCCGTCGCCGGCGCCGTCCCCGGTGCCGTTCCCGCTGCCGGCGATGGGATTCCCGTAGGCATCCTCGGCCGTCGGCGCCGCGCCCAGCCAGCTGGCGTCGATGGACGAGTCGAAGGGGTCCTCGCTGACTCCCTCGCCCATGTCACGCAGCCAGTTGGCCAGGTCCTCGGTGTCCGATTCGCCTGAGCCCATGGCCCAGAAGGGCATCGCCTCGGCGTCGGGCATCTCGAGACGGATGTCCCGGTAGTGCTCCATGCCCGAACCGGCCGGGATGAGCTTGCCGATGATGATGTTCTCCTTGAGCCCGAAGAGGGGGTCGCTGCGGCCCTCGATGGCGGCCTCGGTCAGCACCCGGGTCGTCTCCTGGAAGGAGGCGGCCGAGAGCCAGCTGTCGGTCGCCAGCGACGCCTTGGTGATCCCCATGAGCTCGGGACGCCCCTCGGCCGGCACATTGCCGTCCTCGACGAGGGTGCGGTTCACCTCGGCGTAGATCTGGTTGTCGACGCGCTCGCCCGGCAGGAAGGGCGCGTCGCCCGGCTCGGCCACGAGCACCCGGCGCAGCATCTGGCGCACGATCAGTTCGATGTGCTTGTCGTGGATCGACACACCCTGGTCGCGGTACACCTTCTGCACCTCTTCGACGAGGTACTGCTGGGTCTCGCGGATGCCCTTGACCTCGAGCAGCTCCTTCGGGTCCTTGGGGCCCTCGACCAGCGCGTCGCCCGCACCGACCTCCTGGCCGTCGGTCACCTCGAGGTGGGCGCGTGCGGCCACCAGCGTGGAGTCCTCCGTGCCGTCGTCGGCCACCACGGTGATGCGGCGGCCCGTCTCGTCGTCCTCCACCCGGACGACGCCGGAGTGGTGGGCGAGCACGGCGGCGCCCTTCGGCGTACGGGCCTCGAAGAGCTCGACGACGCGGGGCAGGCCGTGGGTGATGTCCTCACCGACGACTCCACCGGTGTGGAACGTCCGCATGGTGAGCTGCGTACCCGGCTCGCCGATGGACTGGGCGGCAATGACGCCGACAGCCTCGCCCAGCTCGATCATGGAGCCCGTGGCGAGGGACAGCCCGTAGCACGCGGCGCAGACGCCCTGGGGCGACTCGCAGGTGAGCACCGATCGAACGCGGATGCGGTCGACGGCCACGTCGTCGCGCAGGACGGCGATGCTGTCGTCGAGGAGCAGCGTGCCCACCGGGTAGACGGTGCCGTCCGACAGCGTGACATCCTCGGTGAGGAGCCGGCCGAAGGCGCGGGTCTCGAGGTAGTTGCGGTGCCCGGGCCCGTCGGGGGCCACGCCCTCGATCCAGATGCCCCTGGTCGACCCGCAGTCGTCGATCCGGATGATGAGCTCCTGGGCCACGTCGACCAGTCGACGGGTCAGGTAGCCCGAGTCGGCCGTGCGCAGGGCGGTGTCGGCCAGTCCCTTGCGGGCACCGTGGGTCGAGATGAAGTACTCCAGCACCGAGAGGCCCTCACGGAAGGAGGACTTGATCGGCCGGGGGATCATCTCACCGCGCGGGTTGGACACCAGGCCCTTCATTCCGGCGATCTGGCGGATCTGCTGCGAGTTCCCTCGGGCGCCCGAGTCCACCATCATGTCGAGCGGGTTGAAGGCGATCGTGGCGAGCTGGGACTCCATGGCCCGGCCCACCTCGGAGTTGGCCGAGGTCCAGATCTCGATCTCCTTCTGGCGCCGCTCGTCGTCGGTGATGATCCCGCGCTTGAACTGCGTCTCCGCCTTCTCGGCCTCCTTCTCGTAGCGGTCGAGGATGGCCAGCTTGTCGGGCGGCGTCTGCACGTCGTTGATGGAGATGGTCAGGCCGGACTGGGCGGCGAAGCGGAAGCCGATCGCCTTGATCCGGTCGAGGCTCAGGGCCACGACGTTCTTCGGGTAGTTGGCGGAGAGCTCCTCCACGATCACCCCGATCGGCGTGTTGCGCTTGCCGACCACGTCGTTGACGAAGGCGAAGCCCTCGGGCAGCGCCTCGTTGAAGAACACGCGGCCCGGCGTCGTCTCGTAGCTCAGGACGCCGTCCTCGCCGGCGGTGACGCCGGCGGCGGCCAGGCGGCCGGCCAGCGTCGAGCCCGGTGCCGGCCGCAGGGTGATCGGCACCTGCAGCTCCACGTCGCCGGCGTCGAAAGCGGCCTCCAGCTCGTGGATGTGGCGGAAGGTGCGACCCGCGCCCTCGCCCGTCTCGACCCGGAGGGTGAGGTAGTAGGCGCCGAAGACCATGTCCTGGGTGGGCACCGTGATCGGCCGGCCGGTGGCCGGCGAGAGGATGTTGTTCGCCGACAACATCAAGACCCTGGCCTCGGCCTGGGCTTCGGCGGACAACGGGAGGTGGACCGCCATCTGGTCGCCGTCGAAGTCGGCGTTGAAGGCCGTGCAGACGAGGGGGTGGACCTGAATGGCCTTGCCCTCGACGAGCACGGGCTCGAAGGCCTGGATCCCCAACCGGTGCAGCGTCGGCGCCCGGTTCAAGAGCACCGGGTGCTCCCGGATGACGCCCTCGAGGACGTCCCACACCTGGGGCCGGCGCCGCTCGACCATCCGCTTGGCCGACTTGATGTTCTGGGCCAGCTCGGCGTCGACCAGCCGCTTCATGACGAAGGGCTTGAAGAGCTCGAGCGCCATGAGCTTGGGCAGGCCGCACTGGTGCAGCTTGAGGTTCGGGCCGATGACGATGACCGAGCGGCCCGAGTAGTCCACCCGCTTGCCGAGCAGGTTCTGGCGGAACCGGCCCTGCTTGCCCTTCAACATGTCCGACAGGGACTTGAGCGGGCGGTTGCCCGGACCCGTCACCGGGCGGCCGCGGCGGCCGTTGTCGAACAGCGCGTCGACGGCCTCCTGCAACATGCGCTTCTCGTTGTTGATGATGATCTCGGGCGCGCCGAGGTCGAGCAGCCTCTTGAGCCGGTTGTTCCGGTTGATGACGCGGCGGTAGAGGTCGTTCAGGTCCGAGGTGGCGAAGCGGCCACCGTCGAGCTGCACCATCGGGCGCAGGTCGGGCGGGATCACCGGCACGGCCTCGAGGATCATGGCCCGCGGGTCGTTGATGCGCCGGCCGTGGTCGTCCCGGCGGTTGAAGGCGGTGACGATCTTGAGCCGCTTGATCGTCTTCTGGCGCCGCTGGGCCGAGAGAGGCCGGCGGCCGTCCTTGGCGTCGATCATGTCGCGCAGCTTGATCTCCTCGGCATCGAGGTCGATGCGGTCGATCAGCTTGAGGATGTACTCCGCGCCCATCCCGCCCTCGAAGTACTCGTCGTAGCGCAGCCGCAGCTCGCGCCAGAGCATCTCGTCCTCGATGATCTTGCGACCGTGCAGGTTGCGGAACTCGTCGAGGGAGCGCTGGGCGATCTCGGCGTCCTCCTGGGCCCGCTCGCGGGCCGACTGGATCTCCTTCTCGACGGCACGCTGGCGCGCCTTGATCTCGGCGTCACGGGCGCCCTCGCCCTCGAGCGCCTTCAGCTCCTCCTCGAGCGCCTTGAAGCGGCGGTCGATGTCGAGGTCGCGCTTCTTCTCGATGTCGGCGATCTCCTCGGCCATCTCGTTCTCGAGGCTCGGGAGATCCTGGTGCCGCTTCTCCTCGTCGACCCAGGTGACCAGGTTGGCCGCGAAGTAGATGACCTTCTCGAGCTGCTTGGCCTTGAGCTCCTCGCGGGGCTCGGTGCCCATGAGCAGGTAGGCCAACCACGACCGCGTCCCGCGCAGGTACCAGATGTGCACGACGGGCGCGGCCAGCTCGATGTGGCCCATGCGGTCGCGGCGCACCTTCGAGCGCGTGACCTCGACGCCACAGCGCTCGCAGATGATGCCCTTGAAGCGCACCCGCTTGTACTTGCCGCAGTAGCACTCCCAGTCCTTGGTCGGCCCGAAGATCTTCTCGCAGAAGAGGCCGTCCTTCTCGGGGCGCAGCGTCCGGTAGTTGATCGTCTCGGGCTTCTTGACCTCGCCGTTGGACCATCCCCGGATGGAGTCGCCCGTGGCCAGGCCTATGCGCAACTGGTCAAAGGTGTTGACGTCCAGAGCCATTAGGAGAAGCTCCTCTCTGCGGCGCGCCGCTCGTCTTCTTCGTCGGAGCCGCGCTCGTTGCGGCTGATATCGATGCCCAGCTCTTCAGCCGTGCGGAACACGTCCTCGTCCAGCTCGTGCATCTCGATCTCCCGGCCGTCGACGGCCAGGACCTCGACGTCGAGGCAGAGCGACTGCATCTCCTTGATGAGCACCTTGAAGCTCTCGGGGATCCCCGGCTCGGGGATGTTCTCGCCCTTGACGATGGCCTCGTAGACCTTCACCCGGCCCAGCACGTCGTCCGACTTGATGGTCAGGAGCTCCTGCAGGGCGTAGGCGGCGCCGAACGCCTCCAGCGCCCAGACCTCCATCTCACCGAAGCGCTGGCCACCGAACTGCGCCTTCCCACCCAACGGCTGCTGGGTGATCATGGAGTACGGGCCGGTGGAGCGGGCGTGGATCTTGTCGTCCACCAGGTGGGCGAGCTTCAGGATGTAGACGTAGCCGACCGAGATCGGGTTGTCGTAGGCCTCGCCGGTGCGGCCGTTGTAGAGCGTGGCCTTGCCGTCGGTCCGGATCTGCACGTCACCGTCGGCCGAGTCCGCGTTCAGCGAGCCGAAGACGTGCTGGATCGTGGGGTGGGCCCCGGCGTCCTCGGTCTCGTCCCAGTGGGCGCCGTCGAAGACCGGGAGTGGAGACCCAGGCCGCCGGCTCGGTCCGCGGGCGCGTCTTGCGCGCCGCCCCGTCGCCCTTGGCGCTCGTCCCCACGCCATCGTTGACCTGCACGCCCTCCCAGCCGTGCCGGGCGGCGTAGCCGAGGTGCGACTCCAGCACCTGGCCCACGTTCATCCGGCTCGGCACGCCGAGCGGGTTCAAGATGATGTCCACCGGAGTGCCGTCGGACAGGTACGGCATGTCCTCGACCGGGAGGATCTTGGAGATGACGCCCTTGTTGCCGTGGCGGCCGGCCAGCTTGTCGCCCTCGGAGATCTTGCGCTTCTGGGCCACGTAGACCCGGACCAGCTGGTTGACGCCCGGCGGCAGCTCGTGCGACTCCTCACGGGAGAAGACCCGGACGTCGATCACCTTGCCGTATTCGCCGTGGGGGACCTTGAGCGAGGTGTCGCGCACCTCGCGGGCCTTCTCACCGAAGATGGCGCGCAGCAGGCGCTCCTCGGGCGTCTGCTCCGTCTCGCCCTTCGGGGTCACCTTGCCGACCAGGACGTCGCCCGGCTCCACCTCGGCGCCGACGCGGATGATGCCGCGGTCGTCGAGGTCGGCCAGGATCTCCTCCGACAGGTTCGGGATGTCCCGGGTGATCTCCTCGGCACCCAACTTGGTGTCGCGGGCGTCGACCTCGTGCTCCTCGATGTGGATGGACGTCAGCACGTCGTCGCGCACGAGGCGCTCCGAGAGGATGATGGCGTCCTCGTAGTTGTAGCCCTCCCAGGGCATGAAGGCGACGAGCAGGTTCTTGCCCAGCGCCAGCTCACCGTTGTGCGTCGACGGGCCGTCGGCCAGGAGGTCGCCGGCCGCCACGCTCTGGCCCTCGACGACCAGCGTGCGGTGGTTGATGCAGGTGTTCTGGTTGGAGCGGCGGAACTTGGAGAGGCGGTACACCTTGCGCCCGAGCGCCGTGCCGTACCGGTCCTTCTGCCCCGAGGCGTACTCCACCGTGATGGTGTCCCCGCTGATCTCGGTCACCGTGCCGTCGCCCTCGGAGAGGATCACGTCGCCGGCGTCGCGGGCGGCCCGCGCCTCGACCCCGGTGCCGATGTACGGCGCCTCGCTCACGACGAGCGGCACCGCCTGCTTCTGCATGTTGGCGCCCATGAGGGCCCGGTTGGCGTCGTCGTGCTCGACGAAGGGGATGAGGGCGGTCGAGACCGAGACGATCTGCTTCGGCGACACGTCCATCAGGTCGACCTCGGACGGCGGGACGAAGTCGATCTCCGACGTCGTGCCGTAGGACGTGTTGACGGCGCCCATGCGCACGCCGGTGCCTTGCGGGCCGCGGCGCACCAGGACGCGCTCCTCGGTGAGGCGGCCGTCGGCGTCGACCGAGGCGTTGGCCTGGGCGATGACGTGCTCCTCCTCCTCGTCGGCGGCCAGGTAGCTCACCTCGTCGGTGACCTTGCCCCCGACGACCGTGCGGTACGGGGTCTCGATGAAGCCGTACTCGTTGACCCGGGCGTAGGTGGCCAGGGCCCCGATCAGGCCGATGTTCGGGCCCTCGGGCGTCTCGATCGGGCACATGCGGCCGTAGTGCGAGGTGTGGACGTCACGGACCTCGAACCCGGCCCGCTCACGGGACAGACCACCGGGCCCGAGCGCGGACAGGCGGCGCTTGTGGGCCAGGCCCGACAGCGGGTTGTTCTGGTCCATGAACTGCGAGAGCTGCGAGGTGCCGAAGAACTCCTTCACCGCGGCCACGACCGGGCGGATGTTGATCAGCGTCTGCGGCGTGATCGCCTCGACGTCCTGGGTGGTCATGCGCTCGCGCACGACCCGCTCCATACGGCTCAGGCCGACCCGCACCTGGTTCTGGATCAGCTCGCCCACCGAGCGGATGCGACGGTTGGCGAAGTGGTCCTGGTCGTCGATGCGGTAGGTGGACTCGCCGTCGGACATGTGCAGCGCGAGGTGCAGCATGTAGGTGGCCGAGGCCAGGATCTCCGAAGGGCTCAGCACCGACTGGTTCGGCGCCGGCTTCTCGACGTCGATCCCGAACAGGTCGTTCAGGCGGTCGATCTCCGGGCCGAGCTTGCGGTTCAGCTTGTAGCGCCCGACCCGCGTCAGGTCGTAGCGCTTCGGGTTGAAGAAGGCGTTCTCGAAGTAGACGCGGGCGGCCTCGGCCGACAGCGGCTCGCCGGGGCGGGCGCGCTTGTAGATCTCGAGCAGCGCCTCCTCACGGGTGGGAGCCAGGTTGCGCTCCTTCTCCCACTGCCCCTCGAGGAAGTCGAAGTGGCGCACGAAGCGGTCCAGGAAGGCCTCGTCGCCGTAGCCGAGCGCGCGCAGGAGCACGAAGAGCGAGAGGCGGCGCTTGCGGGCCACGCGGCAGCCGGCGGTGACGTCCTTGCCCGGCTTGGCCTCGATGTCGAGCTCGATCCACTCGCCCCGGTAGGGGTGGATGGTCCCGGTGAAGACGGTCTTGGCGTCGCGCCCGGGCTGGAAGATCACGCCGGGCGAGCGCACGAGCTGGCTGACGACAACCCGCTCGGTCCCGTTGACGATGAAGGTGCCGCGGTCGGTCATCATCGGGAAGTCCCCCATGAAGACCGTCTGCTCCTTGATCTCACCCGTGGTGGCGTTGAGGAAGCGGGCCCGCACGAAGACAGGGGCCGCGTAGGTCATGTCCTTTTCCTTGCACTCCTCCACCGAGAACTTCGGCGGCGGGCGCAGGTCGGCATCCGTCGGGTCGAACTCGAGCTCCAGGCTCAGCTGGCCGGTGAAGTCCTCGATCGGGCTGATGTCGTGGTAGGCCTCGGCGAGGCCCTTGTCGAGGAACCACTGAAACGAATCGCGCTGGATGGCGATCAGGTCAGGAAGCGGCAGAGCCTCGTTGATATTGGCGAACGAAACACGTTCGGGACTGCGGGACCGTGAGGACAACGGTCAACTCCTCCCAGGAGAAAAGCGGCGGGTGCGGGCGGGACGGCGAATGGGACGGACGAGGACGGGACGGCGGATCAGGGCTTCGAGGGCGCGTGCCGACACCCGGGAATTACGCAATCGAAGACAGGGAGACGCACGGCAACCCGGCATCTTATCGTGGGGCGTGCCTGGATACAACCCCTTGGCCGCGTCGACCTGACGGGCAGCGGCGCCCGGGGTTCACGACAGGGTAAAGGTGCCCTCCCCCTCAGTCAAGGGTCCAGGTCAGAGGGCCAGGTGGCAGCGGGTGCCACCCGGCCCCGACCGGGACTACTTGACCTCGACGCTGGCCCCGGCACCCTCGAGGGCGGCCTTGGCCTTGTCGGCGTCATCCTTGTTCGCCTTCTCCAGGACCGCCTTGGGGGCGGCCTCGACCAGGTCCTTGGCCTCCTTGAGGCCGAGGCTGGTGAGGGCGCGCACCTCCTTGATGACCTGGATCTTCTTGTCGCCGGCGTCGGTCAGGATGACGTCGAACTCGGACTTCTCCTCGTCGCCGGCACCGGCGTCGCCGCCGGCCACCGGAGCGGCCGCGGCAGCCACGGCCACGGGGGCCGCCGCCGTCACGCCGAAGCGCTCTTCGAAGTCCTTCAACAGCTCGCTCAGCTGGATCACCGAGAGATCGGCGATCCCGTCGAGGATCTCTTCTTTGGTCAGGGTTGCCATCTGCCTGGCCTTCCTTTCTTTGCTTCGGTCTTGTTGGTTCGGTGCGGTGCGGTGCGGAAATGCGATCTCGGGCTACTGGGGTGCCTCTTCGGAGGGGGCCGCCGCGTCCGGCTCCGTCTCCGTCTCCCCGGCGGCCTCCACCGGCTCCGGGGCGGCGGCCTCTTCTGCGGCTGGTCCTCGGCCGCGGGTTCGGCCGGCGCCTCCTCGGCGGGGGGTGCAGCCTCGGCCGGGGGTGCGGCCTCGGCCGAGGCTTCGGCGGGCTCAGCGGAGGTGGCCGGCTCAGCGGGCTCGGCCGGCAGCGTCTCCCCGGCGGCCTGTCGCTCTTCGATGAGCGCCGAGATCCCGTAGGCCATGTTGCGGGGCAGGGCCTGCAGGAGGCCGGCCATCTGCTGCATCGGTGCGGCGAGGGCCCCCGCCAGGCGGGCCAGCAGCACCTCGCGGGGCGGCAGGTCGGCCAGAGCGGCCAGGTCGCCGGTGGAGAGCAGCGACCCGTCGGCCAGCCCGCCCTTGATCACCAGGTGGGGGTTGACCCGGGAGAAGTCCCGCAGGGCCTTGGCCACGGCGCTGATGTCGCCCTGCACGAAGGTCAGTGCGCTCGGTCCGCTCAGGTACTCCGACAGCGGCTGGTATTCGCCGCCGTCGATGGCGAGCCGGACCAGGGTGTTCTTGAAGATCTTGTAATCGCCGCCGGCGGCGGCGAGCGCTGTGCGCAGCTCGGCCAGCTCCGCCACGGAGAGGCCGCGGTATTCGCTCACGATGGAGGCCGTTGCCGCGCTCATGCGCGTCTTGACCTCGTCGACCACTTCGACCTTGTGCGCCCTTGCTGCGTTCTGCGTTGCCATCGGTGTCCTCCACCGGACTCGGCCCGAGTCTCCGGTGCGACGGCGCAGGCCGGACGGGTCCGGCTTGCAAGGTGTCGCCTCGTCAGGCCGGCCCATCGGGCCGCTTCGGCGCCTAGGGCGCACCGGAGGTCTGTGGCGTATCGGATTCAGTGCCCGTCCACCCGGAGGCGGGGAGCTGTGCGGGAAAGCGTAGTACGGAAGCCGGAAGCCCTCCGGCCGGGGTGGCGGATCAGGCCGGGACGGCGAGCTCCTCTTCGCCGTAGCGGGCCCGCACCGGGTCGATGCGGACGCCGGGGCTCATCGTCGCCGACAGGGTGACCGACAAGAAGTAGCGGCCCTTCGACGACGGCGGCTTGGCCCGCTGGAGCTCGTCGAGGACGGCACGGATGTTGGTCACCAGCTGCTCGACGGTGAACGAGGCCTTGCCCACCCGGATGTGCACGTTGCCCACCTTGTCGGTGCGGTACTCGACCCGGCCGCCCTTGAACTCGGTGACGGCCTTGCCGACGTCCGTGGTCACGGTCCCGGTCTTGGGGTTCGGCATCAGGCCGCGGGGCCCGAGCACCCGGCCGAGCGTGCCGACCTGGCCCATCAGGTCCGGGGTGGCGATGGCCACGTCGAAATCCAGGAAGCCACCATTGATCTTGGCCACCAGGTCGTCGGCGCCGACCTCGTCGGCACCGGCGGCGCGGGCCTCAGCGGCCGCCTCGCCCGCGGCGAAGACCGCCACCCGCTCGGTGCGCCCGGTCCCCGAGGGGAGCGAGAGCGTGCCGCGCACGATCTGGTCCGCCTTGCGGGGGTCGACCCCCAGGCGGACGGCGAGCTCGACCGTCTCGTCGAACTTGGCGTTGGACAACGACTTGACCAGCTCGACGGCCTCGGCCACGCCGTGCATCGAATCCCGATCTGCCTTGGTCAGGCTCTCCTTGTACTTCTTGCCGTGCTGGGTCATCTTCTCTCCTCGTCCCTGCCTTAACCGGCGACCTTGATGCCCATGGAGCGCGCCGTGCCGGCGACCTGCTTCTTGGCGGCATCGAGGTCCCTTGGTGTTCAGGTCAGCAAGCTTGGTGGTGGCGATCTCGGCGAGTTGGGCGTCGGTGATCGTCCCGACCTGCTCGCGGCCGGCGGTCGCGGCGCCCTTGTCGAGCCCCGCCGCCTGGCGGAGCAGGACCGGCGTCGGGGAGGTCTTCAGCACGAAGGTGAACGAGCGGTCCTCGTAGATCGTGATGTCGACCGGGATCACCTGACCCCGCATGCTCTCCGTGGCCTGGTTGTACTGCTTGCAGAATTCCATGGTCTGCACGCCGTGTGGTCCCAGCGCCGTGCCGACGGGCGGCGCGGGCGTGGCCGAGCCAGCCTCGAGCTGGATCTTCACCACGGCGAGCACCTTCTTCTTCGGTGCCATCGTCCTCGTTCTCCTTCTCCGGTGTCTGTGTCCAGGCGCCTAAAGCTTGGCGACCTGGCTGAATTCGAGCTCGACCGGCGTCTCCCGGCCGAAGATGTTGACCAACACCTTGAGCTTGAGCTGGTCCTCGTTGATCTCCGAGATCTGGCCCGAGAAATCGGCGAACGGGCCTTCCTTGACCCTCACCGTCTCGTTGACCTCGTACTCGAGGCGTGCCCGCGTGCGCTTGGGCGCACCGCCCGGGCCACCCTCCACCTTCACCTGGAGGATGTTCTCGACCTCGCGGCGTGACAGGGGTGTGGGCTTGGTCCCCGGACCCACGAAACCGGTGACGCCGGGGGTGTTGCGGATGGCGCCCCAGGTGTCGTCATCGAGGTCGCAGCGAACGAGCAGATAGCCCGGGAACACCTTCTTCTGGACCGTGACCTTCTTGCCACCCTTGAACTCGTCCACGTCCTCCATCGGGATCACGACCTCGAAGACACGGTCCTCGATGCCCCGGGAGGCCACGACGTTGCCCATGTTCGACCGCACCTTGTTCTCGTAGCCCGAGTAGGTGTGCACGACGTACCAGCGGCCCGGCCTGTCATAGGGGCTCTCGACCGGAAGCGGCTCCTCTTCGTCCTCTTCGTCCTTGACCCATTCGCCGAGCTCGCCGTCCTCCTCGGCCGTCTCCCCACCGTCGGTGGCGTCGAGCACGAGGTCCGGCTCACGCTGCGGCGGCGTCTCCAAGGCGATCTCTTCCGCGATCTCCTCGGCGATCTCCTCGACCACCGCCTCTTCGACCGCCTCGAGCACGGCTTCCTCCACGACTTCTTCCACAATCTCCTCGATCAGCGCTTCATCCGCCACGGCGTCCGACTCCGCCTCTTCTTCGGCGGTCACCTCTTCCACCAGGTCTGCTACGGCGTCCGAATGCACAGCCGCCTCCTTGGGGGCCGCTTCGGCCTCTTCTCGTTCTTCTCGTTCCGCTCCCACCGCCTCGGCGACGTCTTGCTCGTCGCCGGTCGCCAGCGTTTCCTCTGCCTCTGAATGCGTCGTGTCGCTCATGCCGTGCTACTTCGTGAAGAGAAGCGTGATCAGCTTCCCGAACGCGAGGTTCAACCCGAAAATCAGGCTGATCATGATGATCAGCGTCGTCAAGACCACCGATGTGTAGTTGATGAGCTCTGAGCGGGACGGCCACGCCACCTGGCGCATCTCGTCGCGCACCTCGCGGACGAACTGCACCGGCGTCGTGCGCTTGCGCCCCTGCTGCCGGCCCCGCGGCTGGCGTGGAGCGCCCGTGGTCGTGCCCGCGGGCGCCTTGCGGGTAGCCGGAGACCCATCGGCCTCCATCTGCCCTTGGCGCTGCATCATGCGCTTGGTCTCGCGGTTCACGGCTCTTGCCTCACATACTTCGTTTTCGGGTGGTTACGTCCGGGGCAGGGCAGGAGGGACTCGAACCCCCAACCGCCGGTTTTGGAGACCGGTGCTCTACCAGTTGAGCTACTGCCCTCGGTGGGGTGCCTTCGGTTGCCCTCAAGCAGGTGGTTCTTCCCCCTGACCTGGGGATCGGTCTGCCAGAGTAGCACCGGCAGGCGCCGCGTGGCTCAGCGGGTCTCCTTGTGCAGCGTGTGCTGGCGGTCCCAGCGGCAGAACTTCTTCATCTCGATCCGCTCGCGGTCGTTGAGCTTGTTCTTGGTCGTGATGTAGTTACGCCGCTTGCACACCTCACAGGCCAGGGTGACCTGGACCCTCTTCTCGTTCTTGGCCATCTTCAATCCTTCCTGGTCAGTGCCGAGGCACCCGTCCCCGGATTTGGTAGCGGCGGCGGGACTCGAACCCGCGACAACACGATTATGAGCCGTGTGCTCTGACCAACTGAGCTACGCCGCCAGGGGCGAGCCCCCTGTCGGAATCGAACCGACGACACCAGCCTTACCATGGCTGTGCTCTGCCGACTGAGCTAAGGGGGCGCCGCGGCTACCTTCCGCGAACGGGCAATGATAGCCAGGGCACGGCACGAGTTGCCTCCGCTCCCCTGGTTTACGCAGGTCAATTACTACCATCGGCGGATGCGGATCCGACTCGCCGAGGTGGCCGATGCCGAAGCCATCCGTGCCATCTACAACGTCGAGGTGCTCGAGAGCACCAACACCTTCGACATGGTGCCCCGGACCCGTTCCGAGCAGGAGGCCTGGATCCTCGAGCACAGCGGGGTGCATCCGGCGCTCGTCGCCACCCGGCCGCCGGAGCCGGCTGCGGCCGGTCGGATAGGCGCCAACGGCGAGATCGTCCTCGGCTTCGGCTCTCTGTCGGCCTTCCGGGAGCGCTCGGGGTACTCGGCCACCGCCGAGAACTCCGTCTACGTCGACCGGGCCCAGCGGGGCAAAGGGGTCGGCAAGGCACTGCTCTCCGAGCTCCTCGTCCTGGCGTCCGCCCACGGCTTCCACTCGGTGATCGCCCGGATCGCCGGGCACAACGAGACCTCCATCGGCATCCACGAGGCCGCCGGCTTCGAGTTGGTGGGCGTGGAGCGCGAGGTCGGCCGCAAGCACCGCCAGTGGCTCGACGTGGTCGAGTTGCAGCGACTGCTGTAGATCCCGGCCGGGGTGAGCCCTCCGGCGCTCGGGCTCAGGACTGGGCCGCGCTCGTGGCCGGAAGGGCAGGTAGGCGCGACCGGTCGATCCGCCACGAGGTCGTCCAGTTCCCCAATGGGACGATGGCCACGGCCCAGAGCACCATGACCGCGAGCACCATGCTCGCCGGGTCTGTGTGAAACAGCTCGCTGAGCAGGTCGGCGCCTCCGGTGAGCCCAATGAAAGGCGCCACGATCGACAACCCCAGGACGGCGTAGAGCCAACGCCCTGTGACCACGGGCGCCACGATGATGATCCCCCAGGTGAGGTACCAGGGTTGGACGACCGGACCGAGGAGGACGAAGGCCATCATGGTGGCGCCGAGCGCACCCAGCAGACCGATGCGCTCCCGATGCCGCAAGCAGTAGAAGGCGATGGCCGCGGCCGCAATGAGCCCGATGGCCCGGGTCAGCGTGAGCACCCCGCCCAGCCCGACGCCGATGCCCACCACATGGGCGGCCCCGCTGATGAGCAGCCCGAATCCCGTTGCCGGAGCCATCCACGAGCGCACGGTGCCCGGAGTGCCCAGGTTGGCGATCCAGCCCCAGCCGAGGCCCGATACCAGCGACAGCACCCCCATGACGGCCACGGTGATCAGCCCGGAGCGAAACACCATGCGGGCACGCCGGCGCCAATCGGCGAAAGGCCCCGCCCAATCCCAGGCGACGTAGACGATCCCGATCGCCGCGGGAACCTTGATGGAGGCAGCGAGCGCGCAGAGCACGACCCCCCATGCGGGATGGAAGGAGCGAGCGGCTGTGATGCCGGCCAGGAGCAGGCCCACCATGATGGCGTCGTTGTGGGCGCCGCCCACCAGGGCGAGCAGGGTGAGCGGGTTGAGCACCGCCAGCACGAACGCCGGACCCGGATCCCGCCCGAACGAGCGGGCCAGCTTCGGGATGCAGTACGCGATCAGGGCAATGCCGGCGACGGACTGCAAGCGGAGCAGCACGACAGTGATCAATGCGTGGTGGAAGCTCAGCGAGGCGGACCATCCGGCCAGCAGCAAGAAGAGCGGCCCGTAGGGAGCGGGCGTGTTCGCCCACAGGGGATCGACCCCCGACGTGTACGGCCCAGAGCCGATGGTGCCCGGACCGTAGTGGTACGGGTTTATGTGGTGGCTCATCATCTCGCCCTGGGCGGCGTAGGAGAACACGTCCCGGCTGAAGAGCGGTGCCACCACCAAGAGGGGAAGGATCCACAGCGCCAACATGTAGGCCAGTGGGCGGATCGGCACGCCGCCGCGGGCCCGCAGCGTCTGGAACAAGCCCAACCAGACGCGTACGAAGAGGACCATCCCGCCGTAGACGGCGACGACACCCGGCAGCATCAGGGTGGTCGACGGCCAGTCGGCCTCGCCGAAGAACCAGGTGCCCCCCATCTCCAGCTTGAAGGGCGAGCTCGGCAGCGATGCGCCGACGCAGATGGAAACGACGGCGAGGAAACCCAAGAGCGCCGGCCGGCGCAGGAACGACCAGTCTTCGGGATCGCCGGCCTGCGGTTCGACCCGCTCGGTGAGTGTGACACCGCGGGTGAGTCGGAGGTGTACCGCGTCCGCCCGCATAGAGGCCCGGCGGAGACGCGCGCTGATCCGGTCGAGAACCGGTGTTGATGTCGACGTCGCGCTCTCGTCCACGGGGTAGGCAGTCTCGCTTGTCATTCCGGGCACGCCCGGCGGGGGAAATGGCTCACGCCCGGGGAGCATGTCCCCGCAATCGATCTGAAACAGCATTGTAACGGCAGTCCAGGGGTCGACAAGGGCGATGGCTTCCGGTGGCTGCCCCGGCGAAATACGTGGGCCGGGAAGGATTTGAACCTCCGTAGGTGTTAACCGGCAGGTTTACAGCCTGCTTCCTTTGGCCACTCGGACACCGACCCGTAGCGGGCGAGATTAGCCCGGTCCGGCACCCCGTACCGGCAGGTGGCGCCGGTACGCTGACCCAATGCCTACGTTTGACATCGTTTCGGAAGTCGACATGCAAGAGGTGCGCAATGCTGTCGACCAGGCCAACCGGGAGGCCGCCACCCGCTTCGACTTCAAGAACACCGATTCCGCCATTGAGCTGGGCGAGAACGAGCTGGTGCTCCGCTCCTCGACCGAGGACCGCCTACGGGCGCTCCACCAGGTCCTGGACGAGAAGCTGGTCAAGCGCCACGTGTCCCTGAAGGCTTTCGAGGACGCCAAGGTCGAAGAGGCCCAGAAGGGGACGTCCCGCCAGAAGATTGCCATCCGGGCGGGCATCTCGTCGGACCACGCCAAGCGATTGAACAAGTTCATCAAGGACCTCGGGCTCAAGGGGGTGTCGTCTCAGACCCAGGGCGATCAGATCCGCGTCACCGGCAAGAAGCGGGACGACCTCCAAGAGGTGATCACCAAATCCAAGGCGGAGGATTTCGGCATCCCGTTGCAGTTCAACAACTTCCGGGACTAACGCCTGCGCGGCGAGCGGTCCCCTCGGTCAGCGTGGCGAGGAGTGGGTCGACTCCTCTTCGTCCTCGTGCTCTTCCTCCTCATGGGTGAGGTGCTCGTCGAACTCATCGAGCTCGGTGCGGAACAGGCGGTTGAACATGAGCAGCTTGGCGACCCAGAAGACGGCGAACGACGCGACGTTGGCGAACAGGACGAGCAGTGTTGTGTCGAAGTGGTCTAGCCCGTACTTGATGGAAATGTGGCGGGCCAGCGCGGCGCCAACGATGGAAAACGCGATGCCTATCGCGGCGAGCGTCCAGAAGGGCACAATCTCCTTCATGAAGTGCGAACGGCCGTGCTTACCCCAAGCCCACTTTCGGTTGAGCCAGTAGGAGGGGAACGTGGCCACCACATTGCCGAAGATGGTGCTCGGCACCTCGCTCCAGAGGTGCAGCGCGCCGTAAACGATGGCGATCACGACGAGCGAGACGGCAGTCGAGATCACCGACACCATGGTGTATCGGAAGATCTTTCGGCCCTCGTGCGTGTGGAACCAGTCGTACAGCGCCTTGAGCCGGGTGACCACCCCGTAACCCTAGCGTGGCCGCCAATTCCCACCCTGCCGGCCGGCTATGCACCCGCTGTGAGCAATCGGTTGGCACGGGCCACTTCCCCGAACCAGTGCGCGCTCGGCTTTGGCCGGCGCTCGAAGGTGCCCGGGGCCACCGCGACCAGCCCGAATTTGGGGCCGTAGCCCAGGTGCCACTCGAAATTGTCCAGCAGGCTCCACACGAAGTACCCCCGCAGGTCGATGCCCTCCTGGAGACACCGGTGCGCGCTGCGGAGCGCATCGGACACGAACGCGATCCGCTCGGTGTCGTCGGCCGTGGCGATCCCGTTCTCGGTGATCACGACCGGCCGCCCGCTCAACGCGGCCGCCCGGCGCACCGTGTGCTCGACCGCTCGGGGCCAGCGTTCGTCACCCATTTGGGTCAGCGGGACGTCGGGGTCGTTCGGGGCCAGTCCATCCGGGCCGAAGTGCATGCGGGTGTAGCACTGCACCCCCACGAAGTCGTCGCCACCGGTGGCGCGGAGAAAGATGTTTTCGAGCATCTCCTCGGCGGCATCGCGCAGTGGTTCCCCTCCCTCGCTGGCGGTGATCTCCGCCATCGAGAGCGTGAGACCGACCGGGAATTCTCCGGGACCGGAGCGAAGGACATCGACGGCCAGGCGGTGGGCGCGCACCATCGCCTCGTTCACCGCGGCGTAACGGGTGAAATCCTCCTTCACCCCGGGCGGGTACTCCCCCTGGAAGTAGCCCATGACGGCCACGACGTTGGGCTCGTTGATCGTGCAGGCCCAACCGATGAGGTCGCCCAGGTGCGCCGTCGCCCGTTCCACGAAGCGAGCAAAGCGGTCGGGGGCGTCGGGCGCTTCCCAGCCGCCACGCGCAGTGAGCCACTGCGGCGTCGTGAAGTGGTGGAAGGTCACGACGGGGAGTATCCCGTGCCCGTGACACGCCGCACACAGTCGGCGGTAGTGCTCGAGCGCTGCGATGGAGAACTCACCTTCAGCCGGCTCGATCCGGCTCCACTCCAGCGAGAAACGGTACGCGCCGAGCCCCATGTCGGCCACGAGCTGGACGTCCTCCCGCCAGCGGTGGAACGAGTCGCACGCGTCCCCGCTGGGCTCGAGTGTGCCCGACCGCGGATTGTGCTCCCACGCCCACCAGTCGTTGTTGACGTTGCCGCCCTCAATCTGATGCGCCGCGGTGGCGACACCCCAGAGGAATCCGGGCGGGAACTCGAGTTCGTCTTGCTTGCCTTGCTCTGTCGCTGCGGTCACGAAGGCGCAGGGTAGCTGGGGTCGCGACGGCATGCTCTGCGACAGCCGCTCCGGCAGCCTGCGAACATGGGCGGATGAGCGCGTCCTTGGAGTTCCTCGTCGACTTGCTTGATCTCGAACCCATTGAGGTCAACATCTTCCGAGGGATCCAGCCCAACGAGGAGCGCCAGCGTGTCTTCGGTGGGCAGGTGGCCGGGCAGGCGCTGATGGCCGCCGGGCGTACGGTCGAGCACGGGCGGGTGCATTCGCTGCACTCGTACTTCCTGCGTCCCGGCGACCCCAACGTTCCCATCCTCTATGAGGTGGACCGGATCCGCGACGGGCGTTCGTTCACGACACGGCGCGTTGTCGCCGTGCAGCACGGGCGGGCCATCTTCAACCTCTCGGCCTCGTTCCATGACCTCGAGGATGGCCTGGAACACCAGCTCCCCATGCCTGAGGTGCCCGAGCCCGAGTCCCTGTCTCCGCTCTACGAGAGGTTGGAGCCCTACAAGAACGAGCTCACCGAATGGTTCGACCGGCCCCACCCGATCGACCAGCGCCACATTGGCGAGCTCCCGTGGCACTCCAGGGAGAAGGGGGAGCCCTTTCAGCGCCTCTGGATCAGGGCCGACGGGGAGCTGCCCGAAGACCCCCTGCTGCACGCCTGCGTCGCGACGTACGCGTCGGACATGTCCCTCTTCGACACCATCCTGGCCCCCCACGACACGAGCTGGGACGATCCGGACTTCATGGGGGCCAGCCTGGACCACTGCATGTGGTTCCACCAGCCCTTTCGGGCGGACGAGTGGCTGCTCTACGACACCGACTCACCGGTCGCCGCCCAGGGCCGCGGCCTGGCCCGTGGTTTTCTGTTCGACCGGCAGGGGCGGCTGTGTGTCTCGCTCGCCCAGGAAGGTCTGGTCCGCATGCGCAAGCGGGCCGTCCGGTAATTCAGCGGTTCGCGATCGGGGTGTAGTTCCGCTCTTCGGAGCCGATGTAGAGCTGGCGGGGGCGGGCGATCTTGGAGTCCTGGTCGAGCATCTCCTGCCAGTGGGCGAGCCATCCGGAAGTGCGCGGGATGGCGAAGAGGACGGGAAACATCTCGAGCGGGAACCCCATGGCCTGATAGATGAGGCCAGAGTAGAAGTCGACGTTGGGGTAGAGCCGCCGCGACGTGAAGTACTCGTCGTTGAGCGCAATGTCCTCGAGCTTGAGCGCGATGTCGAGCAGCGGGTTCTTCCCCGTCACCTCGAAGACCTCGTCGGCGGTGCGCTTGATGATCTTCGCCCGCGGGTCATAGCTCTTGTAGACGCGGTGCCCAAAGCCCTGCAGGCGCTGGGCACCGTGCCCGGCCTTCACCATGGCGATGAAGTCCGGCACGTTCTCGATGCTCCCGATATCGGTCAGCATCCGGATGACGGCCTCGTTGGCGCCGCCATGCCGGGGCCCGTAGAGGGCGGCGGCGGCGGCGGCGGTGGCCGAGTAGGGGTCCGAGTGCGACGAGCCGACGACGCGCATAGCTGTGGTCGAGCAGTTCTGCTCATGGTCGGCGTGGAGGATGAAGAGGACGTCGAGGGCGCGTGCCAGGACTGGGTCGGCCTCGAAGCGCGGCTCGGCGACCTTCCAGAGCATGGACAGGAAGTTCGGCGCGAAGTCGAGCGAGTTGTCCGGGTAGACGAAGGGCATGCCGACGCTGAAACGGTGCGCCGCCGCGGCGAGGGTCGGCATCTTGGCGATGAGGCGGATGATCTGCTTGTTCCGGGACTCGGGATCGAAGATGTCCTTCGCGTCGAGGTAGAAGGTCGAAAGAGCGGCAACGGCCGAGACCAGCATCCCCATCGGATGCGCGTCGTAGTGGAAGCCCTCCAGGAATCGCTTCCTCACATTCTCGTGGATGAACGTGTGGTACGTCACGTCGTGACGCCATTCCGCGAACTGCTCTTCGTTGGGCAGCTCCCCCTTCAGCAGGAGATAGGCCACCTCCAGGTAGGTCGAGTTCTCGGCCAGCTGTTCGATGGGATAGCCCCGGTAGCGCAGAATCCCAACGTCCCCGTCGAGGTATGTGATGGCGCTCTCGCAGGCCGCCGTCGACATGAACCCCGGGTCGAAGAACCAGACCCCGGGGAGGAGCTTGGCCCAGTCCTCGGCCGCTACCCCGCCATTGACCAGCGGGATCTCAATGGACTCGCCGTTGCGATTGTCCGTGATCGTGATGCTCTCGGCCACGTGAAGAGCCCTCCAATTCCTGATTTCGGTGCGTCTCGATCCTAGGACCAGGAACGGGTGCGGTCGACACGCGGATCACCCGGAACACCCACCCCCCGCCGCTCAGGTCGCGGGCGAGACCTGCAGCTGCTGCTGGATCGCTGTGCCCGCCAAGAGGGTCTGGCCGGCCGGCGGGATCACCTGCACGGTCAGCACGTACGTCGTCGACGGCTTGACGCGCATGGTCACCTCAGAAAGCGTGACCGAGGCTCCCAGGGCCAGTGGCGTCGCCCGGACCTGGGTCGTCGTCGCGCCGGAGGTCTGATCGGCCAACGTGAAGCGGACCGAGACGTTCGGCTCGTCGGACGAGCCCTGGTTGGCCAGGACCACGGTGACGCCGATCTGTGAGGTCGGGCTGAGCACGGACACGTTCGCTGACCCGCCTGGAGGAGTCGGCAGGGAAGGGGGGTTCAGGCGCACGGTCCGCAAGACGACGTAGTGCGTCGGCGACAGTGTGGAGGAGGTGGCGAGGAGATCGACCTGGGCCGCCACGCTGCCGAGTTGCCAGAGTTGCGGGTGCGTCACCCACACCGATGGGGGGAGTGTCCCGTCGCCGGCGTCCGTGGCCAGCGCGTGCCGCACCGAGCGGTAGAGGGCATCCGAACGGGCGAGCAGCGCGCCGGCCGCGGCAATGCGATTCGTGGCTTGGGTCGCCGAGAGAAGCGGCACCCGACCGATGTTGTCCGCCTGCGCATCGGACGGCGTGTCGGCGGGCGGGATGGGCTGCATGCCGAGGAACCCGTCCACAGCGGCCCGCAGCTGCACCATGGACTGGGCCCTCTCGGCGAACACGGTGGTGAACTGGGTCGCCACCGGCCCGAGGGGCGTCGCCCCGGCGGCGACGTCCGCCCGTGACGACTCGTCGGCGGTCTGCTGCACCGCGCCGTCGAGCGCCGCTTGCAAACCTTGCCGGGTCTGTGCCGGCAGGTCGTTGACGACGCGGCGAACCGTCGACGAGGTGGCGTTGGACTGGTCGGCCACGACGGTGCCCTGCGCCGCCAGCGAGCGGTCGGCGTTGGCGTCATAGCCCTGCGACTGCCGCGACACCTGCGTGAGGCCGCCCACAAACAATGCGAGCACGATCGCCGCCGCGATGAGCAGCGTGACCAGCCGGGCCGGTGATCGACGGCGCGCGCGGCGGCGTGGCCTGCGTGGCGGCATCGCCACAGGAAACTACAGGGACGGGGGAGGCTTTACACCGCGAGGAAGGACGCGTCCGGGGTCTCCCCGGACGTCGTGAGCGTGCTGGCGCTCTTTCTCCACTGCACGGTGGGGGCAATGGCCCGTACGTCCACCCGACTGCGGTGACGCTCCACGAGCTCGAGAATCTCGGAAATGACCTCATCGGTCAGGAGGTGCGGCTGGAGGCCAAGGTCGAGGAGCTTGGTGTTCGCGGCGTGAAAGTAATGCTCCTCGTTCTCGACCCGCGGGTTGGCCAGGCCCTCCGCGATATCGACCCGGTTCGGGCAGACCTTCTTGACCATCTGCGCCATCTCGCGTACCGAGAAGGATTCGGTGAATTGGTTGAAGACGCGGAACTCGCCGCGCTCGGCGGGATTCTCGAGGGCCAGGGTCACACACGCCAGGGTGTCGCGGATGTTCAGCATCCCGCGGGTCTGGCCGCCGGCGCCGTACACGGTCAGTGGGTGGCCGGTGACGGCCTGCACGCAGAACCGGTTGAGCACGGTGCCGAAGACCCCGTCGTAGTCGAAGCGGGTCGCCAACAGCGGGTCGACATCGGTCTCCTCGGTTGACTGGCCGTAGACGATCCCTTGGTTCAAGTCGGTGGCACGCAATCCCCAGATGCGACAGCCGAACATGATGTTGTGGCTGTCGTGCACCTTCGACAGGTGGTAGAAGGAACCTGGCTGCTTGGGATAGGGCAGCACGTCGGTGCGTCCCTTGTGGGTGACCTCGATGAAGCCTTCTTCAATGTCGATGTTGGGATACCCGTACTCCCCCATCGTGCCCAGCTTGACAAGGTGGATGTCCGGGTCCGTCTCCTGAATCGCATACATGACGTTGAGGTTTCCGACAACGTTGTTGACCTGTGTGTAGACCGCGTGCTCCCGGTCGATCATTGAGTACGGGGCGGAACGCTGCTCGCCGAAGTGCACAATGGCGTCGGGCTTCCCCTCGGCGACGATGCTGTAGGTGAAGGCGGCATCGGTCAGGTTCCCGATCCGCACGTTGATGGCGTGCCCTGACACCTGCTCCCAGCGCGTGACGCGGTCCTGAAGAGGAGCGATGGGCACCAGGCTGTCGACGCCCATCTCGCGGTCGTACTCCCGGCGCACCAGGTTGTCGACGACGGTGACTTCATGCCCACGCGCCGACAAATGCAGGGCGGTGGGCCAACCCAGGTAGCCGTCTCCTCCGAGAACGAGAATCTTCATTTCACCCGTGTTTTCACTCAGGCTCCGCATTTGTTACGGAGTCATGTCAGCTTCATCATGGGACAGAACCCTGAATCCACGCTGTGGAATGGCTGTAATTGGCGTGAGACCTGGACTTTTCCCTAGCGGGGCAGCATAAGGAGCGGGTTTCCGGCGTGGGGGGATGGTCCGGGCGCACCGGACATCAACCGGTCTCAGTCCAGGAGGGCCTCGCCCCAGAGCGCCCGCCGCAGGCCGGAGGCCCGGGTAATCGGCCGCTCGATGGCGGAACGGATCAGGTCCTCCGTGCCCACAAGGATCAGGCGCTCCCGGGCCCGAGTGGCGGCGGTGTAAAGCAACTCCCGCGTCAAGATGCGGGAGTCGGCGCTTGGCAGGAGGAACGCCACAACATCGAACTGGGATCCTTGGCTCTTGTGGACTGTCATGGCGTAGACCGTGTCCACCGCGGCCAGGCGGGCAGTACTGATCGGCAGGACCGTGTCGCCGCGCCGGAAGGCGGCCTCCATCGGCCGGACTGCACCCTTCACGACGACACCGACGTCGCCGTTGAAGAGATCGAGCGAGTAGTCGTTCTCGGTGACGATCAGGGGTCGCCCGAGGTACCAACCCTCTCCCGCCGCGAAGCCCTCCACCTCCGCCTCCAACCAGCGTTCGATGTGGCCCGTCCACGCCCACACGCCCTCGGGTCCGCGCCGGTGGGCACAGCAGGAGACGGAAACCCTCGAGAGCATCGAGTGCGGTCTCGGCGTCACCGTCCTGCGCCGCTTCGATCACGGCGCGGCCGCTCTCGACCGCACAGTCGTGGATCGCCTCGAGCTGCCCGACCGTCGCCGGATCCGACGGATCGAAGGCCAGCCAGTCGACGTTCGAGTCGCCGGACCCGAGCTCGGCCAGCGCGTCGTCGGCATTGCCCGCCTGGACCGCCCGGGCGAAGGCGGCGATCGCTCCCTTGTGGCGCCGCACGTGGCGAAGGAGCACCACCCCGTCCCCTATGGGAGACCGCGCCGTCGTCTCCGCGTCGGGGAACGGGATAGCCGGTCGCCTCCTCGAGTTGCGTCCTGACCGTCTCGCCCATGCACAACCCACGCGACGCTGGTCCGACGATGTCGCCGAGCACGGCGCCAGCTTCGACCGACGCGAGCTGCTCAGGGTCTCCCACGATGATCAGGCGCGCGTCGGGACGCAGCGCCTCGAGCAACCTGGCCATCATGGACAGCGCAACCATGGAGGTCTCGTCGACCACGACGACGTCGTGGCGGAGCGGGTTCGACCTGTTGTGCCGGAACCGGGTCCGGTTGCCGCCGCTCCGCCCGAGGAGCCGGTGCAAGAGTCGTCCCGCGGAGCTCGAGCAGGCGCGCCACGATGCCCGGGTCGAGGCCCAGGCGAGTGGCCTCGTTGCGGACGGCCTCTTCGAGCCGTTGCGCCGCTTTGCCCGTCGGTGCCGCCAGAGCGATGAGTGGTGGCGGGGCGCCCCGGGCGACCGCCTGCTGGTCGAGCAGCGCCAGGAGGCGCGCGACCGTGCGTCGTCTTCCCCGTCCCTGGTCCGCCCCCGATGACGGAGACCCGGCGCAGGACGGCGGCCGCGGCGGCCAGCGGCTGCAGGTGGTCAGGGTCCGCCGACTCGGGGTCCGCTTCGGCAAACAGCTGCGCGAGCCCAGCGCGCAGGAGTGTCAGGTCGACGTCGATCACCTCGGTCTGGGCCCGGGCCAGGAGCTCTGCCGCCACCAGGCACTCATCGAGCCAAAGCCGATTCAGGTACAGGTTCGATCCAGACAGGTACAGAGGGTTGCCATCCCCGACGAGCGGGCTCAGGGCCATTGCGTCGAGCCATGCTGCGGGGTCGGGCCATGGCAGTGCGTCGATGTCGGTCGGCAGGTCGGCGTCTCCACTGGCGGTCTCGCGGATGGTCTGCAGGTCGACGCACACGTGGCCGAGTCGCGGCGCCCGGACGGCGAAGGCGATCCCGAGGCCGACGTCCTCCGCAGTGACGCCGGCGAGTTGTGCCAACCGGTGCGCGACGTGGACGTCTGAGCCGTCCAGGATCCCCGCCCGATTGAACTCGTGCAGGGTCCCGGATGCCCAGGCGGCCAGGGACACGTCGTAGCGATCGAGGCCGACTCCCGCAGTCTCGACGGTCGTCACCGGCGGGCCCCGTGGTCGAACAGGTCGCTCAGCCCCGTGACCAGGCCGCCGGAGGACACCACGACCAGACCCCGCACGGCCTGGTCCCGAAGAGTGTGGGCTCGGCGGTGCTCATGCCCCGCAAGAACAGGTACAGGACGCCACCGAGGTGGTGGGCCGGGTCGTAGCCGGGCTGCCGCCAGCGCAGGTACCGGTGCAGGGCGACCGAGTAGAGCAGCGCCTGGAGCGGATAGTGGGCCTCGGCCATCGCGCTCTCGATCGCGGCAGGCCGGTAGTTCCACGCGGTAGGAGTCTCGTCGGCGGCACTGAGCCGGTTCGTCTTGTAGTCGGCCAGGACGAACCGGTCGTCGGGCAGCCGCAACACCAGGTCGAGGCTGCCGGTCAGGTAGCCCCGCAGTGGATTGTCCCCGAGCGCCGGGTCGCGCAGCCGCTCGGCATAGGCGTAGACCGGATCGCCCTCGATCCAGGTGCTCGATGAGCAGCGTCGCAAGATCAGCCACGTGAAGTTCGTCGTCCCGCTGCACGTTCGCGTCGTCACCCCCAACGAGGGGGAGCTCGAAGCCAAGTTCGTCAAGGCGGTTCCCCCGTGCCACGTCGCGTAACCGCAGGCCCGGCGCCAGGCCCGAGTGGCGACTCGATGGCAGCGCAGAGACCCCGCACGACGTTCTCGCTGTTGCCCAGGTCGACGTTGAAGTACGTCTGCTCGTGGCGCAAGGCGTCATTCACCTCCGCGACGAGGTCGGGCGCGTCGAACGCGACCCGCTCCATGACGCCGTGGATCAGCGTGCCCACGAGCGTCCCACCGGGCATCGCGGCCAACCCCAACGGCACCGAGCGGAGCCGGGTCTCGTCCAGGTCGTCTTTGGAGAGGGCTCCGGCGAGCATCCGAGGGGGGCGCCGGACGTCTCCTCGTCCACGGTCACCTCAGCCTCCGGCTCGCTCGCGATGGTCGGTTGCTCGTGCGCTGCGCTGGTGATGGACGAGTACGAGGCGCGCCGCCAGTTCGTATCGAGCTCGCGGTCGAAGTCGCCGACCTCGAGCTCGGACGAACTCTCGACCTCGTGGTACCACCGCACGTCGGGCGGCTGCACGACGCGTTCGACCACGACGTCTGGGCCCAGCGCGCTGAACGCCGAGACGACGGCCGCGTCCGGCTGCGCGCGCTTCCCGCTCGCCGGGATCTGGCCGTCGGGCCCGCGGTCGAAGAGAAGGCGTGACAGCGAAGAGTTCTTCGTGTCCTTTGCTCCGGCCCACCACAGCACCGCCTGGTGGCGGGCGCGAGTCAGGGCGACATAGAGCAGCCGCAGGCTCTCTCCCTGCTCCTCTGCCTCCTGCAATTTCTTGTGGGCCGTCAGGTCGGGCCCGGGACACCCGACGTCGATCGTTCGCTCGTTCGTGCTGTCGGGGTCGTGAAAGACCGGGACATCGATCGGAAACGCCCAGCCGTCCCAGGCGTATGGGATCATCACGACCGGGAACTCCAATCCCTTGCTTCGGTGGACCGTGATCACCTGCACCGCTTGCGCGTCCGACTCCAGCCGGCGCGTCCGCTCTTCGTTCTCGCTGTCCCGGTCTGCCTCCAGGATGCGCCGTCCCAGCCAGTTGGCGAGGGCCGTTGGGCCAACACCCTCGGTGACGGCCGCATCGTGCAGCAACTGGGCGACGTGACGCAGGTCCGTCATGAACCGTTCCCCCGACGGGCGGCGCAGCAGCTCGAGCCGGAACGTCGCAGGCAGTCGTGACCGACTCGTAGAGCGTGGCGACTCCCCTGTCGCGTAGGAGTCGACCCCAGGTGTGCAGCCACCCGTGGAGATCCTCCCAGCGCTGCACGTCCTCCTTGTCCGCCACCTGCTCCGCCGTCCAGCCGATGAACTGCGTCATGGCCGCCAGCGACGCCCGGCGCTCGACGCGGGCTGCTCGAGCGCCTCGAGGAAGCGGAGCCATTCACGAGCCGGACCTGAGCCGAACACAGACCCGGCTCCACCGATGACCGCAGGAACGTTCGCCGCGAGGAGCGCGTCGCACACCGTCGTCGCCTGCCGGTTGGACCTGACCAACACGGCGATGTCACCGGGGTGCAGTGTGCGGCTCGTTCGTGCCGTCGTGGTGACGCGTCGTGATCTCTGGTTCGGCCTCGAGGAGCTGGACCGTCTGTGCTGCCAGGTCGCGGGCGATCAGGTCACGCGCCTCGGGCGCCTTCACCTTCTGCTGATAGGTGGGCACGAGGCCGTCCGCCGTATGGACCACCCTCACGCGCAGCGGGGTGGAGACGGGAGCGCGGAGCAGCCGAGGCTCCGCGTTCGGGGGGGCGGCCCTGACGTTGCGGTAGGTGATGCCGGCCTGACCGAGCTGGGCACCTGGAACAGAGCGTCATAGGCGGCGAGCAGGCCCTTGTCGCTGCGCCAGTTCACGTCGAGCGTCCACTTCGACTGCACGGTCGCCTTCGCCTTGAGGTAGGTGTGCACATCGGCGCCGCGGAAGGCGTAGATCGCCTGCTTCGGATCGCCGATGAGGACGAGCGTCTTGCCCTCCGCGTCGAAGGCCTTGCTCATGATGTCCCACTGCACGGGATCAGTGTCCTGGAACTCGTCGACCAGGACGACGTCGTAGCGCTCACGCAGGCGGGCGCAGCGCCAACGATCCCCGAGACGGATCGCTGAGAGTGTCGCGAAGACGAAGGAGGACGTCGTCGTACGTGAGGATCTTGAGGGCGCGCTTGCGGATCTCCACCTCCGTGCGCACGCGCTCGGCGAAGCGGCGGCGCGTCGATTCGAGATCGTCGCCATCGGACAGCGGGGGCAAGAGGTGGGCGTCGGGGATGTCGAGAGCCTTGCGGGCGACCTTGCCCGCATCCTCGCGCGAGAAGCCGATCGTGTTTCGCGATGGGCGAACTTCCGCAGGTAGAGGTCGTCGACCACTTCGTCCACCATGTCACTCACGTCCTCGACGAGGGTCACGTCGCGGTCCACATCGCCCGCCGTGCCGAGGCCGTAGAGGACCTGCAGGCAGAACCCGTGCGTCGTCTCGATGGTGGCGGCGTCGAAGTCCGCGATCGCCTTGGCCAGCCGGTGCACCGCTGCTCCTGGTCGGACGCGGCACGGCGGCGAGCACCTGCAGGATGTCGTCGTCATCGGGGACCTGCTTTCCGGCGAGGACGTCGACCAAGCCGTCGAAGGCGCGGACCAACCGGTCGCGCACCCGCTCGCGCAGCTCTCCGGTGGCCATCCGGGTGAACGTGATGACAAGAAGGCGCTCGATCGGCAGGCCCTCTTCGGCGACATAGCGAGTGGTCAGCGCTGCGATCGTGAAGGTCTTGCCGGTGCCGGCGCTCGCCTCGAGCAGCGTCGTCCCCCGGGGCAGCGGACCGCAGACCTCGAAGGGCGGGACCTCATCGTCGCCCGATCCGTCAAGCGAGGCGTCACCGGAGCTTCAAGCTCGTCGAAAGCCAGAAGCGCGTCCCAGAGCGTGCGCGTAGGCGCCGAACCGGTGCGGCTCGGGCGGGTCAGCGTGGTTCCCTCACCCGGGGCCGGACTGCCTGTCAGTGCGACCATCTCGACGAACGAGAGCTCCTCCCCGAGCACGAACCGGTGCTCCTTGTCCCTGTTCTCGTTGTCCCAGTCGTACGCTGGAATCCCATTCTTGCGGCGGATGGGCGGCCTCGCCCGGCTCACGTCCGTCGAGCCCGGTCGGCGGCGTAGGCGGCGGACGTCTTGCAGAAGAGGGGCAGCGGCTCACACATGCCACGATCGAAGAGCTCGACGAGCACCGGCAGATGTGCTCGCGCCACCACTCGACGGTGTGCGCGTCCGGGTCGAGCGGTCCGATGGTGCCACGGCCACGGCATGCCGCGCGCCCTTGGGTGTCCGGCCGATGGTGTGCGTCTAGAAGGACCGCTCCGGCTACGTCGCGCTCAAAACCAGCAGGCGGACCCAGGCGATCAGCCGCAGAGCCGGCTGCATTCGAGTAGGTCACCATCGGCATGACGTCACCGCGGACACCGGCCACGGTGCCGACGACGCGGCGGGGGCCCGGCAGGTCGACGTGGACATCCAGCGACGGCGGAGGTCCGATAGGTGCTGACCCGCCAGCGACAAGGTCGTCCACGGGCGTGTTCATCTGGCTCAGCTCCGCGACGGCCAGCGGCCGCGGTGGCAGCGCTCCCCGGGCGCTCTCGGCCTTCTAGCATGCGTCGAGCCCGCCCCGTCGAGGCGCGCGCCGCAGGATCCGGTCGGCGATCTCCCATCGCTCCAATCCGTCCGGGTCGATCGGGATGGCGTCCTCGAAGTCGCGGGTCCGGTCCCACAGCCAGACCCCGAGCCGTTCGCGCAGGAACGCCCTGCACGGGGTGGCGCAGGAAGCGATCCAGCAGATCGAGCTCGAGGGACCGGAGCCGGCATGGTTCCAACGGGTGCTCGAGGAACGGCGGAGTCGCTGGTCGTGGTGCCAGGGCGGCGCGGGCGCCGGCCAGGTGGAGCGCGTCGAAACTCCAGGGCCGGTCCGGCACGAGCTGCTCGGGCTCGAAGTTGCGCTTGTCGAAAGGCTGCAGAGGGTGCTCGAAGACAATGGCATCGCGGGCGCGTCCCGTCGGGGTCTGCACCGTGTGCTCCACGACGTCGAGCAGCTCGCCGACAGGCACGGCGGGCGGGCGGCGGCAGATTGGAGCGCTCGTCGTGGCCGCTGAATAGGTGATCGACGAGGTGATCGCGGGCGGCCAGCAGTGCGTCAAGGAGGAGCTGTCGGTCCTCGCTGCGCGCGTCGCGGTCGCCGACCCGTGGGTGGCGTGCGGTGAGGTCGTCGCCGTCGCGCTCGACGTGGCGCGGGAAACTGCCGTCGTCGAGCCCGAGCAGGCACACCACCCGGTGGGGGATGGAGCGCATGGGCACCAGCGTGCACACGGTCAGGTGGCCCGTGCGGAAGTTGGCCCTGGTGGGCCGGCCCTTGAGGCGCTCCGGCAAAAGCGAGCGGATGTCGTCGCAGCCGAGGGCGACGGCGCTCGCCATGTCGTCCTCCGTGCGCCTCCCCGACCAGCTCGTCGAGCAGCGCCTTGAGCTGCGCCGCGTTGCCAGGCGTCGCCCGGTGTCGGCGCCACGCAGGGAATCGGCGATCGCCGCCAGCTGGCGGCCCACTCCGCCACGGGACGGAAGCCAACCAGTGCGTCGAGGCCGGCCTGCAAGCGCTCCAGGAACTCGGCCAACGCCCCGCAAGCTCGATGTCGCCGCTGTCGACGTCGTCGAGCGGGAGCGTGGCGCCGAAGAGACGTGGCCGTCCTCGGCCATCGTCACCCCGAGCAGGATCCGGTCGATCCCCGACCTGCCACGTGTTTGCCGCGATCCCCTCGAGTTGGAAGAGCTCCGGTGCGCGGCATCGAAGCCCCAGCGCACGAACGACTCGCGTTCACCCATTCCTCCAGCCGGTACAGATCGTCGTCGGCTGAAGCGGAAACGGCGGCGTACCGGGCTCGCGTCCGGCGAGGTCGAAGACCTCGGTAGCCGTCATCCTCGCCGTACGAGAGCTCGAGCACCTCGGCGAGGACGCCCATCACCGGGTTGGTCTGGCGCAGCGAGCGGTCGGCCAGCCGGATCTTCAGCGTCCGCTCGGCGTCGGTGGACCGCCCTCGTCGTCGTGCGCCCCGAACGTCGCTTGGATCAGCGGGGCGAAGTGTCTCGATGTCAGGGCACATCACGATGATGTCACGGGGCTCGAGCACGGGTCGTCTTCCAGCCGGTGCAGGACGGCGTCGCGCAGCACCTCGACCTGGCGGCCGCGGCCGTGGCACGAATGCACGCGGATGCTGTCGTCGTCGTCGGCAAGCAGAGGGCGCAGGCGACATCGCCACCGGCACTCCGCCGCGGGCGGGCGGTCGGCCCGGACGTCGTCCTGGATCCGCTGCAGCAGGGTCGGCACCGCCGGGCGGACCGCGCTCGGTCAGCACCAGTCACCGTGCGTCACGGCCCCGCCGAGCACGAGCTGCATCTCGCGGGCATCGCGGCCCCACGACGCAGCAGAGGGTTCGCGGCGGCCGACGCCGTCTGGTCCTCCGGACGGAGCAGTGCCGGGGCCCGGGCCGACCAGAACCTCCAGCCGTTGCCAGAGTCGAGGCGACGGATGGAGGAGGAAGAGATGGACGTCGCGCTCGGCGGCGATGGCGTCGAGCACGTCGAGGTAGCTGGCGGGAGCCGGGTCAGCCCGAACAGGGACAGCCGAGGCGGGAAGTCCAGGAGCTCGGGCTCGTCGCGGAGCTGCTGGCAGGCGTCGACCAGGTGCTCCGCCGGGCTCGGCCGGCCGATGCGTGCGCCGCAGCAGCCGCCAGAGCTTGACCTGCCACTCCGCCTCGTCTCGCCCCGGTCGGCCGGCCGCCCAGCGCTGCACCATGTCGGGGCGGTGCACCGCGTAGCGATCGAAGAGGTCGGCCACGTGCCGAACGATGGAGAACCGATTCGTCTGTCGGCGTGCCCGACACGGTCTCGTCCTCGGTGACGAGTTGCGGATGTGCTCGGCCAGCGGTGCCAGCCACGGGTCGTCGAAGTGCTCCTCGACGACCTCCAGGAGAGGCCAGACCGCACGCTCGGGCAGCCAGGGGTCGGCTTTGGGGTCGTGCCCGTCGCCAGGGCGAGGGCGCCGTAGACCACCGTGCCCGGAAACGGGAAGTCGATGTTGGCGCACACGCCGTCGTGCGCGTCCGGGTGTGGCGCCGAGGTCGGGCAGAGAGGCGTGGCTCAACCACCGCTCGATGCCCTGCGTGGGCACGGAGACGACTTCGGGCGCCATCGGGATCGCTCGAGCGGCTCGGCGACGAGACTCGCAGCATTCCCACAAGCGCGTCGGCCCGCTCGGATCGATGGACGTGCAGCACCCGGAAGAGTACGTCGGCGTTGTTTCATGCGACCGGACGGGCTCGGCAACCCTCCGGCTGGGAGCGCTGCGTCATGCCGGGTCTACGAGCCGGTGCTGGCCCCGCTCTCGGGCAGCGCCACGATGGTCGGCTGGGTCAGCTCGTCGTCGGGCAGCTCGGGTTGGTAGGCCTGGAGATGCCGTGGCGCCTTCTCGATCGGGGCCAGCTCGGCTATTTCGCCGGACTGCATACCCACGACGCCGAGACCTGGGAACTTTCGGGCGGTGACCAGGACGCGTGACTCGAAGGAGCCGACTGCTTTGTTGTACGCCTCGACCGTCGAGGAGAGGTTGCGCTGCAGCGATTCCATATGCCCCGTCATGATGCGCAACCGCTCGTAGAACTCTGCGCCGAGCTGGCGGACCTCACGTGCGTTCTCGGCGAGTGTCTCCTGCTGCCAGGACAAGGCGATGGTCTTCAACGCGGCAACCAGAGTGTTGGGCGTCGCCAGCACGATGCCCTTCCCCAGCGCGTGGTCCTGCAGTCGCGTGTCTGCCTCGCAGGCGGCGGCCAGCAGTGACTCGCCGGGGATGAAAGCCACGACGAACTCGGGCGAGCGCTCGAACTGCCTCCAGTACTCCTTCTTTGACAGCTGATCGACATGGGTGCGCAGTTGGCCGGCGTGCTTCTTGAGGTGCGCCTTGCGCTCGTCCTCGTCATCGGACTCGGTGAACTTCAAGAAAGCGTCGAGTGGGACCTTCGAGTCGATGACGACCTGACCACCGCCCGGTAGGTGGACGATCATGTCGGGCCGGAGCAGACCGTCCTCCGTCGTGGTCGTCTGCTGCTCGTCGAAATCACAGTGCTCGGCCATCCCGGCCGCCTTCACCGCGTTGCGCAATGTCATTTCGCCCCAGCGACCGCGGGTCTGCGGTGATCGCAGAGCCGTGACGAGGTTCCTGGTCTCCTTCTGGAGCTGCTCGTGCCCAAGATGCAGCGCCGCGACTCGCTCGTTCAACGTCGCATAGGCGCCCTGGCGCTCGACTTCCATGTCGCTGCAACCCACGCTCGTAGCGGGCCAGGGTCTCGCTCAGGGGGTCAAGCAGCTGTGCGATCGCCTGCTGGCGCTGCGCGAGGTCACCCTGGGTGGCCGTACGGACCTCGTTGAGCTTGGAGTCGGCCAACGTCAGGAACTGCTCGTTGTTCTTCGCCAGTGCCTGCGCCGACAGCTCCGAGAACGCTCCGGCCAGGCGGTGGCGCTCCTCTTCGGCCCGGCGCGCCGCCTGCTCGTCGGACATGCGGAGAAGCTCGAGTTCTGAGGCGGCAACAGCGCGGGCCGTCTCGGTCGCCGCCGCGGACTCCGAGAGAGTCTTCAGCTCGGCCGCCAACTCCGCCGTGAGTGCCTGTGCATCGGCGAGGCGTCCCTCGGCCAGACGCACCGCGCCGGCGTTCCGCCCGCTGCGCGCCAGATGCCAGGCAAAGCCCAGGGCGAGACCGGCGGCGAGCCCGATGACCACTCCAAGGACCATGCGGCCAATGTAACGACGGGGTGTGTCGACAACGGGGACCGCCCACTCCCCCTGCCTGCGCTGCTGGAACGGCTCGCGATTTGGGGGGGTCGTCAGCCCGGAACGGAGCCGGTAGCGTGACCAGGATGCCGTTCAAGCTCGGTGGCAGCACCAAAACGGTCCCGGAGCAGGTAGAAGCCAAGGATCTGCCGGTTCATGTCGGACCGCTCGTCACGGAGCAGCCGCTCTGGCCGCGCACAATGCCCGAGCCCCACGAGGTCGACCGACTGTTCGCGCAGGCGTTCGCGTTGGTCGGTGAAGGTATTGCGGGTGCGACCCACGCGCTCCTCGCGGGCGATCGGGACGCGGCCAAGGAACTGGTCAAGCGCGACGAGGTCATCGACAAGTTGATCGGGCAGATCTCGACCACCGTGCAGCATCAGCTGGTCCATGGCGAGACGACCCCGGACGAGCGACGCGAGTACGTGGCCATCCTGCGCATGCTCCCCGACATGGAGCGCAACGGCGATCTGGCCGAGCACATCGCCCGCCGGGCCGCCCGCGGCCTCGGCGCCGAGATGTCGGCCCGGAGCAGAGGCCTTGTGGAGCGCATGGGCGAGGTGGCGACCACCATCTGGCGGGAGACAGCGGACGCCTTCGCCGAGCGCTCCGCTGACGCCGCCTCCTCCATCGACGATCTCGACGACGAACTCGATGACCTCCACGTCACCCTGACGGCGGAGCTCGTGGCGGGCACCATGCCGCTGCCGGTAGCGATCGAGCTCGCCATGGTGGCCCGCTTCTACGAGCGCTTCGGCGACCACGCGGTCAACCTGGCCCGCCGCATGTCCACCCTCGTGATCGGCGGACCAGAGCCGGTCTCGTCGGGCCCCGACTGATCCGTTCCGGGATCAGGAACGCAACGCCAGGAGCTCCTCGGCGATCTGGACCACGTTGAGCGCGGCGCCCTTCCGCAGGTTGTCACCCGAAACGAAGAGAGCAATTGCGTTGGGAACACCCTGTGCCCGCCGGATGCGGCCGACATAGGAGACATCGCGGCCGGCCGCCATCAGCGGTGTCGGAATCTCGGCAAGCTCGACTCCCGGAGCGGTCCGCAACACCTCGGTGGCGCGCTCGGGCGTGATGGGTCGCTCGAACTCGCACACGATTGCGGCCGAGTGCCCGGTGAAGACGGGCACTCGTACGCAGGTCGTCGTCACCGCGAGGTCGAGCAGCCCGAGGATCTTGCGGGCCTCGTTGCCGTATTTCTGTTCCTCGTCGGTCTCGAGGGAGCCGTCGTCGACGATCTTGAACTGCAGCGGTATCACGTTGTGGGCGATCGGGACCGGGTACACGGTGCGTGGCGGGTAGTCCACGGACGAGCCGTCAAAGGTGAGGTCCTGCGCCCGGTCGACCGTCTTCGAGAGCTGTTCGGCCAGCTCGCGGACGGATTCAACACCACCGCCAGACACCGCCTGGTACGTCGCAACCACGAGGCGACGGAGGCCAGCCTCGTCGTCGAGAGGCTTAAGGACGGGGATGGCGACCATGGTGGTGCAATTCGGATTGGCCACAATGCCCTTGGGGATGGAGCGCAGCTCGCCGGCGTTGGCCTCGGGCACGACGAGCGGCACGTCGGGGTCCATGCGCCAGGCGGAGGAGTTGTCGATCACGGTGGCCCCGGCTGCGACCAGGCGTGGCGCCAGCACGCGCGACACGGCGGCGGGAGCGGAGCACAGCGCCAGGTCGATGCCCGAGAGGTCGGCCGTGTCGGCGTCCTCGACGGTGACCTCACCGTCACCCCACGGCAGCGTCGAGCCGGCGGAGCGGGCCGAGGCGAGATACCTCATGGACTCCACCGGGAAGTGGCGCTCGGCCAGGATGGCACGCAGAACCACGCCTACCTGCCCAGTTGCACCGACGATGGCGATCCGCATCGCCCAATTGTACGGGACTCTCGGTTGGCCGCCGACCCGGTGATCAGACCTCGAGTGGCCGGCGCCCCTCGAGCGCGCGCCCGAGTGTCAGTTCGTCGGCGTACTCGAGGTCCCCGCCGACCGGGAGCCCACTGGCCAGGCGGGAAACCACCACGCCCCGCGGGATGAGCTCGCGTGCGACCAACATGGCGGTGGCCTCACCTTCGATGGTGGGATTCGTGCAGACGATGGCCTCGCGGATGACCCCGGCGTCGATGCGATCGAGAAGCTCGCGCAGTCGGAGCTGCTCCCTTCCGATTCCGTCGAGCGGGCTGAGCGCGCCCCCGAGCACGTGGTAGCGACCCGTGAAGCCGGTGCGTTCGACGGCGACGATGTCGCGTGGGTCCTCGACCACACAGATGACTTCGGGATCACGCCGGTCGTCGCTGCAGACGGCGCACAGCGCGCCCGATTCCGCCACGTTGAAGCAGACGTCACACAGGGTCGTGCGCTCCTTGACGGCGACGATGGCATCAGCCAGTCGGCGGGCGTCCTCGCCGGGGACCTTCAGAATGTGAAAGGCGATGCGCTGGGCCGACTTCGGCCCGATGCCGGGCAGGCGGCCGAGTTCGTCGATGAGGGAACGGAGGGGGCCGGTGTACATCTACCCAGCAACCTCGCTCGCGCCGGGGAAGGCCTGCAGGAGGCGCGCCTCCGCGTCTGACGCTTGGTCGGTGGAAGCCTCGTCCATCAGTTGACGGGGATCCACGTCCTCACCATCGTCTGCGGGCGGGTCCGAATCCGGAGGGGCTGCGCCCGACGACCGACCGGGCGTCGCCGGGGGAGTGCCAGCGCGCGGCGCCGGCGGGGCTACGGCCTGATCGATGTCAAGGACCAGGGTGATCTTCGTTCCGAAGTGAGCCGTCAACTTCTCTTCCACGACCGACTGCTGCTCTGCACACTGGTCCCGGTGGGCGGAGTTGGGGAGAGCGAAGTGCGCTCCCTGGTCGTCCACCGAGACGAAGCGGCCGCTGGCGTAGCGAGCCTTGGCCCGCGCCGGCAGCGACTGGAGGATGCCGTCACCCCAGGCCTCGGTGAGGCTGTCTCGATCGAGGTGGCGACCCGGCTCTGCCGCTGCGGCCTTGGCGGCTCCGGCGTGGGGTGTCTTCGGTGCCGCCTCGGTCGCGGGCGCCGGCTCGGTCGCGGGTGCCGGCTGGGGGGTTGCTCCTGCGGGCTCGGGGGCCGTCGCGTCGGGCGGCGGTGCCGCGTCAGTCGCTTCCCTGCTACGCCGCACTGCTCCGATGGAGGGTCGCCGGCCGACCTCCGCCGGTGGCCCGGGAGCTGCCGGGGTCTCGGGCGCCGTGGTGGCCGGCAATGCCCGCCCAGCCGCGTCGGAGCCCGGGGACGGGTCCCGTGGGAGCGAGCCAGGCCGGGGGAAGGCGGCCGCACCGGACATCGAGCGCTCCAGCACGCTGACCCGTTCCGACAGCGCTTCCGATCCGGAATCGAGGTCGGGTCGGACTGCTCGCACCGCGGCGATTTCGAGCACCACCTGCGCATCAGGTGCCTCGCGCATGTCGACCAGGGCATGGCCCAGGATCTCCATGCTGCGCACGACGCGGGCCAGCCCCATGGCCTCCGCCAGAGTACGGAACCGCTCGAGCGATGGTCCGGTAACCGTGCACAGCTCGGGGGCCAGCGCGGCGAGGAAGACCTGGCGGAGGTCGTCGATCAATTCTGTCGCCAGTTGTTGGGGGCCCCAGCCGCCCGAGAGCAGCGTGCTGAGTGCGACGAGCACCGAGTTGACGTCACCTTCGGCCAGGGCCTCGAGGACCCCAGCGAGTTCTGGGCGGGCGGCGTCCGCGGAACCCGAGGCCACGACCTGATCGAGCGCAGAGAGCGCATCACGAGCGGAACCCCGGCCGCGCCGCACCGCAGCCTCGAGCGCCTCCCCGTCGAGATGCAGCCCGGCCTCCTCATTGACCGACTCGAGCAGGTCATGCAGCGTCTCCGCACCCAGGAGCCGGAATTCCAGATGTTGGGTGCGGCTACGGATGGTTGGCGGCACCTTCTGAGGATCGGTCGTGGCGAGCACGAAGACGACGTGGCTGGGCGGCTCCTCCAGCGTCTTCAACAAGGCGTTGGCCGCGGCGGTGGAGAGCATGTGGACCTCGTCGACGATGTACACCTTCCAGCGACCAGGTGTACCGAGCCCGGCGTGGGCGACGAGGTCACGCATGGCGTCCACGCCGTTGTTCGAGGCCGCATCGAGCTCGTGCACGTTGAGGGAGCTGCCCTGGGTGATCTCGATGCACGACGTGCAGATGCCGCAGGGCTCGCCATCGACGGGCGCCTCGCAATTGAGCGCCTTGGCCAGTATGCGTGCAGAGGATGTCTTCCCCGTGCCTCGCGGCCCGCTGAAGAGATAAGCGTGCGACACGCGGTCGTCGCGAACGGCGCTGCGCAGCGCCCGGACCACGTGGTCCTGACCTCTGATCTCGTCGAATCGCCCCGGCCGAAAACGCCGATAGAGAGAGACGAAAGGAACGTCGGCCATGGCGGCCGAGCCTACCCATGCGCTCGGACACTCCAGCCCGGTGCTCGGTGCGGCGGCCAGGTTGGCTACGGCACCCGGCCATACCCGCTGAGAGCTGCTGCCTTCCGACCCTGACTCGATTCACGAGCGGCCGTTGCGCAGGACCCGGCCACCGCACCCAACATCGGGGCGGCGCGCGCTCCAGGCTAGCGGCTGGCCTCTTCTCGCTCCCCCACAGGACCGCCTCCGATGGTGGATGAGTCAGTCCGGAGGTCAAGGTGCCGGCTGACTCAAGGGCGGACCCGAACGCCGCACGATAGGGCCGAGCCACAAGAACACGACGATCTCTGGAATACCCCGACGGCGTGCTCGATCCGGTCCATGGTCGGCCAGGCCGAGGCCCTCCTCGCCCCTTGGAGCTACGGACAATCAATTCGACGAAGGTTACCGACAGGTGAACTGAAAGTTACCTGTCAGTGACGGGACTGTGACCCGGTGCCATACCTCCTGGCCTGGAACTGCGCCGATAGGCCATCGGCACTCGGCGTAGCCTGACCAGGCTGCAATCTCGGAGGAGTGCGAGAGCGGCCGAATCGGCACGACTGGAAATCGTGTGTTGGGCAACCAACCGTGGGTTCAAATCCCACCTCCTCCGCTCTAAGCAGGACTCAACCGGCGCATGAACCTGCCGATACGTCAGCCGTGGATACAAGGTTCGGCATGGAGATCGAAGAGTCCCTGGTGGGCTCCTCGCGCGTGTATATCCCTGTCGACGCGCCCGCGCCCACGTCGGAGGTCCACGCCGATTGACCTCCCGTCCGACCGGTACGGGAAAAGTGTGACGGCGCCATGAGGGGGGAAAATGACGACCGATCTGACGGACGATTCTGAACTGGGCGAGGAGGAGTTCGATTGGGACGTCTTCCTACCGGACCCTGACGACGCCGAGGTGGCAGCAGAGGCTTCTGCGCTCGATGACCAGGATGACCTAGACCTCGACGACTCCGACTTCGACTGGGAGGCGGCGCTCCGCGAGGACACCGAGCAGGAACTTGGAGAGGACGGCACCGCCCACGCTGGGGCCGCTTTCGATCGGATCGTCGATACGGTGCGCCGCTCATTTGAGGAGCCCGAGTCGACGACGGAGCTGGAGATCGACGCCGAGCTGGAGACCGACGCCGAGCTGGACACCGACTCCGAGCTGGACACCGACTCCGAGCTGGAGATCGACGCTGAGCTGGACACCGACGCTGAGCTGGAGACCGACGCCGAGCTGGAGACCGACGCCGAGCTGGACACCGACGCCGAGCTGGACACCGACGCCGAGCTGGACACCGACGCCGAGCTGGAGATCGACGCCGAGCTGGACACCGACGCCGAGCTGGAGGCCGACGCCGAGCTGGAGGCCGAAACCGGTGCCGCGGCAGACCTGGAGAACGAGCTCGAGCTGGCGACGGAGCCCTCGGCCTACGCCGAGATGGAGCTCGAGGCCGAACCCGAAGCAGAGCTCGAGGCTGAGCCCGAAGCAGAGCTCGAGGCTGAGTTGGCGTTAGCGCTGGCGCGGGCGTTTGCGATTGAGCGGGAGCCCGAAGCGGAGCTGCAATCCGAGCCCGAGTCCGAGCTGCAATCCGAACCCGAGCTCGAGCCCGACGAGGATTTGAGGGTCGGCACCGAGGTGCAAACCGCATGGAAGCTGGCTCTTGCGGCCGAGTTCGGGTGGGACGTAGAAGACCTGCTGGCGACCGAGCCGGGGCTGGCGCCCGAAACGAATCCCGATGCGGAACCGGATGCTGTGCCGGCGGCTGTGGCGGCCCCTGAGCTGATCCTCTCCTTGGAGGCGGAGCCGGATTCAGAAGTGGTCGAAACCACAGAATGGCTATGGGATGACCCAGAAGTGGGCGAGGCCACAGAATGGCCATCGGATGACGACGACGTCTCACGCGGACCGTCCAGTGGCCACCCACCGAAGCGGGTCGAACGCGAGAAGCGGAGCCGTGTCTTCACCACGACTGTCGTAGTCGCATGTGTGCTCGCTGGGCTCGTGGCGGGCGCCGCCGCCGAGCGATCGCTCCACCATCCGACCACTGCCGCCACGAAGCCCCCCGCCCACTCAACCGCGAGGGTTTCGCCTGCCTCTAGCGCCTCCCAGATCCAGACGGCCACCGACGCTGCCGACTCGGCGACGACCGCGGCACGAGTGGGGCTCGCCTCGCTTCCGAGCTTTCCGACGCCTGCCAACGTGGCGACCCAGATCAACCCCTACCTCTCCTCACTGGAGGTCTACGCATCCTTCCTCTCAGGGCGGAAGGTGCCGGAGCCGGCCCAGTCGGCGGCGGCCAGCGCTGGGGCTCAGGTGGCCCAGGATTTGCAGTTCCTCAGAACCATCGACGGCCTCCCACCCCTGCAGCTCGGTGCCTATATGGCGCAATTCGAGAAGGATGCGACCCAGCTGCAGGCGACCCTGAACACACTCGAACAGGATCTCCGCCCACCGATCTCCTGATACCCGCCAGGGTCTGCGATCTGCGGATTTCCGCTCGGTCGCGCAAGCTCGCATACTGGGGCATCGCATCCGCTGATACCACGACCCCTCTCAGCGACCAGGACGCAATGGAAATTGCCCTGGCGGAGGCGCAGGCGGCCGCTGACGAAGGTGAGGTTCCCGTGGGTGCCGTCGCCTTGATTGCGGGGAAGGTTGTGGCGGGGCGCCACAACCAGCGCGAAGGCGCCGCCGACCCGACGGCCCACGCGGAAATTTTGGCGCTACGCGATGCCGCGGCCGCTCTCGGTGGATGGCGACTCTCGGAGGTCACCCTGGTCGTCACGCTCGAGCCCTGCCCGATGTGCGCCGGTGCGCTGCTGGCCGCCAGAGTGGGTCGGCTGGTCTACGGGGCGACCGACCCGCGAGCCGGCGCCTGCGGCACGCTCTACAACCTGTGTGCCGACCCACGCCTCAACCACGAGATCGAGGTCACGTCGGGCGTCCGCGCCGCTGAGTGCAGCGCCCTGTTGTCGTCGTTCTTCGCCGAGAAACGAGCAGACGGCGGCCGGACAGCACCCCTGCCGGATCCCGTCTCGGACGGCGGGGGCTGACCAACCGGTCCGGCCCGACGGGAGAAACGGATGAAACAGGCCACCCAACGGCCGTCGCCGAGGTCACGTCGAACGCCATCCTGAGCGCTCGAAACGGGCCATTCCACCACCGGCCGGCGACCTCAGACGGGTCCCAGCGGACACGGCCGGGCAACGCCGTGCACCATCGTCCTGACCTCGTTCTTCGCGCCGGTGGCGCCCCTGGAGGGGCCCTCCTCGAGCTTCCGGACCAGGTCAGAGCGACTAGGATCTCCGCCGGAGGAGTGCGAGAGCGGCCGAATCGGACGGTCTCGAAAACCGTTGTGCCTCATGGGTACCGTGGGTTCAAATCCCACCTCCTCCGCTCGGGGCCGCAGAGGTCCACCGCATGGGCGGGTGCGGCAAGAACATCGGCAGGGCAAGCGCCTTGCCGGCAGCACCTGGCCGCTCCCTGGCGGCCGGAAAGGAGTACACCGTGGCACGCGCACGTTCGACATTCGGGAAATTGCAGCGCGACCAGGCCAAGAAGGACAGGGCCAAGGCAAAGATGGATGACCGCATCTCGCGGAAGGAGGACAAGGCGGCAGCCAATGAGCAGGCCGCCCCTTCCCCCTCGGCCGACGAGGTCGACCAGACGCGTCTGCTGGAGGAGTTCGCCGCACTGCACGAGGACCTGGCCGAAGGCCGCATCTCCCTCGACGACTTCGAGGTCCGCCAGGAGGAGCTGCGCGCCAAACTCGTCGTCTGACAGGTTTCCGGTGGAGCCAGTGCCACGGGGCACTGGCCTGCCGCTCCCGTCAGGCGGGGCTGCCGCTGTCGCGTCCCTCGAGCCACCGTCGAAAGCCGGCCGCGTTGGAGTGGACGCCGTTCATGATGTCCAGCTTCTCCTTTTGCGCCGCGTCGATGTCGCCCATGAGGGGATCGAAGCGGTCGGCGAGGGCATCCGCTATGTCGGCGCCCTCGCGATAGGCCTTCTCCGCCGTCTCGGCCCACAATCGGAGGGTCTCGTCGGCCTCGGCCAAAAGCTCCTCCGGGTGCTCGAGCAGGCCGTAATGCGCCAAGGCGATGCCCGAAGGCCGGCGTGCGCGGAACTTGGCCAGTGAGGCGAGAGCCAGCTCGAGATCGAAGTCCGGAGGCGGGGTCGAAGGCCGCAGGACGCCGCCGTCGGGCAGTTTGACGCCGACGGCATCTCCGGCGAAGAGCACCCCACTCAGCGAATCGTGCAACCCGACATGGTGTTTTGCGTGCCCGGGTGAATCCAGGGCCACCAGACTGCGCCCTGGGCCGACCTCGATCTCCTCGCCGTCATTCAGCACATGGAGGCGCTCCTGCGGCGTGGGGTCGATGCGGCCGTAGAGGGAGTCAAGGAGCGGTCCGTAGACGCGCGCCGCTGAATCAATGAGGCGCGACGGGTCGGCCAGGTGCCGCGCCCCCTTCTCGTGGACATAGACCGTTGCCGAGGGAAACGCGCGGGCGACGTCACCGACCCCGCCGGCATGGTCGAGGTGGATGTGGGTCACGGCGACTCCGGCCAGCTCGGCGGGTCCGACTCCGATCTGTTCTAGCGCCGCGAGCAGCACCGGGACCGACGTCTGGCTCCCGGTCTCGATCAACACGGGCGCCGATCCCTCAATGAGGTAGCCGGCGGTCACCCGCTCCCAGCCCCCGAGCATGGTGTCGATCTCGAGCACACCGGGGGCGATGGAGCGTGGCGGGGGCACGGCGGGAACGGCATCGCCGCTCTCGGGGTCGTGGACGTGCAGGCCGGCAGGGGCGTGGCGGTGGGCCCGACCCCCATGTGCGTGCGTCCCGCTCATAGTTCGTTGACGTCAGTGACGACCCTGACGTCGTCGGTCAGACGACCGAGCGCATCTGACCGACGTTGAAGGAGGACGGCGGGGACCATATCAGCGCGCTGCGCCGGTGCGGCGGTGGACGGCGCTGCGACCGAGACGCTTCATCCTCCCCACGGTTGCCGAGGTGACCGTGTTGTCGACGAGGATGCGGGAACCGTCGTCGGCGAGGGCGAGCGGATCACTCCCGCTGAGGCGGAACGCGGAATTGATCAGCGAGACATGCGAGAAGGCCTGTGGGAAGTTGCCGACCAGTCGGCCGGCCTGCGGGTCGTACTCCTCGGACAGCAGGCCGAGTTCGTTGCGCAATGCGAGCAGGCGCTCGAAGAGCTCCTCGGCTTCCGCGCCGCGTCCGATCATGTGCAGGCAGTCGACCAGCCAGAACGAGCACGCCAGAAAGGCGCCTTCCCGTCCCGTCAATCCGTCGACGGCACCGTCATCGGTGGTGCGATAGCGCAGAACAAAGCCATGATCCATGAGGTCGCGTTGTACGGCCTCCACGGTGCTCACCACCCGCGGGTCGCTAGGCGGCAAGAACCCGACCAAGGGGATCATGAGCACGCTCGCGTCGAGCTGGCTCGAGCCGTAGTACTGGGTGAACGCGCCGACATCCGTGTTGTAGCCCTTGTCGCAGACTTCGGTGAAGATGTCGTTCCGCAGCGAGCGCCACGCATCGAGGGGGCCATCGAGATCGGGCCACTCCTCGAGTGTGCGCACTGCCCGGTCGACGGCAACCCAGGCCATGACCTTGGAATGCGTGAAGTGCCGGCGCGGGCCCCGCACCTCCCAGATGCCGTCGTCGGGCTGCTGCCACCCCTTCTCGAGGAACACGACGAGCTGCTTCTGCAGGCCCCAGGCCGACCGGCTGTGCACACCCTCGGAGCGGGCCGACGAGTACAGGGCGGACATGACCTCGCCGTAGACGTCCAGTTGGTACTGATCGGAGGCCGCGTTGCCGATCCGGACGGGCGCCGAGCCTTCATAGCCGGGGAGCCAGTCCGCCTCCCATTCGTCCAGCCGGCGTTCCCCGCCCGGCCCGTACATGATCTGCAGTTTCGAGACGTCACCGGCAACGGCGCGCAGGAGCCAGTTGCGCCATGCGAGGGCCTCTGTGTTGTAGCCGCCGCGCATCAAGGCCTCGAGCGTGAGCGTTGCGTCGCGCAACCAGCAGAACCGGTAGTCCCAGTTGCGGTTTCCCCCGAGCGCCTCGGGCAACGAGGTGGTGGCGGCGGCCACGATGCCGCCTGTCGGCGTGTAGGTCAGGGCCTTCAGAGTGATGAGGGAGCGAACCACGGCATCCTTGTACGGCCCGACATAGCAGCATTGTGTGGCCCATTCGCTCCAATATGCCTCGGTGAGGTGGACCGAGTAGTAGCTGTCCAGCGGTGGCGGCGGTTCCTCGTGCGACGGATACCACACGAGCGTGAAGGGGTAGCGCTGGTTCTCGGTGACGGTGAAGTCGGCGACGGTGCGCATGTCCTCGCCAACGACATCGACCCGGTGCCAGAGCGCCACCGAGTCCGGGCCGGCGGTCAGGCGGGTCAACCCTTCGTCCGAGGTGACCCACGGGACCACCTCCCCGTAGTCGAAGCGCACCGCGAGCTCCATACGCATGTCGACCTTGCCGCTCACACCCTCAACTGATCGCACCAGGTGCGGATGCCCCTCGCGCACCGGCATGCAGTCGGTCACTCGCACCGTTCCGGTGGCGGTGTCGTATTCGGTCTCGACCACGAGGGTGTCGGGGCGGTACCAGCGCCGCGTGGCCACGATCACCGACGGGCCTCCCACGGGGGCAATCTTCCAAAAACCGTTGTCCTCGTCGCCCAGGAGTCGTGCGAAGCACGATGGCGAGTCGAAATGCGGCAGACACAACCAGTCGATTGAACCGTCCAAGCCCACCAAGGCGGCCGTGTGGAGGTCTCCGATGACGGCGTAATCCTCGATGCGCTGGCTCATGTCCTCATTCTTGCCGGTTCAGCCCGAAATGCACGGACCGGTGCTGACCGGTGAATGGCGCCGCTCCGCCTGCTGCACGCGCGTCTCCACCCCGGGCGAGGTCAGGGCGTAACCGACGTCCTGGTAGACGGTGGAGCGGGAGAAGACGACCCCGATGACCTGGCCCCCCGGGCCGAGCAGCGGGCCACCCGAATTGCCCGGCAGGACGCTGGCGTCGAGAGCGTAGACGCCTCTTGTGACCGACCCATCGTTGTAGATGTCCTTGCCTGTAGCGGTGACCTCCTCGGTCACCCCGGCTGCGCCGATGCTCAGGCCTCTGTCTTCCGGATAACCGAGGAACGCGGCCTGCGTACCGCGAGGAACGATGGACGAGCTGATCGTGAGGGCCGGACCGAGGGGCGCATCGGTCCTGAGTACCGCCAGGTCGAAGTCGGGGTCGAACAGCACGGGTGTCGCGTCGTACGCGCTGTTCCCCAGGATCACCTGGGTGTTGCCGTTGCTCTCCCCCGCGACGACGTGCGCATTGGTGACGACGAGCCCGGGGCCGACCACGAAACCCGAGCCCTCCTGTTCGTTGCTGCACGCCGTGCCGAGGATTTTGACCGTCGAGAACACAGCCGGGTCGGCCAGCGCCCTGGTCTCCGCGTCCGTCGGCGTCGAGACAGCGGGCGTCGAAGGCGGGGTGAGAGTCGAGAAGGCCTGGGGGAACCCTTGATTGTTCAGAAAGGTCTGCAGGTCGTTGAAGATGGAGGGGGCCTGGGGCAGGACCCGGTCGATGGAGTGGAGGATGTCCGAGCGCGCCACGGCGGCACCGAGGGAGGTGAACCGGCTGTTCGGGGACAGGACCACCGCTGCGACGACCCAGACGGACAGCAGGACGGCCACGACCGCCACCCCGACTCCGAGCACAGCGTCGACATTGCCCAGATGGTGCCGGCGCACCGTGACGTTGCTCCAGGTGCCGAGGACGCGGCCGCCGTACCCGAAACCACAGGCGGTCAGCAGGACCAGCGACACGACGACGACGGAGCGGGTGACGTCGCCATGCCCACTCCTCAACAACGGCACCCACACGAGGGTCCCGAGAAGGAATCCGAGCAGAAAGCCGCCGAATGTGAGGATCTGGACGAGGGCCCCGAGCCGGAGGCCGTGCACGGCCGCCAGCAGCATCAGCCCGATGATCAACAGATCGACCCAGTCCACCGATGCGAGGGTAGCGAACGGTGCACTGGGAAATGCGGCCCCCACCGCTATTGTCGGCGTGCCGTGCTTCCATGCTCCGTGTCTCGACACTGGCGTGTCCGGCGACGCAGTGGCGGCATATCCCTCGTCCTTGCTGCTGTCGCCGTCACCGCGTCGGGCTGCGCGCTGTCTGGACACCCGGGTTCGCCCAAGGTCGTGCGCGTCCTCGGCGAGCCCAATGGCACCACGCTCGCGGCGGGCCAGCCCGCCCCTCCCAGCACCGGTGAGCTCGGAGCAGTGTCGTGTGCGACGGCCCGGCGCTGTTGGGCCGTTGGGGTCGTCGGTCCCAATCCGGCTCCGGCGGCTGGCGCCACGGTCATCGCCGCCACCACCAACGGCGGCGTGTCGTGGAAGGCGCAGCACGTTGCCGGCGGGATCACCCCGGAGCTGAGCGCCGTCTCCTGCCCGACCGCCACCGACTGCATGGCAGTCGGCTCCAATGGGGCATCGCTGCCCGGAAGCGGGGTCGTCGTTACCACCAGCGATGCCGGCGCGACGTGGTCGCTCGCGACGTCACCGCAGAACGCTCTCGTGGTCGCGAGCGTCACCTGTGCAAGCCCCTCCGACTGCACGGCCCTTGTGAGCGACGGCACTTCGACGTGGTCCGCCCACAGCGCCGACTTCGGCCAGAGCTGGGTGCAGGAGGGCAACCTCCCGGCACTGTTCCTGTCCGGGAGCGGCCTCACGTGCATGGTGGGTGGAACGTGCATCGACGCCGGTTTCGTCCCGACCAGCAACAGCCACGGCGAGGGAGCGGTCGCGGTGAGCGCCGATAGTGGACAGACGTGGGCCTTGGCGACCGTGCCCTCAGGTTTGGGCGTGCTGCAGAGCACGGCCTGTCTCTCTTCCTCAGTCTGCCTGGCTGCGGGCACGACCGCGACGACTGTCAGCGACGTCGTGCCCGCCAAAGGTGAGCTTCTTCGCAGCGCTGACGGGGGACACACGTGGGAGGCCGTGACCGGGGCAGTGCCGGTCGACGACGTCTACGGAGTGGCCTGCCCCTCGGCCAAGCAATGCGCCATGGTCGGAACCAAATGGGTCGGCGTCCCCGCTGTCGGTACCGGCGCCGTGGCCCAGAGCATCGATGCCGGGGTCACCTTCCGGGACTCGACGACGGCCTACATCCCCATCACGTTGACCGCCGTCGCCTGCCCGACGGCTGCCGGCTGTGTGGCGGTCGGGGGGGACACGGTGGCCCGGCTCACGCTCCTCCGACCCAAGCGGCTCCCCACGCCCGCGGCGTCGCAAGGGGGGCGGCGGCGCTAGCGCTCCGCACCACGTCGAGGGCGCTGACGTAACCCGGACGTCGGCTCCACGTCAGAGGAAGGATCCCTAGTCAGAGGGGTCGCACCCCCGTAGACTCGGGAGTGCCAGGCGAGCCGTGAGTGGAAGCGTGCGGGGGCAGGCAGACTCCCGCCCGAAGGATGGAGGAGCGTCATGCCGCAGACCTGTCCGCAGTGTCAGAACGAAGCCGCCGACGATGCCAGCTTCTGCCCGAGCTGCGGAGCCACGCTGGCTGCGGGCGCGACGACGGCCCAGGACGGTCCGTCCGTGGCGGCTCCCGCCCCGGCCAGTGCGGCCCCAGGTGCCGCACCCAGTGCGTCGACCATGCCGGCGTACAAGTTCGACGCAGCCCGTTGGTCACTCGCCGACCGGATCGGCGGCGTGGCCACCCTCGTGCTGTTCATCTCCTTGTTCTTGTCTTGGTACACCTACAGCGTTTCAGGATTCACGTTCACCGGAAATGGGCTGTATCACGGCTGGATGTACATCTCTTTAATCCTGTGCATCGTCATTGTCGCGTATCTCGTTTTGCGCGCTGGATGGGACCAGCTGCCGTTCGGCACCAACGTCCCTCACCTGACGGTGATGATGGCGGCCACCATCGTTAACCTCGTGCTTGTGGTAATCGCCTTCCTGGACAAGCCCGGGGGCGGGGGCGTTGGCTGGGGTTTTGGCGCGGTCGTCGGACTCATCGCGGCCATCGTCGCCGCGGCGCCGTATGCGGTTCCGCAACTTCGCGCCAAGACCATGGGCTGAAGATCCGCCCAGTCAGCGCCGCACGGCGGCGAGAAGGAGCCCGGGGATCTTGGCCGCTGACGGCTCGGCCTCGAAGGCCACGAACCGGCGCATGACGTCGTAGGAGTCGGGCGCCGTGGCGAACCAGGGCGGCTTGGGTCGGGACCGGAACGGACCGCGCACGACCGACTTCTGCGGCCGGTCGAACATGGCGGAGTTGCCGACGACCCCTGTGCCGGACTGGATGTCGTTGCGCGCATGCCCGGGGTAGGCACCCCAGCTCGTCGAGCCCATGGCGAAGGACAGCCCGTGCCAGACATTGACGCCGATTGAGCCGTAGCGCAGATCCGCCACGGCCCGGTCAACGCTGTCCGCGATGTCGTGGTCCTTCAGGGAGGACGGGCTCACGATGACCGTGACGCCAAGGGTGCCCCAGATGACGTCGTTGCAGAACTCGGTGGCAGCGTCGACGAAGGCCGCCGCCGTGGGGGCGGTCAGGGCCGTCTCGGCCACCTCCCCGAAGAATGACTCCACGTTGAAGCAGATATCCCCGGTCTGACCCGGCGGCACGCTGCGGATGACCGTCCACGGCAGCGCGTCGTCGGGCCCGCTCCCGTACTCCTCGGCCTCGGGATGGGCCGCCACGAAGGCATCCCTTCGCTCCGCGGCACCCGGGTAGTAGGCGCGCCGTGTCGTGATGCCGGCCAACGTCTGCGTCAGCGCACCGAGAAACGCCTCGCGCTGGGGCCAGGCGGCGTGCGTGACGATGACCCGGGCCGAGATGCAGTTGAATCCGGCGTTGTTGACCAACATGGTGGCGACGTGCTCGGCCTGGTACAGCAGTTCGGGGATCGACCACCTGCCCGGAACCACGATCACTGGGGAGACGTTGCCGAGCTCCGCCGTCACCGGCTTGTCCAGTACAGGCTCGTTCGCTTCCTTGCGGCGGACGCCCTCAGGGCCGGAGCCGAAGACGACGGCGTCGTAGGTCTTGTCCGATCCCGTGATGTGTACCTCGTCGATGCGCGCGTGCCCGGTCAGATAGTGGCCCACCGCGGCACCGCCGTCGACGATGCACAGCACCCCGGCATCAATCAGTGATGCCAGCGCGCGACTCCAGTGGGGGACCAGGTAGTCGTTGACCGGGTTTGCCTTGAGCACGACGACCTTGCCCTCGACGAAGAGCTTCGAGAGGACGTCGCGGGGCCCGAGCGAAGCGACGTTGCCCGCGGCCAGGACGAGCACGGTGCCGGCGTGAGCCGCGGGGTCGGTGTAGGCGGCTGCTTGCCCCGACACCAGTGACTCGCGGGTGACGCCCGGCTGCATCCAGATCTCGGCCGTCGTCTGGGGGAAGGTGATCCGGTCGAAGGCGCCGCCCGGGAAGACCTGGACCCGCAGCCGGCCGTCGGGAGCCTCGCGCACCGGCCCGGCAAACGCCGGCCTGCCCTCCTTCGCGATGTCGCGCAGGGCGTCACGCAGCAGGCGCGCCATGCGCACGAAGGTCCCGACACCTGCGAAGAGCTCCTCGCCCGCCTCGGTCGAGCCAGGCGCCAGCCCCTTGGCCGCGCAGGCGGAGGCCAGCCAGTCCTCCTCGTCAGCCATGGTGTCGGTGATGACCTGCTGGAGGAGATCGGCGCGCGCGCCGGCATCCGTCTTGGCCCACGATGTCGCGTGGGCCGCCACATCGTTGACCAGCGCATCAAGCGCCGCCGTGTCGAGCGGATCGTCCGCCGCCGAGGCGCCCGGCCCGGGCTGATCACTGGTCGGGACAACCGCCCCCCGGCTCGTGATGGTCATGTCGTCCTCCCCTTCGCGCCACTCGTGCCGCCCGAGCGGACTGGGACTGCGTGCCCGGCCTGCGCCAAGCGTACCGAGGAATTCTTCCCGCCAACCGGGGTGCCAGACCTGCTGGTCGCGACCACTGCACGACCCTGGTCAGACGCGCGGAAGGACTTCCTCGGCGAGCAGCTCGATGTGGTCGAGGTCATTGAGATCCAACATCTGGAGGTAGACCGATTGCGCTCCGATTCCGGCGAACTCGTGCAGCCGCGCCACGACCTCGTCCGGCGTACCGGCCACACCGTTGGCGCGCAGCTCATCGGGTTTGCGGCCGATGTTGGCCGCCCGCCGCTCCACTTCCGCATCGGTGGCGCCGCAACAGACGACTTGCGCTGCCGAGAGCCGCAGTGTCCCGGGGTCGCGGCCCTGGTCCGCACAAGCGGTGACGACCCTCTCGTATTGCGCCTCGGTGTCGGCCAACGATGAGAACGGAAGGTTGAACTCGTCGGCGTAGGTCGCAGCCAGGCGAGGCGTCCGCTTGGCACCTCCGCCCCCGACGATAAAGGGTGGATGAGGCTGTTGCACGGGCTTGGGCAGCGCCGGGCTGTCCTTCAATTGGTAGTGCCGCCCGTCGAAGTCGAACGTCTCGCCCACGGGCGTGGCCCAGAGCTCGGTGAGGATGGCGAACTGCTCCTCGAGCCTCTCGAAGCGCTCCCCGAGGGGCGGGAAGGGCACGCCGTAGGCGGTGTGCTCCGCGTCGTACCACCCGGCACCCAGCCCGATCTCCACGCGCCCGCCGCTCATGGCGTCCACCTGCGCCACCTGCACGGCGAGCAGTCCCGGCAGCCGGAACGTGGCCGAGGTCACGAGGGTGCCCAGACGAATTCGGTCCGTCTCCCGGGCGATGCCGGCGAGGGTCAGCCACGCGTCGCTGGGACCCGGCAGGCCGTCACCTCCCATGGCGAGGAAGTGGTCGGAGCGGAAGAACGCGTCGAAGCCGGCGGCCTCGGCCGCCTGCGCCATGTTGAGCTGCTGGTCGTATGACGCGCCCTGCTGGGGCTCGACGAAGATACGGACCTTCATCCGGCCACGCTATCCCGACGAGTCTGCGCCGGGCCCGGGCCGGGGCCTGCGCCACCGCGCCCGGACGGGGCAAACTTCCGTGATGGATATCGGCGTGATCTTTCCCCAAACCGAAGCAGGCGGTGACCCCGGCGCCGTCCGCGCCATCGGGCAGGCCGTCGCGGACCTGGGCTACTCGCACCTGGCGGCCTACGACCACGTGCTCGGCGGGGACACCTCCGTGCTCGGTGATCTGGGCGGTCCCTACACGATCGACGATCCCTTTCGCGAGCCGTTGACGATGTTCGCCTACCTGGCCGGCTGCACGAATCTGGCCTTCGCCACCTCCATCCTCATCGGACCGCAGCGCCAGACGGCGCTCCTGGCCAAGCAGGCGGCCGAGGTCGACCTGCTCTGTGGTGGGCGCTTCCGTCTCGGGCTCGGTATCGGCTGGAACAAGCTCGAGTACGACGCGCTCGGTATGCCCTTCGACCATCGGACGGCCATTCTGGAGGAGCAGGTCGCCGTGTTGCGCGCCCTCTGGACGCAACGGAGCGTCACCGTCGACGGCCGCTTCCACCACATCCGGGCCGCCGGGCTGGCGCCGCCCCCGGTGCAGCGCCCGATCCCGATCTGGATCGGCGGCCATGCGCCGGCCGCGCTGCGACGGGTGGGTCGCGTCGCCGACGGCTGGTTTCCGATGGTCCGTCCGGGCGGAGGGCTGGAGCGGGCGCTCGAAATCATCGGGGAAGGGGCCGCCGAGGTCGGTCGTGACATGTCGAATCTGCAGTTCGAGGGAAGGCTCGAATACGCCACCCGCGACCACGACAAGATCGCCGAACACGTCCGCCGCTGGCAGGCCGCCGGGGCCACCCACCTGTCGATCAACACGATGCACGCGGGACTCACCGATGTCGACGCGCACATCGGTGCGCTCGAAGAAATGGCCGAAGTCCTGTTGTGTAATCCCGAGGCGTCCCTTCGCCGTCGTGCCAACATGAGGCATGCCGGACGAGCCGGGCCCGGAAGAATCGACGCCGGACGCCCGCCCTGACGTCGCGCTGTCGACGATCGCGAAGGAGTGGGGCCGCATCGGGTGCACCGGCTTCGGGGGGCCGCCGACGCACATCGCCATGCTGCGACGCCTGGCCGTCGAGCGGCATGGATGGCTCGACGAGATGGAGTTCGAAGACGCCATCGCGGCGACGAACATCCTCCCGGGTCCGGCGTCGACACAGCTCGCCATCTTCTGTGCCTGGCGTCTGCGCGGTGTCCGGGGCGCGTTGGTGGGTGGCGCATGCTTCATCTGCCCCGGCCTGGCCGCCATCATCGCCCTGTCTGCGGTGTTCCTCGCGTCCGCCCCACCGATCTGGATCAAGGGCGCGGCGCTCGGCGCTGGGGCGGCGGTGGCGGCAGTGGCCGTCAACGCGGCCCTCGGCCTCCTCCCGGCCAGCTGGCGCCGGGCCGGGGACCTCCCGGCCCGCCGGGCGCGCTGGGTGGCGTACGCCCTGGTGGGCGGCCTGGCCGCGGCGACCGTGGGGACGTTCCTGGTGCTGGTGCTGATCGGCTGCGGCCTCCTCGAGGCGGCCATCTCGGGCCGGCCGCGGCCGCCCACGCGTCTCCCGGGGCTGGCGGCCGCGCCGGTGGGCGTCGCGGCCGTCGGCGGGCTGGGTGCCCTGGCCTGGGTCGCGCTCAAGGTCGGTGCGCTGTCCTTCGGCGGGGGATTCGTGATCATCCCGCTCATGCAGGCCGACGCGGTCCACCACTACCACTGGATGACGAACAGTCAGTTCCTCAACGCGGTGGCGCTCGGTCAGATCACGCCCGGTCCCGTCGTGCAGACCATCGCCGTCGTCGGCTACGCGGCCGGGGGCGTGGGCGGGGCGCTGCTCGGAGCGCTGGTCGCGTTCGCGCCCTCGTTCGTGTTCATCTTCGCCGGCGCCCGGCACTTCGGCGCACTGCGGACCAATCGCCTGGCTCAATCCTTCCTTGGCGGAGCCGGCCCGGCCGCCATCGGGGCCATCGTGGGCGCGTCCATCCCGCTGGCGCTGGCGATCACACACGTGTGGCAGGTCGTGCTCCTGGCCGGCGCGGCGATGACCATCATCGGACTCCGCCGCAGCGTCGTGCTCACGCTCGTCGCCGCCGGCCTCATCGGGGCCGTCGGCGCTGTCCTGGGGCTGCCCGTCGGGGCGTGATCGACCTTTCGGTCCTGAGCTCTCGCGCTACGAGACGCCGAGCGTGGGCGGCAGCCCGTCGTGCCAGTCGGGATAGTGCGGCACCCAGCCGAGCTCGATGCGAGCGCGCTGATTGGAGACGGCCGGCTGGTCGCACATGAGGTAGGCCAGGAACTTCCCCGCGCCAACGCGGGCCAGAGCCTCCGGGACGTGACGCGGCGGACGGCCCCCGAGCAAGCGGGCGACCAACGGCATCCATTCCGAGGCCCGAGCCGGCACGTCGTCGGCCACGTTGAACACACCCGTCGGACCTTCGAGCGCCAACACGGTGGCGGCCGCCGCGTCGTCGATGTGCACCAGCCCGAAGAGCCCGCCGCCGTCGCCGGGAATGGGCAGGCGGCGCTTGGCCAACATGGTGGCGTAAAGGCCACCCGGCGCGAAGTAGGTGCCGGGGCCGTAGAAGGAGCCGTAGCGCAGCACGACGCCCTCCAGCGCCGGGTCGCCGAGCGTGGCCGTTTCGAGCGTGGCCAACGATCCGGTCAGCGTGCCGATCTGTCCCTTCGCCTCCGTCCACAAGGGGTCGCTCTCCGTGCGGACGCCAGGACCGGGTCGGTAGGCGAACGAGATGCTCTGGGCGATCACCCGCCTCGCCCCGGCTGCCCGTGCCGCCGCGACCAGCGAGCGGGCGACTTCGCTCCGCAGCCGGCTGGTCGTGTCGAAGCCGCGCTTCACCGCCAACGGGTTGGCGGATTGGGCGAGGCTCGTCAGCTGGTTGATGACGACCTCCGGCTGGGCCGCTTCAACGGCACGGCGCAGGGCGTCGGGATCGAAGGCGTCCCCGACCGCCGGAACGACTCCGGGCAACCCCAACGCGGCGACCCTTTCCTCCTGACGGGAGAACACGGTGACGGCATGTCCGTCCGACACCAACGACGTCACCAGCGGCCGACCGATGGCGCCGGTCCCTCCCGCGACGAAGATCCGCACGCGCCCGACGCTACGCCGGCACGGAGCGGGCCTCAGGCTTTGGCAGGATGGGTGGGTGAGCGAGCACAGCGGCTATCCCGGCGCGCCCCCGGGGTGGTACCCCGATCCCGCCGGCGGCCCAGGCCAGCGCTGGTGGGACGGCTACGCCTGGTCGGAGGCGACCGTGCTCCCCCAGCACCCGCCGCCGCCGCCGTGGGCGGGCGCCGCGGCGCCAGAGGGGCCGGCAACGCAGGTGGCGCCCTGGGCCGTGGCATCGAATCGGCTCAGCACACACAACACGACACAGCTCGTGGACGGCGAGCGCGGCTCGGTGCCGGTGGCGCGTTTCGCGGTGGCGATGCCCGCCGTCTACTTCCTGGTCAGCCTCATCCTCCAACGCGTGAACGCCGACCAGTTGCGGTCCGCCGGCCACCAGTTCCGCATCGACTGGCACTATGCGCAGCAGGGAGGCACGCCGCCGCCGTACCACGCACCGAGCAACTCGTTGACCCCGCTCGGCCTCCTCGTCGGCGCGGTGACAGTGGTCGCCGTGATCATCGCCTGCATCTGGCAGCACCGGGCGGCATCGGCCGGTCGTGCCCTCGGCATCCCGTCCCGCCGCTCGCCGGGCTGGGGCGTCGGTTCGTGGTTCGTCCCCATCGTCAACCTGTGGATGCCCTACTCCGCCGTACGGGACTGCCTCCCACCGGACCACCCGTACCGGCGCCGCGTCTTGCACTGGTGGATCGCCTGGCTCCTCACCGGATTCCTCAGCACGGTGGCCGGCGGCACCGCCCTGTTCTCGACCGGAACGGCCCTCGTGTTGTCCATCCCCGCCGCGCTGGCCTGCCTGACGGTCATCGCCTGGGCCCCCGGGATCGTCCTGGCGATCGCCGCCTCCCATCAGGAGGCCCTGGCGCAGGAGGCGGGGCGAGCGGGGGGGCTGCGACGCTGACCAGCCCAAACCGCCCAGTCACGTTGCGACAACACGAAACCTTCACTTAGCGAACTGTTCACTCTGGGATTGCGCTCCTGTTGCCGGACGTTCATCTTGTCTGGCTACGTTCCTGGAAGTGGCTGACGGCGATATCACCGAGGCGCGTCTCAATCCCGTGACGACAGAGGTCCGGTCCGAAGTGGACCAGGCGCTTCTGGCCCTCGATCCCGACGCGTCCCGCCCTGAATGCGTGATGCGCTCGGTCAACCTGAACCTGGGCTTCTCGGGGCGGACCGTCCTCAACGACGTCAACGTGGATCTGAAGCGGGGCTCGATCACCGCGCTGATCGGGCCGACCGGATCGGGCAAGTCGACCTTCCTGCGCACCCTCAACCGGATGAACGACCGCGTGCCCGGCTTCATGCGCGAAGGTGACGTCACGCTCGACGACGAGAGTCTGTGGGCGCAGCACGTCGACCTGCTCACGCTGCGCCGACGCGTCGGCATGCTGTTCCAGCGCCCAAACCCGTTCCCGATGTCGATCAGGGACAACGTGGTCGCAGGCGTCAAAGCGCACCGCATCGCCAAGGGCAAGCAGCTCGACGTCGTCTGCGAGCGCCGGCTCACCGAGGTCGGGCTGTGGGATGCCGTCAAGGACCGGTTGAACGACTCGCCCTTCCGGCTCTCCGGGGGGCAACAACAACTGCTGTGCCTGGCTCGAGCGCTGGCGGTCGGACCGGAGGTCTTGCTGCTCGACGAACCGACGTCGTCACTGGACCCGGTCACCACCGAGTCGATTGAGGCGCTGCTCAAGACACTGGCGGGGGCGCTCACCTTGATCGTGGTGACACACAACCTCGGCCAGGCAATGCGCGTCTCGCAGCAAACGATGTTCTTCTACCAGGGAGCGCTCGTCGAGTACGGGGCGACGGATGACCTGTTCAACAGGCCGTCGCATTCCGACACCGAGCGCTACGTCACGGGACGGATGGGGTAGGCGACGGGTCCGGACTCCCCGAAGAACGCCGGAGTCCCGCGAACAACACAAGCCACATCAACCGGATCAATCAGAGCAACACCAACCACACCCACATCACAAGGAGAGAACCTGTGACAAAACTCATGAGAGCGACGCGATTGAAGCGAGGGGTGATCGCTGTCGCAGCGGCTGCACTCGCGCTGAGCTCGGTCGTCCTCAGCACCGCCGCGTCGGCCGCCAAGCTGCCCTCCGGCGGCGTGGAGAAGCCGGCCGGCGGCCAGGTGACGGAGACCGGGAGCACCCTCCTCTACCCACTCTTCAACCTGTGGGCGAGCGGGTACAACGAGAAGTACTCGAACACCACCATTCAGACTGCAGCGACGGGGTCCGGCACCGGCATCTCGGATGCCACCAACGGGACGATCGACGTCGGCGCCTCTGACGCCTACCTGTCACCGGCCAATGTCCAGGCCAGCCCGCACCTGAAGAACATCCCGCTGTCGATCTCGGCCCAGATGGTGGCGTACAACATCCCGGGCGTCACGGCGCACCTGAAGCTGAGCGGGAAGCTGCTGTCACAGATCTACTCAGGCACCGTGACCAACTGGAACGCTTCGCAGATCGCCAGCGCCAACCCCGGGGTGACGCTGCCCAACCTGCCGATCGTCACGTTGCACCGGTCGGACAGCAGCGGTGACACATTCCTGTTCACCACCTACCTGTCCAAGGCCGACCCGTCGGGTTGGGGTGCCAAGATCGGCTTCAACACGACCGTCCCGTGGCCGAACGCGCCGGGTGCGCTGGGCGAGAACGGCAACTCGGGCATGGTCTCGGGCTGCAAGGCCACGCCGGGCTGCGTCGCCTACATCGGCATCAGCTACCTGACCCAGGTCCTGCAGGCCGGCCTCAGCTATGCCGCACTCGGCAACGCCAAGGGCCAGTACGTCCTGCCGACACAGGCGGCAATCGCCGCCGAGGCCGCCGGCTTCGTGAAGAAGACCCCGGCCAACGGGACCATCTCCCTCATCTACGGCCCCATCAGCGACGGCTACCCGATCGTCAACTACGAGTACGCCATCGTGTCGAACGACCAGTCGTCCTCGTCGGATGCCAAGAACATCCGGTCCGTGCTCGAGTGGGCGGTCAACCCGAAGCAGGGCTCGGCGACCTCGTTCCTGTCGCAGGTGAACTTCCTGCCGCTGCCGGCCAAGGTCGTGGCGCAATCGGTCAAGCAGATCCTGAGCATCAAGTAGCGATGGCAACCGTCGGCGGCGTGGCGGGGCGTGTCCCCGCCACGCCGCAAGCGGGCTCGATAGGCAAGCCCCCGCTGCCCCGGCGGGTGCTGGACTTCGCCCGCCGAAACGAGGAGCACGCCTGGCGCAGCTCGGCCTGGATCGCCGTGTTGTTGCCGCTGGCGGCGCTCGTGTTCGCCGTCTCGGTGCTGGCCGTCAAGGCATGGCCGGCCATCCGCGTCAACGGCTGGTATTTCCTCTACGGGCGCAACTGGACGTACGGCAACGGGTACGGCACCATCGTCCACACCCACGGCGTGGCCCATCCGATGGGGGCCCAATTCGGCGCCTGGGCGATCATCTGGGGGACGCTGGTCTCCTCCCTCATCGCCATCGCCATCGCCGTGCCGCTCTCCATCGGCGCCGCCTTCGCGCTGACCGAGCGGATGCCGACGTGGATCTCGAAGCCCCTGGGCTTCACCATCGAGATCCTGGCGGGAATCCCGAGCGTGGTCATCGGCCTGTGGGGCATCCTCACCTTCGGCCCGTGGCTGGCCAAGAACGTCTTCCCGCCCATCGCCAACAACATGCCCGACGTCCCGGTGCTGCGGTACTTCCGGAACCCGACCGGCACCGGCGAAGGCCTCCTGGCCGCCGGCATCGTGCTCGCCCTGATGATCGTCCCCATCATCGCCTCGACCACCCGCGACCTGTTCCAGCAGGTGCCCCCGCTCCCCAAGGAGGGGGCGTCCGCGCTCGGCATGACCGACTGGGAGGTGGCGAACAAGGTGACGCTCCCATGGGTGCGCTCCGGCATCATCGGCGCCACCGTGCTCGGCCTCGGGCGGGCGCTGGGCGAGACCATCGCCATCGCCATGATCGGCGGTGCCTCGCTCCACATCCCGCCGACGATCTACCTCCCGTTCACGACGGTGGCGGCCACCATCCTCACGCAGCTCGACGGCGCCCTCAGCGACGGCACGGGCTTCGCCGTGGCCACGCTGGCCGAGCTGGCTCTCGTGCTGGCGGTCATTTCGGTCGGGGTCAACCTGATCGCCCGCACGATCATCAGGCGGACAGGGCGCGTGGACGCTCCGGTCGGGGGCGCCTGATGGCGTCCACCACGCTGGCCGGCGGACCCACCACACGCCGCCGCCGCGTCTCGACCGTCACCTGGCGGGGCCTCACCTACCTGGCACTGATCCTGATCATGGCCCCTGCCGCCTGGCTACTGCTGGGCGTCGTGGTCCGGGCCTGGTCGCACTGGCAGTGGAGCGTCCTGTGGACCCAGCTCACCCCCACCGGGGGTGGCCTACGGGACCAGATTCTCGGCACCCTGATCCTCATGGTGGGCGTCTTCATCATCGCCGGCATCATCGGCGTGTTGGCCGGCATCCACCTGGCCGAGTTCACCCAGCCGAAGAAGATCGGCGGACGGCTCAGCGGCCCGCTCCGCACCGCCTCGGACATCCTGTCGGGCTTTCCATCCATCGTGCTCGGCTACGTGGGCTACGTGGCGCTCGTCGTCGGCCTCCACTGGGGCTTCTCGCTCGCCTCGGCGCTGATCATCCTGTCCATCATGGTGATCCCCTACATCGCCAAGACCACCGAGAACTCGCTCCGCCAGGTGCCGACGGGCTACCGGGAGGGCGCGGCCGCCCTGGGCATGTCGGCTGGCTACGGCCTGCGCAAGGTCGTGCTGAAGAGCGCCCTGCCTGGCATCACCACCGGACTCCTCCTGGCCCTGGCCATCGCCTGTGGCGAAACGGCGCCCCTGATCTACACGGCCGGATTCTCCAACACGCTGCCGCACTCGCTGACCCACGCGCAGTTCCCCTACCTGACCTACGTGGTGTTCACCTACTACAACGATCCTTCGGTGCAGAAGCACTACATCTCCTACGACGCCGCGCTCATTCTGATCGTCATCGTCCTCCTCCTGTTGGTGGCGAGCCGCGTCGTCGTGGCCCGCACCCAACGACACTCCGAGAGCGCCCCCCAGGGCCAACGTGGCTTCTTCACCCGCTTTCGCGGCGTGACGAACGTAGTCTCCCCCACGGCGCCCGGTGGCGTCACGCCGGACGACGAGCCGGGGCAGGAACCCGACCTCGGCACCTTTCCGCAGCACTAGCCGTCGTCCCCCCACGACCCGGCGGCAGCCCACGGATTCTTGTCGTCCGGTGCCACCTTCTAAGGTGGCGCCGGAGTTGCAGCACGACCCGGCGACAAGGAGGAACGTTGAGCGCAGGACCTGAATGGGGCCCCCTGGCCCGGCTCGCAGGCGTGTGGGAAGGCCAGCAGGGCGAGGACGTGGCCTACACGAACGAGGACGGGAAGATCGGCCTGACCCCGTTCCGCGAGCACATCGATTTCAAGCCGTTCGGCCCGGTGGAGAACGGGAGCCAGGTGCTCTACGGCCTGGACTACCGCATGGCGGCGTGGCGGGGCACGGAGGAGAACCCGTTCCACACCGAGGTCGGGTACTGGCTCTGGGACGCCCGCGACAGCGAGGTGGTCCGCGGCTTCCTCATCCCGCGGGGTTCCGCCGTCGTGGCGGGCGCCGTGGTGGCGCCCGATGCCACCACCTTCACCCTGGAGGCGAACGTCGGCAGCCAGACCTACGGCATTCTGTCGAACAACTGGCTGGACAAGAACGCCCAAACCATCCGGTACGAAGTGACCGTCGACACCAGCGTCGACGGGGAGTACTCCTACTCGGAGACGACGGTGATCCACCACGCCAGGATGCCCGAGCAGCTGGTCCACACCGACAGCAACACGCTGAAGCGGATCGCCGACGCCCAGGCGTGACCAGTAGGGTCGGCACCGGCGGGGGTCGTCGAGGCCGCAGGGAGGCACGTCATGTTCGAGTGGTCCGAAGAGCAGCTGGCCATCCGCGACGCGGTCCGGCGCTTCGTCGAGGAAGAGATCAAGCCGAACGTCGAGGAGCTCGAGCACGGTGACACCCCGCCGTACGAGGTGATCCGCAAGCTGTACCGGACCTTCGGCCTCGACGCCTTGGCCCGGGATTCCTTCAAGCGGGCGCTCGAGCGCAAGACGTCGGGTGCGCCGACCTCCGAGCGCTCCGAGGGCGGCGGCAACGCCGCCATGACCCTCATCCCCATCATCGAGCTGTGCCACTACTGCCCGGGCATCGTCACCGCCCTCGGGGTCAGCACCGGCCTGGCCGGCGGCACCATCATGAAGGGCGGGACCCCGGCCCAGATGGAGCGCTGGGGACTCGACCTCATGACACTGGACAAGGTCGGGGCGTGGGCCATCACGGAGCCCGACTCGGGGTCCGACGCGCTCGGCGGGATGAAGTCGTCGGCGCTCCGGGACGGCGACGAGTACGTGCTCAACGGGAACAAGACGTTCATCACCAACGGTCCCTACGCGGACACGATCGTCTTCTACGCCAAGCTCGACGACGGCAGCGACACGGCGCTGCGCCAGCGCCCCGTCCTGACCTTCATCCTCGACCGCGGCATGCCCGGGCTCGAGCAGTCCAAGCCCTTCCGCAAGATGGGCCTGCACTCGTCTCCGACGGGCGAGCTCTTCCTCACCGATGTACGGGTCGGCAAGGATCGCCTGCTGGGCGAGACGGAGGGCACGCCGGGCGGCAGCGAGGGGCGCGAGAGCGCCAAGGGGAACTTCGTGACCGAGCGGGCCGGCGTCGCCGCCATGTCACTCGGCCTCATTGAGGAGTGCCTGAAGCTCTCGGTGCAGTACGCCAAGGACCGTCTCCTGTGGGAGCGGCCCATTGCGGAGTTCCAACTCATCCAGCTGAAGCTGGCCCGGATGGAGATCGCACGACTCAACGTCGAGAACCTCGTGTTCCGCCACATTGAGATGAGCTCGGCCGGCAAGAACCTGACCCTCGCCGAGGCCTCGGCCATGAAGCTCTACTCGGCTCAGGCCGCGTCGGAGGTCGCCATGGAGGCCGTCCAGCTCTTCGGCGGCAACGGGTACATGTCCGAGTTCCGGGTGGAGCAGCTGGCGCGCGACGCCAAGGTGTTCCAGATCTACGCCGGAACGGACGAGATCCAGGTGACCCACATCGCCCGCGACCTCCTCGGCCGCTGACATGGGCGACCCGTTCGGTCCGGCGCCCGCCGACGCCGTGTTCGACGACATGGTCGACAAGCGGCGCGCCGTGCACCGCCGGCCCGAGCTGGCGTTCGCCGAGCACGGCACCACGGCGCTGATCCGCGACCACATGGCCTCGCTGGGCATCGAGGAGGCGCTGCGGGTGACCGAGACCGGAGGCATCTTCGCCATGGAGGGCGGCCGGCCCGGGCGCAGCGTCGTGCTCCGGGGCGACATCGATGGGCTCCCGGTGCAGGAGGACCAGGCACGGGCCGTTCACTCGGAGGTGGAGGGCGTCATGCACGCCTGCGGCCACGATGTCCACGTGGCCTCGCTGCTCGGTGCGGCCTCACTGCTGGCGGCGCGGCGCGAGGAACTGCCAGGGCGCTACGTGTTCCTCTTTCAGCCAGCCGAGGAGGCGATGTGCGGGGCCAAGTCGATGCTGGAGGGCGGGGCGCTCACCACCATGGAAGGGTCGCACCTCGTCGGCTTCCATGTCACGTCGCAGCTGCCGTCGGGCTTCGTGGCCCTGCGGGCCGGCATCGCCATGTCGGAGGCGAACTCGCTGCGCATCACGCTGAGCGGCCCGGGCGGGCACGCCGCCATGCCGTCGGCGCAGGGCGACGTCATCAGGGCCACGGCCGAGCTGGTGTGCCGGCTGGGCGAGGTGGCCACCGGGTTGTCCTACGAGGGTACCGACTCTGTGTGCAGCGCGGGCACGATCCATGCCGGCACGGCCGTCAACGTGGTGCCGACCTCGGCCCGGATCACCGGAACGCTGCGCACCTTCACCGAGTCCCAGCACCAGGAGGCCCTCGTCCGCCTGCAGGAGCTCTGTGACAACGTGAGCGACGACCAGGGCGTGCACATCGAGCTGGAGGTGCCCGAGCACACGCGAGCCGTGGTGAACGACCCGGAGACGACCGACCTCGTTGAGCGGGAGGCCTGCGCGGTGGTCGGACAGGACCAGGTCTTCCGCATGCCTCCGGTATCACCCAGCGACGACGTGAGCGAGTTCCTGCGCCACCTGCCGGGCTGCTACTTCTTCATCGGCGGCGGCGCCGCGGACGGCTCGAGCGGGATGCACCACAGCCCCTCCTTCTTCGTCGAGGATGAATCCCTGCGTGTCGGCGCCGGTGTCCTGGTGCGCAGCGCGCTCGCATTGGCCGCGCCGTGAGGGCGGCGGGCACAATAGGTCCATGACCGCCTCCAACCTCTTCGACATCGCCGGCAAGACCGCGCTCGTCAGCGGCGGCAGCCGTGGCATCGGCAGGATGATCGCAGAGGGCTTCGTCGACGCGGGGGTAAAGGTCTACATCTCCTCGCGCAAGGCGGACATCCTGGCCGAGGTCGCCGCCGAGCTCTCGCAAAAAGGGACCTGCATCGCGATCCCTGCCGACCTGTCCACCGAGGCCGAGTGCCGTCGCCTGGCCGACGAGATGGCGGCGCGGGAGGACTCCCTCGACATCTTGGTCAACAACGCCGGCGCCACCTGGGGCGCACCGCTCGAGGACTTCGACGAGGCCGCCTTCGAGCGCGTGCTCGCCCTCAACGTGAAGGGCGTCTTCCACCTGACCAAGTTCCTCGTGCCGCTGCTCGAGAGAGCGGGGACGGTCGACGAGCCCGCCCGCGTGATCAACATCGGGTCGATCGACGGGATCGGGGTGCCCGCCCTCGAGACCTATTCCTACTCTGCGTCGAAGGCTGCAGTGCACCAGCTGACCCGCCACCTGGCCAAGCGCCTGGCCCCGGTCGTCACCGTCAACGCCATCGCACCGGGACCGTTCGAATCCAAGATGATGGCGGCCACGCTCGAGTCCTTCGGGGCCCAGATCGCGGCCAGTGCGCCGCTCAAGCGGATCGGCCGGCCCGACGACATGGCCGGCGCCGCCATCTACCTCTCGTCCCGCGCCGGGGCCTATCTGACCGGCGCCATCATCCCGGTGGACGGAGGGATCGCCACCACCCGCTAGCCCGTACACACAGAGTCATTCGCTCGCTCACGGCAATCCGGCCACGAGCAACCGATACAGGGGGTACACCGTGTTGTTGCTGCACCAGGTCCACCGCGTTCACGGCGCCGAGGAGGATGCCTTCGACGACGCCTTCCGCGACGAGTACCTGCCGGCCCTGGCCAAGTCCGACGGGAGCAGGCTGCTCTGGTACCTGCGGCTGGCCCACGGCAGCGGGCAGGCCTACACGGTGGTCTCCATCACCGGCTGCCGCGACGCGGCGGCGTGGGAAGAGCTGGCCGAGCGCGTGCGGGGGGGTGACCTCGCCGCATGGTCGGCCCAGGTCGACGCCATGCGCCACTCCAGCGAGGCCAAGGTGATCCAGCCCGTGCCCTGGTCCCCGCTGCAGGAGATCGACCTCGCGACGGTGCCGGTGAGCGGCGAGACCCACAAGAACTCCCTCTTCATGGAAGACACGGCCTGGCCGTACGCCGGCGGGCTCCAGGCCTACCTCCAGAAGGCGGGCACCCTCTACGACCACACGCTGAGCAGCCAGAAGGAGGAGGGCACGGGCATGATCGAGCTCGAGGCCGCCTTCCAGCCGGTCTATGGGACTCACATGACGACCGAGGTGGTCCTCTGGCAGCGCGTCGTCAACACCAAGGCCGTCATGTGGATGCTGGGCCACGACCTCCCACCCGAGGCGTCGGCCCCGGGGACATGGCTGCACGACGCCCTCGAGGTCCGCGACCGCTGGGAGAGCCGGCTGCTGCGCAGCGCGTCATGGTCACCGTTGTTCTGAAAGGCGGCCCGTCTCCGGCGCCCCGCGCGCCGGCTTGAACCCTCAGCGAACCGGCGCCAAGTCGTGCGGACCCTGCGGCGGGTACCCTCCGGCGGCGCGTACAGCCTGGCCCCACGGGGTCAGCAGGGCCAGCAGCTCGTCCAGCGAAGCACCGAGCGCATCGAGCACGGCGCCGCACTGAGCGTCGGTCGCGACCTCGACCGACTCGCGCAGCTCCCTACCCTCCGCCGTCAGCGCGCCGCCCGCGACGAGGCCACGCTCCGACAGGCGGGCCTCCGCAGCATCGAGCTGCTCGGTCGACCAGGCACGGGTGCGGACGTAGCTCCGCATCGGGAGGCCCCAATAGAGCTCCGTGAGCAGCCCGACCTCGGTCGCGTCGAGGCCGGCCGTCGTCCACGCGGCCGTATGGGCGTCACCCCGGTACTCGCGCAGCAGATCCGTCAGCCGCCACATATCGCCCATGGGATTGCCGGGCAGGCCGAGGCTCAGGAGTCCCGCGAAGAGCGGCTTGCCCTCGGGGCGCAGAGGTGCCGCCGCTTGCGCCAGCAGCTCCGTGGCGCGCGCCAGACCGGCCGGTTCCACGCCCAGGATCCGCACCAACTGGCCGACCGCACCGCGCGTGCGCTCCGCGCACACCGTGGCTGCGTCGACCTTGGTCCAGCCGAACCGGACCGCGGGCACCACCGCCTCGGGATTGAAGACGGCGAAAGCTGCCGCGACGACCTCGCCGGGCACCTGACCCATCACCGAACCGCGGCTCGTGAAGTAGGCCGGTCCGTCGGGGAGCTGCACGCCACCAGACAGCGAACCAGGGCTGGGCGAGAAGCCGAGCTCCGCGTAGGCGGCGTGGCACTCGGGGGAGAAGTACACCTGGCCGGCCACGGGCTCGAGCGCCATGGCCAGCTTTCTTGTCGAGGAAGTGCGCAACCCCGTCACAATTGCCACCCTACGCCGGGGCGTTGCCTTTAACGTCTTATCCGTGACGACGGGGGACGAACTGCCCTGGCTCCACCCCTCCCCACGGCTGTGGCGGATGCGCCGGGCCGAGGTCGTGACGATCTCGGTGGTGCTGGCGGCGTTCTTCGGGCTCCTCTTCCTGGCCACCGTCAGTCCTCTGGCCGGGCTGGTCAGCGCGGCTGTCGTTGCGGGACTCGGCACGGTGCTCCTGTGGTTCCTGCGCCGTCGCTTTCGGGCCTGGCGTTACCAGGAGCGCAACGAAGACCTCATCGTCGGCCGCGGTGTCATGGTGCAACGACTCTCCGTCGTGCCCTACGGGAGGATGCAGTTCGTCGAAGTGACCGCCGGCCCCGTCGAGCGCATCTTTGCGCTCTCGACCGTCAAGCTCCACACGGCGGCGGCGGCCAGCGACGCCCGCATCCCCGGGCTCGAGCGGGAGGAAGCGGCACGGCTCAGGGACCGCCTGACCGAGCTGGGCGAGTCGATGGCGGCGGGCATGTGACGGAGACCGGGACCGATCCATCGCAGCCTGGGGACGGCTGGTGCCGGCTCCACCCGCTGACCCCCGTGGCCCGTGTGGGCCGCCTCGCGCCGGCCCTGGTCCTCCTCCTTCTCGTTTCGACGGTCCACTCGAAGGCCGAGAACGGCCGGGCCGAAACCGACTTTCTCGTGGTGATCACACTGGCTTCCGCCGTGTACGGATACGTCCACTGGATGGTCACCCGCTGGCGCTTCGAGGGGGACACGCTCAGGATCGAGACGGGGCTCATCAGGAAGGACTCGCGACGGCTCCCGCTGGCCCGGATCCAGGCGGTCGACATCGTCCGTCCCCTGCTGGCGCGGCTCCTCGGCGTATCGGAGTTGCGCGTCCGACTGGCGGGATCGGGTTCGACCGACGGCAAGCTGGCCTTCCTGTCCGAAGCGCAAGCGGCCGAGTTGCGCCTGGTGCTGCTCGCAGGGCACATCGACGCCGAGACTGCCGTGTCGAGCAACACCGGCCTGCCCATGGCCAGCGTGGACACGGGTCGCTTGCTCGCGTCGGTCTTCCTGTCGCTGATCACCATCCTGCTCATCGGCACGGTGGCCGCGCTGGCCGTGCTGGACCAGTTCGAACCGAAGACGGCTGCTGCGGCGGCCGGATTCCTGGCCGTCTACCTCCTCAGCGCAGCCGGAGTGATCTGGCGCCGGCTCTCGGGACAGTTCGCCTTCATCGCGGTGGAGGCCCCCGAGGGGGTGCGCATCCGGCGCGGGCTGCTGCAGACCATCTCCGAAACGGTGCCCTACGGCAGGATCCAGGCGGTGCGCCAGGTGGAGCCGTTGTTGTGGCGGCCGTTCGGGTGGTGTCGTCTCGAAGTGGACGTGGCCGGCGCCACGGCGCGCAACCAGCGCGGCGAGGGCACCAGCGTCGTCCGCAAAGCACTCCTCCCAGTCGGATCGCAGCAGGACTCCTGGCATCTCCTGGCCCGCCTGCTCGGCGCGCCCGATCCCGTGCGCACGGCGCCACCGGGGCGAGCCCGGCTGAAGGCCCCGCTGAGCTTCCACTTCCTCTCGGCGGGCCATGATGCGACGCACGCCGTTTGCGTGACGGGTCGGATCAACCGGGCGACCACCTGGGTGCCCTTGGAGAAGACGCAGAGCATCCGGCGGGTCCAGGGCCCGCTGCAACGACCACTCGGGCTGGCCACCGTCCACGTCGATGTGGCAGGGAAGCGGGCACGGGCCGAGTTCCGCGACCGTGAGGTGGACGAGGCGGACCGGCTCGTCACCGAGCTGACCGCTCTGAGCGGGTCGGCCCGCCTGCACCCCCGCTCGAGTCCCCCGGCATCGGCTGCCGATGCCGCTCCGTCAGGCTGGTACCCGGACCCGGCGGGACGCCACGAGCGGCGTTACTGGCACGAGGGGCGCTGGACCGAACACGTGGCCAACGGCGGTCGGCGCAGTGCCGACGCGGCTACGCCCGCGCCGTGAGGCGCATCGGGAAGTAGTCGATGGAGCGGATGCCTGCCGTGTAGACGAGCGTGTGCCCCGGCTCGACCTCGTAGTCGGGTATCCGCTTGTGCCACTCCCGCAGCGCCACGCGCAGCTCGAGGCGGGCGAGATGTGAGCCCAGGCAGCGATGGATGCCACCGCCGAAGGCGATGTGCCGGTTGTCCTCGCGGTCGAAGCGCACGACGTCGCCATCGGGGAACTCGGCCTCGTCCGTGTTGGCCGAGCCGATCATGACCATGAGCTGGTCCCCGGCATGCACGGGACACCCGCCGAGCTCGGTGTCGGTCACGGCGACACGGGCGATGCTCATAACCGGGGTCTCCCAGCGCAGCAGCTCCTCGATGGCGTTCGGGACGATCGAAGGGTCCTCCACCAGCTGGCGCCGGTGGTCGGGGTTCTGGGCCAGGAAGGAGAACATGCAGTCGAGCGTGGCGGTCACGGTGTCGAGGCCGGCGATGAGGAAAAGGAAGCAGATATCGAGGATGTCCTCACGGGTCAGGCGTTCGCCCTCCATATCGGCGTCGAGGAAGAGTGAGAGCAGGTCGTCCCGGCGGTCCAGCTCGCGCCTGTCGAGCACTTGGTTGAAGTAGTCGTAGACCGAGTCCGCGATCTTCTGCTGGTAGTCGCTGGCCTCCTTCGAGTCGCGGGGCTTGCCGGTCACGTGGTCGGGGCGGATGATGCCGTCCTTCATGGCGAGGAACGTGTCGAGGTCCTCGGGAGGCAGGCCGAGGAGCGTGAGGAAGACCACGGAGGGAAACGGGACCGAGAACTCCTTGGCGAAGTCCAGCTGATCCTTGTCGATGAAGCCATCGATCAGGTTGTTGACGAGAGCCGACACTTCGGCGTCCATCGCCTGCATCTTGCGGGGAGCGAAGATCGGGTCGAGGAGCTTGCGGAATTTCTTGTGGTCCGGCGGGTCGATCTGCAGCGGGATCATCGGCCGCTTGTTCTTGAGGTCCACCGCATCCATGTTGGAGGAGAAGATCTCAGGGTGCCGGAGGGCCTCCATGATGTCTTCCTTGCGCGACAGCATCACCGCGCGGCTCGACAGCATGCCGTCGATCGGCAAGACCGGCATGTCGTCGCGCAACATTTTCCAGACGGGCTGCGGGTTGGCGGCCATCTCGGGGCCCATGTTCATCGTCGAGCTCGAGTCGTCGCCCGGTCCGGCACCTCCCTGGTTGGTCTCCAAAGTCTCTGACATCTGCCTACTCCGATCTGATCTGCAAAATACGGTTGACTGATTGCACCAGCGAGGCGTCGTCCGTCTCGGGGATGATCCAGCTCGACGCGAAGAGTCGGACGATGACATCGGCCAGCTGCTCGCGGCCGAGAGTGCCGGCCGCCACTGCCGGCACCGCGTCCAGCGCGTCCCCGAGCCGCAGCACCAGCTCGGCCCGCAGCGACGGCAGATGCTCGAGCAGGTAGCCCATGACGAATCCGGACTCGGACTCGAAGAGGGGCCGGCAGGGGTGGGTGCGGATGAATTCGAAGGCGTAGGCCATGAAGGTGGAGATGCGCTCTTCGGGCGACAGCGCGGCCGAGAGCACCGCGTCGATCCCGTCGGAGAACCGCTGGGCGTCGTAGGCGGCTGCCGCGGCCAGCACGTGGTCCTTGCTCGGGAAGTAGCGGTACAGGGTGCCCCTGGACACGCCGGCCACTTCGGCGATCTCCCGCATCCCGAGCCGGCGCACGCCACGGCGGCCGATGAGCCCGAGCGCTGCGGTGAGGATCCGCTCCTCGATCGGGCTGAACGGCCCCTCGGGGGCGTCGTTGCGGACGGTGCCGAGGGTGGCGTCCTGCAGGGTCGCCGTCATAGAGAGGACATATTAGACACTTTTTGTTCTTTCTGTCTCCCACGGCCGGCACCGGCGACTCAGGCTCTCCTGCTGCGCCTCCAGGTTCGGAGAGTGGGCACGACGAACAGCCCCACCAGGGCGGCCAGTCCGATCAACATGGCCAACAACCCGAGGTCATCCGCGCCCGATCCGCCGTAGGTCAGCGACACGTCGTGGCTGGTGGGAACGACCACCATGAGGTTGGGCGTCACCCGCCACGGGCCGTCGGCCCCGCTGGCGTGCCAATTGGGGAAGTACGAGACCTTGACGAGCACCGGCGTGCCCACCCGTGAGACGTGGAAGCTGATGGACGAGTCGGTCTGCGTCACCGCGGTCACCCGGGTCGTGCCGGCGTGTTTGACCGTGGGACGGATGTCGCCCACCGGGGTCCGGGGCCAGTCCGGGGGACCGCTCTGCGCCCACTCGACGTCCCATTGGCTCGGGTTGGTGTACCAGCGCAATGCCGGTCCCTCGTGCGTGGTGCTCCCGAGCCAGCTCGACGGCCCCGGCGTCACCCCCGAGAGGACGACCGGGTCGTTGGCGAGGGGTGTGACGAGAGGCGAGTCCTTGATCCGGTAGATGTCCCAGGTGGTGTGGGTGAGAACGCCGCTGTAGTTGTAGGTCCACGGGCCCGTCTTGGCGACGAGCTGCAGTTCCGGGTCGACCGCGGCCTCCTGTTCGACCTCAGTCGTCTCCGCCATGAAGTACTTCACCCCGAGTTGCTGCAGATGCTCCACCCCGAGCGTGACATCGAGGGGACCGTAGGGAAGGCCGACCTCCGGCTCCGACGGCCCGGCGGACAGCTCGGCCTGGTTGAGGAAGTGGTACGGCGTCGTGGTCGAGGACTCGAAGAGGAGGCCTTCCATGGAGTCGATGCACCCATCCGTCTCATAGGGCAGGAGCATCAACGCCTCGGGCGTGCCGAAGCGATTCTCGCTGGCGCTGTACTCCCACATGGCCCGGCCGCAGCCGTAGCGCTTGCCGACGGCGTCCATCGTCTGCATGATCGATTTGAACTCCGGATACGAGGGCTGGCCCTGGTAGCCCTCGTAGTTGAAGTTGGACCAGTTCGTGACCTCGTTGGGTCCGGGAGTGACGGGCAACGACGATGCCGGGAGGATGAAGGGCGGCACGACGGCCACCATGACGGCGAGCAGCCCGAGGACGGCGCCGCTCACGGCGGCGGGGCTCCAGCGCCGGAGTACCGGCCGGGGCGTCAGGGCGCGGCGGGCCTCCGGCACGGGTTCGGCTGTGTTCGGGAACGCGTTCCCGGGGCGGTCGGGTGGCGGGCCCTCTGCCCAGGCAGCGGCATCGGCCCACGCAGCCGCAGCCGCATCCGCCTCCGCCGCCCACCGCCGGTCCTGCGCCCGGCGCCACGCCGTCGCGACGGCGATGCACCCGGTGCCGAACGCCCACGCCGCCATGAAATAGACGGACATGAACCACAGGGGCAGCAGGCGGACGTTGTAGAGGCTGCCCTGCGGGTCGAGCGCGGTCGCCAACGCCGACCCGATGCCCAGCACGGTCACGGTGATGCCGAAGCGGCTCCGAACGAAGAACGCCGTGATGGCGCCGATCCCGGCCAGGACGAGTGCCCAGGCGTCGGCCTCCCGGAAGTACTGGGCCCAACCCTCGACATTCGTGTAGCCCATCGAAGTCGAGTACGCGTGCTGGAGCCCGAAAGGCACCAGCCACCACCCCGAGAGCAGCAGCCCGATCGCCACAGTCGAGCCGGCCCACCACAGGGTGCGCGTCCAGGGTACCGGCGCCGCGCTTGCGTCGTTCCGCCAGAGGCGCAGGGCCGAATCGCTGATCCCCCAGCGCGCCGGGAGAAGTTCGACGATCGTCAGGATGACGGCGCCCCCCAGCGCGTACATGCCCGGGATGATGTGCGAGAGCACGCACCCGGCGAGCACGACCGCGGCCCACCCGCGGTATCGCCCCTCCCTGATCGCACAGGCAAAGAGCCCGAGAAACAACACGGCCAGCGAGAGACTGAAGGAATAGGCGTACTCCCCGGCCAGCGTCGAGAACAGGTTCCCGCCATAGATGGTGAACGTGTAGTCGAACAGGAACGGCAGGGTGGCTGCTGCCAGCAACGTGGGAAGCGGGGCACGGAGTCGGAAGAACCGGCCACACGCCCAGGCACAGACGGGGAGCATGACCGAACCGAGAATCGTCCCCAGCTTGAACGCGACGCCGTACGGGATCACCCAGCCACCGATCGCGATGAAGAGGTCGGGGATCGTGAAGTAGAAGGTGTACAGCGGGAAGCCGTCGTACCACCCGGGGTCCCAGCCCGTGAGGTGGCCGTGGCTCACCAGCGACTCGAGGAACTTGGGCATCGCGATGTGCGCGCCCGTGTCTCCGCCGGTGGTCGTCGTGTTCGTGAGCAGCAGACCGGGGTGAAGCTGCGACAGCGTGACCACGATGACGCTGGCGATCGTGATCACCGTGATGGCTCCCGGCAGCCACCACCAGCTGCCGCGTGACGAGGTCTTGGCGTGCCGGGGAGCCCGATCCGCCATCGGAGGAGCCTGCTCGATCACGGCCCCGGGCCCGGCCTGTTCAGGCACGCGCGACCGGGTGTGAGCCGGCGCGGTGCGCGGCGTCCGTCGCACCGCGGTCGTTCGGCCACATCCGGCTTACGTTACCGGCCCGACCTCGGTTCGAGGTATCGGGGACGAGAGGATCCCTGGTGCCGCCCCGGTCGAAAAAAGGGCCTGAACAGGACCGGAGTCTGGCGTCAGCGGGCGGTCAGCGCACCGACTCGACGCGCTCCGTCCCACGACGGGCACGTCCCTCGGCATGGAGCGCGTGCAGCACCGGGTCGAATACCGGCGGCGCGTCCACCACGTCCGGGGCCCGCGCGGCCTCGATGTTGCCGACGGTCCGTTGCACCATCTGATGAAGCCGCTTCCGCCTCAGTGCACCGTTCTCGGTGTCGAAGTAGTAGGCCACACCGAAGCCGAGGGCGGAGACCACGATCCTCCCCGTGGTCCTCCTCCCTCGCCTCAGCCGCCTGCTCGCTGAACTCAAGAGTTCCCGCCGGTTCATCTGCACTGCGCAGCCTCCCTGAACCGCGCGATACCCGGAATTCGGGTTGGAAAAACGCCTGTCGACGAGGCCCGTCGTTGACCACGCGATGCGGGTGCCCCATTTTCGGGGTCTGGTCACCCGCATCGGCGGCCACCATCGTTCACATTTCGTCCCCGAAGCGAGGAGGTGATGGTTCAGTCGACTTGCTCGAGCTCGCGCTCGACGTTGGTGAACACAGACTCGATCTCCTGGAGGTGGTCCTCGTCACCCTGCACGATCGGACCCTTGAACCACTTGCGCGCGCTCACCAGCCAGTAGATGCCGGCATAGGCGATCACCACGCCCACGGCAACCGGCGGCGTAATTGAAGGTGTCGCGATTGATCGGACTCAGTTGGGGGAGCATGAAGAGCACGGTGATGATCGCCACCCAGACGACACCGAGCCACCCGATGAACGGGCTCCACTTTCCGAGGTTCCAGGGCCCGACCGACCATTCCGAGCCCCGCAGGCGCCGGAGCAGCGTGGGGATGACGTACGCAATGTAGAGGCCGATGACGGCGATTGAGGTGACGGCGAAGTAGGCGGTGCTGCTCCACAGATAGGGCAGACCCAAGATGAACGCGAAAACCACACAGAACCAGATGGAGTTGGTCGGCGTCCTCGTCCGGGGGTTGATGCGGTGCCAGAAGCGGTGCCCGGGCACCGCTCCGTCACGGCTGAAGGCGTAGACCATGCGGGAGTTGGCGGTGACCGAGGCCATGCCGCAGAATCCCTGGGCGACGATGATCACGAGGAGCAGGAATTCGGCCCCGTGGTTGCCCAACGCGCTCTGGAAGATCACACCGGGAGCTACGGGATTCGCAGATGCGGCGGCGTAGACGCCCGTGTTGGAGATAGCCCAGGTCACGCCGACGATGAGCACGAACCCTGCGACCAGCGACACCCAGATGGAACTCACGATGCCCCTCGGCCCGGATATCGAAGGATCGCGCGTCTCTTCGGTCATATGGGCAGAAGCGTCGTAGCCGGTGAAGGTGTACTGCGCCATGAGGAGCCCGATGAGCACGACGTACAAGCCCGAATGGAACCCCGTCTGATTGACGAACTTGGTGAAGACGAAGTTGGCCGAAGCGTGGTGCGTCGGCACGATCGCCAGCACGGCGACGATGACGACCACTCCGACGACATGCCACCACACGCTGATGTCGGAGAGCAGGGCAACGACCCGGACCCCGAAGGTGTTGAGCAGGCCGTGGACGACCAGGATCGCCGCAAAGAGGTAGATCGTGTGGCTGTGCGCGAGCGACCATCCCGTCGTGATGTTGAGGAAGAAGTTGAGGAAGAGGGCGAAGCCAAAGTCGATGCCAGCGGTGACGGCCACCTGGCCCAGCATGTTGAACCAGCCCGTGAACCAGGACCACACGGGACCGCTGTCGCCCTTGGCCAGCTTGGACGACCAGTAGTACAGGCCGCCGGCGGTCGGGTACGCCGAGCAGATCTCGGCCATGCCCAGCCCGACCACGAGGGTCATGACGCCGACGAAGACCCAGCCCCAGACCATCTCCACCGGGCCGCCGGTGTTCATGCCAAAGGAGTAGAGCGTCAGGCATCCCGACAGAATCGAGATAATGGTGAAGGAGACGGCGAAGTTGGAGAAGCCGCCCATCCTCCTCCGGAGTTCCTGCGCGTACCCGAGCTTGTGCAGCTGTGCAACGTCGCTGTCGACGTGAGCCGTGCTCATCAGTCCTCCCCGTTCGCCGTTGGAGGCCAGCGCATCAGGCCTCAGGTATCCCGTCGGCAGATCGGATCAGTTATCAACCGCCGTGTCAAGCATTTGCGAATAAAGGCGTCGTGACATCGCGACGTAGCCACGGATCTCGTACCTTCGGGACGCCTGGGGACGCGAAAAGCGGCACCCCAAAAAGGGGTGCCGCTCTCACGCAGATCCGCCCGCCGCAGTGGCAAGCGGCGGATGTCCCCCGACTCAGGACATCTGAGCCAGGATCTTGGCCTTCTGGGCGTCGAACTCGGCCTCGGTCAGGATCCCCTGGTCCTTGAGGGTGGCCAGCTCCTTCAGCTTGTTGATCAGCTCGTCCGAGTCCGGCGCGGCGGCGACAGGCGCGGGCTGCGGGGCGGCCTCCTGCGGCGCCACTTGCTGCTGTGCGGCGGCCTCCTGGTTGGCATATTTTTGCTGCTGATGGCGGTTCACCCCGCCGGCCACCACGGTGGCCGTGCCGGCGATCACCGCCGTTCTCGCCACCGTCCGCATCACGGGACGCCGTCGCATCATGGGCATGCTCGTGCTCCTTGTCTCTTCGGCCTGTTCGTACTCAGCTCTTCAGGGCCAGCGCCAACTCTTCGAGGGCCGCCTCAATGAGGTTGGCGGGGATCCGGGCGCTGTCGACGAGCACCCCGCCCGACTCGCGGATCGCTTCGACGAGCGGCACCGCCCACAGGTCCTCCCACAGGATGACCAGGGCCGAGTTGCCTTCCGGAAGGTTGGCGGCCACGTGGTCGAGGTCCTCGGCATTGACGAGACCTCCGACCTCACCGTCGATGTCGGCGAAACCCGCCAACTCATCCATCTGGTCGAACTCGAGGCTGATGGTGTCCCCCTGCTCGTCCTTGGCGACGAACACCAGGTCGAGGATCCGCACCGTGCCGCTCTCCACCAGCTTCGCGACCTCGGGGGCGATGTTCCCGTTGAAGCGATTACCCGGAAAGGCGATCACCGTATAGCTCACTGGTCCGATGGTCATCGTGCTCCCATCTTCTCGTTCGATTTCTTGCCTTTTCCGAGTTTCGGGCGAGCCTCCGCCCCGTGACGCCGGCGCTGGGCCGCTCAGCTGGCCAGGATCTTGGCCTTCTGCGCGTCGAATTCGGCATCGGTGATCACGCCCTGTGACTTGAGGTCAGCCAGCTTCGAGAGCTGATCCGCCGAGCTGTCGCCGCTCGCGCCGGCAGTCTCCTTCACGTACTGGTCGAACGCCTGCTGCTGCTGTGCCGCCTCGGCCGCCTGCCGCTCGTGCATCTTGCCGCCCCGGGCGATCAGGTAGACGAAGACACCCAGGAACGGGAGGACGATCACGAAGATCACCCAGAGCGCCTTGGCCCAGCCGCCCATGTCGTGGCTGCGGAAGATGTCCATGAACACCATGATCAGCAGCCAGATCCAGATGATGAAGAGGAAGAAGTACAGCATTGTCAGAAAGAAGTCGAGGATCGGGTATTGGTAACTGGCGGCAAGCATGCTGACTCCTTATGTGTCGGGATATTTCGGATGTGTGGCGGGACGACAGGTCCCCCTCAAACAGCGCCTAAGCATCGCACATCGCCGCAAACGGCGCCGGGACGAAGGTCGCGCGACGCCGCCTACACCCCTTCCTCGGCATGGAGCCGGCCGCTCTTGCAGGCCGCTGCGAATCGCTCATAGTCCCGCTCGTTCTGGTCCGCATACGACTCGGCGAACTTTCCCAGTGCTTTCTCAAAGGCGCCGTTGTTGCCGAGGTACGCCGCCATGGCGAAGCGGTCGCCCGAGCGGGCGTGGGCGCGGGCCAGCGTGAGGGCGCACAGCTTTCCGTAGGCCTCGAGGCCCTGTGGGACCATGGTCTCGGTGTCGATCGACCCCTTCCAGTCCTGCAGCTGGCGCACGTAGTAATCGCGGCTCACGCCGTCGATGCCATCGGCGCGCTGCCACCCGAGAAAGATGTCGCTGCTGGCCTGCATCAGACGCTGGCCGGCCACCACGCGGGCGCCATGGTTCCCGTAGGTGCTCTTCTTGGTGAAGCGCTCCAGAACCGAGGCCTCGGCCTCCTTGGCCTGCAGGAACAGGACGTCCTCATGGCTCGCTCCGTGCATGAGGATCACCCAGGCCCGGGTGCCCACGCTGCCCACCCCGACCACCTTGCGAGCCATCTGGCTGAACCGGTATTCCTCCAGCAGGTGCCGGCGGTCGGTCGAGAGGCTCTGGCGGTACCGGCGCAGGATATCCCTGAACATGCCGACCACCTGCTCGAACTCGACCTCGGGGAAGAGCTCGTCGACCGGCACCAGCAGGGGGGGATCGCTGATGATGACGCGCTCGCCGTCGACCACATGAGTCAACTTGTCGAGCGCCTTCATGCTGTCCTTCGTCCGCGCCTTCTCCACCGCCTTCGTGGCCACCGCTGCCATGCGCGCCTGCGTCTTCGAGCCTGTGGCAGCCGCCTGGGACTCCAGCCCTGTGATGACTTCCGCCACGTCCACGTGGAAGTACCAGACCTCCAGGTTCGACATGGTGGCCATCTGGCGCATCGCCTCGCGGTAGGCCTGACCCAGCGCCACGATCGCATCGGACCGAACGGACTTGGGGTGGCCCCTGTTGCGCCCGGCGATCACGACGCTCGCGGCCAGGCGCTTGATGTCCCACTCCCAGGGTCCCGGGTGCGTCTCGTCGAAGTCGTTGCAGTCGAAGACGAGCTGCCGCTCGGGCGACCCGAACACGCCGAAATTCGAGAGGTGGGCGTCCCCGCAGATCTGGGCCCTGAGCCCCGAGCGGGGCGTGGTGGACAGGTCCGACGCCATGACGAGCGCCGCCCCTCGGAAGAAGGTGAAGGGAGAGACCAGCATGCGGCCGTAGCGGATGGGCACCAGCTCGGGCACCCTCGTCGCCGCCTGCTCCTCGAGCAACGACACCGGATCGGGCCGGTCCGACGTCGCCTCGAACGTTGCGTGGCTGTCCCGGGGACACTTGACCCGGGCCTCCTTGCCGCTCGCCTTGCTCTCCGCCTCGGTCCGGTGCGGGGTGATCGCTACCGGGGGTTCCGCCAACCGGATTGCCTCGTCCTGAGCCATACTGCCCACCTCCTCGGACACGTTGCCGCGCCGTTGTCCCGGCTGCGAGGCTACGACGGCCAGCGTCCCCCCTGCACCGGCGACCCGCGGCGACGGCGCCCGGGCGGGTCCCTCGACCTGGTCCGGGTACCCTTTGACCCTTTCCCCGCCCCCGGCGCGGAGTCACAATGACGGAGTCGAGGTGCGGCGCCGGCACTGACCGCGGGACGGCGAGAGCCGCGCCGTGGCCCGGACGAACGGGGTCCAGGATGAGGGGCGACGAGTGAAGGTGGACCACGACAATCGGAGCGCACCGGACAGCTCCGGACCCTCGGGATCCCCCGGGCCCGCCGCCACCCGCCGCGCCCGCGTCGGCGCGTCCATCGGGCGGCTGACCGACGCCATCCGGCGCGGCGACGACGCCGCGGTGGAGCAGGCCGTCCTCCAGCTGAGCAAGCGGCGCCGCTGGCTCGCCCCGCTGGGCATGATCGTGGGAGCCTTCCTGATGCTGTTCCAGGGGGTGAAGCTCCTCTACACCAACTGGCGCCTCACCCTGGTCCAGATCGTGCCGGCAATGTGGATCTGGATCGCCATGCTGGACATCAAGCTGCACGTCCTCCACGGCAAGCAGTTCCACGTCATCCGCGGCCCCCTTCTGATCCCCTGTGTGCTCGGAGTGACCGCGCTCACCGCGGCCAGCTTCTACCTGAACGGCGTGTTCGCCTTCGCCATCTCGGTGCCCGGGAAGCCGGAGATCCGCCCCGCCTTCGGCCGGGCCAACAACCACCTCAAGGTCATCCTGGCCTGGGGGTGCACCATCGGGCTCGCGCTGTCGTTCTCCGCGCTGATCGCGACCCGTTGGGGCCACTGGCCGTTCGTGATCAGCCAGAGCATCGTCGTCGGCATCATGATGCTCTGCTATCTCGCCGTGCCCGCCCGCATCGTCGGAATCGAGAAGAAGAACCAGTCACGCCGGGACGCGCTGGCGGCCACCGCAGTCGGCGGCGCGGTGGGTGCCGTGGTCTGCTCCCCGCCCTACATGCTCGGCCGCCTGGGGATCCTGATGCTCGGCTGGCCCTACGTCTTCTGGCTCGGCGTGATCCTGATCGTGATCGGGGCCACCTTGCAGACGGGGGCAACGAGTGCGGTCAAGGCGGTCAAGTTCTCGGCCAAGCTCGTGGGCCACCCGGCCGAGGCCGCCGAGCAGGCCGTCGGGTGAACGCGCGATGCCCCTGACGACGCTGGAGTGGTTCGGGACCGCGACGTTCCGCGTGCGCCACGCGGGGCTCGATCTCTTCTTCGATGCCTACCTCGACCGCCTGCCCGGCCTCGACCCCGTGGGCCTCACGACGGCTCAGGTCGACCGCGCCGACTTCGTCTTCGTGAGCCACGCACACTTCGACCATCTCTACGGCGCCGATGTCATCGCGCGCAACACCGGGGCGACGGTGGTCGCCTCGCCCGAGTCGGCCCGGTGCCTGCGCGACAGGGGTGTGCCCGACGCGCAGCTGCTCGTCGTGACCGGGGGCGAGACGGTGCAGTGTGGGTCGACCACGCGCGTGACGCGTGCTGCCTGCCCTCCATTCGTGCCTGTTCGCCCACAGCGACGCCGACACGTCCGTCCCCTGCCTCGGCGACCTCGGGGTGAGCGCCCAGGACCGCGCCGCCACCATGCGCACGCTGTTCGGCGCCATGGACGCGGCCCCGGCGCCGGCCGGACCCGCCCTCATCGCCATGAACGACGCCTGCTCGCGCCATGACGGAGGCCAGCTGGCGTACCTGCTCATGACGGCCGCAGGCTCGCTGCTCGTCAGTGGCAGTGCGGGCTACTGGCGCGGCATCTTCGACGGGCTGCGCCCCGACGTGGCACTGCTCTCCCTCGGGGGCAGGCCCAACGTCGACGGCGAACCCTTCCAGGGTTCCTCGGCGGACTTCATGCTCGAGCAGGTGCGGACGCTGCGGCCCGGGCGGGTCGCTTTCTGCCACCACGACCCTCTGTTCCCCGGGCTTCCCGGCGTGGACATCGGGCCCGCGGCAGCCGCCCTCCGCGTGCCCGGAGCGCCCAGCGGGTACTTCGAGCTGGAATACGCGACGCCCGTCCCGCTCCTGGGCTGAACCGGTCCGATCAGCGCAGGCGAAGCGAACGGCGCCAGATCTCCACCAGCACGGCCACGGGCTCGCCGACGTCGACCGCCGGGGCGTGCCCGCAGATGTCCAGCAGGTAACGGTCGATCAGCACGGTGAGAGCCCGGATCGTCTCCGCCGGGTGCGCGCACTCCGCACGCCCCTGCGCAATGAGCAGCTCGAGGTGAGCGATCCCGGGATCGATGAGGCTGTCGAGGACGCTGCGCCACGCGTCGTGCACGTCGGGACCGGCGCCCGCAGCTTCGGAGAACGCCTGTATGAGACGCCCGTGGTCACGGTACACGGCCGCGATGCGCCGACCGGAGTCGACGAGCTGGGCTTCGGGATCGTCGGCCGACATCCAGTCCCTGGACGCCGCGTGCAGGTCTTCGGCAATTCCGGCCATGTGGCGGAACATGACGCTCTCGACGTCGGGGAAGTAGCGGTAGAACGCCGTCCGGCCGAGACCGGCGACCTCCATCACGTCCTCGACGCTGAGGTCGCTGAAGGACCTGACCTCGAGGAGGGCCTCGGTGGCATCGAGGATCGCCTGTTCGGTGGCCGCCCGGCGCCGCTGCGCCGCGGCGCGGGTCCGCACGCGGGTCGGCGTCACACCCTCCCGAGTGGCTTGATGCTGTACCCGGCGGCGGCCCAGCGCTGGGTGTGGAGCAGGCTGTCGTCGAGCCAGTAGGCGTCGTCCTCGGTGACCACCATCAGCTCCTCGAACTTGACCCCCACCCCGTCGCGGCCGATGTGCGGCTCGACGGCCCACAGGCCTGGTGCGGCGGTGTAGTCCGAGAACGAGCTGTCGTTCCATACGGGGTATGAGTTCCCGTCCTCGAGCGCGGCGACCCCCGCCGCCAGGAGGCCTTCGGCGGCCGCGGTGCCGAAGCCCGGCATCGGCGACGGACGGTCGGGCTCGTGCGCGAGTCGGAAGACCCGGTGGCCAAGGGCGCGTTCGGGATAGTGCTGATGGCAGTTCTCCCAGCCGCGTTGCGCGAGCAGGAAGTCGAGCTCGCGATAGAGGTTCAGCATGGTCTCACCCGACCGGACCCCCTCCAGGAGAAAGGAGCGGATCCGGGCCAGCCCCCGGTCGAGGTCGTCGAACATCACATTCGGTCCGAGCACACATGAGTAGCCGACGTCGGAGGCGATGCCATGGACGACCGGCGCCAGGTCCAAGATGAGCGGCACGCCCTCGGCCAACGCCGCGTCGGTCGGCTGGAAGGCGGTGTTCGGCATGCCGCCGTTGGCCGCGAACCCGTGGGTGCCCGGACACCCAGCCCAGTCCGGGCCGAGGAGGGTGCGCAGGCCGAACCAGGCGTAGGGCTGATGGAAGACCTGCACGATCTCGTTCCGAGCCTGCGCCGCGGCGATCAGCGTGCAGACCTCGGTCTCGGTCATGCCGACCTGCAGCTGCGACTCGACGGTCAGGGCGATGTCGTAGGCCAGCCGCTGCACCTGGCGGAATTGGTCGAGCTCCGCGGCGGAGTACGGAAAAGAGATGCTGGACACTTCGTGTTCCCCTGTCAGACGTCCGGACCAATGGGGCCGCCGCTCCCATCGATGGTGACACTCTGTCACCCATCGTGTCACATCACTGGTGACCCGTTCCGGTCAGGGCGCCGTCATCAGGGACATTGGTGACTTTAGTCCCCTATGTTTGGGGGTTGCAGGCCCCCCATACTTGGGTGTGGTCGAGGCCAAGGTCAGCAAGGAAGTCCTGCGGGCGGTGGCCGACGCGCACCCCGATGGCGGGAGTTTCGTCGTCACCAAGGTCGAGATTCACCGCGGCTGGGGCGACCTGGTCAACGTGACGATCTTTGCCGGGACCAATCCCGGCGGCACGGTCCGCCACGGCCGGGACGTCCGCGACGCGGTGGAGCGGGCACTCGGATCCGAGCGCTTCCGGGTACGCCTCGAATTGTCGGGCTGACCGGGTCGTCCGGCTATGCGCTGACGAGCGCGTCGGTCAGCCCGTGGATCGCCCCCAGAGCCGCCAGTGGCGTGGCCGCCATCACGCCAGTGTCGCGGCGGGGTTCCCGAAGACCACCAACGTGGTCTCGCGCAGATCGAGGCCGACCGCACGGGCCTCCGCCTGCTGATCGATGACCGCGAAGACCTTGATGCCCCTCGATCCCAGGAGCTCCTGCAACCGGGTCACCGTGGCCGCGACCGAAAGTCTGCTCGGCTTGGACACGGTGCCCGCTGTGCCCGCGCTGGCCTCCGCGGCCGGGATGGTCTAGGACGCGGCCGCAGCCCTCATGGGCCGCGCCGCGTGGTTGTCACGGAGCCGCTCGGCCGTCTCCCGGTCTCGGAGCGGCATCCCGATCCCGATCGGCACCGTCGAGCTGAGGTCGTTACGGCACTGGGCACATTCGACCATCCACGCCCGATCGGGACGTTGCGTGATCTGAGGGTGATGGTTCTGCATTGCCGGCTCCTGCGCTCCCCTGAGGGCCAGAACGATAGCGACCATCGGCGCCAGGCGAAACTTCGAATCCCCCCTCGGTGGGCCGGCCCGGCTCCCCCTCCGATCAGGCCGCCAGCTGGGCGTCCGCCGGCCGGGCGATGATGTAGATCAGCGCGCCGAAGAAGGGCACGATGAGGATCAGCACCGTCCACCCCGCCTTGGCCAAACCGTGGTGGTCACGACGGCGGAAGTTGTCGACGAAGCACCAGATGATGAAGAAGAGCAGCAGCAAGACCCCGGCGAACATCAGGAACGTCCAGAACAGGCTGAGCAGTGGGTAGGTGTAAGCGAACATCATGTGCACCTCCTGGTTCCGAACCTAACTGGCAACGGAACGTGACCGGTGGATGCCTTGGGCCTTCAGCCGCCGTTCACGAGCCCGGAGGTGTGTCCGCCGGAGTGAAGACGGTCAACGCGTGGTGGCTCTCCCTCGGACCACCACGCGCGCCGTCCTGTTGTTGTTGTTGCTGCTCCCCGTTACCTCTCGCGACGCAGACGAAGTCATGGACGAGAAGCCGCCGGGGGCTCGGGACCCCGATCCGTCAACGAAACGACCCTTCCCGATGGGGTTCGTGCCGGATCTGTTGATGGCGAACTCCAGCGCCGGCGACCCTCGTCCATGGCTTGGATCATGGCGGGGACGGCGGTCGGCCACTAGGGCCAATGGTCCCCTCGGGGCTCCTCCGAAAGGCCCGAAACACTCCCCCTTCTGTCACCGGCCGCGCCGCCCTGAGGCCGGCACCGGAGACGACTACCGGGTTCGGCCGATCCGCGCCCGGACGTCGGTGCCCAGGTCCAGCACGGTGACCGCCGCCATGGGCATCTGCTCGGGGAGGTTCACGGACAGGTCACCGCCGCTCTCCACGGACCAGTCGAGCTGCACATCGGCCCCGACCAGGCGGACCCGCCGCACCCGGGACCCGTCGATCGCCCGCATCGTGACCCGCCGCGATTGGGGCATCCCCATCACGAGCACGTAGACACCCTCGCCGCTCTTGGTGAAGCGCAGCGGGGTCCCGTCCACCGTGACGGACTCGGTCACGACCCAGGGTCGGCTGCCATAGATCGCCTCGCCGTTCGCGGCCAACCAGGTCCCGAGGCCGCGCAGCGGCGCCTGTTGCCGCTCGGGAATGGTCCCGTCAGGCTGCGGTCCGACCCCGATCAGCAGGTTGCCGTTCTTGGACACGACGTCGCAGAACATCTGAATCAGGTCCGTCTCCGAAATGAGGTCCTCGGGTCGCTCGTGACGGTTGGCCCCGAACGAGTGCCCGACACCCCGGGCGAGTTCCCACTTGCGCTTCGTCACGTTGCCCACCACGTCGTACTCGGGGGTGCGGAAGTCGCAATGCTTCGGGGAGCCGAAGGTCAGGTGCTTCCGGTTCTCGGGTATGAACCGCCACAGCGCCTGCACCACCGCGCCCGCACCGCGGACGATCCCGTCGGTGACGTCGTTGCGGGGCAGGCCGGGTTCCTTCCACCGGTCATTGATCACGCCCTCCTCAATGGCGTTGTAGTAGTACGCGAACAGCTGCGGCAGCTGAGGGTCGGTCGGCCACGAGATGTCGTTCCACAGGACGGACGGCTGATAACGGTCGATGAGCTCGCGCCAGTGCGCGGTGATGTACTCGACATAGCGCCGGTCGCGCGGCACGGCGAGCACCGCGTCGGCCGCCTTGGCGAGGACCGCCTGGTTGTACGGCCAGTCGTAGCCGCCGGAGTAGTAGAGCCCCATGCGCATGCGCTTGGCGCGGACCGCCTCGGTCAGGTCACCGACCAGGTCCCGGCTGGCGTGATACTCGCCTTTGACCGGATGCGGGACCGAGGACGGCCACAGCGCGAAGCCGTCATGGTGCTTGGTGGTGAGCACGACGTAGCGGGCGCCAGCCGCGTGGCAGAGATCCGCGATGGCCTCGAGGTTGGCTCCCGACGACGCATCGTTGAACGTCCGGACGAAGTTGTCGTAGGGGTAGTCGTCCCCGTAGACCCGGGCGTGGTACTCCCGGGTCGGCCCACCCTTGATCTGCATCGAGTTGAGGTACCACTCGGCGTACGGATTCTCTCGCAGCATGCGCTTGGGGCCGGCGTTGATGAGCAGCTGCTGGATGTCCGGCACCCGCGGCGCCCACCCCGGGACCGAGTAGAGGCCCCAGTGGATGAAGACCCCCAGCTTCGCGTCGTCGTACCAGACCGGTACCCGGTGCGTCCGCAGTGATTCCCATGTCCCGTCATACATGAGGGTTGCATTCTCGCATGTGCCAGCTCCGGCTGAACAACAATCCCGGGCGCCCTGTTCTTACGGCGGCTCTCAGCCCGCCGCGAGGGCGGCCCCGCCGGCGCCGGCCGCTCCGCCACCGTGACCCGGCTTCCCGTAGCGGAGCCGGAAGGCGAGGTAGGCGAACGGTCCCACCACAATGGGCAGCCAGTACGAGATGATCCGGTAGGCCAGCGTCGCCACCACCGCGTCGCCGGCCGGGACGCCCGCCAGGATGAGCAACGCGCTCAACCCCGCCTCGACGATGCCGAGCCCGCCGGGCGTGATGGGGATCAGGGCCAGCAACCCCGCGACCGCATAGGCCAGGAGGACGAGTGAGGGGTTGGGCTTGGCGCCGGTGGCCCGGATGGTGGCCAGCAGCGTGCCGAAGTCGAAGGCCAGCCGGCCGCTGCTCAGGAGCATGGCCGCCTTCCAACGCCGACCAAGCACGTCGCGGATGCGATTGCGCTCGAAGACGAGGCGGTCCTGCAGGCCGGTCATCGGTTCGGCCTTGCGCTTCAGCCGGTTCCGCGTCGCCTGCACGACGCCGCCCGCCCACCGGAGGGGTCGGTCCAACGTCAGGACCAGTGCGCCGAACCCCGCGAAGAGCACGAAGGCCGCGATGCCCAGCAGCGCCGCGTGCAGCAGGCCGTTCGCAATCGGCGTGCCGGCGACGATGGCGGGCAGCACGAAGAGTGGAAGGGCCAACAGGCCGCCGATGCCCAGCAGCGAGAAGGCGGTGAGCCCGGCCACCGCCGTCGCCGGGTCGTTCCCGGCCGTCGCGAGCATGCGGAACTGCGTGGCCGCCCCGAAGGCGGCCCCGCCGGGCACGATCAGGCTGATGGCATTCCCGGAGAGCTGCGACGTCGTGACCGAGAACCAGGCCTTGGTCCGCAGTGCGATCCGCTGCAGCGCGATGGTGCAGGCGAAGTGTGCCACCTGGAGCACGAGGGCGATCGAGAACCAGACCGGTTGGAGCGAGGTCAGCTTCGGAAAGGAGTCGAAGACCTCGGCCAGGCTCGGGAACACGAGGTAGATGGTGACGCCACCCACCACCACCATGACCGTTTTCTTCGCGATCGACCGCCACGGCAGTGGTGACTCGACATCTTGTTCGATACGAGTGGCGAGCCGCTGCGACATCGCGTCGCTGCCGGCACGCTCCGCAGGCTCGTGGTCCTCCGGCGTCGTCACCGGCGAGCTGCTCTCGGTGACGGACGAACGGCCTGTTCGCTCTTCTAACTGGCCAGGATCTTGGCCTTCTGGGCGTCGAATTCGGCGTCCGTGAGCACGCCCTGCGACTTGAGGTCGGACAGCTTGGAGAGCTGGTCGGCGGTGCTGCCGCCACTCGAACCAGCCGCCTGCTTGACGTACTGGTCGAAGGCCTTCTGCTGCTCAGCCGCCTGCTGCGCCGCCCGCTCGTGCATCTTGCCGCCGCGGGCGATCAGGTACACGAAGACGCCCAGGAACGGCAGGATGATGATGAAGATCACCCACAGCGCCTTGGCCAAACCGCCCATGTCGTGGCTGCGGAAGATGTCCACGAACACCGTGATCAACAGCCAGATCCAGATGATGAAGAGGAAGAAGTACAACATGGTCAGGAAGGCATCGAGCACCGGGTAAGTGGAAGCAAGCATCGAAGGAACTCCTTGTTGTCAGTGGTCGGCCAGGGCCCGACCTGCAATGTTTAGCCCCTGCAACTGAAGTCGTGCTGGGATAGCTTCGGCCGCAGTACGGGGCAGCCGACCTTGCCATCCCGCCGGCCCGCTACCGGAGGGCTGCACCGGCCCGTCGCCACCGGGTCGTGGCCTTCGGCAGTGGCCAGGAAGGACGTCCGCCGAGGACAATGGCACCCGGCCCATGAACCACGATCTCAACATCGCCGCGTTGACCGTCGTCTCCGCGTGCGTCCTCATCTGGAGCCTCGTCTCGGCCCGACTGGAGCGATGGGACGTCTCTGCCCCGATCGCCTTCGTACTCCTCGGGCTGGCCGTGACCCACGGGCCGATCACGCTCATCCACGTCAACCTGCACTCGTCCACGATCCGCTCGCTGGCCGAGGTCACCCTCGCCCTGGTGCTCTTCGCCGACGCCTCCCGAGTCAACGTCCGCGCCCTGCGGGCCGACGCCGCGCTGCCGGCCCGTCTCCTGGGCATCGGCCTGCCCCTCACGATCGGCGCCGGCGCCGGGGCTGCGGCCCTCCTCTTCGGCGGCAGCGGGTTGTGGGTTGCCGCAGCCGTCGGCGCCATCGTCGCCCCGACCGACGCCGCGCTCGGGGCGACCATCATGGGAGACACGCGGGTGCCCTCGGGGGTCCGCCGCCTCCTCAATGTGGAGAGCGGCCTCAATGACGGCATCGCGACGCCGTTCGTGAACCTCTTCATCGCGGGCGCGGTGAGCGCCGAGGCGGTGAGCGGCGTCCACCCGGGCACTGCGGCGCTCGAGCTGCTCGGTGGAGCGGGGCTCGGGATTGCGGTCGGTGTGCTCGGTGCGACCCTCCTGGCCCTGGCCGGCCGCCACGGGTGGAGCGCGGCGGGCTTCCGGCCCATCTCCGTCGTGGCACTGGCGCTCTTCGCCTACGCCGCCTCGGTGACCGCCGGCACGAACGGCTTTATCGCCGCCTTCGTGGCCGGCATGGCCTTCGGCACGGTCGACCGTCAACAGGGGGAGGTCGACCTGCGCTTCACTGAAGAAAGCGGCACGTTGCTCTCCCTCCTCGTCTGGTTCATGTTCGGGGCGGCCATGCTCGCCCCTGGCCTGGCGGACGTGGGCTGGCGCGAGGTGGTGTTCGCGCTGCTGGCCCTGACCGTCCTGCGCATGGTGCCCGTCGCCCTCTCGCTCACCGGCAGTGGCCTTGACCGGGCCACCGTGGCTTTCGTCGGCTGGTTCGGCCCCCGTGGCCTCGCCTCGGTGGTGTTCGGCCTCATCGCCGTGGACTCGCTGGCGCCGGCCCAATCCAAGGTGGTGTTGGGCGCGGTCACGCTGACCGTCGCGCTCAGTGTTCTGCTCCACGGCGTGAGCGCCTCCCCCCTGGCCCGTCTCTACGGCGCGCGGGCACAGGGGCTCCACCCGGAGCGACCCGAGCACACCGACGCCGCGCCGATCACCACCCGTTCGCTCCGCGGCGGTCGCCCGATGCCGGCCCGGCCCAGCGCCACCGGCTGACCCACGACCGCGGGCGGGCGGGGCGGCGGCGGCGGCCCGGAGGTCAGCAGACCGTCCAGCCGCGGGCGAGCCTCCCGTGGACTGGCAGCCCCGCAGATGCTTCACTGTGGGCATCGTTCCCGGCTGACCGTCGGGCTGTGGGAAGAAACCGCGAGGAGAGGACCTTGGCCAGCGAGGGATTCCATGAGCCGCTCGAGCTGCTCGATGAAGCAACCGTCGATCACCACCGGGCGATGACGTCGTTGTGCGAGGAGCTCCAGGCGATTGACTGGTACGACCAACGGGTACGGGCAACGTCGGATGAGAGCTTGGCGGCGATCCTGGCCTACAACCGGGATGACGAGAAGGAGCATGCTGCGATGGCGCTCGAATGGCTGCGCCGGCGGGACGTGGCTCTCGACGCCAATCTGCGAAAGTTCCTGTTCACCTCCGGCCCGATCACCGAAGTCGGTGACGAGGCGCCCGACGGCGCGGTCGACCGCGCCGCCTCCGACGCGCCCGGCTCGCTCGGCATCGGCAGCCTGAAGGGAGCCGTGCGATGAACCATTTCCACCGCGAACTGGCACCGATCTCGGCCGAAGGCTGGGACGTGATCGACGAGGAGGCCAAGTCCCGCCTCCCCACGTACCTCGCCGCCCGCAAACTGGTGGACTTCGACGGACCCCACGGGTGGTCCCACTCGGCCACCAATCTCGGCCGCATCTCCACGATCTCGGGCCCCTCGGAGGGCGTGTCGGCCGCACAGCGCATCGTCCTCCCCCTGGTGGAGCTCCGCGCCGAGTTCAAGGTCTCGCGCGTCGAGCTCGACGACGTCGAGCGCGGCACGAACAACCCCGACCTGGCCGAACTGGACGAAGCGGTGCTGCTGATCGCGCTGGCCGAGAACGTCACGGTCTTCCACGGCCATGCGGCCGCCGGATTGCGCGGCATCACCGAGAGCACGTCCCACGAGCCCATTGAGCTGGACGGGGACATGACCCTCGCCCCCGACGGCGTGGCCCGTGGCGTCAATGCGCTGCGTCAGGCCGGCGTCGACGGTCCGTACGGTTTGGCCATCTGCCCGGATATGTACACGAGGATCGTCGAGAGTGCCGAGTACGGGGGACACCTGCTCTTCGACCACCTCCGCGAGATCCTGGGCGGGCCGCTGGTGTGGGCGCCCGGTGTCGACGGCGGGGTCGTCATGAGCCTGCGCGGCGGGGACTTCCGCATCGATTGCGGGCAGGACCTGTCCATCGGCTACCTCGACCACGACGCCGACGTCGTGCGGCTCTACATCGAGGAGAGCGTCAACTTCCGGGTGCTCGAGCCGGACGCAGCCATCGCGCTCCGCCTCGACGGCTGAACTCGGCCGGCGCCCCGAGCGAGGGGCTCCCGATGGGGCCGGGTCAATGCTCGACAGCCGGCTGGGAGTCCGCGACGCGTCGCATCATGGCCGCGGGAACACGGGCCCGAGACGGCTGGCGAGCTCTGCAAAGACGGCGCCGCGCCCGCTGATCATCTCCATGTGGCCCACTTCCGGGAAAAGCACGTCTGTGGTGCGATCCCTGCCGCACTCTCCTCCATAACCACTTCAGACTTTGTTGGACTCCGACTCCACAGTGCGATCTGACGGGTCAAAGATCGATTATGACCTTCCCGTCAACCGGTTGGTCGCCACTCCCGCCCAAGACACCCGGCGCCTCATCGAGCGAGATTCGGGCGATCGGCGGAGCCACGATGCGACCCGCGACCAATGCATCAGCTAAGCGGTCGAGGAGCTCGCCGCTGGGCTGCAACGCGAAGTTGATTCCGGTGACGTCCGCCGCCCCGAGCGCCGCCGTATCGGCGACGTACTTGGTCGTTACGGCCGTGCCCCCAGGGCGGACGAACGCGGCGAGTTCTGCGAATGCGTCCCCGTCGCTCACCAGATCCAAGAGAACGTCGATACCGTCGGGATGTGCTTTCCGCACTGCGTCGGCCAGCGGCATCGCGGTGTGATCGAGAGTTTCGGTAGCGCCGTACCCGCGCATTCGAGCTGCGGCAGCCTCGCGCACGTTCGCGATGACGAGCGCTCCGGCGTCCACGGCGAACTGAGTGGCAAACGTGCCGACGCCGCCCCCCGCGCCAACGATCAGCAAGGTTTTACCGGCGAGCGGTTCGGGCACATCCTCGACAAGAGAGAGCCCGGCCATCCCGGCCGTCGGAAGTGCCGACGCGACGACGAAGTCCAGGCCGTCGGGCAGGAGTGCCAGCGGGGCATCCTCGTTGACTGCCACGTATTCGGCGTAGGTCCCGGCCGATCCGAGCGGGGCTATGAGGAATTGCCCGAAAACGTTCTGGCCGGTCGCAAACCGAGTCGTTCCCTCGCCGACTCCTTCGACGACACCAGCACCGTCGGCACCGAGCACCATGGGAAAGGTTGCGGGCATGGGACGCCAATCGCCGCTGGCAAGGTCGCGGTCCATTGGATTCATGCCCGCGGCTCTCAACCTGATCAGAACCTGGCCCGAATTTGGGCTGCGGCGTCGGCACCTCGGCCACGATCGGAGTCGACCCGTATTCATTGACGATCACGGCACGCATGGTTCTCCCTTCCGGAAACTCTTCCGATGCCTCGGTCGGGCACGAACGCGATTTTGTCCGTCGGGATTGCTCCAGTCCAGTGGTTTGAGGAGTAGCGCTGAACCAAGAGTTTGCGACGGCGGCTAAGGGGAGGCTCGGCGCCGTTGGCTCTTCCCGCCGGTCCCGAATGCAGTCAGGATCAGGTCGACGATGTGCTCCGCAATGTCGGGACCGAGCAATTCGCCGCGTACGACCGAGCGCAGGAAAAGAGGACCGATCAAGAGGTCGTAGATCAAGGACAGGTCGGCGTCGGCCCGAAGCTCGCCACGCTCGATGCCGCGCTCGAGCGCCTCGCGCACTGAGGCCTGGCGCAACCCGACGTAATCGCCGAGGTACGTCTCGGCCAGCTCGGGGTCGGCCACGAGATCGGCGACCAGGCCAGCGGTAATGCGACGGGATGCTGGCATATCCATCATCTTCACCTGATCGCGTTGGAAGGCGAGCAGATCCTCACGAAGAGCACCGGTATCGGGCGTTGACGACAGGCGTGGGGATTGGGTGAGGGCAGCGATCACCAGCGCCGGCTTGGACGGCCACCGCCTGTAGATCGTGGGCCGGCCGACACCTGTCCTGGCGGCGACGCCGTCGATGGTCAGCCCGGCGTAGCCCTTGTCATTGAGTATCTCGAGCGTGGCATCGAGGATGACCTTGTCATAGCCAGGGTCGCGAGGTCGTCCCGGGCGCCGGTGTTCACCGTTCCCTTCGTCCTCGCCCCCTCGCGGACCGATGTTGGTCTGAGCCATCCGTCTCCTCTCTTCGCCTGCCCCGAGGTAGCCAGAATTAGTTTACAGCCCCTTGCGTAATGCATAGATCGCGCTTATAGTCCACCGAGTAACGATACTCGGTGTCTGGAATAGAGGCCCGATGCACTCCTCCACTCAAAGGGCGAGATCGCCGCGCTCCCGGTCGGACGCCAGCCCCTCCGACGAGGCTCTGTTACTCGGACTCGGCCGCGGGGACCCGGGGGCGGCGAGCACTTTTGTACGCCGCTATCAGCGGCGTGTCTACGGGCTGGCCCGGAGCATCGTCGCGGATCCGAACCAAGCCGAGGAAGTGGCCCGTGAAGCGCTGGTCCGAGCCTGGCGCCACGCTGGCTCATGGGACCCTCGTCGCGGCTCCGTGTCCACCTGGGTGCTCACGATGACTCGCAACCTGGCCCTTGAAGCCCTCAGACGGAAAGGCGCCCAGCCAGCCGACTCAAGAGCCCTGATGTTCTTGGACCAACCGGCGCGCGCACCCATGCCCGAAAAGGCGGCGACCGTTGCCGACGAGACCAACCGGGTGAGAGGTGCTCTGTTCGAGCTTCCCGTCGAGCAACGACAGGCCCTCGTCCTCGCTGCCTTCTATGGCTTGACGGCACGAGAAATCAGCCAGTCGGAGGCGATTCCCTTGGGCACGGCGAAGGCCCGCGTCAGCGCGGGGCTCACGAAGGTCGGCTCTCTTCTGGGCCAGAACGAGACCGCGCTGGAACCCGTACGCCCGACGACTGCTGTCTTCATGTCCGAACAGAAGCAACCAATGACACAAACAACCAAGGAAGGGGATATCCCATGAGTTACAACCGATCCAAGGCACGAGGAGTCGTCATACGGTCACTGAAGTTGCGGCATGCCGTGGCTGCCATTGCCGCGGCGGTCCTCGCCGTACTGCTGGGCTCATCTGCCGCGTTCGCGTCAGCTGGCAACACAGGCCTCGGCTTCCACGCGCCGAACATCTCCGGTGCCTCGGGAGCGGTCTTTCTAACTGGTGGAGGCGCATTCAACCCCACGTCAGGGTTCGGCCACGCGGGCGGCGGCTTCAGGTGCACCTCCACGGTGAGCAGCGGCCCGCTCGCCGGCTGTCTGGCTGGACAAGGCGTTCGTTGGGACACGGCAACGCTGCTAAGGAGTACACCGTTCAAGTGCACTGCCGCCGATCCAGCGGGAGTCAAGACGGCGACCATCGCCCACGACACTCTTGTGTTGCGCGCCGACTTCTATCGAGCTGGCGACGGGAACCATGAGTCATTCACGGCCAACACGATCGTCTCGACCAATGACATCGCTCCCGACGTCCCGGGCGTCCAGAATGCCTGGGTGCAAGGGGTGGGCTGTGGGTCCGCAGTGGTGCACTTCAGCCACTGAGCATCACTCGCATCATTGTGCTCGCCCGTAGCTCTGCCAACCCTCTGAAGGCAGGAGCTACGGCGCGCGACCACATTGTGAACAGGCTGATCCACTGGCGCTCGCGGTCACCCATGACGTCAATGGACGCGGGCTTTCAGGCCAGTGTGTGCGCTCGAAGGTCTCTGAGTTCACGAGACCTCTTGTCGGCTCAATGCGAGGGCCGGGAGCGGTCATGCTCCCGGCCCTCGCGATGAAGGAAAGTGGCCGACTAGAAACCGGTGGTGACGATGCCGGCCGGGGTGGCGCCGGCAGGGAGCGCAGAGCTCGGAAGCTCGGTGAGGTTTCCACCGTTCACGGCGAAGGCACCAACGACGCCGAGCCGGCTCTCGTCCACATACAGCGTGCGACCGTCGTTGCTCAGGCGTGCGTCAACGGCACCGACGCCGCCGGTGTTGCCGACCGGGGTGCTGCCGAGGAGCTTGAGGGACCCGTCGGTCGCAATGGCATAACGGGAGATCTCACCAGATCCGGTGTTCACCGTGAAGAGGAACTGGCCGTCGTGGGTGATCTCGATCCAACATGGCGCCGTCTGGTTGTCCGCGTACGGACTTGCCCCAATCGACGTCAGTGACCCGTTGGAAGCGACGCTGAAGGCGGAGATGGTTCCGGTGCCGGCTCCGACGTTGTGGGCGTTAGAGACGAACAACTGCTGGGGATTTGTCGGCCGGAACTCGCTGCCGAACGGTCCGAGTCCCTGTGCGGGCAGAGGTGAATCCGGAGCGGCGGTCAGCAGCCCGTTCGTACCGACGGTGAAGCTGTCGATCTCCTGTGGGGTGCCGGCACCAGCGCGGGTACCGACCAGGCTGGTGCCCGGCCCATTGAACAGCACATCAGTGGGCCCCGAGCCGTTGGGGAGGGGCACGGTCGAGTTCGCCAGCGGGTCCAGGTGACCACCGGGGTTCAGCGTGAACCCGGTGTAGTTCGGTCCTGCTGCACCGGCATTGGCGACGTAGACAAGGTTGTCATGCACCGCGATGCTCACCGGGGTGGGACCGTCGGATGAGACCACTCCGGTCGGGACCAGTTTGAGGCTCCCGTCCGGCTTGATCTGCAGGATCGACACCTGGTTACTGCCCGCGTCAACTGCGAGCAGGAAGCGGCCGTCGCTACTGACCTGGATCGCACCCTGGGAAGACAGCCCGGCTCCCGTACCTGCGCCGCCTGCCGTGAACGGTGAGCCCGCCAGCGGTGTGAGCGATCCGTCGGCGTGACGGTCAAAGCCACTGACGGTATTGGTCCCCACCGTGTTGTCGTCAAGGTAGACATGCCCGACAACTGGAGAGGCGATTGGGGCTGCATTGGCCGCGCCAGCGCCGAGCGCGCCGAGAAGGCCGACACCGCTGAGTGTGGCGACGCCGAGCGCAAGATGCGCGGCCCTTTTGATGTGCTTTCGCATTCTGTTCTTGACCTCCGTGGATTTTGAGGGGTACGAGCTACCCAACAGATGTACTGTCTCCGGCGCTGCTGAGAGCGTTACATGGCAGACGCACCGGTCTGTCCGATTCTGAACGCAGCTGCGGAATCAATAGCGGGGATGACCAGGGATTATCTGCAACAGCTATCAGCTCCCGCAGCTCACAAATAAATCCGGGCTGTCGTACAGACTGGTCTGTTAGCCTGCAATCCATGGGAACCGAGGTGAGTGAGCGGACAACTGCCCGAGATCGCATCATGGACACCGCCTCGACGCTGTTCTACGCAGAGGGCATCCACGCCGTCGGCGTTGATCGCGTCGTGCTGGACTCCGGCGTAGCCAAGGCAACGCTCTACCAGCATTTCCGTTCGAAGGAGGAACTGGTGGTGGCGTGTTTGCAGCAGCGGTCCGATCACTGGTGTCGCTATTTTGCGGAACCCATCCTCTCGAGACCGGGTTCTCCCGCGGCCCGGGTGGCCAAAGTCTTCGACGCCTTGAGCCGTTCCGTGTCAGTGCCGGGATTCCGGGGGTGTCCGTTCATCAACGCAGCCGCCGAGTACCCCGGACAAGACGGTCCGGTTGCTGGAGTGATCCAAAGCCATAGGGCCCGGGTCCGTCAGCTGTTCGCAGACCTGCTTCCCCCGCTCACCACCCCACGACGAAAGGAACTGATCGATCAACTCGTCCTCCTCTACGACGGGACGATGATCAGCGCGCAGCTCGATTGGAAACCCAAACCCCATCGATCGGCAAAGGCGGCGGCGGCGCGCCTGCTCGAAGACACTGCCGCCCCCTGACACACTGGTCGTTTCCAAAGGAAGTTTCACCATGCTGAACACCCCACCGATCAGCGGGCATGATCTGGAGCGGCTCAGGGCCGGTGACGAGCGAACCTTCGTCGATCTGGTCGGACGGCATCACGATTCGATGGTGCGCGTCGCTCGCTCGTTCGTGCCGAGCTACGCCGTAGCCCAGGAGGTGGTGCAAGACACCTGGTTGGCGGTGTTGCGGGGTATGGATGGTTTCGAGGGTCGTTCATCCTTCCAGACCTGGTTGTATCGGATCCTCATCAATCGCCGCGGTCCGCCGGAGTACGAGAACATCGTCACGTTCCGATCGGCGACCACGAGCGCAGTGTGGATCCGTCTCGGTTTGATGTGGACGGTCAGTGGTCGTTGCCGCCGGAGCATTGGAGCGACGACCTGGACGACCGACTTCAGGCCGGAGAATTGTCGGCGTCGATCTGGTCCGCGCTCGATGAGCTTCCAATCCAGCAACGAAGCGTTGTGGCACTCCGTGACGTCGAAGGTATGCGCAGCACCGAGGTCTGTGAACTATTGGAAATCACCGAGGCGAATCAGCGGGTCCTGCTGCACCGAGGTCGAAGCCGGATGCGTGAAACCCTCGAGACCGAGTTCGGTAAGTTTTAACGCCCGTGTTTCGTCGCCGCCCCCCTTTCGCGTGTCAGCAGGTCGTGGAGCTTGTCACGAACTACCTAGAAGATGCGCTGTCGGCACGCGACCGCCGTCGGTTCGAAGCCCACCTGCGCCGCTGTCCGCATTGCACCGAGTACATCGACCAGATGCGAACCATCATCCGACTGACCGGGAGCCTCACTCCGGAGGACCTCAGCCCCGAGGTGCAGGACGAGTTCCTTTCTGTGTTCCATCGGTGGAAATCCGGCTACCCATGATGTGCCGAAACGAAGCCAACTTGTGCACGCGCGCTCGGAGGGATTCGAACCCCCAACCTTCTGATCCGTAGTCAGATGCTCTAGTCCGTTGAGCTACGAGCGCTGGGTGAGTCAGCCAGTGTACAGGACTCCCGTCGCCGTCCCGTGGGCGGGGAACCCCTGATCAGACGCTGATCGGAAGCTTGGAGTAGCCCCGGACGGTGCTCGTGTAGAGCGGCACGGCCCCGTCCATGTCCACGGACCATTCCGGGAAGCGCTTGAAGGTCTCCTCGAGTGCGATGCGCCCCTCGGTCCGGGCCAGCGCTGCCCCCAGGCAGAAGTGGATCCCGTAGCCGAAGGACAGGTGGTGGTCGAACTTCCGGTGGATGTCGAAGCGGTCCGCGTCCGGGTAGGCCCGCTCGTCGCGTCCCGCCGATCCGGTGATCATGACGACCTTCGACCGCGCCGGGATCGTGTCCCCGTGCACCTCCACGTCGGCGACGCACCAGCGGCTCTGCACGGGTGACGGCGCCTCGTAGCGCAGGAGCTCCTCCACCGCATTCGGTATGAGGCCGTAGTCGGACGCCAGCTCGGCCCGCTGCTCCGGATTGTGGTCGAGGGTGAGAGCGGCCCAGCCGAGCATGCGGGCCACGGTCTCGGTGCCCGCGCTGCCGATCAGCGCGGCGAAGTTGACGGCCTGCTCGAGGGTGAGGCGACGTGGCACGCCGTCATCCTCCACGATCTCGAGGTTCACCAGGTCCGTGAACATGTCGTCGCAGGGGGTCTTCTGCCGGTCGGCCAACGTCGCGCCGAGATATTCCATGAAACTGATCATCGCCGCCGTCGACACGTCGTTCGACATCCCCGTCTCGGGATCGAGGTGGAACGACTCGTCGATCCAGCCCCGGACCCTGTCGCGGTCCTCGGGCGGCACACCGAGAAGCGCCGCGATGACGTACGCCGGAACCCGGGCCCCGAAGTCCTGCACGTAGTCGAACGAGCTCCGACCGACCAGATCGTCGAGCAGGCTGGCGCAGAGCGTCCGGATGTCCTCCTCGAGGAGCCTCATGCGCCGCGGCGTGAACGCCTTGGACACCAGTCGCCGGTAGCGGGTGTGCTCCGGCGGATCCATGAAGATCATCATCTCCATGTCGATTGGATCCGCCGTGATCATCTCCATGACCGTGCCGTGGGAGGAGCAGAACGTCTTGGGATCGCGGCTGAAGGCGTCGACTTCGGCGAAACGGCTCACGGCGTAGAAGTCGTATTGCTCGTTGTAGTAGAGGGGCTGCTCGTCGCGCAGACGCTTCCAGATCGCATGGGGATCCCACTTGTACTTCTCGTTCAGTGGATCCCAGGCCAGTGGCTCGGTGTCGACAGCGGTCATGGTGCTCCCTCTTCAACGCCGACATGGTGCTCGTCCCAGAGCTTGATCCCACCGAGGATGCCCGCCTTGTTGTCCACCACCGTGATGCGCTCGAGCACGTCACCGAGATCGCGCCGGTTCACCCGGGAGCCGTTGCCTCCCCCGATGTAGAGGTGGTCGAAGAAGGTCAGTGCGTCGAGGTAGGCGATCGCTTTGCGGGCCCGCCTGTTCCACCGCTCGTCACCGATCTTCTTGCGCGCCGCCTCGCCGAGCTGCTCGTTGAACGTCTCGCCCTTGCGGAACTCCACATGGGCGAACTCGATGTGCGGCATCAGGCTGCCGTCCATGAAGAATGCGGTGCCGAATCCGGTGCCGAGCGTGATCACCACCTCGAAGCCGTCGCCCTTGACCACCGCCAGTCCCTGGACGTCGGCGTCGTTGGCCACCCGGCACGGTTTGCCGAGTGCCTGAGCGAGGGCTCCGGCGAGGTCGAAGTCCGACCACGCCGTCATGAGCTCGGGATCGGCCTTGGTGCCCGGACCGTTCGTGCACACGAAGTGCGGAGCACTGAGGATGTGACCCAGGCGGACCATGCCCGGGAAGCCACAGGACACGCGGTCCCCCTCGGGCAACTTTGAGACCAGCTGGGTCAGCGTGGAGACCAGGTCGTCGGGCGACATCGGGTACTGCGTCGGCACCCTGACCCGCCCGGCCATCGGTGCGCCGGCCTTGTCGAGGACATCGGCCTTGAGGCCCGTGCCGCCAACATCGATGGCGATGGTGAACGGGTGCTCGTGCGGCTGGTCGCCAGAAATGTCAGTCACCGGAACGAACTGTAGCCAGCTGGGCGGGTTTTGAGTCCGGGGGTACCGGTCCCGTCATCCCTGCAGGACGTCGTGGAGGACACCGCGGAGCAGTTCCCCCAATTCGTCGTTGGTCGTCGCGGCGAAGGCCTCGCCGGAGAGGAACAGGCTCGAGAAGATCACGCCGAACGAGGCCGCCATGCGCACCCGGTCCCGCAGGGGGACCCGGGTGTCGGCCAACACCCGGCGGAATTGGTTCTGGATGTCCTCGTGCTCCGCGTCGTGATCCTCACGATGCAGCTTCTCGAGGGCGGCCTGATTCCGCTCGTGCATGAGGAAGATCTTTCGCTGGGCCAGCATCTGGTCGACGATCTCGTCGAGCAGCTCGACCCAGAGCTTCATGGTGATCGGCTCCTCGCCCATGCGCAGCAGCGCCACCCGGCCGAACTCGTGCAGGCGCATGTGCAGCGCCATGAGGATGTCGTCCTTCGACTCGAAGTGGTAGTAGAGGGCCGCCTTGGTGACACCCAGCTGCTCGGCGATCTGCCGCAGGCTGGTGCCGTCGAAGCCCTGCTCGATGAAGAGGTCGAGCGCCACATCGAGGATGCGCTGCCGTGTGTCGACGGGCTCGGACGCGGCGAGCTCCGGGTCGGCTCCGACGCCGGGACCCGGCTCGGTGACGCTGTCGATCAGGGCCTGTTCGGGGCCCTCGTCGTGTCCCCCGGCTTCTGCTGGAGCGGTCTGTGCCATCGATTCTCGGTTCTCAGTCTACTTGACGACCGGTTAGTTACGTTTTAGTCTGTCGCGAGAGCAGAGTCTACTGACCGACAGGTAAGGACGTCCATGGCTGAGGAGATGATGATCCAGGCGGAGGGCCTGACCAAGCGCTACGGCGAGACCCAGGCCCTGGCCGGGATCGACTTCGCCGTGCCGGCGGGGTCGATCCTCGGGCTGCTGGGGCCGAACGGGGCCGGCAAGACGACCGCGGTGCGGATCCTGACCACCCTGGCCCAGCCGGACGCCGGGCGGGCCACGGTGGCCGGCATCGACGTGGCGAAGCACCCGGCAGAGGTCCGGCGTCACATCGGGGTCGCCGCCCAGGACGCCACGCTCGATCCGTTGCTGACCGGGCGCCAGAACCTCGTGCTGGTGGGCGAGCTCTCCGACATGGGTCGAGCCCCGGCACGGGCACGGACGGTCGAGCTGCTCGAGCAGTTCGAGCTGACCTTTGCCGCCGACCGGGTCGTGAAGGGCTACTCGGGCGGCATGCGCCGGCGGCTGGACCTGGCGGCGTCGTTGATCACACGGCCACCGGTCCTGTTCCTCGACGAGCCGACGACGGGGCTCGACCCGACCAGCCGCCAGCGGGTGTGGGAGGCCATCCGGGAGCTGCTCGGAGAGGGCGTCACCGTCCTGCTGACGACGCAGTACCTGGAGGAGGCCGACGCGCTGGCCCACCGGATCGTCGTGGTCGACCACGGACTGGTCATCGCGGACGGGACGCCCCAGGAGCTGAAGGAGGCGAGTCGGAGCGCCCGTTTGGAGGTGACGCTGGCGGAACCGCACCCCGGGGCGGTCGGTGCCATCGCGCCGCTCGTGTCGGGGCGGGTCGACGTGAGTGACGACGGCCGGCGGTTGAGCGCGGGCGTGGACGCTTCGACGGGGCTGGCCACGGTCGTGGTGCGGGCGCTCGATGCGGCGGGCGTGCTCGTGGACAACATCGAGGTGCGACAGCCTTCACTGGACGACGTGTTCTTCTCGCTGACGGGCGGGCACATCGAAGAGACGGGCGACGCGGGCGGGGGCGGGGGCGGTGCGGGTGGCGACGGCGCCGCAGCGGCCGGTCCGGGCCCCGTCGCCGAGGGCGACGGCCGCCACGAGTTGGAGGGAGTGCGCGCATGACGACGACCACGTTGACCCGTTCTGCTGCGGGATTCGACCGGCCGAACGCCGGCGGGAGCGTGGTCGGCCCGCTGGCGAACATCTGGGCCATGACGCGGCGCAATCTGGTGCACATCTCGCGGGAGCCCATGCAGCTCTCGGACGTGACGCTCCAGCCGCTGCTCTTCACGGTGCTGTTCGTCTACATCTTCGGCGGCGCGATCCCGATACCGGGCGGCGGGAGTTACGTGGACTTCCTCCTGGCCGGCATTCTCGCCTTGAACCTGGTCACCTCGTCCATGGGCACGGCCGTGGGGCTGAGCACCGACCTCCACGAGGGGATGATCGACCGCTTCCGCACGTTGCCCATGTGGCGTTCCGCCGTGTTGGTCGGGCGCTCGGTCGCCGATTTCCTGACGTCGGTGTTGTGTGCCCTCATCGTGGCGCTGACCGGACTCGTCGTCGGTTGGCGGCCGGGCGCGAACGCCATCTCGGTCGTCGGTGGCTTCGCGCTCCTCCTCTTCTTCGCCTACGCGGTGTCGTGGGTCTCCGCCTGCGTGGGGCTGAACTCGAAGAGCCCCGAGTCGGCCGCCTCGTTCGGCTTCATCGTGCTGTTCCCGTTGACCTTCGTGTCCAACGCCTTCGTACCCACCCAGCACATGCCGGGATGGCTCCAGGTCATCGCGAACTGGAACCCGGTGAGCGCAGTCATCGCCGGGACCAGGGACCTCTGGGACAACCCGAACCCGTCGGCGGCGGTCCACGCCTGGCCCATGCAACACCCGGTGGAGGCCTCGCTGATCTGGTCCGTGGTGATCCTGGCCGTGGCGGCGCCCCTGGCGGCGCACTTCTTCAAGAAGCGCACGACGGAGTAGACCTGGTCGATGAGAATCGACGCCGGCCGGCCCGGACTTCGGAAGAGACGGTGCCCTCGAGTGTTCTCCCGTCCGTGACAGAGCCATGGCTGGGAGACGCCTGCTCCCTGGTCGACGCCTACCGGGCGGGCACGATCTCGCCGACCGAGGCGCTCGAGGGATCGCTGGCGGCCATCGCCGACTCGACGCTCAACGCGGTGTGCTTCGTCGACGAGGAGCAGGCGAGGGAAACGGCCTCGACGGCCGACGTGAACCTGCCGTTCGGCGGGGTCCCGATCGGCGTGAAGGAGCTCGATCCGGTCAAGGGCTGGCCGCTGACCGAGGCATCGCTCGTCTTCAAGGACCGCGTCTCGGACGGCGACGGCACCATGACGACGCGGCTGCGCGCCGCGGGCGCGGTGCTGGTGGGGCAGACGACGGCATCGGAGTTCGGCGGGGTCAATGTCACGTACACCAGGCTGCACGGCGCGACCTCGAACCCCTACGACCTGGAGCGGACTCCCGGCGGGTCGTCGGGCGGCTCGGCCGCGTCGGTCTCGGGCGGCCTGCTCCCACTCTGCACCGGTGGCGACGGTGGGGGCTCCATCCGGATCCCGGCCGGGTTCACCGGGCTCTTCGGCCTGAAGTCGACCTTCGGCCGGATCCCCAAGGGGCCCAAGACCGAGATCGAGCCACTGACCGCCGTGCTGGGGTGCCTGTCGCGCTCGGTGCGCGACACCGCCCGCTGGTTCGACGCCTGCAACGGCGCCGACGAGTACGACCCGTTCTCACTGCCGCGGGTCGAGGGCTGGGAGGCCGGCCTCGGGCAGCAGGAGATCCGGGGGAGGAGGGTCGCCGTCTCGGTCGACCTCGGCGCGGCGGTGGTCGCGACTGGGGTGCGGGAGAAGGTGAACGACGCGGCCGATCTCCTGATCAAGGACGCCGGGCTCGAGCGGGTCGACCTGGCCTTCGCTCTCCCCCGCGGCGGGTTGGAGTGGGCGCTGGCGGGGACGGCGAGCCTGCTGGTCGGCCTCGGCGACCGCTATCCCGCCTGCGAGTCGGAGCTGACGCCCGAGATCATGCTGGCGACCAACATCGCGACGAACCACTTCACCGTGGACACGGCGAAGAACATCGAGGCGTTCCGGCGGCAGATCATCGTCCAGATGGCGGAGATCTTCGAACAGGTCGACTTCATCATCTGCGCCACCAACCCCGACGTCGCCTTCGGCGCCCAGGGCCCGATGCCCACCACGATCGACGGTGTGGACCTGGTGGCCGAGCAGGGGTTCGAGGCCGCGGTGGGAAACAACGGCGCCCTGACCATCCCGGCCAACACGACCGGGCACCCGGCCGTCGCCATCCCGGTCGGCCTGGTCGACGGCCTGCCCGTGTCGATGCAGATCATCGGCCGGCGCCACAACGAGCCGTTGCTCCTCGACCTGGCGCGGGTCGTCGAGCTCGAGCGTCCCTGGCCGCTCGTGGCGCCGGGCGCGCCGATCTGACGCCCCGTCACCACACGCCTGGCCACAGGTTTTGATGTTCTGTTGCTTTTTTGTGTGACTTTCGATTCCTGCGCCAAAACAACCGTTTGTCCTACCCTGTCCTGAGAGATGGCGGAGGAAATGCTCTTTACAGTGGCTGGATCCGTCGCGATGCCGGCCCAGATGATCTCGCTCGAGGAAGCGGGCCTGGAGCAGCGCGCCGATCTGCAGGAATGGGTGCTTTCGAACCCGGCCATCCTGGGCCCGGCCGTCAAGGTGGTGACCTTCGAGTTCGACGGGCTCCCGTCGGCCGCCGCCGTGGGGCGGGACCGGATCTCGGTGCTGGGGCTCGGCGGCGACGGTCGCCTGGTCGTGGCCGAGCTCAAGAGCGGCCGGTCCCCCGACACCGACGTCTCGGCGATCAAGTACGCGGCCATGGCCAGCCGCGTCCTCCCCGAGTCCCTGGCCGACCAATACGCCCGCTTCCAGTCGCGCCGCCAGTCCCCCATGACGGCGGACGAGGCCCTGGCCGAGCTGCAGGCCCACGCGCCCGAGCTCTCGCAGGAGTCGCTGCGCCGGCCGCGGATCGTCCTTCTGGCCCGGGATTTCTCGCCTGTCGTCACCGCCAGCGTGGTCTGGCTCAGCGAGATGGGTCTCGACATCTCCCTCGTCCAGATCAGCGCCTTCCGCTCCTACGTCTACGGGCAGCTCGGCAGCGGGAACGTGCCCATGATCTCGGTGAGCCAGCTCTACCCGCTGCGCGAGGTCGAGGAGTTCACCATCAGCCCGGAGCGCCAGCTGGCCAAGGAGATGGCCGAGTCCAAGCGGCGGGTCCAGGACGCCGCCATGGTGCGCCGGCTCGTCACGACCGAGTCGGTGGCGGACGGGACGATCTTCACGCTCAGCCCGCGCACCGATCTCAACTTCGAGATGCGGAGCCAGCTCGAGGAGTGGCTGCACGTCGATCCCGCCCGGCGGACGGCGCACTGGCAGAACAGCCTCATTGCGCCACTGGTGTGGGACGTCGACAAGGCGGCGTACACGCCTGCCAGCCTGATCCGTCACATCATCGAGCTGGCCACCGGCGTCAGCCGCGATTTCGTCGGGACGCAGTGGTGGCGTGATCCCACGGGCTGGACCATGGCCGAGCTGGCGGGACCGCTCGGCGGGGGCAAGGGCGCCATGTACCGCGAGTACTGGTCACGCTGGCTCGAAAAGGTCCGCGCCCGGCACGCGCACTGGACCCAGATGTCCACCCTGCCCGCGCAGAACTTCATCACGATGCCCTCCCCGGTACGCGGCACGCACTACGGGCTCGGCTTCGCCGCCGGCGGACGTCTGCGGTCGGAGTTCTACGTCGACCTGGGCTCCCCCGAGGCCGAGCGCGGCGCAGTTCGACGTGATCCAGTCGCAGCAGGACCTGATCGAGTCGTTCTACGGCGCGCCGCTCTCGTGGGAGCGCCTGCCCGACCGTGGCGCCTACCGCATCGCCGACTACAGCGATGGGGAGATCACGCGGGTGGAGGACTACGCGTTCTACATCGACTGGATGATCGATGCCCAGGAGCGGCTGCGCCGGGCCATCAACTCGGTCCTCCAGACCGGCGAGCCCCCCGAAGACGACGAGTTCGACCGACGCTGAACCTGGGCGGTCGGCGCTGACAGCGTCACGACGTCTTCAGCTTCCACACGGCCAGCGGCGCGAAGACGATCACGAGCCCGGCCGACCACAGCAACGAGGGCACGAGGTAGTACGACACGGAGTGGCCAAGCAGTTGCTGCGCCGCCGGGCCGCTCGTGAGCAACCGCACCGTGTTCACCATCTGCGTCATGGGTTGATAGGTGGCGAAACCCTGCATCCAGCCCGGCATGGTCGCCACCGGCACGTAGGCCGACGACACGAAGCTCAGCGGGAAGACGAGGAACGACAAGCTCTGCGCCGCCTGGGGGCTCCCCGCCATCAGACCCATGGCGATGAACATCCAGACGAAGGCGAAGCCGTAGAGGATGGTGAGTCCGAGCGCGGCCAACGCGTCTGCCGTGGACCCACCGATGCGGAAGCCGACGGCGAAGCCCACCACGGTCATGACGAGCACGCCCCAGGCGACCAGCGCCGAGTCGGCTCCCACCCGCCCGGTCACGATGGAGAGCAACCGGATGGGCAGGCTGCGTAGCCGGTCGAAGAGACCGCCCTCCTGATCGTCGGCGACACCGCTGGCGGCGCCCATGCCCTGGAAGAGCACGCCGGTGACCACGAAGCCTGGCACCAGGAAATCGACGTAGTTCAGGTTCCCGGTGTGGGCCACGGCACCGCCGAAGACGTAGCGGAAGATCAAGAGGAAGAGCACCCCCTGGGCCGTGCCGGCGATGATGAGCGCGGGGGTGCGGACGAACTTCCTGAGGGTGCGGCCCGCCACCTGGCCCGAGGCGACGAGATACGACGCACCCCGGTTGGTGACCGCGTCGATCGGACGTGTCTGGCGCGGCGGGTCGAGAGTGATGTCCATGGTCATGCTGCCTCCTCCTTCGGAGTGCTGGTGGTGGTGGTTGTTGTGTGCCCGGTGAGGGCGAGGAACACCTCGTCGAGGGTGGGCCGGCGCAGCGCGATGTCCTCCACCGGGACCCCGGCCTCGTCGAGCGCACGGATGACGATCGGCAGGAGCTTCGGGCCGCCCGGCGCGGCGAGCGAGCACCGGCGCGTCGCCGGGTCGGTCGACGGCTCGGCCATCCCGAGCGACGCCAGCACCTCGGCCGCCCGGCTCATGGTGGCGACGTCGATCGTGTGCAACTCGACCATGTCTGCGCCGACGCGCGACTTGAGCTCGCCCGGCGTGCCCTGCGCGATGACACGGCCGCCGTCGATGATGACGATGGAGGCGGCGAGGTGGTCGGCCTCATCGAGATACTGCGTCGTCAGCACGATGTCGGTCCCGCTCCGGCTCATGGCGTGCACGGCGTCCCACACCTCGTTGCGACTCCCCGGGTCGAGGCCTGTCGTCGGCTCGTCGAGCAAGAGCAGCCGGGCCGATCCGACAAGGCTCGCCCCGAGGTCGAGCCGCCGTCGCATCCCGCCGGAGTAGGTCCGGACCTGGCGGTCGGCGGCCTCCACCAGATCCATCTGCTCGAGGATCCGTGTGGACGAGGCCACCGCCTCGGCGCGGCCCTGGCCGTACAGGCGGGCCACCATGACGAGGTTCTCCCGCCCGGTCATCATCTCCTCGACCGCGGCGGACTGGCCGGCGAGCCCGATCATGCGGCGGACGGCCATCGGGTCGCGCACGACGTCGTGGCCGTTGACGACCAGCGTGCCCCGGTCCGGGGCGATGAGCGTGGCCACCATGCGGATGAAGGTGGTCTTGCCGGCGCCGTTGGGGCCGAGGATGGCCACCGGTTGGCCCGGCGACAGGGTGAGGGTCAGGTCGGAAAGGGCCTGCACCTTTCCGAATTTCTTGCTGAGGCCGTCGGCCTCGATGAGCGCGTGCATACACGCCTCCTTTCGTGGGTCGCTGCTGCTTCGTGCAGAGCACTGTTTTCAGCAGAGTCCGTCTGACGGAGGTCGCCTACGCTTCCGGGTGCTGCCTCGGGCGAAGGTCCCTCGTGGATCGGGCTCGTGGTTGTGTGGGCCCGGGGCCGCGTGGTGTCACACGCGGCTCCGGGTCATTCCTCAGGGGGTCATTCCTTGGGGAGCTCGAAGGTGAAGTGCACCTCCTCGGGGTCGAAATCCTCGGTCTGGAAGAGGCGCCACATGTCGAGGCCTTCGAGCGTGCCGTCCGCCATCTCCTGGACGAGCGCCCTGACGTAGGACAGTTCGGCGGTGAGGACGCGCTCCTCGTACTCGGACTCGAGCTCGAAGATGCGGGGGAGCCCCGCGTCGCTGGCGGCCGCCATGGCGCTCCGCATCGCGACGAGCTTGACGGTCAGGGCCTCGGCGCGGCGGCGGAGCGCGGCGAGGGCATCGTCGGGATCGAGGGCGGGAATGAAGGACAGGCCCGCCATGAAGGCCGGGTACTCCTTGTTCGGGGTGCCGATGAGCTCGGTGAGCCAGTCGGTCATCTCGAGCGAGCCTTCGTCGGTGATCTCGTACACCGTCCGCTGCGGGCGTTTCCCCTCGCGGACGGTGCCGGTGGCCTTGATGAAGCCCTTCTTCTCGAGGGACTCGACCACGGCATAGAGGGAGCCGTAATTGAGACGGACGCTCTCCTGCTTGGCCCGCTGGCGCAGCGTCTGGGCGACCTCGTAGGGGTGCATGGGCTTCTCGTACAGGCAGACCAGGACAGCCAGAGCGAGGGGGTTGGAGCGGGACCACCGAGGCATTCGGTCAGTATATTCGATTCAGAGTAATCTGTAAAGAGTGCTCTGAGGAGAGCTATGCATGGTTGGGGGCCGCACCCCGGGGCCAGTCGCTATACCTCCAGGGCGGGCAAGCCCATCAAGTCCCGGAAGTCGGCGGTCGTGTTCACCTTGGGGAAGGGTGCATCGGGCACGGACACCCCGAGCCGGTCGCAGATGGGGTCCCAGCCATCGGCGGCCGTCCATTCGAGCAGCCGCTCACTCGGTACCCCCGCCCGCACCTGCTCGTTGTGGCGCTCGAAGGCGGCGACCATGGCGTCGTGGTCCTCGACCCGATCGTCGAAACGCTGCGCGAAGAGACGGAGCATGGCGGCCATCCAGTCGTTGCCGTCCTCGATCAGCTGGCGCATGCCGCCGAAGATGGTGTTGGTGCAACTCGTGAACCAGGCGTCGGGGTCGCGTAGCGACAGGATCACCAGCGCGTCGGGGTTGGCCGCGGCGAGCTCCGGCCAGAAGCTGGCCCCGGGCCAGTCCACCTGGGCCGTGTAGTCCTTCATCAAGGCGCCCCAGTCAACCGGCCGGCCGTCAACGGCATCGATCCAGACCGGCACCTCCTCGGGATGAGCGAAGACCTCGACCATGTGGTGGCAGGTGCCACCCAGGAGTTGCTCGAGGGCGACCTTCAACGAATGGGTCCCCGTACGACCGACCCCCGCACCGACGACCTTCAACATCATGCCCTCCCCCGTTGGATGTGATCGACGGAGAACGTATCCCGCCCCGACGGCGGCTGCATCGCCGGACACCGGCACCGTCGCCACCGGTTGGGCCTAGTCTGCCCTGCGTGAGCCCCACGCTCCTCCACGTCGCCCCGCACCCCGACGACGAGGCGGTGGGGTGCCCCGGCGCACTGCTCCACCTCCTCGACCGGGGCTGGACCGTCGTCAGCGTCATCACGAGCCTCGGGTTCGAGGGGCAGTGGGAACGCCGGCGGGCCGAGGCGGAGGAGGCCGCGCAGCGGGCCGGCTTCGTGCCCGTCTTCCTGGACCCGCCGCTGCACCTCGATCTCGATGCGGATCTGGCCCTGGCGGCCCGTCGCATCGCCACCGAGCTCCCGGACCTCGTCGAGGCACACGGCGCCTCCATCGTCGTCTCGCCCTCGCCGCACGACGTGCACCACGGCCACGAGACGGTCGGCCGGGGCGTGCAGCGCGCCATGGCCGCCCTGCCCCCGAACGTGCGCTGGTGGATGTGGGGCGTCTGGGGCGACCTCCCGGCTCCGAACGTCTTCTACGGCTTCGACTCGAAGGTCCTGGACCGGGCCTTGCACATTCTCGAGGCGTACCAAGGCGAGCTCGAGCGCAACGACTATCGCTCGTTCCTGTCGGGCCGGGCGTCGGCGAACGCAGTCATGGGCTCCGAGCGCGTCTTCGGCTTCGGCTCCCCCGCCGCCACGTCCCTCCCCTATGCCGAACTCGTGACCGAGGTCCGGCTGGTCGACGGGCGGTTCATGGCATCGGAGCCGCACTCGCTCGACCAGGGACCCGAGCCCTCCGCGCTCTACGACGTCGACCTGACGCCGTGGCTCGACTCGCCGACCGCGCACGAGCTCGTGGGGTACATCCGAGAGGTCCGTGAGGAGCCTGCGCCGTGATGACCCTCGCCCCGGTGACGGAGCGGTTGATGGAGGACTTCGAGCGTGACGGCTTCGTGGTGGTGCCGGACCTCCTGAGCACCGCCGAGCTGGACCGCTTCGGCGCGGCCGTCGACGCTGGGGTGGTCCGGCGCAGCCGGCACGATGCCCGGACCCTGGCCGAGAAGTCGCTCTACGAACAGAGCTTCATTCAGTGCCAGAACCTCTGGGAGGACTGCGACGAGGTGCGGCCGCTGACCTTCCACCCGCTGATCGCCGAGGCGGCGGCGCGCCTCCTCGGGGTCACCGCGGTGCGGCTCTGGCACGACCAGGCGCTCTACAAGGAGGCGGGCGGCCGCGAGACCGACCCGCACCAGGACCAGCCGTACTGGCCCATCGTCGAGACGAACACGATCACCGCGTGGATCCCCTTCGACGGCTCGACGGTCGAGAGCGGCGCCATGGGCTACCTGCCCGGGAGCCACCGGCTCGGTGTGCGCGAGTTCGTCGACATCTTCACCGGCAGCGGTGACGACCCGCTGGAGCGGGTCGAGCTGGCGGGGATCGCTCCCGTGTTCGTCGAGGTGCCGCCGGGGTCCGTCGCCTTCCACCACGGCCTCACGTTCCACTTGGCCAAGCCGAACCGGACCGGTACGGTCCGCCGGGTGCACACCGCCATCTACTTCGCCGACGGGTCCACCCGGGGCGAGGGGCGGTTCCCGCATCCAGCGGTGGAGCGGGCCGGGATCGCCATGGGCGCGGTCATCGCCAGCGACGTCACGCCGATCGCCTGGCCCCGCCCCGACGGTGTCCTGCCGCATCCGCCCGCGGCACCGATCGGGTGACGTCTCTGCTCACGAGCGAGCAGCGCGCGTCGTGGACCGAGCGTGGCTTCTTCCGCATTCGTCGGCTTCGCTCCTCCGTCGACGTGCGCCGCGATGTTGGCCCGGGTGACCGAAGTCGTGCGCGACCCCGACCTGGCCGCCGCCCTCGGCGTGAAGGTGGTCCCCGAGAACAACAAGGCCGGGTTCCCCGTGCAGAACCCCGAGGACGGGGTGTCGAAGGTCTTCAAACTGCACCGCGACCCGGTCTTCGCCCGTTTCGCGGACTCGGCCGAGGTCGTGCACCCCGTCGCGGAGCTCATCGCCCCCGACATCGACGTCTTCCTGTCCCAGTTCATCTTCAAGACGGCGGGGGCCTGGGGCCAACCCTGGCACCAGGACGCCTTCTACTTCCCCTTCGAGCCGGCGCGACCTGTCGTGGGCGTCTGGCTGGCCGTCACCGAGGCCACCCTGGTCAACGGGTGCCTCCACGTGCGGCCCGGGTCGCAGAGCGAGCCGGTGCACACGCACGTCCCGGATCGCCGTCCCGGGGCCAACTACGGCTACTTCGAGATCGTCGACCACAACATGGTGGCCGCCGAACCGGTGCTGATGGATCCGGGCGACCTCCTCGTCTTCGACAGCCACCTGATGCACTGCTCGACGGACAACGCGTCCGATGGGATCCGCGCCGCCATGGTGTACCACTACGCCGCGGCCGGGACGACGGACCACACCGAGGAGTACTTCCCCAGCGTCAACGACTGGGTGCCGGCGCGGCGGGACGGTCGCCCGGTCGCACCGGTGGCGGCGTGACCGGGCTGCGTGTCCCGTGGCGCTGAAGTTCGACGCCATGCTGCCGGCGCAACCCCTGCGCCAGGCGGCCGATCTCGGCCGGAGGGCCAGTGAAGCCGGGCTCACCGGCCTGGTCGTGACCGAGGCGGGGCGCACCGCCTTCCTCACCTGCGGTGCGCTCGTGGTGGCGGCCGACATCGATGTCCTGACCGGGATCGCGGTGGCCTTCCCGCGCAGCCCGATGGTGACCGCAGCCACCGCGTGGGAACTGGCCGAAGCGAGCGGGGGCCGCTTCCGCCTGGGACTTGGCGCGCAGGTGCGGGCGCACATCGAGCGCCGCTACGGCTCCGCGTTCGACCATCCGGGACCCCGCTTGCGCGAGTACGTCCTCGCGGTGAAGCAGATCTTCGAGTCCTTCCGCAACGGCGCGCCGCTGGCGGTGGAGGGCGAGTTCTACAACCTCTCGCTGCTGCCGCCCATGTGGGCGCCGGGCCCCATCGAATGCGGGAATCCACCCGTCGACGTCGCCGCCGTCAACCCCTGGATGCTCCGCATGGCGGCCGAGGTGGCGGACGGTGTCCACGTGCATCCCCTGAACACGCCGACCTATCTGCGCGAGACCGTGCTGCCGAACCTGGAGGCCGGCGCCGCCCGCTCCGGGCGCCGTGTCGAGGACCTCGAGATCATCGTCCCGGCCTTCCTGGTGGTGGGCGACACCGGCTTCGAGCGCTCGCGGTGGCGCGAGATGGCGCGGGTGCAGGTGGCCTTCTACGGATCGACGCCCAACTACGCGTTCATCTTCGAGCAACTCGATCGCGAGGGCACGACCGACCTGATCCGAGAACGGCAACGGGCGGGCGACATTCCCGGGATGGCAGCGGTGATCGACGACGACCTGCTCGAGAACTTCATCACCGAGGGAAGGTGGGACGACGTCGCCGACAAGATCGTGGCCAAGTACGGCGGCTTGGCGACCAGGGTCGTCAGCTACTTCACCGGATCCGATGTCGTGCGGGATCCCGACGCGTTCGAACGGTGGGGCCGGCTGGCCCGGAAGGTCACGGCCAGCTCGTAGGGATGGGCGTTACGAGCGGCGGCGGAACAATCCCCGTTTCGATTACTCCGGCTCCTCGGCGGCCAGGGCGGCATCGAGCTCGGCGAACGGGTCGTCCTCGTCAACGGCGTCGTCATCGACAGCGTCGTCATCAGCTTCGGCGCCTAGGTCGGGGGCGCCGGTGAATTCCTCGTGGATGGGCTCCTCGTCGACCACAGCGACGTCGTCGTCCTCGTCGTAGAGGTCGATGATCTCGTCGTCATCCGCATCAGGTTCCGAGGCGCGCGGGCTGCGGCGGCGGGCTCGGGCGCGGAGCAGCCTCGGTCCGGTCGAAGAGATTGGACAGTCGATCCTCCACCGCGTCGATATCGGCGGTCGCGGCGGCGAGGGCCCGCTGGAGATCAGGGACGTGCTCAGGGAGATGGAGGGAACGGCCCTTCCCGGCCGGTCGAACCCGATCGGTCCAGCCTGTTCCGTTCCAGTAACGCTCCTGATCCTCGCGCTCGGGGTCTGGGAGCCACCCCGGGGCGTTGTCCATCGGTGTTCCTCCGCTCGACTCTGGATCCTTCCGGCCAAGTCTCCCACGGGAATTGCGCACCCCGGGTGCGGGTTCGGTGCGACGGCGGTAGAAAGGGGTCCCGCTTCGATGAGGGGCGGAACGGGGCGGCAGAATAGGATCCCTCTCTTTCCCCAGAGAGCTGGGGAGACAACGGAACGACAAGAAGGAAGGACTGCGGTGGCTATCCAATTGAAGGCAGGGGCGAGGCTCCGCAGCGCAACCGATGCCTGCGAGGTCGTGGTGGTGCGGGCGCCCGCCGAACCCGTCGACCTGCGCTGCGGAGGACACCCCTTCCTGCCCGCCGACGCCGACCCCGAGACCCTGCCCATCGTGCCGGGCTTCGATGGCGGGACCCAACTGGGGAAGCGCTACAGCGACGACGAGCTCGGCGTCGAGGTCCTGTGCACCAAGGCGGGCGAAGGGTCCATTTCGGTCGGCGAGACGATCCTTGCCGTCAAGGGTGCGAAGCCGCTCCCAGCCTCAGACTGAAGGTTTTCGCCCTCGTGAACATCGCGATGCTGCTCGAGATGGCTGCCGAGGGTGACCCGGAGCGCATCGTCCTCGGCTCCCACAAGGGCGGTATGACCGCCGCCGAGCTCCTCGAGCGCTCGCGGCGGGCCGCGGTCTACTTCGAGAAGAGCGGCACCGACGTCGTCGGCTACTTCGGGTTGAACTCCGACGTGCTCCCGGTCGCCCTGTTCGGCGCGGCGCTGGCCGGCCTGCCGTTCTCTCCGATCAATTACCGGGCACCGGACGAGCAACTGCGGGGGATCCTCGGGCGCGTCGCCGGCGGTCTGATGATCGCTGACGACGACGAGGTCGAGCGTCTGGGAACGTGTGGCGCCGAACACGTGATCACCAAGAGGGAGTTCGCGGCGGCCATCGCCGAGCCCGTCACGGGCGAGCACCCCTTCGTCGATCCCGACGACGTCGGCGTGCTCCTCTTCACCAGCGGGACGACGTCGGAACCCAAGGCCGCCGTACTGCGGCACCGGCACCTGGTGTCCTACATCATCTCCAGCGTCGAGTTCATGGGTTGCGAGCCCACCGAGGCGCAGCTGATCTGCGTCCCGCCGTACCACATCGCCGGAATCGCCGCGGTGTTGAGCTCGCTCTACGCCGGCCGTCGCATCATGTACCTGCCGACGTTCGACGCGACGGAGTGGGTCCGCCTGGCGGCCGACGAGCGGATCACCCACGCCATGGTGGTGCCGACGATGCTGGGGCGGATCCTGCAGGCCGTCGAGGAGAGCGGCATCGAGCCCAAGGCGCTGCGCCATCTCTCCTACGGCGGCGGCCGCATGCCGCTCGAGCTCGTGGAGCGCACGCTGCGCGACATGCCGCATGTCGACCTGGTCAACGCGTACGGGTTGACCGAAACGAGCTCGACCATCGCCATGCTGACCCCGGACGAGCACCGCGAGGCCTTCGCCAGTGACGATCCCGTCATCAGGGCGCGGCTGGGGTCGGTCGGGCGTCCCCTCCCGTCCCTCGAAGTAGAGGTCAGGGGGTTGGACGAGGTGGCCCTCCCGCCGGGCGAGAAGGGTGAGATCTGGGTGCGCGGCGAGCAGGTGGCGGGCGAGTACGTGGGGAACAACACCCTGAGCGAGGACGGGTGGTTCCGCACGCGGGACGCCGGATGGTTCGACGAGCACGGTTTCCTCTACGTCGACGGCCGGCTCGACGACGTGATCGTGCGGGGCGCGGAGAACATCTCGCCCGGCGAGGTGGAAGAAGTGCTGATGGCGCACGCCGCCGTCTCCGAGGCGGCGGTGATCGGCATTCCCGACGCCGAATGGGGAGAGGCTGTGGCGGCGGTCGTGGTCCTGCACCCCGGCGGGTCGGCGAGCGCGGCCGAGCTCCAAGGCTGGGTACGTGGGCGCCTGCGCTCCACGAAGATGCCCGGCATCATCGAGTTCCGCGACGAGCTGCCGTACTCGCCCACTGGGAAGCTCCTGCGTCGGGTGCTGCGGGACGAGCTGGCCCAGGGGGTCGAGGGGGTCTCGTAGGAGGGGCCCACGTCCCGGGGTGGCCCGTGGCGGCGTGCGGGCCGATGCTTATTTGAGTATCCTAAATGCGTGAACTGCTCCTGGGGGGAGTCGCGTGATCGGCGGCGGGTGGAGCCGGGTCGGCGAGGCTGTGCGGCCCCGTGAGCACGTACTTCCAATTCCTCTTCCTGGGGCTGGGCAATGGCGGCGTGTACGCCGCGCTGGCGGTGGCGCTCGTGGTCACCTACCGCTCGTCGGGGGTGCTCAACTTCGCGACGGGCGCCCAGGCGCTCTACGCGGCGTACACCTACTCGCTGCTGCGAAACGGCCAGCTGTTGCAGCCCATTCCGGGGCTGACCCCGACCATCAACATCGGGTCGAGCCTCGGCCTCTGGCCCGCGATTTTGGTCACGCTCGCCATCCAAGCGGTGCTGGGCGCACTGGCCTATCTGCTGATCTTCCGCCCGCTGCGCAACCACCGGCCCGTCGCCAAGGCGGTCGCGTCGATCGGGCTGATGGGCCTGCTGACCGCCGTCGTGACCTATCAGGTCGGTACGGCGGTCGTCCTGGTGAACCCGATCTTTCCGCAGAACCACGTCAGCTTTCTCGGCGTCAACATCTCCGTAGACCGTCTGCTCCTGGCAGGCACCATTATCGGGCTGGGGATCGTCCTCACGGTCCTCTTTCGTTTCACCCGCTTTGGCCTGGCCACCCGGGCCTCGGCCGAAACCGAGGTGGGCGCTCTGGTCAGCGGGCTCTCGCCGGACCGGATCGCGCTGATCAACTGGATGATCAGCTTCGTGGTCTGCGGGCTGGCGGGCATCCTCATCGCCCCCCTCGTGCCGCTCCAGCCGGGGACCTACACGTTGTTCATCGTCCCGGCGCTGGCCGCGGCCGTGGTGGGCCGCTTCCACTCACTGGGCTGGGCCATCGCGGCGGGGCTCGGCATCGGCGCGCTCGAGTCACTCTCCGTCTACCTCAACGGCGTCCACCCCGGGTTCCCTGCCGGTGCCGGCGAGCTGATCCCGCTGGTGCTGGTGCTGGTGGTGCTGGCTGTGCGGGGCCAGACCATGCCGAGCCGGGGCACCCTCCTGCAGGTCAACCTCGGCCGTGCTCCACGACCGCACTGGCGATGGCCCACCGCCGTGATCGGCACCGCGGTGGGGATCGGCGCCATCTACCTCTTCACGGGCAACGACCGAGCGGCCCTCTACTCCAGCATGATCACGGCGGTCATCACGCTGTCGCTCGTCGTCGTCACGGGCTACACCGGTCAGATCTCGTTGGCACAGCTCACCTTCGCGGGCGTCTCGGCGTACATCCTGAGCACCTTCGCGACCTCCTGGGGGATCCCCTTCCCGATCGCGCCGCTCCTGTCCGCGCTGGTGGCCGCCGCCGCAGGTGTCGTGATCGGCATCCCGGCGCTGCGGGTGCGAGGCCTGATGCTGGGCGTGGTCACGTTGACGTTCGCGGCCGGGGTGGAGGCCATCTGGTTCAACAACAACTCCATTGACGGAGGTGCGAGCGGCCTGGCCATCCCGACGCCGCGGCTCTTCGGGATGGACCTGGGCATCGGGTCGGGCAAGGACTTCCCGCGCCCTGCCTTCGGGATCATGTGCCTGATCGTCCTGGTGGTCGTGGCGCTCGGCATCAGCTTCCTCCGCACCAGTCGACTGGGCTCCGCGATGCTGGCGGTCCGGGCGGACGAGCGGTCGGCCGCGGCGTCGGGGATCAACGTGGTCAAGGTCAAGCTGATCGGCTTCGCCATCGCGGCCTTCATCGCCGGGCTCGGCGGTTCCCTCCTCGCCTACCAGCTGGGCAACGTCACTTTCCAGGACTTCGACGCCTTCCTTGGTCTCGTGACCTTCTCAGTCGTGGTCGTCGCCGGCATCACCTCGGTGAGCGGCGGGATCCTGGCGGGGATCATCTCCGCGGGCGGCATCTTGGTGGCGGTGATCTCGTCCGGTGTCGGCAGCGGCGGGGTGGACAACTGGTACGGCATCGTGGCCGGCATCGGGGTGATCTTGACGGTGATCTTCAACCCGGACGGGATCGTGGGGCCGACCCATCTCTTCTTGGAGCAGCGGCGGGTGCGCGGTGTCCTGGCTCGGCCCGAGGGCGCGTTGGTGCCCTCCGTGCGGACGGCGTCAGGGAAGGACGTATCCGAGCCAACCCCGGCTCTGGCTCCGGTGTCGGTCGAACCCGGCAAGCTGGTGGGGAGCGACGCCGGTGTCGGAACCAACGGCCACACGCAGACGCCGGCGAACGTCACGGCGACGGGATCTCTGCTCGACGTGCGGAACCTGACAGTCCGCTACGGCGGCGTCATCGCGGTGGACGACGTGAGCTTCAGCGTCGAAGCGGGGCAGATCGTCGGATTGATCGGTCCCAACGGTGCCGGGAAGACGACCACGATCGACGCGCTCTGCGGGTTCCACCCGTACGACGGCTCGGTCGTCCTGGGTGCACAGGACGTGGCGGGCTACTCACCCCACCGTCGGGCGGCCCTTGGTCTCGCCCGCACGTTCCAGCTGGCGGGGGTCTCCGACGACCTGACCGTCGAGGAGAACGTCCAGGTTGGACAGCACAGGGCGGAGTGTCATGACCGGGCCGGGCTGACGAGGATCCTCGAGGAGCTCGGCCTCGTCGAGATGCGCGACCTGCAGGTGTCCATGCTCTCGCAGGGCCAGCGCCAACTGGTGTCGGTCGCCCGCGCTCTGGCCGGCGAGCCGCGTCTGCTCCTCCTCGACGAGCCGGCGGCGGGACTCGACAGCACCGAGAGCCTCTGGCTGGCCGAGCGGTTGCGGGACGTGCGCGACACGGGTGTGACGATCCTGCTGGTCGACCACGACATGAGCCTCGTCTTGAACCTGTGCGACACGATCGACGTCCTGGACTTTGGCGCGCTGATCGCCACAGGATCTCCCGAGGAGATCCGGGGGAACCAGCAGGTGTCGACGGCGTATCTCGGCGCCACCCACCAACGCCTGGTGGCGTCGTGACCGACATGGTCGTGATCCCCGAGGCCCAGGGTGAGCCGGTGTCCGACGGTGTGCCGGTCCTCGAGTGCCGGGGTCTTGACGTCGGCTACGGCAAGCTGACCGTGGCCCGCGACATCACGTTCACCCTGCATCAGGGGAAGGTCCTGACCGTTCTCGGACCGAACGGTGCCGGTAAGACCACGCTGCTGATGACGCTGGCGGGATTCCTGCCACCTCGTGCCGGGACCATCACCCTGAAGGGCCAGCAGGTGAAGGGTTCGTCGCCACGCCGGATGAACCAGGCCGGAATGATCCTCATCCCAGATTTCCGCGCCCTCTTCACGGAGCTCACACCGGTTCAGAATTTGAAGCTGGCCGCGCCCCGGGGGACCGATCTGGACCCGGTGCTCGAGTTGTTCCCGGCTCTGGCGCGGCGCGAGAAGCTCCGGACCGGGGATCTCTCAGGGGGGGAACAGCAGATGCTGGCCATTGCACGCGCACTGGTGCAGGCCCCGAAGCTGCTGTTGATCGACGAGATGTCGATGGGGCTCGCACCCGTGGCCGTCGAGTCACTGATGCCAGTGATCCGCCAGGTCGCCGACGAGCACGGATCGTCGGTGATCATGGTCGAGCAGCACGTGCAGCTGGCACTCGAGATCGCTGACGAAGCGATTGTGATGGTGCACGGGAGCATCGTCCTGTCCGGGCCGGCCGAGCTGTACCGCAACGACACCAGCGCCGTGGAGTCCGCCTACATGGGCCGGCCGGTCTCCCCCTCCTAAGCGCCGAGCGCCGCCCAGCCGAGCAGCGACTTCACGTCGAAGAGGACGAGGTCGGCGAATTCCGCGTCACGGTACTGGACGTATTTGTCACGCATCGCACCTTCACAATCGTCGAGCAACGGGCCGCTGACGTCGTGGCCCGGTCGACGCATGAGTTGTACTCGCACCCACCACAACTCTGACCAGTCCTGCCGGTTCCACTGCTCACAGAGCAGGGTCGCCGTGGCATCCCGCTCGAGGTTCTTGAGCCGACCCAGGTCGGTCGTGGTCTTCGGCTTGACGCGGTCAATGGGAGTGACGATCACCTTTGAGACAACGGCGAAGCACACAGGAACGGCGTCGATCGTCTGGCGGGCTCCCGTGGTGCACAGGACAGCATGGTCAGCGGCCCGCAGCCGGCTCCAGCACTCGCTGTTCGACAGACGCATCCGCTGAGTATCCCAGGCCCGCCCCGATCCCGGACGACACGGGCTTCACGACCCGTGTTGCCGGTGATGCGCCAGTGGGCGACGCGTGTCCAGAAGGGGCGGCGTGGCGTTCTACGGGTGGGCGCGAGGCACGGCGCTCAACGGCCGGTGGTGGGCATGGCGGCCATCCCAACGGCGAGGGATACTGGTTCGTGGCATTGAGCGGCGTCTTCAGCTACGGCGAGACCGGGTTCTTCGGGTCGGCGGGAGGGACACCGCTCGACCAACCCGTCGTCGGCATGGCGGCCACCCCCGACGGCGCTGGCTACTGGTTCGTCGTATCCGACGGCGGCGTCTTCGGTCATTGCGTCGCCGGCTGCAACGGGTCGGCGGTGGCCACTCCCTAGGTGTCGGCGCTCCCCGCTCGGGAGCCGACCGATGCCGCCGGCCGGCTGCGGCTGCACCGGTGGTTCGACCGCGCGATCGTGGCCGTGGCCATCATGGCGCTCGCCTCAGGCTTCGGCCAATTCGGCGTGGTCGCCGCGCTCGGAGACGTATCGACGCAGCTGGGTCACGTTGCTCCGGGTGGATCGATCGCCGACAAGGTGGGACTGTCCGGAACCAGCATCGGCGTGGGCCTGGCCATCATCCGCATCGCCTCGTTGGGCAGCCTCCCCCTGATCGGGATTGCGGACCGTTTCGGGCGCCGCCGCGTGATCCTGACCGTCACGATGGTCGGTCTGGCATTCACTGCCGCCGCCGCGGCCAGCCCGGGTTACTGGTGGTTCGTCGTCATCTTCGCTTTCGGGCGACCGCTGCTGAGCGCCACGAACGCGCTGGCTGAGGTGATGGCAGCGGAGGAGACCGGCGCTCGCGACCGCACAGCCGCCGTCGCTCTCATTGCGGCTGGCTATGCGGCAGGTGCGGGGCTCTCGGCGGTCATCCACAGTCTCGCGGCCGGGGCACTGGGCTTTCGTGGGATCTTCGTGCTGGCACTCGTGCCTCTCGCCGTCGTGTACGCGCTGCGCGGCTGGGTCGAGGAACCCGGCCGGTTTTTGGTGGCGCAGGCCGCTGCGGACCATCCGACCCCTGTCCTGGGTGCGGTCGGCCCCCGGTATCGACGGCGGGTGATCATCCTGTGCTCCATCTTCTTCGCGATTTCCATCGTTACGGGTCCGGCCACCAGCTTCGTGTTCCTCTACGCACAGGACGTCTTGCACCTGGCCGGCTACGTATCGGCGCTGATGGTCGTGGCCGCCGGGGCCTCGGGCGGGATCGGCCTTTTGGTGGGCCGATGGCTGGGCGATCGGATCGGCCGGCGACCGACGTGCAGCGCGGCCATGGTCGCCATCGCTCTGACGCCGGTGTTCGCCTACTCGGGCGCAAAGAGCGCGCTGGTCGCCGGGTACATCCTGGGCGCGCTCAGCGGTGGGCTGCTCTCGCCATCGCTCGGCGCCTTGCTCACCGAACTCTTTCCGACGTCCGTCCGGGCGTCGGCGACCGGGTGGTCGGTAACCGCCGGCGTCGTGGGCGCGGTCTGCGGCCTCGTGGTGTTCGGAGCCGTCGCCGATATCGGCAACCGCTTCGCGTTGGCCGCCGACGTCACGTTCTTGCCGATGGCGGCCGCAGCGGCGCTCTTCTGGCTGCTCCCCGAGACGAAGGGACGAGAACCGGAGTCCCTTTGGCCGGCCGCCGCCTAAGCCCTCATGGCGGCTTAGAACAGCGGGGTGGGGTTGTAGACCTTGACGCCGGTGATCTTGCCGGTCTTGCCGGCTTGGATGACGCCGATGGCCGCAGCGGACGAGCAGACCGACTTCAGCAGCGGGATGGCCGTCCCGTTGCAGGTGAAGGTCAGGCCGCCCGAGAGCGGGATGACGACATTCTTCGCCGTCATGGTCTGTGTCTTCACGCCGGCGGCGGTGACGGGCTGCGTCGATCCCTTCATGATGGCGGCGAGGGCAAGAACCGGAGAGACACCTGACGCCTGATTGCTGCTGATGTTGGGGTTCGGGTTCACCTTCGGCGCGAACTTCTTCATCATGGCCCCATAGAGGGCGTTGTCAGCCGGGGACGATTTCGTGGTCGTCGTGATATACGAGCCGGCGAGCGCCTTGTCCAGCGTGGCTGAGTTCAGGATGCTCGGGTCCTGGCAGGTCGAGAGCACGTACTTCGGCAGCTTCAGGCCGAGCGTGTTGTAGGCCTGGAGGAACGAGCTGCAGAGGGTCACGTCGCCGACCATGCCCACTGCGTCCGCGCCGCCTGAGACGGCCGACTGCATCTGCGGCGAGATGTCGGCCGTGCCGGGGTTGATCGGGATCACGGTGAAGCCGATACCGGCCGCCTTGTAGACCAGGCCGCCGAGCGCCTGCGCGCCCTGGATGGCGGCCGGCACGTTCTCCACCAGGAACGCCACCTTCTTGAGGTTGTGCGCCTTGGCGCTCAGCGCCATGGCACCGAGGTAGGCCGGGAAGCCGCCCTCGAGGGCGAACGCCCCCGGCGAGGTGAGTTCGGCGGTGGAGGCGCCGCTGATCGTGATGTAGGGGATGCCGGCGCCGACGATGGTCGGCACCTCGGTCTGGCCCTGGCCCGTGAAGGGCTCGACGACGGCGACGACGCCATGCTGAACCATGTCGTTGGCACACGTCTGGCCGCCGGCCGGGGTCGATTGGTTTTCGCAGATGTAGAGCGAGATCTTGTGGCCCTCGAGGCCGTCGCCGTACTGATTCTCGTACGCGACCGCCGCCTTGGCGCCCTGCTCGACGAGCGCGGCGGTGCCGATGGCGCTGCTGCCGCCGCCGTCACTGATCAGACCGATCGTGACCGGGGCAAGCGTGGCCGGGTGGGCTGTGCCGAGCGGGTTGCTCGCTCCCGCTGTGCCGACACCCATCACGGCAGTCGACACCGTCGCGGCCGTCATCACACCGGCCGCCAGCAAGCCTGTCGAAAACACCTTTTTCGCCTTCCCGCCCGTCCGCCCGATCGCACCTGTTGTGAGCACTGTTTCCTCCTTGGGGATCCAGGGACCATGTCGGCGCCAAGTGACCAACCGCAGCGGCCCCCCGGCTGCGTTGGAAAAAGAGGATACCATTTAGCTCCTCCCACGCCAAGGTCTATCGCAACACTTCTGCAATAAATCGTCGGCCCGGCTGGCCTGCCTGGTGTTTGGAGGACCGGGGCGATCTCGCATGGTGCAGGACGCAGGCGATGTCGAACCAGCTGTCGGGGAGGATGCAAGGTCCGATCAGGGAAAAGGGACACCTTTTGCAGATCCGCCGCCCGGGCACTCAGCACTGCGCCAACGCGTCCTGCAGTGCGCGTGCGAGGTTGCGCTGCGCTCGGAAGTGGGCGTCCAGACCTGAGTGCGCGGTCAGGAGGTCACGCTTTGCACCCGTGCGGAAGAGGTGGCCTCCCGTCCGGCTGGACATGCAGGCGCCCAAGGCGATGAAGACCCTGTAGTAGGTGATCGCCCGCTCATTCGTGCCCTCGGCCGGTCCACCGGCAGCGCGGTACGCGTCGACAAATTCCGGCCACCCCATGAGTGCGGTGCCGGCCAGCCACGCCGCCGCGATCTCGCGCGCCGGCGGTCCGACGGTCGCCGCCTCCCAGTCGACCAGCGCGGTGAGCCGCTCGCCGTCGACGAGCATGTTGTGCAACCCGACATCGCCCTGCAGGAGGCAGAGTCGCCCGGCTGGCACGACGTCCTCTACATGGTCGAGAAGCCACTGCCGGGCGAGGGGGACCGCCGCGATCGGCGGGCCGCTGAGGTCGCCGATGCGGGCGGACATGCCTTCGACGGAGGCCGTGATGGTCGCCTCGGTCAGCTCCGCGTCGAGGTCGAGCCCCGTCGACTGCAGCGCCTCGAGCGGCACCGCGTGCAGGTGGGCGAGGGCGCCGGCCAGCTGCGCGCCGAGCACGTACTGGTGCTGCGTCGGTGCGGCGAGGTCCGGGAAGTACTCGCCCGCCTTTGTGCCGCTCACCCGCTCCATCACGAGCAAGGTGCCCCCACCCATGGACTCGTCCAGCTCGTCCGCGAAGAACGGCTGCGCGACGGGAACCCCCTCGTGGGCGTGGACGGCCCGGAGCACAGCGAACTCGTCGAGGGCACGCGTCTGGAGGATGCCGACAGGGCGGTCCTTGCGTACGATGACCTCTGCCGGGATCTCGGTGGTGCCCGTCAGCGACAAAAGGATCGTCTCCTTGGATCGTCCGCCAGGCACGACGCGCATGGCGGCCACGGCCAGATCGGGCGAGGCCGGCAGCTTGCTTCGCAGGTACTCGCTGAGCTGCGCCGGCGTGACCGAGCACTGCGTCAGCGAGGAGGCTGCCTCCGCGTCTGGCTTTTCGTCGAGGACGAGCCGGCGGAGTTCGTCGACCTGCTCCAAGAAACGCCGCTCCACGTCGACCAGTTGTCGGCACGACGCTTGGTCCTCGGCGGCGTCACTGCTCGCACGTTGCGACACGACAACTGCGGCCTGCCGGCGGAGATCGTCGAACCTCGCCGGCGTGACGACTGCCGTGCGATCGCTTCCGTCCGCGAGGAGCAGCGCCTCGAACGCGGCCCCGAACTCTTGGCTCAGAACGTCGGCCCACTCCTCTTCGACGATGAACTCGGCCAGGATGCGGTCGACCAGCCCCGCCGCGTCGACCGCGGTTGCGCTGGTGACCTCGGGCAGGAAGGTGCCGGCGACCGTGGCCCGCAGTTGGCGGAGGTACAGCGCCCGGTCGTCTGCGGGCTGTCTCATGGGATCGTCGTCATCGCTCCGCTCGCACCATGCCGTTGGTGAGAGCGTCGGCCAGGACGTAGACGGGTGGATTCTGGCCGTTGCGGGCGTTCAGGGTCGTCTCGAGGAAACCCCAGCCGCCCGGCTCACCGTCGACCGTCACGTCGCCCACCGACTCCCAGCCGTAGCGCTGCGCGGTGGCACCGATCATGCCGCCGATGGTGTCGATGCGCACGGTCGTCGTTCCGCCGCCCTCGAGCCGATACGTCACCTCGGCGGAGGGGCAGCGCACGGAGTCGTCGTCGACGTGCAAGAGCATCTCGGCGCCGGCGACCGGCACCGGTTCGCCGTGACGTGCGAGCGAACCGTGGCGGAAGAAGCTCCCGTTGGCCCCGACGAGCGATGCGTAGCGGAAATGGAGAGCGTCGTCGCCCGTACCGTGCGAGCCGCCGAAGCTCCGGCTCGAGAGGAAGCTGTCCCAGCGCCGCGCGCCCCACGAGTGGTCCCGCCAGCCCGGCGCGTCGACCTCCGCCTCGGCGCCGTCGAGATCCACGGTGCCGCGGACCCGGCAAGCGACGTGGAAGTTGTTGGAGAAGATGGTCCCTGCCGTCCCCGAAGTCCCCGCGAACGACTGCGCGTTGGCGAAGGAGCGTGGGCCCTCGTCGACGAGCTCGAGCTCGACGTGGCAGCCGTCGCCCTCGAGCAGGAAACGCAGACGCTCGCCATCGCGGAAGATGCGCTGGGGACCGGCGCAAAGACCAACCTGGTCAAGGAGGACCAGCGGGAGCCCCTCGCCGTTCCAACGGAATCGGCCGCCGCCGTCCTGGTAGACGCCGCACCACAGATTCGCCGTCCCGCGGTTCAACTCGTTGCCGATGCGGTGGTTCCCGCCGAGTCCGCTCACCGGGTCGCGCCACGCCAGGTACGCGCTCTCCTGCCAGTCGGGGTCGTCACCCGCCGGGTGCAGACCCTCGTCCTCGGTCATGTCCGCGGGCATCCTCGGGCTCAGGATACGGAGCGGCGTCTGCGCTGTCCGGCGACCCGCCTCAAGCCTCACTGACCTTCTCGGTTCCCTCGGCGGCGGGGATGTCCGGGTTGCAGATGTAGCGCACGTTGGCGATGGTCATGTCGCAGGCGGCGAAACTGGCGGAGACGGGGATGTCGGGCACGAGGCGGGCATCGCCCCAGGCCTCGGCGTCGAAGGAGATCAGCTCGGGCCGGCCCCGGTCGGCCCGCCGGAACTCGTACTCGGAGTCGACCTGCACGATCCGCGGTTTGCTGACTCCGTCCCGAGTCACCCGGGCGAGATGCATCCCCGGCGGGTACTGCACGTCGTGCCCCGTCACCGGGAACGGGTCCACGAGGGACGTCTGCAGGATCGTCCGCCCGTCCTCCTCCCGTACCGTGCAGTCCACCCGGTCGTGGAAGCGGAGCAGGCTGATCTCCCCGGGAGCTACCCGGAACCCCCACGAGCCCTCCAACACCTCGGCCAACGCCGCGTTGTCGCAGCGGGCCGAGATCAGGTAGGCGCGCGGCCGCACACCCGAACGCGCGGTCAGGCGCAGCTGGGCGAGCGCGAAGGGCCCGTACAGGCTCTCCTTTGCCCGGTAGACGAGGAAGCTGATCACCGGCGGGATCGTCGGGTTGAGGGCGGGGGGCACGAGCGACTCGCGGTCGGCCACCCGGACCTCGTACAAGACCTGGAGGATGTCGACGTCGTCGACCTTGAGCTGGCGGTCTTCGAGGATCACCTCGGGTGCCCCCGCCAGGAGGGGGCGGATGTCGAGGGAGCCGGCGAGCGGCATCAGGCCACCCCCGCCGCGACAGGCCGGGACGCCGCCGGCGCCGAAGAGCCGTTGGTCCCCGGCGTCCCCGTCTTGAAGCGCGGCATGACCTCTTCGGCGAACAGGCGCATGGAGTCGAGCACGTACTGCTGCGGTACCACCTCCATGAACTGGTGGATGAAGTTGATGCCGTCGAAGCCGACGTTCTCCCAGGCCGTGATGGCGTCGGCCACGTCGTCGGGAGTGCCCATGGTCACGCCCTTGAAGGCCTTGGCGGCGTCGCCGGGGCTCCCCGACTCCCGCCGCAGAGCGGGCAGCAGGCCCTCGGACGGGTACGAGTGCGTCGGGAGCACCTCCTTGGCGGACAGCAGCTGCGCCGCCATGTAGCTGAACATGGACGCGACCTTCAGCCCGTTGCGCCGGCCCAGGTCGCCGTCCTCGCAACAGGACAGGAAGTTGACCGTCAGGACCTTGTCGTTGACGAAGGCGCCGACCGGCTCACACGTCTCGATCCGATGGCGGTAGTTCAACACCTTCTTCTCCGAGTCGGCGAACCCGCCGGGCGACAACCCGAGACACCCGAGGCCCCGGTCCGCCGCGTCGACCTCGGTGCCGGGCGACGTCACGGCGACCCACATCGGCGGGTGCGGCTTCTGCAGGGGCTTGGGCAGGATGGCCCGCTCGGGCATGGAGAACATGCGGCCGTCCCAGGCGAAGCGCTCCTGCATCCACATCTTGGGGATGACGCGCACGAACTCGTCCCAGGTCTTCTTGGTCTCGTCGGGATCGGCCCCGAAGCCACTCAGCTCCGGCCACGTGGCGGAGCGGCCGGTCCCCAGTTCCAGACGCCCGCCCGAGATGATGTCGAGCACCGCCGCTCGCTCGGCCACCCGGACGGGGCTCTGGTATTGCGGCACGCACGGAATGACCCCGTGCCCGACCCGGATCCGCTTGGTCTGGGCGGCGGCCGCCGCCAGGAAGATGTCGGGCCCGGAGCAGTGCGAGTACTCCTCGAGGAAGTGGTGCTCGACGGCCCAGACGTAATCGAAGCCGAGCTCGTCGGCCAGGCGGACCTGCTCGAGGGCGTTCTCGTACACCTGGCGCTCGGAGTCCGGCGTCCACGGGCGGGGCACCGACAGCTCCATGAACAAGCCGAACTCCATGACCACCCTCCCGACGCCGCCCTTGCACTTTTGTTAATGAGCATTAAAATCTAAGCATGCACACGGCCCTGAGTCAACGCCGTCAGGGCGGGTTTTGTGACCCATGGCTAACATCCGACCTCGTATGAGGCAGAACCGAGGAGCGGACGACGAGGTGGACATGAGGGCATCCGGGGAGGCCACGCCGCCCTCCGGCCGGACCGCTCCCGGGCGGCAGACCAAGGGTGCGCGCACGCGGGAGGCGATCATGGCGGCGGCCACCGACCTGTTCCGTGAGCGGGGCTTCCGCGAGACGAGCCTGGGCGACATCGGGGCGGCCGCCGGCGTGAGCGGGCCGGCCATCTACCGGTACTTCAACAGTAAGGGGGAGTTGCTCTCGGTCCTCATCGAGGAGGCCGCGGTCATCTGGCGCGAGACCGTGGACAACGTCTTGAACGAGGACACGCCGCCGATGGTGACCCTCGAGCGGCTGATCGACGCGGCGATCGTCTTGCAGTTACGCAATGGCAACCTGCGCGACGTCTTCGTCAAGGAGTACCGCTCGCTGGACGACGAGGCGCGGCGGAGGGTGGCGCGGATCGAGCGGGTGCGCATGGCCGAATGGGTGCACCTGCTCTGCGAGGTCCAACCGGGCCTGACCGACGTGGAGGCCCGGGCCGCCGTCACCATGGTCGACGGGATGCTGCGCTCCATCACATCGTTGGGCGGGATGGACCAGGAGCAGCTGGCACGGGTGATGAAGGACATGGTCTTGGGCGGACTGCTCTCGGTCGGCGTGCCCCGTCCCGTTGCGGTTGCCCCCCGATGAGCACGGAGACCCCACTCCCCGACGAGGACGCCTTCCGGACGGAGGTGCTTGCCTTCTTGGAGGCCACGCTGCCGCGCAAGGGTGAGGCGGCGCGTGCCAAGGCGGGGCCCGAGCCCTGGGGCAGCGGGGTGACACGGGCGGTCGCGTACCAGCGCGCCCTGGCGGAGGCCGGCCTGGCCGGGATCACCTGGCCGGCGGAATACGGCGGCCGTGGCCTGACCGGGCGCTACCAGCGCATCTACGAGCGCGAGGCGAAGGCGTTCCAGGTCCCGCCGCGTTCGCTCGAGATCGGCCTCGGCATGTGCGGGCCGACGATCCTGATGCACGCCTCCGACGAACAGAAGCAGGCGTTCATCCCGCCGATGCTGCGAGGCGATCACGTCTGGTGCGAGCTCTTCAGCGAACCCGGCGCCGGCTCCGATCTCTCGAGCGTGCAGACCCGGGCCCGTCGCGATGGTGACGAGTTCGTGCTCGACGGGCAGAAAGTGTGGACCTCGGGGGCCCAGCACAGTGACTACGCGGCCTGTCTGGTCCGCAGCGATCCGGAACGTCCCAAGCGTGAGGGCATCTCGATGTTGATCGTCGACATGCACGTGCCTGGCATCACCGTGCGGCCGCTGCGCCAGATCACGGGTGACTCGCACTTCAACGAGGTCTTCCTCGACGAGGTGCGGGTGCCAGTGGCCAACGTGCTCGGCAAGCTCCACGAGGGCTGGCGGGTGGCCCGTACCATGCTGGCCTTCGAGCGCCAGGCGCTCGGCGGTATGGGCTCGGGCGGGGGCGGCAAGGGTGGCTTCGCCGGACTGGTCGCCGAGGCGCAACGCCGCGGTGTCGCTGATCGGCCCGGCATCCGGGACCACTTGGTGCGGTTGCGCATCCGCCAGACGGTCCTCCGCCACCTGTCCGGCTACCTGCAGGCCACGTCGAAGGCCGGTGACGGCGCGGCGGCGTCGCTGCTGAAACTGGCCATGGCGCAGCTGGTGCAGGAGTCCGCCCTCGTCGCGGTGGCGGTTTCCGGCATGGACGCAACGGCATGGAACCCTGCCGATCCGGAGGGCGGGCGCTGGGCGGACCAGCTTCTCAGCTCGCAATCGGCGTCCATCGGTGGGGGCACGAACGAGATCCAGCGCAACGTGATCGCGGAACGAATCCTCGGCCTGCCGCGCGACCGGGAGGGAGACCTCATGCCGGGCGATCTTGGCGACGTCCGGACAGGGAGCGAGGACGGAGGTGTCCGGTGGCACTGAGCCGGAGCCGATACTGCGGGGCCTCAAGGTGGTCGAGATCGGCCAGTACGTGGCGGCCCCCCTTGCGGCAACGATCTTCGCCGACCTCGGGGCGGAGGTGGTCAAGGTGGAGCGTCCCGGCGGCGACCCGCTGCGCGCCGAACCCGCCCGCTTCGCCGCCTGGAACCGCGGCAAGCGCTCCGTTGAGATGGACCTCCGCTCGCCCGACGGCCGCCGCGCTGCACTCGACCTCATTGATGGGGCGGACCTCCTGGTGGAGAACCTGCGACCGGGCGCGTTGGAGCGCCTCGGACTGGCGCCTGAGGTGCTGCAGAGAGAACGGTCGCGCCTCGTCACGTGTTCGATCAGCGCGTGGGGCAGCACCGGGCCTTCGAGGGATGACCCGGGGTGGGAGGCGCTGGTCCATGCCCGGGCCGGCGCGCAGCAGGGGCTCTTCACGGGGGATGACCCGATCTGGCTCCCCTTCCCGCTGGCCAGCGTGGCCGCCGCGCTACTGGCCGTCCTCGGCGCCGGCGCCGCACTGGTCAAGCGCGCCTCGACGGGATACGGGCAGCATGTCGAGACCTCGCTCCTCGACGGGTTGCTCTTCCTCAACGCGGCGCCGATATTCCATCGCGAGGGACACCGGCCGCTCATCGTGCGCCAGACCAAGTCGCCCATCTTGCGTGTCTTCGACACGGCCGACGATCGCGCGGTGATGGTCAACCTCAGCGGGACCGAGCGCTGGCGCGAGCTGTGCCGCCTGCTCGACATGGACGACGGGGGGCTCGACTACTCGACGCCCGAAGGTCTCTCGAAGCTCTCAAACCGCGAGTGGAACCGGACTGTGCTGCAAGAGGTCATCAACGGCTTCGCGAGCAAGACCGCGGACGAGTGGGAGGCGGCCCTGCTCGAGCAGCCAGCCGCCGTGGCCAGGTGCAACACCTTGGCCGAGTGGTTGGGCCATGAACAGGCGCGCGTCGACGAGCTGGTGAGAGAGACAGAGGACCCGGTGCTGGGGCGGGTGCCGTTGATGGGACCGGCCGTGCGGATCGGGCTGGGGTCCGGCGGATCGCGGCCCGGCCGCCGGCACGGTGCGGAGCACGGCGCGCTCGGCGGCCACCGCATCATCGACCTCTCCAACTTCTGGGCCGGTCCGCTGGCGGCGCGCCTGCTGGCGGAGTTGGGCGCCGACGTCGTGAAGGTCGAGCCGCCTGGTGGTGAGGGCGCGTTCCAGTTGATGCCGGTGCTGCCGAACATCTATGTGGACGGGAACCGGTCCAAGCGGGGCGTCGTCCTCGACCTGAAGACGGAGGAGGACCGGGCCCGGCTGCTCGACCTCGTGGCGGTGTCCGACGTCGTGGTCGAGAACGCCATGGCCGGCGCGTGGGAGCGACTCGGTCTCGACGAGGCCCGGATGCGGGAGGTGAATCCTTCGCTGGTCTACGCCCGGGCCAAGGGGTTCGGCGTGGCAGGGCCGCTGGCCGCCCGGCCGAGCTTCGACTACGTGATCCAGGCGGCGACCGGGATGGAGATGACGCAGGGCGGCGGGACGCGGCCGGTACCCGTCAACTTCACGGCCAACGACTACGGCACCGGGTTGCTGTTGGCGGCGGGCATCGTGCTGGCGCTGCTGGGGCGAGGGATGGGCGCCGCGGTGACAACGGTGGAGGCATCGCTGGCGCTGACCGCGACCTTGTACCAGTCCGAGGACGTCGCGGCGCTGGCGGTGGACGGTGTGGTGCCGGACCAGGTCGGTGAGGGGCTGGGTGGTCCGTCGGTGGGGTGCCATCTGTATCGAGCCAAGGACGGGTGGGTGACGGTGTGCTGTGTGACGGACGCGCAGCGGGCGGCGTTGGGGCCGGCGCTGGGGACCGGGACGGGCACCGGGACGACGGCATCGCTGAAGGTCGAGGATCTGGCGGAGGCGGTCGGGGCGCTGACGGCGGAGGAGGTGTTGTCCTCGCTGCGGGAGGTTGGTGTTCCCGCCGCGTTGAGCGTGCACCCCTCCGCCGTTCCCGACGACCCGCAGGTCGTGGCCCGTGAGCTCCTACGGCGCTACCGCCATCCCGCGGCGGGTCGCTTCGTCCAAGTCGGAATTCCGCTATCGCTCTCGGTCGATCGGCCGGCAGTGAAGGGACCTGCGCCGACGCCGGCGCCGGTTCGGCGACGGGTCAAGCAGGTGGCGCCGGCGACGAAGACGGGAGTGGTGGCCACCCCGGCCAAGGCAGCCTCGTGAAGATCGACAGCGGGCTGGGGACGGAGCTGCCGAAGGTGGCCGATCGCGTCCGCACCGCCGAGGCCGCCGGGCTCGACTGCCTCTGGGCCGCCGAAACGACGAACGATCCCTTCCTGTCGCTGATACTGGCGGCGGAGCACTCGACCTCAGTGTCGCTCGGGTCCGGCGTGGCCATCGCCTTCGCCCGCAACCCGATGAGCCTGGCGTACACGACGAACCAGCTGCAGGAGTACTCGGGCGGGCGCGTCGTGCTCGGGATGGGCTCGCAGGTGCGACGGCACATCGAGAAGCGCTTCAGCTCGACGTGGTCGCACCCGGCTGCGCGCATGCGTGAGTACGTCCTTGCGCTCCGGGCGATCTGGGCTTCGTGGAACGAGGGGGCGGGACTCGAGTTCGAGGGCGACTTCTACACCCACACCCTGATGACCCCTGTCTTCGCGCCCCGGCCGCATTCATTCGGGCCGCCCCGGGTCTTCCTGGCCGCGGTCGGGCCTCTCATGAACGAGGTCGCCGGAGAGGTGGCCGACGGCGTCATCACCCACGGGATCTGCTCGGCCCGTTACCTGCGCGAGGTGATCGTGCCGGCGCTCGACCGCGGTCTGGCGAAATCGGGGCGTGCGAGGGAGGCGTTCGAGGTCACGTGCCCGGGCTTCATCTCGGTGGTCGAGGACGAGTCGACGATGGCGAAGGCGCGTGACGCGATGCGCCGCCACGTCGGCTACTACGCCTCCACACCGGCGTACCGACCCGTGCTCGACCTGCACGGGTGGGGCGATCTGCAGACTGAGCTGTACGCCTGCTCGAAGACCGGCCGATGGGACGAGATGGCGCGCCTCGTCGACGACTCGGTGCTCGACACCCTGACCATCGTCTGCACCCCGGACCGCCTGGCCGGCGAGGTGGCGACCCGGTACGGGGGCCTGGTCGATCGCATCAGCGTCTCGTGGTGGGGCAAGGATTGGTGGCCCGACGTCGAGAAGGCCCTGCGCGCCCTGTGACCGCTCCCGCGCTGGAAGTCGGTGGTTTCGTGGCACGGGGGTTCGAGCCGGTGGCCGAGGTTCTCGCTGCGGGAGCGTCGGTGACGGTTGGTGAGCGGCTGCGCAGAGCCGACCTGGGTGACGGTGGTGGTGCGTTCTGCGCCTTCGTCGACGGCGAATGCGTGGTCGACATCTGGCGTGGTTGGGCTGGTCCGGACCGGCCCTGGGAGAAGGACACCCGAGCGGTCATCATGTCGTCGACCAAAGGCATGACGACGCTGTGCGCGCACATCCTCGAGGACCGGGGCGAGCTCGACCTCGACGCGCCGGTGGTCCGATACTGGCCCGAGTTCGGCTGCCTCGGCAAGGAGCCCACGACGGTGCGCCAGCTCCTCAGTCATCAATCGGGAGCCATCGGCCTACCCGGATCCGACGAGATCCTGTCGTGGGACGGTGCTGGGTGGGACGACACGGTCACCATCGCGGCCGGGGTGGCATCGGGAGCGCCGGCTTGGGAGCCCGGGACCCGGCATGGCTATCACGGCGTCACCTTCGGATGGCTCGTCGGGGAGCTCGTACGACGTCTCACCGGCATGAGCCTGGGTTCGTTCTTCGACGCAGAGGTCGCGCAGCCGCTGGGCGTCGCGTGTTCCATCGGGACGCCGTCATCTCTCGTCGGCTCGGTGGCCACCGTCATGGAGTTCCCCGTGAAAGCGGGGAAGGAGAGTGCCCTCCGCCAGATCGACCCGGAGTCGAAATCCGGGCGGTCGGTCCTGGCAGGCGCCCACGGGAGCCTCTTCGCCGACGAGGAAGGGAGGCCCCGCTTCGCCCGGTTCATGAACACCCCGTCCGTGCTTCAGGCCGAGATCGGCGCGCTGGGCGCCACCGCGACAGCCCGTGGCCTTGCCCGGGTGTACGCGGCCCTGGCCGCTGGTGAGGAGTTGGTGTCACGTTCATCGATCGAGCGCTTCCGCACCGAGCAGGTCTGCGGCCGGGACGCCGTCATGGCCGTGCCCACCCGATGGGCCGTCGGCTACTCCCTCGAGCCGCCGGCGCTCGTCCCCGGCATCCCGCCGATGCACGGGCCCAATGACGCAGCCTTCGGGCACATGGGAGCCGGCGGACAGATCGGGTTCGCCGACCCTGTCGCGCGGGTCGGGTGCGGGTTCGTACGGAACCATCTGGAGAACCAGGCCTTCCCGCTCATGGGCGCCTGCCTGGTCGACATGCTGTACTCGTGCCTGGGGTCGGACCAAGGGGGCCGCAGTGTACGCAGCTGAACACGCAGCGGAGCACCCGGACCAGCCGGCGATCGTCATGGCGCCGTCGGGCCGCGTGCTGACCTTCGCCGAATACGAGGCCGGGGCCAACCAGGTCGCGCACATGCTGCGGGAATCGGGCCTGCGCCGGCAGGACCACATGGCGATCTTCATGGAGAACGACCCCGCCATGCTGCTCGCCGAGGCGGGCGCCGAGCGCACCGGACTCTACTTCACCCCGGTCAACTCGTACTTGGCGCCAGAAGAAGTGGCCTACGTCGTGAACGACTCCCAGTCCCGGGTCGTCGTGACATCGGCTGCCAAGGCCGAGGTGGCGAGTGAGCTGCCGGCGCTGTGCCCCGACGTCGAGCGCTGGATCATGGTGGGCGCGCCGGGCGACCCCGCCGATCCGTTCGAGTCGTGGGAAGAGGCGGTCGGCAAACAGAGCACCGGCCCAGTCGCTGACGAGCAACTGGGCGCACCGATGATGTACTCGTCGGGCACGACGGGGCGGCCCAAGGGCATCCTGCGGCCGATGTACGACATCCATCCGTCGGAGACCAGCATCGCCGTGCTCGGGATCGCCGCTCTGTGGAGACTCCGCGAGGACATGGTCTACCTGTCCCCTGCGCCGCTCTACCACACCGCCCCGCAAGTGAGCGTCGCCATCGCGCTTCGCATGAAGTCGACCGTGGTGGTGATGGAGCACTTCGACCCTGCCCTGTATCTCGACCTGGTGGGCCGGTACAGGGTGACGCATTCCCAGGTCGTCCCGACCATGTTCAGTCGCATGCTCAAGCTGCCCCCCGACGTCCGCGCTGCGGGCGACCTGTCGTCGCTCGAGATCATCATCCACGCGGCTGCGCCCTGTCCCGTGCAGGTGAAGGAGCAGATGATCGACTGGTTCGGGCCGATCCTCCTCGAGTACTACGCCGCCACCGAAGGCAACGGCTGCACCTTCATCACATCGGAGGACTGGCTGGCACACAGGGGCAGCGTCGGCCGGGCCGTCCTGAGCGAGATCCACATCCTCGACGACGAGGGGAGGGAGTGCCCGACGGGCACGCCCGGGACGGTCTGGTTCGCCGGCGCCACCGACTTCGAGTACTTCGGTGACCCCGACAAGACCGCCAGCACCCGCCGGGACGACGGCAAGACGAGCACCGTCGGCGACGTGGGGTACCTGGACGAGGAGGGCTACCTCTTCCTCACCGACCGCAAGGCGCACATGATCATCTCGGGTGGCGTGAACATCTACCCGCAGGAGACGGAGAACCTGCTCGTCACCCACCCCAAGGTGCTGGACGCCGCCGTCATCGGCGTGCCCAACGAGGACCTCGGGGAGGAGGTCAAAGCCGTCGTGCAGCCCATCAACGGCATCGTTGGCGACGAATCACTCGAGCGCGAACTCATCGCCTTCTGCCGCGAGCATCTGGCCCATTTCAAGTGCCCGCGCAGCGTGGACTTCGATGAGGAGCTGCCCCGACTCCCCACCGGCAAGCTCTACAAGGGGGTGTTGCGCGACCGCTACTGGGCCGAGCACGACACGCGGATCCTGTGAGTGGGGCGATGGCACTCCCGGAGGACTTGGTGTCCTGGGTCGAGGAGGTCGGCGGCGGCCGCCTGACGTTGGCCGACCGCAAGCCGGGCGGGGCACGCAAGGAGGCCTGGTACATCGACCTCGAGCGGACGGATGGCTCGCTCGCCCCGTGCTTTCTACGTTATGACCGCTCCGATCCGGCGCATACCAAGGATCCCTGGACGCTGCACCGGGAGGCGACGGTGTACCTCGCCCTACAGGACAGCCCGGTTCCCGTGCCCCGCGTCCTCGGCGTGCATCCAGTGCACCAGGCCATGCTCTCGGAGCGGGTCGTCGGCGAGAACTGGTTCTCGCGGATTGAGAGCCAGTCGGAGCGGGAGTCGACGGCTCGGGACTTCATGACGAAGTTGGCCGCGCTGCACGCCCTCGATGCCGCAGCGCTCGACCTTCCGGCCTTCCCAGCCGTGAAGACCGTCCCCGATGCCGTCGGGGCCGAGCTCGACGAGTGGGAGCGGGTGCTGGCGGAACGCGGCGGCCAGCCCGACCCCGCACTCCTCTTCTCATTGCGATGGCTGCGGCGGAACATCCCCGACTACGACGGCCCTTTGGTGCTCGTGCAGGGCGACACCGGGCCGGGGAATTTCATGTACCAGGGCGGGCACGTCGTCGCCGTCGTCGACTGGGAGCTGGCCCACCTAGGGGATCCGATGGACGACATCGCCTGGCTCTCGTTGCGGGCAACCCAGGAGCCCTTTACCGACTTTCCGACGCGGCTGCGTGAGTACGAGGATCTCTCTGGCAATCCGATCGACGAGAGCCGGGTGCACTACTACCAGGTGATGGCCGAGACCAAGCTCCAGGTGATGGGCCACCGGCCTGCCACAACCGACGATGACGCCGGTGGTCGTGACGGCGGAGGTGGTGACGTCGGCAACGGATTCATCTACCAGACACTGCACCGACGTCTCTGGCTCGAGGCACTGGCGTCGGCCACGGGGCTGGAGCTCTCGCCGGTCGAACCACCGCAGGCCCGCGAACGGCGTGACTACGACTGGATGTACGACGCCGTCCTTTCGCAGCTCCGCGAGGTGATCGTGCCCCGTATTTCGGACCCGCTGGCGGCGGCACGGAGCAAGGGGGTCGCCCGGCTGATCAAGTATCTCGGGCAGGTCGACCGGTACGGCACCTCGTACGAGGTCGGCGAGCTCGACGACTATGAGGCGCTGTTGGGCGGTCGGCCATGGTCGGTCATGACCGGACGCGCCACGGTGGTCGATGGCGTGACTGCGGGCACGGTGACCGAGGAGGACTACTTGCGCACCTTGTGGCGCCGGATCGCCCGCGAGACGGAGCTGGCCCGGCCCTCGATGGGGGTGTTGGCCGACCGTCACTGGCCCGATCTGACGTCATGAACGAGATGTTCGGGGTCGACCTCGACCGCCGGCGGGCCGAGCGTACCTACCGGACCTTCGGACCCGAGGATGACGACTTCCACGACGAAGAGATGACCGATCGGTGGTGGGAGACCGAGACCAACTGGTTCTCCTGGAACGTGCCGGAACGAAACCTCGGCGGGTGGACGTACTGCCAGGCCCGCCCGAACGCCAGCCTCTGCAATGGCGGAGCCTGGGTGTGGGACGACAGCGCCGCCTATCCCTGGGAGCTCCTGTACCGAGCGGAGTACTCGGGCTTGCAGCTGCCACCGCGGGCCCAACGCGACATCCGCGACTTCGAGTGGCCCAACGGCGTGCACGTACGAGTGCTCGAGCCGTTGCGGCATTACGCCGTGAGCTACATGGATCCGGGCGGGGCTTTAGAGCTCGCACTCGAGTTCGAGGGGATGATGGAACCCAATCCCCACCCCGCGGGTGTCATCCCTTTCCTCAAGGGCGTGCACTTCGACCAGGCCGGTCACGTCACCGGCACGATGCTCCTGCACGGCGAGGAGATCCCGATCGACTGCTACTCCGTGCGCGATCGCTCGTGGGGCCCGCGGCCGCAGGGGCGCCCCCGACGTCGCGAGGCCTCAGGACGGGGCGGAGCCGGAGGTCCGTCGCAGGCCGGCAACTTTGGCGGGGTGGGCTATTCCTTCTGTGCCGCCGGCCCGGACGAGGCCTGGTTGACCTACGCCGTCCCGGGACCCGAGGTGGAACCGGTGATGTGCGGTTTCCTGCTCCGGGCCGGCGAGTACGGGCACATCCTCGCAGGGGAGCGCCGCGTGACCTTCGATCCGGACACGGGATGGCCGCTCACGCTCGAGATCGAGGCGGTGGACGAGACCGAGCGAAGGCTCACCGTGCGCGGCGAGGTGGTGAGCCGGCATTGGCGCGGCCACGGTGGCGACTCCCTCGTCCATTGGCGCTGGGACCACGGCGTCCAAGGCTTTGGCGAGGACCAGAGCTACTTCAGCCGGGGGCAGTGGGAAGCCAACCGCCGGCGGGCCGTGGAGCGCTGAAACTCGAGAGGCTCAGATGGCCGATGGACCGGCGGGGCCGGTAGCCACAGTCCACAGCGGCGACGGGCGCGACGTCATGGCGCGACCGGTCGGACCCAGGAAGGTCAATTCCGCGTTGGCGTCCCCAGACATCGTCCAATCCCGGCTATGGACACGGCGATGATGGTGCTCGCAGAGCAAGGCCAAATTGTCGAGGTCCGTTCGGCCACCCGGTTTCCACGGTTTGATGTGATGTGCGTTGGTAAATGTGACATTGGTGCATCCGGGAAATCGGCAATGTCGGTCCCGCCGCATGATCTCGCGACGTTGAGTGTCGGTCGGAAAGCGCCTGGCCCGCCCTTCGTACATCGTGTGACCCACGTCGTCGTCGAGGGCAACCACGATGGTCGCGTCGCAGGCGATCCTGCGGATGGTCTCCCCGCTGATCAGGTCGCCCCGTTCGAGCTCGCCGGCTAACTCCGACGTCTCTTCAGCCACGGCGGCCAGCGGAACATGTACCACGACCACATGCGAACTGCTTGAACCTCGCTGGGACGGCGAACGGACGGTCTCCAAAAAGGCGTCGCAGACGCGTTGGTCCCATCTCGTCTCGCCGTCTGACGGCATCTGCTTGGCCCGGGCCTCAAGGGTCGAACGGACTTCGGCGTACGACTCGGGCGGGAGCTGAGCCGTCACGGTGCGGAAGGTGTCGTTGAAGCGGACGGAGCGCCTCTCGTAGTCGGTCTTGGCGGAGGCACTCGAGGCTCCCTTGTCGGAACGACTGAGCTGTGCAAGCTGGTGCACCGAGCACTGTCTGGCGCGCTCTCGCAGGTCACGATCCGTCTCGGGGGTAGCCGTATCGACCACCACGCGTACCTTGTCGAAGCTGAGCTCACCCTCCGACAGCCCGGCGGCCAGGTGAGGAAGGTCGAAGAGACGCTCTGCAACGTGCGCCCAAGCTCGGGCGGTGGGGACGGAAACCCCGCAGCGCTCGACGATCCAGTCCTCGAGCGAGGTGGCTCCCGCTTCCCGCCAGCCCTGGCGCCGGTCCAGTTCCCCGGTCAGCTGCACCATGCGGCCCGCCAGGGAGGCCTGGCGGCGGGAGGTCTCGGCGACCTCCTCCATGATCTCCGCGGTGGACATCTTGGCCGGGTTCTCCATCGGTGGGGAACGGTCCGGTGCTATTGCAGGATGACGGGGAGACTGCGGAAGCCGCGCAATGCCTGGACCGGCTTGTACTTGAGGCTGTCACGGGCCACGGCCAGGCGCATATGCGGGAAGCGTCGTACGAGCTCGCCGATGGCGATCTGACCCTCGAGACGGGCCAGTTGGTTGCCCAGGCAGAAGTGCTTCCCGAACGCGAAGGTCAAGTGCCGGTTCGGATCCCGGCCGAGGTCGAGATCGTCGGGTCGCTCGAAGACCGCCTCGTCGCGGTTGGCCGAGATGATCATGCCCAGGACCTTGCTCCCGGTGGGGATGGTGATGCCGTCGAGCTCGACGTCATCGAGGAGGGTGCGAGCGGCGCCGCACGGGACGGGCGTGGTGAAGCGAAGGAGTTCTTCTACCGCGGATGGCATGAGGTCGGGCTCGGCCCGCAGGCGCTCGGCCTGGTCGGGATGCTCCATGAGGGCGAGCGCCGAGCTCCCGATGAGGTTGGCGGTGGTGTCGTGACCGGCCAGCATCAGGAGAAAGATCATGGCCATGACCTCGTCGTCGCTTAGCGAGTCGCCGTCCTCGCTCGCCTGCAGCAGGGCCGAGATGAGGCCGTCATCCGGCACGGCACGGCGCTGCGCGGCGAGGCGTTCCAACACGGCGTAGAGCTTGCGCGCCGTGGGGATAGCTCGGACGGCGTCAGCGGCTGAGCCACTGCCCAGCCGGACGACGAACCGTTCCATCAGGACATGGAACTCGTCCCGCTCGGCGTCACCGACACCCAACATGGTCGAGATGACGCACAACGGCAGTGGGACGGCGACCTCTTCGACGAGGTCGACGGTCTCGCTCCCCTTCTTCGCCACCTTCTCGACGAGGTCGGCGACGATGCGCTCGATCTCGCCAGTCAGCTGCTGGACCATGCGGGGCGTGAAGGCCTTGTTGACGAGGCGACGCAAGCGGGCGTGGTCGGGGTCGTCCTTGTAGACCATGGAGCTGGTGAGCAGCCGGAACATGGTGGGTAGGTGCCGCATGAGGAAGGTGGAGCCCTGGCTGGTGGGGTCGCTCGAGAAGCGCACGTCGTTATGCAGGAGCAGGACGTCCTCATGGCGGGTCAGCAGGTAACCGGCGCCGCCCAGCATCTGTTTTGAGTACCCAGGGGCGACGGGGGCGTCGCGGCGCAGCTCGGCGTAACGGGAATAGGGGTCGGTGAACATGACCGGATCGGCGAGGTCGGTGACGGCAGACGGGGCGTGATCGTTCATGTGGTCGAGAAGACCTTTCGTGAGTAGTACCAGACTGCCAGCACGCTCAACACGACGGCGAAGGCGGCGAGCGCGGCGATCTGCGGCAGGGTGTCGGTGAAGGTGGCGTGGTCGTAGATGAGCTTCACGAAGGCATCCATGGCCCACGCCTGCGGAACGACGTGCCCGACGTGGTTGACGGTCGTGCTGACGGTGTCGAGCTGGTAGACGCACCCGCCCAACATCCCGGCGATGATGGCGACGATGACGGCGGTGGCGATGGCCTGTTCCTGGGAGCGGGCCCAGGTGCCGATGATGACCGACAGCGCCGCGATGCTGATGCCGAGAAGCGCGACGACGAGGAAGACGCTGAACGGGTTCCCCCAGTGCACGTTGAACAGCACGATCCCGACGAAGATGAGCCCGATCGCCATGGCCAGCGCCGTGACCATCATGCTGGCCATCTGACCGAAGACGATGGCGCGTTTGCGCACCGGGGCCGCCGACAGCCGCTGGAGGACGCCGAGGCGGCGGGTCTCGACCATGCCCGCGGCGAGAACCAGCACTGCGATCCCCATGAAGAGGACCAGGTTGGCGGGCGCGACGTAGGCGAACGGGCTCAACGGGGCCTGGGTCTGGGTTCCTCTGAGGGTCTCGTCCGTGAACTTCGTGTTGGACCCTTCGGCGGCCATCAGGTCCATCAGCGCGACGACGTCGGTGTGGGCCTGGACGGCGTCGGTCGTCGCCGATTCGACCAGGAAGTCCGCCCGGACGGAGTCGGTCTGGGACGGGAGTTGAACGATCCCCGCCACCACGCGGCCGCGCAGGATGTCGTCGGTCAGGTCCGTCCGATTGCTCTCGACGCGGACCTTTATCCCGTCGGTGGTCTGCGCCAGGTGCAGCAGTCGGGGTGACGGGTGCAGGAGGCCGATGGGCTCCTTGGGACTGCCCTCCAGGAGTCCGGTGATGAGGATGATGACGACGGGCACCAGCGTGCCGATGATGAGGAGGCGCCGATCCCCCATGGCCCGACGGAGGTTCACCCAGATGACGGCGATCACGGCTCGACCATCTTCCGCACGCGGGTCAGGGCGAGGCCGCCGGCGACGGCCGCGATGGCGAGCAGCACCAGGAACGGGCCGATGACGCTGCTGGCGGGCTCGCCGAGCTGGTCCAGGCGCCCAAAGCCGACCAGGGCCCATCCGTTCGGCGTCCCCAGGGCGAGCACCTGGAACACGTCGGGGAGCGATCCGGACGGGAGGAGGTTGCCGCCGAGCAGCGCCAGGGCTAGGCCGACGAGCAACGTGATGCCGAACGCCTGCTGTTCCGTCTTGGCCAGCGAAGTGAGGAACACGCCGATGCCGCACATTGCGACAGTCGCCCCCACACACATGAGGAGGACGCCGAGCGGATCACCCCAATCCGCCCCGAAAGCGAACGTCGTGACGGCCCAGATCACGAAGATGGTGGCCAGTCCCGTCACGAAGATCGCCAACAACTTCCCGAGGACGATCTGCGTCGGCCGCAACGGGGCGGCGGTCAGGCGCGAGAGCGTGCCGGCAGCGCGCTCCATGAGGAGGGAGCGCATGCCGAGGCCGCTCCCGATGAAGAGGAACACGACGGCGATATTCGGCGCGAAGAAGTTCAGGTTGACCTTGCCGCCGTGGCCCACGCTCTGGGTCGTGATGGCCACGGTGGCCGGGCCCGAGTCGGCACTGGTAGCAGTGGTGCGGGGCACGTGTCCCGCGTAGAGCACGCTGGAGATCCCGGCCGCGACGGACTCGGCGTACTCCTGGCCCAGCTGGGACGTCCCCCTCGTCACCACGTCGAATCCGGGAGTGGGTGTCGCGCCCGGATCGACCACCGGTACCAGCAGGCTGCTCAGGTGCATCTGCCCCGGCAGCACCGCCACCCCGCTATCGAGGCTCCCGTCGGCCACGGCGGTCTTGACCGCCTGTTCGTTCGGCATGGGGACGACGGTGACACCGGTAGGCAACTGGCTGGCATGGACGGCGGCGGCCGTGAGCTGGGGCGAGGCACCCGAGACGCCGACCCGTACGGCCTGCGAAGACGTGCTGCCGGCGAAGGAGAGTCCCAGGACGGCCGACATGAGGAGCGGTGCGGCGAGACAGCCGATGAGGACGGAACGATCGCGCAGCCGGCGCCGGAGCTCGTTCAGCGCAATGACGCGAATCAATCGCGTAGCTCTTTCCCCGTGAGCCTCAAGAAGACGTCTTCGAGGTTGGGGGAGCGTACCTCGACACCAGTGAGATCGATGCCATGTCGCGATGCCACGGCGACCACGGCCGACAGAATGGCCGGGCCGTGGTCCGTGGTGAGCTCGAGGTGGCCATCGACCTCGTGCACATCGTGGATGCTGTCGAGCTCACGACAGGCGGTGGCCAGCTCGTCGAGGGCAGTGGGGTCGCACGCCAAATGCACCTTGTCTCGCCCCCCGTGCGCGCCGATGAGCGAATCGGCCGTGCCCTCAGCAATGAGACGGCCGTCATCGATGATGCCGATCCGGTCGCACAGCTTGGCGGCTTCCTCCATGTAATGCGTCGTGTAGAGCACGGCGATACCGAGCCGGCCGACCGTCTCGAGGATGGCGTTGCGGCTCTGCGGGTCGACGCCCACGGTGGGCTCGTCGAGGACGAGCAACGTGGGGCGGTGCAGCAGGCCCGCCGCCATGTTGGCCCGCCGCTTCATGCCGCCCGAGTAGGTACTGATGCGGTCCTTTCCGCGATCGGCCAGTCCCACCAGCTCGAGCGTCTCCCCGATACGCGCCTGGAGCTCCTTGCCGGAGAGCCCGTAGAGCTGCCCGAAGAAGGTGAGGTTCTCCACGGCGGAGAGGTCGGGGTACAGGGCGAGATCCTGGGGGACGAAGCCGATGGCCGACTTCGCCTCGAGCGAGCCGCCCTGGAAGCCGGCGACGGTGACGGCCCCCTCGTCGGCGACGGTCAGGCCGCACAGCATGGAGATGGTCGTGGTCTTGCCCGCGCCGTTCGGGCCAAGGAGGCCGTAGCACTCCCGCTCCCCGATGAAGAAGGACACCCCGTCGACGGCCTGACGGTCGCCGTACTTCTTCCGCAGGCCTTCGCAGCGCAGCATCGGGGGCGGGACCAGCTCCGTCGCGGCTACCGCGCTGCCTCCGACCGCCCGTTCCATACAGCCTCCCGAGGGAAAAGAGGACCCTCTTTTGAGCACCCTATCAGAGCGGGAACAGCAGGCACGGGCGGGTCCTCCAGCCTCCCCGAGATCGAACGAGAGCGGTCAGACGTTTGTCATTCGACCGCCGCACGAGCGCGGCGTACCAACCATCAATCGGCCACAACCAACGGATACGAGGCGGCGGCTACTCCGAGAATCTCCTCCCGGTCCTCGGACAAGAGGAAGCCGGCGGTGATGGTGGAATCGAGGGATGCTTCGAAGCGCTGGAGGTACTCGTCCTTCCCTCCGGGGTACAGGGTCGACAAGGTGGCGCCGTCGAAGGGTTCGGTGCGTCCGAACAGCATGGCGAAGGACTCCCCGCTCTGGCCGAGGCCGCCCATGACTGCGGTCGGTGCCTCCACCCACGGGGTACGGATCCCACCACGAGCGAGCCCTTGCTCGTCGAGCCGGTAGCCGGTCCCCTCGTCGTCGAGCGTCAGACGAGGCGCCATCGGGGGCGGCTCGCCGCCCGCCCCCCACTGTGCCAGGCGGGCCAGGGCGGCCTGTGCGACGTAGTGCTGCTGGGGGCCGGCGTTGATCGGCGTATCCGTCTGGCCGATCATGAGGTTGCTGGTGGGGCGCAGGAGCTCGGCCATCCGCTCCGCGCTCAATGTGCCGTCGTCGTGACGACCCGCGCTGATGGTGTAGGTGTCGGCGTGTGCCGCACCAGCCATCTCCCAGACCCGGATCCGCTCGGAGTCGGGCTGCTTGGCAAGGCCGCCACCGAGCAGGATGACGTCGGTCTCGCTCTGGAGCACCAGCACGGGCACGCGGGCGTCCTCGCGGATGCGCTCACCCTTCGACGAGATGGCGCGACGGGTCGTCTCCATCGTCTCACCCCGCGCGGTGGGGATGAACACGCCGTCGATCGAAACGCCGGCTCCGGGGCGTCCGTGCACGAAGAAGCCGTCAAACACCTGTGCATGGGGATCGATGGCGTTGATGTACGTCACGAGGCACGCAGCAGACTGCGACTCGCCGGCAGCGAGGAGCTGCCGCGGCTCCAGGCCGCCGAGGGGGTTCTCCTCAACCGGTCTCCGAAGCAGCGCACCAACCTGGGAGAACATGTCGAAGGACCACGCGTCCCCCGGGTGCTCGAGCTCGGCGTACCTTTCCGGCGCGAGGAGCTTCAGGTGGATGCTCTCGACGAAGCCCCCGCCGTCGATGCCCACCTTCTGGGCCGACACGCCGACCCAGGCATGGCCCTGAGCGGCCAGGTGCCGGTGGAAGAACCCCCAGTCCGGCGCAGCGTCGATGCCTGCCGAGACGTTGTGCCACTCCACCACGACCGTTCCGCTGAAACGATCCGGGTCAACTGGGCGCCGCACCACGAACCGCGTCCGGAAGGGGGCCTCGGCGCCCTCCGTCACGTCCCAGCGACCGTCCGCCCCCCGCTCCCCTTGCAGTTCGTACGAGGTCGCCGACCCCTCCAAGCTGAACTCGGTCTCCTGGTAGCCGAGCGTGGCGAGGTCATAGTCCCGCATGACGTCCGGCGCTGCACCCGGCATCTCCTTGAAAACAAGCTTTCGTGTGCTCGCCACCGTCGTCCTCCCCGGTCAGGGCGCCGTGCCCGACTCGATCTGGTTCTCCTAATTGGGATACTTTTTATCGTGAGGGACCCGAGAGGACCACTCGACACAGTCGGCGCAGAGGAACGAGGATAGGACGTGACCGAGGCTTGGATCATCGACGCCTGCCGGACCCCGAGGGGAATCGGAAAGGTTGGCAAGGGCGCACTGGCGGCACTCCACCCGCAGGTGCTGGGCGCCACCGTGCTCAGGGCGCTCGCCGAGCGCAATGGGCTCGACACCGGTGACGTGGACGACATCGTCTGGGGCACGTCGATGCAGGTCGGCACGCAGGGCGGCGACCTCGGCCGCATGGCCGCTCTCGATGCCGGCTACGCCATCACCGCCAGCGGCGTCACCCTGGACCGCTTCTGCGGGTCCGGCATCTCCTCGGTCAACTTCGCCGCGGCGTCCGTCATGGCGGGCATGGAGGACGTGGTCATTGCCGGCGGCACCGAGATGATGTCGTCCTACGCCGGCAATGTCTCGTCCCGCTCGCCGTTCCTCGATAGCGGCAACGACCACCTGCGGGCCATCCATCCCCAGACGAATCAGGGCGTCGCCGCCGACGCCATCGCCACGCTGGAGAAGATCGACCGCCGTGCCGTGGACGAGCTGGCGGCGGAGTCGCAGCGCCGCGCCGAAGTTGCCATCAAGGAGGGTCGCTTCGACAAGTCGACCGTGCCCGTCCATGGCCTCGACGGCACGATCCTCTTGGACCGGGAGGAGTATCCCCGCCCGGGCACGACGGTCGACTCGCTGGCCTTATTGCCCTCGTCCTTCGAGAAATTGGCCGATATCCCGCTCGACGAGAACGGGACGACCTACCGCTCCCTCGTCCTGCAGAAGTTCCCCGGTCTCGAGATCACCCACGTGCACCACGCCGGCAACTCGTCGGGCGTCGTCGACGGCGCCGCCGCGCTGCTCATGACGAGCCCCGAGTACGCCACCGCGCACGGGATGAAGCCCCGGGCCCGGATCGTGGCGACGGCCAACATCGGCGACGACCCGACGCTCATGCTGAATGCGCCCGTCCCCGCCGCCCGCAAGGTTCTCGCGAAGGCCGGCATGTCGTTGAGCGACATCGACCTGTTCGAGGTCAACGAGGCCTTCGCCGTCGTCCCGGAGAAGTTCATCCGCGACCTCGACATCGACCGCGAGCAGATCAACGTCAACGGCGGCGCCATCGCGCTGGGCCACCCCATCGGCGCGACGGGCTCGCTGCTGGTGGGGACTGCTTTGGACGAGCTGGAGCGCCGTGACCAGCAGGTCGCACTCATCACCATGTGCGCCGGTGGGGGCATGGCGCCCGCGGTGATCATCGAGCGGCTCTAGTACCGCATGCAACGTTGAGGTCATCGCCTCGATGACGTCGTTACGTGACACGTTGGACTCGGACGCCTACAACGAGTTCGGGCTCCTCCACGAGAACGCGGCCGAATGGGACATCCCCTTCACCCGGCAGCCGGTCGTCGCCCGGCGTTCGTTCACCCTCCCCTCGGGGCATGCGCTGTCGTATCTGCAATGGGGTGAAGCGGAGCCCGAGCTCGTCTTCCTCCACGGCGGGGCCCAGAACGCGCACACGTGGGACACCGTCGTGCTGGCCCTTGGCCGTCCGGCGGTGGCGGTCGACCTGCCCGGGCACGGGCACTCGGACCGGCGGAACGACCGGGACTACGGACCCTGGGAGAACGCGCAGGCCGTCGCCGCACTCCTGGAAGCGGTGACGCCCGCCGCCCGCTGCGTCATCGGCATGTCGCTCGGCGGTGCCACGACCATCCGCCTGGCCGCGCAACATCCGGACCTGTGCCGCCGCGCCGTCTTCGTCGACGTCACGCCCCAGATCAACGATCCGTCGCGCCAGCTCACTACGGCCGAGCGCGGCACCGTCTCATTGATCGCCGGCCCTCCGATCTACGACAGCTTCGACGAGATGGCCGACGCCGCCGTCGCCCTGAGCCCATTCCGATCCGCGGCCGGGGTGCGACGAGGGGTGCGCCACAACGCGCGGCGGCTCGACGACGGTCGCTGGACCTGGCGCTACGACCTCTTCGGTCCTCCCCCGGGCGACCCGCCGGTGCAAGGTGCGGCGAACTGGGTCGACTTCACCTCGCTGTGGGACGACGTCAGCGCGATCACGGTCCCGGCCCTCTTCGTGCGCGGCGGCCTGTCCCCCTTCGTACGCGACGAGGACATTGCGGAGATGCAGCGGCGCCTGCCGTCGATGGAGGTGGTCGTGGTCGATGGAGCCGGTCACGCCGTCCAGAGCGACCGGCCCCTCGTGCTGGCCGACCACATCCGCACGTTCGCCCTGTGACGAGATCGACAGCGGGGCGATCGGCGCCAGCTGCACTACCCACGCCCGCAGTTGAGGCGCCTGGGCGGCGCATGGTACGCATCGGCGGTGTTCATGATGCGATTCGCCATGCGATCCAGCACGCCTGATCCGGACGCCCGGGCGGCTCTGTACGCCACGACCATCGAGATGTGCGAGTGGGCTGAGAGCCGCGGTGGTGTCGCCGCCGTGCTCAGCCAGCACCACGCCGTCGAGGACGGGTATCTCCCTTCACCGATTCCGCTCGCTGCCGCCATCGCCGCCAGGACCCGGTCGATGCCCATCAACGTCGCCGCACTCCTGCTGGCCCTGTACGAACCGGTCAAGCTCGCCGAGGACATGGCGGTCGTCGATCTCATCAGTCGCGGCCGCGTCTCCTACATCGTCGGCATCGGTTACCGGGCCGAGGAGTTCGCACTGTTCGGGGTCGACCGCCGGCGGCGCGCAGCGCTGGTCGAGGAGCGCATCACCCTGCTGCGCCGGCTCTGGTCCGGAGAGGAGGTCGATCTCGACGGTCGACCCGTCAGTGTGACGCCCCTGCCCTACACGCCCGGTGGCCCGCCGCTGGCCTACGGCGGCGGCACGGAGGCGGCGGCGAGGAGAGCGGCCCGGCTGGGACTCCTCTTCATGGCCGAGACGCACGATGCCACGCTGGAGGAGGCCTACCGCTCCGAAGGAGGGGCGGCGGCACCCGGATGCTTCTTCCCACAGGCGGGTGTGCCGATCACCGTGTTCGTCGCCGACGACCCGGAACGGGCCTGGGCCGAGATCGGCGAGTACCTGTTCCGGGACTCCGCCAGCTATGCCGAATGGAACGCCCACCGCGAGGGAACGGCCTCCATCTCCCGCGCCGCAACCGTCGCGGCGATGGCCGCGGAGAAGGGCGCGTACCAGATCCTCACCCCGGCCGAGGCCCGGGATCTCGTCGGGAAGGGGATGCCCCTCGGCCTCCAGCCGCTCGTGGGCGGGCTCCCGCCGGACCTGGCCTGGCCGTATCTCGAGGCGGCCGCGGCGGCCGTGTCTCCATCGGCCGAGAACGACTAGCGATACTCGGTCTCGCTCTTGTCCCGCGGAGCGGGCGGCGCCGGCGGGAAGTTGCCGATCTGCGTGTAGGACAGCCCGTTCTGAATGGCGGCCGTGCGCGTCATCTCCAGCGACTCCCAGATGGCCCGGATCGTCCCTTGGATCGCCTTGGGGTTGCGCCGGGCGATCGAGAGAGCGATCTCCCGGGCGCGGTCACGGAGGTGGTCCCGGGAAACCACCTCGGTCACCAGCCCGAGGCGCAGTGCAGTCTCGGCCGTGATGCGCTCCTCGTTACCCATGAGCGCCCAGCGCAGCACGTCGCCCAAGGGGACGCCCCGGTGGAGCATCCCTATGGGCTCGAGCGAACTGACAATCCCCACGTTGGCGTGCGGGTCGAAGAACAAAGCGTCGTCGGCGCAGATGATGATGTCGGATTCGTTGAGGAAGTATTGCCCCCCGCCTGCACAGAACCCGTGGACCGCCGCCACGACAGGCTTCCAGACCCGGTGGTGGATCTTGGGAGCCAGGAGCACGCCTGGGTCGAAGCTGTTCCAGACGTTGTCCTTCATGAACCAGCTGCTGTCGCCCTTGATGTCGAGCCCGGTGCAGAACGCGCGGTCACCATTGGCCTGGAGGACCGCGCAATGGATCTCGTCGGTGTCGCGGATGGTCTCCCAGGCCCACGTCATGTCGTCTGCCATGGCTTTGTTGAACGAGTTCAGGCTGTCGGGACGATTCAGCGTGATGGTGGCCACGTTGTCCATGACATCGAACAGGATGGCTTCGCGTTCCATGGTTCCTCCTGGGCCCGAGCACCGCAATCGGTCTGGGGCAAAATGGTACACTCTTTTTTTCGGGTTGCGGCCGGGCCCGCGGGCCAGACAGCATCACACGACCGAGAAGCGGACAACGAAACAGACGAGAGAGGAACCCGCCGTGGAGATCAAGGGGAAGAAGGCCGTCATCGCCGGTGGCGCATCCGGCATGGCCAAGGCCACAGCCGAGCTGCTGCGGCAGAAGGGTGCCGACATCGCGATCCTCGATCTGCCGACCTCGGCCGGGGCCGAGGTGGCCAAGGAGCTCGATGGGACGTTCCACGAGGTGAACGTCCTCGATGACAATCAGGTCGAGACCGCCATGGCCGACGCCGTCGCCGCACTCGGGGGCCTCCACATCGCCGTCAACACCGCCGGAGGCGGCATCGGGAAGCGGACGCTGTCCAAGGATGGACCCCACCCGCTCGAGGACTTCCGCCGCACCGTCGAGCTGAACCTCATCGGCACCTTCAACCTCAACCGCCTGCAGGCCTTCCACATGTCGACCAACGAGCCCGAGGACGGTGAGCGCGGCGTAATCATCGACACCGCGTCGATCGCCGCCTTCGAGGGGCAGATCGGCCAGGTCGCATACACGGCTGCAAAGGCCGGCATCGCCGGCATGGCGCTGACGATGGCACGCGACCTCGGCAGCCTGGGCATCCGGGTCGTGGCCATCGCGCCGAGCCTGTTCAGCACGGGCATCACCAAGGGCATCCCCGACGAGTTCGCCGAGACGCTGACCAAGGACGCCGCCTTCCCGAAGCGCATGGGTCGCCCCGAGGAGTACGGCAAGCTCGCCGTCGCCATTGTGGAGAACCCGATGCTCAACGGCTCCTGCATCCGGCTCGACGCCGGGCAACGCTTCGCCCCCAAGTAGCCGGTCGTCCCCGGTGCGATCGATCGACCTGCAGGTCGACGTCACCGAAGCGGCGGGCCTGGGTGAGCCGGCGCACGTCGCCCTGACGGTCACTGTCCCCGACGAGCTCGGTCCCGAGCCGATCGTGTGCTTCGCCAAACCCGGCGGCGGTTACGCGCGGGGCTATTACACCGTCGATCTGCCCGGGCCCGGGCCCGCGCACGGCGCGCAGGCGGATTGGCACGCGGCACGGGGGTGGGTCTTCGTCTCGGTCGACCATCTCGGCGTCGGCGACAGTTCGCTGCACGACCCTGAACGGCTCTCCTACACCCCCGTCGTGGCCGCGAGTCAGGCCGCCGAAGCCGACGTGCTGCAGAAGCTGGCGGCGGGCACCCTCATCGATGGGCTGGCCAAGGTGGAGCGTCCGCTGGCGATCGGCATCGGGCAGTCGATGGGGGGTTGCCTCACCGTGGTGCAACAGGGCCGGTACCACGGCTACGACGGCATCGGGGTGCTCGGCTACAGCGTGCTGCACACGCATCCGCCGACTGCGCCCGGGACGCCGCCGATTGTCATGCCATGGGTCCCGCGCGACGCGCTGCCGTCTGACGGCATTTTCACCAACGGACCTGCGCTGGCCGACGTCGACCCGGCCGCGGGTTCGGGCGCGGACGCCATGGCATGGGGATTCCACTACGACGACGTCGACCCGGACGTCGTGCGGCGCGACCTCACGGACTTCCCGGCGCGCGGAGGCGACCTGCCACCGTGGGGATCGGCCACCGTTCCCTCGACGGTCGCCATGTGGTGCCTCACGCCCGGTGGGGCGCTGCCGGAGGCGGCGGCGCTGCGCTGTCCCGTCCTCGTGGGCCTGGGTGAGCGCGACGTGCTGGTCGATCCGCGGGGTGAGGCGAGGGCCTACGAGTCGTCGCGAAGCGTGGACCTCTTCATCTGCCCGAGAATGGGACACATGCACAACTTCGCCGGGACGCGCGAGTTGTTCTGGCGGCGTCTCGAGACGTGGGCGCAGTGGGTACGGGCGGCACGGAAATGATGGACCTCGACCGCGCCGAAGACCTTCCCTCCCTGCTGACGCTCGAGCGGGTCGACCGTGACCTCTTCCGGGGTCGCAACGCCAACTACGGACCGCGGCAAAACCTCTACGGGGGGCAGGTGGCGGCGCAATGCCTCCTCGCCGCGGCAGCCACCGTTGAATCGGACCGGCTCCCACACTCGCTGCACGGCTACTTCCTGCGTCCGGGGCGGAGCAACCTGCCGGTCATCCTCGAGGTGGATCGAGACCGGGACGGCCGCTCGTTCTCGGCCCGCCACGTCATTGCCGTGCAGGAAGGCGAGGTGATCTTCTCCATGATCACCTCGTTTCATGCCGAGAGCGAGGGCGGGGTCTTCGACGACGCGCCCCGGCGCGACGTGCCCCCGCCCGAGGACCTCGCCAAGGGCGGGTGGAACACGATGCTCGATGTACGCCCGGTCACTCCGACCGACTTCCTCAAGGGCGTGTTCACCGACTGCCTGTGGGTACGTTCGGCCGCGTCGCTCGGTGACGACCCGCTGATGCACAGAGCAGCGCTGACCTATCTGTCGGATCTCGGTTCCGGCTTCGGTCAGCAGGACAAGGCGATCATCGGGCGCGGTGGCCCCTCGATCGACCATTCCATGTGGTTCCACGAGAACATCAGGGGCGACGACTGGGTGCTCGTCGACCTCCGGCCAGTCAAGGCCCGCAGCGCGCGGGGTTCGTACCTCGGTTCATTGCGGGACCGCCACGGCGTGCTGGGTGCCACAATCCACCAGGAACAGCTGCTGCTACCCGGGTCGATGACAGAGGTCGTCGAGGAAGCGTTGCGCCGGGAGGCCGAACTGGCGGCGCGGGAGGGACGCACGCCGCGCGACTTCGAGGAGCTGCGGCGGGCTCAGGGAGAACACCCGGCGGGCCGCTGAGACAAACCGGCGCTCAGGCCACCCAATTGGCGATCGTCTCGATATCTTTGAGCGCGTTCGGACCGACGGGCTGCACGTTCAGCACGGTGACCCCCGAATCCCGGTAGGCAGCGACACGGTCCTTGACGAAGCCGGCGTCGCCGATGAGCGACATGCCTTCAACCAACTCTCCGGGGACGAGGGCGGCCGCTCGCTTGCGGTCACCGCCGAGGTAGGCGTCCTGGATCTCCTCCGCCTCCTTCTCATAGCCGTACCGCCGCAGCACGTCGTTGTAGAAGTTCTTTCCTTTGGCGCCCATGCCCCCGAAGTAGAGGGCGAGCATCGGGCGGTCGCGCTCTCGCAGCCCGTCGACGTCGTCGCCGATGGCGAGCGACCCACCTGCCACGATCTCGAGCGGGGGCAGGTCGGCCGACCGCGCCGCCCGGCCCGCCTCGAGCGATGACCGCCACAGCTCGTGGGCCCGGTCCGGCCAGTAGTGCAGCGGCAGCCACCCCTCGGCGAGCTCAGCTGTCATCTCGACGTTCTTCGGACCGAGGGAGGCGACGAAGATGGGGATCCGCTCGCGTACGGGGTGGTCCATGATCTTGAGCGCCTTGCCGAGACCCGTGCCCTTCCCCTGCACCAGCGGCACCTGGTAGTTGGCGCCCTCGTGGACGAGGCGGTCGCGCCGCCACACCGAGCGGCAGATCTCGATGATCTCGCGGGTGCGGGCCAGCGGGGCGTCGTACGCGACCCCGTGAAAGCCTTCGATGACTTGCGGCCCGGAGGCGCCCAGCCCCAGGACGAAGCGGCCCTGCGACAGCTTGTCCAGGCCGACCGCCGTCATGGCCATGAGCGTCGGCGTGCGCGAGTAGAGCGGCAGGATGCTCGACCCGATCTGCGCCTTCTTCGTCACCGCGGCGAGGAACCCCATGGTGGAGACGGCGTCGGACGAATAGGCCTCACCGGTCCAGAGATAGTCGACACCTACGTCCTCCAGCCGCTTGGCGTGCGCGGCGAACTTGTCAGGATCGTCCCGCATCCCTACCGTCGCGCCCAGCTTCATGGTCCGGCTCCCTTCGGGGCTGTCTGGCCCACTCCGACAATAGAGGATACTATTTAGACATGTCGATCGCCATCACCGAAGACCACCGCGCTCTGGGGCAGACGGCCTCGGATTTCCTGGCCAAACGCGATGCCCGAGGGGCCGCCCGGGCTCTGCTCCAAGAAGCGACCGAGGGGCTCCCGGCCTTCTGGGACGACCTGGCCTCACTCGGCTGGCTCGGCCTGCACCTGCCCGAAGCGAGGGGCGGCTCAGGCTTCGGGATGCCCGAGCTCGTCGTCGTGGTCGAGGAGCTCGGCCGCGCCGTGGCGCCGGGGCCCTTCGTGCCCACGGTGATCGCCAGCGCCGTCATCGATGCCGCCGCGCCGGGCGAGCTGGCCGCGCGGCTCGTGCCGGGCTTGGCCGACGGATCCGTCCTCGGTGGCATCGCGCTCACGAGCGACATCACCGTGTCCGGGGGTACGGCCGCCGGGACGGCGCCGGCGGTCCTGGGCGGTGGCCTCGCCCACCTGCTCGTCCTCCCCGCGGGTGACGACGCCGTCGTCGTCGACACGTCGGGCGGGGGTGTGACCGTGGAGGTGCCGGGCAACCTCGATCCCACCCGGCGGACCGCCCGCGTCACGCTCGATGGTGCGCCCGCGCACGTCCTGCCCCGTGGGCGACAGGTGCTCGTCGACCTGGCCCGTCTCGTGATTGCCGCCGAGGCGACCGGCATCGCCACCGAGTGCACCGAGCAGGCGGCCGCCTATGCCAAGGTGCGCGTGCAGTTCGGCCGGCCCATTGCCACCTTCCAGGCGGTCAAGCACCATTGCGCCAACATGCTGGTGGCATCCGAGCTGGCCACCGTGACGGTGTGGGACGCCGCCCGCGCCGCCGAGGAGGGTGGCGACCAGCTCTCGCTTGCCGCTGCCATGGCCGCCTCGCTCGCGCTGTCGGCGGCGGACGAGTGCGCGCAGCTCAACATCCAGGTGCACGGCGGTATCGGCTTCACCTGGGAGCACGACGCCCACCTGTACCTCCGCCGGGCCACCGCGCTCGAGGCTGTCGTGGACGCCGAGGCGGCCGCGCGTGGACATCACCGACCTGGTTCGGGCCGGGACACGGCGCGTGCGCACCATCGACCTGCCGCCGGAAGCGGAGCCGATGCGCGACGAGGTGCGGGCTTTCGCAGACCGGGTGACAGCGCTCGACGCGGCCGGACAGCGGGCGGCGATGATCGAGACGGGCTACGTCATGCCGCACTGGCCCCAGCCCTGGGGGCGAGCCGCCGGCGCGGTGGAGCAGCTCGTGATCGAGCAGGAGTTCAAGGCCGCCGGCGTGTCACGTCCGCAGTACGCCATCACTGGCTGGGTCATCCTCACGCTGATCCAGCACGCGGACGAGGACCAGGTGGCCCGCTGGGTCATGCCCGCGCTGCGCCAGGACGTCATCTGGTGCCAGCTCTTCAGCGAGCCCGATGCGGGCAGCGACGCCGCCGGGGTCAAGACGAGGGGCACCCGGGTCGACGGCGGGTGGCTGGTCAACGGCCAGAAGGTGTGGACGAGCGGCGCCCACCACGCCAGCTTCGGGCTGGCGACCATCCGGACCGACCCCGACGTACCCAAGCACGAGGGCATCACGACCATGGTCATCGACATGCACGCGGAGGGCGTGGAGGTGCGCCCGCTCAAGATGGTGACCGGCCAGTCGGAGTTCAACGAGGTCTTCTTCAACGACGTCTTCGTTCCCGACGACGACGTGGTGGGACCGGTCAACGGCGGCTGGACGGTGGCGCGGGCGACGCTCGGCAACGAGAGCGTGTCCATCGGCGGCGGCCAGGGCGGCGGCTCGATGTCGGCCGACATGGTGATCGCGCCCTTCGACGCCCACCCCGACCGCCTGGCCGGCGGCGCCGGGCGGATCGGCCGCTCCATCGCCCGGACCGAGGCCATGGCGGTGCTCAACATGCGCAGCGCGCACCGTGCCGTCATCGGGGGCGGGCCGGGGCCCGAGGGCAACGTCACCAAGCTGGTGCTCTCGGAGATCGGCCACGAGACGGCGGCCATCCTCGCCGCGCTCGGCGGACCGGACACGGCCTATACGGACGGGATCGGCGCGATGACGTCGATGATGGTGCTGATGCACAGGGGCATGTCCATCGCCGGCGGGACGTCGGAGATCAAGCGCAACCAGATCGGTGAGCGGATCCTCGGCCTGCCCCGCGACCCCCTCATCAACTGAGTCGCGGGGGCACAACGGCCCAGACGCCCTACAGCGAGGCAGGGCCCCTGAAGGTCGACGCGGGCGAGTGCCAGTCCGTCGACACGAAGCGATTGGCGATGAGCCAGCGCTCCCCGACGGGAACGAACCGATCCCGGTAACGGCCCAAGTGGTCGGCGCCGACCTCGGTGAAGACGGTGAAGTAGCTCGAGACGATGGCTTCCTCCGGTGACACGGACTCGAACCTGATGTTGGTCACGTTGTGACGGACGACCCGCCTCGTCGCACCGGTCGGCTGCTCGCGGGCGGCGTCACGGGCTTCCGCCGCGGTGGCCCGGCCCCCGAACCGCTCGATGATCGCCGCGCGCCCCGTGATCGGCTCGCTGCCGCGGATCTCGAGGACGCCGTCCTCGCAGAAAGCGGCGGCAAACTCCTCGAGCAGGAACCGGTCGCCGGCGTGGTTGTACTGCGCCAGGGTGTCGCGGCACTCCTCCCGGGCGACGAGCTCCCAGAGTTCCATGCCTCAGGACACCCCGGAGCACGCCGCGTGCACGCGTTGCGTACCAACGGCCATGGCAGAGCCTACGTGGACCGGCCGATCACAGACGGCGTCGCGCCCGCGTCCGGATCGCTGCTCCAGGCGGAGCACCGGCCATAGAGTCCTGGTCATGCCAGACCCAGAAGGGGGCGCCAGAACCAACTTCTGGAACGTGCTGGTGGGTCCTCCCCGTACGGCCCGCGGCAGTGGGAAGGAGCGGATCACCCCGGTCCAGGGCCTCTCCGCCCTGTCGCTCGACGCACTGACCTCGGTCGCCTACGGGCCCGAGGCGATCATCCTCGTGCTGGCCGTGGCGGGCGCCGGAGCGCTGCACCTGGTCCTCCCGATCACCATCGCCATCGTGGCACTCCTGGCCATCCTGGTGTTCTCCTACCGACAGGTCATCGACGCCTATCCGATGGGCGGCGGTTCCTACGCCGTCTCCCGGGCGAACTTCGGCGCCCACACGAGCCTCGTCGCCGCGGCCTCGCTGGTCGTCGACTACACGCTGACCGTCGCCGTCTCCATCGCCGCCGGAGTCGCTGGTCTGCAGTCGGCCTTCCCCGCGCTCGACGGGGCCACCATCCCATTGTGCCTGGGCATCCTCGCATTCATCATGCTGCTCAACCTGCGGGGCCTGGGCGAGACGGCGACCGCCTTCCTTCTGCCCACGATGATCTTCATCGTGGGGCTCCTGGCCATCATCGCCATCGGCCTCATCCACCCGCTCGGCCTCAACCAGCCACAGCCGGGAACGTCGCAGCTGCCGACGACCGGGCTCAAGGCGGTGACCATCCTGCTCGTCCTCAAAGCCTTCTCCGCCGGTTGCAGCGCGTTGACCGGCGTGGAGGCGATCGCCAACGGGGTGCCGCTGTTCCGGGAGCCCCGGGCCGTCCGCGCCAAGCGGACCGAGATGCTGCTCGGGTTCATCCTCGGGGCCATGCTGCTCGGCCTGGCGGTCCTGGCCAAGCGCTGGCACATCGGCCCCCGGACCGGTCAGACCGTGCTGAGCCAGATCATGGCAATGGCAGTCGGCCGGGGCTGGGCTTATTACATCGTCACGATCACCATCACCATCGTGCTCGCCCTGGCAGCCAACACCTCCTTCGGTGGGCTTCCCGTCCTGGCCAGCCTCGTGGCACGGGACAACTATCTGCCACACCTCTTCACCATCCGGGGGGACCGACAGACGTTCGCGAACGGCATCGTGGTGCTCGCCGTCATGGCGGGAGCCCTTCTCGTCGCCGTCGATGGCAACACGAACACGCTGATCCCCCTCTTCGCCATCGGCGTCTTCATCGGCTTCACCCTCTCGCAGGCCGGACTGGTCGTGCACTGGAGGAGAACCCGCCCACCTCATTGGCGACGGCGGGCGACGATCAATGGCCTCGGCGCGTGCGTCACCGCCATTGCCACCGTCGTCTTCCTCATCTCCAAGTTCACCGAGGGGGCGTGGGTGGTCGTCATTGCCATCCCGACGTTCGTCTTCCTCTTCCTGCGCATCCACGCCTACTACGAGCGGGCCCGGAAGGAGCTGCGGATCGACGAAATACCCGGGAGGCCAGAAGCCAAGTACACCGTCGTCATCGTGCCCGTGAACCGCATCTCGCGCCTCACCGAATACGCGCTCTCCGAGGCCGAGTCCCTCGGTCAGGAGGTGATCGCCGTGACGGTCGTCTTAGAGGGCCAGGACGAAGGCGCCCAGGACGCGGAGGAGCTCGAGCAGCAGTGGCGGGAATGGAATCCGGGGGTGCCGTTCGCGCGTGCTGTACAACGAGTACGCCTCGGTCGTGGAGCCGATCGCCGGGTTCATCGACGACACCAGGGCGGAGCACCCGGACGATCAGATCGTCGTCCTCATCCCCGTCATTCGACCCGAAAAGCTGCGCTATCGGATCCTGCACAACCAATTGGACGTGGTTCTCTCGTCGGTGTTGCGTGACCGCAACGACATCGTCGTCGCCCGGGTCATGATCCCTCTGACACACGAAGCACCGTCCCCGCAGGACGCGGCGGCGGAGACGCCGCCACCGGCGCCGGCGTCCTCCTGAACTCGGCCGGGGCGGGCCCGCTCAGCGACCTTGCCACACGGGGTCGCGCTTCTCGATGAACGCGGTCGCACCCTCCTTGGCGTCCTCGCTCCCGAACACCTTCGGCTGCCACTCCGCCGCCAGAGCGCGTGCCTTGTCCAGGTCCGTCGACGCGGTCCGCACCAATTCCTTGGTGGCCCGCAAGCCCAGAGGGCCATTCCGGGCGATGCGCTCGGCCAGCGCCACTGCGGCGTCGAGCACCTGATCCGAAGCAACCACCTGGTTGATGAGCCCGAGCGACTGTGCGCGCGCCGCGTCGATCGGGTCCCCGGTCAGCGTCAACTCCAGTGCCACGGCGAGCGGGATGCGTGTGCTGATGAACACACCACCACCGGCGGCGAACAGACCGCGCTTGACCTCGGGGAGGCCGAATTTGGCTGCCTCGGATGCCACCACCACGTCGCAGCCGAGGAGCAGCTCGAAGCCGCCGGCGACCGCGGTGGCGTTGGCCGCGCCGACGATAGGCACCCCGATCTCCCCCTGGGTGAAGCGGGCAAAGCCCTTCATGCCTTCTGCGCTCCCCCCGAGGGACCCGCCCTCGGCAAAGGCACGCAGGTCCATGCCGGCGCAGAACGCTTTGTCACCCGTGCCGGTCAAGACGACGGCCCGCACGTCCGGGTCCTTCTCCGCCTCGATCATCCCGAGTCCGACTGCCGTGAGCAGCTCGGGGTTCAGCGAGTTGCGGGCCTCGGGTCGGTTGAGCCGCAACACGACGACTGCGCCGCGTCGCTCGGTGACCAGGACCGGCTCGGCCTTCGTGTCAGTCTCGGTGTCGCCCATCAGGCCACGACCTTCCTCTCTCGTAACTCTGCGATCGCCTCGACGGAGTAGCCGAGTTCGCTCAGTATGCCGTCAGTGTGCTGGCCCGCCAACACGCCCGGTTCGGCCACCGTCGCACTGCGGGAAAACGACACGTACGGCCGCAGGCGCACGTGGTCCCCGAATGTCGGGTGCTCCACCTCCACCAGCATGTCCGCCGCCCCGGCGAACTCGGCGGACTGGAGGACGCTCTCGGGCGGCTCGCGGTGCGCCACCACGCATCCGACGTCGGCGGTCAGCAACGTGTCCTCCCAGTGCTGGGCGGGTTTCAACGCGAAGACCCCCTCGAGCACCTCGGCCAAAGCGTCGTCGTTGACCTGCCGCGCTGCCTCGTCGGCGAACCGGGCGTCGGCCGCCAGATCTGCCTCATCCGCCAGGGCGGCGCACAGAGCGGCCCAGTCACCGGCCGAGGGCGCGGCCAGGTAGATCCACTCGTCTGCCGCCCGGTATAGCCGGTAGAGGGCTGCGTAGCCCAGGAGCTCGGCGTCGGCGGCCCGGGTCGGGGGTCGATCCTTGTACTCGGCCATATCGTCGGCCAGGGCGTGTGCCGTCGAGGTCAGCATTGTCGTCAGCATCTCCTGCGACACGCCCGTCCGGTCGCGTACGAGAAGACCCAGCGCCATTGCGCTCGCCGCAGTGAGCGCGGAGATCCCGTCCGCCTGCGCATACTCGGTCGTGCCCGCGCCCGAAAGGCGCAATGCATCAGCCCTGATCTCTTTCAGAGACAGTCCCGGGCGCTCCTCGATAGCCGTGCCGATGTTGCGCATGACGAGGCCGCTGCCCGCGCCGATCGTGGGCGCGTACGCGGGGCGGTCGCCGCATGGCCCGTCGATCCCATAGCCCGGCGAGTTGAGATAAATGAGGCGCGGGTTGACTGCAACGCAGGGTGTCGGCATCGACACCCTGGCGCTTCGCCACGCCGGCGCGGAACGACTGCAGGACGATGTCCGACCTGCCGGCGAGCGCGTGGACGATCGCCCGCCCCTCCTCGGTGGACAGATCGACACAGATGGACTCCTTGCCCTGCACACATTTGGCCGCACCGAGCTCGGGGAAGGGGAGCAGGGTCCGCATGGGCTCACCCTCCAAGGGCTCCACCTTGATCACCCTGGCGCCCACCTCGCGGAGCACCGTGCCGCCGAAGGGGGCAGCGAAGAACGTTCCGAGCTCGAGGACGGTCACATCGCCCAGGGCCGCCTCCTCGGGACCGGGATCCGTGTCCATGTCCGGCGCCCCGTCCGACCCCGCAAGCGCCGGCCAGGGCGCTGCCCGCAGCGCGACGCCGTCGGCATCGAGCGCCGGCGCGCCGCGTTTCAACACGGCGGGCGTGCCGGACATCTTGACGATCGGCCCGGGCTGACGTACGAGGCCGTGCTCGGAGTCGTCGATCTCGACGACGGCGCGGAGATGCTGCATCTGCGGGTGGTCCAGCAGTTCGCTCCCCCGTCGCATGGTCTCCGCCCATACGTTGTGATCGTTCTCGAACACCTCGTTCCACTCCGCCAGCGTCTTGGATTGCACCGCCTGGTAGAGCTTGTCCCAGAACTCGCCCGTCTTGGGGCTGTCGGCCGCCCACACCGCGTCCCTCCACTCGTCGTCCTGGAGCATCCAGTCCAGGCCCATCACCGTGAGCATCTCGATGTAGAGGTGGAGCTGGACCTGGGAGAACTGGAGCCAACGCCCGTCGCTACTCAGGGCGATCAGCAACATGAACACCATGGGAGTGAGTGGAGTCCCGTACTGTCCGATGGGCGACGAGGGGGTGAACGCGTCGGGGAACTTCGACGTGATGACATTGAGATACCAATTCCAGGTGCCGAGGGACGCGACACCGTTGACGAGCGTGGCATCCACCCGCTGGCCCCGGCCACTTCGCTCACGTTCGTGCAACGCCGCGCAGATGCCGGTGAGCAACTGCTGGCTGGCCCCGTAGCTGCAGTACGGCACCGAGACGTGAGCCGGCCCTTCACGCGCCACCATGGCCTGCGATGCCCACAGCGCCCCGATGCGCGCCATGACGAGGGCCTCGTAGCCCTTGACGCCGGCGTAGGGCCCCGCACGACCGAAGGCGGTCACCGACCCGTAGACCAGCGCTGGGGTTGGCCGCGGACAGGTCCTCGTAACCCAGGCCCAGACGTTCCATGACGCCTGGGCGGAAGGTTTCAATCAGCACGTCCGCCCCGAGTGCCATCTGCTCGCGCACGTGAGGCATCGCTGTCGACGTGCAGGTCGAGCACCATCGACCTCTTGCCTCTTGCGATCATCGGGAACGACGGCAGGGACCGCAACGCCGACCCGCCCGGGGGCTCGACGCACACGACCTCGGCTCCGAAGTCGGACAGCGACTGACTGGCCTGCGCTCCCGCAGGGCTGCTGGACAGGTCGAGCACCCGCAAGCCGGCAAGCGGGCCGGCGCTCAGTGTCGTGGCATTGTGCTCCATGAGCCTCCCCCGGAGTCAGATCCTCCGAACCACCATCCGTTTGATTTAGAGTATCCTGAATTATCCCAGGAAGCGAAGCGAGGAGACCGTGGTGGCTGACGCACAACCCTCCGCATCAGCCTCCGCCGACGGCGCGCCCGTGATCTTGACTGCAGTGGTGGACAGGGTCGGGACCATCACCCTGAACCGCCCCGGGCGACGGAACGCGCTCGAACGGCGAGCTCATCGGCGCCCTCGACGAGGCCGTGCGCAGGATGGCCGAAGACCCCGAAGCCAAGGTGATCGTGCTCACCGGCGCGGCACCCCAGGGGGGCGTCGGCGGCTTCTGCTCGGGCGGCGACGTCAAGGGCGGGGGCCGCGGCGCCCCGGGCAGTGAGAAGGGTGTCCCACAGGACGCGCTGACCGGCGACCTCTCCCGGCACGACCAGCACGCAGCAATGCGGTTACACCTCATGCCCAAGCCGACCATCGCCATGGTGGGTGGCCCTGCCGTCGGCGCGGGCTGCAGCCTCGCCGCGGCGTGCGACCTGCGCTTCGCATCCGAGGATGCCGTGTTCTCGGCCAACTTCTCGCCCAACGGGCTTTCGGGCGACTACGGGGGGTCGTTCTTCTGGACACGAATCGCCGGGACAGCTCTCGCCCGACGCCTCTATCTCCTCAACGAGAAGATCCCGGCGGCGAGGGCGCTGGAACTGGGCATGGTGCACGAGGTGCTCCCCCCGGCCGAGCTGCGCGCCTACACCTACGAGATTGCGAACAAGCTCGTGCGGACGCCGGCCACGCTGCTCGCCCTGGTCAAGGAGAACCTCAATGCTGCGGAGGACGAGGTGGAACGACGGCGCTGGCTCTTCGCCAGCGAGGCCGAGAACCAGGGAAGGTCGGCGAAAGCGATGATGGAGCGCAGGGCGCAGAAGCAGGCGGCTGAAGAGCAGGCCCCCGGGACCTGAGCCGGCTATCTGCGGTCGGTCGAGGCGGGGCTCAGCTGCACGTGCTGCGTGGTGCTCGAGCGCAGGGCGCCCGAAGCCGAGGCCAGCGGCCCGCTCCAGAGGGTGACGGTGGCCGCAATGGAGCACAGAATGCCGACCGCGAGCGCCCGGCCCGGGTGATTCCTCATGGGTCCCAATCTCCCCCTGAAATATGTGGAGAATGCGTGGGTCAGGTAAGAAAACCTGAAATATCCGGCAGGCACCGCCGCCTAGGACCGTGCAACGGCTGGTTCAGCCCTGCCGTCCGGTCTGCGTCCCCACCTTGAGGTCTCGGTACGGCACGTCCCTGTCGCTGCTCGGCTCGCGGGGCAATCCGAGGGCGCGCTCCCCGAGGACGTTGAGCTGGATCTCGTCGCTTCCGCCGCCGAGCCGGTTGCCGGGGCTCGCCAGGTTGACCAGCTGCAGGTCGCCATCGAGGGGGGACGACCGCGCCGATCAGCAGCCCTTTTGCGCCGACAATCCGGTACGACAGGTCCCGTGACTGCTGGCAGATGCGTGCCGTCGTCAGCTTGGCGATGGAGCCGTCGGCGCCGGTGAGCTTTCCGCCGGCAGCCCCGCTGCGGCGCATCGTCCACCCGTTGACGCGGACCTGGGAGATGTAGCGGGCCAATTCTTGGCGCACGACCGGGTTACTCGCAACCCCGGATGACTGAGCCAGCTCGACCATCACTTTCGCCGGCACGGCCCCGGAGGAGAGAGGGCTCTTGCGCGCCCTCGCTGCTTCGCGGGCTCGCTCGAGCACCTCGCCCACCTTGCGGTCGAGGTCGCCTTCGGATCCCGAACGGGCCATGACCAGGCCGAACAGGCCTCCGCCGGCGACGGAGTTGCGTTCGTTGAGCAATGTCGTCTGCGCCACCCGCCAACCGTCGTTGACCTCCCCGATGACCCGGTCAACCGGCACCCTGGCCTCGGTCAGGAAGACCTCGCAGAAGTTGGACGCACCGTTCATCTGCCGGAGCGGCCGCGCCTCGATCCCGGGCTGCTTCATGTCGATGGCGAAGTAGGTGATGCCTGCATGTTTGGGCACGTCGACGTCCGTCCGGGCCAGCAGCATGCCGATGTCAGAGGAGTCCGCTGCGGAGTTCCACACCTTCTGACCCGTGACGACCCACTCATCTCCGTCGAGCACCGCCCGGGTGCCGATGCTGGCGAGATCCGATCCCGACCCCGGCTCGCTGAAGAGCTGGCACCAGGCCGCTTCGCCGGTCGCGATGGGCCGCACCAACTCCTGTCGCAGGGCCTCGGTGGCGTGCTGGAGCACGGTCGGCGCGGCCAGCCGTGCGGCCATTGCCCCGACCGGCGGGCCGATCACCCGGTTCTGCGCCAGGACACCCATGACGGCCGCGGCGCCGCGGCGCGAAGCCCCCGAGCCACCCAACCCCGCGGGCCAACTCGGATAGGCGTAGCCGGCGTCAGCCAGCCGCCGCCACCACTCGCGGACGGTGATGGCGGTGTCCCAGTTGGCGTCGAGCCAGGCCTGGACGTCGGCCACCAGGCCCACGTCTTGGCCGCGGTTCACCCCTCGCCCTCGCCTTTGGCCTTGCGTTCGGCCACGATCTCGTGATGCCGTTCGAGCATCTGGACGGCCTGGGCCGCAACGTCGGCCGGTGGCTCGGGCAGTCGGACGGGCCCGTGCTCACGGCTGGGGAGGGCGACCGTTGCCTTGGCCGGGCAGGTGACCGTGTCGCGCTGGTTCGTCCCGCGCATCTCGATGTCGACCACACACCGCCCGTCCTCTTGGCGCTTGTCGACCACTTCGCCGGTGAAGACATGCGTGTCGCCGATGTAGTTGAACTTGCGGATCTCCGAACTCTGCGAGACGAGCCAGCCGTCGTCGCCCATGAAGTCGGTCATGTAGTGGCTGAGCCAGCAGTCGCGCATCACTCCGTAGTCGTACGCCATCGGGTTGCCGATGGCCTGCGCCCAGGCCGAGTCCCAATGCACTCGCTGCGCGACGTCGGGCACCCCGTACTCGTTCTTCACGTAGAACGGGGCGATCCGTTGGCGGTTCTTGTAGGCGATTCGGTTGGCGCAAGGCTCGTACGGCACGAAGCCGTAGCCACCCGCATGGAACACGATCATGTCGGTCGTGGTCAAAGGCCCCTTCGCCATCGGGTTGAGCACGTCGCCCACGTGCACGTCCTCCCAGTAGCGGGGCTCCGATCCCTGGATCTGCTCGGCCTCGTAGATGGCGTCGATCTTCTCGATGTCCTCGTCCGTGTAGGTGGCCGGCTCAATGGAGGAGTACTTCCCCTTCTCCCGGGCCGTCTTGCGCTCGGTGTGGATGGCCAGTGTGCGTGAGATGGCGACGATCTCCGCCCGCTGGTTCATCTTCACGCTGGAATAGGTCACCAGCAACGACCGCTCGGCGAATTCCGACTTCTTCTCCACCACCGACTCGGTGCCCCCGAAGCTGTAGAGCGAGTCGCCCTCCATGAGCGGGCGGAACCACTGCCAGGTGCTGCCGGAGACGAAGACATGGATGCCGCGGAACGACGGCCGCTTGATCCTCTCCTTGGGTGGGTCTGCGTAGAGCGGCCGGTTCAACGCAATCGGGATCATCGGGGCAGCCACCTGGCCGCCCCAACGCGTCGTCTTTCCGTAGTCCTCAGTGGCGAAGAGCGGGTTGTCGTCGCCGTAGCCGCGGGCGAAGTTGCGCATGGCGTCGGGTGTCGCCGTGGTCAGGAACTCGCGGGCCCCCGAAGGCGCCCACCGGCCGACCAGCGACTTGGCCCGATCGATGTCCTCTTCCTTGAACTGGTAGTCGGTGGCTTTCTTGAACTCTTCCGACGTCGTGGTCGCCATGTGGTCCCCTGACCCCTTCCCGATCTCGAGACCTAAAGAGTATCCTAAAAGGCTCCGGGTTCGCACCTGAAGTGCACCCCACCGGCGCGCCTCGGGGTGGGGGCTGTTCAGTCCGCCGGCGGCGCGGGGACGCTCGGGAAGAGTTCCTGGAAGGCCCCGATCCGGATGCGCCGACTGACGGTTGGATCCGCCCCCTCGAACAGCTCGTGCAGCGTCTTCTGCGTGTGACCGAACGTGCCCTCGAAGTGTGGGTAATCGCTGCCCCACATGACGTTCTTCCACCCCATTGCCGAGTTCGCCGCCACGGCGGAGATGTCGTGTTGGAACGACGCGTAGACCTGGTCGTAGAGGAACCGGCTCGGAAGCTTCGAGAGGGTGGGCCGGACAGCGGCGCCGTGCTGGCGGTAGCCCTCGTCCATGCGGTCGGCGATGAAGGGTCCCCACGTTGCCCCACCCTCGGAGACGAGGACCTTGAGCTCGGGATGACGGTCGAGGGCACCACAGGCGATGAGCTGGGTCACGGCCCGCTGACCGCCATAGGTCGTCTCGACGTAGTTGAGGACCGCTCCGCCGCGGCCTCGGTAGTAGACCCCCGTACGCTCCGTGGGGTCGTGGGGCTCGGTCCCGATATGGAAGCCAATGACCATGCCCGTCTCGGCAAAGGCCTCCCAAAGCGGGTCCCACTCCTCGTCGTTCCATTCCGGCCGGCCCAACGGAGGACGGGTGGGGAGGAAACCGGCGAGGAAGCCGCCTTCGTGCGCCCGCTTGACCTCGGCCACGGCGTCGTCGATGTCGATCAGCGGGATGGAGGCCACGCAGACGAACCGCGACGAGTGGTGCTGGAACTCCAGGGCCCAGTCGTTCAGAGCACGGCAGCCCTCCTTGACGACGCGAGCGGTGCGGACATTGAAGGTCCAGATGCCGAGTGAGGGGTACATGACCTCTCCCCACACACCCTCGTTGTCGAGGTCCTTGATCCGCGCCACCGGGTCATTGCCACCGATGACGCGGTTGATGAAGTCCTCCTCCTGGGAGTCCGTTGGCCGGGCGTTGATACCGAGACCCTTCTTCGGCTTGCCGCCCTTGGGGAGGTCTCGTCGGAATTCCTGGCCATCGATGTAAATCGTCTCGAAGTCACCGCTCGGGTCCTTGACGCTGCGGGGCAGGCGATCCTTGATGTCCTCGGGCAACGACGAGAACAGGTCCGGCGGCTCCATGAGGTGTGAATCACCCGAGTTCGCCCACAACTTCTTCTCCACCAGCGCACTCATGTGCCCTCCTCTTCATCGCGTCCCTGACGCGGACGAACATCCCGGCAGCTCAATATGCAAATGATGTTCTCATATCGGCGCGAATGTCAAGTGGCCGGAGGAAGACCGGGAGATCGGTGCCGATCAGTGCATGAGGGCGCCGAGCGCCTCGAGATGCCGGCGCATGCGGTGCCGAGCCAGCTCGCGATCGCCCGACTCGACGGCGCGGGCGATGCCCTCGTGGGTGCGGAGCACTTCGGCCCTGATCTGTTTCTGGGCCTTCGGTGCCAGACGCTCGATCTGATGCAGCCGGCTGAGACGGATCAGCACCAATGCGACCAGGAGGAGCACCCGGTTCTGCGCCGCCGCCGCAACGGCGGCGTGCAGATCGTGGACAGCCTCGGCCCTCTCGGCGTCTGTGGCGTGCTCCTCGCGGGTCAGCGCATCCTCCATTCCCGCCACACCGTCGCCGTCGATGCGTTCCGCCGCCAAGTCCGTGATCGCCACCTCGACACCGGTGCGGAGCTCCGCCAGCTCGCCGAGTTGCATACCGCGGCGGGCGAGGTAGATCGCGGCCATCTCGGTCACCGCATTCGTGGTCGGCGCCATGACGAAGAGCCCGCCGCCCGGGCCGCGGCGCATGCGGGCGATCTGGTGATGCTCGAGCAACCGCACCGCCTCGCGCAAGAGGGCGCGGCTCACGCCCTCGCGTTCGATGAGTTCAGGCTCGGTCCCCACGAGCTCTCCGGGCTGCAGGCCCCCGGCCACGATGACCTGGGTGATGTTGCGCGCCACCGTCTCCGCGCCCTTGCCCTGGGCCGACTGGGCCAGCACGACCGAGTCAGGCAGCAGCTGACGGGTGGAACGGCGGCGGCGGAAGAAGTCCGCTTCAGCCTGCAGGTGCTTGCGCATCCGATTGCGGGCGAGCCCGGCGTCACCGGCCATCAGGGCCTCGGCCACCATCGCGTGCGCGTGTCTCGTTTCCTTCTCGATGGTGCTGCCCAGACGCTGCCAGTCGGGCGAGTAGAGCTGCGCCACGCGGTTGAACACGTCGACAAAGAGCTCGAGACCGGCGTTGCGGCTGATCGCCGCCACGAGTGCATGGAGGCTGCGGGGATCGGACCCGGGTTCGATCGGCCTGTTTTCGGCGAACTGCCGGAGCTCGGCCAGGTCGTTTTCGTCGGTCCGTTCGGAAGCCAGCTGGCAGGCAATGTCCTCGAGGATGATGCGAGCCTCGAAAATCTCGTCGAGCCGAGCGTCCACCCTGTGCAGGTACAGCACCACGGCGTCGATCACGGCGCCCACCGTTGGCTCAGTGATGACGAGACCCCCACCTGGGCCGCGCCGCGTGCCGCGACCTGTTGATGCTCGACCAGGCGAACGGCCTCGCGGAACACGGCCCGACTGACCTGGTAGCGCTCGAGCAGGTCGGTCTCGGAGCCGAGGACGTCGCCGACGGGCCAGCCCAGAGCCATCACGTCCTCGATGATGAGGTCCGCCACCTTGGCCGCCCGCTTGGCGTTGGAGTCGGCACCCGGACGCGGCACATCGCGGGTGGCCGTCCGGGTGGTCATGGAGCAATTCTACCTGGTCACACGCCACATTAGACGCCTTTGACCAGCGCCTTCAGCGAGAAGAGTGCCCGGATTATCCGTCAGTTGCAACCGTGCCTACAATGAAAACATGATTTGCGAACAGGGGGTCCGCCGGTGGCGCAGCTGACCGTCCCTCCCTCAGATCCGGCCGTCGCCCCACCCGTGCGGCGACTGGATTCCGTCCGTCGCACATCGAGCGTCCTCATGTTCTGGCCCGACGGGCTCGGGACGGACCTGCACCTCAAAGGGAGAGCACGGGATCTGCTGACACCGAGAGAGGGCGAGCCCATCGTCCTCGGCCAATCGGATCTGTACACCGTCACCGGCCGCGAACGCGACATCCAACGCATCGAGGCGGATCCCGACCGACCGGGTCTGCAGGGACTCGTCGGCTCCCGGGCCGGTGGAGGACTCCGATCAGCGATCGCACAGGAGCTGCCCGACGAAGGAGGAGCAGGTACGCCCCTGTACCTGCTGCTCGACGATCTCGCAGGGTCCACGCTCATTTCCGGGTTCGCCTTCCTTCGCTGGGTCGACCACGTGCCCCAGATAAAGCAGCGACTCGACAAGGCCCCGCGCCGCGTCATGCGCGGCACGTGTTCAGGGTTTCGCGACGGAGCGAGCTCGCTGTTGAGCGACGGCTCCATCTCGGGTCTCCGCCAGAACACCGCCAAACCGGGGCCTCTGGCCGACCCGGCGGATCCGCTCGGGTGGCACGAGCTGGACGATCCCCCCGAGATCGCGATGCGCCGGGCGCGCCGCATCGACGTGTGGGACGAGGGCGGGATCCTCGGGATCGACGCCATGTTCCGCGACAGCTGCTGGGAGCCTGACGGCTCCGAGGTGGTCATCCACGAGTACCAGATGTTCGGCCAGGCCGATCGGGCCACGGGAAAGTTGCTCTCCGTCACAGCTCACCCTCGCGTGCTGCCCTATGTCGAGTGCCCCGGAGCGGCACCCAACGCGTCATGGATGGCCGGCACCGACCTGCGGGCCATGCGCACCGAGGTGCTGGAGCGGCTCCGCGCCACCGATTGCTGCACCCACCTGAACGACGGGTTGCGCTCACTGGCAGAAGTGCCGGTCCTCGCGGCGTCGTTACCCGAATAGTCGGTCAAGAGAAGGCTCGCATGGAAGGAGCGCCGTGCCGGAGACGTTGAAGGACAAGACCGCCATCGTCGGCATCGGGGCGACGCCGTACTACAAGCGCAGCGAGTCCCTGCCCCAGACCGAGCTCGAGTTGGCGTGCAAGGCGATCCTCGCGGCGCTCGACGATGCCGGTCTCACGATCAAGGATCTCGACGGCTTCACCATCTATTCGAGTTCGTGCGACCCGGCACAGGTCGCTTCGGTGCTCGGTGTGCCCGAAGTGCGGTTCGCCGCCTCACTGACGTCCGGCGGCGGCGGCTCGGCCGGCTCCCTCGGATTGGCCGCCTCCGCCATCGTGTCGGGTCAGGCCGAGGTGTGCGTGACCCTGATGACGCTGCAGCAGGCGAATCGGCGGCTGGGTGGCAGCGCCGTCGGCGGTGGCGGACCTGGTCTGGGTGGTGGCGGAAGCCCGTACGGCGGCGGCGGCGTTCCCAACTACGCCGCCTTCATCAGCGGTGCGGGGATGATGGCGCCGGGACACAGCTTCGCCCTGTTGACGAGGCGGCACATGGAGCTCTACGGGACGAAGCGCGAACACCTCGCCGAGGTGTGCATCTCGCAGCGCGAGAACGCCATCCGGCGACCGACCGCCGTCCGCAAGGACCCGCTGACCCTCGACGAGTACTTCGACGCCCGGATGATCAGTGACCCGCTGTGCCTCTTCGACTACACCATGGAGACCGACGGCGCCGTGGCCGCCGTCGTGACCTCGGCCGAGCGGGCCCAGGATCTCCGGCAGAAGCCCGTGTACATCGGCGGCACTGCACACGGCGGCGCGGGCCGCTGGGGGTCGGCGATCTTCACCTACTTCCAGATGCCCGACGAGTACTTCGCGTCCTCGGGCAACCGTCCGGTGGCCAAGCGGATGTACGAAATGGCCGGCATGGGGCCCGAGGACGTCGACGTGGCGCTGTTCTACGACCACTTCTCGCCGATGGTGATCATGCAGCTCGAGGACTACGGGTTCTGCCCCATCGGCGAGGGCGGTCCCTTCGTGGCCGACGGCAACATCCGCTGGAAAGGCGGCTCGATCCCGGTCAACACGCACGGCGGCCACCTGTCAGAGGCCTACATCATCGGCATGACCCACGTCCGCGAGGCGGTCGAGCAACTCCGAGGCGTGGCCGTCAACCAGGTCGACGACGCCGAGGTGGCCGTCGTCACCGGAGGGCCGTCCGGCCTCCCCATCAGCGGCACGCTGCTGCACAACTGACCGAACGGCCACGAGAAAGCGAACACGGAATCATGACCGATCTCATCAAGGGCACCTTTCCCTCCATGCTGAAGGACCCTTTCGCCGACGCCCTGACGCAGCCCTTCTGGGACGCCGCCGCCGAAGGCCGCCTGACCGCTCCGCAGTGCACCGTGTGCGGCACCTTCGTCCTCCCGCCGCAGCCGTTCTGCTTCGAGTGCCAGAGCCAGGCGTTCGAATGGGTGGACCTGCCCGGCACCGGGACCATCTACACGTACACCGTGGTGCGTCACCCCCTGGCGCCGCAGCTGGCCGACGTGGTGCCGTACGTGTCGGGCGTGATCGAGCTCGACGGGACCCAGGGCGCCGGGGCGCGCCTTCTGCTCAACATCACCGACGCCGACCCCGACACGGTCAGGATCGGCGACGCCGTACGCATCTGGTTCGACCAGGTGAGCGACACCTTCCCCCTGCCCCGGGCCCGGATGGCCTGAGACCGGCATGGCCGTCTCCAGTGATGGGCCCTCGACCCGGGCCGGGCGCCCCAGGCGTTTCGAGGCCGAGGACGAGCTGCGTCTCCTGCTCGACGCCGCTTTGGCCGTGATGGAACGCAACGGCTACGTGGATGCCGCGGTGGCCGACATCCTGCGCGAAGCGGACCTGTCCACTCGTTCCTTCTACCGACACTTCGAGTCCAAGGACCAACTCCTCTCCGCGCTCTACCGGCGCGAAGCGGAGGCGGCGGCCGTTCGCCTGCAGGCGAAGGTGGAGGCGGCCCCGAATCCACGGGCCGCGCTCGACGCGTGGATCGACGAGATCTTGAGCTTCGGGCACCACCGGGCCAAGGCCGCCCGGGTGGCCGTGCTCGGGTCGCCCGGCGCCATGAGGGCCGAGGGATATGCGGAGGAAACGCGCCACGCGGCGAAGCTCTTGATGGCGCCGCTGGAGACGCTGCTGACCAGAGGCGCGGCCGACGGCTCGTTCCCGCTCGCCGACCCGACGGCCGACGCCCCCCTCGTGCAGTCGGTTGCCTGGGCGGCGGCGGGCCTCAACCCGACCCGGGACAAGCTGCCACGAGCCGAGGCGTCACGGCAGGTCCGATCCTTCTGTGAGCGGGCGTTGGGCGTGAACCCGGCGCGCTGACCGGCCTGCGATCGGATCCGTCAGTCGGCTTGGTTGGCGAGGGACCACAGCGCGGGCTCGCCGTCCTTGACCACGGCCACGCCGTCGATCTCGAGCACCCGTAGGTGCGAGACGGTCTCACCCACCGCGGCGCGCCGCATGAAGCCGGCGATGTCGTCCCACGGCCTTGACCACTTCATGTGGGCCGCGATCTCCCAGGCGGTGTGCGGGCCATCCTGCAGGACCGCGATCACCTCGCCGAAGCGGTCGCGGTGGTGCTGGCGCAGTTCCTCGAGCCGGGCTCTCAGATCGTCGAACCGGTACTCGTGGGCCGGCAGGACCTCTTCGACCTTGTAAGGCTCGAGCTTGTCGAGCGATTGGAGGTAGTCACCCAAGGGGTTCGCCCCGGCCTGGGGGTGGAACGGGATGTTCGGGGTGATGCGGGGAAGCACGTGGTCACCAGAGAGCATCAGCTCGTGGCGGGACTCGTAGAAGCACAGGTGGCCCGGCGAGTGCCCCGGCGTCCAGATGGCCTGCAGGTCCCATCCCGGCACCTCCGGCCGCTCCCCGTCCTCGAGCAGCAGATCCGGCACGACGGCGTCGACCAGTGGGCGGACCGGCATGGCCGCATTCCGCAATGGCTCCAGCTCTTCGGGCGGCGCGCCCATGCGACGCAACGCGGCGGCCACGCGGTCGAGCAGGTCATCGGGCTCGTCGTAGCGGTCGTGAATGAGTTCGGCATCGGCGGGATGGAGCGAGATCCAGGCACCGGAGGCCTCCCGGATCCGGCCCGCCAGCCCGTAGTGGTCCGGGTGGATGTGCGTGACCATGACCCCTTGCACGTCACCGATGTTGCAGCCGGCCTCCTCCATGCCGCCGCTGAGCGCGCCGAAGGCGTCGTCGGTGTTCCAGCCGGCATCAATGAGGTAGGGCCCGCGGTCGGTCTCGAACAGGTAGACCAGCACGTAGCGCAGGGAGTTGTTGGGCAACGGCACCGGAATGCTCCACAAACCGGGCCGGACCTTCTCGACCCCGGGAAAAGGGTCGTTGGCCGCCGCCGCGCCGCGGGCTCGCTGCGCGTGGGGCGGGTGCGCGTGGGTGTGGCGGGACGTCGAGGTCACGACTGTCCTCTCGGCTCTCGGGGAAGCCCCAGGCCGCGCTCGGCGATGAGGTTACGCATGATCTCGTTCGATCCTCCTGCGATGGTCCACGCCCGAGCGTAAAGGAAAGCGTCCTGCCAGCGCCCATCCTCGAATGACAGCTCGTCGCCCTCGCCCGCCATGGACCGGGCACCCTGGAACGCCAGCGCCGCCTCGGCCATCTCGAGGTTCAGCTCGCTGAACCAAATCTTCGACAACGGGGCGTCGGCGGGGGTGATCTCGCCTCTGGCTGCCTTGGTGGCCACGCGTTGGCCCAGGTGGCGCTGGATACGCGCCCGGGCAGCGAACGCGCCGATCTGCTGACGGACCCCACCGTCGTCGATGGCCGGTCGGCCACCCCGAGAGTGCCGTCGGGCGACCTCGACGAGCCGGAGCACCGGATCGGCGCCACCACCGCCGCCACCGACACCCGAGCGCTCCTCGGCCAGACTGGCGCCGGCGACGCGCCAGCCCTCGCCGGGTCCGCCGATCATGTTGGCCGCGGGGACCCGCACCTCGTCGAAGAACACCTCGTTGAAGTCCGTCGTACCAGTCATCTCGCGCAGTGGTCGCACGTCCACACCGGGGCTCCGCATGTCGAGAATGAACGCCGAGATGCCGGCCGGGCCGTCGACCGGCTCGGTGCGCGCCAGCAGGTAGCCGTAGTCGGACCATTGGGCCCACGTGCTCCACACCTTCTGGCCCACCACCACGTAGGCGTCGCCGTCGCGCCGGGCTCGGGTCTGGAGCGAGGTGAGATCGCTCCCGGCGTCCGGCTCACTGAAGAGCTGGGTCCAGATGTGGTCCCCCCGAGCCATCGGCGGCAGGTGCTCGGCACGTTGCTCGTCGGTGCCGAAATGCCTGAGTGCCCCGGCCACCAGCGGGTTGCCGAGCACGTGCGGCACTCCGGCCGCGCCCAGCTCCTGTTCCAAGATTCGCTGCTCGTACGGATCACCTGGCTCGGAGGAGAAACGGGCCAGGACGTAGCCGGCGTCGTAGACCGCCCGGACGTAGGCGCGCAGGAGGTCGACGTCCTCGGCCCGGTCGGGCACCCGCAGGCCGGTCCGCTGTTTCCACGCCAAGGTCGGCCTGTGGTCGGCGAGGAAGGCCCGCAACGTGGCCCGATACTCGTCGTAGCTGTCGGGGATGGGCGGGACGATCACATCCACGGGTTCATGCCTCCCCTAGGGGCGCCGCGTCGCCCTCTATCAAGCGGACGAGCCGCTCGCGGTGCCACGCGCCGTCGCCGTAGAGCACCTGGTTGACCTTGGCCCGCCGAACGAACAGGTGGATGTCGTGTTCCCACGTGAACCCGATGCCGCCGTGGAGTTGGAGCGCCTCGCCACAGAGGTGGGCACCCGTGTCGTCGACGTATGCGCCCGCCGTGGCCACTGCCTCGGCGGCGTCGGGAAGGTCGTCGCCGAGCGCCAGGGCGGCGTAGTGGGCGGCGGCCCGCATGCCCTCCAAATCGAGCAGGAGATCGGCCAGTCGGTGCTTGATGGCCTGGAAGCTGCCGATGGTCCGGCCGAACTGCACACGCTTCTTCGCGTAGTCCACGGTTGAAGAGAACACGAGGTCGGCGGCACCCACCGACTCGGCCGCCTGCAGCACCGTGGCCACCGAGAGGGAGCGCTCCACCACCGACCACCCTCCCGCCAGCTCCGCCGTGGCGGGCACGGAAACGGCATCGAGGCGAACTTCGGCAAACCGGCGGGTGAGGTCGAGGCCGGAGAGCACGCGCTCGGAGAGGCCCGCCGTCGGTCGGGGGACGAGGAGGCAGACGACGCCGTCGCTCTCCGTGTCGTACGCCGTCACGAGGAGCAACGTGGCGTCGGCTGCGGCATGCACGTAGCGGGCCACGCCGTCGAGCTGCCAACCGCCGCCGACGCGGGTGGCTCGGACGTCGACCGCAGACGGCTCCGGAGACCCGTCGCCACTCAGGCACCAGGCGCACGTCGATTCACCGCGTGCGATGCGCGGCAGGTGCTCCTTGCCCTGGACGTCTGTACCGAACCGGGTGATCGCATCCGCCACCACATTGCAGGGCAGAAACGGCCCGGGGTTCAGCTCCCGTCCGAGTTCCTCGGCCAACACGATGAGGTCGACCAGCGGTTGCTCCGTGACGCTGCCGCCCTCGTACCCGGCCGGGATGAGCATCGCCGTCCAGCCGAGGTCCGCTCCCTGACGCCAGATCCCGGCGTCGAAGAGGTCGGGCTCCTCCAGGGAACGCCGGACTTCGGCCAACGACTGATGCTCGGTGAGGAACCGCCGCGTGGTCGAGCGCAGAAGCTCCTGGTCTTCGCCGAACCCGAAATCCATGCCTAGTGCACGCCTCCTCGAGCCATCATGGCCCGTCTCACACGTTGCGCTCGGCGGCGGCCCAGTACTCCTGGCGCAGGATGCGCTTGTAGAGCTTGCCGCCGTCGGTGCGCGGGAGCTCGTCCCGGAAGTCGACGGTCCGCGGGCACTTGTAGCGGCCCATCCGCTGCTGGCAATAGGCGATGAGCTCTTCCGCCAATTCGTCGCTCGGCGCCACTCCGTCCACGAGTTCAACGATGGCCTTCACCTGCTCACCCCACTCCGGATCCGGGATTCCGATGACGGCGACGTCGCCCACCGAAGGGTGTGCCGAGAGGACCCCCTCCACCTCGGCCGGGTAGATGTTGACACCGCCACTGATGATCATGTCCTTGGCCCGGTCGCGGATGAAGAGATAGCCGTCTTCGTCCATGAGGCCGATGTCGCCGAGGGTGAAGGCCTTCCCCCTGGTGACCGACGCCGTGAGCGCCGGGTCGTCCTTGTAGGCGAACGACGCCTCGCGCTCCGGCTCGAGGTAGACGCCGCCCACCTCGCCGCGCGGGAGCTCGTTCCCGTCCTCGTCGAGGATCTTGACCTTCATGCCTGCCACCGAACGACCGACCGTTCCGGGCTTCTCTATCCAGCGGTACGGCTTGGCGATGGTGGCCGCACCCTCCATGCCGCCGTAGGTCTCCCAGATCACCGGGCCCCACCAGTCCATCATCTGCTTCTTCACCTCGAGTGGGCACGGAGCGGCGGAGTGGACGACGACCTCGAGACTCGACACGTCGTACCGGTCCTTGATCTCTTGGGGCAGGCGGAGGAAACGGACGAACTGCGTCGGCACCATGTAGGCCGTCGTGACACGGTGCCGCTCGATGGCGGCCAGGGCCCGCTCGGGGTCGAACTTGCCGAGGATGACGACCGCCTGGCCGACATTCAGCGCGCCCAGGTAGAAACCCTGACAGCCGCCGTGGTGCATGCCGGCCGAGACCAGGTGCACCCCCGTGAGCGGCTGGAACTGGAAGGCGTGCCCGAAGCTCTTGGCGGCATCCGCGGCGACTGACGGGTCGATCGTGCGCAGCCCCGGACGGACGACGGCCTTGGGCTGCCCGGTGGTGCCCGAGGAGTAGGCGATGGGCAGGCCGAGCTGGCGGTCCGGAGGCTCTGTGGTGGGCTGGTCCTTGACGAGCGACTCCTCGGACACGAAGCCCTCGATGTCGCCGCCAACCGAGACCCGGAGCCTGATCGACCCCGTGCCCGACATCTGGTTCACACGTTCGGCGAAGTCGCGGTGCAGGACCACGGCCACGGCTTCGGAGTGATCGACGATGCGCTGGATCTCAGCTCCCGAGAGGGCCGGATTCAGACCGATGGATTGGAACCCGCCTTCCTGCGCGGCCAACTGCCAGCACAGCATGTCGACGTCATTGGGGAGTGCGTAGGCGAAGATGTCACCGGCGCGGAGGCCCTGCGCCGCGCAGGCCATGGACGAGCCGGTGGGCACGCCCGGCCAACTCCGAAAAGGTCAGGGTGACCCCTGAGGGACAGCCGACGACTGCGGGCTGATCTGGATACTCTTCGGCCAGCCACCAGAATCCGAGGCGCCGATCCCAAGGGTGCTTCATCGGGAATAGAGTATACCAATAATGCCGGCCACCTCCCCCAACCAGGGACTCCCTACCGGAGGGGTGACGCCTTCCGACCCGGGCTGCTGGGTGTTCGACGTCGACGGCTGCCTGGTCGACTCGCTCACCGGGACGTCACTCCGGCCCAGGGCGCGCGAGATCCTGGAGCATCTCGCCGGCTGCACACGGGTCTTCCTGTGGAGCGCCGGCGGAGGCGACTACGCCCGGGACCGGGCCGGACAGTTCCGGGTGGACCACCTTTTCAGCGGCTACTTCTCGAAGGAAGATCGTGACGCCGACGGCTGCTACCTGACGACGCATCTTCCCGTTTGCCGCGGCATCGCCGTCTTCGTCGACGACCGGCCCGAGGACCTGGCCGCACATGTCGAGGTCATCGGCGTCTCGCCCTACCTGGCGGAGGACCCACACGATCGGGGCCTCGAGGAGGTGGCCCGGCGGGCCGGACTGAACGCACCCCCGAAGCGATAGAGGACACTGTTCTGCCATCCACCGACTTCCGCTCGGCCCTCGTTCAAGGGCCAAGCTCGTCGACGAGACCCCACTCCTGCGCCGTGGTGACGTCGATGGGCGAGCCGGAGAACGCGAGAAGGGCCGTGCGGAGGCGGCCGATGCGGCGGGGCAGGCTGACCGTCCCGCCCGCGCCCGGCACGAGGCCGAGGCCGATCTCCGGCAGTGCGATCTGCGTGTCCTCCGCGGCGACGATGGTGTCCGTGAAGGCGGCGAGCTCGATGCCCGACCCCATGCACGCTCCGTGCACGTAGGTCACCGTGTGCTTCTTGAGCCGGGACAACGCGCGCCCGATGCTGCGTTCGAGGCGAACGAGGTGCGCCGTCGCCGGATCCGGCCTGGAGCCGAACTCGTCGAGGTCCCCGCCGGCGCAGAAAGCCCTGCCTTCGCCACGTAGCTCGACCCGGGCGACGCCGGCGTCAGCCGCCGCCAGGACGAGCGCTTCGACGAGCTCGTCGCGCATCAACGCGTCGAGCGCGTTGAGACGCTCCGGCCGGGTCAGGGTGAGCGACAGGATGTCACCCTCACGGTCAAGCCGCACCCGGGGGCCCTCGTCCCTGTCCGCTCGGGCCGGATGCGCGGCGCGCCAAGCTGCGAACTCGGGCCCGGACTGGAGGACGGAATAGGCGGCCGACTCCGCCACAAGGCCCTCGTCCACCGAGAGGCGGTGCTGCCCGCGGAGGAGCAGGGCCAGCGTGGTGGCGGCGACAGGGTGCTCGGCGAGGTTCTCCTCAATCCGGCCGAGCGTCCGGTCGCCGTCCTCGACAACCACATCGCACAGTTCGAACCAGCGGCCGTCGACCGCGCCACGGCGCAGCCCAACGACGACGAAGGGAAGGCTTCCCAGGCCGTCCTCGGGCATCTCCTCGGGAGCGGACCTCCCTTCTTCGAGGATGACGATCACGGCGCCACTGCGCTCGGGGCTGACGTCGCTGCGCAGCTCGGCGAGCAGTGATTCGGCGCTGAGGAGTTCGAGGATCGCGAGACGTTACCCTGCCGACGTGGACGACCCCCTGGTGGAGCGCTGGGCTCAGAGCGGGGCCATGGCACTGACGGGACTTCCCGACGAGCCGTTGGGGCCACCGGACGGCCTGGTGGAGGGGATCGATCGGCTCACCCGGTCGTTTCCCGGGCTGGACGCCTTGGCGCTCCTCGGCGAGCGCGCGGCGCTGATGGGGCTCTGGCGCCGGGGCGCCACCAGCTGTGGAGGGAGTTGCCGCCTTCTCCCCGTCGCCGACGGCTTCATGGCCGTGTCCCTGCCGCGTGTCGAAGACATGGAGGCGGTTCCGGCATGGCTCGAGCTCGATGCTGCTCCGGATTCGGTACCGGCCATGTGGTCCGTCGTCGCGTCGCACCTCCGTCGGCGTGATCCCTCAGACCTCCTGGCGAGGGCGCAGCTCCTCGGTCTACCGGCGGCACGAGTCGGCGAATCGGCGGATCGGGTCGGCGTGGTGCGGTCGTCCCTCGGTGACGCACCCCCGCAGCCGGGCGCCAGCGACATGGTCGTCGTGGACCTGTCGGCGCTCTGGGCAGGGCCATTGTGCGGCGACCTCCTGGCCCGTGCCGGCGCGCACGTCGTGAAGGTCGAGTCGACCCAGCGACCTGATGGCGCCCGCCGGGGCCCGCAGGAGTTCTTTGACCTGATGAACGGCCGCAAACGGTCGGTCGCGCTGGACCTGCGGGACCGCGCGGGTATCCGGATCTTGCACGACCTGGTACGACGGGCCGACATCGTCATTGAGGCAAGCCGCCCGCGCGCACTGGCACAGCTCGGGCTGGATGCTCGCGACCTTCTGCGGACCGGCGGACCCCGCATCTGGATCTCCATCACCGGCTACGGACGCTCCGCCGATGCAGCAAACCGGGTCGCGTTCGGCGACGACGCCGCGGCTGCGGGTGGCCTGGTGGTGTGGAAGGACGACGTCCCGCTGTTCTGCGCGGATGCTCTGGCTGATCCGGTCACCGGTCTGACTGCAGCCGATGCCTGCCTGCAGGGGCTCGCATCGGGCGGTCGCTGGCTCCTGGACGTGTCGATGTCGGCCGTGAGCGCAGCGCTGGCGGGGCCGACCCTCCCCGCTCCCCGCGCTGGCGGTGGCCAACCCGCGCGCCCGCCCGGTCGTGGCCAGGGCGCCGGAGCTGGGCGCCGACACGGCACGGGTGCTCGCTGAGCTCGGGATCGACGCGTGAACCCACGCACCCCGCCGGCCGGGTGCGGGTGCTGCTACGGAACGACGACGGGAAGCGACTCCCAGCCGCGCACGGTCGACGTGTGAGCCCGCACGGCCTTGTCCCAGTCGACCTCCCAATTGGGAAAGCGCTTCAGGACTTCGTCGAGCGCGATCCGACCCTCCAACCGGGCCAGGTGACTTCCCAGGCAGAAATGGATCCCGTAGCCGAACGCCAGGTGTTGCTGCATGGTGCGGTGGACGTCGAATGTGTCGGGTTCGTCGAACTGGCGGTCGTCCCGGTTGGCGGCCCCCGTCATCAACAGCATGACGCTGCCTTCCGGCACCTTCTCCCCGTAGTGCTCCACGTCACGCGTGACGTAACGGGCCTGGACCGGTGAGGGCGATTCGTAGCGCAGCAGCTCCTCGATGGCTCCGGACACCAGGCTCGGATCCCGCGCCAGCTCGGCGCGTTGGTCCGGGTGCTCCGCCAACACCTTGCCGGCCCAACCGATGAGGCGCGTCGTGGTCTCGTTGCCGGCGGCTGCAAGGAGTCCGATGTAGTTCAGGATCTCGTCCCGGGAGAGCCTCCGGACGGTCCCCGTGACGTCCTCGAATTCGGCGTTCAGCAACTCGGTCATGAGATCGTCGGAGGGATGATCCGCCCGCCAGTCGATGTACTCCGCATACCGGCTGCCATCCATCACGCCGAGCCCTTCGGGCGCGCCCGGGGCCTCCCCCTCGTCGAGCCGCATTCCCCCGTCGATCTGGTCGCGGATCTCCTCCTGGTCCTCCTCGGGTATGCCCAGGAGCATGCCGATGACCCGCATCGGCATGTCAGCGGCAAGATCGTGGATGAAGTCGAACTTCCTCTCGCCCACCAACGGATCGAGGGCCCGGGCACAGAATTCCCGCGCCCGCGGTTCGATCTCGGCCATCCGCCTGGGCGTGAACACCCGGCTCAGGAGACTCCGGTGCAGGTCATGGGCGGGCGGATCCTCGAACAGGATGACCCCGGGCGGAATTTCCATCCCGCTCTTGATCAGTTCGAGGACCGATCCCTTCCCTGAGATGTACGTGCCCCAGTCCGTGCTGCAGGCCTTGACGTCGTCGAACCGGCTGAGTGCGTAGAAGTCGTGCATGTCGTTGTAATAGAGCGGAGCCTCGTCGCGCAGCCGCTTCCACACCGGGTACGGGTCGGCATCGATGTCGAAGTCATACGGGTCGTAGTACCGCTCGCGATCGATCGCGTTCGTCATGCCGATCCTCCTTGCAACACCGTCAGCCGGCAGGGCCGTTGGGGAACTTGAGCAGCGACCCGGCGTCGACCCGGATCTGTTGACCCGTGATGTAACGGGACTCGTCGCTGGCGAGGAAAAGCGCCAGATTGGCGATGTCCTCTGGCTCGACGTACGGGATGGGCATCGCCTGGAAGAAGTTGAAGGCGGGCTCCGCGTCGTCTCTGGTCGGGTTCTCCAGGTCGGGACGGAAGATCTTGTAGAGCCCGTCGTTGTGCAGCAGATGGGTGTTGCAGTTGGTGGGATGGATAGTGTTGACCCGGATGAACCGGGACGCCAGATGCCGGGCCATCTGCTCGCTGTAGCCGACGAGGGTCCGCTTCGACCATCCGTACCCGTCGCCGCCGGGTCCCATCACCGGGTTGTCGGTGGTTCCGGACATCAGGCCCGCAGTGGAGCCTGTGACGATGATGGAGGCGCCGTCGCGCGAGATGAGGAAGGGCAACGGCGACGGTGTTCATCACGCCGAGAAGGTCGACGTCGGTGGCATCGACGAAATCGGAGGCATGGGGATCCCCCAGCGCCATGGGCAAGATGCCGGCATTGGCCACGACGACGTCCAGCCGTGCAAGGTCCGTGATGCCCGCCTCGAGCGCGTCGCGAAGTTCGGAGCGCTCCCGCACGTCCGCCTGGCGGGCGACGATGCGGCGATCGAGCTCCTTGACCAGTCGCTCGGTCTCCGCCAGGTCTTCGGGCGTGGCCAGGGGGTAGTTGTTCGACTCGATCTGACGGCAGATGTCGACCGCAATGATGTCAGCGCCCTCCGACGCCATCCGGACAGCATGAGCCCGACCTTGTCCTCGCGCCGCCCCGGTGATGAAGGCGACCTTTCCTTCTAACCGTCCAGCCATGTTTCCTCCCGGTGGATCAAGTATGGAACGTGTCGGTTCGTCAAAAGCTGCGGCAATACACGGTGTCCATCTTCTGGGTTCGAGGCCGGGTCACGATGAAGAGGTGGACGTCCCCGATCGCCTGTACCTCCTGACCACCGTTGCGGCCGAGCGCCTCGGACAGCAAGCCCGACTTCATCCACAGGTCGAGTGCCGCCGCACCGTGCTCGGGATCCCATTCCCAGTCCGTCGACCCATTTCCGGCACCGTTGGCCCCGCCCTGGATCACCGTCGTGACCCGGATGTCGTCGTCGCGAACCTCCTGCGCCAGGACGAGTGCAAACGCCTCGAGAGCCGCCTTCGTTGCGACGTACATCGACAGCATGGGAAAGGGATGCAGCGTCGACTCGCTCGACGTGTTGACGATGTCGCCTCCACCGGCGGCCCGCAACAGCGGGATGGCCGCCCGGCAGGTGTACACGGGGCCGGCAAAGTTGGTGCGCATCTGCTGCTCGATATCGAGATCACTGAGCAACTCGACGCGGCACGGGCGGTAGACGGCCGCGTTGTTGACGAGGATGTCGACCCGACCGAAGCGGTCGCCAACCTCGTCGAAGGTCCGGCCGACGCTGTCCGGGTCAGCCACGTCGGTGACGAAGGGTATGGCTCCGGGGCCCAGGTCTGTCGCCGTCCGCTCGAGACGCTCGCCACCACGGGCCAGGAGCAGGACGGTGGCACCCTCCTCCACGAATCGACGCGCGATCCCGAGACCCGACCCGCTCGAGGCGCCGGTGACGACCGCTACCTTCCCTTCGAGTGCCCCCACTTTTTCCGGTCAGCCCCAGGCCAGGTTCTTGATCTCGGTGAAGTCCTCCAGCCCGTGGCGACCCCACTCGCGGCCGAGTCCCGACTGCTTGTAGCCGCCGAAGGCGCCGCTCTGGCCGATGCCCTTGAACTCGGATCCCCACCCCGGGCCCTGCCCGCCACCCGGACCGACGTCGGGAAGCGGTTCGGAGCCGACCTTCTGCACCGTCACGAGGCCGGCCCTGATCTGGCGAGCGACGTTGAAGCCCCGGGAGTCCGACGTGGACACGACCCCACCTCCCAGGCCGTAGATGGAGTCGTTGGCCAGACGCACGGCGTCCTCGTCCTCGCCCGAGTACGGCACCACGGTGAGGACGGGACCGAAGATCTCCTCCTGTGCGATGCGCAGGTCATTGGTGCTCACGAAGACGGTCGGCTCGTAGTAGTAGCCCTTCTCGATCCCATCGGGCCGCTTCCCGCCGCAGAGCAACTCGGCGCCCTGCTCGAGCCCGGAGGCCACGTAACCCTCCACGCGCTGGCGCTGCTGCTCGCGGATCAGGGGCCCCAGCACGGTGCTCTCGTTGCGGGGGTCCCCGATCGTGATCATCGGACGCATCGCGTCGAGCCCTTCCTTGTACGCGTCGAGGAGATGCTCGGGAAGCAGCAGGCGGGTGTGCAGCACACAACCCTGGCCGCAGTGCATGAGCACCTGCCCGAAGCCGACCGACCGGGCGTAGTCCTCACCCACGTCGCCCAACACCACCGTCGCGCTCTTCCCGCCGAGCTCGAGCTGGACCCGCTTCACGGTCGCTGAAGCCGACGCCATGATGCGACGCCCGGTTGCGGTGGATCCCGTGAAGGTAACCATGTCGACCATCGGATTCGACGTCAGCTCGTCCCCGACTTCACCGTGCCCGGTGATGACGTTGAGCACGCCCGGCGGAATGCCGGCCTCGGCGGCGACCTCGGCGATGAGCATGGCGTCGAGGGGAGTCCAGGGGTGCGGCTTGAGGACCACCGTGCAGCCGACGGCGAGCGCGGGCGCCACCTTCACCACGTTCAGCATGAAGGGAAAGTTGAAGGGAGTGATCGCCGCCACCACGCCGATGGGTTCGCGGACGATGGCACTGCCGCCCATCCCGGTCGGCCCGCCCGTCGGGGCGCCGTTCTCGACCCAGGGGAACGAGTGCTCGACAAGGGAGGCGTTCGAACGGAGCATCCCGATTGACCCCGCTCCCTGCACGGCGTCGGTCAGGAAGCCGGTCGAGCCGGTCTCGGCGATGATCAGCTCCCGAGGTCGCCGGCACGTGACTCGAGGATCTCGGCCATCGTCGTCAGCCGGGCGGCCCGCTCGGACGGCTTCATGTACGGCCACGGTCCTTCGTCGAAGGCACGCCGGGCGGCCTCTATGGCACGCACGGCCGACTTCGTCGTGGCCTCGGGAACGGATCCGATCACCTCCTCGGTGGCGGGATCGACGACGTCGATGGAGCCCTCCGCCCCCTCGGAGGTCCACTTGCCGTCAATGAACAGCTCGTAATTCCAGCTCATCTCGCTGCCTCCGTCCTTGGCTTCATGGTCGTCAGCCCTCGCTCACCCGAGTGTGCCGGACTGGCGCAACTCGGAGATGGCGTCCCAATCGTGCCCCAGTTCGAGCAGAATTTCCTCGGTGTGCTGGCCCAGCTCGGGAGCGGGACCGCCGGGTGTGGGTGGCACGCCGCCGAACTGCATGGGGGGCGCGGGAAGCCGGAAGGTGGAGCCGTCGTGTGCGACGACTTCGGGCAGGTATCCGTTGGCTTCGACCTGCACGTGCCCGTGCACCTCGGGTGGCGTGAGGGCCGGTGCCCAGACACCGGTGAAGTCGGCCAGCTGCGTGCGCCAGTGCTCGAGCGACTGCGACACGAAGGTCGCCTCGAGCTCGGTGACACAGGCGGCGGCGTTCTTGGCTCGCACGACCATGTCGGAGAACCGCTCGTCTGCAACCAGCTCGGGTCGACCGATGGTCTCGCAGAGCTCGGCCCAGAACCGGTCGGCCTGCAGACAGACCAGGTAGAGCCAGCGACCGTCCGATGTCGGGTAGCTGTTCGTCAGCGGGTTCGGGGAACGGGTCCGGTCCGGCGCAGGCATCGACCCGACAAAGGGCCCCGCCATGATGTCGGGACTCAGCGTCCAGATGCCCACGCTGAGCAGCGACACGTCGACCTCCGTGGGGTCGCCCGTCCGCTCACGCTGGAACAGGGCCATGCCGATGGCTCCGGCGATCGTGTTCGCCCCTTGCAGGTCGAAGAACGCAGCCGGCTGGAACATCGGCTCCTCCCCCGGGCGCGTCATTTTGGCCGCCATTCCCGCCGACGCCCATCCGGCGGCGAGGTCGAATCCGCCGGTGTCCTTCATCGGGCCGCGGGCGCCCCACCCGTGGCCGCACACGTAGATGATCTGCGGGTTGGCTCCGCGGAGATCATCCAGCTCGATCCCGAGCTTCCTTCGCACCCCCGGTAGGTAGCTGGTGAGGAAGACGTCGGCCGTGGCCGCCACTTCGAGGAGGAGGTCGCGGCCGCGCTCCGTCGCCAGGTCGATGGTCATCCCCCGCTTCCCCCGGTTGGGGATCTCGACGAACGGGTTCGGTCCCGGTCTCTCCGCGCTTCCGAGCAGGTTCATCAGGCCGCGCTGGGGGTCGCCGTTTGGCGGCTCCACCTTGATCACGTCCGCGCCGAGATCGGCCAGGGCTGCTCCGGCAGCCGGGACGAACGTCCACGCAGCGACTTCGAGCACGCGGACGCCTTCGAGCGGTCGGGTCATGTCCGGCTATCTCCGAGGAAAGTTGAAGACGCGCCGGGCATTGTCCTCCGCGATCTTACGCGCCTCGTCATCGGGGACCTCGAAAAGGACGTCGGCCAGCATCTTCCGCGAGACCGGGAAGTTGCTGTCGCTGTGCGGGTAGTCACCTTCGAACATGATGTTGTCGACCCCGATGAGCTCACGTTCCTCAATTCCGGCGTTGTCGGCAATGAAACACCCGAAGATGTGGTCGCGGAAGAGGTCCGACGGCCGCACGTCGGGATTGACGCCCGTGTACCAGCGGTGACGTTCCCACGTGTAGTCCAGACGCTCGAGCACATACGGCATCCACCCGATGCCCCCTTCCGACAGCGCGACCCGAAGGCGCGGGAACTTGTGGAACACCGGCGAGAGCAACATGTCCACTGCCGTGAACTGCGAGTTCATGCCGAAGAGGGCGATGGCGACGGCGAAGTTGGCATCGGGGGCGGTCACCGGCGCGCCTCCACTCCCGAAGTGCAGGCACAGCGGCATGTCGGCTGCCTGGGCGGCGGCCAGGAACGGGTCCCAGCTGTTGCCGTGGTACGACGGCAGGCCCAGCCGGTGCGGCGCCTCGGTGAAGGTGATCGACTTGGCACCCTTGGCCGCCGTGCGCTCCACTTCGGCCACGGATGCCGCCACGTCCCAGAAAGGGACCATCACCATCGGGATGAACCGATCCGGCGCGGCGGCGGACCATTCGTCGAGGATGAAGTCGTTCCAGGCCACCACGCATGCGGCGGCGAGGTCCTTGTCGTCCGCCGAGAAGAAGGTCCCGCCGGCGAAACCGGGAAATGAAGGGAAGCACATCTGGGCGTGCACCCCGTCGAGGTCCATGTCGGCCAGGCGGGCGGTCACGTCGTAGCAGCCGGGCAACATCTCATCGAAGCGAACGGGGTCGACGCCGAAGTCTTTGGGATCCTTCCCCGCGACGGCATTGAGCCCGATGGTGGGGATGATCCTGCCTTCGAAGCTCCACGCCTGCTTCCCCCCCTCGAGCTCCACCATGCGCGGTCCGGCGTCGCGGTACTTGGCGGGCAGCCGGTCGAGCCATACCCGCTCGTGCTCGATGACGTGGTCGTCCACCGAGATCACCTGGACATCCTCTTGCAGCATGCCGGAGCCCCCCGGGATTGGATCCTTCCGCGAGGGAAGAATCGTCACTTTCTGACAATCTAGGGCCAGAAGCGGAGCGTCGCAAGGGCCACTTACTCCCTGTTCACGGGTGGCCGCCGGCTCTCCTCTTGCGGACCAGGTCCGGAGCCACCGCCTCCGCCGCCTCGAAGATCTCCGGAAGCTCCAGGCCCGACCGGCCCCACAACTCGATGACCGCCATCTCGACTCCGACGATCATGCCGGCGAGCAGTCGCGGCTCGGGATCGTCGGTGCCGGCCCCGCCCTTTGACTTCGCGCAGTAGTCCATGACCGCCTCGGTGAGGGCGTGCACGCGCTCACCCTGACGCGTGCGTGGATCTCGGGCGCGTCAGCGGCGGCCCGTCGCCACAACGTGAGTAAGCGCACGTCTTGTGGGTCCTGCAGCGAATGCGAACGGATAAGCCGCCAGACCCTCCGGACGGGATCCGGGCTCGGCTCGAGCTCGGCGATCAGGCCGACGAGTGCCTGCAGCCCGCGACGGGTGAAGCCGAGGAGAAAGTCCTCTTTGGTGGGAAAGTACCGGAAGAGCGTCCGGGCCGAGACGCCGGCGGTCTCAGCGATCTCGTCCACGGTGACCTCTCGGTACCCATGCTTGGCGAAGAGCTTCCAGGCGATCTGCTCGTACTCAGCCAGGAGGAGGTTGCGTCTCCTGATCCAACCGGATTCTTCGGCGGGGGGCACGACGGCGATTGTCGCGCATGCAACAGTGGCCGCCCCCACGGCGCCTACCGCGTCAACAGCATGCACCCGGCGATGGGACCGCCGCCGTTGGAGACGACGGCGACGTCATGCTTCCCGACCTGGCGCTCGCCGGCTTCGCCCCGGAGCTGCAGGCACGCCTCGTGCAGCACCCAGTTCCCGTGCATACGGCCTGCCGAGAGCTGACCCCCGTAGGTATTGAGCGGGAGCTCCCCGTCCAAGGCAATGCGAGCCGCGCCGTCCACGAACGGCCCCGCCTCACCGTCGCCGCAGAACCCGAGCGCCTCCAGCCACGCGAGGGTGATGAACGTGAATCCGTCGTAGAGCTCGGCGATGTCCACGTCGCCCGGCTTGAGATCCGTGCGGCGCCACATCTCAGCCGCGGCATCGGTCGACGCCATCTTCGGGTAATCGACACGCTGGTCCCAGCCCCCAGTCCGGCCGACCCGCCGCACGCCTCCACCCGCACGGGGTGGTCGCAGTCGGCTGCGGCATCAGCCGTCGAGACGACGAAGGCAACGGAGCCGTCGACGGGGACGTCGCAGTCCAACAACCCGAAGGGGTCCGAGATCATCCGCGCTGCGAGGTAGTCGTCCATGGAGAGCGGGTCACGGTAAGTCGCCCGGGGGTTGAACGCAGCGTTCCTCCGACTGTTGATCGCCAACCAGCCAAGTTGTTCCTTCGTTGTGCCGTACTGGTGCATGTGACGCCGGGCGTGAAGGGCGAGCCAATTGGCGGCTGAGTACGCGTGCGCGGCGAGGAGTCGGGGCACGTCGGCCATCGGGCTCCCTCTCTCCTCCACCGGGGCAGACGGACGGCGGTTCGAGGGAGGGAGCGGCGGGGCCGGCGGGTCTCCGGACGCGGCGGGTTGGGGCATCACCGAGCCCCCCATCATGTTCACGGTCCGGTACACGAGGACATGGCGGGCCTTCCCGGTCGCGACGGCGTAAAAGGCGTTCACCACGGGGCTCAGAAGCCCCCATCGACCGACTGCTGAGCCGGTCCACGTGTGCCCGATCCCCAGGTGGGTCGCCGCGTCGGCGACGGGGGTCTCGCCCATGGTGGCGATGCCGTCGATGTCGGACGGCGTGAGTCCGGCATCGGCGACCGCCGCCGCGGAGGATTCCGCGGTCAGCTCCAGACCTGCGATGCCCGTCTTGCGCCCGATGCGCGAGATCCCGATTCCCGAGATGATCGCTCCGTGCTCCACGATGTCGCTCACGCGGCGAACCCTACAGTGGGCGGATGACCGACATCGCTCCCCGGATCACACCCCAACTCGACGAGCTCAACCGACCGTTCTGGACGGGCGGTGCGACAGGCGTGCTCCGGATCACCCGTTGCCAATCGTGCCGGCGTTGGGTCTTCCCCCTGTCGGCCACGTGTGCCGAGTGTGGTGGCGCCACCGCGTACGAAGCCACCAGCGGACGGGGAACCGTCTTCACCCACACCACGAACGCGCACCCCTACAACCCCGCGGTGCCGGTCCCGTACAACATCTCTGTCGTCGAGCTGGCGGACCAGGAAGGGCTCCGGTTCACGACCAACGTGGTGGATTGTCCGCCCGAGGACGTCAGCATCGGCATGCCGGTACGCGTCCAGTTCGAGCAACAGGGCGAGGTCTTCGTCCCGGTGTTCGTTCGCGACCTCCAGGACGGCGAGTGAGACCGGCTCACACGTCCCAGCTGAGCTCCAGCCGGTCGATGCCATAGAGACCCCCACCGTGCTCGGTCACCTCAACCCCCTCGGTGAGCCGATAGTCGGGAATCACGCGGTGCCACTCCTCGAGCGCGACGCGCAGCTCTCGCCGGGCCAGGTGCGAGCCGAGGCATCGGTGCGGTCCGGAGCCGAAGGCGATGTGGTTGTTCTGCGCCCGGTCGATACGGACCGTGGCCGCGTCCTCGAAGCGGGCGGGGTCACGGGTGGCCCCGCTCAACGGCACGAAGACCATGTCGCCCGTCTTGAGCGGGCACCCGTGGAAGTCCGTGTCCTGCATCACCTTTCGTGCCGGCGCGACGAAGGCGAAGTAGCGGAGGAATTCCTCCACCGCGGACGGGATGACCGAAGGATCCCCCGCCATCCGGGACCGATCGTCGGAGTGACCGGCCAGGTGCCAGAACGCGTAGGCGAGTTGGATGGACACGGTGTCGAGCCCGGCCATGAACATCAGCAGGCACCACGAGAGGAGGTCTTCCATCGGAATGGGCTTGCCGTCGATCGTCCAGGCCAGCGAGCTGGACAACAGGTCGTCCGACGGGTTGGCCCGCTTCTCTTCGATCAATTCGGAGAAGTACCCCATCACGGCCATCATGGCGTCGAAGGCCTGGGACTGCGATTGCTCGGGATCGGCACCGGCCGAGGGGTGGAGGATCTGGTGCTCCCACGCCAGGAACTGCTCCAGGCCCTCGAGCGGTAGCCCCATCAACTCCATGAAGATGGTCGTCGGAAACCGCCAGGCGAAGTCGCGCAGGAAGTCGCAGTGCCCTCTGGCTGCGAACTGTGCGATGACGTCCACGCAGCGGGCCCGGACCTTGTCCTCCAGCCGCTCCATCACCCTCGGTGCGAAGTGCGGCGCCAGGAGCTGCCGCCACACCGTGTGCTCGGGCGGATCGAGCATCTCAGGAATCCATTTGTACGGCGGGTCGCTGTCCAGCACCGTCACGACGGTGCTCGAGAAGACGTCAGGCTGTTGCAGGGCGTCACGGATCACGTCCGCCCCGGCCATCACCCAGAACCCGTTCGCATAGGTGCTCCGCATGAATGGGTACTCCGTGCGCAGCGCGTCGATCTCCTCCGCGTGCGAGAGCACAGGTCCCGTCGTCGCGCTGTTGAATTCGCGGACCGGGTAGGGGCATCCTCCCGCGTCCGCCGACGTCTGCCCGTTCGTCATCGCTGCCTCCCAAATCAGTACACTCTGTTGCGTAGTATTGACCCTGTCCCGACCCACGTCCAAGCGGCCACGGCCGGCGGCCGAGGCGAACGGGAGAAGCGATGCCGGCCCGGCCGAGCCAACACCTTGGTTGGCGCACCGGGACCGCGTCAGCGAAGCTGCGTCACAGCACATCGCGGCCTCCGGGCAGGCACATAGGGGAGGAATTCACCTTGGCAGACATCATGGAAGGCGTCCGCATCCTCGAGGTGGCCGAGCACACCTTCGTGCCGGCGGCCTCGGCCATCCTGGCCGACTGGGGCGCCGAGGTGATCAAGGTCGAGCACCCCGAACGCGGTGACGCCATGAGGGGACTGGCCTCCAGCGGTGTCATGCCGTCGATGGGTGCCGTGCACGTGCTGCTGGAGCACTCCAACCGGGGCAAGAAGAGCATCGGCATCGACGTCAGCACCGAGAAGGGCCTCGACCTGATCTACCGGCTCGCGGCAACGTCCGACGTCTTCTTGACGAACAAGGTGCCCGCCGTCCGCAGGAAGCTGCACATCGAGCTCGAGGACATCCGGGCCCACAACCCCAACATCATCTACGTGGCCGGGACGGGTGGGGGCGAGCGCGGGCCCGAAGCCGATCGCGGCGGCTACGACTTCTTGAGCTACTGGTGCCGGGCCGGCAGCGCCATGGGGACGACCCCCACCGATGTCGACTACCTCGCCGGCCAGCCCGGACCGGGCTACGGGGACTCCATCGGCGGGATGACGATCGCCGGAGGGATCATGGGCGCGCTGTTCCACCGGGAACGGACGGGTGAGGCCGTGCCGCTCGACGTCTCGCTGCTCGGCGTGGGCATGTGGGCCATGAGCCCGGCGATCGCCCTGTCGCTCCAGCTCGACATGCCCTGGCGTCCCGGGCCCAGTCGCGGCGGCGGCCCGGGGATCCCCAACCCGCTCGTCGGCACCTACGCGACCCGGGACGGCCGGTTTCTCGCCTTCTCGTGCCTGCAGGGCTTCCGCTACTGGCCGAGCGCATGCCGGGTCATCGGGCGCGAAGAGCTGATCACCGACGAGCGGTTCTCCTCACACGAGCAGCTGGCCGCCAATGCCGGTGCTGCCCGCGCCATCCTCAAGGAGACCTTCGAGTCGGCGCCGCTGAGTGAGTGGCGGGTTCGCCTGGCCGACTTCGAAGGCCAGTGGGCGGTCGCACAGGACAGCCTGGAGCTCACGAAAGACGTCCAGGTGGAGGCCAACGGCCACCTCGGGGAGACGGCGACGGCGGACGGGGTGCCGTTCACGCTGGTCACGACTCCCGTGCAGTTCGCAGGCGAGCCGTCGCCGCCCAAGCGGGCACCGGAATTCAACGAGCACTGCGAGGAGATCCTCGCCGGCATCGACTGCAGCGCCGACGAGATGATGGAGCTCAAGGTGGCCGGGGTCGTGGCGTAGTGGCGGGAACGAGCCGACGGAGCTGAACGGGTGAGCGAGCCCCGCACCACCGCCTTGCTCTTCGTCGAGTGCCAGCGCGGGGTCGTGGGCGACCTCTCCGTCCTGCCCGCTCTCGCCGAGGCGGCCCGCCCGACCCTCGCCGTCATGGGTCGGCTCGCGACCGGCGCCCGGGGAGCGGGGGTCCAGGTCGTCCACCTGACCTACCTCCCCCTTGCGGGCGGCCGCTCGGCCAGTCGGCGCTCCCCGCTCATGCGGGCGACCGCGGCGACCGCATCCTGGGTCGACGGGGACCCGGCCCTCGAGGTCGTCACCGAGATCGGCGTGGGACCCGACGACCTCGTGCTGCCGCGGCACCAGGGCATCTCACCGGTGCACCGCACCGAGGTGCTGGCCATCCTGCGCAACATGGGCATGACGGAAGTCGTCGTGGCCGGGGTCTCGACGAACCTGGCCATCCCCCTCACCGCGGTGGGCGCGGCCGACGAGGACTTTGCCGTCACCGTCGCGACGGATGCCTGTGTCGGCACCCCGCCCGAGCACCATGCCTCCATGCTCAAGCACAGCTTGGCGTTCGTCGCCCGCCTGGCCACGGCGGACGAGCTCATTGCCGAGTGGTCAGCCTGATTGCGGCCAGGCGATGGCCTTGGTCTCGAGGTACTGCTCGAGCCCCTCGATCCCGCACTGACGCCCGATACCGCTCGCCTTGTAGCCGCCGTAGGGCGAGTCGGCGCCGTACCACATGCCGCCGTTGACGCTCATGGACCCGGTCCGCACCCGGCGCGCCAGCGCCGTGGCCCGCTCCTCGGAGGCCGAGACGATGCCGCCCGACAGCCCGTAGCTGCTCTCGTTGGCGATCCGGACCGCGTCGTCGTCGTCCTCGTAGGGGATGACCGCCAGCACGGGCCCGAAGATCTCCTCCTGGGCGATCGTCATGGAGTTGTCCACGTCGACGAAGAGCGTGGGCTCGACGTACCAGCCCTTGGGGAGGTGCGCCGGGCGGCCGCCCCCGACCACGAGCTTCGCCCCCTCCTCCTGGCCGCGCGCGATGTAGCCGAGCACCCGGTCACGCTGGCGGGCGCTGACCAGCGGGCCCATGACGACGGCGTCGCTGCTCGGGTCGCCGTAGGGCACCACGGCCATGGCGGCGCTGATCAGCTCGACGCCCTCGTCGTAACGGGAACGGGGCAGGAGCATGCGCGTCTGCATGGCGCAGCCCTGGCCGCCATGGACACAGACCATCGACGCGCCCGGGACCGCGCTGGCGAAATCGGCGTCGTCGAGCACGATCATGGCCGACTTGCCCCCCAGCTCGAGGAAGGTCTTCTTGAGGGTGGGCGCACCCTTCTCCATGATCCGGGTGCCCGTCATGGTGGACCCGGTGAACGAGATCATGTCCACCAGCGGCGAGACGGTGAGCTCCTCCCCGACGAGGTGGTCGGCGGAGGTCACCACGTTGACGACCCCCGGTGGGATGTCGGTCTTCTCGGCCACCAGGCGGCCCAGCCGCGTGGCGTTCCAAGGCGTGTCGGGCGCCGGCTTGAGGATCACCGTGTTGCCGGTCGCCAGGATCGGCCCCAGCTTGTTCAGCGTGACCTCGAGCGGGTAGTTCCACGGCACGATGGCACCGATGACGCCGATCGGCTCTTTCCAGACGGCGCGGCGGCTCTGGATGCCCATCATGTTCCCGTCGGGCAGCCCCCGGTCCCAGGCGAACTCGTCGATCATCTTGGCCGGCCACCGCAGCGCTTCCTCGAGTGGCCAGTCCAACTGCGCGGCGTAGGTCATCATGCGTGGCGTGCCCACCTCTGCGATGAGCTCCTCGCGGTACGCCTCCCGCTCTGACTCGAGCGCCTCCTGGAGCTGCTCGAGGCAGCGCTTGCGCAGCGCGCGATTGGTCGACCAGTCGGACTCGTCGAAGGCTTCGCGGGCCGAGGCGATCGCCCGCTGCATGTCCGCGGCCGAGGCGTCGGCGACCTCGCCCAACACCTCTTCCGTCGCGGGATTGATGTTCTCGAAGCGCTTTCCCGAAGCCGCCTCGACCAGCTCGCCTCCGATGAGCATGCGCACCTCGCCGGCGCTGTGTTGGTCAGTCATGTTGCGCACCTTCCTCTAGGCCCGAAGGCGACACTACGAACGCCCGGCTCAGCCGGTCAAGGCGGCGAGCCGGGCCGTCCCGGGTCCGCCCGACACCGGGCCGTTGGTTGGCCACGTACCCGGCCAGAAATTTCCCCCGGCGTGTCGATTCTGCGGAATCCCGTTCGACGCTCTGCCAGAGTGAGGCGAGAGACGCCCCACATCGAGCAGAAAGGGAGCACCCACATGCGATTCTTCGGATACACCCTCGCCAACGAGGCGGAGACGCCGACCGAGCCGCCCCGTCCCGAGCTCTACGAGGAGATGGGCAAGTTCGTGGAGGAGGCGGTCAACGCCGGCGTCATCGTGGCCACCGGCGGCATCGCGCCCACGGCAGAGGGCGCCAAGATCACGCTGAAGGATGGCGAGTTCACCATCGTCGACGGCCCCTTTGCCGAGGCCAAGGAGCTGGTGGGCGGCTGGGCCCTGATGGAGTGCCGCGACCGGGACGAGGCCATCGAGTGGTCCAAGCGCTTCGTCGCCGTCCTCGGCGAGGGCGAGGTCCGCATCCGTCCCGTCATGTGAGCAGCGCACGGCAGTCGGAGCTCGGTGGTGGTGGTTGAATCGGTTGCGTGTCGGCCACCGATTCGACCGCCGCGATCGAGACGGTCTACCGGATCGAGTTCCCCAGGGTCGTGGCGGCCCTGGCGGCCTTCGTCGGCGACATCGGTCTCGCCGAGGACCTGGCCCAAGACGCGCTCGTCGACGCGTTGCGCCAGTGGCCTCGTGACGGCACCCCGCGCAATCCCGGCGCGTGGCTCACCACGGTCGCCAAGCGCAAGGCCGTTGACCTGTTCCGCCGCAACCGCACGCTCGAGGCCAAGTACGCCCAACTGAGCCGGGAGCTGCAGGCGGCCCTGCCCGGACACGGTGACAGCGCCGCGGAGGCACAAGCGACGTCGTCCGAGGACATCGCCGATGAACGCCTGCGGCTGACCTTCGTCGCCTGCCATCCGGTGTTGTCGCTCCCCGCGCGGACTGCGCTCACGTTGCGCCTGGTGGGTGGACTCACGGTCCCCGAGATCGCCCGCGCCTACCTCGTTCCCGAGTCGACCATCTCCCAGCGCATCGTCCGCGCCAAGAAGACGATCGCCAAGGAGGCCGTCCCCTTCGAGGTGCCGACGGGGGCTGACCGGGCGGCACGGCTCGGCTCGGTGCTCGAGGTGATCTACCTCATCTACAACGAGGGGTACTCGGCCACCTCGGGCGATGACTGGCTCCGGCCTGAGCTCTGTGCCGAAGCCCTCCGTCTCGGCCGCGTCCTGGCCGCCCTCGCGCCGGAGGAGCCCGAAGTCCACGGCCTCGTGGCGCTGATGGAGTTCCAGTCGTCCCGCCTGCGCGCCCGCTCCGGCCCGTCGGGCGCGCCCGTCCTGCTGCTCGATCAGGATCGTCGGGCTTGGGACCGCCTCCACATCAACCGGGGCGAGGCCGCACTGGCCCTGGCCGAACGGCTCGCCGAGTCCCGCGGCCCATACACGTTGCAAGCAGCCATCGCCGCCTGCCACGCCCGCTCGTTTCGGGCCGAGGACACCGACTGGGACCGACTCGTGTCGCTGTACGGCGAACTGGCAGGCACGGCCCCGTCGCCGATCGTCGAGCTCAATCGGGCCGTGGCCGTGTCCATGGCCGCCGGACCGCAAGCCGCCCTGGCCCTCGTCGATCAGCTGATCGAGACGGGGACCCTCGAGCGCTACCACCTGCTCTACAGCGTGCGCGGTGACCTGCTCGACCGTCTCGGACGCGACGCCGAGGCCGCCTCGGAGTTCGAGCGCGCCGCGGCGCTGGCCACCAACGCGCAGGAACGAATCCTCTCCGAGGGACGGGCGCGTGCCTGCCACGCCCGGACCGACGCGGTGCCAGCGGGACCTCGCCCGTCACGACGCCCGGCCCCACCTGAGCCCCCGAGCTCCCCGCCGGGCCCACCACGGCCGAAGCTGCAGACGGGCCGGCGGGAGCGTCCCGTAGACGAGGACGGCTCGCCCGCGTTGCAGACAACGGAGCTCCTCGGGTGGCAGCAGCCGTCGCGGTGCCGTCGTCGACGTGGTCGAGCGGCGGCCCGTCGGATCACGGGTGACCGACGGATGCGTCGCCTCCTCGTCCCCGATGAGCCGGCTGGCGTACTCGAGCGTGTCGGGGTCGGCGATGCCGGGCAGGAACAACTTGGCCCGGTGGTTGTTCAACACGGTCGGCGCCCGAGCGCCATAGCGGCCCCGGACCTGTGCCAGGTCCTGCCAGATCGTCACGATCTGGATCCCGTGTGACGCGCAGGTCGCCGCCAGCCCGTCGAGCTCGGCCAACGGGGCGATGTGCGCCGCTTCGTCGAGCACGACGAGAAGTGGTGGGTCGAGGGGGCGGCCGGACTTCGTCGCAGTAGCGAACGCATGCGTCAACACCGCCTGGGTCAGCGCGGTGAAGTATCCGCGTAACCAGCGTTGGTCGTGAGCCGGCGCACAGAGGTACAGCGTGTGCGAATCGCCGAGCAGTTGGCCCGGTTCGAACGAGCCGTCCCCTGCTGGTCCTGGTGGCGCATGGGCGAAAGGTGCGAGCACCGTCTCGGCCGTCGTGTAGATGGAGCTCCGCGTCCGATCGTCACGGCACCAGGTCGCCTGCGCCGCTTGGAGGACCTCGGGCGGTGCGGCGCGCTCGAGGATGGCCGCCACCTCCCCGACCTCCTGGGTGTCCACCCAGCGCACGACGTCGGCCATGGGGCGCCCGTCGACGGCAGCGGCGACGAAGAGGGGGGCGAGGAGCTTGGCGGCGGTGGCGTACCAGAACTCACCGTCCCCCGTCGTGCCTTCGCCCTTGGCCGCCTCACACAATTCGGCCGCGGCCCGACACGCGTCACGCCACTGGCCGCACATGGTGAGGGGGGACCAGGTACTGCCCCGCGCACCGGTACAGCCGGTCGGGTCGACGCACCACACCTGACCCTGGCGCGCCCGCGTCCCCAGGGTGTGACGGAGGAGATCGTTCTTGATGCTGGCGGCCAGCACGGGACCCCGCCAGCCGAGGATGGCCGGAACCGCCAGGCTCGTCGTCTTCCCGCTCTGGGTCGGGCCCACCACGACCAGCGACTGCGCCGTCTCGGCCGCGAGCCCCGAGAGCCGCGCCACCCCGGGCAGGACGCCGAGCAGGAGACGACCGCGAGGAGCCACGTCGGCCGCAACCAGCAACGGGCGCAGGTCGCGCCGCCTGGCCCAGCGGGCACCCCGGCGCTCCCCACCGCGCCGTGGCCGGGTCCACGCCGATTGCCCCTGTGAGATGCCGGCGAGCAGGGCGCCGCCGAGGGCGACGGGCAACACGACCGACGTGAGGCCCGTCACCGGTTCACCCCGCCGTCATGGCGGCATCGGTGTCGACGATGGACCGTTCGGTCGCGCTGAGCCGGTGCTGCACCAGGAAGGACCGCTGGCCCACCTTCCACAGCGCGATGCCCCGCCGGAGCTGAGGCAGCAGATCAGTCTCGGTCTCCGATAAGGAGAGCAGCTCGGCCGCCGCCTCCAGCTCGCCGGGCGACTGTGCGTACACGACCCTGGTCTCGGAGTCCGACAGGAGGCCCTGCGCCAGCGCAACCTGCTCGGAGTCGGACGCGCCGACGGAGCGCAGGTCCGAGACGCGGTGCAGCACCGCCACGTTGGACACGCCGAAGGCGCGGGAGAGCTTCCACGACGACTGCAGCCAGCGCGCCACCCCGAGATTCGAGAGGATCGCCCACGCCTCGTCGACCACGAGGAAGAAGCGACCGCGTCCCGACGGCGCGGCACCACCGGACGCCGCCGTCCGGGCCAATGCCGCCTGCAACCAGGCGGTGGCGCAGGCCATCAGGACGCCCAGGGCGGCTGACGAGTAGAGCGCCGAGAGATCGAGCACGACGAGCGGCGCCGAGAGGTCGAGACCCGGCGTCGTCGGCCCGTCGAACATCCCGCAGAGGTCACCGTGCACGAGCCGGCGCAACTCGAGCGCGACGTCGCGTCCATCCTCGAGGAGGTCACGCTGCTCTGTCCGCAGCGAGCGGGCCGCGTCGGTGGTCGGCGTCAGGAGGGCCTCGACCACCATCGGCACGGTGGGGACGTCGATCGTCCGCGTGGCCTCGGTCAGCGCAGCGCCCAGCGCGGCCCGCTCGCGCGGGGCCAGTCCGCGACCGAGACACGCACTGGCCAGGGAGGACAGCAATTCCATCCTGCGGCGTCCGGTGGCGTCGGGCCCGGCGTCGCCGTCACCGTCCGCGTCGGGTCCGGGGTCGAGCGGGTTCAGCCGGATGGAGCCGCCCGGCCGCAGCGCCACGGGGCGCACGCCCCAGGCGTCGGCCAGGTCGCCGTACTCGCCCTTCGGATCGACCACCCAGGCCCGGCGCCCGAACACGGCCTGGCGCCACAGGAAGGTCTTGACGAACGCGCTCTTGCCTCGGCCGATCTGGCCGAACACGACCATGTTGGGGTTGGACACCACGCCGGCCGCATAGAGCTCGAAGGGATCGAAAACGAAGGAGCCGCCGAGCAGGTCGTCTCCGATGACCACCCCGCGCCGCCCGAGCCCCGCCTCCGCGATGAAGGGGTACGCCGCGCCGAGGTTCCGTGTCGTCACCTGGTGGGCCGGCAACCGGGGCATGCGTTCCCTCATGGCCGATGAACGGTCGCCCGGGCCGTCCGGCCGCTCCGTTACCTTGAGCGGAACTGACCGTCGCCGGTCGCGAGGAAGGTGGAGCGCATGAGCGAGCCCGATCGTCCACCTCAGGCCCTCGTGGTGACGCTGGCCGCCCTCACCGTCGTCAGCGGCTTCGTCGACGCCGTGAGCTTCCTCGGCCTCGGCCACGTGTTCACGGCCAACATGACCGGCAACGTGGCCCTGGTGGGGTTCGCCGCGGCGGGTGCTCCCGGGTTCTCCGTGGCGGCCAGCCTCTGTGCCCTGGGAGCGTTCCTTGCCGGCGCGGTTGTCGGGGGTCGCCTCGTGCACCGGATCAGTCCGCAACGGAGCCTGCTCCTCACGGTGATGGCGATCGAGGCGGTCTGCACGTCAACGGCAACGATCGTCTCCGCCACGGTCGCGGCGATCGGCACCGGGTGGCCCCGCTACACCGTCATCGCCCTCCTCGCCGTCGGCATCGGGATCCGGAATGCCGCCGTCCGTCACATCGGCGTCCCCGACATGTCCACGACGGTGCTCACCACGACCCTGACGAGGCTGGCGTCGGGCTCACCCCTCGCCGGTGGCGGCAACCCGCATACGCGACTCGGCCTGACGTCGGTGGTGTCCCTGTTCGGCGGCGCCCTCGTGGGCGCCCTGCTCGTGCTCCACGCCGGCACGACGTGGTCGCTCGGCATCGCCGCCGGCATCGTCGTCGCCGCCGCCGTGTTCTTCTACCGGGAGGCGCCGCTCGAGCTGGGTCTCGCCCCGTAACGCCGCGGGCCCATCGCCCGCCGCAGGGTCCTCAGACCGGTCGCCCGTCCTCCAGGTACACGCAACCCTCGGCCGCCAGCGCCGCGCCGACCCGGCGCCGCAACGGGCCACTGAGGAGGGGCAGCGCCCCGTCCGGATCGAGCAGCCGGTGCTCTGAGAGTTCCTCCAGCTGCAACGTGATGGTGTCCAGCACCGCATCGGACAGCACGCCGCAGTCGAAGAGGAAGCGCATCCCGCCCGGTTTGGACGGCTTCGGCCGCAGGAAGTCGACCGCCGCCAGCCGGCCGTGCCCGACGACCAGGCCGACCTCCTCGCGCACCTCGCGCCGGCAGGCCTCCCAGGGCGTCTCGCCGTCCCCCTCCATGATCCCGCCCGGGATCGTCCAGTGCGCCTTGTAGGTCGGGTTGGCGATGAGGAGCCGGCCCCGCTCGTCGAAGATCAGCGCACCGGCCGACGCCGGGATCCGGGGCAGGACGAAGGGCAGTCCGTCGCCCGTCACCGTCACCCGATGCCGCCGCGGTCGCTCATGCGATGCCCAGTCGTTCGAGCTGCTCGCCCGGCGCATCGACCGAAGCCAACGCGTGGCGCAATAGCTCCACCATGTCCGACTCGACCGCGGTGCCGATCAGGTTCTCGTCCTCGGCGGGGTCGTTGTCGAGGTCGAACAGGAAGTGCGCGTCGACAACGTTGTGCCCAACCCAGAACGGCAGGCGGTCGCCGGGCTCGAAGGGCTGACGGATGACGGGGACCTGGGAACCCGGCATGAAGTCGAGCCCGGCCCGCCGATCGGGTGGCGGGAGGCGGACCGCGTCCTCCAGCCCGTGCAGGGACATGGTGGACCAGCGGTTCGACCACATGGAGAGCGGGAAGTTCTGCCCGTCGGCGCCGCGGGCGTACTTGCGCCGGCCGTCCGTCACCTGGACCCAGTTCCCGTAGACCCCGCCGATGGCCCACTCCCGGACCGCCGCGGCCTCCCCCCGCACCAGGGGGGCGAGCGACGCGCCGTGGGAGCCGGCACGCCGCGGCACGCCGAACACGTCGGCGATGGTGGCGTTGAGGTCGACGTTGGTCGTCAGCGCGGCACACGCCGTCCCGCCCGGCAACCCCGGCCAGTGCACCAGCAGCGGGATGTGGCCGAGCGGCTCGTACTGCATGACGCCCGGCTTGCCCCAGATGTCCTTCTCGCCGAGATAGTGCCCGTGGTCAGTGCACACGATGACCGCCGTGCTCTCCCACAGGCCGCGTTCGTCGAGTGCGGCGAAGATCTCGCCCACCCAGTGGTCGATCATGCTGAGCTTGGCGCCGTAATTGGCCCGGATCTGCCGGCCCTCCCGCTCGCTCAGGCGCCCCTGGGCCACTGCCCCGACGTCGTAGGGAGGCCAGATGAGCAGCTCGCCATCCCAGTCCGGGTCGTAGCGCCCGGCCCAGGGCTCGGGCGTGTCGAACGGCTCGTGCGGGTCGAACTCGTCGACGAACAACAGGAACGGGGCGTGGCTCGGCGCGCCGTCGCGCAGCCAGCCGGCGGCGGTCCGCATCGTCTTCGGTCCCGGGAAGTCCTCCTCGGCGCGGAAGAAGGTGCGCGAGCGGTCGTAGGGCCGGTCGCCCGCCTCGGCCCAACCCATCCGGTCGCGAAAGAACCACCCGCCACCGCGGGCGGGCAGGGCGGGCGAGCCGATGGCGCTCGGGTCGGGGTACGTGCGCCAGGGGTCGCCCTCGTGCCCGCGCACGTAGTCCCACGCGCTGAAGTCGGTGTGGTAGTTCTCCCCGCCCACCTCGAAGAGATGCGGGTGATCCGACACCAGCATCGTGGTGACGCCGGCCCGCCGGAGCTGCTGAGTGATGGGCTCCTCCCAGACCTCGATCGAGCCCCAGGGTCGCCAGAGGAAGTCGAGCGACCCGCACAAGATGTCGTGGCGCGCCGGCATGCACGGGAGCGAACCGGTGACGTGCGAGGTGAAGCGGAGGGCGCGCTCCCGGGCGAAGGCGTCGAGATGCGGCGTGGCGAACTCCGTGCCGCCGTAGCTGCCGAGCATGTGGCGGTTGAGGCTGTCGAGCAGCAGCACGACCACATTGCGGGGGGCACCGGGTCGTTCCGCATCGCCCGTCGCGAGCGGGCCCGGATCTGGGCGTGCGGCCATGGGGTCATCGTAGGTGGGCGCGTGACAGCGTCACCGCAGCCCGCGGCACAGCGGCAGCGTGCACGTGTAGGCCGAGGCCTGGTCGCCGTAGAGGCGCCGCAGGGCCAGACGGCTCTGCCCCGCGGCGTGCTGCACGACGTCACACGCCGCCGCCAGTTCCTCTTCGCCCGGTGCCGACACGGTGACGAAGCCCGAGTAGCGGAAGGAAGCGTGGCCCTCGGCGAGCTCCGCCTCGCGCCGCGCCAGGACCTCCGACTCGCGGGCATGGCGGGCGGTCGAGACGAAGCCTCCGCGCCGGCGCAGCTCGGTGTCGGCGAGGTCGGCCGTCCGCGACGCCTCCACCTTGCGCACCGCCGTGTCGGGACCGAGGGGCTCCATCACGACGGCAAGGGTCGAGCGGGCCGCGCCGAGGAGGAGTGGCGCCAGGAAGTCGCTGCGGACTTCGATGCGCGGCCATTCCGCCACCCAGAAGGTCGCGTGGATCATCCCGTCGACCCGCACGTCCGACCAGCGCTCCTCCATGGCCATCGGCCAGTGGTCCAGCGCCGGTGGGGCATCCGCCGCCGCGGCATGTGGCTCGTAGGTGCGGAGCAGCTGCCGGGCCAGATCATCGGCCGAGAGGACGGACTCGACCTGCACGTCGGCGTCGGACAGCAAGCGGACCAGTGAGGCCATCTCCCGGGCCAGGAGGGCGCAGCCGACCTCGACGGACCTGGTCAGCCGCACCTGCATGGCGAGGACGACGTCGTGGCCACAGGTGTGCGAGTCCATGTCGGTCAGCAGCGCGTCATAGGAGGCGGTGCAGGCCGACGCCGTTTCCGGCACGGATTCGGTGGCGAGGTACGACCGCACCCCTTGGCCATCGTCGGGGAAGGACGCCGCAACCCATTGCACCCGGTGCACCGGCGAGCCCTCGCGGGCCAACGAGGACAGCACCGAGGCCCAGGCACCGACGCGGCGGTCCTGCTCGTCCGCGCCGAGCAGGGCGAAGCTCCGGCCGCGCAGCGAGACGGCCGCCGTGAGCGTCCGCGTCGAGCGATCGTGCACCACGCCCATGTCCTGCCAACCGGCGCGCAACAGGCGCATCGCGCGCAGCGCGCCGAGATGTGCTGAACCGCGCACGACGGGCCGGCGGGAACCCCAGCACACGACGACGGGCAACCACTCGTCGCCGGTACGTCCGGCCACCGGTACCGTCGCCAGCGCGCCGTAGAGGACGAGGATGCCGACCGCCGACGCCACCCCCACCGCGTTGGGCTCCCAACGCAGCACGAGCACACCGAAGACGAGCCCCACGGCCACGGTGAGGATCTGGCCGGCGCGCCACCCCGCCAGAGCGCCACCGCGCTCACGCGGTCCGAACCGGTAGCGCGATCCCCGTTCGCCGCTCACGAGTCGGGACCCTCGCCCGGCGGCCACGCGGGCGGCAGCTCCTTGAGTGAGGGCCCTCCGTCATCACCCATGTAGTACCGCCTCTCCCCGGGCTCGTATCTGCGGATCAGGCCCTGGCCCGGCGGGACGCCTTCCCACATCCAGGCCTCTCCGGGCGTGGCCGGCCCGATCCGTGCCTGCAACCCGTAGCTCCGCCTCGCCCCGACGCGCTGTGCCGGGTCCGGCTCGAACCCGGTGGCCCTCGATTCGGTGCCCCGATCGGCACCCTCGTCGGCGGAGCCCGAGTCCTGCCCCGAGGTGGGCCGGGCCAGAACCGGCTTCGGCCCCTTGGGCCTCGGCCTGATGCCCTGGGCGACCAGGTCGTCGTATGCCCGTTGTGATTCCGGATCGCCCTCGGCCATCGGCGCGCCCGCGCCCGTGCCCGTACCCCCCTCGGTCCCCTCGGCACCGTGACCCGCACCCGCACCCGCCCCCATCGCCCCCACGGCAGCCGCCCCACCACCGACCGCCCCCGCCGTCTCGGCCAGCAAGCGTCGATCGCCGAGGGCGCCCAGCCCCTCGTGCAGCGCATGGTTCGCCGCCGTCCGCGCCGGTCGGGTCACCGCAGACGTCCCGCGCGCCCGCAGCCCCTCGAGATGCCCGACCGCACCCGCCTCGACGGCCGGGATCATGCGCAGGATGGCGAAGGGGACGAAGGTGGCCATGACAAGGAGCGCGCCGCCCGCCAGCACGGACGAGAAGCCCGACCCGTGGGTACCGGACCCGGCCGTGCCCGAGGACACGGCACCCGCTGCCAGGCTCAGCGTGGCCACGATCACGAACTTGGACAGGATCAGGGCGGCCAGCGTCTCGACCAACCGGCGACACCAGTGGGACACCGTCGGCCACACCAGGGTGGCGAGGGCGAGCGGGAGGAACAGCACGGCGACGTAGACCGCAGCCGCCCGGATGAGCAGCTCCAGCCAGAGCACGAACGACGCCACGGCGATGAGCAACGCAATGAGCAGGAGCACGAAGCTGGCGATGGTGGGGTCCGCCGCGGCCGCCACCAGCCCGGAGGTGACGCCGGTGAGGAGGGAGTTCACGTCGGCGTTGGTGCCCCCCGCCACGGCGTCGCTCATGGCGTCGGTGGCGGACAGGCTCAGGATGACGATCTGGATCGCCACCACCGCCAGCAACAAGGCCAGCGGGAGCTGGACCAGGAAGGTGCGGACGAGCTGCCCCGGGTTCTGGCGCACCACGGCCTGCAGGGTCGAGGCCAACAACATCGGGAGAATGACCACGCCGGCCAGCGCCGTCATCTGGCCGTAGTGGGTGCGGAACCAGCTGGCCCCCACGTCTACCGTCGTGGTGGAGCTGAGCACGTCGCCGATCTGGCCCAGCAGCCACTCGGCCCCGCTGGCCACCCACTGGCTGATCCCGCTCAGGACCGTCTCGAAGCCCGAGGACGCGATGGAACCGCCGATGCTGCCGGCCTGGCAGATCGGGTTGAGCGCGTCGAGACCGGTGCAACCGGCGGCGAGCATCGATCAGTGCAGGTTCGTCCCGGTGTGGAAGAAGAAGTTGATGATCGGCGGCGCGGCGCCGATCAGGAGGGCCGCCAATCCCGAGACGAGCACGGCCCGCCGCCCGACCATCGACTGCTGGAAATTCTGGGCGTGGACGCCCAGGGCCCAGGCGGCGGCGCCGATGAGCAACCCGGCCAGCGCCGCGATGAGGGCCCAGGCGCCGAGCCCGTTGGTGAGCTCCTGCAGGGTCCCCCCGCCCGGGAGCGCGTTCACGCTCGGGTTGAGCGAGACATCGGCCAGATGCCAGACGACCATGGGTGCCCTCCATTGAGACGGTCGGCGCCGGACCCTCCGGGACGCCGTTCGTGCGGAGAACGGTTCTGCCCGGGACGCTTTTGGCCGTCGTTCCGGCGCGCCGGGAGGGCACCCGGTGTGCAGCGGCCGCGTCGGGGGTTGCAGAAGGGGCAGCTCAGGGCCGCTGGTCCTGGCAGCGGCCATCAAAAGGCGGGCGAGACCTGCGTCGGGCGCGGCCGAGCCGTTCGCTCCGCACGCTCCAGCCCTGTCATATTGGGGGCGTGCCGTTGAGTGGGCCGGGGGAAGTCAATCTGAGCATGACCGAGGAGGTCCTCTTCATTGCGATCGCCGTGGTCGTGTGCGTGGCCGTCGGCTTCGTGGCCGCCCTGCTCGGCCGACGCTCGGGCCGGCGGGCGATCTCGCAGCGCCTCGCCTCGCTCGGCACCCGGCTCGGGCTCGACCCGCCCGAGGACGAGTACAACGTCGAGACCTCACTGGCCTACCTGGAGCAGGTGACCGGTGGCGCCGCGCAGGCCGTGACCGAGTCGAGCTCGGACGCCATCCGCCTGCGGCGCTCGCTCGACACGCTCACCCAGGGCGTGGTGCTGTGCGACGAGAACGGCACGGTGATCTACCGCAACGGTCGCGCCAACGCCTTGATGGTCAGCCGCCACGGCGACGCCCTCGCCGCCCAGGCGGTGACCGACGTCCTGGAGGACGCGTGGCACGAGGGCTCGGCCGAGCGCACCCTCGACCTCTACGGCCCGCCCCGGCGCACCCTGCAGGTGCGGGCCCGCCAGATCGACGACGGGCGCCGGCCGCTCGGTGTGATCGCGCTCATCGAGGACGTGTCGGAGCGACGCCGGCTCGAGGAGATCCGGCGCGACTTCGTCGCCAACGTCAGCCACGAGCTCAAGACGCCGATGGGCGCGCTCGGGCTCCTGGCCGAGACGCTGGTCTCCGAGCCGGACCCCGATGTGGCGCAGCGTCTGGCCGGTCGCATCCACAACGAGGCCTTCCGAGTCAGCCGCATCATCGACGACCTGCTCGATCTCTCCCGCATCGAGTCAGAGGAGGCGCCGCCGCGCGAGCCGGTGTTGGTCAACCTGGTGATGGCAGACGCCATCGAGCGCGTGCGCGCGACGGCGGACCAGCGGGGCATCGAGATCGTGTTGCACGAGCCCTCCCCGCCGGTCGCCGTGATGGGCGACCGCCGCCAACTGGTCTCGGCCATGCACGCCCTCCTCGAGAACGCCATCACCTACTCCTACGACAACTCCAAGGTGGTCGTGACCGGCGCGGTGCAACGCTTCAACCCCAACCTGAGCCACCCCTCCGTCGCGGGAGGCTTCGACGGCGACGACCCCGGAACCGACCCGGTGACCGGGGAATTGCCCGCGGACAGCGCCGGCACCGGCCCCGATGGCGGTGCGGACGGCGAGACGCCCGCACCAGCGGAGAGCCCGGTTGAACCGGTCTTCACCCCCGAGATCCTCGACCAGTACTCACCGCTGGGCCAATCCGCCCCAGGCGCCTCGGCCGCCACCGGTACCACCGCGCCGACCATGCCCGTGCCGCCGGTGATCACGGCCGACGGTGACACCGCCGGAACCGGTCCGGCGGACAGCGCCGCGGCGACCACACCCAATTGGCGCATCGAGGAACGGGACAACGTGCGGTTGTCGGTGCAGGACCACGGCGTCGGCATCCCGGCCCGCGACCTCGATCGCATCTTCGAGCGCTTCTACCGCGTCGACCACGGGCGCAGCCGCGATACCGGCGGCACCGGGCTCGGCCTCTCCATCGTGCGCCACGTCGCCAACAACCATCAGGGGTGGGTCGACGTCGAGTCGCGCGAGGGCGAGGGCTCCACCTTCACGCTCGTGCTGCCGGTGCAGGCGGAGCGCGTGGCGTGAGCAAGGTGGCCGCGGCGAAGCCAGCCAAGAAGGCGAGTCGCACCGCGCCCGGCGAGGGACCCGTGAAGGTGCTGCTGGCCGAGGACGAGGAGTCCTTCATCGAGGCGCTGGTGATCGGCCTGAGCAACGAGGGCTTCCGGGTGACCGTGGCCCGGGACGGCAACGAGGCCCTGCAGCTCTTCGACGAGACCGGGCCCGACATCATGCTGCTGGACCTCATGCTGCCGAAGCTGTCGGGCATCGACGTGTGCCGGGCCATCCGGACGCGCTCGCAGGTCCCCATCATCATGGTCACGGCCAAGGGCGCCGAGATCGACACCGTCGTCGCGCTCGAGGTGGGCGCCGACGACTACGTGACGAAGCCCTACCGCCTGCGCGAATTGGTGGCGCGCATGCGCGCCGTCCTGCGGCGCGCGCCCGGCGGTTCCGAGGCCGGCGAACTGGCGACCTCCGTCGAGTTCGGCAGCGACGGCATCTGGGAGTCCAACGGGATCAAGGTGGACTTCGACCAGCGCCGCGTGTTCGTGCGCGGTGAGGAGGTGCACCTGCGCCGCAAGGAGTTCGAGCTGCTGCGCCTGCTCGTCGAGAACTCCGGACGCGTGCTCACCCGCGACGTGCTCATCGACCGCGTGTGGGGGACCGACTACATCGGCGACACCAAGACGCTCGACGTGCACATCAAGCGGTTGCGCTCCCGGATCGAGGCCGACCCCTCGACACCGGTGCTCATCACGACCGTGCGCGGCGTGGGCTACCGGTTCGCCGCAGCTTGACGGCGCCGGCTACTGGCTGGTGGCGAGGGCTGGCCCTCGTCAAACCCGTGATCGGCATGGCCGCCACACCGGACGGCGGCGGTTACTGGCTCGTCGCTTCGGACGGCGGGATCTTCAACTACGGCGACGCCGGCTTCTTCGGCTCCCTCGGCGGCCAACCACTCAACGCGCCAGCCGTCGGCGGGGCTGCGGCAGCCTGACCAACCACCGCTGCGCCCTCCCGGAGGGTCAGACGTTCAGACGGTCAGACGGTCAGGCGTTCGAAGTCGTCCGGGACGGTCACACCCGCCATGGACGCCGTGTCCACCTGCTCCCCGAGATGCGTCAGGACCAGGTGCACGTCGGGGTGGGCGGCCTGGAGGGCGCCGACCGCCTTCTCGTCCATGTGCGTGACCGGGACCCCGGCCGGGGTGTGTCGGCCGTTGCACTCCACCACCAGCACCTCGGCCTCGCGGGCCAGCTCGCTGAGACCCGGGCACGGGGTGGTGTCGCCCGAGTAGGCGACGACCTGCCTGCCGCGGTCGAACAGGTAGCCGAAGCAGCGCAGGTACGGCACGTGCTCGACCTCGACCGCCCGGAAGCGCAGCGGCCCCGCCTGCTGCCAGCTCCCGTCGACCTCGACGAAGCGCAGGTCGAGGTTGGCCTGGGCCAGCGCGGTCACGCTGCGCACCGCCCCGGCCTCGTTCATGTTGGCCAGGTGGGCCTCGATCCCCGGCGGTCCTACGACGTGCAGCGTGCGTCCTGCGCCGGCCTCGGCCGCCGCCAGGAGGAGGAAGGGCCACCCGAAGCAGTGGTCGGCGTGGAAGTGCGAGACGACCACGACCTCGATCTGCTCCACGGTGAGGCCGCAGCGCGCCAGGTGCGGCAGGGCCGTGGGTGCGGGCTCGACCAGCACCGACCCGTCGATCACGAAGCTGTTCCAGTAGCGGCCCGGGGGGGCGAGGAAGTTGCCCGTCCCCAGGAACGTCAGTTCGGTCACCGGGTGTCGGCCAGGGAAAGCAGCGCCGCCACCAGAATCGGGTCGCCCTCCACCGTCGTCGTCGGGGACGGGCAGGCGCCGGTAGAGCATGAGGACCAGGTCCGACGCCGAGGCCCGCAGCTCGGAGACCCGGCTGGCGCGCTCGCCAGCGGACCCGGAAACGCGCCAGCTGGCCCCGGTGTCGGTGGCCGTCAGCGTGACGGCACCCGGCAGAGAGGCCAGGTCGGAGCCGACCATGATCTCTATGAACTCGGGCACCCCGTCGTCGGCCAGCCCGGGGTGGAGCGGCGCCGACGCCCCCGTCACGCCCTCGGCGTCCCAGCGGTGCACCGACACCTCCTGCGCCTGGTGCCGGCCCACCGCACCCGCCGTGTGGGGCTCAGGCCACCACGCCCAGCACGGCGCGTCGGCGCCGACCTCGCGCAAGGCGCCAAGCAGTGAATAGGTGCACCAGCCCAGCCAGGCCAGCAGGTCGCTGTCCTCGGGAAAGGCCGTCAGCTCGGCCCCGGAGCGCTGGTTGGGGTTCTGCGCCCGCACGTTCTCGCCCCAGTACCACTGCACCTCTCCGATGTGATGGGCCAGGTCGCGCACCGACCACTCCGGGGTGGACGGCACCCTCGCCTCGAGATCGAGTGCCGCCACGGTGTCAGCCATGCGGCGGCTCTCCGCCGCGATGATCTCGAGCCTGTCGCCGAAGCCGAAGTGCTCGCTGGGGTGCCCCTCGACGCTCGCGACCGTCATGCGGCGAACGGCGTTGCCCACGGCGCCGGCGACCGGCGATGTCTCCCCGGACTCTCAACGAACCTGTTTACAGTTCCAAAAAACATCGCCGGCCCGTGGGGCCGCACCGACCCGCAGGGCCACGCGAGCCCGCTGGGCGACACGAGGACGGCGGGCGACCGCCTCACGGCGCCTTGATCAGCAGCTCGCCGCCGAGATACGGCGCCAGACACTCGGGCAGCAACACCGTCCCGTCCGACTGGCGCCCGTTCTCCACCAGGGCGGCCCACATACGCGGCCAGGCCAGCGCCGACCCGTTCACCGTGTGCACCAGTTGGAGCGGACCCCCGCCAGCCGGGCGGAAGCGCACGTTGGCCCGCCGGGCCTGATAGTCGCGGAACCAGCTGACCGAGCTCACCTCGAGCCAGCGGTCGACGCCCGGCGCGTAGGCCTCGAGGTCGAAGGTGCGCGCCGCTGACCCGCCGAGGTCCCCGCAGCACAGGTCGAGCACCCGGTAGGTCAGCTCGAGCTCCTGGAGCATCGACTCGGCCCGCCCCAAGATGTCGGCCTGCGCATCGAGCGCGTCCTCGGGCGTGGTGTAGGCGAACAGCTCCACCTTGTCGAACTCGTGCACGCGCAGCAGACCCCGGGTGTCGCGCCCGGCCGAGCCAGCCTCGCGGCGATAGCAGGCCGTCGCCGCGGTGAATCGCAGCGGGAGTTGGGACTCCTCCAGGATCTCGCCCCGGTGCATGGAGGTGAGTGGCACCTCGGCCGTCGGGATCAGCCACAGGTCGTCGCGCTCGAGGTGGTACGCGTCGTCGGCGAACTTGGGCAGGTGGCCCGTCGAGGTCATCGTCTCGGTCAGCACCACCGTCGGCGGGCGGATCTCCTCGTAGGCCGGCGAGTGGCGGTCGATGGCGAACGCGGTGAGCGCACGCAGCAGCCGCGCCCCGGGACCCCGGTAGAGGGGGAACATGGAGCCGGCCAGCCGCGCGCCTCGCTCCATGTCGAGGATCTGCAGCGACTCGCCGATCTCCCAGTGCGGGACCTCCTGGTGTCCCGCCCGTCCGGGTTCCGGCCGCCCGGCCTCCTGCCCCGGCCACCACCGGCGGACCTCCACGTTGTCGTCCTCGCCCACCCCGTCCGGCGCGTCCTCCGCCGGGATGTTGGGGAGGTAGAGCAGCCCGGTCTGCCGCTTCTCCAGGAAGGCCTCGGCCTCGGCGGCGGCGACCTTCTCGTCGTCGCCCAGCTCGCGGCTCCGGCTGCTGAGCTCGGTGGCCCGGGTCTCGTCGCCCGCCTTCTTGGCCTGCCCGACCAGGCGCGAGAGCTCCTTGACCTCGGCCCGCATGTCCTCGGCGACGCGTAACCGCGCGCTCCACGCCCTGTCCGCCTCCATCACCGCGTCGACTTCGGCCGCCTCGACGCCCCGCCGGGCCAGCGCGGCCTTGACCGCGTCAGGATCGTCACGGAGCAGCCGGATATCGATCACTCCTGCTCAAAGTAGCCTGCGACGCCGTGCCAGCCGTCGAGGTCACCGGCCTCATCGTGCGCTACGGACCCGCCGGCACACCCGCCGCGGTCGACGGCCTCGACCTGGCCGCAGAGGCAGGCGAGGTGGTCGTCGTGCTCGGGCCCAACGGTGCCGGCAAGACGTCGACGGTCGAGACGCTCGAGGGTTACCGCCGCCCGGTCGCCGGAGAGGCGCGCGTCCTGGGCCTCGACCCCATCGCCGACCACGCCGCGCTCAGCGGTCGCGTCGGGGTGATGCTCCAGCGCGGCGGCGTGTACCCCATGCTGGGGCCGCGCCGAGTGCTCGAGCTCTTCGCCGGCTACTACCCCGACGCCGTGCCGGCGGGCGACCTGCTCGACCTCGTCGGCCTGCGCGCCGTCGCCGCCACGCCCTGGCGTCACCTCTCGGGCGGCGAGCAGCAACGGCTCTCCCTCGCGCTGGCCCTGGTCGGGCGGCCGGAGGTGGCCTTCCTCGACGAGCCGACGGCCGGGGTGGACCCCGAGGGCCGCATCGCCGTGCGCGCCGTGGTGGCCGACATGAGGGAGAGGGGCGTGTGCGTGGTCCTCACCACGCACGAGCTGGGCGAGGCCGAACGGATGGCGGACCGCATCGTGATCCTGTCCTCGGGCCGGGTCGTGCTGGAGGGCACGCCGCACGGCCTGACCACCGGTGCCGGGCCTGCCGGCGGCGCACCACCCGTCATCACCTTTGGGGCGCCGCCGGCGCTCGACACCGCGGCGCTGGCCGCGGCGGTCGGGACGGGGACCGTGGTCAACGAGACCGCACCCGGGCGCTACCGGGTCGAGGCCTCGGACGTTGCGACCCCCGCCGTCACCGCGGCGGTGGCCACGTACCTGGCCGCGCGCGGCGCCACCCTCACCGACCTGGTGGCGGGCAAGACCCTCGAGGACGTGTACTTCGAGACGGTGGGGGCGGCCGCCCTCACGGCGGCCGGCGAGGCGCCGGTGGACCAGGCCGACGCGACCGGGCGCCGCGGCCGCGGCCGGGGGAGGCGTTCCCGGTGAGCGTGACGAGCCCCACCGTCGGGACCCTGCGGCCGCTGAGGGCGCAGACCAGCGCCGAGATCTACATGACCCTGCGCCGCGGCGAGACGCTCCTGTTGACCCTTGGCATCCCCGTCGTGTTCCTGCTCTTCTTCTCCAAGGTCTCGGTGGTCTCGACCCCGACCACCACGCCAGCCAATTTCTTCGTGCCCGGCATCCTGGCCCTCGCCGTCATGTCGACGGCCATGGTGTCCCTCGGCATCGCCACCGGGTTCGAGCGCGGCTACGGCGTCCTCAAGCGGCTGGGCGCCACCCCGCTCGGCCGCCCGCGCCTGCTCGGCGCCAAGATCGTCACGATCGTCGCCGTCGAGCTGCTGCAGGCCGCCGTCCTGCTGCCGGTCGGACTGGCCCTCGGCTGGAACCCGGGTGGCGGCGGCACGGCGGCGGTGGCCGGCGCCGTCGGCGCCGTGCTGCTGGGCTCGGCCGCCTTCGCCGGCATCGGTCTCCTCATGGCCGGCACGCTGCGGGCCGAGGTGAACCTGGCCGCGGCCAACGGCCTCTATCTCATCTTGCTCTTGCTCGGCGGCATGATCGTCCCGATCTCGAAGCTGCCCAGCGGGCTGGCCGACTTCGCGAAGCTGCTGCCGGCCGAGGCGCTGTCCGCCGCGCTGCACGCCACCCTCGGCGCAGGCGCCGCAGTGCCGGCGGAGTCCTGGGCCGTTCTGGCGGTCTGGGCCGTGGCGGCACCGCTGGCCGCCGCGCTCACCTTCAAATGGGAATGACCGACCCCTTCACCTTCGACGCCGCGATGGCCGCCTACGCCGCGTTGGACAGGAGCGCCCGCTCGTCGGCCGTCAGCGACGAGGGCGTGAGCACGGCGCCCGGCACGATCTTGGCGATCGTGCCGTCGCCGTTGACGAACACCGCATAGGGGTCGCCGTGGAACGCGAAGAGCCCGCTGGTCACACTGACGTCGGGGTCGTAGGCGACAGGAAACGTCACCCCCGCGCTATGGATGAACGAGCGGGCACTCGACGTGGAGTCCTCGCTGTCCACGCCGATGACCCGGATCCCCGCCAGCGCACCGCCCGCGCGGTCCTGTCGCGCCACTGCGGCGGCCAACGGCGGGAGCTCCTGGTGGCAACTCGGGCACCAATTCCCGAAGAACAGGAGAACCGCCGGCTTGCCGTTCGCACCACCGTCGGATGACACCGAGACCTGCGCCGGACCGGATGGACCGATGTTCTGGCGCGTGAAGCTCGGCACCGGTCCCCCGTCGTGGGGTGTGTCCGTCGAGCTCGGACTCGTGCCGAAGCTGGTCGTCAGCCCGATGACCACGATGATCAGGAGACCGATGCCGAGGCCGAGGCCGATGAACCGCTTCCGGGGTCGGCGGACCACCGGGGCGCCGTCCGCCCCGGGCGCCGCATCCGCCCCAGGCGCAGGCAAAGGCCCCGGAGCAGGAGGAGGTGCTTCGGTCATCGATCGGGGAGATTAGTGAAGGTGGTTGGAGATGAGTACGTCGCCCGCCATGGCCACGAACAGCACGGTGAGGTAGGTGATGGAGAACCCGAAGACCTTCATGGCGTCGCGCCCGGTCACCTGCCCGTTCTGGGCCAGCCCCCACAGGCGGGTCACGAGGTAGAGGAACCCGGCGCCCAGCACGGCGGCGGTGATCATGTAGATCCAGCCGAGATGGGCCACCGGCCCGAAGACGAAAGACACTGCCACCAAGGCCACCGTGTAATAGACGATCTCTGTGGTGGTGCGCTTCATGGAGGCCACCACCGGCAACATCGGCACGTCGGCCGCCCGGTAGTCCTCCTTGTAGCGCACTGCCAGTGACCAGAAGTGCGGCGGGGTCCAGATGAAGATGATGGCGAAGAGCACCACCGGCGCCCAGGCCAGGCTGTCGGTGACCGCCGCCCAGCCGACCAGCACCGGCACCGCGCCCGCCGCGCCGCCGATCACGATGTTCTGCGTCGAGCGGCGCTTGAGCCACAGGGTGTACACGAAGACATAGAAGAGGGTGGCCGAGATGGCCAGCACGGCCGACAGCAGGTTGACGACGAGCCACAGCTCCACGAACGCCGCTACCTCGAGTGCCAGCGCGAAGACAAGCGCCGCGGTGGGCGTCATGGCGCCGGTCACCAGCGGGCGGTTCTTGGTCCGCTTCATCAGGCGGTCGATGTCGCGGTCCACCACCATGTTGATCGCGTTGGCCCCGCCGGCCGCCAGCGCCCCACCGGCCAACGTGGCGGCCATGAGCCAGAGCGGGGGCAGGCCGCGCTGCGCCACCACCATGGTGGGGAGCGTCGTGACCAGCAGGAGCTCGATGATCCGTGGCTTGGTCAGGGCCACGTAGGCCCCGACGGTCGACCACGACCGCTTCGCTTGCCGGCCCGCGAGGGCGGGCGCCTCGATGGACATGTCCTGGCAGCCTACGGCGGAGGCTCGCCCGGGACCAGGCGACGGGCGCCGGTACGCTTGGCCAGAGTGTCGCGGCGCCGCACCCCCACCGTCTCGCCCTCGCTGAGCCACCGGCTCGACGTCCTGGCCCTGGTCCTGACGGCCCTCATCGTCGTGACCGGGGCGGCGGTCCGCCTGACCGGCTCCGGTCTCGGCTGCTCCGACTGGCCCGAGTGCTCGGTAGGGCACCTGACCCCGGCGCTGCAGTTCCACGGCCTGGTCGAGTTCGGCAACCGCCTGGTCACGGTCGTCCTCACCGTGGCGGTGATCGTGGCCTTCCTGGGCTCGGTCTTCCGCACCCAGCGCCGCCGCGATCTGGTCTGGCTGAGCGGGGGGCTGGTGGCCGGCGTGCTGGCGCAGGCCGTCCTCGGGGGGATCGTCGTCTACACCAAACTCAACCCCTACCTCGTCATGGTGCACTTCTTCGCCACCATGCTCCTGCTGGTCGACGCCGTCGTGCTGGTCCACCGCTCCACCCGCGACTACACGCCCGGGTCGGCGCACCTGTTGGTGCCGCGGCCGGTGATCCGCCTCTTCTACGGCGCCCTGGCGCTCTTGGCGGTGGTGATCGCCGCCGGCACCGCCACGACCGGGGCCGGCCCGCACGCCGGCGACGCCTCGGGTCAGCAGGTGGCCAAGCGGATCCCCATTGCGCTGCGCGACATGGCCGAGCTTCACTCGAGCCTGGCCCTGCTCCTGGTCGGCATCACCATCGGCCTCGTCGTGGCCATCCACATGGGCGACGTACCGGAGCGGGTGCGCCGCGCCGCCCGCATCCTGATGGCGGTGATGGTGGCCCAGGCGGCGGTCGGGTACACGCAGTACTTCACCCACCTGCCCGCGCTCCTGGTGGAAGTCCACGTCCTCGGCGCCACCGCACTGGTGATCGGCTCCGTGCAGACGTTCCTCACCTGCACCTACCACGCGCCAGAGGTGCTGCCCGCCCCCCTTGTCCACGACACCTCGGCGCCGGGGGTCCCGATCGGCGCCCATTAGGCTGACGAATTCCGTGCAAGCGGCACGGCCCGCCCCCATCGTCTAGCGGCCTAGGACACCGCCCTTTCACGGCGGCAGCACCGGTTCGAATCCGGTTGGGGGTGCTGGTTGGCCACACTGACATGGACTGGTTGCACCAAGGAGGGACGAAGCGATGCGATTCAACCACATGGAGATGACGTTTCCGATCGGGACCCTCACCGAGACGTTTCGTGACGACATCGACGCCTTCTATGGCCCTCTCTTTGGCTGGAGCGCACTCGACACCGAGGTGGCGGGCAAGTCGTGTCATCTGCTCACGGCCGAGCCGGACCAGTTCATACTTCTCGCGGAGAGTGACAAACCGATGCACTCGCCGGGCCACGACCACCTCGGCTTGTTACAGGACTCGCGTGAAGAGGTCGACGAGCTGCTGGCTGCGTGTGAACGCTACGCCGAGAAGGACGATCGCGTGAAGATCAAGCGGTATGAAGACCTGGTCTATCCGGGACGAATCGTGCACACCTTCTACGTGAAGTACCTGTTGCCGGTCTACTTCGACGTGCACAGCTTCGAGCGCCCACGGGCGTAGCCCGTCTGCGATCTCCCGACGGACAAGAACAAGGGCGCGCTGTTAGCCTGCCGCCGGTGATCGAGGGCCGGTTTCCGCAGCTCCCGTGGGGCCAACGACTCTCCCGCAGGTCGCTCCTCGCCGGCACCGTCGCTTCCGGACTGGCCGCAGCTGGTCTCGGGGCAGCCGTCGGCAGCAAGGCCTACGCTGCCACGACGCGAGCTAAGGGCCTCGGACCGAACGGTTCGCTGCTGCAGCCCGGCTCTCGCCCCTTTCCGCATCTCCCTGTCGGCACCGACACCATGCCCAAGATCGAGCACATCGTCGTCCTCATGATGGAGAACCACTCGTTCGACGACCATCTGGGGACCCTGGGCCGCGGCGACGGCCTCACGCTCGACGCGACCGGGAAACCCCTCAACTACAACCCGGACCCCTCCGGGGGCTACGTCCGCTCCTTTCACAACCCGAACACCTGCGGCGAGAGCGATTCGGGCATCACACAGTCCTGGAACGCGTCGCACATCTGCGTCGACAACGGGACCAATATGGGTTTCGTCAAGGGATGCAGCGGAGCGGCCATGGGCTACTGGGAAGCCGATGACCTGCCCTTCTACCACTCGATGGCTCGCCAGTTCCCCATCGGGGACCGCTACTTCTGTTCCGTGCTGGCGCCGACCTATCCGAACCGCCGCTTCCTCATCGCAGGGACGGCGCTCGGCAACATCAGCACCGACGTCACCGGCATCTCCAAGGTCGACGCACCCAACGGCACGATCTTCGACCGCCTCAACGAACACGGCATCAGCTGGAGGGACTACTACACCGACGTTCCCACCTGTGCGCTCTTCGAGCCGGTCTTCTTGAACAACCCGGGCAAATCCGTCCATGTCAGCCAGTTCTTCACCGATGCGGCTGCGGACAGCCTCCCGGCCTTCAGCCTGGTGGACCCCTACGCCCACTACTCCGAAGAGGACGGTGACATCACGGTCGGTGAGGGTTACGCCGCCCTGATCATCAACGCGGTCATGCAGGGCCCGGCGTGGGACAAGACGGCGCTCTTCTGGGTCTACGACGAACACGGCGGCTGGTACGACCATGTCCCCCCGCAACCGGCCGTGAAGCCGGACAACGTGGAGCCAATGCTGAAGCCGGGCGACGTTCCCGGCTCCTACGACTCCACCGGGTTCCGTGTGCCCTGTTGCGTGGTGTCGGCCTGGTCCAAGAAGGACTACGTGTCCCACCAGACGTTCGACCACACCTCGATCCTGAAGTTCGTCGAGACGAAGTGGAACCTGCCGGCCCTCACCTACCGCGACGCCAACGCGCACAACATGGTGGACCTCTTCGATTTGAAGGCGGCACGGCCGCCGTTCGCCGAGGCTCCCGAACTCAGCGCGCCGAAGAACCCGTTCTCGAGCCCTGCCGCATTGCCGGCCGGCTCCCTGACCGGCGCTGACTTAGCCATGTTCCACCCGATCTGCACCGAACTCCCGTCCGGGTCGCTGCCCCCGGCCAGCGCCCAGGTCTCCTCCATCCCGCCGCACGCCACTGCGCTGATGGCCGCCCAGAAGAAGCGGGTCCAGCGGGAGATCTCGGCTCAGACGTAGGGACGCGCGCCGGCCGACGAGGGTTGCTGCCGGATCACGAAGACGGACACGCCCCAGCCGTCACCGTGATGTACACCTGCGAGGGATGCCCGACGGTCTGCACGGTGAGGTGCGACGCACCCGGCTTCGACGTGATCTGCCCCCCTTTGACTGCCGAGCACCACCCGTTGGGATAGTGCTGCGACGCCGCGATGTCGACCGTCGTCACCCCGCTCGCGGCCTGTGTGGGCGCGTACACCATGTTGAACGCCCCGGTGAACGGGTTGAAGATGACCGAGTTGGGGTCGCCCGCCACGGCCTGCGGATACGTGCGCGAGAGCACCCCCACGATCGGCGAATACGAGCCGTCGGGCTGCACCAGTCCCTCGGCCGACGAACCGGTCGGATCGTCGTAGTACTTCCACGCCCAGTAGATCCAACCCAATTGGTCCAGGCCGGCGTACTCGACGTCGAAGCCGGCCAGCGGGATGTTCGTCGTGGCACCGAATTCGCTCATGAAGATGGCGGGCCCGCTCGGCTGGTTGGCCGAGCTCATGGAGAGCCTCGTGATGTCCTGTTCAGAGGCCATGGTCTCCTCCGCCTGGAGGCACTTGAGGAGATCGGTCGGGTTGCCGGTCACGGGGCTGCGGTCACCGCAATAGGTGTGGAAGTTGAAGACGATGCGCTTGAAGGGCAGCGGGCCCAGCTGCGAGGGGATGTTCCCCCCGGTCACCCAGTAGATGTCCGGTTCGACGAAGGTCAGGTGATGACTGTCGACGGCCTGGATCGTGGGAACGACGCCATTGTCGGGGTCCCCGGGCGGGCAGCTCAGCGTGGTGCCCGCCCCGTTGGCCAGGAACCCCGCGTGCTCCTTGCCGCTGTAGAAACACTCCAGCTGTCCCGTGAAGGTGGACTCCGACGCGGTCTGCGTCGCGGTCGAGAAGGGCTCGTTGTACGGGTCGTAGCCGACCACCCAGGGGTCGTTCTTGAATTTCTGCGCCACCGTCTTCCACACCAGGTCGAAGTTGCCCTGCAGATTCCCCACCACGTCATTGGCCCAGAAGTGCCCGACCGCCGTCTCGAGCGTCGGGTTCGAGTAATTGTTCGACCACCGACCGCCCTTGGGCACGATCGGGACGTTGTTGGTGCACACGGCCCAGTCCGGGGCCCCCTCGCCGCGGAAATTCTTGTTGTAGACGTCCTGGTGCATGTCGAGAAGGGTGTAGATCCCGTAGCGGGCCAGCAGGTTGACCGTGGCCGCCACATGGTTCAGGTAGGCCTCCGCGACGGACTTATTCCATTCATGGGCATTGCCGGGTGCCCCGGGGGCGCAGACCTGGGGTTGGTTCGGCCCGCCGGATCCTGGCTCGAGCGCCTGCCATTCGATGCCGAGGCGCACGACGTTGAAACCGAGCTCCTGCATCTTGGCGGCGTCCGTCGCACTGAAATTCCAGGGCTCGCCGGGATCGGGGTAGGCGATGTACGGCGCGTGCTTGTACACGACGTTGACGCCATGCAGGAGGACGACGCGCCCGTTGGCGTCGTAGAGGTACGGGCCGCCCGGTGAACTCAGGTAGCTCGGGACGTTGGGGCCTTTTCCCGGGGCGGAGGCTGCGCTGCTGAATTGGTACTGCACGCCCGAGCCGTGCAACGGCACGACATGCGGCGTCAGGGCATTCAAGTTGGGTTGGTTGACGACGTGCTGGGGCGCAGTCGTCGTGGTGGTCGAGACCCCGACCGACGATGGAGCAGGGGGGGTCGTCGTCGTTGTGGGCGCCGCGCCGGCTCCCGCTGTTCCGAGCTCCGCAAGAAACAGACCGCACACCACGACAGCGACACCCGCGAGGACGATCCTTCTCGCATAGATGGTCCTCAGCCCCATCGGCACCCTCTCTGCGTCCATGACCACGCCCGCCGAACCGCCGACTGTACCCAATCTCCGTGGGAAGCCGCGAGGACTGATGAAGTGAGAATGCGCGAACGCCGCCGGAGTCGTTACCGCCCGAGCTGAGGCGAGCTCCCTAAATCAGGACGCCGCGGCGCCTCCCCCGGACGAAGAGATCGGCCGAGGCCTGGAGATCGCTCTGCAGCTGACTCTGGTTCTCGAGGAGCTCATCGGCCCACAGCATCTGAAGCGATGTCTGCACACGGTCACCGCGCTTCTGGTCCCTGACGTCCTCCAATGCCTTGCGCAGCACGTCGTGGAGGACCTCTCCGTGGGCCGGGGGTTCGGGAAGGACGGCGCGCCGATCTGACAGGAAGTCGGCGAACTCCTCATACCAGCGGTGGTTCGACGCGTACGAGTCACGGAGGACCGCCTCGGCCACAGCCACGGACTCGACCTCACCCCGGCCCGCCGCCGGAGGCTGCACGGGAAGCGAGGCCAGGGTGTAGGCGGCGAGCCGGAGCCGGTTCGAACCCGTGAAAAGCCCGGAGATGGTCTCGACCGAGACGACCTTGGCCCCGCGTTCGGCGAAGAATTGGCGAAAGGCATCGTCGAGGAGGAGGTAGGCGCGGTGCGATGCTTGCGAGCTGATGTCGATATCGACGTGCCGAGACGTCTCGGTCAGCCGCTCCACGGCGGCGGCGAGGTAGCCGGAGCTGGCGGTGAAGGCCGTGGAGAGCGCGCGCCCGAGGGCCGCAGTGGCTCCGCGGGGCCAGAAGAGAAGCCCGACCACGATGCTGACCCCGCACCCGATGGCCACGTCCTCGATTCTCGTCAGGCCGACCTTCCATCCGACGGGCTGGATGATGTTGAAAAGGATGATTATCACCAACGTGAAGGCAGCCTGCCCGGCGACGAACGAGATCATGGACGGAGCCATTCCGGAGACAAGCACAGCAAACGGAAGCAACACCCAGAGCAAGACGGTGTGGTCGCCGACGCCGACCATAAGAGCTGATCCCACCACGACGCCGAGTGCGGTGCCGCCGACGGCGCGCAGTGCCGTGGCTCCGGTCCCGAGCGCGTTCGACCGCAGCACCGACAGGGTCCCGAGCACGACCCAGAATCCATGGGAGACGTTCGTGATCTCGATCACCGCGACCGCGAGGGCGAGGCCTATCCCACCCCGCACGGCGTTGCGGAACCAGACCGAGCGGAATGACAGGTGGGTCAAGAGCCGGTGGACGAACACGTGCGAGATGGATTCATCGTCCATCCCCAGGCGACGGTCGATCACGGCGTCCGCGCCGGCCGCCTCGAGTGCCGCATCCGCCACCATCTCGGTGGCGATGCCCAGGCCCCGCGCGTGGAACCCCGGATCGAGGACGCTCGCGAGGCCCTCCCGTTCGACAGGTTCGGCCTGCGCGGCGCGACTGGCCGGTTCGGTCTCGGCTGCAGTCAGGGCGGACACGTCGGCGTCGAGCTCCGCCGTGATCAGCTGATCGAGCTGACGGGTCGACTCCTGGACCGCCTCGATGCTCGACGCGTCGTGCACCGGGTGCGCCTGGCTGTCACTGATCAGCGCAGCCGTCTGATGCAGCGTCTCCGCTACTTTCTCCGTGACCGCGCGCCCCGGCGGGGACTCGGTCGACCAGTGCTCGTCGTGGATCATCGCCGTGTTGCCCGCGACCCATTCGACCCGGCCGACGAGCTTGGAGAGCGCTACCGCACCGGACGCGGCTCCCGTCGGAGGGTACGGCGTCCCGGAGAACTGCTGGCGTAAGCGCGCCAATTCTGCCGTCACGGACTCGAACGCCTCGGGATCCTCCATGCCGCGGGCGCGGGTAGCCGCCAGGCGGGCAACGGCGGAGACGGTCGCGGCGAGGCGGCGCCGAAGGTTGTCGTGCCACGGGGGCGGCCACACCAGCATGCAGGCGGTGATGCAGACGGCGCCGGCGATCGTCCAACCGAGGAGCCGGGGTCCGATGGCGGATACCGGCTGGGCCACCGCGACCGACAGGACGAACGTGAGCAGTGCGGCCGTCGACGCCGTCGCCGCCGGAGGAGCGGCGACCCCGGCGAAGAGGATGGCGAAGCCGACGACCGCCATCGTGATGACGGCGGCCACCTTGTTGGACGAGGCGACCGTCCCAATGGCGATCAGGCAGCCGCCGACGATGTAGAGCCCGCCGTAGCAGGCGATGCGCGTGCGGGGAGGCCCGGTGAACTCCACCAGGAGCAGGAGCGCAAACGACCCGAGCGCTCCGAACAAGCCGACCTGTGCGTTCGAGAACGTCTCGTGGGCGAGAGCGAAGACCGACGGGATGACGACCGCCGCCCGGACCGAGCGCTTGACCACCAGGAGGTCGGGGTCCTTGGAACGGATCCAGCGCGCGAAACCGACGCGGGTGGGACTCGGACTCAGGGTGGCGGTGTCGTCAGTCACGGGTCACGGGCGTCATGACGGGGCGAGCTACCCCTTCCCCTTCGCCGGCAACGATCGAGCGAAACCGATCCCGAGATCGACCCACTTGGCCAGCTGCCGCTTGGACTCGACCTCGCCTGCGCCGACCCGGAGCCAGCCCGGCGTCGGACGGCCGCCCAACACGGCCACCGAGGCCCCCGTCGTCCCCTCCAACTCCTTCGACCGTTCCGGGCCGACACGGACGAGGATGCCGCCCTGGCCGCTGGCGGCGATGGCCATGTTCCCCCCGACGAGGAAGGCCAGCCCGCCAAACATCTTCTTCTCTGTGAGCCCCCGCTGGGTGGCGACCAGGACCCTGATCCGCTGAGCGAGGTCCTCGTCGTAGGCCACCGGACCAGCGTACGCAACCTTCTTTCAACCCGTGTCCGGGGATTCCCGGTAGGCCGCTGCAGCGGGCGCCAGGTCGAAGTACTCACGCCAGGCCCGAATCTGCCCGTCTCTCATCTCGAAGACAGCGCAGATGGGCAGCGTGACGGTTCGGCCGTTCAGGACGATGACATCGGTCCGCTCGTTCATCACCACGCTGCTCGCCGCCACCTGGTGACGGACCTCCAAGCGCCCCGGGGGTTTGCCGGCGAAGCCACGGACCCAGGCGGCGACGGCCTCCTTCCCGACAATCGGGGTGAGCGGCATGCTGTGGTAGACCGCGTCCTCGCTGAGGCATCCGATGATGAAATCGGCGTCGCGCCGCTCCCAGGCCGTCATGAAGCGGCGGACGAGCCGGTCGTTCGCCTCGGCATTGCCATCAAGAGCCATGGGGTTGCCGAGGGTATCGAACTGGCGGCTGCTACTCCAGCTCCTCCAGCAGCTCACGACAGCGCTGCGCGTCGCTCGTCAACTTGGCCCGGAAGCCGTCCATGCGTACCAGCTTGGCGCTGATCTGCTCCGCCAGCGACTCGTTCAGGACGAGCGCTTCCTGGAGCGTCGCCTTCTGTTCGACCTGCGCCTTCTTGCTCGTGGCCCCTTTCGTGGCCCGGTACGACGCCCGCAGCTCGTCGAGCCTCGTCTCGAGGGCGAGGAACTCACGTATCTCATCGAGGTTCATGCCGAGCACCTCGCGCAACTCGAGGATGCGCTCCAGGTGAGCCAGGTCTTCGGAGCGTGTAGCGGCGCTCGCCACCCGAGGTGTAGAGCGACGGCGTCAGCAGACCCAGCTCCTCGTAGTACCGCAGGGTCCGAGCCGAGACGCCCACGCGGGTTGCGGCGTCGCTGATGCGGATGCCGACCTCGGTGCCGTCAGGGGACGTGCCGACCTCCTTGCGCTGCGTCGAGACGGCCATCTCAGTCGACCAACATCGGCTCGGTCTCGGCCACCGCCTCCTGGGCGGGCACCCAGTCCTCTGGCCGCGAGTCCTCGACCTCGGCGTCCTCGTAGTGGTACTTGCCTCCACGCAGGAGCGAGGCCACGGCGCCCAGCAGACAGGCACCGGCCGCGAAGGAGAAGGCTTCGGTCAGCCCCTTTGAGAAGGCGGGGGCGATGAGGCGCGGGAAGAACTGTCGACTGGTCAGGTATGCGGCGGTCCCGTGCGGTAGCTGCGACAGCTCGGCATGGCCCAGCAGGACCTGCATCGGGTTGTAGCCCAGGAAGGCGGCGAAGAGGCTGCCCACCGGGGGCAGGTGCGACACCCTCGTCGCCACCGCAGGGCTGACCCCCTGCGCCGTGAGGCCGTGGAAGAGGGCGGAGGGCAGCGTGGAGGCGAGGCCGAGGATCATCAGGGTGAAGAAGAGGCCGATGGAGAGCACTTGGGCCGAAGCATTGAACGTGCCGGCCATGCCTGCGCCGGCACCACGCTGATTCGCCGGCAGGCTGTTCATGATCCCCGTCTGGTTCGGCGCGATGAACATACCCATGCCCACGGAGTTGAAGAAGATGAGCGCGGCGAACCCGAGGTAGGAGAAGTTGACCGGCAACATGGTCAGCAGAATGAAGGTGAGCGCCGCCAGCACCAAACCGCCCGTGGCGAACGGCCGGGCACCGTAGCGGTCGGCCAGCATGCCACTCAGGGGCGCCGCCGCCAGAAGCCCGACCGTCAGGGGGATCATGTAGATGCCGGCCCACAACGGTGTCTCGGAGAAGCTGTAGCCGTGCAGCGGGAGCCAGATCCCCTGGAGCCAGATGATCAGCATGAACATCAGGCCGCCGCGGCTGAGTGAGGCCAGGAAGCTCGCCCCGTTGCCTGCGGAGAAGGCGCGGATGCGAAAGAGGGAGAGGCGGAACATCGGCTGCTTCACCCTCGTCTCCACGTACCCGAAGACGACGAGGATCAGGACACCCCCGAGGATCTCCGCCAGCACCTCGGGGTTGGTCCAGCCCATCGACTGCCCGCCGTAGGGCAAGAGGCCATAGGTGATACCGACGAGAACCAGGATCAGACCTGCCGCGAAGGTGACGTTCCCCAGCCAGTCGATCTTGGCCGGCGTGCGTGTCCCGCGCTCTTCGAGCTTCACGTAGGCGACGAGCGTGCCGAGGATCCCGAAGGGCACCGAGATCAGGAAGACGAGGTGCCACTGGACCGGTGCCAGCACTCCCCCGAGAACAAGCCCGATGAAAGAACCGGCGATCGCCGCCGTGTTGTTGATGCCCAGACCCAGGCCGCGCTTGTCCGCCGGAAACGCGTCCGTGATGATCGCCGAGGAGTTGGCGAACAGCATGGCGCCGCCGACGCCCTGGCCGATGCGCATGCCTATCAACCAGATGGCCCCGGGGGTCCCCGTGAGCCAGGTCACGGAGAGGAGAAGCGAGAACACGGTGAAGACCACGAAGCCGAGGTTGAAGATCTTGACCCGGCCGAAGATGTCGCCGACCCGGCCCAGCGTGACCACCAGCACGGCGAGGACCACGGTGAACCCCATCAGCATCCAGAGCAGGTAACTGGTATTGCCGGGAGTGAGCGGATTGAGCTGGATGCCGCGGAAGATGGCAGGGAGCGAGATGAGGACGATGGACTGGTTGATGAACACCATCAGCGTGCCGAGCGTCACCGTCGCCAGCGCGATCCAGCGGTAAGCCGACCGCCCCTCGGGAACGACCCCGGCTGGGGCAGAACCGTTGGTCAAGGTCGTGCCGCTCATTTGGAGAAGTTTAACGTTAACGTCAGGGTCATCGATCGGGCAGGACCGATTTCCTCTCGACCAGGGCCGACGCGAGCAGCGCCGCCTACCCCCGCCCCACCGGGGAGGTCAGGGAGGCCTCGAACACGGCGGCCACGTCATGCGAGTACGCCACCGCAGCCTCGTTCCCGAGCTGGGTGACCGACATCAGGACCGACAGCATCAAGGCGATGATCCCGTTTCCGACGGCGACCGGGTCGATGTCGGGTCGGACCGTCCCGGCGGCCTGACCTGTCCGCAGGAGCTCGGTGCACGCCTTGCGTAGCTCGTTCAGCGCGGGGATCTCGAGCACGCGCACCGTGACGTCGGGCTCCAGGCCGGCCAGGAGGCGACGGGCCAGCGGGTGGCGCTGGACGGCGTCGACCAGCGTGAAAATCAGCGTGTCGTGCCAGCGCCGCACGTCGGGCACGTCGAGCACGGTGGCCAGGCCCTCCTGGATCACGCCGGCGGCGTCGTCGTCCACCGCCGCCAGGAACAGGGCCTCCTTATTGGGGAAGTACGCATAGGCGACCGTGCCGCCGACGGAGGCGTCCCGCGCGATGTCGACCACCGAGGTGGAGCGAAATCCATCCCGCCCGAACCGGGCGATCGCCGCCTGCAGGATGGCCCGCCGCGTCTGGGCCCCCTTGGTCTCGGACGTCTGGTCGGCTTCCGAACGCACCGGCGGCTCCAAAATAGAGGATTTGAGGTAATCTCTCATTTAGTCTACCATCACGGCATCAGCCCAGCGGGAGGCGGAGAGAAATGGTCCACGCAGCAACGGTCAACCAGACCAGCAACCCTGAGCGGAAGGTCCCGACGCGGAGGATGTCCTTCGAGGAATCCATGCGTGACCTGGCCCGTCACTTCGCGGGCGACGGCGACCTGATCTCCGGACACGTCATCGCGGCGCTGTCCTCGGTGTTCCCGGACGGAGAGGACTACTTCGTCCGATCGGTCCGTCACTACCGAGACCAGATCACCGACCCAGCGCTGAAGCGTCAGGTGGCGGGCTTCATCGGACAGGAAGCGGTGCACGGGCGCGAACACCGGGTCTTCAACGACCGGCTGGCCGAACTCGGGTATCCGACGAAGCAGTACGAGAAGTTCACCCGGGCGGGGCTGCGCTTCCGCGAGCGGATCCTGCCCCCCATCTCCAACCTCGCCGCGACGGCCGCGCTCGAGCACTTCACCGCGACCCTGGCCGAGCTGGTGCTCACCAACGAGGAGATCCGCGCTCTCATGGGTGCCGATGCCGTCCGTGACCTCTTCGTCTGGCACACGCTCGAGGAGTCTGAGCACAAGGCGGTCGCCTTCGACGTGTACAGGGCGGTCGGAGGCGGCGAGCGTCTCCGCGTGTGGACGATGAACTTCTTCCGTTTCGGATTCATCACCGGGATGGGATTCGCGGTCCTCCTGTCCTTGTTGGGCGACCGGGCCACCTACCGCAGGGGCAAACTGCGTCAGAGCTGGCGTCGCCTCAAGACCTCCCCGATCGTGGACCCGGCTATCTGGAAGCAGCTGAAGGACTACAACCGACCGGACTTCCACCCTGACGACAGCGACACCACCGAATTGGTGGAAACCTGGAGGGAGAAGCTCTTCGGGGAGCAGGGCACTCTGAACGACAAGTTGATCGGAGCGGCAGCCTGATGGCGTCCACCACAGCACCCGGTACGACCCACCTCGATGTCCTGATCGTGGGCGCCGGCCTGTCCGGCATTGGCGCCGGCCACTACCTCCAGACCGAGTGCCCTTGGGCCGACTACGCCATCTTCGAGGCCCGCGACAGCATCGGCGGAACCTGGGACCTCTTCCGGTATCCCGGAATTCGTTCCGACTCGGATATGCACACGTTGGGCTACTCCTTCCGACCCTGGGACGGGGAGAAGTCGATTGCCGACGGTGATTCCATATTGCAGTACATCAAGGACACGGCGAAGGAGTCAGGCGTCGACGCCCACATCCGCTTCAACCACCGGATCACCGCGGCGGAATGGTCGACACCCGAATCGCTCTGGCACGTCACGGCGGAACGGACGGATACCGGCGAAACCATCCGGTTCACAGCAGGCTTCCTCTTCTCGTGCAGCGGGTACTACCGCTACGACCACGGGTACCTGCCTGACTTCGCCGGGATGGACGACTTCCCCGGCACAATCGTGCACCCGCAAGCCTGGCCCGAGGGGCTCGACGTCACCGGAAAGAACATCGTCGTCATCGGCAGTGGGGCGACCGCCGTCACGCTCGTCCCCGCGTTGGCACGATCGGCCGCCCATGTGACCATGCTCCAGCGGTCGCCGACCTACATCGCCTCGCTGCCCGAGAAGAGCCCCGTCGTCGCCCTGTTGCGCAGATTGCTGCCACCGAAACAGGCAGGAACAGCCGCGAAGTGGTTCCACGCCATTCTGACTCAGGCCTTCTACCAGGTGAGTCGGAGGTATCCGAAGCTCGTCCGGCGCATGCTGACGAAGGGCCTGGAGCGCCAGCTGCCATCGGGTTACGACATCGCCACCCACTTCACGCCCCGTTACAACCCGTGGGACCAGCGCTTCTGCGCCGTGCCCAACGGCGACCTCTTCAGGACCATCTCCGCCGGGACGGCATCCGTCGTGACCGACCAGATCGAGCGCTTCACCGAGGCCGGGCTCCTCCTCACCTCCGGGCGCGAGCTCGAGGCAGACATCATCGTCACCGCCACCGGTCTCGAGCTGCTCTTCCTCGGCGGCATCGAACTCACGGTGGACGGCGAAGCCGTCGATCCCGCCACGAGGCTCACCTACAAGGGGATGATGATCGAAGGAGTGCCCAACTTGGCGTTGGCGATCGGCTACACGAACGCATCGTGGACACTGAAATGCGACCTGACTTGTGACTACGTGTGCCAGCCTGTTGAACCACATGCACGACCGGGGACTGACGATGTGTGTGCCCCGGAACCGGAATGCGTCCGCCGCGTCAGGTCCGATCCTGGGGCTGACATCGGGATACATCCAGCGCTCGGCCCATCTCCTCCCCAAGCAAGGGACGGAGTACCCCTGGCAGGTCCACCAGAGCTACCTGCGCGACTACCGCGCCCTCAAGATGAGTGACATCGAGGACGCCATCATGGAGTTCTCGGGTTCGGGAGTGACGCCGAAGGCCCTCGAGACCGTCGGGTCCTGAGGCGGGAGACGGGAGCACCGATGAAGGACTTCAGAGGCCGCGTGGCAGCCATCACCGGAGCAGGTTCGGGCATCGGGCGGGCGCTCGCCAACACGCTCGCCCGGCGGGGTGCGCACCTGGCGCTTGTCGACATTGATGACGCTGGTCTCGCCGAGACCGTGGCGCAGTGCGAGGGTCTCGCCGTCAAGATCACGTCCCAGCACCTCGATGTCGCGGACCGGCATGCCGTGTACAGCTGGGCCGACCGCGTCGTCGACGATCATGGGAAGGTCAACCTGATCTTCAACAATGCCGGCGTGGCGCTCGGCGCAACCGTGGAATCCATGTCCTACGAGGACTTCGAGTGGCTCATGAACATCAACTTCTGGGGTGTCGTCTACGGGTCGAAAGCCTTCCTCCCGCATCTGAAGCAGTCCGGTGAAGGTCACATCGTGAACCTCTCGAGTGTCTTCGGATTGATCAGCGTGCCTTCGCAGTCCGCGTATAACTCGGCCAAGTTCGCCGTCCGCGGATTTACCGACTCGTTGCGTATGGAACTCGAGATCGAAGGCGCGATGGTCTCGGCGACGACCATCCACCCGGGCGGCATCAAGACCAACATCGCCAAGAACGCGCGAATGGATGCAAGCGTGCGCGACGTTGCGGGGGACCCCGATAAGGCGATCAGGGACTTCGAGCGGGCCTTCATCACCAGCCCCGAGAAGGCGGCGGAACAGATTCTCACCGCCGTCCGCCGTGACCGGCGGCGCGCGATGATCGGGCCGGACGCCAAGGCGATCGATCTGGTCTCACGGTTGCCCGCCGCGCTGTACCAGACCGTCCTGACCCGCGGCGCCGCGTCCCTACGGCGTGACTCCGCCCGGGCGCACCGCTCCGTCTGACGAGGGGCGCCCGCCGAAGCCGTTCAGCGCGGTGCCGATGGCCAGCCGCCAGCGCCGCTCTACGGACTCCGTCGACGTTCCGAGGCGACCTGCCGCCTCGGCGAACGCCATGCCCTGGATGAGGGCGACCAGCACGTCCGCGACGTCGGTCTCATCACCGCGGAGTCGGCCCGCCTCGACACAGCGACGCACCCGGCCCACGATCAAGACACGGACCGAACTCGTCGCGGCCAGCTCGTCCGGTCCCGGTGCGAAGTCCGTGAACGGTCGCGAGAACATGACCTCGGCCAGCTCGCGGTTGGCCCGGATGAACCGGCGGTACGCCGCGGCGAGGGTCCACAGGTCGGCCACCGGGTCGGGTGACTCGGCCAACGTCGTGAGCTCGTTGGAGAGCTGGCGGAAGCCCTCGAAGTAGAGCTCGCGCACGACGCCCGACTTGTCCCCGAACAGCTCGTAGAGCGCAGGGACCGACGTGTCCGCCCGTGCGGCCAACGACCTCGCCGTGAGGCCCGCCGCGCCCTCTTCCGCGAGGAGGTCGACGGCGACCGTCAGGACCCGGTTCCGCAGCTCTGGGGTTCTTTGCTTCGTCCGAGGCATCAAGAGGACCAGGTGGTGGAGGGTATTTGACGCCAACAGAACCAAGTTGAAACAATGTTTCGAAACATTGTTTCAACATACATCCCACGGCCCCTTGGAGCAGTGATGACCGACATCGTGACCTACACCCGCACCGACCTGGTCAGCACCATCGCAATGGACGACGGCAAGGTCAATGTCTTCTCCATCCCGGTGCTGCGTTCGTTGCACCTGGCATTCGACCAGGGTGAAAGCGACCAGACGGTCATCCTCCTGAAAGGACGGCCGGGGTGCTTCACGGCGGGGTTCGACCTGAAGACGCTCAGCGGCTCACGCCAGGACGCCGTCACCCTCCTCAGGCTCGGAGCGACGTTGGCCGAACGCATCCTTGCGTTCCCGGCGCCGGTCGTCGTCGGCTGCACGGGCCACGCCTTTCCTGCCGGCGCCTTCCTCCTCATGGCAGCTGACGCCAGGGTCGGCGCCGACGGCCCGTTCAAGCTGGGGCTGAACGAAGTCCGCATCGGGCTCACGCTGCCCTGGTTCGCCACGGTGCTCGCCCGTCACCGTCTCAGCCCGGCCCACTTCGATCATGCCGCCGTGACGGGGGAGATGTTCGCCCCGATCGCAGCCCGGGAAGCCGGCTTGCTCGACAGGGTGGTCCCGCCCCATGAGCTCGACGCCGTCGCGCTCGACGTTGCCCAGGACTTGGGCTCGGTTGACCGGACGGCCCACGCCGCCACCAAGCTTAGGGTCCGCCGCCCGGTCCTCTCTGAGTTGCACGCGTCGATTGAGGAGGAGCTGGTCTGATCGCTTCCGAAATCTCGCGAGGGGAACTGGACACCCAGCCCCGTTCGACCCATGATCAAGGTGTGGAATCTCCGTCGTTGCTGGAAACGATCATTGGTTTTCCCGGGGCGGTGCTCCGTCTTCCGTCTTCCGCACTGGCGACCCTCGATGCCATCAACGACGTCGCCGAACGGATGGACCGTCTCATGACGCTGCTGGAGCGGCTCGAGGGCGGCGTGAACAAGGCCGGTACCGGCATGGACTTCGCAGCCCTGGGCATCTCGGGCGCCGTCTCCGGACTTGAGCAAGCCGTGGGGATACTGGACGCGTCGCTCCCTTCTCTATCTGAATCCGCATCGGCCCTCCGCGGCCTCACCGAACGACTCGGTGGGGTGGCAATCGAGTTGGCCAACGAGCTGCCCAAGGCCACCCGCTCTCTGCAAGAGGTGTCGCCGGAGCTGGCCAGTGTCGTCGGGATCCTCGACGACCGGTTCGCCCACCTCGACACGGTGGTGACCGAGTTGGCGGGGCTCATGGAGGCCGTGGTCGGCACCATTCCCGGCATGCGGCGCGTCCTCCGTTCGACGCCGTCGATTCCCTACGAGCCAGACTGAACCAAGGAGGCGCCGTGGGTGTAACGGATCAAGGGCCCGCGCTCGCGGCCGTGCAGGCGACATCTGTCCCCATCCACGACATCGGTACGGCCATCTATCTGAGCCCCGATGTCGTCAACTGGGCCGCTGAGTGGGGATGGGACAATCCCTTCGCTTTCTACTTCGCCGGAAGGGGAGGCATGCTCGGCGATGTGGGGCACGACGTTGTGACGTCGGCGTTCGGGTGGTTCGCCCCCGGCGCAGTGCAGGCCATGTACTCCGAGGGGATCGGCGTTGCTGGCGCGACCGACGCGGCGGCCCGGATGGCCGAGGCGCACGGGAGATGGGGGGAGAAGCACTACGGCAGCGTCGAGGGAATCAGCGAGATCGTCGACGTCACCGAGGAACTCGTAGACGGGCTCGAAGGCTCCGCGATCCCGCTCTTCGTCGGGTGGCGCGATGCGGACCGTTCCGAGTCGGCCGCAGGGCGGGCGGCCCAACTGATGCAGATCCTCCGCGAGTGGCGGGGCGGGATCCATCTGGTCGCCACCACCGCCGTGGGGCTGTCCCCCCTCGAGGCCATCCTCACCAACGAGGGCCCGGGTCAGGCCAAGTTCTTCGGATGGTCCGAGCCATTTCCCGACTTCGCCGCCATCAAAGCGAGGCACGACGAGGCAGAAGAGATCACAGACCGGCTCTGTGCCTCGGCGCTTGCGGATTCGCTCGAAACTGCGAAGTACGGGCGCTTCGAAGCCGGGGTGACTGCCCTGCGCGCCGCCACCCCATAGGACCTCAGCAGCCTCTTTGCCGGGGTGGGGCCGAACCGGGGACAGGCTAGAGTGAGGGGCTGCTCAGCGACTGGCCAGACCGGCCGAGGAGCACTTTTGCCACGGACCTGTGGTGCAGCTCGGAGTGCACGCCGCCCTGTCAAGGCGGAGGTCGCGGGTTCAAATCCCGTCAGGTCCGCTGCCGAATTCCAACCCCTCTGGGCGGTGGGAGCTCGGTTACCCGGTCGGGTAGCTCAGTTGGTAGAGCGCGCGCCTGAAAAGCGTGAGGTCACCGGATCGACGCCGGTCCCGACCACCGTGAAGCGCTGATGCTCATGAGTTGGCAGTCGATCGGCTGTCTGCGACGTGCGTTTTCCTGCGGTCCCACATCAAGCAGCTGCGAGCGTCACCTCGTGATCGTCACTGAGTGGCGCAACTTGGTCGGCCGCTCGCCAGATGCGAATCGAAAGCACGACCATCGCCAACGCGAACGGTGCCATTTGCAGAGCGACCCTCGCGATGCCGACGGACGCCGCCTGTTCGGCAAGCTCAAAGCCTAAAGCGAAGAGAACTGCGAGCCACCGTGGTACACGACCACTGCGCCAGAGGGCGACTCCCATGATGATCGGTGCCACGTACTCGCTGAAGGCATAGACGTCCGTGAATGCCTGGCCTGGCCCTGAATTGAAGTTGGTAACCAGAATCCGTGCCGACACATCGTGCGGCACATGGGCTGTCGCAGCAGCTGCAAGATTGATGCCGCCAAGGACGTTTGTGACGACACCACAGAAGGCGCCGATCCCGCCGAGCAGGACCGCGATAGTCGCAGCCGTCGATCCGCGCTTTCGGATCAACATGGCGATTGCACCATAGGAGATGACCAAGGCCCCGAGCGCCAGCTCCGTAAGCGAGCCCGAGATGTAGAGCTGCGTATGGTGCTTTGCTGCGATCGGCAACACTTTGAGCGCTACCGCCGTCGTCGTGACGATCTGGTCGGTGCCCTTTGGATCGATACCCTCGGCCCCGATGTAGAGCGCGGCGGTGAGGGGAAGAGCGAGTGCGAACATTCGTTGGCGGGTTCGTAAGGCGTTGTTCATTGGCTTCTCCGATCGATTGAGATTCGTTGGACCGGGTGCCGGTCGATCCGTGAGGTTGTGGTCAGGCGTCGCGGTGCGACATCCGGATCGAGGCCGCCGCCAAGACGATGGCGGCATAGACGCCGAGGACCACAACTGCAGTGCCTGGCCTCAGGAGTCCCGCAGAGTGGTTGACCGTGACGGCCGCCTGGAGTGCGGTCCCCGGCACGTACTGGCGGAGGCCGGCCGGAAGCAGCTGGCCGAGCGTGACGCCTCCCACGATGACCAGCACCAGTGCCGTGGTCGCTGCCGCAGTGTGTCGGATGAGGCCGCCGAGCCCGACCCCGATGACGGCAATAAGGCTCACCGCCAGGGCACCGAAGACCACCGCTTGGAGCACGCCGGGATGTGCGAAGGACACTTCGAGGTGCTTGCTGCTGAAGACCCGCTGGCCGACTTCGAAGCTGACGACTGCAGTCAGTAGCGCCGCCGGGAACACGAACGCCGCAGTGACCCCAGCCTTGGCTGCGAGTACCCACCGCCTCGTGGGTGTGGCGGCAAAGGTGGACCGAATCATCCCCGTCGCGTACTCGGCAGTCATGACCCGTACCCCAAGTGCCGCGAGCAGCACGGCACCGACGAAAACGATGCCGAAGAGGGAACAGGCGGTTGGGTCGAACATCTGGCGCTGCCCCGCTGTCATCTTCGTCCACTGTTGGACTTGGGAGACACAAAGGATCGTCCCGAGGACAACCGAGATGACAAAGGCCATGACCACTGTCCGCCAGGTGGAGGGCAGCGTACGCAGCTTGGTCCACTCTGCCTTGGCAATCCTGCGGATCCTGGGAGTCCGCACATGCGGAGTGGGGGGTGTGAAGTGAGTCGTATCGATGGTGTAGGTCACAGTGCTCATGTCAAGCTCCTTTGGTTGCGTCGACCAGCTGGCCGGCGTGATAGTCGGTTTGGTCCTTGGTCAGGTCGAAATACGCCTCTTCGAGCGACGATCCCAGTGGGGCCAGCTCGACGAGGGTGATGTCGTGGAAACGAGCGGCCGCGCCGATCGCGGCGGAGTCCATTCCGGTCACGACCATGGCGCCGTCAGATCCACACTCGATCAGCGCGCCTCGCTGGGTCAGGGTCTCAGCCAGATCGGCCTGCTCCACGGCGCGGACCCGGACACTCGAGGCCGTGTGCCGGTTGATGAACTCATCGGTGCCGGCGTCGGCGATGATGCGGCCCCGACCGATCACGATCAGGTGATCGGCGGTCTGGGCCATCTCGCTCATGAGATGGCTCGAGAGGAACACCGTGCGGCCTTCTGAGGCCAGGGACTTCATCAGGTTGCGGATCCAGAGGATGCCTTCGGGGTCGAGTCCGTTGATCGGCTCGTCGAACATCACCGTCTTGGGGTCGCCGAGCAGCGCGCCCGCGATGCCGAGCCGCTGGTTCATGCCCAGCGAGAACGTCCCGACCCTCTTGCCTGCCACGTCGCTGAGGCCGACGATGTCGAGGACCTCGGCCACCCGCCGACGGGCGATGCCGTTGCTGTCGGCCAGCCACATGAGGTGGTTGGCAGCACTGCGGCCGCCGACAATGGCTTTGGCGTCCAAGAGCGCCCCGACCGACCGGAGTGGGTCGGCCAGCTGGCGGTAGGTCTTGCCGTCTACGCGGACTTGACCTGAAGTCGGCGCGTCGAGGCCCAGGATCATGCGCATGGTGGTCGACTTGCCGGCCCCATTGGGGCCGAGAAAACCGGTCACCTGCCCGGGCCGGACTGTAAAGGAGACCTCATTGACGGCCACCGTCTTTCCGTACCGCTTGGTGAGGTGCGTTGCCTCGATCATGGTGCTTCCTTTCCTCGTCGATCTGGTCTGGGAAGCACCCTGCGCTCGGGGCCTGAGGTGCCACTGATGTGGTCCTGAGGCGGACTGGTCAGCTCGAGCACGCCGCACCTGGTCATCGGTCGTAGCGTTGGGGATGTGGAGGTGAAGCTCTTCGGCGAGTTCGAGGTGGTCAAAGGGGGTGTGGCGATACCGATTCGCGGCGCCAAACAGCGGGCCCTCCTGGCTCTCCTGGCGCTCAACCGAGGGAATCCGGTCAGCGCCGACCGTCTGATCGACCAGCTGTGGGGCGACGGGCAGACCGCCAAGCCAGCCAACGCCCTGCAGGCGCAGATCGTCCAGCTGCGGCGAACGCTCGGAGCCTCAGCCATCGTCACCTCCGAATCCGGCTATGCGCTCGGTGTCGGTGCCGGTGACCTGGACGCAGCCCGATTCGAGGACCTGGTAGCCGAAGGTCGTCGCCTGAGCGCCGAGGGCGAGCTCGCCTTAGCGTCCGCCGTGCTTCGTGACGCCCTCCGGTTGCGCCGCGGCGAACCGCTGTCCGAGTTCGCCTACGCCGGTTTTGCCGACGCCGAACGGGCCCATCTCAACGAGTTGGCCTTGGTGGCGACGGAGTACCGAATCGAAGCGGACCTGGGACTCGGCCAGCACAACGAGCTGGTAGGCGAGCTGGAAGCGCTGTGCCGGGACCACCCGTTGCGCGAGCGTCTGTGGGAGCTGCTCATGCTTGCGCTCTATAGGGCTGGGCGCCAAGCCGAAGCGCTACGTGCCTTCACCGAGATCCGTGACCGCCTGGTCGACGAGCTCGGGATCGACCCCGGATCTTCTTTGCGTGACCTGGAGACCCGCATCCTCGACCACGACCCGACCCTCACCGCAAAGCAACCCGTACCAGCACGTCCGTCGGCGATGCCATCGCTGATGGGCAACCTGCCCGAACCGCTGAGCAGCTTCCGCGGGCGCAACACCGAACTGGAACAGGTGGACGAAGCGATTGAATCCAGCCGCTTAGTCACATTGATCGGCCCTGGCGGGGTCGGCAAGACTCGCCTGGCGGTCGCGGCTGCAGCGCGGCGACGCGACCAGCATTCCGGTGGCGCCTGGTTGGTGGAGCTCGCGGGTGTCACCGATCCCGCAGCCGTCGCCCCGGCTGCGGCTGCGGTCCTCGGCGCCTCGGGGCCTGCTCTGGGCGACGACCAGCCCTCTGGATCGACGGCGGAGCTCATCGCCCGGCACCTCACCGGCCGCTCTCTCCTCATCGTCCTCGACAACTGCGAACACGTCATCGATGAGGCGGCCGCCCTCGCCCAGGCCCTTGTCGGGGCGCTGCCCGGCCTCCGTGTGGTGGCCACCAGTCGCGAGCCCCTCGGCGTTCCCGGCGAGTTCCTTATTCCCGTCGTTGGCCTGGTGCCGGCGGACGCCGTCAAGCTCTTCGGGGATCGTGCTCGTGCAGTGCAGCCAGGCTTCGACCCTGACGGGCCCGCCGAAGCCGTCATCGATGGCATCTGCCGCCGACTCGATGGCCTGCCCCTCGCCATCGAGCTCGCCGCCGCCCGCCTCCGGGCCCTCCCCCTAGCGACTCTGGCCGAGCGGCTCGACGACCGCTTCGCGCTGCTCAGCCGCGGTGCTCGCACCGCGCTGCCCCGCCAACGGACCCTGCGTGCGGTCGTGGACTGGAGCTACGACCTGCTCTTCGACGACGAGCGCCGCCTGTTCGCTCGCTTGTCCGTGTTCGTCGGCGGCTGTGACCTCGACGCGATCGAGTCGGTGTGCGCTGACGACAAGGTGCCAAAGAACGATGTCCTGGACGTATTGAGCCGGCTGGTGGACAAGTCGCTCGTTATGGCCCCGGTCGCGGGCGAGACCCGGTTCACCCAGCTGCAGACGTTATGGCAGTACGCCACGGACCGCCTCGACGATTCCGACGAGGCCGACATGGTACGCGCCAGGCATGCGGCCTATTACCGCCAGTTCGCCGAGGGCGCCAACGAACGTCTACGAGGTGCCACTGCATCGGTGTGGCAGGCCCGTCTGACCCCGGAGTTGGCCAATATGAAGGTCGCGCTCGATTGGCACCTGGACACGAAGGACATTGATGCGGCGCTGTTGATGGTCTCAGGAATGGCGTGGTTGTGGTTCGTGAACAGTGATTTTGCCGAAGGTGCGCGTTGGCTGGCTGGCGCGTTGTGTGGCGAGGGGAAGCGCCGTGCTGAGCTGCAGGCCACCGCCCAGGTCTGGCACGGCTACTTCGTCGGCATATCGTCCAGCCCCGCGTCGGGAGTCGTCGAGTGCGACCAGGCCATTGTTGTCTTGAGGCCCGGGGTCGACCGGGTTCGCCTAGCGGAGGCGCTGTTGCTCGGAGCGACGGTACTGATACGCGTGTACGAATTTAGTCGGTCCCTAGAAGCCTTGGCTGAGGCGCGGGCGCTCCTGGAGCCCGATGAGCAGGTTTGGCTGCTCGGTGCACACGACATGTTGGTCAGTTGGAATATGGCTTCGTTTGGTCGTCTCGACGAGGCCGAGGCGGCTGCCCGCTCGAGCATCGAGCGCTTCGACGCGGTAGGGGAAGGTTTGTTGGTGGTCAATTCAATGAACGCTCTCGCCGGCATCATCGCGGCCAAGGGGGACATCGAAGGCGCATCAGTGGCCTGCGAAGTGCTCCTACGGCGCTGCCGGAACATCCGGGAGCACCCCTACCTGAGTTCTGCCCTGGTTGCTCTCGCTGTCCTGCGGGCGAGACAAGGTGACGACGCCGCAGCGGATGATCTCTACCAAGAGGCTATCGGCTGTTCTTTCAACCCATGGTTGTCGGCAGACGCCATCGTCGGCCAAGCCGCAGTCGCCCGACGCCTGGGTGATCTCGCCCGGGCCAAGAGGTTGCTCGACACCGCGGCAGACCGCTACCGAGACGCAGACATTCCCGCCGGTCGGCCCCGAGTGCTCGCGGGACTGGCCTGGTGGGCGCTCGGTGCAGGTCAGCCCGATGCCGCTGCCACCTTCGCGGCGGACGCCGTCAGTGCTGCTGGGGCAATCGCGGACCCAGAAACCCAACTCCTCGCCGATTCCGCCCTGGCCGCCGCGAAGGCGATCGCTGATCCAACCAAGCACAACGCCGACGACTTCGTCGCACTTGCACAGCGGCGAACCCAGGGTCCGGCGCATCGCTCCCTCACCGACGAGCCAGATCTGCTCGCGCTTGCAGCTCGCCTCACACCAGCCGCTATCTGAACCCCGGTCCCTAGGGCCAGCCTTACAGGGCCTCTCGTGCAAACCGAAGCTCGGACCATTTTCGAGCCGGACCTCAACCCTTGCGATGGTCGGCCCACCTCAGCGTCACCTCAGAGCGGCCTCAGGCCAGATGCTCAACCTGACAGTCGTGCACCACGAACAACAACAGCCCCCGAGTCCGGGCAGCCAACCGGCCTCCGACGGGCCCGCGGTCGAGGATCACGGTCGGGTCGTCACCACCACCATGCAGGCCGCCGCCTTCTATCGCCAAGCGCAGCAGGCCGTGTACTCGGCCCAAACGGTGACCGCGTTACGTCGCGCGGTCAACGCCGATCCGGCCTTTGGGCTCGCCGTCGCCGATCTCGAGGCCATCACACAGGGAGCCCCGAGCCCTATCAGTGGCTACCAGATGAACTGGGAACGCCACCACATCGAAGTGGTCCGCACCGCTGCCGCTGGCAACGTCCGTCGCGCCGCCGACCTACTCCGTGAGCACCTCGCCAGCGTTGGCTGCGACCCTCTGGCTCGACGCATCGTCGCCGACCTGCGACAGCGCATCGGACATCCGGCTGGGCCCGAGGACGTCGGCGGAACGGTTCCCAGTTGCCATCGCACTTGGTGACGTTGGATCTCATGGCAACCCGCCATCTGCACACCCAAACACGCAGCGATTCCTCGGAACATCACCCTCGAGATTGGACACGCGAGGCCCTTCGTGAGGAGCAGCAGTCCAAACGGCTGCCCAGTCTGGCGATCGCCGACCGTGCGCTCACGTCACGCTTGCCTAGTCCACGCACATGGGGAAGGATTGGATTATGACAGCGACGCGATCGTCGCGACCCGCATACGTCGTGTGGGGGCAGCATCAGTCGGTCTTGATGGTACGGAGGAGTAATCGAAATCGCTCGTGAAGGCGACCCGTCAGCGCCCACTGACGTATCGGCGCCAAAATCCGAGCAATTGCGCTCATGGTGCACTGGAATATCGGGTGAAGGGGTCCTTGTGTCGAGAGATGCATAGTTAGATCTCTTGGCGACTTGGTGGCTCGACGACGGGATGCTTCCTGACCTTGCCGATAGCGCTTCGCTTGTCCTAATAACTCTCCGCGATGGTCCTCGCCGCGCCGACCACTCAAACCGAACAAATCATTCATAAAGCTTGACCAACGAAGCGCTGTCTGGCGCGTTGGATGGATGGGTTTGTGCTCGTCGAGTCATTTGAGGTTGCCTCTGGCGAGAGGTCCTTCCGACCGCTAGGTCGATCAACGTCGTGTAACTCCCGGCGGACAGTGAGGTTTTCGCCGGTCCCAGGCGAGCCAAGACGTTCAGGGCAAAGCGATTTTCGTCCAAAACATCCGCTCGCAGGAAGTGCGAACCACGTTCGCGAATTCGATGCACAAGCGCGACCAACAAGGCAGAGCCCACGCCTCGACGTTGCCAGTTGTCCTCGACGAGCACTCCGATGTCGGCTATTTCGTCGCGTATATAGAGATTGCCAAGGCCCACGCATTCCTTTCCAATCCAAGCAACGTAAGAATCTCGACGATCAGCCTCAGCCAGTATTTTCTGGCCGAAGAAAACGCCGTCAGTGACGCCGTGAAAGCGACGATAGAGAGCCGCCGCTGAGCAGCGCCTAAGCATTGCGAACAGAGCTCCAGAGTCGGAATGCTCAAGCGGTGCGATCCGAAGCTTCTGAGGCATCAGCGTTCTTGGGGGGACATGGATGCTCGTCTGAGTCATCGTTGGTCCGTTGGTCTCCATTTGATCGGACACACCACCTCGCATTGAAGTTTCGTTGGCTTCGACGGTACGAGTGCGGCGTTCGCTAAGCGTTCCCGCCCAGGGAGGTGATGGCGACAAGCGTCGGGGTCGAACTCGGCGACGGCCTACCGGCAAGCAACTTCCCACCGGTGACCCTGATCTGGTGCTGAAGGACCAACTCATCGAAGGTCTGAGCCCTCCAGCTACGCCTCAAGCCGTCGAGGGACAAGGTAACGGGCGAGCGAGTCTGCGTCAGTCTGCTGTTGCTGCGATTGCGCATCCGAGACGCGGGAAGCCGACGCGGGAAAATCACGGCACCGCGCCGCATCCAACCGTGAATTGCGTAAGCCACCTGTGCCTGGCGGCCCGACTCGATGGCGATCTCGCTGTTCTTTGGTCATGCCGGAGCACCAGTTACCCAGGCAGTTCTAAGGTTGCAACCTCCGTAGGCTGGTGTCCGGCGAGAAAGCGCAGTGTCGAACATGCTGGACGTCCACCTCCTCAACGAACAGCGAATCAGCGGCGGTCTCCGTGCCGAGGACCGTGCTCTTTCGACACGATCGCTCGACCTCTTGGCCTACCTCGTGTTGCACGCCGGCACGCCCCAAAGCCGTCAACACCTCGCGTTCGTTTTCTGGCCGGATTCCAATGAGGCCCAGGCCCGTACGAACCTGCGGCGAGAGCTGCACCACCTCCGCGGCGTGGTGGGTGACGAACCGTCCCTCGTGGTGGAGTCCAACACCTTGACCTGGCGCGACTGCCCAACGTGTCGGGTGGACGTCCGCGTGTTCGAACGAGAGTGCCGGGAGGCTTCGAGGACAAAAGCCTCCGGAGAGGTCGAAGCATTCCTCCTTCATGCCGGGGCAGCCATCGCGGAATATCGCGGCGATCTCATGCCGGGTTCTTACGAGGATTGGGCACTCGAACACCGACCGCCGCTCCTTCGCAAATGCATCGAATTGTGCGACGACGTCGTCGCGGTCCTCGAAAAGTCGGGACAGATCTCAGCAGCACTCGACTTCGCATACCGCCGCGTGGAGCTGCAGCCGCTCGAGGAGGTGGGCTACCGGACGCTCATGTCGCTCCAGGTCGCGAGGGGGGACCGGGCCGCGGCAGTGAGTACGTTTCACCGTTGCGCCGACGTGTTGGAACGGGAGCTTGGTATCTCTCCGGGTCCAGAAACCACCGAGCTCGTGGACACACTGCTTGACCGAGGGGGTGACGCAGCACATCGTCTCGGAGCCAGGGCTGAGACCGTGAAGTCGATCGCCTGGTCCGGGCTGGTGGCGCGGGACAAAGAACTCGACGTTCTTGTCGAACGATGGCGTGCGGCAATGGCTGGGAACCCAGCGATCGCGCTGGTCTCGGGAGAGCCGGGAGTCGGGAAGAGCCGCCTCCTGGCTGAGCTGGCGACGATCGCAGCATCCGAGGGCGCTGCAGTGGCGACAACTCGCTGTTTCAGCCAGTCCGGCAGGCTGGCGTTCGCCCCGGTGGCCGACTGGGTTCGGAACTCCGAATTCCGATCAGCAGCGGAGGGATTGGATCCCTTGTGGCAAGAGGAGGTGGCTCGCCTGGTACCGAACGCTCTTCGTGGGGGAGCAGGGCAGCAGCAAGAGCGAATCGGGTCTCGCGACGTGCCGTCCACGGTGGATGCCTGGCAGCGCCATCGTTTCTTCGAAGGTCTTGCCCGCGCCGTGCTCTCACCAGGGCGTCCAATTCTCCTCGTGCTTGACGACGTGCACTGGTGCGATCAAGAGACGATGGACTGGCTGGTGTTTTTGCTCGGATTCGTCAAGGATGAACGACTTCTCGTGGCGAGCAGCACTCGCCTCGACGAACTCGAGCACAATCGCGAGGTCGTCACGTCCCTACGCCGACTCCGCTCGGCCGGCTTGGTCATCGATGTCGAGCTGGCACCGTTGGACGTAGCCGGGACGGGAGAGCTTGCTGGAGCACTTCTCGGCCGGGAGCTGGATGCCGGAGAAGAGGAGCTGCTGCAAACCGCGACGGGCGGCTATCCGCTGTTCGTGCTCGAAGCGGCACGCTCCTTGAATGATCCTGCCAGTCCTGCCGCAGCCCTGCGACCCTCCGACCTCGGCACCATCCTGCGAAGTCGCCTTGAGCGGGCGTCTCCTGTTGCCCAAGAGGTAGCCGGCATCGCCGCGGCAGTGGGCAGGAACTTCAGTCTCGACCTGCTGAGCGAGGCGACAGACCTCGACGCGGATGTGCTCGTGCACGCGGTCGACGAACTCTGGCGCCTGGGGATCGTGCGCGAGTCAACGAGCGGCTACGACTTCTCCCACGACCTCCTGCGAGACGCGGCATATGCCGGAGTGTCACCCGCTCGCCGCTGGCTGTTGCATCGCAATGTCGCCCAGGCTCTCGAAGTTATTTACGCCGACCGCTTGGACACGGTGGCAGCGGCTCTCGCCGAGCAGTACGACCGGGGCGGACGTCCAGATCAAGCCCTCGTCTACCTGCAGAAGGCCGCCGAAGCCGCGACCTCGTTGTTCGCCAACGCGGAAGCCACCCGACTCTACCGGCGGTGTCTCGAGCTCATCGACGCTGAGCCCGAGAGCCGCGATCGGGACGCCCGTGAACTCGAGATCCTGCAGTCCATGTCGGCGCCCTCGAATGGCCTGTACGGATACGCCTCGCCGATTACCCAGACGATCCTGGAGAGGACGGTGCTACTCGCCGAGCGCCTTGAGCGAACGCCGATCCTTGTGCGAAGTCTGGTTGGGCTCTTCGGGACGCGCTTTGTCCAAGGGAGCAATGAGCAGTCGTACGAGGTCGCAGATCGCGCGCTTGCGCTCGCTGGAGACGATGCTGAGCTCGCGGCCCAAGCCCATTTCGCGTTCGCAGGCTCCATCTTGTCTTTGGGAGATCCAGCCGCTGCCGCAGAGCACTTCGACCTGGCCATCGAGCTTTCGCCTGCGACATCCCTCCTTGTCGGGACGCGTCTCGACGTGCACAGTCAGGCGTGGTCGGCTCACGCCCACTGGCTTCTCGGAGACGAGAACGAGGCCGCGGCGCGTTCCGCCGATGCCCTCACACGGGCCCGTGCCGCCGACCATCCGTACAGCGTGGCCGTGGCCCTCGCATACGCAGCAATCACGGCACAGCTGTGCCGGGACCGAGACGCCCTCGCGGCTGCAGTCGGTGAACTCGATGGTCTCTGTCGGCGGTACGAATTCGCCTACTACGGGGAGTGGGCACTTATCCTCGAAGGCTGGGCCACGGGCGGCGAGGTGGGAGTGACACGGATCCGCGACGGTATCAGCCGACTGCGGTCTCTCGGCGCGTTCGCCAGAATGCCCTACTGGTTTTGTCTGCTTTCATCAGCGCTCGAAGCAGTCGGACGACCTGACGAAGCTGCGGCCGTCCTTGACGGCGCCATCGTCGATGCACAGCAGCGCCACGAGCGGTGGTGGCTACCAGAAGTGTTGCGATGCCGCGCTGCGTTCGAGGAGGGGCGGGGGGCCGACACCCTCCTTCGAAGGGCTTGCGAGCTCGCATTGAAGCACGGGAGCCACGCACTCGAGTCGCGGTGCAGGACGGATCTCCTGGCCGCGGAGCGTTCCGGTCCTCCGAGGGCCGCGGATCTCTGAGTGGAACGCTTGGCGAACGCTCGCTTCGTAGGGTCCATCGGCAGGAGCCGTCCGCCCGAGACGGCCAGATGCAAGGAGGCCATCGTGGCCCAGACACGCACGACGACTGGCAATCGGAACGATGCCGTCCCCCCGTACGACAAGCTTTCCGCCAGCCTGGAACGGCCGCTCGTGACCCCCGAGGATCCCGAGTACGACGAGGCCCGAGCCGTCTACAACGCAATGATCGACCGCCGGCCTGCTGCCCTGGCACCTTGCCAGAGTTCGAGCGACGTGTCGGCCTGCGTCCGCTTCGCTTCCGAGCACGGGATCGAGCTGGCCATCCGTGGGGGCGGCCACAGCGCTGGCGGCCTCGGGGTGTGGGACGACGCCCTCGTCGTCGATCTGTCCGCGATGCGCGCGGTGACGGTCGACCCCACGACTCGCACCGTGCAGGTGGCCGGCGGCTGCACATGGAACGACGTCGATCGTACGACCTGGGAGCATGGCATGGCCACGCCGTGCGGCTTTCTCTCATCAACGGGGGTAGGTGGCCTCACGCTCGGCGGCGGGATCGGTTACCTCACGCGTCGCTTCGGTCTGACCGTCGACAACCTTCGCTCGGCCGAGGTCGTCCTCGCCGACGGTCAGCTCGCGACCGCGAGTGCAGACTCCCACCCAGACCTGTACTGGGCGCTCCGCGGCGGTGGTGGGAACTTCGGGGTCGTTACATCCTTCTCGTTCGACTGCCACCCGATTGGTGAGAAGGGCACTGTCATTGGAGGTCCTGTCCTTTACGACCTCGAGGACACCCCGACGGTGATGCGTTGGTACCGAGAGATCCTGCCTACCCTCCCGGAGGAACTGAGCGGCTGGATCGCTCTTATTACCGTCCCTCCCGCGCCACCTTTCCCCGAGGAACTCTGGGGCCGCAAGGCCTGCGCCATTGTGTGGTGCTACACCGGACCGCACGATCGCGCCGACGACGTCCTCACTCCCATCCGTGAATTCGGCCAGCCGCTGCTCGTTGGCCTCGGCGAGATGCCATTCCCTGCGCTCCAGAGTGCATTCGACCCCCTTTACCCGGCAGGCCTGCAGTGGTACTGGCGCGCGGACTTCTTCCGCACGATCAGCGATGAGGCGATTGACGTCCACCTCAAGTACGGGCGAACGCTGCCGACTGGCCACTCGACGATGCACATGTATCCGATCGATGGCGCGGCCGCCCGTGTCGCCTCGGACGCCACCGCCTTCGCGTACCGCGACGGAGGATGGGCTGGCGTCATTGTCGGTGTCGATCCCGATCCAGAAAACGCCGGACTTATCACCGACTGGGCCAAAAGTTACTGGGAGGACCTCCATCCAACATCCGCTGGCGGTGCGTACATCAACTTCATGATGGACGAGGGGACAGACCGCGTTCGGGCCTCTTATCTCGGAAACTACGAGCGGCTGGCACACGTCAAGCAACGTTACGACCCCACAAACCTTTTCCACATCAACCAGAACATCCCGCCGGCCGGAACTTGAGGTGGCAAGGCCGGCGCGCTCGACGCTTCTCTCAGATCGTTGGGTCCGAAGTGAGCGTCGGATCGCCGGATCACCTACGGTCTCGACCGACTGGAAGTGTCCTGGCCGTGGTACATCGGAATGGTTCGAACGAGCTGAGTCGATGGGCGCTGGCCGGAACGGCGCTCGCATGAGATGCCGTCTCAGCCACTCAACCTGCAAGACCTGAAATGCGAGAGGAATCATGATGGCACTTCCAGTCGTGCTTGCAGTTGACGAGGACCAAGAGACGCTTGGCATACTCGAGATACAGCTCACCCAGCGGTACTCCCATGACTATCGCGTCGAATGTCTCTTGGAATCAGACCTGGGGCTCAAAAGACTGACTGAATTGGCAGATCGCGGCGAAGATGTGGCGCTGGTGCTCGCCACCAACACCGATTCGGTTACCGGTGACGCTGGTTTGCTCGTACGTGTACGAGAGTTGCACCCACACGCGAAGTGTGCGCTGCTCGTTCGACCAGACGTCTGGGCCGATAAGTCAAGTGCAAACGAGATCCGAGCCTTGGTCTCATTGGGGCGCGTGCATTACTACGTTGTGATGCCTGCTGGGGCGCCCGATGAAGTCTTCCACGAGGCCATTACAAGCTTCTTCCTCGAGTGGGCCACCGAACGGCGCACCATGCCGCACACCATCCACATCGTCGGCGAGTCCTGGTCGGGCAGGGCATACGAGCTGAGAGAGACTTTCGAGCAATGTGCTGCTCCCCACGCTTTCTGCCTGGCGGACTCCGAGAAGGGGCGCGAACTGCTGGCCAAGGCGGGCCCCGACGTCAAACTGCCGATCATGGTTCTTCCTGACGGCCGGGTCCTGAGCGATCCTTCCAATATCGAAATCGCGGAGGCTGCTGGGGCGACGCGAGACTTCGACGAGAACACCTATGACGTGGTCATCGTGGGGGCCGGGCCGGCGGGACTGTCTGCGGCTGTCTACGGCGCGTCGGAGGGTCTGCGCGTTCTCGTGCTCGATGAAGGCGGGATCGGTGGACAAGCAAGGTCGAGCTCGCTGATCCGAAACTATTTGGGCTTTCCCAAAGGGTTGAGCGGCGGCCGACTGGCCGAACAGGCCTACGAACAGGCCTCGGTGTTCGGAGCGACCTTCGTGTTCATGCATCGAGTGACTGCCATTGATCCCCTAGGCGACCTCCTGAGCATCTCCCTCGCGGACGACCGTCGTGTGACGGCGAGAACGGTTATCCTGACGATCGGCGCAACCTACCGTCGCCTTGGTGTTCCGGGGCTGGAGGACTTGGCCGGTGCGGGCGTCTTCTACGGCGGACCCGTCTCGGAGGCTGCCGCTCTGAGCGGCAAAGACGTGTACGTTGTCGGTGGGGGGAACTCAGCCGGCCAGGCGGTTCTCCATCTCGCGCGGTACGCGAGACAGGTCACTCTCGTCGTACGTGCGCAGTCAGTTCATACGGGAATGTCGCACTATCTGACTCGAGAAATCGCGGCCACGTCGAACATAGATGTGCGGGTCAGTACCGAAGTGATCGGCGGGAGCGGCGAGGGGCGCTTGCAGCAGCTGGTGCTCGTCGATAGGGCCACCGACGGACGAGAGGCGGTCGCCGCCGACGCACTGTTCGTGTTGATCGGCGCCGACCCACACACCGACTGGCTGCCTCCAAATATCGCCAGAGACCCGAATGGGTTTCTCCTCACCGGCGACGAGCTCTCGGACAGCGGCAAGTGGCCCATGGAACGCCGACCTCATTCGCTCGAAACCACCATGCCGCGAGTATTCGCGGCTGGCGACGTGAGGCGTTCTTCGGTCAAACGTGTTGCTTCGGCTGTGGGAGAGGGATCGATCGCCATTCGGCTCGTCCAATTGCTTCTCGCCGACGAGGAACCGGATGTCGTCGGAGTGGGCAGCAGCCGAGGCTCTGGTCTCGCGCTCTAATTCTTTGCCCCTTTTGCACGAGTTGGTACGATTAGCGGGTCCGAGTGCACGCGAGTTGGTGTGCCAGACTGCGGCAGAATCACGAAGATCCGACCTGAAAAGCGTGAGGTCATCGGATCGACGCCGGTCCCGACCACCGGACAAGCCAGGTCACGTTTGGGTGTCGATCTCAACCCTGTTAAGGCGGGGGCGGATAGGAGCAATTAGCCTGCGTCGCAAGCGTGCCTGGCTGACAGTCCGGACTGACGATTGCACTGATAAAAAACTCGTACACGTAGTCGGGCGGAAACGACGTTTCAGTGCGGATGTAGTTGCCCTGCGCATCGTAAAAGGCGCGGTACTGAGTGGGGTTATCGCAGGGATCACACACCTCCGGATTGCTGAAATCCATTGCCGGGTCGACGGTCATCTCTGCTATCTCGTGGCTCAAGAACTGTGCATACACGTCTGCCGAGTCGTCAATCGTCAGCCCATACCAGAGACCTCCACGTAGATGTATGCGATATCAGCCATCGCGTGATACGACGGAACCCGGTTTATGGCCAGGCATGCATTCCCATTGATGAGGGCGCTCGTATTGAGAAGGGCCACAGCGTCGGAACCAGGAATGTCATTGACCGTCCTGATCTCGTTCACCCAACACTGTAGATCCGGATTGCAGAAGACTTCACTTGTGAGGGGGGGGTTTACATCGAACTGCAGTATCTTGGGGTTTATCGCGATGGCGTTGTTCCCATACTGGTCCGCGTATTTGGAGATCTGTGACGCAGCCCTTTCCGCGTAGGAGATCGCCACCAGCAAATCGGCAGTGGACGCCGACCGGATCGTTGCAGTCGGAGCCGGCGCATCGACGGTGAAGTTCATTTGAACGAAATGAAGGGTCCCCGAAAAGAGCGGCTTCGTTACCGCTGAGCTGACGTCCGGGAACTCGACCTCCGACAGGATTTGGATATCAATTCGAGGATCCAACGTCTCCTCTAACCCTCCGAGCGTTCCGCGATGGAGCTGCCACGCCACGTCGAGCGGGAGGATGCTTTCCCAGCCGTTGGACGGTTCGGTCCCCTTGAAGACATCCGGGGCATGTTGACGAACCCAGGCAACATTCTTCAGCGCACGCGTCGAGCACGGAACATCACCGACGTGCGTCGGTGTCGGCGTTGGTCTCGCCACCTCTTCGTCAGACATATCAGAGTTTGCGAAGCTCAGGACAGTTCCGTGGCACCACGTTGGGCCTCCATTTTAAACACGTCGGGACCAGCCGTGATCACGACCGGTATGAGCCCCGTCTGAAACACATTCGGTATGGACACTTGAACGTCGCCGACGTCTGGATCAAAGCAAAGGCCAAAAAGGATGCCGACACGTCCATGTTCTCTGCTGTGCTTCTCGGCCCGTTCGAACAGATTGATCAGTTTCTCTATCGCGTCGTCCGGCAAAATTCCCGAGCCAACTGAATAGCTTGTTGTCGAGTTCATCGTACTTTCCGTCCACCAGTATGGCGATGGGAATTTCCAATCCAGCGTTTTGATTGAGAGCATCAACCAGCGTCTTCGCTATGTTCGGCAAACGTTCTGGACTCATGCGTTCGTTAATCTCGTCTATGTAGTGTCGAGTCGTCGTCCGGAACTTGTAGAGCGGCTCTCCCGGCTCTCCATCTTTTGGATCTGGTACAAGCTCCATCGGTGAGAGGTATCCAGCCATACTGAGTCCTTTCCATTTCGACTCGTGCCCAGCGCTATTCTTAATGTTTCACTGAAGGTGAAGCAACCGAAGTTACGCCAGTCCCTTCGAGGACTTGAGCTCTCCGAGTCTCCGTCGCAGTCGTGCCAACCCACACCGATCGGCCCCTTCGGCGCTGCGGGCCAGACATGCGATTCCATCGTCCCACTCTTCATCGGAGATTTGAGGACGCAACAGTTGCGTGCGAGCCTTCCAGTAGAACGTGACCGCAAGCAACGCGGACGCCTGAAGTGCCGACTCCTGTTCGATCGCGGCGTCGAAGTGCTTCACCGCAAGGTCTGGTTTACCGAAGGTACCGGCAAGAATCCCGAGAAAATGATCGACTGGACCGCTGCAGACGACTCCCCATCCCGCGACGACGAATTGGCCGGAATACGGCTGAAGCAATTGGTAGAGCTCAGCAGACTGTTCTCGATCACCCAGTTCAGCCAGAATTTCCGCAACTAAGCCGAGCAACGTCAGACGGATAATGGTGCGCGGCAGCTCCAACGTCTCGCCACCTCGGAGATCGGCGAGGATTTCCTGCGCTTCGCGCGCATTTCCGAGCTCAGCACAACAGAAGGCCAGAGCCACTTTGTAACCGATCCACCCTTCGGATGTGTCAAGCGCGGCACGGACAAGCGGTTCCATTTCGTCCAGGCGATCCTGCAGCAGACGAAGTTGAAACAGCTGGGCGACATAGGCTGAGAACATGTTCTGATCAGTTCCGACGAAGCTCGCCACCTCTTCGGTTCCATTTTCGGAAGCTGTCAGATCGCCGTCGAGCAACGAGATCGCCACACGCATGACCTTGGTCATCTGGCGCAACTGTGAAGCACCGCTTCCGACGGTGGCTTCGAGGGCTTCCACTTCGGACTCGATCGCCTCACGATCTCCATCGATCATTGCGATCGCGAACCGGCATCTCTGCGCGTACGATCGACCCCAGTAGCGGGAAGCTCGTAACAGCCCCGTCACGCTCTCGTCGTGGGCGAGGTCCGGGAGGTTTCCGAAGGCCATCAGATCCTCGGAAAGAGCCCGCGCCTCAGCAGCTTGACCGAGAGCCACCAGAATCCAAAACCGAAAGAATCCCACGAAGGCTGCTGACTCCGGCGACTCCGAGGTTTCGGCGAGACGCAGGGCCTGAGCGCTCTGAGCCTCATCATCGGGGCTTGCTCCTGCGACCGTTGACTGGTAATACGCGGCGACCGCGAGCAGCTGCGCCCGGACCGAAGGCCGAAGGAGATCGGGAGCGGATAACGCTTCTGCGCACAGTTCGAGGACGTCTTGGTCGCCACTGCCCAACACCCCCGCGCTCGCGAGCTGTATGGCCGCCAGGGCCAAATGCTCATCGGATCCGTACGTTCGAGCGATATCGGCGGCGTTCAAACAGCACTGCTTGTTGAGATCATTGTCTCCCGTCGCCATCGCCACACCAGCCAGAGCCAACAGGAGGTCACCGTATTCGAGAGACGTCTGAGTCCTGAAAGCACGTGCACTGCTGAGGCCGTCTTCGAGTTCATTTCGTGCATTCTCGAACGCACCGTTGGAGAACGAACGTATGGCCGACCGGAGGGTCCATCTTGCGGCGTCCGCGGCCTTGCCGAGAGGCGCGGCCGTCCTGCGATGGAAGGCAGTTTGTGTCACCGACTCCGGGTCCGAGACTGTTTCGAGACTCTCGCCAACTGCAAGATGCAAGCGCTTCCGTTGCAATGGTCCGAGGTTCGCCACGAGCCTCCGACGAACAAGCTCGTGCGTGAAGACGAACTCCATCGACTCATTGATCATCATGAAGCCGTGTGAAATCGCCGTGTCAATACCTTCCAACATCCCCTCGTCGAGTCCCACGGTCCGAAGTGTCGCTTGTAAGGCGGCGACGGAGCCGCTGTTGCCAAGAATTGCTGACACCTCCAATACCCTGCGCACATCCTCAGCCAAGCGGTGCAGCCTGCCGTCGATCACCGAAGACAGCCCGAAGGGCAGGTCGCTGCCATCAGCGACGAAAGCTCCAGTCTGTGAGAGGCCGGTCTCTCTTCCGTTCCGGATCAACTGTGTGGCAAAGAGCGGGTTTCCCCCGGTGAGGGCCTGGAGGGCTTCCGCCTCATTGATTTCCGCCGAGCTAACTTCCGTCTCCTCTGGGTTGAACAGTCTCGCGATCTCTTCTCGTCCCAAACCCTTGAGTCGGATCTGAACCACACCTCGATGGTGAAAAGGGTCGGAGACAGCCGCTTCGATTTGCGCAACGGCCAAGGGATCGTTGCGGATCGTGGCCACAAGACGTATGGCGCCGGACAGGTCGACGTCGGTCGTAATCGCCCGCAACATCTGCAGCGTTCCCGAATCCGCCCACTGAACATCATCGAGAAGTAGGTGCAGATTCCCCTCGCTCGCAAGCAGGTTGAGTGCTTCGATAATGGCGCGACAGATGTGGCCCTGGGCGGTGGCGGGATCGAACGGATCTATAAGAGCCAACTCCCCGGGTATGAGTTCCTGGAACTCCGGAAGGATGCGAGCCAGTTCGCTGCGGAGCGCTCCGGTCAGCACGGTCTCGCGTTCTCGAAACGCAAGAAGAGATCGCATCGCCTCGACGAACGGTTGATACGGGACGATGTTCTCCTCATCACAGCGACCGTACAGACACAACACATCTTGCGCGGCGGCACGTTGGGCGAGTTTTGCCATGAGGGACGTCTTCCCAATTCCGGGTTCACCCATGATCAAAATCGGTGAGGGTGACACCGAGCCAATGGTCAACAAGCTCTCGAGTTCGCTGAGCTCCGCCACACGGCCAACGAATTGGTTCCGGAGGAGCGGTTCGAGCGGTCGGCAGACCTTGCCTCGAGCGAATGACAGCGCTCTGCCCGTTGCTCCGTCCCCAGGAGAGGGTCGATGGTCCAGATGCTGATCTTGGTTGAGGATTGCCTCTTCGAGCTCCCGTAACTCACGACTTGGGTCTATACCGAGTTCCTCGGCGAGCATCGATTGCAATCGCTGAAACGCGCGTGCAGCGCGTCCGCTTGCCGGCCACATCGGTACAGAGCCAGCATGAGCTGCGACCACCGCTTCTCCCTGAGAGGTTCGGCGCTGATAGCCGCCTCCAGGTCACCGATGATCTCAGCGTGCTCGCCAGTGTCCAGACGGGCGCCGACGAGCGATTCTTCAGCCGCTCTGCGGAGCTCGGCCAGCCTTGCTGATTCCGCCATGCCGACTGGTTGGTCATTGAGCTCAAGGAGAGGCTCGCCTCTCCACGTTTCGAGAGCCTCGCTCAACACGCCGATGGCAACCGCGGGCTCGCCGGCCTGAACCGCTCTCATTCCCTGGAGAACTGCGTCTTCAAAGCATCCGACGTCGATGCTCTGCCTGGTGAGAATCAGTCGATATCCGCTCGGAGTCGTCTCGATCGTCCCAGATGGGAGCACCTTTCGCAGTGTCGAGATGTACGTCTGGACGTTCTTTCCGGCCGCACGAGGAGGTTCGTCGCCCCAGATCCCGCTAATCAGCTCTCCGGCAGGAACGTTCGATGGCGCGCGTAGAGCCAGGATCGTCAGAACGGCTCGCTCTCGCCTCGCGGTCGGCAGAGGAATTTGCGTTCCGTCATCTGTGAGGACTCGCAAGGGTCCCAGGAGCTCGACCCGCATGCGAGCTGAGCTTACGCGGCTGGTGCAAGCCAGTTTCGGTCCGACTCCGACGTCACGACCCGTTCGGCGTCCGGTTGAGACTCGAGAGGGGATCGCTCGGGTGATGCCTGCTTAGGAAAGAGACGACCCCGAGAGGCGTAGGACTCGAGGAGTCATCCCACCCGAACCCAGGAGTTAGCCCGGCGAAGAGGGCTGGGAACGGCTGGGGATATGTAGTGCCTCCGACGCGACATCTGGGCTGTACCGGTTCTGGACTGTGCCTGTACCAAGGGCTTTCACGCTCCCAGCATGACTTTCACCTCAATCAGAAGAGTGGTCCTGCTCGGCGTGTTGTTCCCGCTGGTCGGCATCTCCATGACGTTCGGTCTCAGCTCGGCGCTGCGCTCGGCGGGAGCGACGACGGCGACGACGGCGACACCGGGGACCACTTCGTGGACGCCCGTGTTCGACCACGACTTTCCGGACCCGACAATCCTCGTCGATGGGACGAGCTCCTACGCCTATTCGACACAGGTGGACCTTCTGGACACACCGGGGATCACGTCCAATGGTCCCTCTGACTGGGCCGGCTACTGGGACGCGATGCCGGGAATCCCGAGTTGGGCGACTTTTGGGTCCACCTGGGCACCGTCAGTGGCCGCAAACGCTGCCGGCAATTTCGTGGAGTTCTACGCGGCGTCGGACACAGAGCTGGGGACACATTGCATCGGCCGTGCCGTGTCGACCGCTCCGACGGGACCTTTCGTCGACTCGAGCAGTGCGCCGTTCTGGTGCGACCCGTCTCTCGGCGGCTCCATCGACCCGAGCGTTTTCACCGACGGGTCGGGACAGCACTATTTGCTCTGGAAGAGCGACGGGAACTCCATCGGACAACCGAGCCACATCTGGTCCGCGCCGATCGACCCGAACCTCGATGCGCTGACAGGCAGCCCGGTGGCCCTGCTCACCAACGATCAAGCGTGGCAGAAGGGTGTGGTCGAGAACCCCAACATGGTCGAAGTAGACGGCTCCTATCATCTCTTCTACAGCGGCGGCCCCTACTTCACGGCCTCGTACGCCATTGGAATAGCTGATTGCGCCTCTCCATCGGGGCCGTGCACCGACGGTCCCGACAATCCGGTTCTCACGACCGCTCCCGGTATGGCGGGACCCGGAGGCGCGGATACTTTCGTCAGTCCTTCCGGGCAGCTCATGGTGGCGTTCGCCGCATGGCCCGGAGCGATCGGCAACTCCAACGGGGGCTACCGGGCTCTGTATCTTGCCACCCTCAGCTTCAACGGGGATGCTCCGATCATCGCTCCGGCCAACGCGGAGTTGGCCGTGGGCGGTATGGCACCGACTCCAGACGGAGGTGGCTACTGGCTCGTGGGCAATGACGGCGGCGTCTTCTCGTTCGGTGATGCGCGGTTCTTCGGATCGATGGGAGGAAAAACTCTCAATCGACCGATCCTGGCAATGGCAGCAACCTCCGACAATGGTGGCGACTGGCTGGTGGCCTCCGACGGCGGGATCTTCTCGTTCGGTGACGCCGCGTTCTTCGGCTCGACCGGGGGCATGCATCTCAACGAGCCGATTGTGGGGATGGCGTCGACTCCCGACGGAGGCGGCTACTGGCTGGTGGCCTCCGACGGCGGGATCTTCTCGTTCGGTGACGCCGCGTTTCTTCGGCTCGACCGGGGGCATGCACCTGAACGAGCCGATTGTGGGGATGGCGTCGACTCCCGACGGAGGCGGCTACTGGCTGGTGGCCTCCGACGGCGGGATCTTCTCGTTCGGTGACGCGCGTTTCTTCGGCTCGACCGGGGGCATGCACCTCAACGAGCCGATTGTGGGGATGGCGTCGACTCCCGACGGAGGCGGCTACTGGCTGGTGGCCTCCGATGGCGGGATCTTCTCGTTCGGTGACGCGCGTTTCTTCGGCTCGACCGGGGGCATCCACCTCAACGACCCGATTGTGGGGATGGCGTCGACTCCGGCGGGAGGTGGCTACTGGCTGGTGGCCTCCGACGGCGGGATCTTCTCGTTCGGTGACGCTGTGTTCCATGGTTCGACAGGTTGAACGTCAGCCCTGGCAGTTTCTGGATGTACTCGGTCGCGACGGCCGCAGCGGCCGAATGAGGTCCCTCCCTTGACTATGAGCAGGGATGCCCGATTTCGCTGGCTGTCCTTGACGCGCCAAAGTGCAGTTCTGACCTGAAAGCCTGAGGTCACCGGATCGACGCCGGTCCCGACCACCGGGAAGCACCCCGACAGGGCATACATCAAGTGGAACGGGGCATCAGCGCGGAGGCGACCTCTCTTCCATGAAGCGTGAGGTCGCTGGGTCGACACGTCTGGCCACGAGACGAATGCCCTCGTCAGAGTGCCGACCAACATCTCGACTCAACCCTCGGCTACGGCGTGCCCTTTACGTGCCCTAAGGAAACAGGAACGGGATCCCAGTTCGACTACCTGCACCCTCTGTGCACGAGAACTGGAGATCGTGGTCGGCGAAGTCATTTCTCAGCTCGGCCTCATCAACGAACCTGGAGCTCGTTGGTCCTTCAGCAACGGCAGCGGAAACGACCCATGCATCTGTGTTCTTCTGCAGCGAGGACGCTGGATAGTGGCGCACGAAGCTTCGCCGAGGAAGAACTCCGGCATTGAGCTGGATCGCAGGTCAGACTGCTTGTCTCATGAGCCGTCCGGATACTAAGTACGTGGCCGTCGGGGATGCTGACGTTGCCTACCAGGTCCTTGGAGAGGGACCCTCCGACCTCCTCTTCTTCGTCGGACTGGGCAGCAACGTCGAGATGGCATGGGAGGACCCAGAAATTGCCGACTTCCTGAGACGGCTGGCGTCGTTACGCCGCTTGATCCTTCTCGATCGACGAGGCACGGGGGCATCTGACGGTGTTCCACGTAACGCGATACCAACATGGGAGGAATGGACAGAAGACATCGAGAGCGTCCTCAACGCGGTCGGGTCCGAGCAGACATCCATCCTCGCGACGGTCGATGCTGGCCCGATCGCGATCCTCTACGCCGCCGCACATCCCGAACGGGTCGATTCCCTGGTGCTGTGCAATACCACTGCCCGATATCTGATCGCTGACGACTATCCGATCGGTTTCACACCTGAGGCGCTCGATTTGGTGATCGGGTTCCTCCGGACATCTTGGGGTACGCCGGAGTTCCTCTCGCTCGCTGGTGCAGCTGGCGCGGAAGATCCAATTCGCCGCGATGCCCTTGCGCGGCTCTTCCGGTCGTCGGTCACCCCGAGAACAGCGGCCGCACAGTACGACTACCTCCTTCGGAACCTCGATGTCCGCCCGGTGCTTCCGCTCCTCCGGATACCCACGCTGGTCCTGAGCGCCGACAATCCGAGCTTTCTGCCCATCGCTCATGGCCGTAATGTGGCCGAGCACATTGAGGGATCCAAGTTCGTCGCGCTACCGGGCGCCGATATGTTGATCTTCGGCCAGCGGGACTTGATCTTCGACGAAGTGGCCGAGTTCTTGACCGGCACGAGACCTGTAACCGACATCGACCGGGTGCTCGTCTCTGTGCTCTTCACCGATATCGTCGGATCAACCCAGCGGGCAGCCTCTTTGGGTGATCAACGATGGCGGTCTCTGTTGGATCGCCATGATCGAATTGTCCGCGAACAACTGCGCATCTTCCGAGGTCGGGAGGTCAACACGACAGGAGACGGCTTCGTCGCTTCATTCGATGGTCCGGCTCGAGCCATCCGCTGTGGCCAGGTAATCGTCGACGCCACCCGAGCCCTCGATATCGAACTGCGAGTGGGACTCCACACTGGTGAGTGTGAGGTGAGAGGCAACGATCTGGGTGGCCTCGCAGTTCACATCGCCTCTCGGATCGGTTCTGTAGCATCACCGAACGAGGTTCTTGTCTCGAGCACCGTCAAGGACCTCGTGGTTGGCTCGGGCATCGAATTTCTCGATCGCGGCGAACACGAACTAAAGGGCGTACCCGGAAGTTGGCGCCTGTTCCGTGTCGAAAACTGACTTGATCACTGACAACGGTCGGGCAATGCCTTGGTGCTCAAACTTCCGCGCCCTTGGCGTGCCTTAGTGGATGCGAAGAAGCGCAATAGCGTGGCGCAACAAGAGCGATTCAGTGCTCAGATTCGACCTGAAATCGTGGGGGTCAACGGATCGACGCCAGTCCCGACCACCGGAAAGCGCCCTGAACACGAGATACACCCGTCGCTCCGCCACGGAACATGACCTGGTGTGATCCGCTTGCTGGCCTGTAACGAATAGCTACGGTCGCGGTCATGGTCCAGTCGGCGCGACCATGGGACCCGCCAAGGCCAGCTGGTCGAAACGGCACCCAATGAGGTTCGTCCACGCCATTTGGCATGCACTTGCCGTGGCCGGTGGAATGACCTGGCAGATCCTTTGGTCCTTGATCTTCGGCTTTGGCCTCTCAGCGATCGTGCAGGCTCTGGTGCGCAAAAGCACCGTCGAGCGAGCGTTGGGGCACGATTCGCCCGAAACGCTCGGAGTGGCGACCGGACTCGGCATCGCCAGCTCTTCGTGTTCCTACGCCGCGGTAGCGCTAGCCCGGTCGCTGTTTCGCAAGGGCGCAAACTTCACCGCCGCAATGGTGTTCGAGATCGCGTCGACGAACCTCGTCATCGAGCTCGGGATCATCATGGCCCTCTTGCTCGGCTGGCAGTTCACCGCGGCCGAGTTCGTCGGCGGGCCGATCATGATCGTTCTCATCGCCGTGCTCTTTCGACTGTTCCTGCGCCAGCGACTGGTGGACACCGCCAAACGCCAAGCCGATCGAGGATTGGCCGGGTCGATGGAGGGCCATGCCGCTATGGACATGAGCGTGAAGGCAGAAGGGAGCCTCAGGTCTCGGCTGTCATCTGCCGAGGGCTTTACGTCGGTGTCTCACGGATTCGTGATGGAGTGGGCGGCCGTGCTGCGCGACATCGTGCTCGGGCTACTCATCGCAGGGGCCCTCGCCGCCTGGGTACCCGACAGCTTCTGGCAGCACCTTTTCTTCACTGGACATCCGTCGCTGGCCAAAATCTGGGGTCCGATCCTTGGGCCCATCATCTCGATCGTCTCCTTCGTCTGCTCCATCGGGAACGTCCCGCTGGCTGCGGTGCTTTGGAATGGGGGGATCAGTTTCGGTGGGGTGATCAGCTTCATCTTCGCCGACCTGATCATCTTGCCCATCCTGGTCATCTACAAGAAGTACTACGGGACCAAGATGATGCTGTTCATCCTGGCCACCTTCTACGTGACCATGGTGACAGCGGGCTACGCCGTTGAGCTGATCTTCGGTGCCGCCGGACTGATACCGACAACTCGCAATGCCACGGTGCTCAATCCGACTATCAGTTGGAACTACACGACCTACCTCAACATGGTCTTCATCGTGGCTGGCCTCGTGCTGGTGTGGCGGTTCTTCCGCACCGGTGGAGGCATGATGCTCAAGATGATGGGGGGAAGCCCTGAACCCGCGATGGGATCAATGTGATCTGCACGACTCAAACCTTCAGTCAACCTGATCCGATCGAAGGCGTTCGTACAAATGCGCGGACCTCGACCCTGGCATCCTCCTACGAGTCGCAATTCCTCAGGCTGTCCTCAGGTGAACCAAACTCCTCGGGAACGAGCAGGGTGCGGTCAAATCAGCCGAACGGGCGCCCAGGGAATCCCGCGAACCGCAGCGCTATGGTGAACAGCAGGCCCGTTTCGAGGAGGTTTCTCATGCCCGAATTCCCGGGAGTGACCCATGTGGCCCTGACCGTTACCGATCTTGGTCGGAGTCGACCGTGGTACCAGAGTCTCTTCGGCTATCCGCCGGTCCTCGATGAAGACACTGGTCCGTTCCACCACGTCGTCTGGCTCCTTGGCAGCCAGACGCTGCTCGGCATCCATCAGTTCCCCGATCTGAACGGATCTGATCCGTTTGACGAGCGGCGGCTGGGTCTTGACCACTTGGCGTTCGTGTGTGCCAACCGGGCGGAGCTCGAGCAGTGGGAGTCCAAACTCAACGAGCTCGGGATCGACAACGGTGGAATTGTCGATGCCTCGTACGGTTCGGGCCTTTCCTTCCGCGACCCCGACAACATCGCCCTGGAGTTCTTCGCCCCGCCTGGGTAGGGATCACCGGGCCGCTTTCGGCGAACCTCAAGGTGTGGTGGTGAGAGGCTGCGGAGACGGTGGCAGACCCATGGTCGCGGCGTGGACCACGAGCTCCGAAGACGGCGGCACCAGGTCGAGTCCGTCCACGGCGTTGAGAAACCCCGGGGCTTCGCCCGGCTGACCACGAACCCCGTACTGCCAGACGATGGCATCGGTCTTGGGGTTGACGACGATGACCCGGTCGTTATGGTCGTCCGTCGCGATGATGTCGCCGTTGGGGAGGGACAGTGCCAGCGAAGGATGGTTGAGGGCGGTGTCCCCCGTGGGCCGGTACCGCCATAGGAGCCCGCCGAGTGCATCGAAGGTCTCGATCTGTCCCGGATCCGAGTAGTCCACCGTGAGGTAGGTCCCGGGGCTGACCTCGTTGCTGTCGGACGGGTAGGCGACGCCGGGAGGATGCCACGAGGCATAGATCCTCCCGGACAGGTCCATCTCGTCGACCCAGTCTCCGTTGATCTCGGTGACGAGGTAGTGGCCGTTGGCCATGGGAAACGCTCCGTTGGGGCTCCCGAATTGCGCCGGTGGTGCGTGCCGGCAGTCCTGAGAGGTCGTGCCGTAGATGTGGGATGGCACCAGGGTGCGCGGGGCAAACAACAAGACACGGCAATTCTTGATGTCGGCCATGAGGACGTCACCGTTCGGGAGGACCAGCGCGTCGTCAGGGTTGGAGAGCTGGTTCGGGCCGTCACCCGGCACACCCGGGTGTGCCGTAGCGCCACAGGATCTTGCGCGACGCCACGTCGATCACGGTGACCACCGAGTACTCCTCCTCCGTCACGATGATCTCCTTCCCGTCCGGAGTGAAGAAGGCATCGTCTGGGCTCTGCAACGAGATGCCGGGAGGAAGATCGCCCGGCTGCGGGAAGGTCCAGAGCGTGCGACCCTGGGGGTCGACGACGATGAGGCGGTTGTTGCCTTCGTCCGCGAACAGGACAGGGCCCGGGAGCACGCTCGGGTCAGACCCGGGAGCCAAGTAACCCGTGCCCGTCCCCGGGTCGGGGAACAGCGTCGTCGTGGTCGTCGTTGTCGGCCTCTCGTGCGTTGCTGACGTTGGCGCGGCCAAGCGGGCCGGAGACCCACAGGAGGCCAGAGCACCACTCAACGCAACCAGAGCGACGACGATGGCGAATGCGCCGGAGAAGGTACGCCGGACACCTCTCCTATCCCGCCGGCGAGCCATGGTCCCCATGATGGTGCGCCGCAGACAGCTCGACCCACAAGCGTCGAGATGATTTTGGCTCTTCGCAGTGGACTACCCCCGTTCCCTATCGTTGGGCCGATGTCCGCCGAAGCCCCGCTGCCGCCGTCGAACCTCTTTGCCAACCTGGTGGAGCGTCTCCGGGCGGGTGAGCCCCTCGACGAGCTGGTCGACGAACTCCTGGGCCACGTAACGCCCGTGGAGAGACTCGGGTTGCTCGATGGTGACATCCCCTTCTGGGACGGGATCGCCGACATGAACGTCAATGGCTACAACCGAACTCCGATTCCGATGGGGTGCGTCCAGAGGCTGGGCATCCCGGGACTGCTCTTCTCGGATGGCCCTCGGGGCGTGGTCATGGGGCACTCCACCGCTTTTCCGGTGTCCATGGCGCGGGGTGCGACGTGGGATCGTCAGCTCGAGGAGCGGGTTGGCACGGTGATCGGCCTCGAAGGGCGCGCCCAGGGCGCGAACTTCTTCGGGGGCGTCTGCATCAACCTGCCCCGGCATCCGGCGTGGGGTCGCGTGCAGGAATCCTACGGTGAGGATCCGGTCCTCCTCGGCGAAATGGGGTCGGCCCTGGTCCGCGGCGTCCAGCCCAACATGATGGCGGTGGCCAAGCACTACGCGCTGAACTCCATGGAGAACGCCCGATTCACCGTGGACGTGACCGCCGCCGACCCCACGCTGCACGAGGTGTTCCTGGCCCACTTCCGCCAGGTGGTCGACGAGGGGGTCGACGGGATCATGACCGCGTACAACTCCGTCAACGGCGAATGGGCCGGGGAGAACGAGCATCTCCTTGAAGACGTGCTGCGTGAAGAATGGGGATTCGAGGGCGTCACCGTCTCCGACTTCATCTGGGGCCTGCGTGACGCTGCCAAGTCCCTCCGGGCCGGGCTTGACGTTGAGGAGCCCTTCGCCCAGCAGCGCGCCCAGCATCTGCCCGAGGCGATCCGGAACGGCTCGGTGACCGATGACCATGTCGACCGCGCCGCCCGCCGTATCCTCGGCACCCAGCTGCGCTTCTCTGCCCGGCGCGACCACCGGGAGCCATCGACATCTGTGGTGTTCTCCGAGGGACATCGGGCCCTGGCCCGCGAGGTTGCCGGCCGAGCGATGGTCCTGCTCAAGAACGACCCCGTCCAGGGGCAGGCTCTGCTCCCCCTCTCGCCGGGGACATTGGGCCGCGTCGCGGTCATCGGGCGGCTGGCCGACGCCGCCAACACCGGCGACCACGGGTCTTCGGACGTCCGCTCGCCGGAGGTCGTCACGCCGCTCGCGGGTCTGCGCGCCGCTCTGCCAGGAGTGGAGATCAGGCATGTCTCGGCGGATGATCCGACGGCCGCGGCCGATTCAGCACGAGCGGCGGACTTCGCCGTCGTCGTCGTGGGATACACCGCCGAGGACGAGGGGGAGTACATCGGCTCAGAGGCCTTCGCCGACCCGCGGCTGCTCGCCACCTTTCCGCCGCTCGGCGACAATGCCGCCGCGCAGCACCTCGTTGAGGCACTCGAGAGCAACGGCGAAGGATCGATCGTCGGAGGACAGGGTGCCGGCGGCGACCGCCGAAGCCTGCGCCTTCGTGCCGTCGACGCGGAGATCATCACCGCTGTGGCCGCCGCCAATCCCCGTACGGTCGTCGCCATCATCACTGGCGGAGCCGTCATCACCGAGGAATGGCGTGCTGCCGTGCCCGCCGTCCTCTTCAGTTGGTACGCCGGCTCCGAGGGTGGCCACGCCCTGGCCGATGTGCTGCTGGGGCATGTCGACGCGTCCGGGCGCCTGCCCTTCTCCATTCCGACCTCAGAAGAGCATCTGCCGTTCTTCGACCGCAATGCGAATGCCATCACCTACGACAAGTGGTTTGGTCAGCGCCTGCTCGATCGGGACGGCCATGCTGCCGCGTTCCCGCTCGGGTTCGGTCTGTCCTACACGGTCTTTGCCTTATCAGACCTCTCGGTCGACGGCCTCGTGGGCGATACCTTCGCAGCAGCCGTCACCGTCACGAACACCGGGCAACGCGCCGGCCGTCACGTCGTGCAGCTCTACGGGCGCCTCGAGGCCGGAGACGACTTCCCGAGCCGGGTGCTCCTCGGCTTCGGCAGCATCGCCCTGTCACCCCGAACCTCGGTCCGCCTTGATCTGACGGGGTCCACGCGGCCGCTCCAGCGCTGGACCGAAGACGGCTTCACGGCTGCCGCAACGTCCGTGGTGGTGGAGGCCTCCGCGTTCGCCGGCGACCCTCGTGCCCTGACCGTACCTGTCGCCTTCCACCTCTCCTGACGAGGCGTCGCCGGGTCACTCGATGGCGTTCGTCCCCGCGTTTGCGTAAGCCTGGGCCGCCTGTGTCTCCCATTTTCGCTCAATTTCGCCGAAGTGCCAGATGGCGAGCGCCACGATCCAGGTCGCCACGAAGATGGCGACGATGATGAATCCGGCCCTGTTGATGTTGAACTTCGCAACGACGTCCCAGAAGCCGCCGCTTCGATCGGTCTCCTGGGCAATCAGGCCGAGGATCTCGATCGTTCCGATGAAGAGCGCGATGAAGATCGACAAGCCCGTGATCGTCAGGTTGTAGTAGATCTTCCGGATCGGCTTCGAGAAGGCCCAGTCGTAGGCGAAGTTCATGAAGCATCCGTCGATCGTGTCGAAGAGGCACATCCCGGCGGCGAACAGGATCGGCAGCGAGATCACGGCGTAGAACGGCAGCCCACCCACGACGGCCGAACCGGCGAGCACCAGGAGGGCCACCTCGCTGGCGGTGTCGAAGCCCAAACCGAAGAGCGCGCCGACCGGGTACATCTTCCAGGGCGAGTCGACTCGCCTGGCATAACCGCCGAGAACCCGGTTCATGAGCCCGCGCGAATCGAGTTGACGTTCGAGCTCGGCCTGGTCGTACCTGCCTTGTCGCATCTCCCGGCTCACCTTGATGATGGAGAAGAGGACGACGAGGTTGAGGAGGCCAATGAGATACAAGAAGGTCCCCGAGACCGAGGTGCCGATGATGCCGGTCCAATGATGCAGTGCGGAGGTGTTGTTCTTCACCGCGCCGTTGAGTGCCCGGATCCCGAAATTCAGGAAGACGGCGAGAACGAAGACGACGGTCGAGTGGCCTAGGGAGAAGAAGTAGCCGACGCTGAGAGGGCGCTCGCCGTCCTGGATCAGCTGTCGGGTCGTGTTGTCGATTGCCGCAATGTGGTCCGCATCGAACGCGTGCCGCATGCCGAGCGTGTAGGCGAGCACGCCCGTCCCGAAGCCGAAGAACTGGGTCTTGTTGAGCTGGTAGTGGCCGTGGAGTGCGAGGAGCAGCAAGCCCCAGCCCACGATGTTGAGCCCGAGAACGGTCGCGGCCATCAGCCCGACCTTGGTCCACTCCCGAGACGTCAGGCCCCTGCGCATGGTGCTGATTCGACTGATTAGGCCCGTCATGTCGTCTGCCCCCCTGGGTGCGCCGGAGCCAGCCAATTCGTTATCGCTACGGTAAAGCAATTGCGAATGAGTTGCAAGAAGGGTAAAGGCCTTAGAATGGAGCGGTCATGGGCGTTCCTCTCGGCGCAGATGCACCTCGGCACGACGTCAGCACGGTCGACGACGTCCTCGCTCTCGTGCGTGAAAGCGGGGGCCGGGTGACGAGCTCCCGCCGGCTGCTCCTCGAGGCGATCTTCGCCGACCCCGGCCACCACAGTGCCGAGGACCTGGCGGCGATCGTCCAGGCCAAAGCCCCGGACGTGCACCTGTCCACCATCTACCGCAACCTGGAGGAGCTGGAGCGCCTCGGGGTGGTCGTCCACTCCCATCTCGGTCACGGTCCGGCCACGTACCACCTGGCGGCCACGGCGCATTGCCACTTCGTGTGCGAACACTGCGGCACCGCGTTCAAGGCGCCCGACGAACTGTTCGTGAGCCTGGCCGACCGCGCCGACAAGCAGTTCGGCTTCGCCATCGACCCCCACCACTTCTCGATATTCGGTCGCTGCCGCAACTGCCGGTAGCGAGGAAAACGACCCGACTGCACCACGCACGGGGGGCGGCTCGGAGGCGGTCGTCCGCCTCGGCTCTCTAAGGTTCGCCTCATGCCCGACGCCGCCGGCCCCGTCGTCGTGGCGATGGACGCGACGCCGCTTCTCGGGAACCGGACGGGTGTCGGTGCGTCCGTCGCCGGGTTCCTCAGTGCCGTTGCCACCGATCCCCACCTCGATGTCGTCGGGTTCGGCCTCAGCGCCAGGGGAGGGAGGGCCCTTCCGGAACGTCTACCCGACTCGGTCAGACCGGGACGGCGGGTCCCGATCCCCGCTGGAGCGTTGCTCCGGATGTGGGCGCGCGGTCGACCACCCCGCGGTGGAACGGTGGACCGGCCGGGTCGACGTCGTGCATGGCACCAACTTCGTCGTCCCGCCCTCACGGACGGCGGCCCGCCTCGTGACCGTGCACGATCTGACTCCTCTCCGGTTTCCCGAGCTCTGCAACCCGACCTCCCTGCGGTACCCCGGGCTCATCAGCCGTGCTGTCGACCAGGGTTCCTCCATCCATACGGTCTCGCAGGCAATTGCGGATGACGTCATCGATCATTTCCAGGTCGACGCCGATCGGGTGCACGTCATCCACAACGGGCTCACCGCGCTGGAGGTTCCGCTCCGACGTGGGGCGACCGAACCCCCCTACATCCTCGCCATCGGGACGGTGGAGCCGCGCAAGGGCCTCCCCGACCTCGTGGCCGCATTCGACCGCATCGCCGGGACCATCCCCGATGTCGATCTGAAGATCGCCGGACCGCCCGGGTGGGGTGAAGATGCCCTCGCGGCCGCGCTCCGGAGCGCCCGGCACGCCGGCAGGATCCATCGCGTCGGATGGACCGACGACAGGGGCTCCCTGATCGCGGGCGCGCACCTGCTCGCCTACCCCTCGCTCCACGAGGGCTTCGGCCTGCCACCCCTCGAAGCGATGTCCCTGGGAGTGCCGGTGGTCGCGACCACCGCGGGAGCGATCCCCGAAGTCGTGGGAGATGCCGCGGTCCTCGTCCCGCCTCGTGACGTCCCTGCACTCTCCGAGGCGTTGCTGCTGGTGTCGCGGGACGCCACGACCCGGGAGAGGTTGGTCACGACCGGCCTCCGACGGGTCACCCGGTTCACATGGGACGACGCGGGACGACAGCTGGCGCAGCTCTACCGGACTCTCGCCGATGTTCGCTTCTGACGACTCGTGCCCGCACCGAGTACGTGCAAACATCGGCCCATGCCGGCTGGAGCAGTGGACACCGCGTCCCCCCCGATGACGCTCGGCACGGACCTCCACCCGGCGGAAGACCTCGGACCTGGCTTGGGTCTGATCGGGCGCTGGCGGGGTCGTCGGAGCCTGATCCTCGAAGCGCTCGGCGTGGCGTGGTTGCCGTGGCTCACGGCGCGGGTCATCACGCTGTTCTCCCTCGGCCTGGCCAAGTACGAGGTCAGGCACTTCCACATCAACGACGTGAAAGCAGTGCTCGAAACGCGCTACGGGCTCTTGGGTTCCGACGCCGGTTGGTACCAGAGCATTGCCGCCCACGGGTACGGCGCGCTGCCGCGGTCGGCCATCCGATTCTTTCCGCTGTTGCCGTTGCTCGACCGCGGCCTGAGCGACGTCACCTCGCTGACCGTCGGCATCGCCTCTCTGCTGATCACCAACGCCGCCAGCTTGCTGCTGGCGATCGGGATCTACGCGCTGGTGTGTTCGGAGTTCCGGGACAAGGCCCTCGCCCGACGCACGGTGTGGCTCATGATGCTGGCGCCGCCCGCCTTTGTCTTCGTGATGGGGTACTCGGAGTCGCTCCTCGTCCTGCTGTCGATCGGCTTCTTCGTCGCCATCCGGCGAGGGAACTGGTGGTGGGCCGGCCTGTTCGGCTACCTGGCCGGAACGGCCCGACCGATCGGTTGCCTCCTGCTCGTCCCGGCTGTGATCGAGGTCGTCCGGTCGTGGCCCACCGACCGCTGGAGCCGATGGCCGGGAAAGGCCGTGGCGATCGTCTCCTCCGTCGCCGGGACGGTGACGTATCTCAGCTGGGTGAGCGTGGAGTTCGGAGGGTTCTTCGAGCCTCTCAAGATCCAACAGCAGCAAGCGCACCACGGGACGCTCGCAGATCCGGTCGCCACGATCTACCACGCGCTCGCCAACCTGGCCCATGGTCACCACATCGGCGACGCGTTGCATGTCCCGTGGATCGGCGTCGCCGTCGTCCTCCTCGTCGTTGCCTTCTGGCGACTGCCCCTGTCGTACGCGGCCTTCGCGCTCTGCGTCGTCGTCGTCGCCTTGTCCGGGTCGAACCTCGACTCCTTCGAGCGCTACGCGCTCAGTGCGTTCCCTCTCGTGATCGCGGGCGCGACCCTGCTCCGGTCCGGACGGGTTGCCGGCGTCACCTACGTCCTGTGCGGTGCCGGAATGGCGCTCTACGCGTTGTTGGCGTTCCAGGGGGCCTACGTCCCGTAGGCACGTCGGGGCGGAGTCCCACGACAGTGACCTGCCGGTGGGCGAAGATGGCTCGATGTCGTCCCGCCCGGAGCCACTCGAGGAGCGGCCGAAGGTCCGCGCCGGCGAGCCCCGCTGGCCGATGGCCCTCGCCGTCCTGGCCACCGGACTCCTGCGGGCAGTGCTCCCGTCCCAGCTCCGCAACGGCGACGCCCGCTGGGTCTTCCTCGTCGTCGTCGTCGTGCTCCTGGCCATCCTCATCGTCGGGGACCCCGGACGCATCGACCGGGACCGGCCCTGGCTCCACAACGTGACCAGTGTGCTCATCGGGCTCATCACCATCGCCAACGCGGACGCCGCAATCCGGCTGGTGGTCGGCATCGTCGACGTGTCGAACTTCACCCAGAACGCCAAGGTCCTGTTGGCCAGCGGCGGCGCCATCTGGCTCACCAACATCATCGCCTTCGCCCTGTGGTTCTGGAACCTCGACCGGGGTGGCCCGGCGGCCCGCGCCGCGGGCACCGGCCCGCGACCGGCCCTGATCTTCCCCGAGATGCTGCACACGCAGTACGTCGGGGAGGGCTGGTACCCCGTGTTCGCCGATTACTTCCATTTCGCGTTCGCCACCGCCGCCGCCTTCAGCCCGACCGACGTGTCGGCGGTCAAGACCTGGGCAAAGCTCATGATGATGGCGGAGTCGGCCATCTCGCTCGTGGTCGGGATCCTGGTCGTGGCGCGGGCCGTCAACATCTTGAAGTGACCAGGTAGGGTCGCCGAAACGCGACCGGGCGACTCAGGGAACAATGATGGTTCCATGCTCCTCGGGGTCCGGGTCGCGTCGGCCGGCGCCGTCGCCTTCGTGGCCGGTTGCGCCCTTTCGTCCTGTGGCGGCTCCCCATCGAAGAACGCCGTCCGGGCGACCACGACAACCGCCGCGCCGACGACGTCCAGCACCTCGACACCGTCGACCACGACCACGACCACGCATCCAGGGGTCATCGTGCCCAACGTCATCGGGTTGAAGATCGCCGCCGCCCACGCGACCTTGGACCACGCCGAACTTCCGGCGGTCGGCTTGAACGCTCCGTGCAACAAGGGCACGCTGGCCAGCCAGAGCGTGGTCGCGTCACTGTGGCTCGCCGGCAAGGGACCCGACGTGCGTGTCGGCGCGGTCCCGTTGAACCCCGGCGCCGCCGTCCCGCCAGGCACGAGGGTCGGCATCACCTGGTCCGGCTGCTACGGCGACGCCTCGGCCGTTCCCGCGGTCGTCGGCCTGACGTTCCCGGCTGCCCGGCATGCCCTCCGCGCCGTCGGCCTGACCTGGGCCTGCTACTCAGTCGGAAAGGCGACGGGCACGACATCCACCACGACGGTCAAGCCGCCACGGCTCGTGCTCACCCAGAGCCCGGCCGCCGGCACGGTGCTCCACCCCGGCGCAACGGTCGCCCTCACCATGCACGCCTGCCCGCAGTGAGCGCCGGACCCGACGCAGACGGCACGACGCCGGCCGGCGCCGCGGCCGAGCCCCTGACGCTGTCGAGCGGGCGGGGCCGCTGGGTCATCGCAGCCACGGTGCTCGGCTCGGGGATTGCCTTCCTCGATGCGACCGTCGTCGGCATCGCGCTCCCCTCCATCGGGCGCGACTTCCACGGGGGGGTCGGCACGCTCCAGTGGGTCGTCACCGGGTACTCACTCACGCTGGCTGCGTTCCTCCTCCTCGGAGGGTCGCTCGGCGATCGCTACGGGCGCAAGCGAATCTTCTCCATCGGGATCGTCTGGTTCGCCGTCGCCTCGGCCATCTGCGGCATCGCACCGAACGCCGGGCTGCTCATCGCGGCGCGGGTGGTCCAGGGCGTCGGCGGCGCGCTATTGACGCCGGGCAGCCTGGCCATCCTGCAGGCGTCGTTCCGCCCCGACGACCGGGCCCGGGCCATCGGAGCCTGGTCGGGGTTGGGGGGAGTGGCCGGCGCCGCCGGGCCACTGGTCGGCGGCTACCTCATCGCCATCGGCTCGTGGCGCTGGGTCTTCTTCATCAATCTGCCCCTCGCCGCCGCCGTGCTCGTGATCACGGCCCGCCACGTGCCCGAGTCGCGGGACCCGACGAGCACCGGCCGCGTCGACACCGTCGGTGCCGCGCTGGCGGTCGTGTTCCTGGCCGGACTGACCTACGGGCTCATCGAAGCCCCGACGCGTGGGTGGTCCAGCCCGGCGGTGGTGGCCTGCCTCGTGGTGGCCGCCCTGGCTGCACCCGCCTTCCTCTACGTCGAGCACCGCAAGGCCCACCCCATGCTCCCGCTCCAGTTGTTCCGCTCCCGCCAGTTCAGCGGGGCCAACGCCGTGACCTTCGCCGTCTATGGCGCCCTCGGCGGTGCGCTGTTCCTGCTCCCCGTCGAGTTGCAGATCGTCAAGGGCTATTCCCCGCTCGAGTCCGGTGTGGCGCTGCTCCCCCTGACGCTGGTCATGCTCGCTTTCTCAGCTCGGTCGGGCGCGCTGTCGGCGCGGATCGGCCCCCGCCTGCAGATGACGGTGGGACCGCTGATCGTGGCGGTCGGCCTCGTTCTCCTGACCCGCGCCACCGACCCCGGCAGCTACTGGAGCCAGGTCTTCCCAGCCGTGCTGCTGTTCTCTGTCGGGATGACGGTCACCGTGGCCCCACTGACATCCACCGCCATGGGCGCGGCACCCCCGGAGCACTCCGGCGTCGCCTCGGCCATCAACAACGTGGTCGCCCGTGCCGCCGGCCTCCTCGCCGTGGCCGTGCTGCCGCTTCTGGCCGGCCTGACCGGTGCCGCCGCCCTCAGCAGTGCCGAGCTGGCCGGCGGGTTCCGGACGGCCATGCTGATCTCGGCCTTCGTCTGTGCCGCCGGTGGCGTCCTGGCCGCGCTGACCATCCGCAACCCGGCCCGCGCCCCGGCCGCAATCGCCGCGGCCAAGGAGCAAGAGACCACCTGGAACTGCGGTGTCAGCGGCCCCCCGCTCAACCCCTCGCTGGTCGCCGCCGGCACGCAGACGGACTGACGCAATGTGCGGCCGGCGCGCCCGTCGGCAAAGGTAGGCACCGTGCCGCGCTCCGCCACGCAGCAGGACGTCTTCGCCCCGGCGCAGCTCGGGCCGCTGACCCTGCGCAACCGCATCATCAAGGCGGCCACCTTCGAGGGCGTGACGCCGGGCGGCGCGGTGAGCGACGAGCTCGTCGACTTCCATCGCCGCGTCGCCGCCGGCGGCGCGGCCCTCTCGACGGTGGCCTACCTGGCCGTCTCGCCCGAGGGGCGGACCGACCGCCACTGCCTGCAACTCAGCGCGGACACGGTCCCCGGGTTGCGCCGCCTGACCGACGCCGTGCACGCCGAGGGCGCGGCCGCGGCGGCGCAGATCGGCCACGCCGGGCCGGTGGCCAACGCCCGCTCCAACGGCGCCCCCGCCCTCTCGCCCTCCGGCGGCTTCACGCCCATGGGCTCGCGCCTGCGCGCCGTCGACATCGCCGGCATCGAGCGCATCACCGAGGACTACCGCCGCGCCGCCGCGCTGGCCGTAGAGGCCGGCTTCGATTCCATAGAGGTGCACGTCGGGCACAACTACCTCCTCAGTGCGTTCTTGAGCCCCAAGCTCAACCGCCGCCACGACCAGTTCGGCGGGTCGGTGGCCAACCGCGCCCGCTTCGCCCGCACGGTGCTGCGCACGGTGCGCGACGCCGCCGGCCCGAACGTGGCGGTGACGGCCAAGCTCAACATGGCGGACGGGGTCGGCGGCGGCCTGTGGCTCGACGAGAGCGTCGAGGTCGCCCGGCTCTTCGAAGCCGATGGCGCGCTCGATGCGCTGGAGCTCACCGGGGGCAGCTCGCTGGCCAACCCGATGTACCTCTTCCGGGGCGACGCGCCGCTGCACGAGTTCGGCGCCACGCTGCCGCCGGCCCTCCGGCTCGGCTTCCGCGTCATCGGCCACCGCTTCCTGCGCGCCTACCCCTACGAGGAGGCGTTCTTCCTCCCCTACGCGCGCCAGTTCCAGCGTGCGCTCTCCACCCCGCTCATCCTCCTCGGCGGCATCACAGAACTGGCGACGATCGAGATGGCGCTCGCCGAGGGCTTCGCGTTCGTCGCCATGGCCCGCGCCCTGCTGCGCGAGCCGGACCTGCCCAACCGGATGCGGGCGGGCACCTCGACCACATCGCTGTGCATCCACTGCAACAAATGCATGCCCACCATCTACTCGGGCACGCGCTGCGTCCTGGTAACCGACCGCCCGGTTCCTACCTAGGCCGAGACCGGCGGCCGGCGCCCCGCCCACGGGGCCGCCTGCTCGAGCTGTCCGGCCAAGGAGAGCAGTGTCTCCTCGTCGCCGAATCGGCCGACGAACTGCACGCCGATCGGCAACGCGCTCGGCAGGTCGGCATCGTTCCAATGCAGAGGGAGCGAGATGGCCGGTTGGCCCGTGACGTTGAACGGCGGCGTGAACGGCACGTAGTCGGCGGCGCGGAACAGGCCGGTCAGCGGCTCACCGGGCGGCGAGTCGAACGTGCCGAGGGGGGCGGGCGGCTCGCCGAGCGTCGGGGTCAGCAGAACGTCGATGCCCTCGAAGTACTGGGCCACCTGGCGCGAGATCTTCTGCAGTTCCTGGACCGAGCGTCAGGTACTGGGCGCCGTTGATCGACCGGCCCAGCTCGATGAGGGCCCAGCTCAGTGGCTCCACGTCGGACTCGGTGACGGCTCGCCCGAGGCGCGATTCCCAGTCGGAGATGGCCCAGGCGTTGCTGCAGGCCCACTGGTTGACGAAATGCGTCGTGAAGGCGTCGCCGTCGACGTCGAGGGTGGCGCCCTCGACCCGGTGCCCGAGCGACTCGCAGAGGTTGGCCGTATCCTCGACCGCGGTCACACAGGCCCGGTCGACCTTGCTCCCCGTCGGCGACGCCGTCATGACCGCGATGCGAAGCCTGGGCGGTGTGGTCGCGGCGGCGGCCGCGAAGGACGTGCCGCGCAGGGGCGGGGCCCAGTACGGGTCGCCGGGTACCGGGCCGGCGGTCACGTCGAGGATGGCCGCCGAGTCGCGCACCGAGCGCGTGACCACGTGCTCGACCACCAGCCCGCCCATCATGTCGCCGTACTGCGGGGCCAGCGAGTTGCGCCCGCGGGTCGGCTTCAGCCCCACCAGGCCGCAGCACGACGCGGGAATGCGGATGGAGCCACCGCCGTCGTTGGCGTGTGCGACCGGCACCATGCCGGATGCCACCGCGGCGGCCGAGCCGCCCGAGGATCCGCCCGTCGAGTAGTCGGTGTTCCACGGGTTGCGCGACGGGCCGAAGCGCCGGGGCTCGGTGGTCGGCAGGATGCCGAGCTCGGGCGCATTCGTCTTGCCGCAGATGACGAACCCGGCGTCGACGTACCGCTGCGTGAGCTCTTGGGTCACCGTGGACACGTAGTCGCCGGAGAACGCGAGGCCCTCGTTGAACGGTGTGCCCGCCAGCTCTGCCCCGAGATCCTTCAACAAGAAGGGCACGCCGCGGAACGGGCCGTCGGCCAGGTCGCCGGCCGCCTCGTTCCGCGCCCGCTCGAACAGCTCGTGGATCACCGCGTTGAGTTGCGGGTTCAGCTTCTCGATCCGGGTGATCGCCTCACCCACCAGCTCGGCCGGTGACACCTCCTCGGTGCGGACCAGCTCCGCCTGTGCCGTCGCGTCCAACCATGCCGTGTCGTCGCTCATGGAGAGCACGGTAGACATCCCATGGCTCTAAAAGTCAAGCTGCCAGTTCCGATTGCTGTGGCCAGGCCACCAACTCGTCGTAGAGCACCCCTCGCTCCAAGCAGAAGTGCAGGATCCCGACCAGGCGGTTGGCCAGCTGCCGGAGCGCTTGGTGATGGGTCTTGCCCCTAGCTCGCAGCTGGTCGTAATAGCTGCGTGCCCCTGGTGAGTGGGTCAGCGAACAGAACGCCCATCGGTCGCAGGCATTGCCGAGGTGCCGGTTCCTAGCGAATCGAGCCAGGACCACCCGGCTGTGGCCTGAGGCCTTGGTCACAGGTGACGTGCCGGCATAGTTCTTGCGAGACTTGGGACCCGAGAAACGAGTCCGGTCATCACCGAACTCGCCCAGCACCCGGGCACCGAGGACCGTCCCTAGTCCTGGCAGGGAGAGGACGACCTTGGCGTCCGGGTGCTGCTCAAAATGCTCCGACAGTGCCGCCTCGAGCTCGGCGATCTGAACGTTGAACGTGGCGATGAGCGCGACGGACGAACGGGTGACGAGCCCATGGGCGTTGGTGATCAGTGCAGGGGCTTCGAGGTACTCGCCGCGCAGGGCTGCTTGGATCTCTTCGGCCCGTCGCTCGATGTTGCGCTGGCGGCCTCCCTTGCGCAGCGTCGAGGCGATCTTCGAACGCGACAGCCCTCGCCCGAGCTCGGGGGTGGGAGCGATGGCCAAGACGGCCAACGCATCCGTGCTGGCCAGATCGGTGCCGAAGGCCGCCAGAACCCCGGGGTAGTACTCACGCAACGACGAGCGGAGTGCGTTCAGCTGGCGCTGTCGGCTCCAGATGGCGCTCTGGTGGGCCCGGGCCAACAACTTCACCCCTTCGGCCAGATCCGAGTCACCGGCGATAGGCCGGTGGTTATGCCGATCGGTGCGGACCAGATCGGCCAGCACCTTGGCGTCGCCGGGGTCGGACTTGGCCCCCGAGGTGGCGTGGCGATCCCGATAGCGAGCAGACGCCAACGGGTTGATGGCATAGACCTCGTAACCAGCCGCCAGCAACGACGACACGACCAGCCCACGGTCGACCTCGATGCCGACCACCACCACCGCCTCGTCATCGTCGCTGTGTTGGGCGATCAGTCCGTGGAGATCGCCGATCCCGGCCACGCTGTCTGGGACCCGGCGTTTGCCGATCACCATTCCGTCCTCGGCCATCACGCAGACATCGTGATGGTCCTCAGCCCAGTCCACTCCGACAAAGAGCACTGCTCCTCCTCTCGCTCAAGAGCCTGAGGAGATGCGCAGCGACCTAATGGATCAGTGCTCGAGGCACGACATCCCATCAGCTGTCTGTCTCCTCACCGGCCCGGCGGGGCACGGTCTACCGTTAGAGCTCACGGCCCTGCGTGCGGCAGTGCTCCCGCCGGGTGGCTCGGAGACCAGCTTGCCCGGTGCAAACCGGTCCAGCCCCATTAGCGATGCAGGCGCCGACGCGCCCGATGACCTCTCAGGCGTGGGCGGGCGTGCTGTCGGCTGGCGTTGGCCGGCGAGCGCCCGTGCGGATGGCCACTGCCTCGGTCACGGTGACGTCCGCGCCGCAGGCCAGGCAGCGCCGGCGGTCGTCGAGCTCTCCGCCGCAACCGCGGTGTTGGAGGATCATGGGCCGCTCACCGCCCTCGAGCGCATGGCGGTCACCCCACTGCAGCATGGCGACGAGGACCGGCCAGAGGTCGGCCCCCTTCTCGGTCAGGCGATACTCCGAGCGCGGCGGGCGCTCTTGATAGGGCCGCTTGACCAGGATCCCTTCCTCGACCAGGCGCTCGAGGCGCACCTGCAGGACGTTGCGGGCGACCCCCAGGTCGCGCTGGATGTCCTCGAAGCGCCGGATGCCCAGGAAGACGTCCCGGACGATGAGCAAGGTCCAGCGCTCGCCGATGACCTCCAGCGTCGAGGCCACCGGGCAGTACTGGGTGGGATAGTCCCTCTTCAGCATCCACCCACGATAACCCACAATTCAGGCCGGTGGGTTGTTTTATGAAACTTTCTCATTTAGAGTACGTTTCGTGACCGAACTGATCGAGAGCCCGTCCGCCGTGGTCCGGCGTCCCCGCCCGGTGCTGACCTCCCTCATCGTCCTCACCGGGGTGTTCCTGTCCTCTCTCGATCTGTTCATCGTCAACATCGCCTTCCCGAGCATCTCGGCCACCTACCACGGCGAGAGCCTGAGCTCCCTGTCCTGGGTGCTCAGCGCCTACACGATCGTCTTCGCCGCCGTCCTCGTGCCCGCCGGCCGCTGGGCCGACCGGGCCGGTCGCAAGCGGGCGTTCCTCATCGGACTGGCCGTCTTCGCCGCCGCCTCGGCCTTGTGCGCCGTCGCCCCGTCGCTCGAGTTCCTCATCGGCGCCCGGGTCCTCCAGGCCACCGGCGGTGCCCTCATGCTGCCGACGTCGCTCGGACTCCTCCTCCCGGCGTTCGGACCGGCCCGCAAGGGGGCCGCCATCGGCCTGTGGTCGGCCGTGGGCGGCGCGGCTGCGGCCTTCGGCCCGCCCATCGGCGGGCTGCTCGTACAGGTGAGCTGGCGCTGGGTCTTCCTTGTCAACCTGCCGTTCAGCGTGGTCGCGCTCGTGCTGGGGGTCCGCCTCCTGGACGAGGTGCGTGACCCCGACGCCCACAAGTCCGATCTCCTCGGCGCCGGCCTGCTGACCGTCGCCGTGGCCAGCCTGGTCGCCGGCATCGTCCAGGGCTCGGCCTGGGGCTGGACCAGCGGCCGGATCATCGGTACCTTCGCGCTGGCCCTCGTCGCCGGCGTCGGGCTCGTCGTGCGCTCCCTCCGCCACCCCAACCCCATCATCGAGCCCGCCGTCATCCGCCACCGCGCCGTGGCGCTGGCCGATCTCAGCTCCCTGGCGTTCTTCGGCGGCTTCGGGGCGCTGGTCCTGGGCGGCGTCCTCCTCCTGACCGGCGTGTGGCACGAGTCGGTGCTCCGGGCCGGGTTCATGATCGCTCCCGGTCCGCTCCTGGCCGGGCTCACCGCCTTCCCCGCCGGTCTCCTCGGCGCGCGGCTCGGGCACCGGGTCGTCGGCACGCTCGGTTCGCTCTTCTTCGCCGCGGGTGGGCTGTGGTGGATCCTCCACGTGGGGGCCACACCCGACTGGGCAGGCGCCTACCTGCCGGGCAGCCTCCTGGGTGGCTTCGGCGTCGGCCTCATGCTCCCCTCCCTCGGTGGCGCCGCCACGGCGCCGCTCCCGCCCCAGCGCTTCGCCACCGGCTCCGCGCTCTACGCCATGACCCGACAGATCGGGATCGCGCTCGGGGTGGCCTGCCTGGTGGCGATCCTCGGCACCGCCACCGGGGCCACGGCCGTCACCGCCTTCCACCATGCCTGGGCCTTCATGATGGGCTGCAGCCTGCTGGCCGGACTGCTGCTGCAGGGCGTCGGCAGCCGGGTGACCGAGACGGCGGACGCCGGGACGTTGCCGCTGGACGAGGCGCCGGCGATCGACGCGTCCGCCTACGCGTTGGCCGCAGGCAAGTAGGAGGGGTTCGCCACCAGCAGCTGGTCGCGCGCCGATGCAGCCAGCGCGGACGCCACCGGCTCCCACCCGACGTCGAAGTCCCCGGCCCGGATGGCCGCCGCCAGGGCGGCGTCGTCGGTGATCCCGAGGTCACGGAGCCGGTCGGCGTGGGCGGCGGAGATCTCGCCGCCCAGCAGGAGCTCGCGCTCTACCACGGCCAGCGCGTTGCGCGCCACCCTCGCCTCGAAGCGCGCCCCGCCCTCGCTCCGCTCCATCACATTGACCTCGAGGTACTCGCGCACAGCCTCGACCAGCTCGGCGGCCGTCGGCCTCCCGAAGGGGGCCACCGCTCTGCCCTTGCCGACCGCCTCGGGGGCGGGGTCGCCCGGCGCCACGCCGAGCAACGTGAACAGGTCCCACTCACTCTCGCAGACCCGCCGCCCGATGGCGGCGAGCTCCACCGAGCGCGTCGACCCGCTCAAGTGCGCGGAGGCTTGCAACGAGCAGATCACCGCCCACTTCACCGTGGCCTGCACCTGCCACCAATGCACCCGTTCGCGATCCATGACGTCGCCGCCGGCGGCCGCGTACGTCCCGAGCAGCTCCTCCATGGAGCCGAAGCCGCCGACCTCGCCACTGCCGCCGAAGCGCCAGGCCGGCGCGCTCAGCCAGCCGATGTCCTCGGCCGGGTCGCCGGCGTGGGCCAGCTCCCAGTCGAGCACGCCTCGCAACCCTTCGGGTCCCACGAGGAGGTTGCCCAAGCGGAAGTCGCCGTGCACCGTGACCCGCCGCACCGCCGCCGGACGGTGTCGCTCCAGCCAGCGCACGCCCAGCTCGAGCGCGGGACGCGCCTCGCCCAGCACGTCGAGGAAGGACAGGGGGTCGCCGAGGGGGTCGACGCTCGGGAGGCCGTCGATCGCCCCGGGGTCGATGGTGTGGATGGCGGCCAGCGCGCCGGCGCACTGTGCCGTGAGCGCGTCTCGGGCCCCGGCCCACTGCGGGTCGCGCAGGATCTTGCGCGGGATGGTCTCACCCTCCAGCCGCTCGACCACCAGCCAGTCAGAGCCCAGGTCGTCACCCACGCCCATGGCAACGACCACGGGCACCGGGACGCCCGCGGCGCGCGCCGCCTCGAGGAGCGCGCGCTCCATCCGCACCTTCTTCCCTTCAGTGATGCCGTCACCCCGGTCCATCTGGAGGATCATCGGGTGGGTCTCGCCCCCGGCCAGCTCGAGCTCGAACGCGCTCGTCATCCGGGAGGCGCCGCCCGAGAGCCGGCGCAGCCCCCGCACCGTCCCGCCGAGCCGGCGCCCGAGCGCGGCGGCCAGCTCCTCGGTGCCTGGTCGCTGCGCCATCGTCTATTCGACCGGGACGACAGGCCTCCCGCTGTCGTCGAGCTGGTGCAGGTACTCGCAGATGCCGTAACCGGTCTGCGCCGCACCGTCCGGGTCCTCGTAGGTCCAGCGCGCCAGCCCCTCATTGACCATGGTCCCGCCGGCCCGGCCGATGTCGGCCACCCGCAGCACGTCGCCGCGCAAGGGGTAGGTACGGCCCGACTTGTCGACCACGTCGAGGTGCACCACGCGGTGGGTGACGCCGTCGTCGGCCAGCTCGGTCTCGACGCGCCACTCGGCCACCGAGGTGGCGCGCCCGCCGTCCCACACCCAGCCCCGGTGCAGGTCGCCGGCGTCGGTGCCGAGGCGGATCCCGCCGAAGTGCATGTCCTCGCCGATGTTGATGGAGAACCAGCGCCACATCTTCGGGCCACCCCATCGGCGCGGGCCCCAGGACCGGTCCCGGTTGCCGTGCGCGCCCCGCCATTCGTGCCGCGTGCCATCGACGGTGAGCGTGCCCGTCCAACGTCCCGCCTGCTCGAGATGCCCCTTGCCGACCGTGCCGGCCGCTGCTGCCGCCGCCGCCGACTTGGGGCCGCCGCTCGGTTGCCCGTCGGTGCCGATCGCCGGCGTGACGGCGTCGAAACGCACGTCCAGCCCGACCTGGACCGGCCGGGACGTGGTCTCGCCGCGCACGCACGGGCGCGCCTGCACCTCACCCTCCATGGTCAGACGCCACGACTGCAGCGCCTCGAGCATCTCGTACGTCACCGCTCCGACCTCGAGCACCGAGTCGACCATCTCGCGCTGCTCCTTGACCCAGCGGTACTCGCCCAGCTCGCCACCCGGGAGCCACAGCGACAGGCCGACGTCCATCGTCCCCTCGTTGGGCCGGATGCCGACGCGGCTGAACAGTCCCGAGTCGGTCGAGGGGTCGTAGGCGTTGAAGTAGTACGACTCGCTCCAGGCGGTGTCGCCTTCGACGGGGTGAGCCAGGTCGTGGCGGGCATCGAGGATCGGCATGGCTACACCATTGTCTGTCCGGCGCTCACGTTCAACGCCTCGCCCGTGACGCCCCGGGCGGCGTCGGAGAGGAGCCAGCAGATGGCGGCCGCGATCTCCTCGGCGCTCTGCAGGTGGCCGAGTGGGATCTCGCGGGCGATGTAGGCGGCCAGGCCTTCGGGGCCGCCCATCAGGTTCTCGAACATGCCGTCCCGGTTCATCAGGTCGGTGTCCACCGTCCCCGGGCACACCGCGTTCACCGCGATGCCCTGGGCGCCGAGTTCGGTCGCCATGGTCTGGGTGAGCAGGATGACGCCCGCCTTGGCCGCGCAGTAGGCCCCGAGGAAGGGAAAGGCCCGCTTGCCCGCCTGGCTCGACACGTTGCAGATGCGCCCGTCCACCTCGGCCGCCACCATGCGGCTGGCGCAGGCCTTCGAGACCAACCAGGTCCCGACCAGGTTGACGTCGAGGACGCGGCGGAATTCCTCGGCCCCGACGTTGAGGAGCGGGCCGAGTCCGAACCCCGGACCGCTGCCCCCCGCCACGTTGGCCACGAGGGTCACCGTCCCCAGCTCCTCGGTGACCCGGGCCACGGCGGCCTCCACCGCGGCCTCGTCGGAGACATCGGCCTGGACGGTGGTTGCCCGCACCCCGAACCCGGTGAGCTCGACCGCCAGCGCGTCCAGATCCCCGGCACTTGCGGTGCCGTGAAAGGGGGCGTCGTCGTAGGCACGGGCGATGTCGAGGCAGGCCACGTCAGCTCCGCCCCGGGCCAGGGCGACGGCGGTTGCCCGACCGATACCGCGGGGACGGGCCGCCCCGGTCACCAGTGCGACGCGCCCGGCGAACGGGCGTCCCGCAGGCTCCTGTGTGAAACTCACCGGGCAAACGTAGCGACGAATGCGGGCGGTCGCGCCGTCCGTGGGGGGTGACCCGGCCATGCGTGCGGCGGTGACGAGAGGTGGACGACTGGTGCTGGGCGATGTGCCCGACCCGGTGCCGTCCTCGGGTCACGTCGTGGTGCGCTCGCTCTCCGCCGGCATCTGCGGATCCGACCTGCACGCGCTGGCCGACTTCGGCCACTTCACCGGGCTGATGGACTCCGTCGGCGTCCCCGCCCTCGACCCGACCGCCGATTGCGTCTTCGGCCACGAGTTCTGCGCCGAGATCGTCGAGCACGGGCCCGACACCGCCGGCACCCTCCCGGTCGGGACCAGGGTGTGCTCGGTGCCCGTCATTCTCGGCCCGACCGGCGTGGAGCAGATCGGTTATTCCAACTCCTACCCGGGTGCGCTGGCCGATCACATGGTGCTCCAGGAGCTGCTGTGCCTCCCGGTGCCCGACGCGCTTTCCACCGACATGGCGGCTCTCACCGAGCCGCTGGCGGTGGGCGAGCACGCCGTGGGGCTGGCCGGCCTCGGCGCGGGCCAACCCTGTCTCGTTGTCGGCTGCGGGCCGGTCGGGCTGGCGGTGATCGCCGCGCTCAAGGGACGCGGCCACGGGCCGGTGCTGGCCGCGGACTACTCGCCCACCCGGCGCCGGCTGGCCGAGGCCTTCGGGGCCGATGAGGTGATCGACCCCGCTGAGGGGTCGCCGCACGACCGTTGGTCCGACTTCGGCATCGCCCGCACGGTGATGGAGCGCGCCGGCTCGGCCCTGCTGGGTTCGGTCGTACCGGACCCCGTGATCTTCGAGGCGGTCGGGGTGCCCGGCATGCTGCAGTCACTCATCGCGGACGGGCCGCCGCACAGCCGCATCGTGGTCGTCGGGGTGTGCATGCACAGCGACACCATCGAGCCCTTCATGGCCGTGACGAAAGAGATGGAGCTGCGCTTCTCCTTCGGCTACACACCGGACGAGTTCGCCGCCACCCTCGGGCGGTTGGCCGACGGGGTGCCCGGGGCCGACCTCCTGGTCACGTCCACCGTCGACCTGGCCGGCGCACCCGGCGCCTTCGACACGCTGCGCACCCCGGGTGAGCACGGCAAGATCCTGGTGAACCCCTGACGATCTCCCTCTGCACACCAGACGCACCCGCCCATGAACCAACCCCTGGAGAGCAATGACGACCATTGACGCCGACGGCCGCCTCAAATTCGGGATCTTCCTGGCCCCGTTCCACCCGGTGGGCCAGAACCCCACCTTGGCGCTCGAACGGGACCTGCAGCTCATCGAGCACCTGGACGAGCTCGGCTTCGACGAGGCCTGGTTCGGTGAGCACCACTCGGCCGGCTACGAGATCATCGCCTCGCCCGAGGTCTTCATCGCCGCCGCCGCGCAACGCACCCGGCACATCCGACTCGGCACCGGTGTGTCGTCGCTGCCCTACCACCACCCGTTCATGCTCGCCGACCGCATGGTGCTGCTCGACCACCTGACGCGCGGACGCGTGATGTTCGGCGTCGGTCCGGGGGCCCTCCCCTCCGACGCCTTCATGATGGGCATCGATCCGGCGAAGCAGCGCGACATGATGGAGGAGTCCCTCGAGGCCATCCTGCTCCTGCTGGCCGGCGAGACCGTCTCCATGGAGACGGAGTGGTTCAAACTGGTCAAGGCCCGCCTGCAGCTGCGGCCGTACCAGCGGCCCTTCCCCGAAGTCGCCGTGGCGGCACAGGTGTCGCCCGCCGGGCCCCGGGCCGCCGGCCGCTTCGGCTGCAGCCTCCTCTCCATCGGCGCCACGTCTGCTGGCGGCTTCGACGTGCTCGGCGCCCACTGGGACGTCATGGAGGAGCGGGCCGAGGAGTTCTCGGCCACCGTCGACCGCAACCGGTGGCGCCTGGTGGGGCCCATGCACATCGCCGACACCAAGGAGCAGGCCATCGCCGACGTCGCCTTCGGCCTCGAGGAATGGGTCGACTACTTCCAACGCGTGGCCGCCCTGCCGCTGGCGCCCAACACCGAGAACTTCGAGTCGCTGGTCGACGCGCTCAACGCGTCGGGCTTCGCCGTCATCGGAACGGTGGACGACGCCATCGCGCAAGTCACGCGCCTGCAGGACCAGTCCAGGGGCTTCGGCACGTTCCTGCTCATGGGCCACGAATGGGCCGACACGGCGGCCACCCGCCACTCCTACGAGCTGATCGCCCGCTACGTGGCGCCGCAATTCCAGGACTCGTCCGCGTCGCTGACGAGGAGCAGGGATTGGGCCGCCGAGAACCGACCCGAGTTCATCGGCGCGGCGGGCAACGCCGTCATGTCCGCCATCCAGCAACACCACGAGGAGAAGGCGGACAAGGCGGCAAAAGCATCCACAGCAAAACCAGAGGAGAAGGTGACGCCCCATGGCTGAGGTCACGCACGAGCAGGTGCCGACCAATGGGATCGAGCTGCACGTGGCGGTAGCGGGGCCGGCCGACGGCCCACCGGTCGTCCTCTGCCACGGCTTCCCCGAGATCTGGTACTCATGGCGCCACCAGCTCGGCGCGCTGGCCGACGCCGGCTACCGCGCCCACGCGCCGGACCTGCGCGGCTACGGCGGGAGCGGCCGTCCCTCCGCCGTCACCGACTATGGATCTGACAAGCTGACGGGCGATCTCGGCGGCTTGCTGGACCACTACGGCTACGACCGGGCGGCCTTCGTCGGCCACGACTGGGGCGCCATGGTGGTCTGGGAGATGGGCCGCCTCCATCCCGATCGCGTCTCGTCGCTCTGCAACATGAGCGTCCCGTACTCCAACGCGCCGGCGGCGCCCACCCAGATCTTCGAGGTGATCTTCGAGGGCAAGTTCTTCTACATGCTCTACTTCCAAGAGGTCGGTCCGGCCGAGGCGGAGCTCGAAGCGGACCCGCGCCTGTTCTTGCGGACGATGCTCTACTCGGCGGGCGGTGAAGGAATGGCCAGCGGCACTGCACTCCCCGACCTTCCCCGCGAGGGCACCCGGTTCATGGACATGCTGTCGCCGGCGCCCGAGAAACTCCCGGACTGGCTCACCGAGGAGGACGTCGACGTCTACGCCGCGGCCTTCAAGAAGAGCGGCTTCTTCGGGCCCGTCAGCTTCTACCGCAACATCGACGCCAACTGGGAGCGCTCCAAGGACATCCCGCCGTCCGTCTACACCATGCCGACCGGCTTCATCACCGGCTCGCTCGACCCGGTGAACACCATGATGCCGGGGGCGATTGAAGAAATGGCCGAGGTCATGCCCGACTTCCGCGGCGCCACGGTGATCGACGGCGCCGGGCACTGGGTGCAGCAGGAGCGGCCTGTCGAGACCAACGCGGCCCTGCTGTTGTTCCTCGCCTCCATGTGAGCGACCTCCTCGCGCTGCCGCCCCAGCCCGCCGGTGTGGACTGGCCCACCGAGCGCTGGCCCGAGGGCGAGGTCCCGCGCGGTGTCGACCTGGATCCGCTGCTCGACGAGGCCTTCGACATCGAGGGACCGCTCGCCGAGACGTTTGCCGTGCTCGTGGTGCACGGCGGGCGGGTCGTGGCCGAGCGCTATCAGGGGGCGCTCGAGCATTTCGACCGACCGCCAACGCCGGTGACGGCCGAGACACCGCTGCTCAGCTGGTCGATGGCCAAGTCGATGCTGCACGCGGTCGTCGGCCTGCTGGTCGGCGCCGGCCGCCTCGACCTCGACGCGCCGGCCGCCGTGCCCGAGTGGTCGGATCCGGGCGACCCCCGGCACGCCATCACGCTGCGCCAACTTCTGGCCATGCGCGACGGGCTCGCCTTCGTGGAGGACTATGTCGACGACCGGATTTCGGACGTGATGCACATGCTCTTCGGGGAGGGGCAGTCCGACATGGCGCACTTCGCCGCCGACCGACCGCTGGCGGCGCCGCCGGGGACCCGCTTCAACTACTCCTCGGGAACGTCGAACATCATCTCGGGAATCGTGGCCCGCACCGTCGGCCCGGGCGAGACTTATGCCCGCTTTCTGCACGGCCGACTCTTCGCCCCCATCGGCATGAAGAGCGCCGACCCGGAGTTCGACGAGGCGGGCACCTGGGTGGCCTCCTCGTACGTGCAGGCCACGGCGCAGGACTTCGCCCGGTTCGGGCTGCTGTACCTGCGTGACGGCATGTGGGACGGCGTGCGCATCCTGCCGCCGGGCTGGGTCGACTACGGCCGCATCTGGGTCTCGGTGGACCCCGACGACGACAACCCGTACGGCGCGCACTGGTACGGCGTGGTGGGCGACACCCTCGGCACTTTCCGCGCCGCGGGCTACGAGGGGCAGTCGATCACCATCTGCCCACCGCTCGACCTGATCGTCGTCCGCCTCGGCAAGACACCACTGGAGCGCAAGGCGAACCTGGTGCCGTGGCGCCGGGCGATGGTGCAAGCCTTCGCCGACGCCCGCTGATCAGGCGCCCTTCGGGGTGGCGAGGAACACCGGGATCCGCCGTTCCGTGTTCTTCTGGTACTCGGCGTAGTCCGGGTAGGCCGCCACGGAGCGCTCCCACCAGTTCGCCCTCTCGTCGCCCTCCAGCTCGCGTACCGAGACGGCAACCGGCTCGGGCCCGTCCTGGATCACCACCTCGTCCGGGTGTGCCACCAGATTGTGGAACCACTCGGGGTTCTCGGGCATGCCGCCCTTGGAGGCGACGAGCGCGTACGCGCCGCCGTGTTCGACCCGCATGAGGGGGTTCTTGCGGACCTTGCCGCTCTTGGCGCCCCGCGTCGACACCACGATGATCGGCAGCCCCGTGTCGCGCAGCGTGTTGGCCCGTTGACCGCCGGAAGCCTCGTACTCGGCCACCTGGTCGCGGACCCAATCCCATGGACTCGGTTCGTATTCACCTTGGAGTGTGGTCATCGGCCGATGTTATTCGTGCCGGGCTACTGTCCGACCGTGCCCCGCGACCCCATGACCGCCGCCGACGTCCTCGCCTTTCACGAGACCCTCTCCAACTGGGGGCGCTGGGGAGACGACGACCAGCTGGGCGCGCTCAACCTGATCACGCCGGCGGTCACAGCTGCCGCCGCGGCCACGGTGCGCACCGGCCGGTCCGTCTCGTGCGCCCGCCCCCTGGACACCGTGCCGTCGGCGGACAACCCCTCCCCCGTCGCGCACCACATGACGGGCACCTTCACCGAGGGCATGGGGGCCGACTACTTCGCCATTGCACCGCACGGTTTCGCGACGAGCCACCTCGATGCGCTGTGCCACATCTTCCACAAAGGGCGGCTCTACAACGGCTACCCGGCCGAGGCCGTGACCGCCCACGGCGCCACCAAGCTCGGCATCCATCGCCTGCGCGCCGGCATCGTCACCCGGGGCGTGCTGCTCGACATCCCCGCCCTGCGCGGCGTCGACGCGCTCGAGCCCGGCGAGCCCATATTTCCCGAGGACCTCGAGGCGGCCGAGGAGAAGGCGGGTCTCAGCGTGCGACCGGGCGACGCGCTCCTGGTCCGCACAGGGCGCTGGCGCTGGCGCAACGAACACGGCGCCTGGGACGCCGGCAGCCTGGCGGCCGGCCTCGACGCTTCCTGCTTGCCCTGGCTCCGGAGGCGTGACGTCGCCACCTTGGGCAGCGACGGGGTCTCCGACGTGTTGCCGTCGCGGGTCGCGGGGGTCGGCATGCCCATCCACACCGTGGTGATCGTGGCCATGGGCGTCCACCTCATGGACAACCTGGACCTCGACATGCTGGCGGCCGCGTGTGCCGAGGAGGTGCGCTGGGAATTTCTGCTCACCGTGGCGCCGCTGGTGCTCCGCCGCGGCACGGCGTCGCCGGTCAACCCGATCGCCCTGTTCTGAAGATCCAGCTGTCGAGGCCGCGCCCTGCAGCGTGGCGCTTGCTGACTCAAGTCCCGTCAGGATTTGCGAACTCTTTCCTAACGCAGGCGACCGTTCTTGTTACCGATGGTCGAGACTCCCAACCATGCAGGCGACATGATCTCAGCCGCTGCCGCACTGTCGAACGAGGAGATCACCGACGAGCTCGATCGGGCCTTCCGCCAGAAGGCCGCCGCCGAGGGGACGATCGTCGTGCTGTTGGGCGAGATCGACCGGCGTCAGGCCTACAGGGACGACGACGGCGCGACGTCGACACAATCGTGGGCGGTGGAGCGCTTCGGGATCTCGACCGCCACGGCCCGATCCCTGACCCGGGTCGGCGAGAAGGCCTGGGACCTTCCCCACCTGGTCGAGTCGCTCTGTGACGGGGACCTGTCCTTGGACAAGGTCCGCGCCGTGGCCGTCGTGGCCACCCCCGAGACAGATGCGGAGCTCTGTGAGCAGGCCAAGACGTGCAGCGTGCGCGAGCTGGCCGAGGTGGCCCGCACCAAGGCTCCTCCCGATCCACTTTCTGCCCGCACAGAGCACGACCGCCGGTTCTTGCGCTTCAACGAGGCGTTCCGCACCCTGAGCGTCCAGCTGCCCGCCGAGTCCTTCGCCGCCACCCGGGCCTGCCTGGAGGCCCGGGCCCGGACGGTCCCCTCCGACGGCGAGACGCCCTGGGACCAGCGCCTCTGTGACGCCTTCATCGAGATCATCCGCTCTACAGGGGGCGAGGGCACCACGACGGCCAGCCCGTACTTCGTGGTCGCCCACGTCCCGCTGGACGCGCTGGTCGATGACGCTGGCGAGTCGAGCGACCTGGCCGGTGAGCTCGAGCGCGACGGCCTGATCAGCGCCGAGACGGTGCAAGAGATCGCCTGTGACGCCACCATCGCCATCGGGGTCGACGACGACGTCGGCCACACCATGTACGAGGGCCGGGCCCGAAGAACCCCGACCGACGCCCAGCGCCGCGAGATCATGCGCCGGGACCGACATTGCCGCTTCCCGGGCTGTACCAACGTCACCTTCACCAACGTGCACCACATCGTCGCTTGGAAGCCGGGCGGACGGACCGACCTGGACAACCTCGCGCTCCAATGCCTTTACCACCATCACCTGGTGCACTCGACGGGCTGGACCATGTCCGGCAACGCCAATGAGGAGCTCACCTTCACCACCCCGAAGGGGCGGGTCATGACGTCGCGCCCCTCGCCGCTGTGGACGAGGGTGACGGCCGGTGCCGGATCGGGACAGCCGGGCTAACTCTACGAGTTCACGCCCCCTCGTAGGGGAAGCCGAGGTCGGGCGCGGTCAGGATGGCGCGGAAGGGGATCCCCTCGGCGGCCGCCATCGCTTCGACCGTGCCACCCCGGTCCACCACTGCGACCAGCAGCACCACCTCGGCGCCGGCCTCCTGCACGGCATGGGCCGCCTCGAGCAACGACGTCCCACGGGTCACGGTGTCCTCGGTGACCACCACCTTGTCGCCCGGGTCGAGCGCACCCGCGATACGACCGCCCCCGCCGTGATCCTTCGCCTCCTTACGCACGCTGAAGGCCTTCAGCGGACGACCCCGCGTCGCCGCCACACCGGCGGTCACGAAGGCCACGGGGTCGGCGCCCATGGTGAGCCCGCCGATCGCCGTCGCATCGGACGGGATCACCGAGAGGACGGCGTCAGCGACGAGCAGCATGGCCTCGGGGCGGCACACCGTCTGCTTGGAGTCGATGAACCAGCTGCTCTTGCGTCCCGACTTGAGGGTGAATTCGCCCGTCTTGACCGAGTGGGCCAACAGGTGATCCCGCAGAGTGGCGAAGTCATCCGGCCAGCTCACGAACTCGTGAAGCGGATCCCGCTGCCGGCCACGACCTCCCCGATGACGGAGGCCGCCTGCCCAGCCTGCTCCAGTACCCGCAGCGCCTGATCTGCCGACCCGGCGCCGAGCAGCAGCGCCATCCCAACGCCGCGGTTGAACACCCTGTCCATCTCGCCCTCGGCGACGGACCCGAGCCGCTCAATCTCCCTGAAGACCCGCGGCTCCTCCCACGCCGACCGCCACAGCACCGCGCCCAGCCCGTCGGACAGGGCCCTCGGGAGGTTGCCGACGATCCCGCCCCCCGTGATGTGGGCACACGCGTGCAACGCGTCGCCCACGGCGCCGCGAACGCCAGCACGGCGGGGGCGTAGATCACCGACGGGCGCAACAACTCGTCGGCCAGGCTGTGGTCGGCCCCCGCCCAGGCGGGATCGCCCAGCGCGAGACCGGCGCGCTCGAGGAGCACGTGGCGGGCCAGCGTGTAGCCGTTGGAGCGCAACCCCGGCGACGGCAACCCGATGACGGCGTCGCCCGCCTGCACCCGCTCGGGACCGAGCTGGGTCCCCTGCTCCACGACGCCGACCGCGAAGCCTGCCAGATCGAGCTCGTCGCGCGGCATGACGCCGGCGTGCTCAGCCGTCTCCCCGCCGATCAGCGCGCAGCCCGCCTTGCGGCAGCCCTCGTGGACCCCCGCCACCACGGTGGCCACCTGGTCGGGGTCGACCTTGCCTGTGGCGATGTAGTCGAGCATGAACAGCGGCTCGGCGCCCACGCACACCAGGTCGTCGACGCACATGGCGACCAGGTCGATGCCGACCGTCTCGTAGCGACCGGTGTCACGGGCGACGACCATCTTGGTGCCCACGCCGTCGGTCGAGGCCACCAGGACCGGAGCGCGGTACCGACCGAGGTCGAGCGGGAACTGTCCGCCGAACCCGCCGATGCCCGTCACCATCGAACGCAGACGGTCGACGGCGGCGTCACCGGCCGCGATGTCAACGCCGGCGCCTGCGTAGGTGGCGCCGCCTTCGCCCACGCCGGTCAGACCCCGGGAGCGCGCCCTGGTGGGCGGTGGTGGCCGTCACCGGCTCGGGTCGCCGGAGCGTGACGGACGCGGACGCCGGGACGGGCGTCGGGTAGTCGCCCGTGAAGCAGGCGTCGCAGAACCCGCCGTCGGCGCCGATGGCCGCCTTCAGGTTGTCGATGGTGATGTAGGCCAGCGAGTCGGCGCCGAGCACGCGCGCCATGTCCTCGACGGTGTGGTCCGTCGCCAGCAGCTCTTCGTGCGACGGGGTGTCGATCCCGTAGAAGCAGGGCCAGCGCCAGGGTGGCGACGAGATGCGCAGGTGGACCTCCGCCGCGCCGGCCTCGCGCAGCATGCGGATGACCGAGCGCTGCGTGGTGCCGCGCACGATCGAGTCGTCCACCACCACCAGCCGCTTGCCCGCGATGGTCGGCGGTGAGCGGGTTCAGCTTGCGCCGGACGGCGTCGTCCCGCGCCCCCTGATCGGGCGCGATGAAGGAGCGGCCGATGTAACGGTTCTTGACCAGCCCCTGCCCGTAGGGGATGCCGCTGGCCCGGGCGAAGCCCTCGGCCGCCGGGACCCCTGACTCGGGCACCCCCATCACCATGTCGGCCTCGGCCGGCGCCTGCAGCGCCAGTAACTCGCCCATGCGGCAACGGGTCTCGTGGACCTCCCTGCCGTAGAGCCGGCTGTCGGGTCGGGCGATGTAGGCGAACTCGAAGATGCACAGCCGCGGCTCCACGTCGCGCAGCCACGGGATCTCGATGCTCGTCGGACCGTCCCCGTCGATCACCACCATCTCGCCCGGCGCCACCTCGCGCACGAAGGTGGCACCGATGACGCTCAGCGCGGGCGTCTCGGAGGCCAACACCCATCCCTTGGGCGCATCGACCGGGCCCAGCCGTCCCAGGCAGAGCGGGCGGAAGCCGTAGGGGTCGCGCACCCCGAACAGCCGCTCGGAGCTCATAAGGACGAACGAGTACGCACCCTCCAGGATCGGCAGCACCACCTGCAGCGCGGTGGACAGGTCCTCGGTCTCGGGGAAGGACTGCATCAACAGTTCGGCCACCACGTCGCTGTCGGTGGCGACGGAGCCCGGCAGCATCCCGACCTTCTCGGCCAGCGCCGTCGTATTGGTCAGGTTGCCGTTGTGCCCCAGCGCGAAGCCGGCCCGTCCCACCGGGCGGTAGACCGGCTGGGCCCCCGCCCAGTCGGAGGAACCGTGCGTCGAGTAGCGGGTGTGGCCGATGGCGAGATGCCCCTCGAGCCCCGACAGGGTGCGCTCGTCGAACACGGTGGCGACCAGGCCCATGTCCTTGACCACGGTGACGGTGTCACCGTCGCTCACTGCCATGCCGGCGGACTCCTGCCCGCGGTGCTGCAGGGCGAACAGACCATCGAAGGTGAGGTTGGCCACCCTCATCCCGGGCGCGTAGACCCCGAAGACACCGCAGGCTTCCTTCACGCGTCACCCATTCTCGCACATCACGGTTCGCCCAGGGCCAGCGCCAGGTTGCCGTCGTGCGCCTCACGCAGGGCTCCAACGGGCAGGTCGACCAGCGTGCCCAGGGTGAACCGGGCGCCGGCCGCCGGACCCAGCACGGCGGCCGGGATCCCGCGCGCCGCGGCCAGGCGGCACAGCTCGTCGGGATCAGCCGTCGCCGCCACGAAGCGCGACGGCAGCTCGGCGAACAGCTCGGCAGGTTCGTCGAGCTCCAGGGCGCAGCCGGTCCCTGCCGCGGCGGCCATCTCGGCCAGCGCCACGGCCAGGCCGCCGCCCGACACGTCGTGGACGGCGTGCACATCGCTGTCGGCTCCGGCCACCTGCGCGGCCACCAGTTCGGCGATGAAGGCGCACACACCTGCGTGCGCGGCGAAGTCGACGGAGGGGATGCTCCCGGTGCGGTGGTCCCGGCGCTCGGTGGCCCAGCGCGTCCCCTCCAAAGCGAAGGCGCCATCAGCGGCCGCGCGCGCCCCGACCAGCACCACGGTGTCCCCGGCGGACCACGCCAGCCCCGGCGGCGGCGCGTGCACGGCGTCGACGAGCCCGAGCAGTCCGAGCACCGGGGTGGGGTCGATGTCGGACCCGCCGCTCTCGTTGTAGAAGCTGACGTTGCCCCCGATGATCGGCAGCGAAAGGGCGCGGCAGGCCTCGGCCATCCCGTCGATGCACTCGGAGAGCTGCCACATCACCTCGGGGTGCTCGGGGTTCCCGAAGTTCAGGCAGTTGACCACGGCGACCGGTGTGGCACCGACGCAGGCCAGGTTGGCCACGCCCTCGGCAAGCACGAGGGAGGTGCCGCCCCGCGGATCGAGCGCGCAGGCCCGCGGGTTGGAGTCGGTCGTCAGCGCTACGCCGCGGACCGAGGGCGGCAGCCCGGGCCCGGCCAGGCGCAGCAGTGCGGCGTCGGCGCCCGGCCCCGCCACGGTGTTGAGAAAGAGTTGGTGGTCGTACTGGCGGTAGACCCAGCCGGGCGAGCGCAACAGCGCCAGAAGGTCGTCGCCGCAGTCGGCGGGCGCGGGCGGAGCGGGCGGAGCGGCGTCGATGCGCGCCGGCGCCCGGCGCGGGCGGTCGTAGAGCGGCGCGTCGTCCGACAGCGAGGCTGCGGGCACATCGGCCAGCACGGGACCGTGCATGCCGTCGCGGATGCGCAGCCGGCCGCCCCCGTCGGGCTCGGGCTCGGTGACGGTGCCGATGACGGTGGCCCGCACCTCCCACTTGGCGCAGATGGCCAACACCGCGGGCCACGACTCGGGGGTGACGATGGCCAGCATGCGCTCCTGGCTCTCGCTGGTCATCACCTCCCAGGGCTCCATGCCCTCCTCGCGCCGGGGCACGACGGACACGTCCACGTCCATCCCGACACCGCCGCGCCCCGCCGTCTCGCTCGTGGCACAGGCCAGGCCGGCGCCGCCGAGATCTTGGATCCCCACCACGAGCTTGGTATCGAGGAGCTCGAGGCAGGCCTCAATCAGCCGCTTCTCCTCGAAGGGATCGCCGACCTGCACACTGGGCCGCTTGGTGTCGTCGGCCGCGCCCGCGTCGTCGCCGCTGAAGCCGGCCGAGGCCAGGACGCTCACGCCGCCGATGCCGTCCCGCCCGGTGCTCGATCCGAGCAGCACGGCCAGGTTGCCCGGGCCCGACGCGATGCCGAGCACGAGTCGCTCGACGGGCAGCGCGCCCATGCACAGCACGTTGACGAGCGGGTTCTGGGTGTAGCACGGGTCGAAGGTCAGCTCGCCGCCCACGGTCGGGACGCCGACCGAGTTGCCGTAGCCCGAGATGCCGCTCACCACGCCCTCGACGAGCCAGCGTTGCCGGGCCTCGTCCGGGAGTCCGAAGAAGAGCGGGTCCATGACGGCGAGCGGGCGCGCCCCCATGGTGAAGATGTCGCGCAGGATGCCGCCCACGCCCGTGGCCGCGCCCTGGTAGGGCTCGATAGCCGACGGGTGGTTGTGGCTCTCGATGCGGATGGCCACCGCGATGCCGTCCCCGGCGTCGATCACCCCCGCGTTCTCGCCGGGGCCGACGAGCACCCTGGGACCCTCGGTGGGCAGGCGGCGCAGGTGTAGCCGCGACGACTTGTACGAGCAGTGCTCGCTCCACATCACCGCGTACAGGGCCAGCTCGAGGTGGTTGGGGGGGCGGCCCAGGATCTTGCCGACGGCCTCGAATTCGTCGTCGGTCAGACCCAGTTGCCGGTGCAGCGGCTCCCCGGCGGGCGAGTGGTCGGGCGGCAGCGCCCCGGCCGGAGGAGTCATGGTGCCCTCCACGATACCGGCCTCGCGCACTGCCAGGCCCGCCGGCGCACAGCAGAAAGACCGGAGTCAGACTCGCTACGCTCGCTTCAGTTGCAGGAAGCGGAAGGGGGTTCATCATTTCCGATTCCGGGGCAGGGACCTCCGAGCCGAGTGGGCCGATCGTCGTCGACCCGGTCGCGCCCTACGGGTACTCCCGGGAGGCGGACCTCCAGCAGCGGTTCGAGCAGGCCGCGGCAGCGCTCCTTGCCTCCGACGGATGGAGCGGTGGCGGATCCAAGCAGCTCGTGGCGGACCTGGCGCTCGAGGGTGGTGGCGTCAAGGGCATCGGGATCGTGGGCGCGGTATCGGTACTTGCCGAGGCCGGCTACCGCTTCCAGCGCGTGGCCGGAACCAGCGCTGGAGCCATTGCGGCGTCGCTCATCGCGGCCATCTCCAAGAAGGGCGATCCCATGACGACGCTCCAGGGGTACCTCGACAACCTCACGTTCACCGATTTCATGCCGCAGGGCAAGGTGCACGCGTTCTTGGACCACCACTTCGGCAACGCCGGCGAGCTCCTGTCCTCCGCGGAGGTCCTCACCCACAAAATGGGTGTCTACGACGGCTCGTACCTCTTCACCTGGCTCGGACCCATCATGGACGACCTCGGTGTGCACACCTTCGCGGATCTCAAGATCACGCTCGAGGAGGACCCCGGCATGAGCCTCCCCGAGAGCCACCGCTACCGACTCCTCGTCCACACGTCGGACGTCACCCGCGGCCAGCTCGTCCACCTGCCGTGGGATTACGACCACTACGGGCTGGACCCCGACGCCCAGGACGTGGTTCACGCCGTGCGTGCGTCCATGTCCATCCCTTTCTTCTTCGAGCCGGTCACCGTGACGGCGCTGCCGGCCGAGGTCGACGTGCCCAGCCCCGACGGCGGCTCCATCGCCACGCGCTACGCGGGCGGCACCGTCACCTGGGTGGACGGAGGCATGCTGCGCAACTTCCCCATCGACGCGTTCGACCGCCAGGACGGCGCCCCACCCCGCTGGCCCACCATCGGCGTCAAGCTGTCCTCGCTCCAGAAGGAGTACGGCTCCACGCAGGCCGCGGACAGTGCCTTCGGCGAGGCACGGGGCTGCCTGCAGACCATGATGGGCGAGTGGGACGCCTACAGCGTCGACGCCGCCACCGCAGGGCGCACCATCTTCGTGGACAACGCCGGGATATCGACGACGGATTTCGACCTGACGACGGCGCAGCGCCACGAGCTCTTCCTCAATGGCGTCAGCGCCGCCACCGACTTCATCATCGCGATGGGCGCCCGGGGCCGGGTCCCGCGCAGCGGGAGCGAGGCGCGCCAGCTCGTGCGAGCGCGGGCGGCGACTGCAGCGCGCTAGCCGGGGCGGTCAGCCCGCACGACGACGAGGTCGCGCTCGGACCACGGGGTGGACGCCGTGAGGCCGGCGTCGGCCAGCCACCGCAACTGCTCGGCCAGGGTGGAGGGCCGGTCGTGGCCGTACGTGACCGGGGTCACCGCGTCGGCCGGGTCGACGGGGATCACGACGTCGCCGAGGACGAAGCGCCCGCCGGGACGCAGCACGGCGGCGATGCCGGCGAACACGGCCGCCTTGTCCGGTCCCTCCAGGTGGTGGACGGCCAGGGCCGAGACGACGAGATCGAACGGGCCGGCGGGGAATGGGTCGGTCAGCTCGGCCACGTACAGCTCGAGCGGGACGCCGGCCAGGCGCCGCCGGGCCGCACCAAGCATCGCCCGGTTCTTGTCGACCCCGACCGCGGTGGCTCCGGGGTGCTGCGCCAGCACGCCGGCCAGGGTCTCCCCCGTCCCGATCCCGAGGTCGAGCACCGACGCCACCGTCAGCCCGACGGTCGCCGTCGCCACGGCCTCCTGGAGGCGCCCGTAGGCGGGGAGCTCGTGGCGCATCAGGTCAAGGTAGGTGGCGGGGTCGAACTCGAACTGGGTCATGGTGATCGGGTCATATCCGGGATTCACTCAGAGTGCGTACTGGTTCATCATGAAAGCCGGTTGTCGCGACGGACCCAGGCCCAGCGTTAAGAGGTTGATGACCAGTTCCGTCACCCCGTTCCCGCCTTTGCCCCATATTGCCGTGTTGCAGGTCGTAGGGCACGTCCATGCCGAAGAGGCAGAGCCCGGCGCCGCCCCCGGCCAGACCCAGAACATGGCCGCCCGCCGCGCCGTCACGACGCAGTACGAGGCGGCGACCAGGCACAGGGCCAGCCAGCCGTCGGCCAGGGGAAAGGCGTCCTCGAACTGGGTGTATGCCGCGCCCGTCTCCGAGGCCACCAGCGAGCGGTGGGCCAGCCAGGCCACGATCAGGAGCGCCGCCAGCAGCAGGCCGGCCATCGCCCGCCGGCCGCGCGCGTCCACCGGGGTGTCCGCGGTCGCCCTCATCCCTGCAGAATAATGCCCCTCCCGAGGTGAAATGGGCCGTGCGGCACTCGACAATGAGACACCGGCAACCCCCCGGATTGACTGATCGGATCGCGGCAATTGCGCAATCGTGGACCCGTTCCACCCGAAAGAGGGGGCGGCAGGATTCTGCAAGGAAACTTCTCGAATTGAGGCAGATGACCGCCCGCCGTAAGGCACAATGGTCGGATGCCTCCAAAGGGAAAGACTCCGGCTCCTCGCAAGCCCATGAGCAGCGGCCACAAGGCGGCGCTGGCCCGTGGGCGTGCCGAGAGTGCAACCGTCCGCCACTATCTCGAGGCGCTCGAGACGTCCAAGCCCAAGCGCGGCCGCAAGCGCACGCCGGCGTCCATCGACCGCCGGCTGGCGGCGATCGAGAACCAGCTGGCCGGCGCCGATGCGCTGACGCGCCTGCACCTGCTGCAGGAGCAGAAGGACCTCCTTGACGAGCGCTCGCGGGTCGACGGCGTCAAGGACCTCTCCGCGCTGGAGAAGCAGTTCGTCAAGGTGGCCAAGGCCTACGGCGAGCGCAAGGGCATCACCTACGGCACCTGGCGGGCCGCCGGCGTGAGCGCCGCCGTCTTGCAGAAGTCCGAGATCTCGCGGGCCCGGGCCTGAGGGCTCCTCAGGCTGACGGCCGGCGCGTTCCTGGTGCGGGGTGGGTCGGGCCGCCTCGGAACTCCCTCCGGTGGGCGCGAAGTACTCCCCGATCGCCTGGGCCAGGCCTTCTGATATGACCTCCTGCCCGAACGGGCTGGCGGCCTGGGTGCCCTCGTAGGGGTCGGTGAGGAAGAGGGGCTCGATGAGCGCGCCCGGCATCCCGCTCGGCGACGTCGAGTAGCCGGGCTCGGCCGGCCCGAGCAGCAGCAAGTGCCCATAATCGGCTGCCGCAGTGGTGAGCGCCGGCCCGCCGAGCTCGCTGTCATCGACGACCCCGAGGTCGGGGATCCCCCAGCCCTGCGCGTTCATGGAGCTGAGCACGTCGGTCTGCACCAGGGTGGCCAGGCGCAGGTTCTGCGCGGAGAACGGCCGGTCGGTGTCGTAGCCCGTCACGCTGCCGGCGTCGAGCGACGACTCGCCGGCGTCGAAGTAGATGCCGACGAGGACGTTCGCCTTGGCCTGGTTGGCGCAGACGTCGCGGGCCGAGACGTCGTCGTGCACGCCGTCGGCGGTCAGGAGCTGGCCCGAGAGGTCGCTGCCGCTGAGGCGGGCCACCGACTCGTCACGGGGTGCGCGACACCACGACGGTGTACCCCTTGGCCCGCAGGAGAGCCATGGTGTCGAGCTCGACGGGAAGCGTCTCGTCGGCCTCGTAGATCGTCTGGCCTGACTCGGTTTCGCCGACGCCACCCGGATCGAGGCCACCGTGCCCGGCGTCGAGGAAGACGGTCAGGTGGCGGTCGCCCGACGTCGGTGGGTACTCCATGCACGCGCCCGGCTCGAAGAGCTTGGCGTCGACCGGGGTGCCGGCGCCGGCCCGGTGAGCCGTGCCGCGGGTGACGGCTCCTGCTCCTGCGACTACGCCTACGCCCACGCCCGGCGCACCTGAGGCCAGGAGGAGGAGCATCCCCGCCGCCACGAGGACCGCCGGCGCCCGCGGGTGCCACCACCACGTCGGCCGCTGGCGTCCTGCCGGCCCCGTCGTGTGCGGCACCGCGCGGTGGTGCATATACGTTCACCCTATGGAGTGCGGCCGCAGAAGTGGTGGCGCGGCGGACGGTGGGCGGTCAGGCCGCGGCGCGGGCCGAGGCCGCACCGACGAGCGAGCGCAGCAGCACCAACCCGTCGGTGGATCCGAGCAGCGCCGCACTGGCCCGCTCGGGGTGGGGCATGAGACCGACGACATTGCCGGCCTCGTTGGCGATGCCGGCGATGGCGTCGACCGAGCCGTTCGGGTTGTCGGCGTAGCGCAACACGATGCGATCCTCCGCCTGCAGGCGCCGCAGCGTCCCGTCGTCGCAGGTGTAGTTCCCCGAGAAGTGGTTGATCGGGATGACGAGCTCGTCGCCGGGCGCGGCGCCGGACGTCAGCACCGACGCCGTCGAGGTGACGATCACCCGAGCCGGCTGGCAGAGGAAGCGCAGCCGCCCGTTCTTCTGGAGCGCGCCTGGCAGGAGGCCCGCCTCGGTCAGGACCTGGAAGCCGTTGCAGATGCCGACGACCGGGCCGCCGGCGCGGGCGAAGGTCGCGCACCGCCTCCATCACGGGCGAGAAGCGGGCCAGGGCACCCGGGCGCAGGTAGTCGCCGTGGGCGAAGCCACCGGGGAGGACGACGGCGTCGACCGCCCCGAGCTGTGCGTCACCGTGCCAGAGCAGGACCCCTTCGCCCCCGGCCGCCTCGGCGGCCTGTATGACGTCGTGCTCGCAGTTGGTCCCCGGGAAGACGACGACGCCGATGCGCGGCGCCACTCAGATCGCCTCGAGCTCGAGCCGGCTCTGCTCGATCACGGGGTTGGCCAGCAGACGCTCGGCTAGCTCGGTCGCCGTGGTGCGCGCCGCGCCCTCGTCGGCGGCGTCGACCTCGAAGCTGAAGGAACGGCCGGCCCGGACGTGGGCCACGCCGTCGAAGCCGAGCGTGGGGAGGGCCCGCTCGATCGTGGCGCCCTCGGGGTCGGCGATCCCGGGCGCAATTGCACCTCGACGCGTGCCCGGAACCTCATGGCGTCGCACCGTACCAGTCGTCCAGCGAGAGACCGGTGACGCGCTCGTAGGCCGCGACGTAGCGCGCCGAGAGCGCCGAGGTCACCTCGACTGGGAGCGGGGGCGGGGGCGGCCGTGCGGTCCCAGGGCTGCGCGGCCAGCCAGTCCCGCAGGGGCTGCTTGTCGAAGGCGGGGGGCGTCTCGCCGGGCACGACCTGGTCGGCCGGCCACAGACGCGACGAGTCAGGCGTGCAGACCTCGTCGCACAGGCTGAGCACGCCGTCGACATAACCCAGCTCGAACTTCGTGTCGGCCAGGATCAAGCCGGCCTCGCGCAGCGGGCCGCGGCACGCCGGTAGAGCTGGAGGCGAGATCCGCTCGGCCGCAAGTGCCGCCTCCGCCCCGACCCGATCGACGGCGCCGGCGAAGTCGATGTTGACGTCGTGGCCCTCGGCCGCCTTGGTGGAGGGGGTGAAGATGGGCTCGTCCAACTGGCTGGCCAGCTGCAGGCCGG
>CAVUWK010000009.1:0-40621 GCA_963745175.1 uncultured Acidimicrobiaceae bacterium
ATCGCCGCCGGGGCTCGCCGCCGCAGCCCGCCGGGCCTGCCGCCCGCCGGGCCTGCCGCCCGCCGCCAGCCGCCCGCCGGGCCCCTACGACCCTGCAGCGCTCCGCTCGACCGCCGGCAGCCTGCTCACCGAACGCCGCTCCTCCCGGTGGCCGCGCCGTCCGAGCGCTGCGAAGTAGTTCGGCCGGTCGGTCAAGGCATAGGTGGCGAGCCAGAGTCGCTTCAGGTGCCGCTTGAAGCCATGCGCGGCGTCGTCCTCGTAGGAGGTGCGGCCGTGGAGCACGTGATAGTTGTTGATGAACTGCATCTCGCCTGGCTGAAGGTCCATGTAGACGTTGTAGTCCGGCTCGCTCGCCAGCGCTCAAGACCGCGGCGATGGCCTCAGTGCCGTCTTTCCGAGTCGCGGCACGTCTGGATGGCGCTGCGAGGCGAGGATGTACTCCGGAAGAATCGCACGAACAGCCGCCCGGCGTGCTCGGTGAAGGCGGGAACGGAAAATAAGGCGAGGCGCCCGGGGCCTGCTCGCCCCGGAGATCGTAAGGCAACGGTTCGTAGAGCGCCTCCGCGAGATCGGGCCGCTCCTCACCAGCTGATTGTGGATTGCGACCGCATTGGCCACACAGGAAAGGCCGCCGGCCCTGGCCACACGCAGGCGGATCTGGCCGACCAGATCGGAGCCGTCGGTGTGATAGTCGAGCGCAATGCCGCCCAGCTCGTTGCCGCGGACCGGTGGGATCGTCGATGGTCTTGCCCTGATCGGTGACGTCGCCCAGGACGTGGCCGTGCTTGTTCTGCGCCCAGGGCTCGCCGAGATGCAGGCCGATGCCCCAGTAGAGGAGCGTGAGGTCGTCGTCGCCGTAGCGGGCCGTATCGAGCGTGGCGATCGCGCGAAACCGCGGCCGTCGGAGGAGCGTGTCGACGACGCCGTCGAGCTTGCTCGCGAGACGTCGAGCGGGAAGTCGTCGCGCCCGAGCTCCAGCGGGTCGGCGCTCTTCTGCTTGGCCACGGCCAGGGCGGCGTCGAGCTCGGCGTGGTCGTCCGCGCTCCGCTGCAGCGTCCAGGCGGCCGGATCGGCGATGTCGCCGGCCCGCCACTCGGCCGCCGGCTCGAGCTCGTGCAGTGCGCTGGCCACCATGTCGGCTCCTCTCGGTTCGGCTGTTGTCACGAGGCCAGCCGTGGCGCGGCGGTGTCCCGGCCGCCACGGACGAGGCGCCCGGGCAGTGCGCCGGTGGGCTCCCCGTCCCGGTAGGTGATCGCCCCCGCCACAACGGTGGCGCGGTAGCCCCGGGCGCCCTGCAGGAGTCGCTTGCCGCCGGCGGGCAGGTCGTAGGCCATGACCGGCGCCGCGCAGGTCAGGTGGTCGAAGTCGATGACGTTGACGTCGGCCCGCATGCCCTCGGCCAGCACGCCACGGTCGTGGAGACCGACGGCGGCGGCGGTGGCGCTGGTCAGCTGCGCGACGACCTGGCCCACCGGCAGGCGGCCGTGGGCGCGGTCACGGGCCCAGTGCGAGAGCGCGTACGTCGGGAAGCTGGCGTCCGAGATCAGGCCCACGTGGGCCCCGCCGTCGCCGAGCCCGAGGAGGGTGAGGGGATGCGCGAGCATCTCGCCGCAGGCGTCGAGGTTCCCATCGGCGTAGTTGGAGAACGGGGTGTAGAGGAAGTTGCGGCCGTCGTTCTCGGCCAGCAGGTCGAGCAGCAGCTCGGCCGGGTCGACGCCCTGCGCCGCGGCGAGCCGCAGCACGCTCGTCTCCGGGGCGGGCTCGTAGTCGGGCACGTCGCCCAGCGGGTAGAGGTGGCCGTAGTCGATCGGCCGGCCGCGGCGACCGTCCCCTCCCCGCCGCCGCATCGTCCCGCGCCAGGTCGGCCAACAGCCGGGCGCGGCGGGCCGGGTCGCGCAGGGCGCGCGGCCTGCTCCGCCACGGGGAGCCCGGCGAGGTCCCGGTAGGAGGGGAGCGGGGAGGAAGGGGTGGTACGAGGACTGCAGGCCGACCAGGAGGCCGACCGGACGCGGCGCCACCTGGGCCCGGATGGGCAGCCCGTCGGCCACCGCCGCCTCGATCCGGCGCAGCAGGTCGCGCCAGGCCTCGGGCTGGCGATGGCTCTGGGCCAGCGAGAGCGACAGCGGCACGCCGGTGCGCGCCACCATGGCGCGCACCAGCTCGAACTCGCCGTCGGCGTCGGGCCAGAAGTCGGAGATCAGCTCCACGACGCCGTGCCCGGCGTCGGCCACGCCGAGGGCGATGGCCTCGAGCTCGTCGGCGCCGGCGCGCAGCGACGGCGTCGGGTCGCCGCTGGCCGTGCGGTGGTTCAGCGTGCGCGAGGTCGAGAACCCGATCGCGCCGGCCCGCATGGCCTCGGTGGCCAGCGCTGCGCATGGCCGCCGTGTCCTCCGGGGTCGCCTCCTCCAGGCGGGCGGCCCGCTCGCCCATGACGTAGAGGCGCAGCGCGCCGTGGGGCAGCTGCGCGCACAGGTCGATGTCGTGCGGGCGCCGCTCGACCGCGTCGAGGTACTCGCCGAAGCTCTCCCAGGTCCAGTCGATCCCCTCGTCGAGCACGGCGCCGGGAATGTCCTCGACGCCTTCCATCAGCGAGATCAGGCGCTCGTGCGCGTCGGGCCGCACCGGCGCGAAGCCGACGCCGCAGTTGCCCATCACCGCCGTCGTCACGCCGTGCCAGCTCGAGGGCGTCATCCGCTCGTCCCACGTGGCCTGGCCGTCGTAGTGCGTGTGGATGTCGACGAACCCGGGCGTGACGAGCAGTCCGGCGGCGTCGATCTCCTCGGCGCCCCGCCCGGCGACGGCCCGACGGCGGTGATCGTCCCGCCGTCCACCGCGACGTCGGCGGTCACGGGGCTCGCCGCCGCGCCCGTCGGCCACGTGCCGCCGCGGATCACCAGGTCGTGTGCCGTCTCTGCCATGCCCTGCCCCTCACCCTCCCCGGCGAGCCGGGAAGATCGTTCGTCCCATCTGACGATATGCCCGAACGGGCCGGCAAGCGGCGGGCCGGTGCGCCTCTGGGCCTACCCGGTGAGGGTCAGCGATCCCGTCGGAGGCCAGGACGCCGGTGCGGCCAATGCCCTCCTCGGCACAGAGCAGGGCCAGCGTGTCGGGCTCGGAGATGTTGCCCCAGGCCCGGGTGCCCCCGCGGTGCGGCAGGCGAGGATGCCGCGCTCGGGCGCGCCCTCGCGGTCGAACGTCACGGTGTAGGTCTCCACGCTGACCGGGCCGGTGGCGTCCGGATCGACCTCGCAGCGCGGCAGCGCGTCGACCGCCGGCTGGACGTCCCGCCAGGCGAAGGGTTGGCGGCCGTCGTGTGTCGGCGGGCGGGAGGCGTAGAGCCCGAGGGAGTGCTTGGTGGCGTACCAGCCCAAGCCGGTGACGAGCGCGGCGCTGCCCGGTTCGCTGCGCAGCGCGCCGACGGCGCGGGCGATGCCGTGCGACGTGTAGTTGTTGCCCGGGCCCCCACCGAAGGTGAGCCCGCCGGTCAACGTCAGCGGACGGTCCTGGTCGTCGACCGCGAGCCCGAGCTCGCCGGCCGCCATCTGCACCACGGCGGGGAAGCACGAGTACAGGTCGACGAAGGCGATGTCGTCGATGCCCATCCCGGCTTGTTCGAGGGCGGCCGCCCCGGCGAGCCGGATGGCGGGGGAGCGATGCAGCTCGGGGCGCTCGGAGATGAACCAGTGGTCGTTGCCGTCGGCGCCGGCCAGCGGGAAGACCCAGCGCTCCTCGGGCACGCCCGCGGCGCGCGCCGCCCCGGCGGAGCACACGATGTACGCGGCACCTTGGTCGACCTGCATGTTGGCCGTGCACAGCTTCGGGTACGGGAACGACACCATCCGGTTGCCGGGCGCCGGCGTGACGATCTCGTCGGGTGTGCGGGCCTGGCGGATCCAGGCGTGGGGGTTGCCCGCCGCCACCTCGCTGAAGCGGGACCAGAGGGCGCCGATGCGGGCAACATGCTCGTGGAGCGTCCAGCCATTCGCCACGCGCAGCGCGTTCTCGAACAGCGGGTAGGCGTGCACCGGGAGGACTACGCCGCGTTGCATCTCGAGCTCGGTCGCCCCGGCCTTCTCGACGCCGAAGAGGACGGGGGGCGGTGTTCCCTCGGGCTGGCTGGCCCACTCCAGCCAGGGCCGGGCCGGGTCGCGGCGCGCCAGGGCGCGGGCGTACATCGCCTCGGCGCCCGTCACCAGCACGACATCCAGGTCGCCGCGGCTGATGGCACCGCAGGCCTGGTGCATGAGCGCCTGGGGGTTGTTGCCGCCGATGGACGAGACCATCAGCTCCGCCGGTTGGTCACCCTCGGCGAAGCCCAGACGCTCCGCCACCAGGCGCGCCGGGTTGGGGGTTGCCAGCCCAGGGAGGCGACGACCCGGATGCTGTCGGCGCGTCGCGAAGAGGGCGCGGCCCGCCGGGGCGCTCCCTCCCGCCCGGGCGCCGTCGCAGTCCTCGACCGCGGCCACCAACGCGGCCGTCATCAGCTCGAGCGGCTCGGGCCTCGCCGAGGGGGCGAGGCCGGCGTCGGGGGGTGTGGCGACCTGGCCCACCCCGACCACGACCGGGGTCCTCGGGTCGAGCGTCATGGACCGGGCAGCGTACCGGCTCACGCCACGGGGGCTCCCCGGCCCCCCGGTACACTCGGTTCCCATGCGTGTCGCCGTCGGCTCGGATCACGCCGGGAGGACTCCATGAGCAGCTACGAGACCGCGCTGGACGCCGACCCCGAGGTGGCGCACCTCCTCGGCCAGGAGCTCAACCGGCAGCAGACGACGCTGCAGCTGATCGCCTCCGAGAACTTCACGTCGCCGGCGGTGCTGGCCGCCACGGGCTCCGTGCTGACGAACAAGTACACGGAGGGGTATCCCGGCCGGCGCTACTACGGGGGCAACCAGATCATCGACGAGGTGGAGGACCTCGCCCGCTCCCGGGCCACCGCCCTGTTCGGCGCGGAACACGCCAACGTGCAGCCGCATGCCGGCGCCAACGCCAACCTGGCCGTGTACCAGGCGCTGCTCGAGCCGGGGGCGACGGTCCTCGCCATGCGGCTCGACCACGGCGGCCATCTCACCCACGGGTCACCCGCCTCCATCGTCTCGAAGTTCTGGCGCTTCGTCTCCTATGGCGTGACGCCGCAGTCACACGACGAGGCCAACCCCGGCGAGGTCATCGACTTCGACCAGGTCGCCCACCTCGCCAAGACGGAGAAGCCCGCCCTCATCGTGGCGGGCTCGACGGCCTACGCGCGCGTCATCGACCCCCGGCCCTTCCGCGAGATCGCCGACTCCGTCGGGGCGCGCTTCGTGTTCGACGCCGCCCACCCGGCCGGCCTCATCGCCGGTGGGGTGCACCCGAGCCCGGTGGGCGTGGCCGACGTCGTCACCCTCACCACGCACAAGACGCTGCGCGGCCCGCGCGGCGGCGCCATCCTCTGCGGGGAGGAGCTGGCCAAGAAGATCGACAGCGCGGTGTTCCCGGGGCTCCAGGGCGGGCCGCTCGAGCACGTCATCGCAGCCAAGGCGGTGGCCTTCGCCGAGGCGGCGAGGCCGGAGTTCCGCCAGTACGCCGAGGGGGTCGTCGCCAACGCGGCCGCCCTGGCCGGCGCCATGGCCGGGCACGGTTTCCGGCTCGTCTCGGGTGGCACGGACAACCACATGCTGCTGGTCGACCTGCAGACGTTCGACCCGGAGCTGACCGGGAAGGAAGCCCAGGAGGTCCTGGACCGTGCCGGCATCACCTGCAACCGCAACACCATTCCCAACGACCCCCGGTCCCCCTTCCTGACCTCGGGCCTCCGCCTGGGTGCGGCCGCCGAGACGACGGCGGGCATGGGGCCCGGCGAGATGCAGATGGTGGCGGACCTCATCGCCCGCACGCTCAAGGCCCGGACCGACGAAGGGGAGATCGCCGCGGTGCGCTCGGAGGTCGCGACGCTCTGTGCCGCCTTCCCGCCGTACCCCGATCTCCTGGCCTAGCGCGTGCCCGACATCGGCTGGTACGGCCTGGTCCTGGTGATCGCGGCGGGCGCCACGGCCGCACTGACGGTTCCCGCCAAGCGCATCGCCCTGCGGGTGGGCTACGTCGCGTACCCCGGCGAGCGTACGGTGCACAAGAGGCCGACCCCGTACGGCGGCGGTGCCTCGATGTTCATGGGGTTCATGGTCGCCGTGCTGGCCGCGGCCGCGGTGCCGCAACTGCGACCGATCTTCCAGGACTCGCCCGAGATGACCGGCGTCGTGCTCGCGGCGGGCGCCATGTTCGCCGTGGGGCTGATCGACGACGTGCGCGACATGTCCGCCCCGGCCAAGATGGCCGGCCAGGTGCTGGCCGCCAGCATCTTGTACTTCAGCGGCGTGACGATGTACGAGCTGAAGATCCCGCTGGCGGGGTTCTTCGTCTTGACGCCGGGGATCGTCCCGCTCATCACCGCGGCCTGGGTCATCGCGCTGACCAATGCGGTCAACCTGATCGACGGCCTCGACGGCCTCGCCGCCGGGGTGGTGGCGATCGGAGGCGGCGCCCTGGCGATCTACGGGATCCGCCTCATGGGACTGGGTCTCCTGCCGAGCGACAACATCGGGCCGCTGGTGGCCGTCGTGGCATGCGGGATCTGCCTCGGCTTCCTGCCCTTCAATTTCAACCCTGCCCGCATCTTCATGGGTGACGCCGGGGCGCACTTCCTGGGCCTCCTCTTGGCGGCGTCCACCATGGTGATCGGCGGGCGCGTCCCGACAGCCGTGCCCATCAGCGGAGTCACCTACTTCTTCTTCGCCCCCCTCTTCATCCCGATCCTCATCCTCGGGGTCCCGCTGGTCGACATGGCGTTCGCCTTCGTGCGGCGCACCGCGCGGGGGACGAGCTTCGACACGCCGGACAAGGAGCACATCCACCACCGCCTGCTGCGTCTCGGGCACGGGCCGCGGCGCAGCGTCATCATCTTGTGGGCCTGGACGGCCGTCCTGTCCAGCTTCCTTCTCTTCCCGCTCTTCGTGCACCAGGTCAACGCCTTCATCCCGATCGGGGCGGCCGCTCTCGGGGTGGGCCTCTACACCTTCTTCCACCCCGGGCTGCGGCGCGGGAACGGGGAGGACGAGGACGAGCGGCGCGACCAGGGGATTCCGCCCCCTCCCCAGGAGGCGGAGCGGGTCAGCGAGGTGGTCCGCTTTCCCTCCTGACCGTTTGGACGCCATCTGGGCCGGGATGCGATGATGAGGCCTGTGTACCCCGTCCACCTCGCCTCGTCCGAGGCTGCCGTCCCGGCAGCCTCGCGGACGACGGACTCCGGCGTGCCACGCACCGCATAGGGGGTCAGCAGTCGCATGCGTGGTCAAGTGAGCGTCGACGTGCGCGCCCATCCGGGTGACCGAACCGGACCCATCTCCCGAGCCAGAGGAGCCCAAGCCCCTCCCGGGCGCCATGGCGTTCCTGAGCATGGGGCTGTCCGCTGCCGTCTGTGTGGGCATCGGGCTCGGTCTCGGGCTCTGGGCGGACAGCGCACTGCACACCGCGCCGGCGTTCTTGCTGGTGGGCCTGGCCCTGGGTCTCGCCGTGGCCGCACTGAGCGTCATCAAGCAGATCCGCACGTACCTTTAGAGGTCCGGCCGTGAACATGCTCGACGGGCTCTCGGGCCTGGGGGGCAACGCGCTGGCCAAGGTGCTCCGCCGCACCATCGTCTCCGCGATCGTGGTGGGCGCGGCCGCCATCCTGATCGCCCTGTTGCTCTCGGTGCCGTGGGCGGCTCTGGGTCTCGCCATCGGGCTGACCATGGCCGTTCTCAACCTCCGCTTCCTCGATGCCGGTGTGGCCAAGCTCAACACGGAGGGCGAGACCAACAACAAGGTGCTCCGCCGGGCCATGGGGACCAAGAGCGTGACGCGCCTCGGCATCATCACGCTGATCTGCATCGGCCTGCTCCTCCTCAACGGCCCGCTCGGCATCGGCGCCGTGGCCGGCCTCGTCATTTTCCAGCTGCTCTTCGTCGTCAACGTGGGCCGCGTCATCATCTCGCAGGGGATCCAATGAGCGGCAACAGCTTCGTGCTCGCCAGCGGCAACATCACGATCGGCGAGCACCACAGCGTGTGGCACGTCGCGGGCCTCACCATCTATGGGGACGTTGTGTGGACCACGCTCCTGGCGGCCGCCATCGTGATGGCCTTCGGGCTCCGCATGCGGGCCAAGGTCACCTCCGGCGTGCCAGGGAAGCTCCAGCTCTTCTGGGAGACGCTCGTCGAGCAGGTCTCCGACCTGGCCTCGTCCGCCATCGGCCCCGAGGGACTGCCCTTCGTCGGCCTCGGCGTAACGGTGTTCTTCTTCATCCTGATCTGCAACTGGCTGGCCTTCGTGCCGAGCGGCGACCCCGGTTTCCTGGCCCCGCCGACGGGGGACGTGAACCTCCCGCTGGCCATGGCCCTCACGGTGTTCTTCCTGGTGCACTACAACTCGATCAAGGCCCGCGGCTGGAAGGGGTACTTCAAGCACTACGCCCAGCCGTACGGCGCGCTCACCCCGATCAACATCATCGAGGAGATCACCAAGCCGATCACGCTGACCTTCCGGCTCTTCGGCAACATCTTCTCGGGCGTGCTCATGGTCGCCGTCATCGTGACGCTGATCCCGCCCTACCTGTCCTGGATCGGGCTGCTCGTCTGGAAGCCCTTCGACGAGCTCTTCATCGGCGCCATCCAGGCCTACATCTTCGGCCTGTTGACCATCATCTACCTCGGCATGGGCATGAGCAGGGAGCATTGAGCATCCGGGCGACCAACGGACATTTCGAACACGATCTCGACAACAACGATCTCGACAAAGGAGAGGAAACATGGCAACAGGTACAACGGAAGGTGCGATACGAATCGCCGGGGCCCTGGTCGGCGGCGGGCTCGCGCTCGGTGGAGGCGCCATCGGTGCCGCGATCGGCGACGGACTGGCCGGTTCGCAGACCATCGCCGCGATTGCCCGGCAGCCGGAGATCGAGGCAAAGGCCCGTCAGTACTTCTTCCTGACGGTGGGCCTGGTGGAGGCCATGTACTTCATCAACCTGTTGTTCATGGTCGTCTTCGTCTACGTCTTCGCCGCCAAGAGCATCGCCTAGAGCATCATGACCACCGCAGGCATTTTCCTACTGCCCAATGGGACCTTCTTCATTGAGCTGATCGTCTCGATCGTTTTGATCCTGGCGATCTACAAGTGGGTGCTCCCTCCCATCAACAAAGCGATGGAGGAGCGCCAGGAGAAGATCAGAGAGTCCCTGGACGCCGCCGACCAGGCCCGCGCCGACGCCTTGGCCGCTGACGACGAGCGCCGGACCGTGCTCGAAGAGGCGCGCCAGCAGGCGCGCGAGATCGTCGCCACGGCCAATCGCACGGCAGAGCAGGTGCGCACCGACGCCCAGGCCCGCGGACAGGGCGACTACGAGCGCATCGTCGGGAACGCCGACGTCGAGATCGCCCTGGCCCGCCAGCGCGCGGTCGAGGAAGCGGCGTCGCGCATGGGTGAGATCGTGATGGAGGTGGTGGAGCGGGTCATCGGACGCGAAGTGAACGCCGAGGCCCACCGCGACCTCATTGACGAGGCCGTCGCCGCGCTGCGCGCGGACACGGCCGGTGGCGCCGCCGCCGCCGGGGCCGGGGCGCGTCAGTGAACCCGACGCTTCAGGGGTACACGGCCGCAGTGGCCGAGGCGGCCGGTCCGGCCGCGCTCGGTGGACTGGCCGCCGACCTCGAAGCGATCGAGCAGCTCGTGTTGGCCAACCACCAGCTCCGGGCCGCACTGACCGATACCGCCGTGCACGGGCTGGCCCGCCGGGCGGTCGTGCTGGACCTGCTGGAGGGGAGGGTCACGCCCGAGGCGCGCCGGCTGGCGGCGTTCGCCTGCATGGTGGTCAGCGCACCCGAGGTGCCCGCCGCGCTCGGCTGGGTCAGCACCCACGTGCGCCACCTCACCGAAGGGCAGGACGACGAACCGGGTCTGAGCCTGACCCAGTCGCGCCAGCGCGTCGGTGGCTTCGCCACCGCGGTGCACGAGGACATGACCCACGCGGAGCTGGAGTCCCTGGAGGACGACCTGTTCCGCTTCGCCCGGATCGTGGCCGCCACGCCGGCCCTCCGCTCTGCCCTGACCAACCGTGACCTCGACGTGGCCGCGCGCCAGGGCCTCGTCACCCAGCTGTTGGAGGGCAAGGTACCCGCGGCCACCCTCTCGCTGGTGCGCTACGCCGTGACCGGCGGCCGGGCCCGTGACATCGTCGGCACCCTGGACTTCCTGGTGGAGCTGACGGCACAGGCGCGGGGCTGGCGCATCGCCCGCGTGCGCGCGGCGGCGCCGATCGAGGATGCCCAACGCACGGAGCTGACCGAGTCTCTCGGCGCGCTGGCCGGTGCGCCCGTGGAGTTGCAGGTGGAGCTGGACGAGTCGCTGCTGAGCGGCGCGTTGATCCGCATCGGCGACCTTCAGGTGGATGCCACCGCACGGGGGCGGATCGATGCACTACGCGAGCACTTCGCCCCGGCCGGCTGGGAACCGGCCGGATTCGGGCGGAGCCAGAGTTCGAAGGACCAGACAGAGGGAGCACAGTGATGGCAGAGCTCACGATCGACGCCAGTGAGATCACCAAGGCGCTGGAGCGCAACGTCGAGGAGTACACCCCGGCGGTGGGCACCGAGCAGATCGGGCGCATCGTCGAGGTCGGTGACGGCATCGCCAGGGTCTCCGGGCTGCCCGGCGCTGCGGTGAACGAGCTGCTCGAGTTCGAGGACGGGACCCTGGGCCTCGCGCTGAACCTCGACGAGGACACCATCGGTGCCGTCGTCCTGGGCGAGGTCGACAACCTCGAAGAGGAGCAGACGGTCAAGGCGACCGGGCGCATCCAGACCGTGCCGGTCGGCGACGCGCTGCTCGGACGCGTGGTGAACGCCCTCGGCGAGCCGCTCGACGGGAAGGGGCCGATCAACACCACCGAGACCCGCCGCATGGAGGTCCAGGCCCCGGGCATCGTGGGGCGCCAGCCGGTGAGCGAGCCGCTGCAGACGGGCATCAAGGCCATCGACGCCATGACGCCGATCGGCCGCGGGCAGCGCGAGCTGATCATCGGCGACCGCAAGACCGGCAAGACGACCGTCGCCGTCGACACCATCATCAACCAGCGCGGCCAGGGCGTGAAGTGCATCTACGTCGCCATCGGGCAGAAGAACTCGTCGGTGGCGCAGACGGTGGCCACGCTGGAGGACCATCAGGCGCTCGAGTACACCGTGGTCGTGGTCGCCTCGGCGGGGGACCCCGCTCCCTACAAGTACCTGGCGCCCTACGCCGGCTGCGCCATGGGCCAGCACTGGATGGAGAACGGCGAGCACGCGCTGATCATCTACGACGACCTCTCCAAGCAGGCGGAGGCCTACCGGTCCGTCTCGCTCCTGCTCCGGCGCCCGCCAGGCCGCGAGGCCTACCCCGGCGACGTCTTCTACCTGCACTCGCGGCTGCTCGAGCGGGCCGCCAAGCTCTCCGACGCGCGCGGCGGCGGATCCCTCACCGCGCTGCCCGTGATCGAGACCAAGGCCGGCGACATCTCGGCCTACATCCCGACCAACGTCATCTCCATCACCGACGGCCAGGTCTTCTTGGAGACCGACCTGTTCAACTCGGGTATCCGGCCGGCCATCAACGTCGGCAACTCGGTGAGCCGGGTGGGCAGTGCCGCCCAGGTCAAGGCGATGAAGCAGGTCTCGGGGACGCTCAAGCTGGACCTGGCGCAGTTCCGCGAGCTCGAGTCCTTCGCCACGTTCGGCTCGGAGCTCGACCGCGTGTCCCAGGCGCAGCTCGACCGCGGCTACCGCCTGACGGAGCTGCTCAAGCAGCACCAGAACGAGCCGATGCCGGTCGAGGAGCAGGTCGTGGTCATCTACGCCGGGACCAAGGGCTGGACGGACACCGTCCCGGTGCCCGAGGTGCAACGCTTCGCGACCGAGCTCATCGAGTACTTCAGGGCGAACCACCCGGCCGTGCTCGAGACCATCCGCACCACCGGCGCCATGCCCGACGGCGACGAGCTCGACAAGGGCATGACGACGTTCCTCGAGGGATTCGACACGGGGAAGGTCGACTGACGCATGGCCGGAGGCCAAGAGCGCATTCTGCGGCGCCGTATCCGCAGTGTGCAGTCCACGAGGAAGATCACCAAGGCGATGGAGCTCATTGCCGCGTCGCGGATCGTGCGCGCCCAGAACCGCATCGCGGCCAACCGCCCGTTCCGGGAGGGCATGGAGCGCGTGCTGCGCCTGACGGCGGCGGCTGATCCCGTCGCGGCCACCAAGCTGCTCGGCACGCCCGAATCGCCGCAGCACGTCGGGATCCTGGTGATCGCCGGTGACCGGGGACTGGCCGGGTCCTACAACTCGGGCGTCCTGCGCATGACCGAGCGGCTGGTCGGCGAGCACCGGGCCGCCGGCACCGAGGTCACGGTGTGGTCCGTGGGCAAGAAGGCCCCGTCGTACCTGCGCTACCGCGGCATCGACGTCGCGCGGTCGTTCACCGGCGTGGCCGACCGCCCCGAGTTCGGCGACGCCCGGGACATCGCGGCGATCGTGGCCGCTCCATTCGTCGCCGGTGAGATCGAACTGGTGCAGATGGTCTCCACCCGCTTCATCTCCGCCGGGACCCAGCGCGTCGAGCTGATGCAGATGCTGCCGCTTCCCCTGCCCGAGGAGGCCGGGGTCGTCTACGAGGAAGAGGGGACGCTGGAGGGCTACACCGAGTTCGAGCCGGAGCCCGCCAAGCTCCTGGCCAAGTTGGCCCCGCGGGCCCTGGAGGCGGAGATCTTCGCCGCACTGCTCGAAGGCACCGCCTCGTTCTTCACCGCCCAACAGCGCGCCATGGCGGCCGCCACCGAGAACGCGGACGAGCTCGTCCGCACCCTGACCCGCGTGATGAACCGCGCCCGTCAGGACGCCATCACCACCGAGATCATGGAGATCGTCGGCGGGGCCGAGGCGCTCCGCCAATCGAAGGGAGCTTGACCGCATGACCAGCACCGCACAGAGGGACGCCACCGCGGGACCCGTACTCGAAGAAGGGCGCGTCGTCGCCATCGCCGGGCCGGTCATCGACGTCGAGTTCCCCCCGCACGCCCTGCCCGAGATCAACTTCGAGGTCGAGTTCGACATCGAGCTCGACGGGTCCACCCACACCGTCGCGGCGGAAGTGGCGCAGCAGATCGGCGACGGCCGCGTCCGCTGCATCTGCATGCAGCAGACGGACGGGCTGGTGCGCGGCGCCGCGGTGCGCAACCTCGGCCGCGGCATCTCCGTGCCCGTCGGCAACGCGGTGCTCGGTCACGTCTTCAACGTGCTGGGTGAGCCGCTCGACACCGACCACATCGACGGGATCGAGGAGCGCTGGGAGATCCACCGCCCCGCACCGGCCTTCGACCAGCTGGAGCCGCGGGCGCAGATGTTCGAGACCGGCATCAAGGTGATCGACCTGCTCGAGCCCTACGTGCAGGGTGGCAAGATCGGCCTCTTCGGCGGGGCCGGGGTGGGCAAGACCGTCATCATCCAGGAGATGATCAACCGCGTGGCCCAGCAGTACAGCGGGGTTTCGGTCTTCGCCGGCGTGGGCGAGCGCACCCGTGAGGGCACCGACATGTGGCTCGAGATGCAGGAGTCGGGGGTGATCGACAAGGCCGCACTGGTCTACGGCCAGATGGACGAGCCCCCCGGCGTCCGCCTCCGCGTCGCCCTGGCTGCGCTCACCATGGCCGAGTACTTCCGCGACGTGCAGCACCAGGACGTGCTGCTCTTCGTGGACAACATCTTCCGTTTCGTCCAGGCCGGCTCCGAGGTCTCGACCCTGCTGGGCCGGATGCCCTCCGCCGTCGGCTACCAGCCCACGCTGGCCGACGAGATGGGCGAGCTGCAGGAGCGGATCACCTCGACCAAGGGGAAGTCGATCACCTCGCTGCAGGCGGTCTACGTCCCCGCCGACGACTACACCGACCCGGCACCGTTCACCACGTTCACCCACCTCGACGCCACGACCGAGCTGTCGCGCCAGATCGCGGCCTTGGGCATCTACCCGGCGGTGGACCCGCTGGCGTCGACGTCGAACATCCTGGCGCCCGAGATCGTCGGGGACCGCCACTACGCGGTGGCCCGCCGGGTGCAGGAGATCCTGCAGCGCTACAAGGAGCTGCAGGACATCATCGCCATCCTCGGCATGGACGAGTTGTCCGAGGAGGACCGGGTGACGGTGAGCCGGGCCCGCAAGGTCCAGCGCTTCCTGTCCCAGCCCTTCTTCGTGGCCGAGGTCTTCACCGGCGTGCCGGGGATCTTCGTGCCCATCGACGAGACGGTGGAGTCGTTCGAGGCCCTGGCCAACGGCGACCTCGACAACGTCCCCGAGCAGGCGTTCCTCAACGTCGGCGGCGTGGAGTCCGTGCTCGAGAAGGCGCGGACGCTCGAGGCCGAGGCCGGCTAGTGGCCGACGGCGTCTTCGGCGTGGAGATCGTCACGCCCGAGCAGTCCCTCTACGCCGGCGGCGCCACGTCCATCGTGCTGGCCACCTCCGAGGGCGACCTCACCGTCCTCGACGGCCACACGCCGCTGGTGGGCGACGTGGTGCCGGTCGAGGTGAGGGTCGAGCAGTCCGACGGGAACCTGGTGCGCCTGGCGGTGCACGGCGGGTTCCTCCAGGTCGACACCAGCCCGGGTGCGGCCGAGGGCCTGGCAGAGGGCGACGGGCCGCTGGCCGGGCTGTCCACCCGGGTGACCGTGCTCGCCGGCGTGGCCGAACTGGCGTCGGAGATCGACGTGCCCCGGGCCGAGCAGGCCCGTGAGCGGGCGGCGCAACGGGTCAGCGAGCTGGGAGCGGGCCGGGGCCCGGTCGCGGAGGACCTCGAGGAGGACGTCGAGCTGGCCGAGGCGGCGGGCGCCCTGGCCCGGGCCGAGCTGCGGTTGGCCGTGGCCGCCGAAAACGCCGCCTAGAGCCGTACCGGCGGCCGGCGCCGGGCCAACCCGGCGGCAACTCAGCCGAACGAGATGGAGCTGTACTCGGCCAGCTTGGCCAGGGCGTGGCTGGCGTCGATCTTGCGCAGCGTCCCCGACTTGGAACGCATGACCAGGGACTGGGTGGTGGCCCCGAACTCGTGGTACTGCACTCCTTGGAGCAGCTCGCCGTCGGTGATGCCGGTGGCGGCGAAGAAGCAGTTGTTCCCCTGGACGAGGTCGTCGGTGGTCAGCACGGCGTCGAGCGCGTAGCCCGCCTCGATTGCCGCCGCCCGCTCCCACTCGTTGCGGGGGTAGAGCCGGCCTTGGATCTCCGCGCCCATGCACTTCAGGGCGGCCGCGGCCAGCACGCCCTCCGGCGTCCCTCCGATGCCGAAGAGGATGTCGGTGCCCGCTCCGGGCCAGCCGGTGGCGATCGCACCGGCGACGTCGCCGTCGGTGATGAGGCGGATGCGCGCGCCGGTGGACCGCACCTCGGCGACGAGGGCTTCGTGACGGGGCCGGTCCAGAATGACGGCGGTCAGGTCGCGCACCGGACGGCCGAGGGCCTCCGAGAGGGCGTGCAGGTTGTCGGTCGGCGTGCGCCGGATGTCGCAGGCGCCCTTGGCCCGGGGGCCCACGGCGAGCTTCTCCATGTACACGCAGGGGCCCGGGTCGAACATGGCTCCCCGTTCGGCCACCGCGATGACGGCGAGTGCACCGCCACGGCCCTGTGCGGTGAGGGTGGTGCCGTCAATGGGGTCGACGGCGATGTCGGTCATCGGGGGAGTGCCGTCGCCGATCTTCTCCCCGTTGAAGAGCATCGGCGCGTTGTCCTTCTCGCCCTCGCCGATGACGACGATCCCGTCCATCGGCACGCTGGACAGCACGGTCCGCATGGCCTCGACCGCGGCCGCGTCGGCGCCCAGTTTGTCCCCCCGGCCCATCCAGCGGCTGGCGGCCATCGCCGCCGCCTCGGTCGTGCGCACGAGGTCCATGGCGAGGTTCCGGTCGGGGGCTTGGATCGACACCACTGGCCCTGACCATAGTGGGTGGCGAATCGGCGATTGCCGGTCGGCCCACCCCCCAGCCGCGATACTTGGAGCCGTGGATGAGATCGTGGTGGAGGCCAGCGGCCCGCTCCAGGGCACCGTCACCGCAGGCGGTGCGAAGAATTCGGCCCTCAAGCTGATGGCCGGCTGCCTCCTCGCCGAGGGTTGCACGGTGCTCTCCAACGTCCCTCGCATCTCCGACGTCGACTCGATGGCCAACGTCCTGCGCTCCATGGGCGCGCGAGTGGAGCGCCTCGACAACGGGGATGTCGCTGTGACCACCCCTCCCGTCGGCGACCTGGTCCCCGCCGGTCCCTTCGAGCTCTTCGAGCGGATGCGCGCCTCGGTGGTCGTGTTGGGGCTCCTGCTCGCCCGCTGTGGCGCCGTGCGGGTCCCGCTGCCCGGCGGGGACGACTTCGGCGCCCGGCCGATCGACTTCCACCTCAACGGCCTCAGTGCCATGGGGGCTCGCTTCGAGTCGTCGCATGGCGAGGTGCGCGGGACGGTGCCGGCAGGCCGCCTGGTGGGCACGCGCGGTCGTTCTCGAGTACCCCAGTCATACGGCGACGGACAACCTGCTCATGGCGGCGGTCCTGGCCAAGGGCACGACAGTGATCGAGAACGCGGCCAAGGAGCCCGAGGTCGCCGACTTGGCGGCCATGCTCTGCGACATGGGGGCGGTGGTGCGCGGCGCCGGGACCTCGCGGATTGAGGTCGAGGGCGTGGACTCGCTCCGGCCCACCCGCCACGCGGTCGTCCCCGACCGGGTGGTGGCGGCCACCTACCTGTCCGCGGTCGGCATGGCCGGCGGCGACGTCACGATCGCCGACGCCCGGCCCGAGCACATGGAGATGCTCCTGCGCAAGGTCAACCAGATGGGCGTGGCCACGGAGATGGGCCCGCACGGGCTGCGGGCCAGCGCGCGACGAGCGGCTGACGGCGGCCGACGTCGCCACGCTTCCATACCCGGGCGTGGCCACCGACTACAGCCCATTGCTCGTGGCCATGCTCACGGTGTCCGACGGCGTCGGGATCCTCACCGAGAACCTCTTCTCCGGGCGGTTCCGCTACGTGGAGGAACTCCGCCGGATGGGAGCGGACATCCGGACGGAGGGTCACCATGCGGTGGTGCGTGGCGCTCCCCGGCTCTCGGGCGCCCCCGTGCGCGCGCCCGACATCCGGGCCGGAGTGGCGCTCGTGCTGGCTGGGCTCGTGGCCGAGGGTGAGACGGTGGTGAGCGGCGCCCACCACATCGGGCGCGGCTACGAGGACCTGGTCGGCGCGCTGTCCTCGCTGGGTGCCCGGGTGACCCGCCGGTGAGCCCGCTGCCCACCGATCCAGCGGCGCTGCTCGCGCGGGCCAGGGCGGACGGCGGGGGGGTCGCACTGGCCCGCCTGCTTTCCTCTGTCGAGCGGGGTGGCGAGACCGCCATGGCGGTCGCCGCGCTCACCTACCGATCCGACGTCCCCTACACGCTCGGGCTGACCGGTGCGCCCGGCTCCGGCAAGTCCACCTTGACCGACGGCCTCATCACCGAGGTCCGCGGCGGTTGGCCCGACGGGTCAGCCATCCCGCAGGTGGCGGTGTTGGCCGTCGACCCGTCGTCGCCCTTCAGCGGTGGTGCCATCCTCGGTGACCGCGTGCGCATGGGCCAGCACGCCATGGATCCGACGGTGTTCATCCGGTCGATGGCGACCCGGGGACATCTCGGAGGCCTCTCGCTCGCCGTCCCCGATGCCATCCGCCTGCTGGGCGCCGCGGGGATCGGCGTGGTCATCGTGGAGACGGTCGGGGTCGGGCAGATGGAGGTCGAGATCGCGTCGGCAGCCGACACCACGGTCGTCGTCGTGACACCCGGCTGGGGTGACTCCATGCAGGCGAGCAAGGCCGGTCTGCTCGAAGTCGCCGACGTGTTCGTCATCAACAAGGCCGACCGGCCCGGCGTGCGCGAAGCCCGCCGCGATCTCGAGCAGATGCTCGACCTGGCGCGGCCGGGGGCATGGCGACCCGAGATCATCGAGACCACGGCCACTGCGGTCGAAGGAGTGGCCGAGCTCTGGCGTGCGGTGGCCCGCCACCGTGACCACCTGCTGAGCTCGGGCCAGCTCGCCACCCGCAGGACCGACCGCGTCGCCCAGGAGCTGCGCCGGGTGCTGCTCGCCCGCACTGAGGTCAGGGTCGACGAGCTGGTCGCCGGGGAGGAGTTCACGACTGCGGTGAAGGCCCTCGCCGCGGGCGAGCTCGACCCCTATCAGGCGGCCGAGGGACTTCTCGCCAAATGAGCCGTCCGGGGCGGGTTCCGGTACGGTGCGGCCATGGCTGAGACCTTCGTCATCGTGGAGCGGCGGCCCGACAATGTCGCCCTCGTCCGGTTGGACCGGCCCAAGGCCAACGCGCTCTCCGCCGCCGTGCTGGCGCAGCTGCACGCCGCGGCCACCGAACTCCACGACGACCCGCCCGGCGCAGTCGTGCTGTGGGGCGGGAGGCGGATCTTCGCCGCCGGGGCCGACATCGTGGAGCTCGGGGACAGCGGCGCGGGGGCGGTGGGGGCGAGCTTCGCCGAAGCGCTGGGCGCGCTGGCCTCGGTGCCCCGGGTCACCATCGCCGCCATCAATGGCTACGCCCTCGGCGGCGGGCTCGAGCTCGCCTTGGCCTGCGACTTCCGCGTGTGTGCCGAAGACTCTCGTTTTGGGCTCCCCGAGGTCCTGCTCGGGGTGATCCCCGGCGGCGGCGGAACGCAGCGCCTGCCCCGGCTGATCGGGTCGTCCCGGGCCAAGGAGTTGATCCTCACCGGTCGTCAGGTCCGGACCGAAGAGGCGCTGTCGATCGGGCTCGTCAACCGGGCCGTGGCACCCGACTACGTCCTCGAGGCGGCTCTGACCTGGGCGGCCGAATTCGCCGCGGGTCCCTTGGTGGCCCACGGCCTGGCCAAGTCCGCGGTCGACCGGGGAGTCGAGACCACGCTGGCCGAGGGGCTGGCCATCGAAGGGGAGGCGTTCGTCGCCGTGGCCCGGACCGAGGATGCGGCGCGGGGGATTGCGTCGTTCACCGAGAATGGTCCGGGCAAGGCGACCTTCGTCGGGCGGTGACGCGTTGAGCTCGCCGCCCATCCCTGTCAGCTCCAACGAGGGTGCCTTCGACCCCTCGGTGCGCTGGTTCCAGCACGCCGTCTTCTACGAGGTGCTCATCCGGGGTTACCACGACGCCAACAACGACGGCACCGGTGACCTGCGCGGCCTGCGCGAGAAGCTCGACTACATGGAGTGGCTGGGCATCGACTGCATCTGGATGCTCCCTTTCTATCCGTCGCCCTTCCGCGACGGCGGCTACGACATCAGCGACTTCTTCAACGTGCACCCCGACTACGGGAGCATCAGCGACCTGGTGGCGTTCCTGGAGGACGCCCACCGCCGCGGCATCCGCGTCGTCGCCGATCTCGTGATGAACCACACCAGCGACGAGCATCCTTGGTTCACTGAGTCGCGCTCATCGCGGGACAACGCCAAGGCGGATTGGTACGTCTGGAACGACGACGACCAGAAGTGGCCGGACGCCCGCGTGGTGTTCACCGACGTCGAGCGATCGAACTGGACGTGGGACGACACCCGCCAGCAGTACTACTGGCACCGCTTCTATCACCACCAGCCGGACCTCAACTACGACAACCCCGAGGTCGCGGACACCATGATCGACCTCGTGCGCTTCTGGCTCGATCTCGGGTTCGACGGCTTCCGCCTCGACGCCGTGCCTTACCTGTACCAGCGCGACGGCACGTCGGGAGAGCACCTGCCCGAGACGCATGCGTTCATCAAGCGCATCCGCAAGCAGATCGACGCGGACTACCCGGGCCGCATCCTCCTCGCCGAGGCGAACGGGTGGCCGAGCGACGTGGCCGACTACTTCGGCGACGGCGACGAGTGCCATCTCTGCTTCCACTTCCCCCTCATGCCGCGTCTCTTCATGGCCGTCCGGCGGGAGCAGCGTTACCCGATCACCGAGATCCTGGCCCAGACGCCGGCTGATCGATGACGCCTGCCAATGGGCCATCTTCCTGCGCAACCACGACGAGCTCACGCTCGAGCAGGTGAGCGACGAGGAGCGGGACTACCTCATCGCCGAGTACGCCAAGGACCCGAGGATGAAGCGTCACATGGGGATCGGGCGACGGCTGGCCCCGCTCCTCGACAACGACCGGCGCACGGCCGAGCTCCTCTACGCCCTGATCCTGTCCCTGCCGGGCAGTCCCGTCATCTACTACGGCGACGAGCTGCTGATGGGTGACAACATCTACCTCGGTGACCGGGACTCCGTGCGCACACCGATGCAATGGTCGCCCGACCGCAACGGCGGGTTCTCGAAGGCGGACTTCGCCCAGCTCTACCTGCCGCCGCTCATGGACCCCGTCTACGGTTTCAGCGCGCTCAACGTGGAGGCCCAGCTGCGCAACCAGGGTTCCTTCCTGCATTGGCTGCGGCGCATGCTGACCGAGCGGCGGGCGCTGCCGGTGATGGGGGTGGGCGCCATGGAGGTGTTGCCCTGCGCGAACCCCTCCGTGCTGGCCTACATGCGGTCGGGCGAGGTAGCCGACATCCTGACGGGCTCGACCACGACGCCGCCGTCGGTGAGCCCCGCGGTCGGCGCGCCGCTGGACTGGGGCCACTCCACCGTGCTCGCCCGCACGGTCCCGGCCGGGAACGAGAGCGAGGGCGACGAGGCCGTCCACCGGCACCAGGCCGTGCTGTGCGTGCACAACCTGAGCCGGTTCGCCCAACCCGCCGAGCTGGCGCTCGCCAAATGGGCCGGCGCGACGCCCTACGAGGTGCTCGGGCGCGTCCCGTTTCCCGTGATCACCGAGGAGCCCTACGCCGTCACGCTGCCGCCCTACGGGTTCTTGTGGTTCGACCTGGCCCTCGAGGAGAGGCAGCCCCAGGAATGACGCCCGAGCGCGACCAGGTTCTGCGCACGCTGACGGAGGCGTGGCTGGGGTTGCGCCGGGCCGCGCCGGAGGGTGCGATCGACATCGAGCGGGACGAGGTGCTCCTGGCCGGCCGGCCGGGCCTGATCGACATCGTGGCCAGGGTGGGGGAGCGGCGGGCGCACATCGTTGTCGGATTGCGGAGCGTGAGCGACGAGCCCCACTTCCTCCGCGCCGGTGACGAGGCCGCACTCGGCCTGCTCGACGACCCCGACGGGCTGGCCGTCTGTACCGACGCGCTGCGCGACGCCCAGCTGGCCGCGCTGCTGCTCGCCGCGGTGCGCGGCGTGGAAACCCGACCCGGGCCGGTGGCGGTCCTGCGCGACGATGACGACGCCACCGTGCTCGACTGTGGCGACCGGGGCGACCTCCTGGTGTTCCCCTGGCTCGACGAGGCGTCGCGGCCGGACGTCGATCTCATGGTTGCGCTCGAGGAGTCCGGCTTCAACCACATCGCGGCGCCGTTGGTGCGCTGGGTCTGGGAAGGGAGGGACCTCGGGGTGGTGCAAGAGCCGCTGGCGGACCGCTCCGGGGGCTGGGCGCTGGCCCTGACGTCGTTGCGCGACTTCTACGCCGCCGGCGGCACGCCCGAGGCCGCCGGGGCCGACTTCGGTGCCGAGGCCAGGGCGCTGGGCACCATGACGGCCCGCATGCATCTGGCCCTCGACCGTGCGTTCCTGCGCGACTACGAGCCGGTGGTGGAATGGGTCGACCGGGCTGAGACGACGATCGCGGCGTCCGACGCGGCGCTGCTGGAGGCTCCCGGCGTCGCAGATCTGGTGAAGTGGCTCCGTGAGTCCGAGGCACGGCTGCCGGTGACCCGCACGCACGGCGACTTCCATCTCGGGCGCACGTCCCGGACGGACCAGGGTTGGGTGGTCAGTGACTGCGCGCCGGGCGGTGTCCTGGCGGGGGAGTCCACCGTGGGACGCCGCACACCCCTCGGGGACGTGGCGGACCTGCTCTGGTCGATGCACCGGGCCAGCACCGTGGCGGCGGCCGAGCGGGACCCCGCAGGCAGGCTCGGGCTCTCGGCCTTGGGACAGGCCTGGGAGACGAGGAACCGCCGGGCCTTCGTGACGGGCTATCTGGGCACTCCGGGCATCAGCGGCCTGGTCGGACCCGATCGGGACCTGGTGCGGCGGCTCGTTTCCTTCCTCGAGCTGGCCCGCTCGGTTCGGGAGGACTCTGTCTAGAGCGCCAGGGCGGAGACCCTCAGCGTCTCGGCCGCCTCTTCGGGGGAGATCACATTGATGGCCACGCCGGTGCCGAGTTCGAAACCGGCCGTCGTCGTCGCCTTGGGCCAGATGTGCGCGTGCCAGTGGTACGGCTCGCCTACCCGGTAGGGCGCCGAGTGGAAGACGATGTTGTAGGCGACGTCCCCCACGGACTCGGCCAGCTGCTGCAAGGAGCGCCGGATGGCCTCCCCGACGGCGATGAGGTCCTCGGTTGGGCTCCGGTGCAGATGCGGGTTGTGCTCCCGAGGCATCACGAGCATCTCGTAAGGGACGGCGCTCCAGAAGGGGCAGACCACCACGACCCGGTCGTTGGCGTAGATCACCCGTTCCGTCGAGTCCTCTTCGGCCTCGATCGTCGTGCACAGAAGGCACGACCCGACGAAGCGGGCGAAGCGCGCCTGCTCCTCGGCGAGCTCGCGGGGGATGAAGGACATGCCGAGGAGCTGGCCGTGCGGGTGCTCGAGCGAAGCGCCCGCCTCGCGGCCCGAGTTCACGATGGCTTGGGTGTAGCGGAGGTTGGGCTGCGAGGCGTGCTCCTCGAGGCGGTCGCGCAGCGCCGCCATCACGAGCTCGACCTGTTCCTGGCTGAGTTGCCCGAGAGTGGCGTCGTGCTCGGGGGAGAAGATGAGGATCTCGTGGATGCCGCCGGCGGTGGCTTGCGTGAAGACGGGGCCGCGGTTGGCCACCACGAAGGGCTCGTCGCCCTCGAAAGCCGGGTAGAGGTTGGGGACCACCCGGACCAGCCAGCGGCCGGTGGGGCCGTACGTCTCGAGGGCGGGTGGCGTGTCCTCCTCGTTGCCGGGGCAGAACGGGCAGGGACGATTGAGGGGCTCCGGCTGCCAGCCGGAGCGGGTCAGGAACGAGTAGGGCCGCTCGGACCGGCCCGGGCTCACGACTACCCAGCGGCCCGACAACGGATCGAGGCGCAACTGGTTCATCGGTCCACTCTCTCGGGCGCTTCCCGCCCCATCGGCATCGCAAAGAACCTCATCGTCTTCCCTCCACCTCTACGGTACAGGTTCCGCTACCCGCCAAAACGCCACCGTCGCGAAGCGTCACCCGGCTCCCACGGTCATAGGAGAACATGTCGGCCATGCATCCCCAGCCGGACGGAGCGGCCTTCGACATCGTGCTCCTGTTGCACGTCGGCTGCGTGGTGGTGGGGCTCGTGACGACGGCGACGGCCGCAGCCACCGCCACCCGGCTGCGCCGGCTCCTCGGGTCGCCCCTCCCCCTGCCCGATCCCCTGCGGCGCTACTTCCGGCCCGGGGTCAACTGGGCCGGGCGCACCATCTATGGCATCCCCGTCTTCGGGTTCGCCCTGTTGGCGATGAGCCACGGCGCCTACTCGTTGGGGCAGGGCTGGGTCCTCGGGGGCCTGGCCCTCTTCGCCGGGGTCGCCCTCGTGGGCGAGGGGGTGCTGTGGCCGGCCGAGCGGCGGCTGCAGGCCGCCCTCGTCTCGACCGAGTCGACATCCCCGCCCGAGTCCATGGACGGCGACGCCACGTCCATGTCCCGGGCCGCCGTCGCCGCGCTCGTGCTGCTGGGAGCCGGTGTGCTGATCATGATCGCCCAACCGTGAGGACTGCCCGCTGGAAAGGTCGAGGTACTGGAGGTGGTGCTGCGGTGCGCTCGTGGCAGTGGCCCCCACCAAGTGCGGATCGTTACCAGGCGGGTGCTGCTTCAGTGCCGGTGTGAATATCCGGCCCTGCGTTGCCGGGCAAACAAGGGGTAAATAAGTTATCGGCCGTCGGCGAATGTCACCAACGCCGGGGCGTTGTGGAGTGCCCAGGCATTGTCGTGGCCGTCTCCACAATTGCCCTGGCCTTGCCCATGTCCCCGGACCGCACGACCTCGAGCAGCGGGCCCTCGAGCAGTTGCGCCCAGTCGATCGCGTCGCTGCGCAACCCGGCTCGCGTGAGGTGCGCTCGCGCGTCGGCGAGGAGTTGCGCCAGGGTCCCGAGCCCGTCGCCGCACTGCGCGGCCAAGCGGGTGCGGAGCCACGACGCCAGTGCCGGGCTGAGCCCTCCCGTCGAGACCGAGATGGTCACCGCGCCGTCCCGGTGCACCGCCGGGAGAATGAAGGAAGAGTGGGCGCGGTCGTCTGCACTGTTGACCCAGACACCCGCGGCGTCCGCGTCGGCGTACACAGCCCCGTCCACCTCCGGGAGGCCGGTCGCGGTCACGACGAGGCCGGAAGCCCGACGCGTCACCCCGGGCGTACGGGCGCCGCTCGAGTGCCTTGAGGGAGGGGATGATCGCATCCATCTCGCCGCTCAGAGACGGCGCGATCACCGTGACGTCGGCACCGCAGTCGAGGAGCGCCCGGGCCTTGCGGGCGGCCACCCTCCCGCCGCCCACGACGAGGCACGAGCGGCCCGAGACGTCCAGCGAGACAGGGTAGAAGGGAGGCCGTGCCGACGGCTCAGTCATGGAGCCGCGGCGGCCCGACCATGCCTGCTGCGATGGTGGCGAAGGTGAGCTCGTCGATCAACACGAAGCTCCCGGTGATCCGGTCCGCCTGGTAGGGATCGACGGCCAGCGGCGTGGCGGTTCGCAGCTTCACGACACCGATGTCGTTCTCCCGCAGCTCGTTCGCGTCAACGACCCGGAGCTCGTTGACGTCGAAAATCCCGGTCACGCTCTCGACGACGACGGGGGTGACCCGGGTGGTGTGCTTGATCCGGAGGCGGTCCCCGACGGCAAGCGGGCGGTCCTGGAACCAGCAGACGGTGGCCTCGAACGTGTCGGTCACCTCGGGGGCACCCTCGGCCGCGGCAATGAGGTCTCCGCGGGAGACGTCCAGGTGGTCGCCCAGACGGACCGAGACGGAGAGTCCGACCTCGGCTCTCTGCAGCGGCCCGTCCGCTGTCTCGATGGCCCGGACGGTCGTCCGTGCTCCTTGCGGGAGCACCACGACGGCATCACCGACCCGGAAGGGCCCACCGTTCACCATCCCGGCATAACTGCGGCCACCTCCCGGCTGGCGGAGGACCCACTGCACCGGCAGCCGGGCACCGCTTCCCGGGCTGACGCCGTGTTGGGCGGCCCAGCCGCCGGCCCGTGCTGATTCGAGGGCATCGAGCACGGTCGGACCGTCGTACCAGGGCGCCGCGTCCGAGCGAGTGACGACATTGTCGCCATGGAGGGCGGATATGGGGATCACCGTGCAGGAGGAGATACCGAGCCGGTGGGCCAGCGCCTCCATCTCGTCGGCGATGCGCTGATAGGCGCAGCGGTCCCAGCCGACGAGATCCATCTTGTTGGCGCAGACGACGAGCTGGTCGACGCCGAGGAGCGCAGCGATGCAGATGTGGCGTCGCGACTGCTCACGCAACCCCGAGGTCGCGTCGACCAGGACCAGGGCGAGGTCGGCCGTGGAGGCGCCCGTTGCCATGTTGCTGGTGTACTGGACGTGTCCCGGGCAGTCGGCGATGACGAATTTCCGGTGCGGCGTCGCCGCGTAGCGGTAGGCGACATCGATCGTGATGCCCTGTTCGCGCTCTGCACGCAGGCCGTCGGTCACGAAAGACAAGTCGACCTCGCCCAGGCCACGCCGCTCCGACGCGGTCTCTATCGCGGTGAGCTGGTCGTCGAAGAGCTGCCGGGTGTCGAAGAGGAGCCGGCCGATGAGGGTGCTCTTGCCGTCGTCCACCGACCCGATGGTGGCGAACCGGAGGAGGTCCATGGTGTCCACGCCAAGCTCGGGACCGCCGGCCGGCAGTGAGCCGGGCAACGTCGTCATGGGTCTAGAAGTACCCCTCACGCTTGCGGTCTTCCATCGAAGTTTCCGAGAAGCGGTCGTCGGCCCGGGTCGCTCCCCGCTCCGAGATCCTCGAGGCCGAAATCTCGCGGATGATCTCCTCCACCGTGTCGGCGCCCGAGCGCACTGCGCCGGTGCAGGTGGCGTCGCCCACGGTCCGAAAGCGGACCGTCTCCTTGCGGACCTGCTCGCCACCCTCCGGACTCACCCACTCGCTGATAGCCAGGAGCATGCCGTCGCGCTCGACCACTTCGCGCTCGTGCGAGTAGTAGATGGACGGGAGCTCGATCCGCTCGCGGCGGATGTACTGCCAGATATCGAGCTCGGTCCAGTCCGAAAGCGGGAACGCGCGCAGGTGCTCACCCGGACGCACGCTGCCCTGGTAGAGCTGCCACAGCTCAGGTCGCTGCGCCTTGGGATCCCACTGCCCGAAGGAGTCACGGAAGGAGAGCACGCGCTCCTTGGCTCGGGCCTTGTCCTCGTCTCGGCGTGCTCCGCCAAAAGCGGCATCGAACCCGTTGGCATTGATGGCATCGAGCAGCGTCGTCGTTTGCAGGCGATTCCGCGATGCCGTCGGACCCGGGTCGGCGACGCGGCCCTGGTCGATGGTGTCCTGCACCCGGGCGACGATGAGGCGGGCGCCCTCGGCCTCGACCTGGGCGTCCCGGTAGTCCAGCACTTCGGAGAAGTTGTGCCCGGTGTCCACGTGGAGGACCGGGAAGGGGATCCGCCCCGGCTTGAACGCCTTGGCGGCGAGGTGCAACAGGACGGCCGAGTCCTTGCCGCCGCTGAAGAGGAGGACCGGGCGCTCCGATTCTGCGGCCACCTCGCGGATGATGAAGATGGCGAGGGACTCCAGCAGATCGAGGTGGCCAAGGGGATGCTCCACCGGCCTGACCAGGGCGGTCACAGAACCACCGGGTCGAACCGCGACGGATCCCGCGCTGGGGCGGTCCTCTGGGGAACGGAAGGCGGCTGCGGAGTCCATGGAGCCTCTCAAATCATGACCATTTAGGTCATGTATACTAAAGCCTGCATTCGGATGGGCGTCAAGCGCCGGCGGCGGGCCTCCGAAACGGCCCGATTACCGCCGGGAGAAAGAGAGAGATCCGTGGCCGAGACCAACGTGAGCGACCAGCCGATGACCGCTGAGGACCTTGCCGTGGTCAGCGCAGGATTCGAATCCTCTCCCGCCAGCGCCGCCATCCGGTGGGCGGTCGAAACCTTTGGTGACTCCCTGGTGCTGGCCGCCTCGTTCGAGGACATCGTGCTGATCGACCTGGTCACAAAGGTGGCACCGGCGGTTGAGGTCGTCTTTTTGGACACGGAGGCACACTTTCCCGAGACGCTGGCCTTTGTCGAGGATATGCGGGAGCGCTACCAGCTCAACCTCACGGTGACGAAGCCCGGCCCCGAAGCGGCCGCCTACCCCTGTGGCTCCGACCAGTGCTGCCAGTTCCGCAAGGTGGAGCCGCTGCGGCGTGCCCTGGCCGGGAAACGTGCCTGGCTGACGTCGCTCAAGCGCACCGACGGCCCGACCCGCGCCGATGCGCCGATCGTGAGTTGGGACGCTGGATTCGGGCTCGTGAAGATCAATCCGTTGGCGACGTGGACGGAGGATGACATTGCGTCCTACCTGGCCGATCACGGGCTCCCGGTCCACCCGCTCACCCTCCGGGGTTACCGCTCCATCGGCTGCGCGCCGACGACGCGCCCAGTGGCTGTAGGTGAAGACGCCCGCGCCGGTCGTTGGGCGGGCGCCGACAAGTCCGAGTGCGGCCTGCACGTCTAGTGCCTCGCGACCTTGACAACCCGTACGGAATGGAGTTCCGCGGTCGACGCGACCGCGGACTCAAGTTCGTCAGGCCCTACCGCAACATCGGGGAGCTCAACTCGGTCGAGCAGCTGAAACTGTCGCGACACCCCTTCGAGGTCGCCCAGGCGGTCATCGACACCTATTCCAAGGAGGGTGCCGCCTCCATCAACAAAGTGCCGGGCGAGCAAGAACGACTGAAGTGGGTCGGCATGTACCCGCAGCGCCAGGGGGGCGACGCCTTCATGATGCGGATCAAGGTCCCGGGCGGTGTGATGACCGCGGCCCAGGTCCGCGAAATCGGTGTGGCGGCGGACGCCTTTGCCGAGGGCCCCGACGACAGTCCCGTCTTCGGGAACCGCTACGCCGACCTCACGACGAGGCAGGACATCCAGCTCCACTGGATCCGCATCGCCGACGTCCCGCGTATTTGGCAGCGCTTCTGGGAGGTCGGGTTGACCACGGTGCAGGCCTGCGGCGACTCGGCCCGGAACGTCTGCTCGTGCCCCGTGTCGGGTATCGACGAGAGGGAGATCGTCGACGCGTTACCGGTGGCGCAAGCCATCTCAGCCTTCTTCACGGGCAACCGCGAGTACGCCAACCTGCCCCGCAAGTTCAAGATCGCCGTCACGGGCTGCACGGAGGACTGTGCCCGGGTCGAGATCAACGACATCGGCCTGTGGCCGGCAGAACATGCGGACGGCACGGTCGGGTTCAACGTGCTGATCGGCGGGGGCTTGTCGGATGGCGAACGCATGGCCTCCGACATCGACGTCTTCATCCGGCCTGACCAGGCTGTCGAGCTCTGCCGAGGCGTCGCGCAGGTCTTCGGCGAGCTGGGCAACCGGGAGAACCGTGGCCTGGCCCGCATGCGTTACCTCGCCGAGGAGCTCGGTCCCGAAGGGTTCCGAGGTGCCCTCGACGAACGAACGAACTTCGCCCTCCTGACCGCCGGCCGGGAACTGACCACTGCGTTCCGCGGCGATCACGTGGGCGTGCACCCCCAGAAGCAGCCCGGTCTGGTCTACGTGGGTTGTTCGGTCCCGGTGGGTCGGATGCACGGCATCGAGCTGGTCGAGCTGGCGCGCCTGGCCGAGACCTACGGCGACGGCGGCGTTCGCATCGGCACCGATCAGAACTTCATTGTGTCCGGGGTCCCGGAGGAACGGCTCGACGACCTGCTGGCCGAGTCGCTCATGCAGACCTATTCACCGTTCCCCGGGCCGTTCGAGCGGGGTGTCGTGGCCTGCACGGGATCCGAGTTCTGCCGCTTTGCCGTGGTGGAGACGAAGGAACGCGCCGTCAAGTGGGCGCGCACGCTCGACGCGCAGTTGTCGTCGGCCGACGAGGGCGGGAGCGCCCGCGACGATGCCGGCGTCATCCGGATGCACTTCTCCGGCTGCTCCGCCTCGTGCGCCCAGCCCCAGATCGCCGACATCGGCTTCCGGGGTGACATCGCGCACGTCGACGAGCACATCGAGGAGGCCGTCGACATCGGGTTGGGCGGCTCGCTCGGACCTGACGCCGCGTTCATCGACTGGGTGGAGGGCGCGATGCCCGTTGACCGGGTGCCGGATGCGCTGCTCCGGGTGGTCACCCGGTACCGCGACGAGCATCGTCCCGGCGAGCCGTTCTACCTCTGGGCGCGACGTACTGACGCCGACGACCTACGGTCCACACTGGCCGGAGCCGCACAGGCGGTGACGTCGTGAAGCGGTATCGCATCCGGGAGCAGATGAACGGGATCACCGAACCGCCCGGCAAGGTCTGGTTCTGGGAGCTCGAGGCCGGAGTGATCCACGCCGACCGTTGCATCCAATGCGGCACGTGTGTCGCCGTCTGTCCTTCGAATTCCATCGGCATCGACGAGGACACCGACCTGCCGGAGCTGGTCAAGATGTGCACTGGCTGCTCGCTGTGCTGGGACTTCTGCCCCCGTGGTGGCCTCCGCTACGAGGCGCTCTGGCCGCCTTCGACTCCGGTCGCCGGGGAGGACGCCGAGGTCCAGCCCGCGCAGGTCCGTTCCGACTCGTCGGATACGTACTGGAAGATCAGCGGAGGCCCGCCGGCAGAAGGACTCGGCGCGGTCGTGGAGTCCTATGCCGTGAGGGCGGCCGCACCCATCGACGACGTGCAGGATGGCGGTGCAGTGAGTGCGCTGTTGATCGGGCTGCTGGCTGCGGGCGAGATCGACGGCGCGCTGGTGTCGAAGCCGAGTTCCGATCCCGACGAGCAGTGGAAGGGCATCGCGACCGTCGCGACGACGGCCGGGGAGATCCGTGCCGCCGCGGGCAGTTTCTACAACCAGACAATGGCGCTGGCCGAGCTCGACCTGTCCCGCTACGACCTGCCTCCCAAGCCGCGCATCGCCGTCGTGGGAACACCGTGCGAGGTCCAGGGACTGCGGGCGATGCAGGCGAGACGTTGGCCGACCGGCGCACATCGCGTTGATGCCGTGGTGCTGACGATCGCGCTCATGTGCACCAAGAACTTCGACTACGAGGCGCTGACCTTACGGGAGCTTCGCGACAAGCGCGGGGTCGACCTGGACCGGGTGTCCAAGATGGACGTGATCCGGGGCCGCATGATCGTCGAGTACCGCGACGGTGAACTGGCGGTCGACGAGCCGGTCAAGGACTTCCACGGCGCCGCGCTCAAGGGCTGCGACGAGTGCGCGGACTTCCTCGGCCGCTCGGCCGACATCTCGGTGGGCAGTGTCGGCTCCATGAACGACTGGACGAGCGTGATCATCCGGACCGAGCGAGGGCGCCTGGCCTTCCAGGCTGCCCGGGCCAAGTTGGACGTCCGTGGCCTGGACGACCCTGCGGCTCTGCTCCGCCTCGATGCGCTCGACAAGAAGATCGCCGGCCGCACGCTGCAGCGCAAGCTCGACCCCGATGCGCCGCTCTTCATCGACTTCGAGGAGCACGTGCGCGCCTACGAAGGCTCGGACCGCCAGCCGGTCTACATCAGACATTGACCGTCTCCGTGGTCCCGGTGCTGCACGTTCCCGACGAGCCCACGACTCGGGCTGAGGAGTGGTTGGCCTGTGTCCAGGGCGGGCGGGACCTCGCGGCAGTGCTGACCGATGACGGAGACGGCGTGACGGCTTGGCTGTGGAGCCGTTGGCGGGCGCTGGCTGCAACGGGTCTCAACGAGGAAGATCTGGAGATGATCGTGCTTGGCTACCGGCGCGAGATCTGGCTCTGGCTGGCCGGCGAGCGGACGTGGGTGCAGTGCTGCTCGGGGCTCATCGGTCGCATCAACCGGCGTCTCGATGGCGGTGGCCTCAGTCCCGAGGTGTGAGCGCATCGGGGCCACCTGCCGCCATCGCGCTGCGTGGTGTCACGGTGCAACGCGACGGCGTCCCCGTCTTGCGGGGGATCGACTGGCGTGTCGAAATCGGGGACCGCTGGGTCATCCTCGGACCGAACGGGTCGGGCAAGACGACGCTGCTCCAGGTGGCCGCTGCCCGGCTCTGGCCCACCTCCGGCACGGTTGACGTTCTCGGGGCCCGCCTTGGCCGGGTCGACGTCCGGACGCTGCGTCCGCGCATCGCGCTGGTGAGTGGTGCGGTCACCCGGCAGCTGCGCGCCGACCTTCCCGCCCGCGACGTCGTGGCCAGCGGCCGCCATGGGGCGCTCGAGACCTGGTGGAACCGCTACACCGCAGAGGACTGGGAGAAGGCGGACGGCCTGCTTGCCCGAGGAGGCGTGGGTGAAATCGGCGATCGCGCGTTCGGGGTGATCTCAGAGGGTGAGCGCCAGCAGGTGCTGCTGGCCCGGGCGCTGATGAGCGACCCGGAGCTGATCCTGCTCGACGAGCCATTTGCCGGTCTCGACCTGGGCGCCCGCGAGCGACTCTTGGTTCGTCTCACCGCGTTGGCCGCCGACCCGGCGAGCCCACCCATCGTCCTGGTCACGCACCATTGCGAGGAGATCCCTCCCGGGTTCACCCACGGTGGCCTGGTCTCGGGGGGCGCGCTCGTGGCGTCGGGCCGGCTGCCCGACGTCGTGACCTCGGCGCGCGTCTCGGCCTGCTTCGGGGTGGCAGTTACGGTGGGACGTACCGATGGGCGGTGGTGGAGTCGCGCCATCTGAAGCGCCCGCGAGCCCCGTGAACAGGGCGCCGAAAGTGGGCCTTGATTCAACGCCGCAGTGAAGGTACAAACGCAGGTAGCGGAGAAGTGCCGACGAGGTCGGCGCTGTGGCATTTCCCCACCATCCACCATTTGTAAAAGCTCGATTACTAGGGTTTTTACGAGAGCGAAGGTAGGTCGTCGGGGAGTGACGGTTGTGATCCTGCTGGTCCTCGTAGTGCTTCTCTGGGTGGCGGTGTTAGCCCCGAGCGCTTGGCGGAAATTCGGAGAGCGCCAGGGGGTCGGATCCATCGACCACTTCCATCATCAATTACAGACCCTCGAGCATGCGGGGCCCAAGACGGTCGCCCCGGCCTACCGCCTGCACACGGCCGTGCCCGGCGACCGGTCCACCGTATTGGCGGCAGACGCGTCAACCGACTCGTCCCGACCGAAATTGGTGCTCCTTCGACCGACGGACAACGCGGAGGCTGCCGATATCGACGGAGGCGATGGCTCCCACTACGAGCGAGTCGGCGTGCTCGACCGGCCCGAGCCCGTGTGCCTGCCCCCGGTGGGCGTCGAACTTCCCGCGTTCCGCCGTGAAGAGGCACGGCGACGGTGCACCACACTGCTGCGCTGCCTCACCGGCGTGGCGATCTCGACCGCGCTCATCGGACTGTTCCCGGCGATGCATCTGGTCTGGGTGGTCACTGGGCTCGCCGGGCTGGCGGCGCTCGGGCTGGTCGGGCTGATGGCCTACGCCAAGGAGCTCGAGGCCGAGCAGGTCCGTCGCCGCTTCCGACGCGACGCCAGCGCCCCCGTCGGGTTGGCTACAGCCGGTGGCGCCGCCACGGCCGGCTACCCCGGGGCCTGGGACGCCGACGACGATGACGATGTGGAGGTGCCCCGGGCCGCGGCCCGCTGAACTTCGAGTTCGCGGCTACCGCCCGGCTCGGCCGTCAGAGGCGGTGCCGCCCCTCGGGGGGACCCGAGAGGCCGACTATTCTGGGCTGTGACGGGGGTGTAGCTCAGCCGGTAGAGCGCTACGTTCGCAATGTAGAGGCCGAGGGTTCGAGTCCCTTCACCTCCACCAAAGGCCCAGGTCAGAGGGCCAAGGTCGGATCCCCCAGAAGATCACCTTCTCCGACGTGCTTTACGTGTCTTTACCATGCTGATTTCGCTCGCCTGGATCAAACGCTTACACGAATTGCCAGCGCGAAAATTCCCGATGGGCGTGGGGCTCAAAAGCTGAGTTGGTATCCTTAGGTCGTGACGCTGGATGTGACTCTTCCAACCGAGTTGCAAGACGCGGTGAGGCAGGCGCGGCAGCGTGCGGCATTGACTGGCGAGCTTCTGCCATCCCTGGAGGGTCCCGCGAGAAAGCCGATGTCGGCTGCGGTCTCAAAGTTCATCCGGCAGATTCTCACCGACGGCACTTACGAACACGAGATCATACGAATCGGCAAGGAAGATCCCGACTTGGCTTCGATGTAGGTCGCGAGCAACGGCTCGTTCAACATGCCCCAAGTTGTGGACGACCTGACTTTGCTCGCCATATTGAGCAGTGAAGCTGGCCCACCCTTGCTCTCGGCCGTCGAGTCCGGCGACGTGTGGACCACAGGAACGTGGTATTACCGGCTTCACAGAGCGATCAATGATCCGAGTTCGACGGGCATATTTTCCCGAATGGCCGCCGAACTCTCCTCGGAGAGGCGATCGGAACTCATGCGTGCGCTGAACGATCCACCCGCCCAGATCACAATTCCAGGACCGCGGTTAGTCGTTCCAGTGATGGGCGCGCTACGTCTTGACCCGCGCCCGAAACCTTCTTGCCGCCGAGGCCGTTGCTGTAGCGCTCTTGTGCGGCGGCAGTATTCGGCTCGCCACCGCGTCCGCCGTTGGCCCAGGCTTGCGAGACATATGGGATTCCCTTGGCCGTGGAGGCACCCATCACATAGACGAGTCAACCGAAAGTCCTGGTTGTATTCCGGCGTGATCACGAGATAAGCGTCGCCCTCATGGAGCTTCTGGTTCCATGCGTGAACGACCGGCGAGGAATAGGTTGGATCGTTGAAGTCGCCCACCGTCTCGAATGTCTCTACGAACATCGGCAGCGGCCAATCACGGAGATCAAGGACCTCAACTTCAAACTCTCCATGCGCCCTGGCTCGACCGGTAGTCCCGAGCGCGATCGGAATGACACACCAGACAACCGCACCGCTGACGGTCCGTGCTGATGGCCGCAATCTGCTCGGTGATTGACCCCGCCGCGAGTATTTGAGCCACGCTGCCGGTCCATCCGTCACGAGCGTGGCCAGGTGCGTCGTCGGGTCGCTCGGAGGACTGCGTGTGTGGCAAGGAGTTCGGTTTGTGAAAGGTTTGCGGCAATAGGAGTGCTTCTAAGGGGTTAAGGAGGATTACACGATGATGTCCGCCGATCTGACGAGTGGAGGATTCATTGGCCTATGGGCTGTTCTCTATCTCGTCTTAGTCGTGACCCTCGGCGTCATGTCGATTCGGAAGGGGCATTGGGTGATGTTTATCATCGGCTTCTTCCTTCCTTTTTTCTGGCTGATCGGAGCTCTCATGCCAAGGAGGGGGCGGTGACCACGATCGTCGATTTGGTCACGTTGCCAGGACGTACGCGCTCTTACCGATGAGCCAAAGACCCACTGCCGCCGAAACGATGACGATAATCAGATCCGTGTGCCGGTCAATCCATGTCTTCAGGCTGGCGAGGACCTCTTCACCGCGCTCGGGGCGGACAACACAGTAGATGTCCATGGCCAGGTAGGTGGACACCGACAAGAGTCCGAACAACACAAGGGAGAAATAGTCTGCCGCCGACGACAGCTTCGCTCCCGTGATGGTTGCTGCCGCCGAGACCACGAACACCGAGGGTTGGAAGAAGGCCCCCAGTCCGATCGCGAAAACGGCCGACATGTCGTCGATCCGTGCTTGCCACCGTGGCTCTTCTTTCTGCGGTCGGGTTTGGCCCATTCGGCGGCGCTGCCGCTCGGCGATGGCCAGCAAGACGAGGCCAAGCACGATCTTGACCACCAAGATGCTCTTCGAAGGGGCCGTGCCGCTGGCAGGAGGCGCGTTTCCGGTTGCCAAGATCGTCAGGGCTGCGACCACCGCAAGCGCCGCCAACCAGCCGAAGATGAAACCAGCCCCTTTGCGCGGGCCGCGTGTGGACCCCAAGAGAAGGATGAAGATCGTGAGCGCCACGGGGTAAACCGCCATGGCCAACCCGATCAAGACGAGGTCGACAATCACATCCGGTGGTGCGCCAACCGCTCAGACGGCCCCATGCCGATTGGCATCGTTGATGACACTGCTACCAACCCTTATCACCAAGACTGGACGCTCGACAACAGCGTTGCGATGACAGCGATCGCCTCTGCCGCACTGGAAGCTTTGAAGGGGTGTATGCACACGTTCAGGCACATGTCCCAGGAAAGGGGGCACCCTTCCGGCAACCGAAAGGGCACCACTCCGCGTGAGTTTGCCCAGGTATCCGTCCTCTTCTGGGATCAAACGGCTCCGGCTGGCACGGGCAACGCTCGGGTTCGGTTCGTCACCCCTGTACTGCTGACGATCTAGGGATCATGATGGGGGCCGCAGAATTGGCGGTCGAACCGGGAACGGGGAGAACGATGACGAGTCTGACGCAACGACCAGACGCTGCGGCTCACGCCGTTCCGCATCTCACGATCGAAGAGCGCGTAGCGCTTGGCAAAGAAGCCCGTTCGCGGGCGCCTCGTTCCTCTCAGGCGGAGTTCAGTCCTGCGAAGAACCGTCCGGACCCGGTCAGCCTCCTCGAACGGCAGGCCACGACGCGTGTGCCAGAACTGGTTCCGATCCGCTACGGACGGATGCTGGTCTCGCCCTTTACCTTCTTCCGTGGTGCCGCGCTGATCATGGCTTCCGACCTGGCGACCACGCCCCGCTCGGGCCTCACCGCCCAGGTTTGCGGCGATGCCCACCTGTCCAACTTCGGACTGTTCGCCTCACCAGAGCGCAAGCTGATGTTCGACGTCAACGACTTCGACGAGACCCTGCCCGGGCCGTGGGAGTGGGACCTCAAGCGGCTGGCCGCCAGCGTGGTGATCGCCGCCCGCGACCGTGAGTTCACCACCAAGGAGGCGCGAACCGCCGCACTCGAGGTGGGAGCGAGCTACCGCCGGGAGATGGCCCGCTTGGCGGGATGTCCACTCTGGAGGTCTGGTACTCCCACATCGACGTGGCCGGTCTGCTCGCCGAACTCGAGGCGGTGGCCGGGAAAACAAAGTCCAAGTCCGACAAGCGCATGGCGGCTCGCACCTCCCAGCTCGTCACCAAAGCGCACACCCGCGACAGCCTTCAGGCACTCGGCAAGCTCACCACTGTCGTCGACGGCCAGCTCCGCATCGTCAGCGACCCGCCGCTCGTCGTGCCCACAGAGGAACTGTTTCCGCAGGAAGTAAGTGACGAGCTCCGAGAGTCGTTCCATCAACTCGTGCGCGGCTACCGACGCAGCCTCCAGTCGGACCGGCGCCACCTCCTCGAGGAGTTCCAGTTCGTCCAGATCGCCCGCAAGGTGGTCGGTGTCGGGAGCGTCGGCACCCGGGCCTGGATCCTGCTCATGGTGGGGCTGGGTAACGAGGACCCGCTGTTTCTCCAAGCCAAAGAGGCCGAGGCGTCCGTGCTCGAGGAGTTCGTCGGCAAGAGCGGCTACGCCAACCATGGGGCGCGGGTGGTGGCCGGTCAACACCTGATGCAGGCGGCCAGCGACATCTTCCTGGGCTATCAACGGGTCGAAGGTCCCGACGGTGTGACCCGGGACTTCTACATCCGCCAACTCCGGGACTGGAAAGGGAGCTTCGAGGTCGAAGGGGCGATCCCTCCGGGACTCATCAAGTACGTCGGGGTGTGTGCCCAGGCCCTGGCCCGCGCACACGCCCGCTCGGGTGACCGCGTTGCGATCGCCAGCTATCTCGGGAACGGGCCGACGTTCGAGCGGTGCTCTTGCTGATTTCGCCGAGACCTACGCCGACCAGAACGAGCGGGACTACGAGGCGCTCCGACACGCTGCGTCCACGGGACGGATCGCGGTTGAGTCGGGTCTTTAGGCCGTCACCGGCCCTCACCGGCAAGGACCAGAATCCCCTCCCACGGCGGCTGCTTTGTCGATAGCGTCTGAGCCATGAGTCAACCGAACATCCTGCTCATCATGACCGACGAGGAGCGCTACCCGCCCCCCTACGAGGCCGACAGCGTGCGCGCCTTCCGCAACTCCCAACTCACCGCCCGGGAGTCGATCCGGTCCCGGGGCCTGGAGTTCCACCGGCACTACGCCGGCTCGACGGCGTGCATGCCCAGCCGGGCCACGCTGTTCACCGGCCAGTACCCCTCGCTGCACGGGGTGACGTCCACGGACGGCGTGGCCAAGCAGAACACCGACCCGGGCATGCAGTGGCTCGACCCGAACTCGGTGCCGACCCTGGGCGACTGGTTCCGCGCCGGCGGGTACCGGACCCACTACCGGGGCAAGTGGCACGTCTCCTTCGCCGATCTCACCATCCCGGGCATCGCACGAGGGGCTGAAGGCTTCCGACGACGACGGCAACCTGATTCCCGACGCGGTCGAGGCCTACCGGAAGGCCGACCGGCTCGATCCGTTCGGGTTCTCGGGGTGGATCGGCCGTGAGCCCCACGGCGCCGACAAGTCCGACTGCGGCACAGTTCGCGACGGCGTCTTCGCCGAGCAGGTCGTCGAGCTGTTCGGCGAGCTGGCCGCAGTCCCGCGCCGATGGCCCGTGGCTGACCGTGGCCTCGTTCGTCAATCCCCACGACATCGCCTTCTCGGGCTTCGGGTGGGAGCAGATGCTCGCAGTTCGGGCCGCCCGACGACACCGTGCCCGACGTTCCCGAGGCGCCGTCCCAGTCGGACTCGTTCACCGGTCGCCCGGCGTGCCAGGAGGCGTTCAAGGCGATCTGGCCCCAGATGATCTTCGAGACGGCCACCGATCTCGGCTACCGGCGGCTCTACTACTACCTGCTGAAGCTGGTCGACCAGGCCATCGGGCGGATCCTCGAGGCGCTCGAGCAGTCGGGCATGGCGGACGACACCATCGTCGTGTTCACCTCGGACCACGGCGACCTGCTGGGCGCCCACGGCGGCCTGATCCAGAAGTGGTGCAATGCCTTCGACGAGGCCACCCGGGTGCCGCTGCTGGTCGCCGGTCCGGGCATCGACCCGGGACGTGGAGGCGTCGACGGTGCCCACCAGCCACGTCGACCTGATCCCGACCCTGCTCGGGCTGGCCGGCATCGACCTCGAGCAGGCGACCGCCGGCGTGGCCGCCCACCACGACGAGGCCCAACCGCTGCCGGGCCGGGACCTGAGCGGGTGGTGCGCGGGCAGGTCGACCGCGGCCTCGCATGGCGTCGCCGATCTACTTCATGACCGAGGACGACGTCACCCGAGGCATGACCCAGGTCAACATCCTGACCGGCGCTGCGTTCGACCCGGTCGCGCCGCCGATCAACATCGAGTCGGTGCTGGCAACGCTGCCCACCGGCGACGAGGGGCGCACCGGAACTGTGGAAGCTGAACCACTACTACGAGCGCCTCGACGAGTGGTACGCCGCACAAGGGCATCGCGCCGAACCCGTTCCTGGGTCCGGCCGCCGAGTCCGACTGGGAGCTGCACAACCTGACCGTGGACCCCGAGGAGCGCCACAACCGGGCCATCGACGAATCCGGCGACGGCGTCGAGGATGAGGTCCGTGCTCGAAACGGAGCGTGACGCCAAGCGGCGGATCCCGAAGTTGCGCAACGCCACCCCGTAGGTCACTTTTTCGGTCTGCTTCAGCTGTTCGATTTGTGGCTGTGGTTCGTCAGTCTCGCCAAGCGGTCGAATCAGCAGGGCATTGCGGTCGCGGAACTGCCGGAAGGCCCGCCACAGGCGAGACCCACGCAGGGCGCTGTACCTCGCCGCGGTGACAGCGAGTCCGGCCCGTCCTCGCGAACGATCGCCTTCGCCTCCTCCACTAGGCGGAGCGCCGAGTCCATCGCCAGGGCGAGCCGACACGGACGAATCGGCGGCAAGAGCACGTGGGGTATCTGGATCTCGCCCTACGAGACCCGGGGCTGTATCGGGCCATCTTCCTCAGCGACGAGCAGGTTGACGCGCTCACCTCGCCGTCGGAGCGAGCTCGTAGCAGAGACGGAGTCGGTGGCTACACCCTGCTTATCGCCAATATCCAAGACGTGGTGACGGCGACAGGAGGCACCGAGCTGAGCCCGTGGGATCCGCTGACGGTCTGGCGGCCACTCATGGCCTGCCGATGTTGCGCCTCGACTCCGCGTTCCGATTCCTCCGGGCCGAGGTTTGGGCACAGGCGCAAGACCGCGTACCGCAGACGATAACCGCAGCGGTACCACTCGAAGCGCTCCAGTCGCGTTGAACCAACCCCGAGTGCAAGTGTTACAGAAGGGTGACCTTCGGGTGCCGAACCAGAGAGTGTGGCGGACAAACAACATTGACGGTGATCGGTTGCCCGGCAATAAGGATCTCCGAATCAGGGTCGAATATGTCTCCTCGCTCGCCGAGGGACGTGATCGTCGTCCGCAGGGAGCAGGCGCCATTCGGCGCGCATTACGAGAGCCAGCCGATCCGACCTCAGTACCGATCGGTGAAGGCCCCACAGGCAAACTCCGAGCGTGTCTTTACGTGTCTTTACCGTGCGCGAAGGGGAGGGATCGTGAGGGAACCTGAGGTGATCGAAACGCCGCCACCAGGAAAGTCCTCGGAAAGGACCTGGTCAGAACACTGAGAGCCACACATTCGCAACGCAGAGGGCGAGGGTTCGAATCCCTTCACCTCCACCGGTCCGAAGTCCCTGGTCAGGAGTGGTTTTCGAACGAGGAGCGCTACGATGGATTTGTAAAGGTCGTGGCTGAGGCCTTGATTTCACAAACTGACACGAAGGGGCGTTCCACCTTGCGGTGCGCCCGTAGATGCTCTGCGCCCCTCTACTTCGGATTCATGACGACGGTTCGAACTGCGCCGACCGACCACGCACGGCCGTGCGGGTGAGGATTGCGTTCCCGATCCGCGGCGGACGGGCACGGGAACCCTGTCGCGTGGGGCACCTGTTAACGAGTGAACGTCAGACCGTCCGCGGGTCCTTATCTTCCAACGCTGGTCAGCTGGGTGGTGGCTCCTGGGTGGCGTGGCGGTGTCACGAACTACTGATGGTGGCCGCAGCGCTCTGGACGGCTTCGTGGGCTGTGGTTGCCGGCCGGCCGATCAGCTTCACCAGGTCCTCACTCGCGGTGAACAACTCTCCGCGAGCCAGGCCGGCATCGGCGTCGGCAACCGAGGCGGCCATCTCTGGGGGCAGCCCCGCAGCGGTCAGGGCGCTGGTGTAGTCAGCGACCGACATGTCCTGGTAGGTGATGTGGGTGCCGAGGACGTCACTGATCGTGGCGGCGAGTTCGGTCAGGGTGAATGGCGTTCCGCCGAGCTCATAGGTCGCTCCGAGGTGCCCGTCGTGCATCAGCACCGCGGCGGCCGCCGCAGCGTAGTCACGTCGACTGGCCGCACTGACGAGACCATCGTGAGCGCTGCCCAACAATACGTGGTACTGGGTGATCATCGGGAGCTGCTCGGCGTAGTTCTCCAAGTACCATCCGTTGCGCAGGATGACGAACGCCAAACCGCTGTCACGCAG
>CAVUWK010000010.1:0-207747 GCA_963745175.1 uncultured Acidimicrobiaceae bacterium
ATCTCCTTCTCGAAGGCCAGACGCTGGGCCTTGTCGAACTCGATGTCGGGGATGGCGACCTTGGCCCCGCCCCACCCCGGGTCGGCCGCCTCCTCCTCCTCGAACGCTGCGAAGAGCGTGGTGATGCCGAGGTCCTGCTCCCGGCGGCGGTCGAGCGAGCGGTCGACGATCTGCCTCGAAGACCAGGCACAGGCCCTGGCGCGGGTGGCCGAGGGAGTCGAAGGCGCCGGCCTTGATCAGCGACTCGACGGTGCGCTTGTTGAGCACCACGGGGTCGACCCGGGCGCAGAAGTCGTAGAAGTCGGCGAAGGGCCCGTTGGCCGTCGCGCTCGGCGACGATCCGCTCGACCAGGCCCTCGCCGACGTTGCGCACGGCGGACAGGCCGAAGACGATGGCCGGTCGTGCCGTGCCGGTCCTCCCCGACGCTGCGGTCCGGCGCGAACTCGGCCAGCGAGCGGTTGACGTCGGGCACGAGCACCTCGATGCCCATGGCCCGGCACTCGGCCAGGTAGACCGCGGTCTTGTCCTTGTCGTCCTTGACCGACGTGAGCAGCGCCGCCAGGTACTCGACCGGGTAGTGGGCCTTCAGCCAGGCCGTCTGGTAGGCGACGAGGCCGTAGCCGTAGGAGTGCGACTTGTTGAACGCGTAGTCGGCGAACGGCTCGATGATGTCGAACAGCTGCGTGCCGAGCTCCTCGCCGTAGCCCTCGGTCACGCAGCCGGCGACGAACTTCTCGCGCTCGGCGGCGATGAGCGTCGCGGATCTTCTTGCCGCACGCCTTGCGCAGGTTGTCGGCCTCCTCGAGCGAGTAGCCGGCGAACTTCTGGGCCACCCGCATCACCGACTCCTGGTAGAGCATCAGCCCGTAGGTGTCGCCGAGGATCGGCTCCATGTCGGGGTGCAGGTAGGTGACCGGCTTGCGGCCGTTCTTGCGGTCGGCGTAGTCGTGGTGCATGTTGGCCGCCATCGGGCCCGGCCGGTACAGGGCGACGAGGGCGGCCACGTCGTCGAAGCTCGGTCGGGGCCAGCGCGCGCAGGGTCTAGCGCATCGCGGCCGCCCTCGAGCTGGAAGACGCCGATCGAGTCGCCCCGCCGCAGCATCTCGAGCGTCGGCTCGTCGTCGAGGGCGACGTCGTCGATGTCGGGCCGCTCCCCCGTCGCCGCCTCGATCAGGTCGAGGGCCCGCTCGATCACCGAGAGGTTGCGCAGCCCGAGGAAGTCCATCTTGAGCAGGCCGAGGTCCTCGACGCCGTGCATCTCGTACTGGGTGACGATCGGGGCGTCCTCGGGCGCCTCGCCCGGCTCGGGCTTGCGCTGGATCGGCAGGTACTCGGTCAGCGGGTCGCGGGAGATCACCACCGCGGCGGCGTGGATGCCGTCCTGGCGGCGCAGGCCCTCGAGGCCCCGGGCGACGTCGATGACCACCTTGGCGTCGGGGTCGGTCGTCGTACATCTTGCGCAGCTCGGCCGCCGCCGCGTAGCCGTCCTCGTGCCCCTCGGTCTTGCTCGAGGCAGGCCTACAGCGGCGTGTCGCGGCCCATGACCAGCGGCGGCATGGCCTTGGCGATGCGGTCGCCGACGCTGTAGGGGTAGCCGAGCACCCGGGCCGCGTCGCGCACGGCGGCCCGGGCCTTGATCGTCGAGAAGGTGACGATCTGGGCCACCCGGTCCCAGCCGTAGCGCTCGGCCGCGTAGCGGATCATCTCGCCGCGGTAGCGCTCGTCGAAGTCCATGTCGATGTCGGGCATCTGCTTGCGGCCCGGGTTGAGGAAGCGCTCGAAGAGCAGGTCGTAGCGGATCGGGTCGAGGTCGACGATGCGCAGGCAGTAGGCCACGCAGCAGCCGGCCGCCGAGCCCCGGCCCGGGCCCACCCGGATGCCCGACTCGCGGGCGTAGCGGATCAGGTCCCACACGACGAGGAAGTAGGCCGAGAAGCCCATGTTGGCGATGACGCCGAGCTCGTAGTCGAGCCGCTCGACCACCTCGCGCGGGCAGCGGGGTCGCCGTAGCGCTCCCGCGCCCCCTCCATAGGTCGAGGTGGCGCAGGTAGGCCGAGCGCGCGCTCCTCGTAGGTCTCGCCGCGTGAACCGGTCCGGCACCGGGAACTCGGGCAGGCTCGGCTTGCCGAACTCGATCTCGACGTCGGCCCGCTCCGCGATCAGCAGCGTGTTGTCGCACGCCTCGGGGAAGTCGCGGAACAGGTGGCGCATCTCGGCCGCCGTCTTCAGGTAGTGCTCGTTGCCCTCGAACTTGAAGCGGTTGGGGTCGTCGAGAGCGGCGCCGGTCTGCACGCACAGCAGGGCGTCGTGGGCCACGGCGTCCTCGCGGTGGGTGTAGTGGCTGTCGTTGGTGGCGAGCAGCGGCGCGTCCGATGCGCCGGGCGATCTCGATCAGCTGCGGGTTGGTCCGGTGCTGCTCGGCGAGGCCGTGGTCCTGCAGCTCGACGAAGAGGTTGTCCGCGCCCGAAGATGTCCTGCAGCCGGGCCGCCTGCTGCTCGGCCCCCTCGACGTCGCCGGCCAAGCAGGGCCTGGAGCACGACGCCGCCGAGGCAGCCGGTGGTGGCGATGAGTCCCCTCGTGGTGGCGCTCGAGCAGCTCCCAGTCGACCCGGGGCTTGTAGTAGTAGCCCTCGAGGTAGGCGGCCGAGGACAGCTTCATCAGGTTGCGGTAGCCCTCGCCGTCTCGGCCAGCAGGGTCAGGTGGTAGTAGAGCTTCTCGCCCCCCTCGACGTCGCCGCCGGTGTCGTCGACCCGGCCCCGGCGCACCGGGCGCTCGAGGCGCGACTCGGCGGCCATGTAGGCCTCGGTGCCGATGATCGGCTTGACCCCCTGGTCGCGGCAGGCCTTGTAGAAGTCGAGGACCCCGTACATGTTCCCGTGGTCGGTGATGCCGAGCGCCGGCTGGCCGTCGGCCACCGCGGCCGCGACCAGGTCGCCGACCCGGGCCGCCCCGTCGAGCATCGAGAACTCGGTGTGGGTGTGCAGATGCGTAAACGACCGCTCCGACACCGGCCCTCCTTTCGCCACGTCCTCTGAAACTTACACCTGTGTGATTCGCCCCGGACCCAGCAATCTATCCCCCCGGGCGGAGTCGGAGGACGACCGATCCGGCCACTTTGTCATGAAGGGTCTGGCGCTTCCCGTCCCACAGCGGGAAGAGCATGTCGAGCAGCCAGATCAGGCCCAGGACGAAGAAGAGGAGCTCGATGAGGCGGAACACGCTCTCCACCACTGCCCGGGCCAGCGCCCGCCCGTACCCGAGCACGCCGAGGGTTTCGTCCCGGACCGCCCGCACCCCCACGGCCATCATCCCCACCGTCTGACCCCGCGGCGACCCGCACAGCACGGTGCCGTAGGCGACGTAGAGCACGCCGGTGATGAGGAAGGGCACCGCCGAGATGTTGTGCCGCCGGCCCGTGCCGCGCCGCGCCATCATGCGCACGTCCAGCGTGTGGCTGTGCCGGAACACCAGGAGGAGCACCACGAGCACGACGAGGAAGATGACCGTGTCGATCAGGTAGCCGCCGACCCGGATGCCCCAGGTGGCATACGTGGCGGGTCCGGATCCGGGTGGGCCGCCGCCCTGGTTCTGGCCACCGGTCGGGAAGGCGGGCGGACCCGGTGCCGCCGGCGGTGGAGGCGGCGCGTTGCCCGGGAAGGACGGTGGTCCGCTTGGCGCTGCGGCACGTCCCATCGGGTCGACCGGCTCGCCAGGCACCTCGATGTCCGTCACCCGTTCAGCCTCGCGCCGCCGGGGCCGCGGTGTTGATCAGAGGTAGGCGCCGGTCCGCCCCGACTCGCCGGCCGAGGGCAACCCGCGCTGGCGCATCTCCTCGAGCTGGGCCCGCGCCGCCATCTGCTGTGACATCAAGGTCGCCTGGATCCCCTGGAACAGGCCCTCCAGCCACCCCACCAACTGGGCCTGCGCGATGCGCAGCTCGGCCTCGCTCGGCGCGTCCGAGTCGAAGGGCAGCGCCATGCGGTCGAGTTCGGCCACCAGATCCGGCGACAGTCCCTCCGACAGCTCGTGGATCGACTGCTCGTAGATCTCGCGCAGGCGCACCCGGCTCTTCTCGTCCAGCGGGGCCGCCCGCACCTCGTCGAGCAGCGTCTTGACCATGGAGCCGATGCGCAGCACCCTGGCCGGCTCGTTCACCGATTCGGTCTTGCGCTCCTCGCCCTGCTCCTCCCTGGCTCCGCTGGCCAGCACCTCGTCCGGTGCGATGACTCCCGATCCATCGCCGGAGGCGTCGGTGCCGGACACGTCGGTACCGGCCTCGCCGGCGGTCACGTCCTCGTTCGTCGCGTCACCGTCACGTCCTCATTCGTCGCGTCAACCGTCACGTCCTCGTTCGTCGCGTCAACCATGGTGTCTTCCGTCCCTGTTCGATCGTCGGGGCCGCCGGTCCGCCCAGCGTCTTTCACGGCGACGGCCCAATGTTGCCACTCCCAGCGGTTCGGTCACGGGGCCCGCCAACCCAGGAGCGGGATGATCATCTCGGCCGACGTCAGGGACCCGTGACGGGCCTTGAGTCGCAGCTCGCCGGTATCGGCGGGATCCAGGAAGGCCGTCGGCGCGAACGGCACCAGGGCGACGTCGCCCAATCGAGCCGCCACCCTGTCCGAGGGAACGCCTCCGAGCCACCCCTCGTCGATGATCTGCTCCTTCGTCCGCACCCACGCCACATCGCCGTGGAGCGCGAATGCCGTCTCCGCGACGTCCCCGCTCGCACCTGGGCGGGTGTGCAGCCAGCGGAACCGTCCCTCCCCGCTGATCAGTGTCACCGCCGCCATGATCTCGGGGCCCAGCAACTCGACCGAGCTGCCGACCTCGACCTGCCCGTGGTCTGCGGTCACGATGAGCGCCGACCCGGGCGGGAGGGCTTCGAGCACGTCACCGACGAGCCGATCGGCCGCCCGCAGTTCGTCGTCGTAATAAGGACCCAGCCCCTCCGCGTGGGCGACCTTGTCGATGCCCTCGTAGTAGGCGTAGACGAAGGGTGCGCCGGCCGCGGTCAATTGACGGACCGCTGTGACGAGCCCGGCCGGCGTGTACCAGCGGTGTAGCTCCACGCGACCCAGATGCGCCGCGGTGAACCCCGTCGGGCCGAAGTCCTGGCGCGTCACCACCGGCACGGGGCCGGGGGCGCCGGGGAACGACGGGTAGGGCTGGAACGTCGCCGCCGGAACGGACATGCGCGCGTCGGCGCCCCGGATGGACCACTGGAGCACGTTCATGACGTCACCGTCCATGGCCACGCGGTAGCCCACGACGCCGTGCTCGGCCGGCACCCGCCCCGTCACGAGCGTGGTCAGGGCGCACGCCGTGGTGCTGGGGGCGACCGACGTGATGGGTCCTCCCACACCGCTCGAGAGCACCGGGGCCAGGGCACGCCGCTCCCGCAGCTGCTCCTCGCCGAGGCCGTCGATCACGAGGAGCACCACCTGCCCCGCTCCGGCCAGCGGGGCGGGGAACCACGGCGGCAGCCGGGCCGCACCCGGGTCGGTGAGCTCGCCGAGGAGGGTCGGCACCACCCGGTGGAGGCAGGCCCCCTCCCAGTCGGGCAGGAGGGGCGTGGGTTGCCTGATGGCCTGCCCGGCCCCTTGCTGGGGCCTCGACGCCGTCGCCTGGGCTACCACGCCGTCACTCACGGAGGGACACCCTACGACGCACGCACCCCCTCTACCGACGAAAGGGCCGGTAGGATCGCATGGTGTGAGGGTGTCCACAAGGGGTGACTACGCCAGCCGGGCCCTGCTCTCGCTGGCGCTCCACGGAGCCGAGATGCCGACCTCGGTCCGGGACATCGCGGTCCGGACGGGCCTGCCCCAGCCCTATCTCGAGCAGATCCTCCTGGCGCTGAAGGGAGCGGGCCTGGTCCGCTCCAAGCGCGGGGTCGGTGGCGGCTACGTGCTCGCCCGCCCCCCCGAGGAGATCTCCCTCGCCCAGATCGTCTCTGCGGTTGACGGTCCCATCGCCGCCGGCGACTTCGGGGAGCCCCACGAGAACGGGGCCTGCGATCACGAGGGCCAGTGCGTGCTGCTGGCCGTGTGGGCGGACGTCGGCGAGACCATCCGCACCCACCTGCAGTCCTACACCCTGGCTGACATGGTCGACCGGGCCCGGGGGACCGCCGTGGCGACCGTCTGACCCACCCGGCTCATCCCTTCAGGTACGCACCGCTTCAGCTGCTGATCGCTGAGGTTCTCATCCCCTGATGTTCCACGCCTCGATCGCCGGCCAATCGAGGTCCCAGCCCAGCACGCACACGGCCCCCGTCCGTAGGACGAAGAGCCGTCCGGCGACCGGGGGCAGCCCGAGCCAGCGCGCCGTGAGCACGCGCAGGATGTGCCCGTGCGCCACGCAGAGGGTGTCCGTCTCCATGTCCCGCGCCCGCTCGATGACCCGGTCCGCTCGGCGGCCGACGTCCGCCGCCCGTTCGCCCTCGGGCACGCCCTCGTCCCACAGCGTCCAACCGGGACGGAACGCCCGGATCTCCTGCGTGGTCAGCCCCTCGTAGGCGCCGTAGTCCCACTCCATCAGGTCGGGGTCCGGGTCCCCGACGAAGCCGGCCAGGGTGCACGTTTCCTCGGCTCGGACCAGCGGGCTCGTCAGCACCTGGCCGAAGGTCGCGGGGCCGAACTGCCGGACGAGCTCGCCCGCGGCTTTTGCCTGTTCACAGCCCTCAGGGAGCAGGGGAATATCCGTCCGTCCCGTGTGTTTTCCAGACTCGGACCATTCGGTGGCTCCGTGGCGCAGGAGCACCATGCGGCCGGGCATGGCCGTAGACCAGCACGGGCCGGAAATCGGCGCAACTCGGGTCCGAACAGCGCCATGGAATGATCCGGAGGCCGGCGCGGTTATACCCGTCAGGTTCGATCCCGGATACACCCGGGTACGTACGACTGAGAGTGAGCAAAGAGGGTTTGGAGCGAAGATGAAGAGCGCGGTGAGCACGTCGGACACGTTGGGATTGATGTTGCGTGACCTCGACCAGTTCCCCATGCCCGACCACGAGCAGCAGGTCGAGCTGGCCAAGAGGGTCGCGGCCGGAGACGACGCCGCGCGGAAGCAGATGGTTGCAGCCAACCTCCGCCTCGTCGTGCACTGGGCCCGTCGCTACCAGGACCGCGGTGTCGATATGGCCGATCTGGTCCAGGAGGGCACGTTCGGCCTGATGCGTGCCGTCGACAAGTTCGACTGGGAGCGAGGCTTCCGGTTCTCCACGTACGCCACCTGGTGGATCCGCCAGGCCCTCCAGCGAGCCGTCCAGCAGCACGGTCGCACCATCCGCATCCCCCTCGAGGTCGGAGAGCAGATCCAGCGCCTCGAACTGACCAAGTCCGAGCTGGCCAGCACGTTGGGCCGGGCGCCCACCGTGGCCGAACTGGACGAGGCAACGGGACTGTCGGCTGACGAGCGGGAGTCCCTCGAGGACGTTGCCCGCGTGACTGCGTCCCTGGACCAGCCCGCCGCCATGGAGTCGTCCACGACGCTGGGCGAGCTGGTGGCGCCCGACGATTCGGACTTCGTCGCGGACGTGGAAGAGACGATGGTCTACGAGCGTGTCCGCGATGCGGTCGAGCGCCTTCCCGGCCTCCAGCGTGACGTGCTCCGGCTCCGCTTCGGCTTCGAGGGCGATTCCCCCGCCTCGTTGCAGTCGACCGCGGAGCGCCTCGGCGTGGGCGTCCGCCGAGTGCGCCGGGCGGAGGAGGAGGCGCTGGCTGCGCTGTCGTTCGATGCCGACGTGGTCGGCGTCCACGAAGCGGCCTGAGCCTCCGGCTCCGGCCCGGAGGGGTCTGAGTCTCCGGTCCTAATCGGCCTGCTGGCCCAAGTAGGCCTCGAGGTCATCTGGTAACGGTGAGGTGAACTCGGTGCGCGCACCCGTCACGGGGTGGGCGAAGGCGAGCTTGAAGGCGTGCAGGAAGAAGCGCCCCGAACCGAGGCGCTTGTCCGGCGTCCCATAGCGAGCGTCGCCGACCACGGGGTGCCCGATGGCCGCCATGTGGACGCGTATCTGGTGGGTCCGCCCGCTCTGGAGCGCCAGCTCGAGCAGCGTCTGTCCACCGCTGCGCTCCAGCACGGTGTAGGCGGTGCGGGCGGGCTTGCCCGAGGCCGTCACCGCCATCTTGGTCGGCGTGCGGGTCGACCGGCCGATGGGGGCCTCCACCTCGCCCCGGTCATCGGCCACGTCACCCACGACGAGGGCCAGGTAACGGCGCTCCATGGTCCTCGTCGCCAACTGGTCGACCAGCGCGCGGAACGCTTCCTCGGTGCGGGCCACGGCGAGGAGCCCCGACGTCCCCTTGTCGAGACGGTGCACGATGCCGGGTCGATCGGGCGGGCACACGCCCGCCTCCACCAGTTGCGCCAGGTCGGGAAAACGGGCCAGCAGCCCACCGACGAGAGTCCCCGCATCATGGCCGGCGCCTGGGTGCACCACCAGCCCGGCCGGCTTGTCCACCACAGCCACCGCGTCGTCGGCGAAGACCACCTCGAAGCGCACCCCGGGCTCCGCCACCACGCCGCCCTCGCGGGCGGCGGGCAACGCGATCGTCAGGAGGGCGCCCTCCCGGAGCGCGACCCGCCCGACCGACACCGGCACGCCGTCGACCAGAACCCGGCCGTCGGCGATCAGCTGCGTCGCCGCGCCCCGAGAGATGTCGGCCACCATGGCCACCCCCCGATCCACCCGGACGCCCGCCAGGAGCGCCGGGACCTCGGTCGAAATGGTCTCGCCTTCGCTCACGCCGCCTCCCCGGCTTTGTTCCCCACGGCAGACCGTCCTCCGAAGAGCAGGGCCACGATCACGATGATGACCCCAACGGTCACGCACGCGTCGGCCAGGTTGAACGTGGGCCAGTAGTCGAGGGTGATGAAGTCGGGCACCTGTCCCCCGTGCCCCCCCACGATCCGCTCACTCAGGTTCCCCACGGCGCCGCCCAGCACGAGGCCCGACCCGACCGCGAGGGCCACCGTACGGACCTGGGACACCACGATGGCCAGCACCACGACACCGATACAGAGCAGCACCGTCACAAAGATTGCCCGGCCGCTGAAGAGGCTGAAGGCAAATCCGGAGTTATAGGTGAGAGCGAGGCCGAACGGCCCCCAGACGTGCCGCACGTCGTGGAGATGATCGATGACGAAGGTGGTGCTCACCCGGTCCGCCACCACCACGATGGCCGCAATGGCAAACGCCAGGACCCCGTTGCGGGTCAGCGCCGCGACAGCCCCCCGCTCTTGCAGGCCACGCAGAGACGAGCGTAGGGCAGCGCCCGCAGGCGCGGCTTGGGAATGGGCTGGAAGCACCGCTCGCAGTACCCGTAGGTCTTGTCGTCGATCCGCTTCAACGCGTCGTCGATCTCCTCGACCGCCAGCAACGCCTGCCCTGACAGCGCCAGATTCCGCTCACGATCGACGGTCACGGTGCCGCCCTCGCCCGACTCTTCGTCGAACTGCACGTCACCGGGTTCCCGCTCCAGCGCCAGCGAGTCCGCCTCCGCACGCAGCGAGGTGGCCTGCTCCTGATAGATGGCGCGATCCGCCTGCAGGAGCTCGCGCACCTCGTCGAGGAACTTCACGTCCTTGGCGTAGGGACCGGTCTTCGGCCGGACCGGTGCCGGGGCCTTCGGCTTCGGCGTGAAGGTGGTGCGCGCCGGGGCGGCGATCGCACCGGCGCCGTTCCCCGCCGCCCGGGATGCGGTGCCGGCCTTCTTGGCAGCCGGCTTGTCGGCCGCCTTCTTGGCGACAGCGGGTGTGGCGCCTGCCTTCTTCGCCGGCGCCGCCTTCTTGGCGACAGGGGGTGTGGTGCCAGCCTTCTTCGCCGGAGCCGCCTTCTTCGTGGTCACCGACTTCTTGGCGCTCGTCGGGGCCGCCTTCTTGGGCGCCACGGTGGTTGACTTCTTCGCTGGGGTTGCGGGCTTCTTCGCCGCAATGGCTGACTTATTCACAACAGGAGCTGCCTTCTTTTTGGTAGGAGCGGAACGCTTTGTCGTCGTAGCGTCAACCTTCGCCTTGGACGTTTTGTTCCCGTCCCGGGAGGTTGACGAGGCGGCCGATCGCGACGCAGGCACCCTCTTGACCTGGGCGCCCTTGTTCGCTGGGGTCATCGTTCCCTCCTTGGGACCACGGCAGGTGCCGGTTTCCCCGGCGAGGTCCTCGTCCGGGGAGCGGGTGACGATACCGGACAGCGAGGGACGGCGGCAACAAAGCCCCGCCGACGCGTCGGGGTGGTCAGAGGGAGCGGGGCGCTCCCGACACGGACGCGCTCTGCAGGTTCAGCGTCGGCGAACCGTCGTCGGCCTCGGGCCGCGCGTCGAACGGTTCGTCGGCTGATTCGCCACCCTGGGCGGGAGCGGACTTCGGCTTCACGCCCATGAGCGAGTTGGCGGGCTGCACGTTCTCGTCCACCCACTTGAGTATCTCGGAGAGTGCGCCGCGGAGCCGGTTGCGCTCCGACTCCAGGTGACGCGCCATGCTCTCCACGTCGGTGGCCAGCTCCGTCCGGGTGGCCTCGAGCCGTGTGACCTCTTCGCGCAGCTTCTGGTGCGTCTCGGCCTGGAGCTGAGCCGAGGTGGCCTCGGCGGCCGCGATGGCGGCCCGCGCCGTCTCCTCTGCTTGGGCAATGACCGTGGCGGCTTCTGCCTCGCTCTCCCGCTTCGTTTGGTCGACGAACTTCTGTGCAAGGAGGAGCGTGCGTTGCAGCGTCTCGTCGGACAGCGCGGCGGCCTCGGCCGAAGCCGCAGCAACCGCGGCTCCCTCCTCGCTGTCAGCGGCCGTGGGCGCTGAGCGCTTGTCCCGCTCGAGCTGTGCGATGCGCTCGCTTGCCTGGCGGAGCCGCTCGTTCAGCTGCCGGACGTGGTCCTGCAGCCCCTCGGCTTCCTGGGCCGCCTTGTCCAGGTACTCATCGACCTCGTCGACGTTGTAGCCCTTCAGCCCGAGGCGGAATTCCACGGTGCGAAGCGTGTCGAGAATCGATGCGGGAGCCTGGGAATTGTCCATGGGCGGCGAGTCTAACGCTCCCCGCCTGCCATTCCATGTATGGCGAGCTCAGTGGAGCAGCACCGGAATTAACACAAACTGAGCAACGAGGATGACAACGAGGAAGGAGAAGTCGAGGCCCCCCATCGGCTTGATGATCCGACGCACCGGGCGCAGGACGGGCTCAGTCGCCTGGTAGAGGAAGTACTGGATTCGGCCCAGTGTCGTTCCGGGCTGGATCCGGAACCAGCTCAGGATCGCGTAGGGGAACATGATCAGCCAGATGTAGGCCTCGATCAGCCACGCGAGGAGGCGAAAGATACTCATCAAACTCCGAGGGTAGTGCGCTCAATCGCGGCCGAAGCCGCGCTCAACCAATCGCTGCCGCTCCTCATCGGAGACCTTCACGTTCGTCGGCGCCAGCAGGAAGACCTGGTCCGCCACCTTTTCCATCTCGCCGCTCAGGGCGTAGGTCACCCCGCTGCAGAAATCGATCATCCGACGCTGGAGGTCCCGGTCGGCCATCTGGAGGTTGACGATCACCGGGCGGTTGTCCTTCAAGCGGTCCGCGATCTCCTTGGCGTCGCCGAACCGTGAGGGGGCGACCACATGCACGCGGCCCGAAGCGGGGGCCGGCGCCGGCCCGGTCGGGTTCATGGTGGGGTCGACCGGCACGGCCCGGACGGCCGAAGGGCGGGGCGCCACGTTGCTCGGCGCCGGCCTGGACTGCTGGCTCGGCTGGGCCGACTCCCGCGGGATGGTGCGGACCCTGCTCATGCCGCCGCTGAACTCCTCGGCCTGCTCGTAGTCCTGGGACCGGGGCTCGACCCGGGTCGCGGCCGAAAACCCTCGTGGGGCACGGTCCTCCAGGTCGTCGTACTCGTCGTACTCGTCGTCGAGCAGGCCGAGATACACCATGGTCTTCTTCATGAACGAGGGTGACATTCCTTCTCCTGTCCTCAAACAGCGTAGTGCCTGCTCGGCAACCCAAGCGGGTCCCTCCGACCCGGCTCCCGGGCTCCTGGCACCGTCACGCTCCTGCTCAGCCCTACATCGGCCTCCACCGGAGGTTGCCGGTCAGGCTCCACCTCAGGCTGCGGCCACCGGTGGGCGCGCCCCGAAGAGGGCCCGCCCGATGCGCACCATGGTGGAACCAGCGGCCACCGCGGCCTCGAGATCGTCGCTCATCCCCATGGAGCGCTCCTCGAGACCCAGACGGTCAGCCATGCGCCCCAACGACTCGAAGGCCTCCTTCGCCGCGGTGGCACCCGGGGCGGCGACTGTCATGAGGCCCCGCACGTCGAGTCCCAGGTCGGCCAGGCGCGAGACGAGTGCGTCGACCTCCGACGGGGCACATCCGTTCCGGCCGGGCAGTCCCGTCGTGTCGACCTGCACGAGAACCCGCGCCCCGGGCGCGAAGCGGGCGATCCGGGTGCCCTCACTGGCGCGGGCGACGCTCTGCCACATGCCCACGACCGGGGCCAGCTGCGCCACCTTGTTCCGTTGCACCGCGCCGAGAAAGTGCCAGACCACCCTGTCGTCCCCGTCCTCGGCCGCCGCCTTGGCGACGAGCTCGGCGGCGTAGTTCTCACCCAGGTCCGTCAACCCCGCCTCCCGCGCCGCGTGCACCGCGTCGAGACCGAAGCCCTTGGTGACGCCGACCACCCGCACCCGGGAGGGATCCCCGCCGGCGCGCTCGATCCGCTGCCGGATTGCCGTCAGCCTGTGCGCGACGTCGTCGCTAGCGGAGGAAGGAGGGGACGTCGAAATCGTCGTCTCCCAGGTCGAGCTCCTCCTCCGACCCGGTGGCGTCGGCGAAGATGTCCACCGGCTCGGGCGTCGAGAAGATCGTCGATGCCAGGTCGCCTGACCTCGTGGAGGTACCGGTGCCGTCCTCCCAGCGCTCGAACCCGGCGGCGATGACGGTCACCCGCACTTCGTCGCCCATGTTGTCGTCGATCACGGCGCCGAAGATGATGTTCGCGTCGGGGTGCGCCACCCCGTGGATGATCTCGGCCGCTTCGTTCACCTCGAAGAGCCCGAGGTCGGAGCCACCGGCGATGTTGAGCACCATGCCGCGCGCACCCTCGATGGAGGCCTCGAGCAGAGGCGACGTGATGGCGGCCCGCGCCGCATTGGCCGCACGGCCCTCGCCGATCGACGAGCCGATGCCCATGATGGCGGTGCCGGCGTTGGTCATGACCATCTTCACGTCGGCGAAGTCCGTATTGATGAGCCCGGGCACCGTGATGAGGTCGGTGATGCCGCGCACACCCTGGAGGAGAACCTCGTCGACCGTCTTGAACGCGTTGACCATGCTCGTCTTGTCGTTCGACACGGTCAGCAGCCGGTCGTTGGGGATGACGATCAGCGTGTCGACCTTCTCCTTGACGACCTGGATGCCCTTCTCCGCCTGCATGGCCCGGCGTCGGCCCTCGAAGGTGAAGGGACGCGTCACCACGCCGATCGTCAACGCACCCAGTCCCTTGGCGACCTCGGCCACGACGGGCGCGCCGCCGGTTCCGGTGCCTCCGCCCATGCCCGCCGTGATGAAGACCATGTCCGCGCCCTGGAGCGCCTCTTCGATGTCAGCCCGGTGCTCCTCGGCGGCCAGCCGCCCCACCTCGGGGTCGCTCCCCGCACCGAGCCCGCGGGTCAGCTGGCGCCCGATGTCCAGCTTCAGGTCGGCATCGCTCATGAGCAGCGCCTGAGCGTCCGTGTTGGCCGCGATGAATTCGACGTTGCGAAGACCCGAGTCGATCATCCGGTTGACGGCGTTCACGCCCCCGCCCCCGACCCCGACCACCTTGATCACTGCCAGGTAGTTGCCCTGGGAAGGCACGGTCGTCATGAACTCCCTCGTTCTCGGGTCGATCGCCGACCGGTCACTCGCTGGTAGGTTCCGCCAGACGCCGCCCGTGAGATACGAGCAGCCACCCATCCCTGAACCTCTGGGGAAGGTTGATGTTCACAGTGCGGCAACGTGACCCCACCATACGAGGGGTGTTCAGGCAGGTCAAGCATCCTACGTCACCCTGCGGTCACGGTCGGCGCGTCCGGGACGCTGACATCGATCACATCCCCGTTGTGCAGGGTCGCTCCGGCCAGAATCGACGAGACGTCCTCGTACTTGGCCGTGAGCTCCACCGCGGTGCCGATGTCGACCACGATCGGCGTCGTCAGAGCCAGCTGCACCCAGCCCGCCGGCTCGACCGTGACCCCCGTGACCTGCCCGACGAAGGAAGCCGGCAGCGACGAGGCGACTCTGAGCCCCGGCGCGTCCTTGGTGGAGAGCACCGTGCCGGGCTCACCGGGCGGCTGGGGGACGGTCAGGAGCAGGAGTCCCGGTGGACGGGTGGGCGACTCGCCGAGCACCCGGCCGTCGTTGCTGAGCATCTCCCACGTGCCCGCAGTTGTGGCGACCGTGAAGCGCGCCGTTTCCTCGGTCACCGCGATGTGGACACCGTCGGGCCACGACACGTGGACTGTTGCCGAGCGCACCCATGGCAGCTGCTCCAGGCGCGCCGCCGCCGCTCCCGCGTCCACGTCCAGCAACGGCGGCCGACCGGCCAACCCTGCCTTGACGACTACCTGTGCCGCGGTCTCGTGCACATTGCCCGTCACAGAGACCGAGCGGGCGGAGAACAGAGGGGTGTGGAGGAGGAACCACCCGCCGACGACGAGCACCGAGACCCCGAGGGCGACCCCGACCACAACGAGGCGGCGCCGGCCCTGCGCCTTGAGGACCGCCGAGCGCCGGGCCGAGATGCGCGGGTCCATGCGACGGCGCGGCGCACGACTCGTGCCCGTCCCACGTCCGCGGCGCGGGCCCTTCCCTCCCGCCGTGCCGTCGGGAGTCACCGCGCCACCCCCGCCTGTCCCACGCCGGATCCATCACCGTTCCCGTCCACCGGACCATTTTCACCGTCGCCGAAGCCGAGGAGGCGGACCTCGGCGCGCAGCGTGACACCGCACCGCTCCGACACCACGGCCCGCACGTGTGCCATGAGCGCGTACACGTCGCCGGCCCGCCCGTCCTTGTCGGCCTGGATGAAGTTGGCGTGCTTCTCGGACACGTGCGCCGTTCCCAGCCGGAATCCCTTCAACCCGGCGTCCTCGATGAGCCGCCCGGCCGAGTCGTCCGGAGGATTGGTGAACACGGAGCCGGCGTTGGAGCCTCCCGGCTGGTGGGCGCGCCGCCAGCGGACGATGTCGGCCACCGCCGCCCGTTCCGCCTCGGCCGATCCCGGCGTGACTCGCAGTTCCGCTCTCGACCACGAGTTGCGCCTCGACCACCGACGAGGAGCGGTAGGCGTAGTCCAGACGGCTCACGTCGTCGGTGCCCCCAGCGTCGGTGCGGAGATCGACCCAGCTGTAGCGGACGAGGCACGATGCCATGTCCGACCCGTGCCCGCCGGCGTTCATGCGCACCGCGCCGCCCACCGAGCCCGGGACGCCCACGGCCCACGACAGACCCGACCATCCCCCGTCGGCCACGCGGCGGGCGAGCACCGGGAGGGCCACCGCCGCTCCGGCCCGCACCACGGCCTCGCCGCCTGCTGACGATCCGGATTGCGGCAACTCCACTCCGGCAAAGCCCGCCCCGAGACGCACCACGATCCCCTCGAACCCCTCGTCCGCCACCAAGAGGTTGGATCCTCGTCCGAGGACGAACACGGGCGGCGTGGCCCCGAGCTCCGCGGCGGAGCGCTGCAGTGCGGCGCGGAGCACATCGAGGTCCTCGGGCCCGTCGAGCTCGGCGAAGAGCGCAGCCGACCCGCCGACGCCGTAGGTGGTGAGCGGCCCGAGCGGCTTGCCGAGCGTCGCCCGGCTCCCGAGCGCGCCGGCCAGGGCACGCAGCGCCGTCGGACGGCGTCACCATTGCGGTGACTCGAGCAGCTCGTCGGGCAGCGTGGTCAGATCCCCCGCTCCGAGGGTGAGGCACAGATCCCCCGGGCGGAGCTCGGCCGCCACGGTCTGGCGCAGCTCCTCCCAGTTCGCCACGTAGGTGACGGGCAGTCGCGGGTCCTGGTCCCGCACGGCGTCGGCGACCAGGCGGCCCGAGACACCGGGAACGGGTCGCTCGCCGGCGCTGTAGATGTCGGTGACCACCAATGCGTCCGCGTCGCCGAAGGCCGTCCCGAACTCGGTCGCCAGCGCGGCGGTGCGGGAGAAGCGGTGGGGCTGGAACACGGCGACGACGCGGGACCAGCCCCCGGTCCTGGCCGTGGCCAGGGCGGCGCGTACCTCCGCGGGGAGGTGGGCATAGTCGTCGACGAAGGTGACCCCACCCGCCTCACCCCGGAACTCGAAGCGGCGCGTCACCCCGGCGAAACGGGCCAGGGCCGACTGGGCCGCCGCGAAGGGCACGCCCACCCGGAGCGCCGCGACCACTGCGGTCGCCCCGTTCCGCGCGTTGTGGAGTCCGGGGACGCCGATGGCCACGGCACCCAGGTCCCCCTCCGGCCCGCGCAGGTTGAAGGAGACCGAGCTCCGCTGCAGCTCGAGATGCTCCATGGTGTAGGTCATCTGCGGGCCGGACCCCACGGTGATCGCGCCGTGCTCGCGGCCGATGGCCGCCGCCTCGGGGTCGTCGGCGCAGACGACGGAGCCCAGGCGTGCGCTCGGCCAGGAAGTCGGCGAAGGCGGCCCGCAGGACCTCGAACGTGCCGTAGTAGTCGAGGTGGTCGGGCTCGACGCTGGTCAGCACGGCCAGGTCGGGCCGAATCGCCTGGAAGGTGCCGTAGCTCTCGTCGGCCTCGACGACGAGCCACTCCCCCGAGTCCCACACGGCGTTGGTGCCGATCTCGTTGACGTCGGCCCCGATGAGGAAGGAGGGCCGCAGGCCGGCCTCGACCAGGATCAGCGACAGCATGGAGGCGGTCGTCGTCTTCCCGTGCGTGCCGGACACGGCCAGGCAGCGGCGGGTGGCGCAGATGGCGGCGAGCATCTCGGAGCGGGGCACGACGCGGATGCCCTTGGCGCGCGCCTCGGTCAGCTCCGGGTTCTCCGGCTGGACCGCCGGCGAGTACGTCACGGCGTCGGCGCCCTCCACGTATTCGGGCCGATGACCGACGGCCACCGTGATGCCGCTGGGAGCGGAGGCGCTCGGCCACCGGCGAGTCCTTCAGGTCCGAGCCCGAGACCAGGTGCCCCATGGCCCGCAGCACGAGGGCGATGGCGCTCATGCCGGCCCCGCCGATGCCCACGATGTGGATGTGCCGGGGCTGCACCAGGTCGAGGGCCGCACCGGCGACGCCTGGGTCGGCGGGCGCCGAGGCAGCGCGGTCAGTGCGGTCAGCGGGCATGGGCGTCCACCAGTTCGGCGACGCGGGCGGCCGCGTCGGGGTGTCCGTTGGCGCGGGCGGCCTCGCCCATGGCGCGCAGGCGCTCGGGGTCAGCCAGGAGGGCATCGAGCTCGAGGCGCCAGGCGCCGGCCGTCGCACTCGTGATCGGGGACGAGGACCGCCGCCCCCATGCCGACCAGGGCGTCGGCATTGCGGGTCTGGTGGTCGCGCGGGGCGCCGGGCAGCGGGACGAGGATGGCGGGTACACCGGCCACCAGCAGCTCGGCCACGGTCATCGCACCCGCCCGGACGACGCATACGTCGGCTGCGTTGTAGAGATCGGGCATCCGGTCCTCGAAGGGCACCACCCGGTAACACAGCGCGCGGCCCGTCGTCCCCCGGCCACAGCGGTGTCGGGGGCGAACGTCTCGTAGTCACGTCGCCCGGTCACGTGGTAGAGCGCCAGGTCGGGGCAGCCAGCCCACGACACCGCCAGGTCGGCCACGGCGCGGTTGACCCGGCGCGCCCCGAGCGAGCCCCCGGCGCAGGCCACGGTCCGGCGGTCAGGCGGCAGGCCGAGGGCCGTCCGGCTGCCCGCCTGACCCTCGGGTGTGCGTTCGAGCCTGGCGAGTTCGGGCGACACCGGCGTGCCGGTGACGTGCGTCCGTGGCAGGTCTGTTCCCGCGAAGGCCACCGCGTTGGCGACGGCGAACCGGCCCAGCAGGCCGTTCACGGCTCCCGGCACGGCATCGGTGTTCATCGAGACGAGGGGCACTCTCGTCAGCACCGCCGCCAGCCCCGCCGGGAAGCTGGCGTAGCCGCCGACGATGACCACGACCCGGGGCCGCCGGCGCAGGAAAGAGCCCAAGGCACGCAGGCAGGCACCAGGCCAAGCCGAGGACAGCCCCCGCATTGGCCCACCAGGCGGACGGGCGCAGGCTGCGGCGCACCCCCCGACCGGGCAGCAGGGTGTACGGGAACTCGAGGGTCGGCCACGTGACGGCCTCCTGCCCGCGGCGCGAGCCGTAGAGCTCGATCGACGCCGCCGGATGGCCACGGTCAACCAGGGCGCGGGCGATCTGCAGCGAGGGCACGATGTGACCGCCCGTGCCGCCGCCCGCGATCACTGTGCCGCGCCGTGGGCTCACCGACCTCGGGCCGCGCTGGCCGGACTGCGTCTCGAACCCGCCACTCGGAGCGGACCACCGGCCTCGCCCCGCCGGGCCACGTTGATCAGAATGCCCGCGGCCGCCATGGTGATGACCAGCGACGACCCGCCAAAGGAGATGAAGGGCAGCGGGATCCCTGTGACGGGCAGCACGCCCACCACCGCTCCGACGTTGATGAGGGTCTCCGCCCCCACCCAGGCCACCAGCCCAAGGGACAGCAGCGCGCCGAAGCGGTCCGTGGACTGCACGGCGGATCGGATGCCGAGCCAGACGAACCCGCCGAGGAGGCACAGCACCAGGAGGGCGCCGGCGATCCCGAGCTGCTCGCCGATCACAGAGAAGATGAAGTCGGTGTGGGCGTTCGGGAGGAAGCCCCACTGCGCCTGGCCGCCACCGAGGCCGGACCCGGCGAGGTGCCCCGAGCCGAGGCCGATCAGCGACTGCATGACCTGGTACCCCGAGCCAGAGCTGTGGGCGGAGGGGTCCATGAACGACAGCAGGCGGGCCCGGCGATAGGGCGAGGCCACCGCGACGAGCAGGGCCAGGCCGGCCAGCGCGGCCATCACCTTCATGACAGGACCGAGCCGCACGCCCGACACGAACAACAGGGCCAGCGCGATGAAGCCGAGGACCATGGCCGTGCCCATGTCGGGCTGGGCCAGGATCAAGACGCAGGCGAAGCCGGTCACGATGAGCAATGGCCCGATGACGCGGCGGTCGGCGGCGTCCTCATCGAGGCGGCGGGTGATGAAGTCGGCGGCGAACAGGGTGAGGGCGAGCTTCATCAGCTCGGACGGCTGCAGCCGGAATTGCCCGAATCCCACCCAGCGGCTCGACCCCATGGCGTGCACCCCGAGGCCGGGGACCAGCACCACGAAGAGGAGCCCGAACGTCACCAGCAGGATGAGTGGACTGAAGCGCCGCAGCTTGCGGTAGTCGAAGCGGATGGCCAGCCACAGCGCGATGGCGCCGATCGCCATCCACATGGCTTCCCGGATGAGGATGGCCCAGGGCGAGCCATAGGTGGCGATGGAGACGACCGAGGAGGCGGAACCGACCATCACGAGGCCGATGAGGCAGAGCAGCCCCACGTCGAGCAGCAGCAGCGTCGAGACCGGCACCCGGCGACTCCCGATGCGGATGCCGATGTCCGCGGTGGCGGTGCCGTGGCGCGGCCCGCGGCCGGGGCCGCTGGCGGTGGGCCGCCGAGCGCGGGGCGGTCGCCGTGGCCGACGCCCGTCGCGGCCGGGGTCTCCCGTGCCCGTCCGCCGTTTCGATGCTGCGCGTCGTCGTCATGCCGCCCGCTCCCCCTGGGCACGGACGCGCCGCTCTGACCGGTCCGACCCCCGATACATGCACAAAGTCTCCCCCACCGCGCGGCACAAGTGGCGGACCGCGGGGTGACTGCATCGCTGGACGCGTTCGTGCGCGCGCGGAGGTGTCATGTGAACTTCGCCACCGTGAGGAAGTCGCCGTAGAAGATGCCGAGTCCCAACGCGCAGAAGAGCCCGCCGAGGATCCAGAAGCGGACGATGACCGTGGTCTCGGGCCAGCCCCCGAGCTCGAAGTGGTGGTGGATGGGGGCCATGCGGAAGATCCGGCGGCCGAACGCACGGAAGCTGATGACCTGGAGGATGACCGACACGGTCTCCATCACGAAGAGCCCGCCGATCACGAGGAGGAGCAGGTCGAGATTGAGGAGCAGGCAGAGCGCCGCCAGCCCGGCGCCGATCGCCAGCGACCCCGTGTCGCCCATGATGATCTTGGCGGGCGCCGCGTTCCACCAGAGGAACCCGATGCAGGCCCCGGCCAGCGCGACCGCCACCAGCGCGAGGTCGACGGCCGACGCCGGGAGCACGTGGTAGATCGAGTAGTGCCGGAAGATCCAGTACCCCATGATGGCCAGGACGGCGAAGCACAAGGTCCCGGACCCGGCGGCCAGGCCGTCCACGCCGTCGGTGATGTTGACCGCGTTGGACGCGCCCACCATGACGAGCACGGCGAAGATGACCCAGCCGGCCTGCCCTAGGTTGATCCCGATCGCGTCGGCGCGGGTGAACGACAGCGCCGTCGAGGTGTGGGCCCAGTTCACCGACAGCTCGGCGAAGGCCAGTGCGCAGATCACCTGCGCCGCCGCCTTCGCTCGCTTGTTCAGCCCGAGGCTCCGGCGGTGGGTCACCTTGATGTAGTCGTCGGCGTAGCCGATGAGCCCGAAGGCCACCACGGCGCCGACGGCGAGGTAGCCCGTGCGAGAGAACCGGATCTCGGTGCCGATGTGCCCGATGGCGTAGCCGAGCGCCACCGCGACGACGATGGCGATCCCGCCCATGGTCGGGGTGCCCGCCTTGGCGCTGTGCGTGGCCGGCCCGTCCTCCCTGATGTGCTGGCCGAGCTCGCGCTTGCGGAAGTAGCGCATGAGGAAGGGGGTCAGGAGGATGGCAACCCACAGCGCGACGCTTCCCGAGACGAGCAGACCGAGCACGTGCCGTCAGGCCTCCGAACGTGTGGCACGAGGAGCGGTCGCGGACCGCGCCGGGCCGTCGGCGTCGGCGTCGGCGTCGGCGTCGGCGCCGGCATGTGTCGTCGCTCCCTTCGGGGTGGCCCAGGTCCGCGGATCGGACCCGAATCGCCTGGAGAGGGCCCGGCGTGCCTCGACCGCGTCGTCGAAGGGGAGGCGCTGGCCGGCGACCTCCTGATACGTCTCATGGCCCTTCCCCGCGATGACGACCACGTCGCCGGGGCGGGCGGCCTCGAGGGCCAGGCGGATGGCCACCCCACGATCGGGCTCGACCACGACCCGGGCGTTTCCGTGACCGTCGGGGATCCCGGCCAGGACTTCCTCGATGATGGCCAGCGGGTCCTCGTCGCGAGGGTTGTCCGACGTCACGAAGGCCAGGTCGCTCAGGCGCGCCGCCGCCGCGCCCATCAGCGGGCGCTTGGCCCGGTCGCGGTTCCCGCCGCATCCGAAGACGCAGAGCACACGCCCGGTCGGCACCAGCGTCCGCGCCTCGCCCAACACCACCTCGAGCCCGGCCGGTGTGTGCGCGTAGTCGACCAGCACCGTGAACGAAGGGCTCTCGCTCTCCGTATCCGAGGGGGCCCCTGATGCCGGCGCGGCAATGACCTGGAGCCGGCCCGGGACGGGTGCGAGGTGGGCCATGGCCCGCGCGATCTCCTCGGGCCCGAGCTCAAGTTCGGCGAGCGCCAGCGCGGCCTCTGCTGCGAGCAGGGCGTTGTCGACGTTGATGGCGCCGGTCAGCGGCGTCGTGATGCGCTGCCCGCGCCACGTGAACTCCGAGCTCCCGGGCCGCAGCACCACGTCGGTGGCGTCGCTGTGATGGACGGCGACCGTGGGGATGCGGGCACGCTCGAGAAGCCGCCGACCCCACCGATCATCGGCCTGGATGACGCCACGCAGGGCATGGCTCGGCGTGAAGAGCAACGCCTTCGCCTCGAAGTACTCCTCCATCGACCCGTGGTAGTCGAGATGGTCGTGGCTGAGATTGGTGAAGACGGCCACGTCGAAGTGGATGCCCTCGACGCGTGACTGGACGAGCGCGTGACTCGACACTTCCATGGCCACCGCGTGGCGTTGGCCATCGGACTTCTGGCGGTCGCGCACCCCCGCCAGGACCCGCTGCACCTCCGTTGCCTCCGGCGTCGTCCGCGTGCCCGAGAGCGTCCCCATGACGTTGGTGGGGCGGCCCGCCGCGCTCAGAAGGTCGCCCAGCAACTGGGTCACGGTCGTCTTGCCGTTCGTCCCCGTCACGCCCACCATCAAGAGGTCGCGGGCGGGGTAGCCGTAGAAGGCGGCCGCCAGCCGGGCCATGACGGGACGCATGGTGCCCTCCGCGATCCGCGTCTGCACGACACCGTGGTCGACCAGCTCGGGAATGAAGTGCTCGCACAGGAGCCCGATGGCGCCGCGGTCCACCGCCTCGGCGGCGTGGACGTGCCCGTCGCTCACCCGCCCGGGCACGCAGCAGAAGAGGTCGCCGGGCACGACCCGGCGACTGTCGTGCGAGATGCCACCCACCTCGACCGAGGAAGGGTCACCGACGGACTCGATCACCTCTATGTCGTCGAAGAGGAGGTTCATTGGCACACGTGGCATGGTGGAACCGACAGCGTTGCATGCCTCGGACACCCCTGCGACACGGCCGCAATGGGCGTGTAGGCCAGGGTCACGTGATGTCCTGGGCCTGGTCCGGCGTTGGCGTCGGCGTGGTGCCCGGCGTGGTGGCGGGCGTCCGTGCACCCGGGGTGGTGGGGATGTCGTAGCGGTGGAGCGCGTAGCTCATGATCTGCGAGAACACTGGCGCCGCCACGGTGCCGCCGAAGATCGGGGTGGGCCGGTCGAGGATGACGATCATCGACAGCGTGGGGTTGGCGGCGGGCGCGTACCCGACGAAGGAGGCCATGTAGGCGCCGGGAACGTAGGAGTCGTGGCCGGCGGTCGGGATCTGGGCCGTCCCGGTCTTGCCCGCAACGGTGTAGCCCGGCACCGCCGCGCTCGTCCCGGTGCCCTGGACCACGACCTGCTGCAGCATGGCGGAGAGCTCGGCGTCGACGGAGGGCGAGAAGACCTGGTGGGTCGCCGAGGGCGCGGTCTTGGTCAGGGCGCCCGAGGGGCTCACCGTGGCCTGCACCAACTTGGGCGCCACGTACTCGCCGCCGTTGGCCACGGCGTTGTACGCATCGAGCACCTGCAGGGCGCTGACGGCGTCGACCTGGCCGATGGGGAGGGACACGTAGTCGGTCGGCTCCCATTGGGCGGCGGTGGCCAACAGACCGGGCGACTCGCCCGGGAAGTCGAGTCCGGTCGACTGGCCGAAGCCCAGGGCCTTCACCTGGTTGAGCAGTCGCTGTTCGCCGACACCCTGCGCGATCTCCGATGTCCCGATGTTGGAGGACTGCGCCAGGATCTGGGTGGCGCTCAGCTGCTCGGTGGGGTGGGGCTCGGCGTCATGGAAGGTCGAGCCGTCCAAGCTGATCTGGTCGGGGACGGTGAACTCCGAGTTGGGGTTGATGAGGCCGTCCTGCAGCGCGGCCGAGAAGGTGACCAGCTTGAACACCGAGCCCGGCTCGTAGAGCTGGCGTGACGGCCAGGTTGTTCTGCGCTTCGTTGATGGCGTCGTGCGGCCCGATCGGCACCACTCCGCCGGGATCGGTCGGGGTGGTGGTGGTGGTCGTTGAGCCGAGGGCGGCGGGGTGGTTGGCGACGAGATTTGCCATGGAGAGGATCTGGCCCGTCTTGACGTCCATGACCACGGCGGTGCCGCTGACCGAGTTCGAGGTCTCGATCGCCTTGGCCAGCGCCTGCTCCGACTCGTACTGGAGCTGGGTGTCGAGGGTCAGTTCGAGGCCGGTGCCCGGGGTCGAGGAGACCTGGTCCGTGACCGGGGACTGCGGCAGCGCCACTCCCGCCGGCGACTCCATGATCGTCTCCTTGCCGTCGACGCCCGCCAGCTGGTGGTTGTCACCGAACTCGAGACCCCCGGCTCCGTGACCGGCGGCGTTGGTGAACCCGACGACGGGCGCGGCCAGGTTCCCGTTGGGCACTTCACGCTTGGAGTCGGCGATCAGGGAGATGCCGGGGAAGGCGTCCGCCGAGATCTTCTGTCCGGTGGCCTGGGGCAGCTGGCGGGCCAGGACGACGTAGCCCGTGGGCCGGTGCAACTGCGCGGCGAGCGTGGTGGCCGGCACGTGGAGAATCGGCGAGAGCGCGAGGGCCGTCTGCACCGGATGCGCGATCTGGTAGTCGTCGGCCACGACGTCGTCGGTGGGGACGGAGAGGGCCAGCGGTGATCCGTCGCGGTCGTAGATCCCGCCGCGCAGCGAAGGGAGCGGCACGGAGATGGATGACTCCCCCGCGCTGCCGCCTGGTATGCGCCGGCGTGCAGGACCTGCACGTCGACCAGCCGCGCCACCAGGAGCAGCATCGCCACGACCAGGACCAGGCGGACGAGACGCACCCGGCGCTTGAAGGTGCCGTTCTCCCAACCGCCACGCTGACGCGAGAGGGGGAGACGGGCCACCTTCGCCGGCGGGCGGTGCGGGCGCTGGCGTGGACCAGGAGCGGCCGGGCGGGCCGGTCGGGCCTGCCGTGTGGACCGGGTGCCGGTGGACGACGCGCGCGCGGACGGAGCGGCCGAACGCGTGGGCCGTCGCTGCGTCGGCGTCCGTGTCTGCGTCTTTGCCGCCCCTGTTTTCGAGGAGCTCGCGCGACCGGAACCAGCGCGCGCGCGGTGAGGCTCGTGTCGGGTCGTGACGCTCACGGCGTCGAAGTCGGCGTCGTTGTCGCGGCGGAAGACGAGGACGAACTCGAGGTGCCCGTCCCCGCCGGTGCGCCCGCACCCGCCGAGGAGGTCGTCGGCGGGGTTGAAGCGGGTGCGGGCGTCACCTTCGGGGTGGGGAGAGGTGCGGACAGGGAGACATAGGGCAGTTCGACGACGCTGGCCGGCCGGACCATGTGGAGCTGGCCCGAGGCGGCCGCCACAATCCTCGACGGCGTCTCGAGTTGCGACACCGCCAATTCGGCCTGGCGGTGCGCGCTCTGCTCCAGGGTGAGCTGGTGCTGCAGCGCGGACAGCCGCACCTGGCCGTTGGCCAGGAGCGCCTGCCCCACCACGACGGCCAGCAAGGCGGCCACCACCATCGAGACGGAGATGATGGTCAGGAGCCTGCCTCGACCAGCTCCGGCGCGGCCCCCTCGTACGCCGCGCCGAGTGCGAGTCGGGACGACCCGGAGCGGGGCGCGCCGGGTCGAAGGAGCTTCAGTGCCGCGCCCGGGGCGGGACGGGCTCGCCGCGGCCGAAGCCGAGGTGACATGCCGGCGTGCGGCCGTTGCCGTGGCGCCGGCCGCGGGTGGAGGCGCCATCAGGAAGCGCCCTCCGCTGCCTCGTCGGAGTCGGAGGCGGCGGCGATCCGCACGATCGCCCGGAGACGGGCGCTCTCGGAGCGGGGGTTGGCGGCGATCTCAGCCGCTTTGGGCTTGCGGGAACCGCGGAACACAAGTTGGTGGCGGACGACGGCGCCGCAGACGCACGGCAGGCCGGGTGGGCACACGCATCCGCCGGAGGCGGCCTCGGCGAAGGTCTGCTTCGTCAGGCGGTCCTCCCCCGAGTGGTAGCTGATCACCGCGCACACGCCCCCGACGCTCAGGTGCGACAGCGCGGCGGGCAGGGCGGCGGCGAGCTGGCCCAGCTCGTCGTTCACCAAAATGCGGAGTGCCTGGAACACCCGGCGGGCGGGGTGGCCCTTCCGGCGGGCCGGCGCCGGCACGGCCGACGCCACGACTTCGGCCAGCTGCCTCGTGGAGGTCAGCGGCCGGGCTCCCACGACGGCCCGGGCGATGCGCCCGGACAGACGCCCCTCTCCGTTCTCGCGAAACAGCGCCGCCAGGGTCTCCACCGGGAGGGTGTTGACCAGGTCGGCCGCGGTCGGGCCCGAGGTCGGGTCCATCCGCATGTCGAGCGGACCGTCTTCGCGGAACGAGAAGCCCCGCTCGGACCTGTCGAGCTGAGGGGAGCTGACGCCCAGGTCGAGGAGCACGCCCGACAGGGGCCCGAAGCCGGGACGGTTGACAACCGACTCGAGCGAGGAGAAGGGAGCGGCGAGGAGGGTGACGCGGTCCCCGAAGGCGGACAGCCGCCCCCGGGCCGCCGTGAGGGCGGCGGGATCGCGATCCAACCCGACGACGCGCAGGGCTGGATACGCCTCGAGCAACGCGGCGGCATGCCCGCCCCCTCCGATGGTCGCGTCGACGACCACCCCGGGGGGCACGGATGCGAACAGCGAGACCACCTCGTCGCGCAGCACGGGAATGTGTTCGAACGAGTGGGCCATCTGCAGCCCCTCGGCCGGTGGGTCGAGAGGGAGGTGGAGATCCGAACGACCTTCGTGGAGGTGGGTGGAGTGGCCTACCAGCGCTCCGGTCGAGGAGCTGCACATGGTCCAGTGCGTTCCGCGTGTCCTTGTCTTTGTGTTCTCTGCCCTGTCGTGTGTCCTTTCTGTTCGTTCTGTTCGTTCTGTTCGTTCTGTTAGTCCTCGTCCTCCAGGAGCCAGCTCTCCTCCGGCAAGACCCGCTCCTCCCATGCGGCCGGATTCCACAGCTCGACCCGGTCGATGGCTCCGTGCACCAGCACCTCGGCGTCCAAGTGGGCGAACGTCCGGAGATGGGCGGGGATCGGCATGCGTCCCTGCCGATCGATTTCGACCTCGGCCGAGTTCGACGCCCAGATTCGGGCCCGGTTCCGATCGGCCCGACCGGCATCCGCCTTCCCCTGCATGGCCTCCATCTGCCGCTCGAACTCGCCGGGCGTCCACAACGCCAGGCAGCCCTCGGAATTCTGCGTGAGGTAGCCGCCCCGCTCGAACTGGCCGCGGAACTTCGCGGGCAGGATCACCCTGCCCTTCGTGTCGAGCGAATGCTCGTATCTCCCTACGAAGCCTGCCACCAGCTTTATCTCCCACGACGCTCCCTGGCTTGCGTCCTCTGACGCCCCCTCACACCACTGCGCGCCACTTTACGCCATTTCCCCCCACTTCACAACCACTTCGGCCCCTTGCAACACAACTGCAACCCCCTTGGGTCCTGCGCCTTCGCGGACGGCGCGCCGGGGTGCCCCTTGGGGGGACCGCCGCACTTGATCCACCGGACTGCTCGCGGCGGCCGGGCGAGGACCGCTCGGGGGACGAGAGGAAGAAAGAAGCGAAAGATGACGGGAACCGGCGCCGGCAGAGTGCGTCGCCGGCGCCGGCGACGCCACCGCAGCGTCACACCGTGGGCGTTGTCACCCCAGTGAGGGCGTCACCCCGAAGTCACGGAACGAGTCCAACAGGACGGCGCGGATGCGATCGAGGTCTGCGACCGGCGGGTCGATCTCGGCCAGCCCGACCGCCATCGGAGTCAGGTCGCGCGCCAGCGCGGCACGCGCCGTCTCGTCGACCTCCATGAGCGCCAGCAGCGGCACGGGATCCCAACGCAGGTACGCGCAGGAGGAGAACAAGGTCCCTTCCCGCGCCCGCCACTGCGAGAGCCCCACCACCTTGCTGACACCGCGGAACACCTCACCGGGCCCCCGGCCGGCGAAGCACACGAGCTCCCCGAGCTCGCCCGGTACCGATCGCCCGGTGTGCACGCCGAAGCCGCCTTGCCCGATGCCGGTCAACGCTTCCATCCACCACGCCCCGACCCACTCGGCGGCGGTCGACACGTCAACCGTCCAGAGCGGGTCGTCCCGCGGTATCCAGGCGTCGAGCCAGAGCTGTTCGCCCACGCCGAGATAGACGGCTCCTCCCCCGCCGCGTCTGCGGGCCAGCGCCACGCCCCGCTCCCGCATGGCCGCGCCGGCGACGAGCTCTGTCGGCTGCGTGCTCCCGAGCACCAGGGTGGGCCCGGTCACCTCACGGGCGACGGCCAACCGCCGCGGCTCGGCCCGGAACTGCTCGACGTCGAAGAGGTCTGGGGAAGGGGGAGGGGAAGGAGCCAACCTCAGGAGGCTGCGGCGAGATACGGCTCCCACAGCGGGTCCACGTCGGCCAGGTGTCGCAACCGCCAGAGATGTCCGTCCGGCGGGGCCGGCTTGACGCTGAGCGTCCAACCCAGCTCGGACAGAAGCTGATCGGCCTTCACCAGGTTGTCTCGCTTGCAGGCGGCGACCACGTTCGACCAGTCGTGGGTGCCGCCCCTGCTGCGCGGGATCACGTGGTCGATGGTGTCAGCCGGCTGCGAGCAGTAGACGCAGAGCCCGCCGTCACGTCGCAGCACGGATCGCCGGGTCACGGGCGGTGTACGGGCCCAGCGCGGGATGCGGACCATGTGCGACAGCCGCACGATCGACGGCACGTCGACGTTGAGCCTCGCGGAGTGGAAGACGGTGCAGTCCTCACGGATGGCGACCGCCTCGGCGCGGCCCGCGAGCATCAGAACGACGGCACGGCGATCCGAGACGAGGGCAAGCGGCTCGTAGGTCGCATTGAGGAGGAGCACCCGCTCCATACCCCCGAGAGGCTATCCGCGGCGGGGCCGTGACCTCTGACACCAGCGCAGGAAGGCCACCACGTCGTCGGGGGTCAGCTCCCCCTCCCCGCCGTCCCCGCCGTATGCGGTGACGAGGCGGAAGTGCCAGTAGGCCTCCCCCGGGACCGGCACGAAGGGCGCGCGATGCCACCACCCGCGCCGGGCCATCCGGCGGAGGGCGCCCGCGGACGCCCACCACAGTCCGGGACGGGGCACGACCGCGCGCGCCACGACGCACCGCATCCCGACCCCAGCTCACGCCACGACACCCGCGCCGCACAGCCCCACCCGAGCGGCGCCGACCAGCGGGCCGCGGTCACCCAGCCCGCCCGGCACGACCTGCGCCCCCCGAGCGAACTCGATGCGGCACAACGCATCCATCTCCGCCTGGGCCGCCCGGAAGAACGGCTCCCCGAAACCCAGCGCCACCGATCCGCTCACGACGGCGAGCGAGAGGTCGAGCAGGTCCACCGTCGTCGCGATGGCGCGGCCGACCAGAATGCCCGTGCGCTCCACCCACTCAGGAGGAGCCACCCGGGCCGGCTGGCCCGTCATGGCCGCCAGCGCGGTCCCCGACGCCTCCGCCTCGAGACAACCCCGACTCCCACAGACACACTCGCGACCATCCGGCACGACGACGATGTGGCCGATGTGGCCGGCGTTCCCGAGTCGCCCGTCGAGCAGCCTCCCGTCGAGCACGATGCCGCCACCCACTCCGGTCGAGACGACCATGGCGATGTAGTTGGCGCAGCCGGCCGCCGCGCCGACCCAACCCTCGCCGAGCGCGAGCGCCTTGGCATCGTTGTCGACGAACGTCGGAAGCCCGGTGAGTGCGACCAGGCGGGCCCGCAAGGGGAAGGACCGCCATGCGGCGATGTTCAACGGCGAGACTTCCTCCCCGCCGGCACTCATCGGCCCCCCGCACCCGGTGCCAAGCACGACAAGGCGGTCCCGGGCGCCGACCCGGCCGGCCACGCCCTCCACCAGTTCGGCCAGGTCGTTCCAGAGATCCTCGGCATCGCCGGGGCCCGACGTGGCCCGGGTCGGCCGCATCGCCCGTTCCACCAGGGAGCCATCGAGGTCGACGAGTCCCGCGGCCATCTTGGTGCCGCCGACGTCGACGGCGAGGACGAGGTCCGCCACGGAAGGATTGTTACCCCGGCCGGGATCCGCAGCGCGACAGGCACGACATCGGATCGGCGGGATCGGCGGAGCAGCCGCTGCTGACCCTCCGAGCGGTGCTCAGTCGGTGCTCAGTCCTCGCGCCGGTGGAAGCGGGATCGGAACCAGTCGCGGGCGTCGCTCATCGCGCCCTCGATCCCGTTGGACGCCCCACCGGACTTCGGTTCCCCGTCCTTAGACCGGGTGAGGTCGTGCCACCCCGCCCGGCCCATGCGGCGCAGGTTGCGCTCGAACCACACGGCGGAGGCGAACATGATCACGACGCCGACGAACCCGGCGATGACCGACTTGCTGTAGAAGGCCACGAGGATGACGACGCCGATGACGAACGTGACGGCGGCCCACTTGCAGTAGCGACCGGCGTGCCGGTACACGGTCTCCGAGCGCACACGCTCCGCGAACTCGGGGTCCTGGCGAACCAGTGACTCCTCGAGCTCGGCCAAAATGCGCTGTTCGTGGTCGGAAAGCGGCACTACCACCTGCCCCCTGGGATCTCCACATCCATCTGCGTGACATGTTGGCACGCCCTGGGGGCGCGGACAACGAGCTCGTGCCCATTCGTGCTTGCCCGAGCGGCTCTCTCCACCGTGGATCAGCTTAGAACCGAACGGCAACGATGCGGAACGCGGTCACCGGCTCGCAGAGGCCCGCCCCAGGTCCTGCTCAGGAGGCCGGGGCCACCCCGCCGAACCGCCGGGCCGCCGCCGGGGGCCGGGCCCTACTCCTCGCGCCTTGGGCTTGCGCCGCATGATCAGGGCCGTGATCAGGGCCCCGAGCAGGCCCGAGATCACGATCACGAGGATCAGAGGGCGCCTGGCGGTGGAAGACCCAGAAGTCGATCTGCACGTTCCGGATGTTGGCCAGCGCGAACCAGCCCAGCAGGATGCCCGCCACGGCGACGCCCACCAACCTGACCTGCTGCCTGCGGTCGACGCCCCGGCCCCCGCCGTCCGACTCCTGGGGGATGCTCCTCCGAGTGCACCGGGCGTCTCGCCACGGGGCCATTCTGCCCCGCCGGCGCCGCCCCGGCGCGCCAGTCGCCCGGCCCGGGCCGTCCCGCCAGCTGCTATGAGAGTGGTCCCGAAAGGAAGGTTCATGACCACGAGCGAGATACTCACCGGCGCCCGCACCATGTGGGAGCTGGTCGACCGCCGGGCCCAGGCGTCGCCCGACCACCCCATGCTCATCGCGGCGGACGGCGAGACGGTCACGTTCGGCCAGTTCCGGGACCGGGTCGAGCGGGTGGCCGCCGGCCTTCACGGCATGGGCATCACGACGGGCTCGATCGTGTCGTGGCAGCTCCCCACCCGCATCGACACCATCGTCCTGTCCCTCGCGCTCGCCCGCCTCGGCGCGGTCCAGAACCCGATCATCCACCTCTACCGCGAGCGCGAGGTGGGCTTCGCCCTCCGCCAGACCGGTGCCGAGCTGTTCGTCATCCCCGCCACGTGGCGGGACACCGACTTCGCGGCCATCGCCGAGCGGGCCCTGGCCGACGTCCCCACTCGGCCCACCATCCTCAGCATCGACGACGGGCCTGCCCGAGGGCGACCCCGCCGTGCTGCCCCCGCCGCCCCCGGGGACGACCCCGGAGGACGCCCCCGATCCGCTGGATCTACTACACGTCCGGCTCCACGGCCGACCCCAAGGGCGTGCAGCACACCGACCAGACGCTGATCGCCGGCGGCTGGGGCCTCGCCCGCGCGCTCGACATGGGGCCCGACGACGTCGGCTCCATCGCCTTCCCCTTCGCGCACATCGCCGGCCCCGACTATCTGGTGACGATGCTCTCCATGGGGTTCCCCGCGATCCTCGTCGAGGCCTTCTCCGCACCGGCTGTTCTCCCCATCTTCCGCCGTCACGGTGCCACCATGGTCGGAGGGAGCACGGCGTTCTACGTCGCGTACCTCGCCGAGCAGCGCAAGACGCCGAAGGACCCGATCCTTCCCACCCTGCGCCTCATGTCCGGCGGCGGCGCGGCCAAGCCCCCCGAGGTCCACTACGAGGTGCGCGACGAGATCGGCGGGCGCGGTGTCGTGCACGGCTACGGCATGACCGAGGTGCCGATGATCGCCAACGGCTCGCCCCACGACACCGACGAGCAGCTGGCGAACACCGACGGCAAGCCGGTGGAGGGGGCCGACGTCCGCATCGTGACCCTCGACGGCCGGGTCGCCGCTCCCGGTGAAGAAGGCGAGGTGCGGGTGAAGGGGCCGATGGTCTTCCACGGCTACACCGACCCCGCACTCAACGTCGACGCCTTCGACGAGGACGGCTACTTCCGAACCGGCGACCTCGGTCGGCTGCGGGCCGACGGACACCTCAACCTGACCGGCCGCCTGAAGGACGTGATCGTCCGCAAGGGGGAGAACATCAGCGCCAAGGAGATCGAGGACCTGCTCTACACCCACCCCAAGGTGATCGAGGTCGCCGTGATCGGGCTCCCCGACCCCGAGCGGGGCGAGCGAGTGTGCGCGGTCGTGCAGCTCGCCGAAGGCGCCGCTGGGCTCGAGCTGGCCGACGTGGCGTCGTTCTGCCGGGAGGCCGGCCTGATGACCCAGAAGATCCCCGAGCAGCTCGAGCTCCGCACCGAGTGGCCGCGGGCGGGCACAGGCAAGATCGTCAAGAAGTCGCTGCGCGACGAGTACGCCGCCCGGTGAGCCCCACTCCCCGCCGGCCCGGACTCGCGGTCCCCCCGGGAGCCATCGGCGACGGGCCGTACCGCGTCGTCTTCGTCTGCACCGGGAACATCTGCCGCTCCCCCATGGCCGAGGTGATCGCCCGGTCCCTGGCGGCGTCCACCTCGCTCGCCGATGGCACCACCCTGGGCGACCATCTGGAGGTGCGCAGCGCCGGCACGGGCCCATGGCACGAGGGCGAGCCGATGCACCCACTGGCCCAGGCGGCTCTCGCCCGGGCCGGGTACCCGGACCACAAGCACGTCGCACATCAGATCATGTCTTCTGAGCTGGGCGGCTACGAGCTCATGGTCGCACTGGACCGCCGTCATCAGCAGACTCTGCGCGGCCTGGGCGCCGACCCCGACCGCCTCGCCCTCCTCCGGGCCTTCGACGCCGCCTCGGGCGCGGCCGCCGACGTGCCGGACCCCTATTACGGCGACGACGCGGTCTTCGACGACTGCCGCGACATGATCGCCGCCGGCTGTCGGGGCCTCGTCGACGCACTGGCCGAGGAGTGGGACACCCTCTGGGCGGCCGAGCGACCCGGGGCCGCGCAGGGCTGACTGCCGCCAGCTGCCGCCCGGACCTTCCTCCCGCTCCGCCAGGCGCGCGAACCTGCTGGTCAGGAAGCCTCCTGCCCGGGGTTCGCCCCAGAGTGTGTGACATAGTGCCGACGTGGTCTCACGCAGGGTCATGCGCCGGCGGCGCCAATTCGTCGCCGGCGGCGCGCTCCTCCTCCTGCTCCTGATCTATTTCGCGTTCTTCTCCGGTGGCTCGAGCGCGCCGCCGTCGTCGTCCTCGACCACGACGACCCACCAGGCCGTCACCACGGCCGAGCGCTTTCCGAAGCACTCGCCGCTCAACCCTGCTTGGACGGGCAACGGCCACACGGTCACCTTCGGCTTCGGCGGCGATGTGCACTTCGCCGGTGTCGTCGGGACGAATCTGGCCAAGAACCCTGCGACCGCACTGGGCACGACCATCCCGCAGCTCTTCACCGGAACGCAGGTGAGCATGGTCAACCTCGAGACCGCAGTGACGGACGGCACCTGTCCGGAACCCCAGAACAAGCAGTACATCTTCGACGCGCCGGCCTCCGCCGTCACGGCCCTCAAGAGCGCGACGGTCTCGCTGGCGACCGAGGCCAACGATCACGGCATGGACTGCGGCGCGCAGGGCCTGTCCCAGAACCTGACCATCGCATCCCAGGCGCGCTACCCGATCATCGGCATCGGCAACACCGCCGCGCAGGCCTTCACCCCGTACCGGGTGACGATCGGTGGTCAACGTGTCGCGATCATCGCGGCGACGCAAGTCATCGCGGACAACTTGATCGGCACGTGGACGGCGACCGCGACGCAGCCCGGGGTCGCCTCGGCGATCGACCCGACGCAGCTCGTCCGCGAGGTCCAGCAGGTGCGCCGCACGGCGGACACCGTGATCGTCTACGTGCACTGGGGCACCGAGACGCAGGCCTGCCCCAACCCGCAGCAGGAGCCGCTGGCCGAGCAACTCGTCAAGGCGGGAGCGGACATCGTGATCGGCTCTGACGCCCACGTTCTCCTCGGGGGCGGCTATCTCGGCGCGGCGTACGTGGACTACGGCTTGGGCAACTTCGCCTTCTACGACGACACGGCACCCGAAACCGACAGCGGCGCGCTCGTGATCACCGCACAGGGTCGCCACATCACCGGCGCCGTCTGGCGCCCGGCGACGATCCTCAACGGCCTCCCCCAGCCGTTGACCGGCGCCCCGGCCACCGCGGCCGTCCAGAGCTGGAACGCGGCGCGCGGGTGCACCAACCTGTCCCCGACGCCCGCAAAGAGCCTCACCACGATGCGGGGTGAGACGGTCGCCTTCGTGGCACCACCCGCTGCGCCGACCACGACCACCACCACGACGGCGGGCTCGTCGACGGGCGGGAGCACCTCCACGACCACGACTACGACCACCACCACCAGCACGACGACGCGCTCGTCGAGTGGCGGGAGCACCACGACGACGGCACCCAAGTCCGGCGGAACCACCACCACGACGACAGCGCCGCCCGCGACCACCACGTCCGCGACCGACAACGCCGGAGGCTGATTCCCTTCCATGGACCCGACCCAGCCGACGGCAGGTCGCGGCCGATCAGGGAAGATCGATCTTCGACCAGGTGTGGGGCTGCTCCGCGAACACGTCCTCAGCGGGGAGGCGCTGGTACCGGAACCGGATCTCTTCGAGGTCGTTCGGCTCGGTGACCGTCGCCTCCGACAAGCGCAAGACCATGTCGGCCTGGCGCCGGAGGACGTCTCGCTGCTCGGCTGAGGTGGTGTCGAGCATGATCGAGCCGAGCGAGTCGACGAGACGGATCAGGACCGCCGGCATCCCCCGGGCCGACTGGCGGATCTTGTCGAAGGCGCGGTTCACCATGCGGGCGTACGACGGATCGAACTCGATCAGGCGCACGTTGCCCGCCGCGTCCCGGTACACACCCTCGTCGAGCACGCGGCCGGAGACCCGACCCAGCCCGGCCGACAGCCAGTCGATGCAGGTGAGGGCGGTGAAGGTGTCGTTCACGGCAGCAGAGAGCGCCCGGATGGCGATCTCGACGAGCTGATCGATGGCGAACACCGGGTCCTGCACGAGCGTGCGGTGTGGGCCCGTCACGTGGGCCTTGGACAGCGCCAGAGCGACCTCGGGCGCCGCTCCCCGCGGCCATACGATGGCGAGAGGGCGACCGGTGGCCAGATAGTGCCCCGGGCGGTGCTCCAGCCGGATCACCGAGTCGGTACGTGTGGCGATGTCGATCAGCTGCGAGTACCCGACGTACTGGATGTAGCCACTGACCTGTGAGGGCACCGCAGCCCCGCGCTCGTCAATCAGCTTCAGCAATTCGGGAACCGACTTCCCGACATGTGCGGGCATTGCTGGCTCGACCGCGGCTCCGACGGCGTCCGGGAACTCGGCGTCGATGGAGTTGATCAGATCGCTGGCAATCCCCGCGATCACCTCGGGCAGCTGAATGGACTTGGCGATGTGGTGGATGAAGTAGATCAACACCCCGAGGTCGAGCAGCAGGAGGGCCTCAGCGACCGACGTCGACAGATGGGGGACGAAGGTCGGGCTCAGACTGTCGATGGAGCCCAGAGAGAGCACGGCGTAGACGAACGTGCCGACGAAGATGCCCAGCGTGACCTGGTTCCCGATGTCGCGTACGAAGTTCCGCATCATCCGGGGGCCGAACTGCTGCGACGCCAGCGTCAGCGCCAGGATCGTGATGGAGAACACCACGCCGATCACCGTGATGACGGCGGCCGCGATGGCGATCAGGACCTGGCGTTCTGCGTCGGCGTTACCCGTCCGGATCCAGGTCGGGAGCAGAAGAGGGTCGTGATACGCGGCGACGTCGATCTCGAACGTGACGATGAACAGCAGCACCGCGACGACGACGAAGATGCTCGGGACGACCCAGAGCGTCGTCCGCAGTTCCTCCCAGCGCCAGCTGGGCAGCTGCCGCCGGTCCTTGCCGATGCGGGCCGGCTGGGGTGCCACGACCTCGTCGATGTCGGTCATGGCAACGCCGTGGTGCGCACGGATCGGGTCGGGAGGGCGGCAGTCATGGACACGGGATCACTCGTCGCCGACCAGTCTTCCCGGCACACCGTGCAACTGCGAGGAGACGCTAGCCGCCACCCCGACGTCTCCCGCCCAGGCTGGCAGGCAGGCGGGCGGGCCGGGCTCATGACGAGAAGAACCGGGGGAGGTGGTGCCGGTTGGCCCCCAGGAGCTCGTCCGCCAGTTCGGCAGCCAGCGGGTACTGCCCGACCAGCGGGTTGGCCAACAATGCGCGCACCACGTCGTCGCGGCTCCCCGAGCAGGCGGCCTTCACCGCCAGGCGCTCGTAAGCCTTGGCGTGCTGGACGAGCCCGAGCATCTCGGGCGACAGCTCCCGCTGTGGGAGCGGGTGGGCACCGGCGGCGTCGACCACGGCCGTGGTCTCCACCACCGCATCGTCGGGCAGGCCGGGCACGGCGCCGTCGTTGCGCATGTCGACCACCTGCACGTCACCGGTCCCGGCATGGAGCGATCCCATGAGCCTCACCGCGGCCAGCGAGTAGTAGGCACCGCCGCGGTACGAGAGCGCCGCCGGCTTCGAGACCAGCGCCGGGTTCCGGTACTCCTCGAGGAGCTTGGTCTCCAGCTCGGCGACGACGTCGGCTCTCGACCGGTATCCCGGTGCCGACTGCTGCGCCACTTCGACGTCGTGTTGGTAGTAGTAGTGCAGGTAGTACGAGGGCAGCGCGTGCTGCAGGCGGAGCACCTCGATCGGGACACCGCTCTCGAGCTCGAGCTCGGGGCCGAAACGCCCGAAGAGGTCATCGAGCCGGTCCTCTCCCCGATCGCCGTCGCCTCCTACCCGGGCCGACCGGATCCACGTCAGGTGGTTGAGCCCCACATGCTCGACCGCGACATCATCGGGATCGACACCGAGATAATGCCCGAGCCGCCGTTGGGCCCAGATGGCGACGTTGCACAGCCCCACGGCGTGGTGGCCCTCGTCGAGCAACGCCTGGGTGACGATCCCGACCGGATTGGTGAAGTCCACCATCCAGGCGCCGGGGTTGGCGCGGGCGGCCATCTCCTCGGCCAGTTCGAGCACGATCGGCACCGTGCGCAGCGCCTTGGCCAAGCCGCCGGCGCCCACGGTCTCCTGACCCAGGCACCCGTAGCCCACCGGTAGCGTCTCGTCGACGTGGCGCGCTGCCTGCCCTCCGATGCGCAGCTGGACCACGACGAAATCGGCTCCCTCGAGCGCGGCATGGGGGTCGGCCGTCGTCGAGAACGTCCCCGACCATCCCCTCGCTCGCAGGATGCGCTCGGAGAGCCCCCCGACCACCTCTCGTCGCAGGTCGCTCGGATCGAGAAGGACGAGATCGTCGACGACCATCCTGTCCTCGACATCGCACAGACCGTCCACCAACTCGGGGGTGTACGTGCTCCCACCGCCGACGACAGCCACCTTGGTGCCCACGCAGCGCAACGTAACATCCGTCCGTGTCCCAGCCCCCTGACTCCGCGCCCGCGGTGCTGGCGTTCGACGGGGGCAGCACCAAGACCGATGTCGTACTGGTCTCCCACGGCGGCGCAGTGCTCGGCCGGGCCAAGGTTGGTCCCAGCAACCATCAGCTCGTCGGCCTCGAGGGAACAATCGGGGCGTTGACCGAGGCCGTCGCCGCCCTCACCGCGGACGCCGGGATGTCGGGCGACTCGTTCCCGCTCTGCCCGACCGGTGTGTACTGCCTGGCTGGCATCGATCTGCCCGTCGACGAGGAAAGGCTCGCGCCGGCGATCGACGCGCTGGGCTGGACCGAGCGGGTCATCCTGCGCAACGACACGTTCGCCGTCTCGCGGGCGGGCACGACTTCACGCTGGGGCATCGGCGTCGTCTGCGGAACCGGCATGAACTGCGCCGCGGTCGGGCCGGACGGGCGGACCGTGCGTTTCCCGGCCCTGGCCGAGCTGTCGGGGGACTTCGCACCGGGCGGCTCCTGGTTGGGCTTGCGTGCCCTCGGGCTCGCGCTGCGGGCCGGGGACGGTCGCGGCGATGCCACCGTCCTCCGCGAGCGAGTGCCGGCGCATCTCGGAACGCCCGACGCCGAGACCGCGCTGACCGGCATCTACACGGGTGCGATCCCCTACGCCCGGCTCTTCGAGCTGGCCCGCGTCCTCCTCGACGCCGCCGCCGACGGCGACGCATCTGCGCGCCAGGCGGCGGACACGCTGGCCGATGAGATCACGGCCTTCGTCCGTGCCGCCGTCGTCCGGCTCGACCTGCAGGACGAGGCGGTCGAGGTCGTCCTGGGCGGCGGCATCTTCGACACCACCGACGTGGCCTTCCACGCCCGAATCGCCGCCGGCATCCACGCCGTCGCGCCCCGTGCCACGCTCGTCCGTCTCGATGCCCCACCCGTGCTGGGCGCCGCGCTCATCGGCCTCGACACCGAGGACGCCCCGCCGGCCGCCGCCGGCGCGCTCCGCCAGGCCCTCCGTGTCACGGACGAGTCACCCGGCACCGATTCCTGAGCTCCAGACGGAGCCCAGCTCTGCCGGACCATCAGCCGCAGCCTCAGCCGCCTCCGCCCCCCGCCACACCTGCAGGCACCTGCGGCATGACGTCGGCCACCAGGCGCTCGTCGTCGGCCAGCAGTGAGTGGGCGAGGTCCTTCACCAGCTCGATGAGCTCCGGGTGCTCCTCGGGGTTCCAGCCGTCGAGCAGCTCGGTCAGCCCCGTGCGCCGCGCCTCGGTCAGCTTTTCGAGTGCGGTGGTGCCCGCCGGCGTGAGAGAAAGATCGCACCCAGCGCCCGCGCCCCGGCTCCGCTCCTCGATCATGCCGGCCGCCACCAGTCCGTCCACGCCGGGCTGGATCAGCTCCGGATCCACCTTCAACCGTTGCGCCACGTCGTTGACGGTGCAGTCGGGCTGATCGGCCAGCCGGTAGAGCAACCAGACGGAACGGGGCGGCAGGTCGATGCCGGCGCGATGGGCCAGCGTCTGGTAGAGCTCGACCGCGGTTCTCCCGCACCGAGAGCCGGTGCAGTGCCAGCTCGATCTCCTGCAGCGACGACCGGTGCTCGGGCATTCCGTTCACCTCGCCGACGTCGACCGTCTCCACCGTCTTGCGCAACGCCACCTCGGGCAGCAGGAAGCTCAGGAGGAACGCGACGAAGGCGATCGGCACCGCCACCAGGAAGACGGTCTGTATCGAGTGGGTCACCGCGGAGATGTACTTCGTGTAGAAGAACAGCCCCGCGGCGGTCGACTTGAGCTTCGCCAGCACGGCCGGATTGATCGTTTGCGGGTTGAACGACCTGAGCACCGACGCCGGGACCTTGGCCAACGTCGGCGCGATCGTGTGGTTCAGGACGATGGCGTAGATCGCACCGAACACCGCCGTGCCGAACGAGCCGCCGATCATCCGGAAGAACGTCGCGCTGCTGGTGGCCACACCGAGGTCCTGGTAGGACACCGCGTTCTGCACCGCGACCACGAGGACCTGCATGACCAGGCCCATCCCGACGCCGAAGACGAACATGTAGCCGGCCAGGACCCACGCGTTCGTCGAGGCATCGATCATCGACAGGAGATAGGCGCCGACGGTCATCAACGCCGTGCCGACGATCGGGAAGATCCGGTAGCGGCCCCAGCGGGTCACCAGCCTCCCCGAGATGACCGACGCACCGAGCATGCCGAGCATCAGCGGCAAGATCCGCAGCCCCGAGGCCGTGGGGCTCACGCCCTTGACGATCTGCATGTACAGCGGGAGGAAGGTGAGCGCCCCGAACATGGCGAACCCCATGACGAAGCCGATGGAGCTGGCTGCGTTGAAGACCCTCACCCGGAAGAGCTTCAGCGGGATCACCGGCTCCGCCGCTCCGTGCTCGGCGAAGAGGAACGCCACCGCCAGCACCACGCCGAGGACGGCCGTCGCGATGCTCGGGACGGAGACCCAGGCCCACGAGATCCCACCGAGGCTCGCGAAGATGATGAGCGACGTCGCCGAACCGGCCAGCAACAGCGACCCGAGGTAGTCGATGCGATGCGGGACCCGGCGAAGGTGGCCGGGGAGCACGGCGCCGGTCACGAACAGCGCGAGGATCCCGAGCGGCAAGTTGATGTAGAAGACCCAACGCCAAGTCAGGTAGGTCACGCACAGGCCGCCGATGAGCGGCCCGATCACGGTGGCCACGGCGAACATCGCGCCGAAGAGACCCATGTAGCGGCCCCGGTCGCGCGGCGACACCACGTCGCCGATGATCGTCTGCGCGCCGACCATGAGTCCGCCGCCGCCCAGTCCCTGCACGGCCCGGAAGGCGATCAGCTCGGTCATGGTGTGGCTGAAGCCGGCCAGGGCCGAGCCGATCACGAAGATGACGATGGCGGCCTGGAAGAAGGTCTTGCGCCCGTACTGGTCGCCCAACTTGCCCCACAGGGGCGTCGACACCGTCGAGGCCAGCAGGTAGGCGGTGACCACCCAGGCCAGGTGCGAACCGCCGTGCAGGTCGCCCACGATGGTGGGCAGCGCCGTCGAGACGATGGTCTGGTCCAGCGCCGCCAGCAGCATGCCCAACAGCAATGCGCCGAGGATCAGCCAGAGCCGTCGCTTGGTGATCGTCTCGGACATGGGAGGTGCTGCGACGGTGCTCACACCCACCTCCCCCAGGTCTGCCACGATGCGCTCAGAGTAGGAACGTCCTGTTCAAAATGCAACCATGGGCAGCCGACCGCCCCCCTCCGCCGGACCCTTCCCGGCGGACGCCGCCACCCGCGCTACGGTCCCCGCGGCGAATGCCGGACCGGCGGTCGTGCCGGATCAAGACCGCCGTAACGGACCGAGACCAAGGAAGGCCAGAGCACCAATGCGAACCCGTCTCACCGAGTTGCTCGGCATCGAGCACCCCGTCATGTTGGCCGGAATGGGGGGCGTCTCGTACTCCGAGTTGGCCGCCGCCGTCTCGGACGCCGGGGGCTTCGGCTGCCTGGGCGCGTCCACCATGGGCGACGAGAAGATGGCGGCCGAGATCGCGGCCGTGCGCCAGGTGACGGACAAGCCCTTCGGCGTCGACCTGCTCACCGCCATGCCGGGCGGCATGGCCGATCAGGTGAAGATGATCATCGAGGGCGGGGCCACTGCATTCGTGGCAGGCCTCGGGGTTCCGACCGAAGTCGTGGACCTGTGCCACAGCAACGACGTGATCGTCGTCAGCATGTGCGGGAAGGTCGAGCACGCGCGGCGCGCCGTCGACGCCGGGTGCGACCTGGTGGTCGCGCAGGGCACCGAGGCGGGCGGACATACGGGAAAGGTCGCCTCCTTCCCGCTGGTCCCCCAGATCGTCGATGCAGTCGGCGACCGTGTGCCGGTGGTGGCCGCCGGAGGCATCTTCGACGGTCGCGGCCTGGCCGCCGCGCTGGCTCTCGGCGCCGACGGGATCTGGGTGGGCACCCGCTTCATCGCCACGCCGGAGGCCCGAGGCGTCCTCGGGTACAAGGACAAGCTTCTGACCAGCCGGGAGGACCAGACCACCGTCAGCCGCGCCTACTCGGGCAAGACGATGCGGGTGGTGCAGAACGAGTACACGGACTACTACGACAGCCACCCCGACGAGCTGAAGAAGTTCCCCGAGCAGCTCGGCATCGCCTACGGGAACGGCGCCATGCACCTCGGGGGCGACTCCTTCAGCGAGGGCGTGGACGTCGACAAGGAGTGTTACCCGGCGGGCCAGGGCGTGGGCGCCATCACGGAGCTCGTCCCGGCGGGTGAACTGGTCCGGCGTTTCGTGGCCGACGCCGAGGTGGTCCTCGACCGCCTGGCGCGGTTGCGCTGACCAGCACCGGTGGACCGCCGCGCATGCACGGGCGCATTCGCGGGCACACCGAACCTGTGACGCAAGGCCGCTCATGACCACCGGCACGTCGGCTCAACCCCGGGTCGCACTGGTCACGGGGGCGAACCACGGGATCGGCGCGGCAACCGCCAAGGCCCTGGCCGCCCACGGCACCGCCGTTCTATGTGCCTACTTCCGGAGCGACCGGCTCGGCGGGTTCGACGACGCGTCACTGCCGACGGCGTACCGGGCGACCCGGACGGCGCGAGCGGACTTCGTCGCCGAGTCCATCAGGGCGGCCGGGGGCAGCGCGGTGGCGATGGAGGTGGACCTGTCCGACGCGTCGAGCGTGCCCGTTCTGTTCGACGCCGCCGAATCCGCGTTGGGGCCGGTGCAGATCCTGGTGAACAACGCATCGGGATGGGTCGCGGACACCTTCCTCCCTACCGCGGCGAACCGCTTCGGGCGACCGCAACCACTCGTCAGTCAGACAAGCATTGACCAGATCTTCGGGGTCGACGCCCGGGCGGCGGCGCTCCTGATCGCCGAGTTCGCCGCGCCGCCATGTCGACCGGGGCGGCGATTGGGGCCGCATCATCGGCTTGACCTCCGGCGGTGCCGACGGCTTCCCCGAGGAGGTCTCCTACGGCGCCGCCAAGGCTGCGCAGGTCAACTTCACGCTCAGCGCGGCCACTGAGCTGGCGCGCTTCGGCGTGACCGCCAACGTCGTGCACCCGCCCATCACCGACACCGGGTGGATCAACGAGAGAACGGCCGCGTGGGCGCAATCGGCCGGCCACCGCGTCGCCACGCCCCGTCAGGTGGCCGACGTGATCGCCTATCTCGCTTCGGACTCCGCCGCGCTCGTCACCGGCAACGTCATCCGTCTACGTTGACGCGATGCGGCGAGCGGGTCCTCCCGCTCAACCGCTGCCGGCAAGACCGACCGGGCACGAGACGCCCGTGCCCCCCAGGCCGCAGTAGCCGCTCGGGTTGGCCTCGAGATATTGCTGGTGGTACGGCTCGGCGTAGAAGAACTCCCCCGCCGGCGCGATCTCTGTCGAGATGCTGCCGTGGCCGGCCGCTCTGAGCGCCTGACCGAACCGGTCGGCGACGCGCCGGGCCGTGTCGGCCTGTTCCGGCGACGTCGTGGCGATGGCCGAGCGGTACTGGGTGCCGACGTCGTACCCCTGCCGCATTCCCTGCGTCGGGTCGTGACCCTCGAAGAAGACAACTACGAGCTGTTCGTAGGAGATCACCGCCGGATCGAAGACGACGAGAACGGCCTCGGCGTGTCCGGTGCGACCGCGACAGACCTCGCGATACGTCGGATTCGGCGTGATCCCGGCGGCGTAGCCCACCGCGGTGGTGAAGACCCCGGGCAGCCTCCAGAACACCCGCTCGGCACCCCAGAAACACCCCATTCCGAAGATGGCCTGCTCGAGCCCGGCTGGGAACGGCGGGGTCGATCTTCGTCCCGAGCACCCGGTGCGGGGCCGTGACGACCACCGCCTCCTCCCTCCCGCGCAGCGCCCGGTCGGCCGAGACCATCTGCGGCCTGCGCCAACCCATCAGCCTCACGACGCCTCCTCAGGCGGGACCGAACCGCAGCAGCTCGATCCCGATTCCAGTATGGCGACGGGACGGATCCCTTCAAGCCCAAGCTCTTCGTGCTGGTCAGCGATCTCTTGAATAAATCGCGTGACATTATGTTGTTACGCGATATATCATTATGTTACGAGAGCGGCCGTGAGAGCGGTCCAGCCCGAGAAGGGCCCACACACCAAGGAGTCATCAATGACACACGAACACGATCACGACCACGAGCACGAGCACGAGCACGAGCACGACCATGAGCACGGTCACGACCATGGCCACGAGCACGATCGCCAGTTCGCCGGGCGCAGCAGGCGGGGCCCTCGCGGCCGCTGGGGCGGCGGGCGGGGCGGCTGGGCGGGCGGCAGACGCATGCCGCGTGGAGCCATCCGTACAGCCATTCTCGTCGCCTTGAGGGACGAGCCGGGTCACGGGTACGAGGTCATGCGCCGGCTCGAGGAGATGAGCGGGGGCCTGTGGCGCCCGAGTCCCGGGTCGGTCTACCCGCACCTGCAGATGCTCGAGGACGAGGGAATGGTGCAGTCCTCGGACGTCGAGGGCAGCCGTATCTTCACGCTCACCGAGACGGGCCGGGCGGAGGCCGAAAAGGCGACGCTCCCCTGGCAGGAATCCGGTGAATCCGACGACGACGTGCGCACGCTCCGCACCAGCGTGGGGCAGCTCATGAGCGCCGCGAAGCAACTGGCCGGCGCCGGAGAGAAGGCCCAGATCGAGCGGGGCATCGGCGTGATCCAGAAGGCCCGCAAGGAGCTCTACCAGATCCTGGCCGAGGACTGATCCGCAGAGAGGGCGGAGACCGCTGAGAGAACCGCCCGATACTGTGCAGACCAAGCCATGACCACGACAGCCACCGCCACGCCGCTCGATGGCGGCGCCCCCGGAGTGGGGGCGCCGATCATCGAGACCGTGGGTCTCACCAAGATGTACGCGGGAACGGACTTCCGTGCCGTCGACGGGCTCAACCTGCAGGTCGGGACGGGCGAGGTCTTCGGTCTGCTCGGTCCGAACGGCGCCGGGAAGACCACGACCATCGGCGTCCTGACCACTCGGGTGATCCCGACGGGCGGTGAGGCGTTCATCGGCGGCATCGACGTCGTGCGGCACCCGACCCTCATCAAACAGCTGATCGGCGTCGTGTCCCAGCAGAACACGTTGGACCGCCAACTCAATCCCTTCGAGAACCTCTACTGGCACGGACGCCTCTTCGGGATGGGAGCAAAGGAGTCTCGCCAGACCGCGGACGACCTTCTCGACCGCTTCCAACTCACCCGCTTCGCCAAGGCGTCGGTCTACGCCCTCTCCGGCGGCATGGCCCAGCGCCTGATGGTGGCCCGGGCCATCTTCCACCGGCCGGCTGTCCTCTTTCTCGACGAGCCCACCGCCGGGCTCGACCCGCAGGGTCGACTCGCTCTCTGGGAGTTGCTCGAAGGCCTCAACGCCGAGGGTCAGACCATCATGCTCACCACGCACTACATGGAAGAGGCGGACAAGCTCTGCGCTCGCGTGGCGATCATGGACCACGGCAGGATCCTGGCCCTCGACACACCGGCCGAACTGAAGCGCAGCGTGGGCGCGGACACCATCGTGACCGTAAAGGCCGCAGGCGACGCCGGCCAGTTGGCCGAGGTCTTCAAGGCCCGCCTCGAAGGCCTGACGCGCACGCGTGCGCTGCCCGACGGTGTCGAGCTCCAGGTTCGCGGCGGCGATCGGCTGGTCCCACGGGTGGTCGAAGCTGCCGAAGCCGGCGGGTTCTCGCTGGCCGACCTGTCGGTGGCGGAGCCCACGCTCGAGACCGTCTTCATCGGGCTGACCGGAAAGGAGCTGCGCGACTGATGGCTGCGACGACGTCTGAGATCCTCCCGGCCGCCACGTTCGGCACACCCGGCACGCGCCAGGGTCGAGTTGAAGCCGACCCGCTCGGCGACGGCGGCCAGCCGGACTTCGCTGCGCGCGCTGATCCAGCGCGATCTGGTCGTGCTCTGGAAGCACAAGATCGAGTTCACGGTCCGCACGCTGGTGCAGCCGTTCCTGCTGTGCTTCGTCTTCCTCTACGTCTTCCCCAAGATCGGCCAGGGCATCGGCGGCGGCAGCGGGCCCCGGCCGCCGAGTCGGCCTTCGCGACGGTCCTGGTGCCCGGGGTCGTCGGTCTCTCCATCATGTTCCAGGGCATCCAGGCCGTGGCCATGCCGCTGGCACAGGAGTTCGGTTTCACCCGCGAGATCGAGGACAGGGTGCAGGCGCCGTGCCCGATCTGGCTGGTGGCCATCTCAAAGGTCATCTCGGGGGGCGCCCAGGGTCTGCTCTCGGCGGCCATCGTCCTGCCCATCGCCTCGGTCGTGCACGCCGCGGGCGTCGAGGCGCACATCGATCTCCACTGGCTGCTCATCGTGACCCTGGTGCCGTTGTCATGCGTCTGCATGGCGTCTCTCGGACTCCTTCTCGGGACCTCGTTCGAGCCGCGCAACCTCGGCCTCATGTTCGGGTTCATCGTGCTCCCGATCACGTTCCTCGGTGGCACCTACTACCAGTGGACACGGTTGGCGCCGGTGGAGGCCGGGCCGATCCACTGGCTGCAGATCATCGTCCTCGTCAACCCGCTGATCTACATCAACGACGGGATGCGCGCCGCCTTCACGAACGCCGCACACATGCACCTCTACATCATCTATCCCGCCATCGTCGCCTTCAGCGTCATCTTCTTGACGCTCGGCCTCCGGAACTTCCGCCGCAAGGTGCTGGCCTGAATCTCGACCTGGTTCGAGGTCGGAGCAAGACTCAGAGCACCCGGAGCGCACCCGGCAGGGCCCGTTCACTCCGCGTGAAGCCTCGCAGCGACGGCGAGTCCACCCACCCGGGCCTGGGCCAACTCGAGGCAGACGTCCAAGGCGATCTCGACCGAGGCTCGGGGAGGATCTGGCGCGACCAGACCGGGCACGCTGCAGACCAGGTCGTCGCCGTGCACCACGACTTCGAGCACCCGAGTCCGCAGATACTCACCGAGCGGGACCTGCCCACCGGTGACCCGGATGACGGCAACGGCACGCGAGTCGGGTGCTTCATCCAAGAGGCCGACGAGCTGGTCGCGCGCTGCATCAGCGCCGCCCTGACCGTATTGATCCCGGTCCGGGCAAATCCTTCGGCGGCCGCACGCAGAGAGGCGGAGAATGCGTCCTCCCGGACTTCCTCGTCGGCCTCCCGGTCGACTCGGTTGGCGCCGAAGAACTCCCCCACGTCGACCGGACGGAGACCGACGGGCTCTGCGTCGGTCAGCAGCTGCTCGAGCCACACGACACCGTGCACGGCATGGGCGGCCAGACCGCCGACCGAGTACCGCGCGATGACGCTCGGTTCGTCCCAGAAGCCGGCGACCTCGGTCCGGCCGAGAATGCCCGCGCAGCCAGTCGACGGCGGCAAGGTACGCATCGCCTCGTTGCGCGAGAGCCCGCGTCCCACCACGCCTCGAGAGTAGGCGATTCGTTGCGAGCGGGCCTCGGCCGCTCTCCACGGGCTCGCCCAGGGCCGGCCCGGGCCCGGAACGGCATTTTGGCCAGGCGCCGATGCGGTGGGGGCGAAACCCTCGACCGCCTCACGACCTGGCGTTTGGGTGAATAATGCGTCAATCGCGCCTGATCGCAGGCACATCTGGGTAGGGTGAATCGGAACCGAGCACGAGCGTGTGCAACCGCTCCGGGTGGGGTGGCGAAGGGACGGATCCCATGGACATGACCGGTCGAGAAGCGCCGTCCGATCTCCCGGGCGCCTACGAACAGGTGCGCGCAACGACCGAACGGTTGGCCTCGTCCTGAGCGCGGAGGATCAGACCGTCCAGACGATGCCGGACGTGAGCCCGACCAAGTGGCACCGGGCCCATGTCACGTGGTTCTTCGAGACGTTCATCCTCGGCGAGTACGCCACCGGCTACCAGCGCGTTCGACGACGCGTACGCCTACATCTTCAACTCGTACTACGAGGCGGTGGGGGCCCGGCACCCACGGCCCGAGCGTGGCCTTCTCTCCCGGCCCGGGATCGACGAGATCGCCCGCTACCGCGTCGTTCGTCGACGGCGCGATGGAGGCGCTCCTGCGCGATCCCGATCAGCCTGGCCTCGCGGAGCTGATCACCTTGGGGCTGCACCATGAGCAGCAGCACCAGGAGCTGCTGCTCATGGACATCAAGCACGTGCTGTCCCGGAATCCCCTCCACCCCGCCTACCTGCCCGGCCCATCGGAGCCGTCGCGCATCGCGCCCCCCAAGGCGGGATGGATCGAGCACGACGGCGGTCCGGTCGAGATCGGGCACCGGGGACTGGGCTTCGGCTTCGACAACGAGTTCCCCGTCCACACGGTGCACCTGATCCCCTTCGGGCTGGCCGACCGGCCGGTCACCTGCGGCGAGTGGCTGTCGTTCATGGAGGACGACGGCTACCGCCGGCCCGAGTTCTGGCTCTCCGACGGGTGGGCCGTCGTCAACGCGCAGCACTGGGACTCACCCCTCTACTGGTCCCGGGACCCCGACGACCCCGAGCGCTGGCTCCAGTTCACCCTCTCCGGGCTCCGACCCGTCGATCCCGAACGAGCCCGTCTGCCACATCAGCTACTACGAGGCCGACGCCTTCGCCCACTGGACCGGCATGCGGCTGCCGACCGAGTCGGAATGGGAGACCATCGCTCTGTCACACGGCGAAGGCGACAACTTCTTGCGCGACGACGTCCTCTCGAGCGGGGCGCCGCACCCGCGGCCCGCGATCTCGTCGAATGCCATCTTCGGGGACACCTGGGAGTGGACCTCGAGCGCCTACTCGCCGTATCCCGGCTTCCGGGCCGCCCCGGGCGCCGTCGGCGAGTACAACGGCAAGTTCATGGTGAGCCAGTACGTCTTGCGTGGCGGGTGTTGCGCCACGCCGGCCGGGCACGTCCGCCCCACCTATCGCAACTTCTTCCCGCCCGGGGCGCGCTGGCCGTTCGGCGGGCTGCGACTGGCCCGGGATCCCTGACCAATGGCGTACACGATCGATGTCCACCTCTCGCCCGAAGAGGTGCGCAGCCAGATGCTGGCAGACGCGCTGAAGGGGTTGCAGGGCGAGGAGAAGTCCATCCCGCCGGTGTGGTTCTACGACGAGCGGGGCAGCCGCCTGTTCGAGGAGATCACCCAGCTCCCGGAGTACTACCCCACCCGGGCGGAGCGGGCGCTGCTCGAGGCGCACGCCGCGTCCATCGCCGAGCTGTCGAAGGCCGACACGCTCGTCGAGCTCGGTGCCGGCGCCTGCGAGAAGACGCGGGTGCTGCTGAGCGCCCTCCAGGAGGCCGGCACGCTGTCGCGGTACGTGCCGTTCGACGTGAGCGACGAGTTCCTCCGCAGCGCCGCCGCCACACTCTCTGAGGAGTTCGACTCGCTGGACATCCACCTGGTCATCGGCGACTTCCATCACCATCTGGCCGAGATCCCGACCGAGGGGCGGCGGATGATCGCCTTCCTGGGTGGCACCATCGGCAACCTGAACCCCGCGCAGCGTGCCCGCTTTCTCTTCGACCTGAACTGCACGATGTCGAGTGACGACTCGCTGCTCCTCGGGACCGACCTCGTCAAGGACCGGAGTCGGCTGGTCGCGGCCTACGACGACGCGGCCGGCGTGACAGCGGACTTCAACCGCAACGTGCTCCACGTGCTCAACGAGCAGCTCGGTGGCGACTTCGATCCGGAGCTCTTCCGCCACGTCGCGCTCTGGAACGAGGACGAGCAATGGATCGAGATGCGGCTCCGCGCCGACGAAGCCAACGAGGTCGCACTGACCGGTGCGGGCATCACCGTCCAGTTCGATCAGGGCGAGGACATGCTGACCGAGATCAGCGCCAAGTTCACGCCCGAAGCGGGTCGAGGCAGAGCTCTCGGAGGCAGGCTTCGTCGTCGAGGGGATGTGGGGGGCGGAAGACGGCGAGTTCCTGCTGACGCTGGCCCATCCGTTCTGCTGATCGCCCGACGGCGATTCAGCCCACTCGCTCTGGCACACCCACCGAGGCCACCTCGCGGAGTCGGTGCGGCGTCGGGCTCGGCGGTCGCCGGGCGGCGCCGGCGCACCAGCCACACAACGAGCAGCAGCAGGAGCAACGCGATGGCGCCCAAGCTGAGGGCGCTCGCCAGCAGAGATGTTCGGTCGGTAGTGGAACGTCACCACATCGTTGCCGGCCGGGATATGGACCTGTTGGACGAGGTCGAAGTCGTTGAGCGGGATCGTCTGGGCCGCGCCGCCGTTGACCGAGACGGCGGCGCTCCACCCCGAGTCCCAGGCCACCGAACGGGTCACCGTTGCCGCTGCGGGAGCCTCGAGCCGGATCTCCTCGGACTTCGTCGTGCTCGAGATGACCTGCACAGGCAGGCTGCGGCCGTTGGCTGTCGAGGCGACGATGGGCTGCGCGGGCTTGCGTGAGGTGAAGACCGCGTAGCCCTGGGAGAATCCGGCTACCTGCCACGGACCGGGCACCAGCGCCGAGGACAGTGAACCCGCCAGCTCGTAGGGGTGTCCGGCCACCGTGATCACGGCCCGCTGCGGCGGCAGGGCGCCCGCCAGGACCTGGACCGAGAGTCCGACGGCGGGCGCGGCCGGGTGCCGCCCGGTCACGGTGCTGGCACCCGCCGGGACGGACACCGGCGCACCCCACCGCGTTGACCCGTCCGGCCGACAGCGCCCCGAAGCGGACCAGCGATCCCGAGCTTGCGGGGTGCTCGAGGTAGAGGGAGACGGTGTCGGGCTCGAGCGACTCCCCGAAGAACCACGACGCGGTTTGTCCCGCGCCGAGGACCGGCCGCGGCCCCGGGTAGAAGGGGTACGCCGTCTCGTTGAAGTTCGCGCCGTAGCCCCGGGCCAGCACGGGGTCGGCGCCGAAGCCCTCGGGCGATCTGCGTGAAACCGTCGAAGGAGCGCGGCGCCGACTGCAGCGGCACGAGGAAGTACTCGGGCACGGTCACGACCTCACGGAGGTCGAGCCGGCCCAGCGTTCCCGAGGACAGCTGGCCGATGTCCAGGTCGTCCTGCTCGTGCGTGTGCGTCGTCGACTCGTAGTTGCCGTTGACGATCGATGCGTAACCCGGATACCGAGGGCAGCCCGGGAATGATGTTGAGATCGGGGATGCCCTGGGGACTCCCGGGGTAGCTCGAGTAGGTCTGGGGGTCGTAGTTGACCATCCGCCCACCTGGAGGCAAGTTCGCCGCCATCAGCTGCTCGACGGGCGTGGTCCCCGCCACCAGGTCGTTCGGCGGCGTCTGCGTCAGCTGGCTGGTGAACCCATCAACCCGAGGTCGACCGCGACGAACACGGCGGCGAGCGCCGACCACGGCGCCGCGCCGAGGCGGGGCCGGATCCACACGAGCACGGCGCCGCCGGCGCAGAAGCGCGAGCGCGATGGCGGTGGCCTCGCGCACGGTATGGGTGATGCTGGGCCGCAAGGAGACCCCCGCGAACACGTGCACGAGCGAGCCCGGCGCAGCCAGCGCCCAGATGGCCAACGCCGCCACCACCCCGAAGGGCAGCAACGCCATGATCCGGTCGTAGCGCGTCATCGGACGTGCGGACCTGGGGCGCCTCGGTGCGGTCGATCCAACCGGCGAAGAGGACGCAGACCGCCGTGGCCACGGTGATCATGTTGCGGCTCTGCAGTCGTTGGTGCCCGTAGAGGGGCAGGCTGTTGAAGAGATGCTCGAGCGGTGTGTAGGAGCCCAGCGCGAGGAGGAAGCCGAAGAGGCCCACGACGTACCAGGTCAGCCGGTCACGGGGTGGAATCCGGCTCGGCCAGCGCGGGTGCAGCAGCGTCACCAGCGCGATGAGCGGCAAGATGCCGAGGTAGATGCCGACCTCGGGCAGGTTGTACTGGCTGAAGAACTGCGCCTCGCCCAGATGCCCGTACCCGCCGTCGAGATAGGGCACGAGGCTCAAGATGCTGAACGGCGGCGGGTAGCTCCCGGCCGTCGCGACGACTCCGGAGCCCCGCTGCGAGTTGCGGATGGCGTCGAGCCCGGGCAGCCACTGGATCGCCGCCAACGAAAGTGCCAGCGCGGCCCCCGCGCCGCACCGGGTCAGGACCCGCCACCAACGCTCCCGGCTGAGACCGGCCGACATGCACGGCGAACGCGAGGACGAGCAGCGCCTCGTCGAGCATCGCCTCGGGCGCGCCGGCCAGGATCACCGTGGCATAGGCGATCCCGAGGAGGATGGTCCAGCGCCACCGCCCGTCGCGGACGATGTGCAGGACGGCCAGGAGCATCCACGGGATGGCGACGAATCCCTCGGTCATGTCCACGTGGTTGACCTGGCTCAGCACCGGTCCGGCGAACGCGAAGGTGGCCGCCGCGAGGAGGCACGCCACCGTCGAGAGCTTCAGCGCCCGGAGGAAGACGTACATCCCGACGGCGATCGCCGAGAACAGGACGACCTCGGTGGCGATCCAGGCCGCGCGGTCGGGCAGGACGACGAACAGACCCATCAGGGGGTAGAAGGCGCCGGCGTTGAAGTCGGCCATGAGCGGCGTGCCGCTGAAGATGTACTGGTTCCAGAACGGCAGTTGGCCGTGGCGCAGCATCGAGCCGACCAGGACGTGGAGCGGGATAGTTCTGCTGCAGGTTGTCGCCCGTGATGAGCAGCCGGCCGCCGATCAGGTCCGGGAGCACGAAGGCGGCCGTCGGGATGGCGATCAGCACGACGTAGGGCCACAGGGGTCCGAGGTGTGCTCGTAGTCGGTTCACTGGCGAGGGAATGCCTTCCGGGTACGTGGAGTGCGCGCCGACTGCTTATGGACCGCAGCGGCGCGATCGGCGCAAGCTAGCCCCTCACCCCCGGAATGTCCTCACAGGTCAGCGCGGGCGCTCCGGGGATGAGTCCTCCGCCTGCGGCTTCGCCGTCCGGCTGATGTTGCTCGAGGTGGAGCGCCATGACACATTCGGCTCGAGGGCGGACCGCTCGAGACGGTCGATGTGCGAGCGGGCGATGGACAGCAGGTCGGCGAGCAGCTCGTCACCGAGGAGGAACGGCAGAAGGCCGAGGTCGAGCAACTTGGTGTGCGCGGCCCGGTAGTAGTGCTCTTCCAGCTCCACCCTCGGGTCCTCGAGGTGGACGATCGCCGCGCCACCGGCGGCGTCCGAGACCTTCTGAGCCAGCTCGCCGACAGAGAAGGACTCGGTGAACTGGTTGAAGACGCGGAACTCGCCCGCCTTGGCCGGGTTGCGGATCGCCAGCTCGACGCAGGCCAGCGTGTCGCGAATGTCGAAGAAGCCTCTCGTCTGGCCGCCCTTGCCGTACACCGTCAGCGGCTCGCCCGCCGCGGCCTGGATCACGAACCGGTTCAGCACGGTGCCAAAGACGGCGTCGTAATCGAACCGGGTGGCCAGCTCGGGATGCAACGTGGTCTCGGGTGTCGACTGGCCGTACACCACGCCCTGGTTGAGGTCGGTGGACCGGAGACCCCAGGCCCGACAACAGAACGCGATGTTGTGGCTGTCGTGGACCTTTGACAGGTGGTAGAAGCTGCCCGGCTGTTTCGGGAACGGCAGGACGTCGGTACGACCCCGATGGGTGATCTCGATGTACCCCTCTTCGATGTCGATGTTGGGGGTCCCGTACTCGCCCATGGTGCCCAACTTCACGAGGTGGATCGACGGGTCGACGTCTGCGATGGCGTAGAGCAGGTTCAAGGTGCCGACGACATTGTTCACTTGGGTGTACACCGCGTGCTTGCGGTCCACCATGGAGTAGGGGGCACTGCGTTGCTCGGCGAAGTGGACGACGGCGTCCGGGCGGAAGCGGCCGACCATGTCGTGCACGAATTCGTCTTCGGTCAGGTCGCCGATGAAGACGTCGAGATGGATGCCCGACACCTCCTCCCAGCGCTCGACGCGCCGGTGCAGCGATGCGATCGGCACGAGGGAGTCGACCCCCATTTCCAGGTCGTATCCCCGTCGGGCGAAGTTGTCGGCGACCCCGACCTCGTAGCCCGCCCGGGACAGATGGAGCGCGGTCGGCCAACCCAGATACCCGTCGCCCCCAAGGACCAGAACTCGCATCTGACACCTTCCATTTCCATGACAGACAGATTTCACATGCGTGACATCCTGATTCTCCCGCTGTAGGCTGGGAAAACCCTGAGAATCCCGTTATGGAAGGTTTCGGGTTCCCAGAATCGATGACGGCTATGACAGAATCGCTGCAGTTTGATGAAGATTGCCGCAGGCGCGACCAACCGTCCGGGCGGCCGAACTAAGGAATCCCCGATGGAGCTCGTTCCCCCGAGCGCGACCACCACCCCCGTGTCGCCCAGCCAGGGCGATGCCGACGCGCCGGATAAGCCGGAGCTTCGGCTCGGCGTGGCGCGCACCGCCGCGCTCGGGATCCTCGGGAGCGCGGCAATCGTGGTTGGGGCGGTGCTCGGCGGCCAGTCCTTCGAGACCCATCTCCCCGGGGCGTGGTTCTTCGGCATGCCGGGAGGAACCTTCGGATCGTTCGTCTCCAGCAGCACCCTCCCGCCGATCGCCTCCCTCGCGCTCGTGTTCGGCGGGCTGATCCTCCTCAGCCGCGTGTGGTTCGGATTCCTGCGCCACCTGAACACGCACCCCGGCTTCCCGGTGAAGCGCGTCGTCCTCGTGGTGACGATCTGGGCGATACCGCTGCTCCTTGCGCCACCGCTCTTCAGTCGGGACGTCTACACGTACGCAGCGCAGGGCGAGATGGTGAGCCACCACATCAACCCCTACTCCTACGGTCCTGAGGTGCTCGGGGCGACGCCGTTCAACCAATTGGCCGACACGGTGTGGTCCGGCACCGCATCGCCCTACGGTCCGACCTTCTTGAGTGCGGACGGCCTGGTCGACCAGGTCGCCGGCCACCAAATCCTTCCCGACCTCGTTCTGCTCCGGCTGCTCGAGGTCGCCGGTCTCGCCATGGTCGTGGCGGCGACGCCGACCCTCGCCCGGGCGCTCAAACACGACCCGGCCCATGCCATCCTGATCGGGGTGGGCTCACCCCTGGTGCTGTTGTCGTTGGTCGGGGGTGCCCACAACGACGCGTTGATGATCGGGCTGCTCGTGGCCGGTCTGGCCGTGGCCAGACGTTTCGGCACGGTACCCGGGGTGATCCTCTGTGCCCTTGCGGCCGGAGTGAAGTCCCCCGCGCTCCTCGGCGTCCTCTTCCTCGGCTGGGTCTGGGCAGGAAAAGAGGCGTCCATCCGGCGTCGGATCGGACACACCGCAGGGGCCGGGCTGATTGCGTTGGCCACCATGGAGACGGTGGCAGTCATCTCCGGCACCGGTTGGGGCTGGATCCGCGCCACCACGACCGCCGACGCGGCGTTCACGGGGGTGACCCCGGTCAACGTCGTGGCACGGTCGGTCTCCATCGTCAGCCACATCTTCCAATTCCCGATCTCGACCATGATGGTCCGACCCGTTTTCAGCGTGCTCGGGCTGCTCATCGCGGTCTACGTCGGGTACCGGCTGCTGCTCCGCTCGCCTCAGGACGGCGTCGTCCGCTGCCTGGGTCTGACCCTTCTGGTGCTGGCCTTGCTCGGGCCGATCGTCTGGGCCTGGTATGTGACGTGGGGTGTGATCTTGGTGGCCCCCGCGGCCCGCGGCCGTCTTCGCGCCGCGCTCATCGTGATCAGCACGTTCTGGGCCTTCGCCGGCATGACCGCGGTCCATGGCATCTACATGCGCCTCCTGCATACCTTCGTGCTGACGGACCTGCTGCTGGTGGCGATGCTGCTGGCCGTGGCCATCACGCCGCTGGCCCAGTTCGTCCCCGCGCGCCGTGCCCACTTGCCCCGCCTGACGCCGGGTGTGCTGGCCGGCACGGGCGCCGGCGCCACGACCTGAGGCTGCCGGGGAAGGGGCCGGCGACCCCCACCATCGGCTGCGCCCGCCGGCTTCAGTCAGCCGTGTTGAACGCCGACACGATCCGCTCGGGCCGGAGGCGCACCACCAGCTCGCCCGCCACCCCGTTGCGGGCCCCGTACTCCTCGGCCCGCTCCGCGCCCATGTAGCGCCCGCCGAGCCGCGTCGCCCAACGGCGAACCTCGTCGAGGTCGTCGCTGATCTCGGCCAGACCCTCCACCACCACGAAGCTGAAGGTTCGATCGTCGTCCACGCAGATGGCCGCCCGCGGATCCCTGCGCAGGTTCTGACCCTTCACGGTCGAGGCACCCGTATTGAAGACCAGTGTGCGGTCGCTGTCGACGTCGAACCAGACCGGGGCCAGATGCGGCCGCCCGTCGGCGCGCACGGTGGCCAACTTGGCTGTCCGGGGCGGGAGTGCGGTGAGGAACGCCAGCTCCTGCGCGTCCGCCAGGGAGCGGTCCGCCATCAGCCGGTCATCCCGGGCTGCCGCCGTTGGCGGTGTACACCTCGGTCCAGGCCTTGATCATCGGTCCGAAGGCGGCCGGGTTGTACGCGTCCTCCTCGTAGGAGAACTTCATGTCCCCGGCGTAGTGCAGCACCGTGATGTTGTGCGCCTGGTGGACGGACCCGTCGCCGGGATCCTTCATCCGGTTCTCAATGCGGCACACCCACCAGCCGCGTTCCTCGTCGCACACGCACCACGAGTGCGGGAACGAGTTCATGTCACGATTCGGCCACTCCGCCATGAGCGGGGCGATCCATCGGTAGATCTCGTCCGGGCCGTGGAAGGTGCCGAACACGTGCTCGAGATACACGGCATCCTCCGTGAAGAGGTCGGCCCAGTCACGCCACTCGCCGCTCGCCGCGCACCGGCCTGCGGTCTCCATGTAGTGCTGGTGCGCCCGCTCCAGCTCGTCCCGGCTCCACTTCTGGGTCATGACTTCAGTATCCATTCGCTCATGGTGACACTGCGCAAGGTGCTCAGGTCGACGAACGCGTTGATCTCCTCGATCATCTGCGTGATGTGCGCATTCATGCGCTCCGGGTCGCCGTCCGCGCAGTAGAACAGCATCGGATCGGTGACGTGCTCGAGGGAGGGCCATGCCTCCTCCACGATCCCGGCCACCGGAGGCGCTCCCTCGGTGATCGGCCGGAACACCGCGTTGCGGACGTAGCGGGTGCGGGGCTGGATGGTCTCGGTGATCGGAGAGATCCGGGTGTGCCAGCGTGTGATCCACTCGGCGAAGCTCTGCTCGGGGTGCTGCTGCAGGAGCGCCACCGTCAGCACGCCCGGTGAGCGCTCCCCGTCGGGCCACGCTCGTGGCGCCGACCATCGGTTGCCCCCGTAGTCCCGGTAGAGGGATTCGACCACCGAATAGCCGGCCAGGCGAGGGACGGCCGCCGCGAGCACGTCCTCGAAGGCCTCCCGCTGCTCGATCGTGTCCACCCACAGCGAGACCAGACCGTGCAGGGGCGTCTCGCCCGCGGGCGTGGGCACGGGCGCCGGGATGTCACTCTCGGGGTCCCAGACGTCGATGGTGAGGCCCACGGGGTCGAGAGCCAGGAGCTCCTCCCCCACCCGACCGAGCATGACCTCGGCCACCTCTGCCCGGGTGCTCGCCTCACCGAGCCAGGCCAGGTAGATCAGCTTCTCCACGCTGCTCCTTCCCTCACCACGTGAGACCCAGCGCCTCGCGCATCGTTGCCTCGAACTCGGCATCACCGAGCGTCCGCCGCAGCCGCAACACCATGACGGCATCCTGGCCCACTTCGACCCGCAGCGGTGTCGCCGGGTCCTCGATGGCGTCGGCCACGGCGGCGCCTACCAGCTCGGGTCCCGGCCGGCCGCCGGCTCCGGTCAAGGTGGCCACCGTCCCGCCCCACTGGGCATGGAGGTCGGCGTAGACCGGCGGACCGGGGTGGTCGTCGTCGTGTTTCATCCCCGGAGCGATGTACCCGGGCTCGATGATCACGACCCGGATCCCGAAGTGCCCGAGCTCGAAGTAGAGCGACTCCGAGAGAGCCTCGAGCGCGTGCTTCGAAGCGGCATACGGGCCTTCGAGGGGCGTCCCGATCCTGCCCTGCACCGAGCTGACGTTGACCAGCACGCCGCTGCCCCGCTCGCGCCAGCGGGGCACCACCGCCTGCGCCATGCGCAAGGGGCCCACGGTGTTCACCGCCAGCACGTGGTTGAAGGAGTCGAGCGGGTAGGTCTCCAGTGGACCGGAGCCGGGCACGCCGGCGTTGTTGACCACCGCGTCGAGCTCGCCGGCCGCCGCCACGGCCGCCCGCACCGATGCCTCGTCACTGACGTCGAGCGGCAGGATCTGCGCCGCCGGCAACCCCTCGAGGAGAGCCGGGTTCCGGGCCGTCGCCACCACATGGTGGCCTCGTCCGGTCAGCACCTCGACCGTGGCGCGCCCGATGGCGCGGGCCGCACCCGTCACCAACACGCGCACCGCTCAGACCGCGTCGGCCGGCGCCAGGCCGACCAGCTCCTCGCTCGCCTGCCACAGCCGACGCGCCGCCTCGGGGTCCTGCGCCCAGCGTTTGGGCTGCTTCGGCTTGCATTTGACGAAATACCGACCGCTCACCCCCTCCACGTCAGGGGACGAGGCCAGGTACACAGAGGTCAGGGCCCCCTTGGCCGGCGAGAGGAAGAAGGGGCTCGCGAGCTTGATGCCGAAGCCGAGGAGTCCCCTGGCATCCCCGTCGCCGCCGTAGCCGGTGCGCACCGTGCCGGGGTGGAGGGAGTTCGCCGTGACGCCCCTGCCCTCCAGGCGCCGGGCCAGCTCCAGCGTGAACAAGATGTTGGCCAGCTTCGACTGCCCGTACACCCGCATACCCCGGTAGCGCTTCTCGGACTGCAGATCGTCGAACGGCATTCCCTGGCGCGCCGCGTTGTGGGCCGTCGACGCCACGTTGACGATGCGCGCCGGTGCCGACGCGATGATTCGATCCGATAAGAGGTTGGTCAGGAGGAACGGACCGAGATGGTTCGTGGCGAACGTCGCCTCGTAGCCGTCCACCGTCTCCGCCCGCTCGGTGAGCACCAAGCCCGCGTTGTTGACGAGCACGTCGAGGCGGGGCGCCTGTTCAAGGATCTCCGCCGCGCCCTGCCGGACGGAGGCCAAGTCGGCCAGGTCGAAGACGACGAGCTGGACCTGAGCTTCAGGCCCGGTCCGCTGGGCGATCGCCGAGACTGCGGCCCTGCCCTTGTCGGCGTTGCGGGCCGTGACCAGGACCCGGGCTCCCATCGCCGCCAACGCGGCGGCCGTCTCGAACCCGATCCCCGAATTGCCGCCGGTGACGACGACGGTCTTCCCCTTCATGTCCGGCACCGCGCCCAGCCTCCTCGTGACGAGCAGGCGTCAGCATTCCACAACTCCCCCGACGTCCCTCGCTAACGCCAGGTGTCCCGGGCCTCGACCAGTCCGCGCTCGGGGTCGAGGAAGCTGCCGCTCAGCGTCCGATCCGCCGAGCGCATCTGCCACTGGAGCAGCTCCTGGGTCGCCGCCCAGGCGGCGTCGCCCACCCCCGCACTCCCCTCCCGCAACAGGTTGTGCGTCTGCTCCGGGTCCGAGGAGAGGTCGAACAGCAAGGGGGGGAACACTGCGGCGTCCGCGGCGAACTGGACGTACTTGTGCCGTGGCCCGCGGGACGCCGCCAGCGCACAATGACTCATCGGGATCCCGAACGATCTTTCGGCCAGCAGCTTCGCCGGGTCCGAGAAGCTCCACTCGAAGTGGGCGGTGTCGCGCCAGTGTTCGGGGACCGGCTCGCCGCGCAGGAACGGATGGAGCGACCAGCCGTCGGCCTGCAGAGGCACCTCTGCACCGATGAAGTCACAGATCGTCGGCAGCACGTCGACGGATTCGGTCACCGCGTCGACGATGGTCCCTCGCGCCGCGTCGGCCTCGGCGCGCGGGTCCACCACGATCAGCGGGACGTGATAGCTCTCGTCCCAGAAGCCGAGCTTCTCGAGCAGCCAGTGGTCGCCGCCCATCTCCCCGTGATCGCTGGTGAGGACGACCAGGGTGGACTCGGCCAGCCCGCTGCCGACGAGGTACTCGAAGAGGGGTGCCAAGCCGTCGTCCACCTCGCGCTGGGCCCCGTAATACGTCGCCCGCACCTGGCGGCGCTCCCGCTCGTCCCGGGGCGCCCCGACCCCGGGAATCGCCGTCGCGAAGGCACCCAAGGGGTGGATCGCCCCCTCCTCCTCGCGTGTCGCGCACCCGACGAACCGGCCAACGGCCTCGTCCGGATACAGATCGTGATAGCCGATCGGGTTCCGGCGCGGCGGGTGCGGCCGGATGAAGGAGGCGTGGACGAAGAACGGCGCGTCGCCGTTCTGCTCCAGCCACTCGACCACGGCCTGACGCACGAAGGTGGTCTGGGACAGCTCGACCGGGAAGCGGGCCGGCGCCCACGTCGACCCGTGCGCATCGGTCCCGGGGAAACCCTCGATCGGCTCGTACAGCTCGTGCGGGTCGGCGGGGACGTCGAACCCCTGCGTGGCGAGCCAGCGGCCCCACGCCGGGCTGCCCTGCTCCCACGGGTCCTCGATCAGCGCGCGAAATCCCGGCAGCACGCCCTCGTAGCTGAACAACCTCGGGTCGCCGGGCGGCACGGTGCGCGGATCGATGGAGGAATCCGTGTAGCCGAAGAGCACCGGGTCGTAGCCCACCTCCCTGGCCAGCAGCGCCACGTTGGTGAACCGGGCATCCAGCGGGGTGCCGTTGAGGATGGAGCGGTTCCGGTGCTGGTACGTGCCCGTGTAGAGGCAGGCGCGTGAGGGCCCGCAGGGCGCCGCGTTGGCCCAGTGATTGGCGAACAGCACACCCCGGCCGGCCAAGGCGTCCAGGGTGGGGGTCTCGAGCACCGGGTGGCCGAGGGCCGACAGGCAGTCGCCGCGCCACTGGTCGAGCGTGATGAAGAGGACGTTGCGCGCCGGCGGCATGGTCAACTCTTGCCCATCCCGGGCGCCCGAGCCCGGCCGGTCGGCCGGATGGCGCGGCGGCCGACCACGGCCGGGCTCAAGACGTGCGGATCGTCGCTCCTCCGAGCTTCGTCCCGAACTCGATCAACCAGGCTCCGACACGCGGTGCCACTGCCCGGCGCACGGTTCGGCCACCGGACACCGGGAGTCCGGGGGCCGAACGCTGCGTCGCCGGGACGTCACTCGCCACGACATCACCGCGGGCTGCACGCCGCGGACCCGCCGACCGCAGCAGATCCTGCCGGTGGGCTTCAGCCTGCGACTGCACTGCCTTCGTCTGGATCATCAGCTCACCTCGTCCCGGATGTTTGTCCCGTGATCACAACTCCCGCTCAACACGTAGGTATCTTACCGCATGTTTGACATTGATTCAACAATATCCTAATATAGCCGTATGCCTATGTTCGTTGATGAAGCCGTTCGCCCCGTCAAGAAGTCGGTGACCGCCGCGCCATCGCTGGCAAGTGACCTGTCCTGGCTCCTGTTCGTGGCGTCCCAGCCGTCGATGCAGGCCCGGTACCCGAAGCTGGCCGAGATGTTCAAGGGCCGCGAGGACCTCGCCGCCCGGGTGCGCAACTTCTGGAACGACGGGTCGGACCGAACCTGCTTCGCCGAGATGCAGGTGCTGGCGCACCACGGCGGAGCGCTGGGCGAGACCGACCCCGAGTCCCTGTGGGCGGCGATCGGGTCGGGGGTCGCCACCATTCCGCTCGACCTGGAGATGCCCTCGGAGAGTGCCGAGGACCGCGCGGTGTACCTCGAACGCTTCAGCAAGCTCCGTTCGTCCCCGGACCTCCTGCGGACGTACCTGGAACTCCTCGCGGAGGTCTGGGCGCCCGTCGACGACACGTGGCAACAGGCGCTGCCGATCATCGAGGAAGCCGGGCGCCATCTGGTCGCACAGTACGAACGCGGGCAATCACTGGAGATATTGATAACGCCGGGGTGTGACATCCTCATCGAGCGGATGCCCGAGATCCTCGCCGACCTCGAGGCCGGGAAGCCGCTCCTGTTCGTCCCCTGCCTGTTCTTCGGTTCGAGCATGTACCTGGAGTTCTCCGACGTGGTCGTCATGGGAACGGGCGTGGGCCAGGGCGACGTCGTGGCGCGGGCGCAGACCGAATCGGTGGCCCGGCGCCTCAAGGCCGTGGCCGATCCCACCCGTCTCGCCCTGTTGCACTCGCTGGCGACGGCGCCGAGCTCCGTGGGGGAGCTGGCCGTGCTCTTCCGGCTGGCCCAGCCCACCGTCAGCATGCACGTGAAGGTGCTGCGGGAGAGCGGGCTGGTCCGATCGGAGCGCCAGGGGGGTCGGATGAGGCTGAGCGCCGACGCCGCCGCCGTCGAGTTGCTGCTCGGAGAGCTCCGTGAGGCCGTGCTGCAGGGTGCGTCGGCGCTCAGCCCGCCGGTGCCAGGACCAGCGGCAGCGACCTGATCCCGGCGACCGTGGTCGACAGCACCCGTTCGGCGGGCCCGGTGACCTGGTAGAGCGGGAATCGCCCCAGCAGCTCCTCCACGAAGATCCGTGCCTCGAGGCGGGCCAGGCTCGCCCCGAGGCACACGTGCTCGCCGAAGCCGAAGGCGAGATGCACGGGATTGGCCGGGCGCCGCACGTCGAAACGCGCCGCGTCCTCCCCGAAGATGCTCTCGTCGCGGTTCCCCGACGCGTAGAGCAGGCAGAGGTAGTCCCCCCGTGCGACGCGGGTGCCCCCGACGACGGTGTCCTCGGTGGCGGTGCGGCAGAACGCGTGGACCGGCGTGACCCAGCGCAGGCACTCCTCCACGCCCCCCGGCACCAACGACCGGTCGGAAACCAGAGCGGCGCGCTGGTCCGGATGCTCGTGCAACACGAGCGCCGCGCCGGACAGGAGCGTGCGGGTGGTCTCGTTTCCGGCCACCAACAGGGTGAGGAGGAACATGAACAGCTCCTCCTTGCTCAGCGGGCATCCCCCGACCTCGCTGCCCACGAGCAGCGAGACAAGGTCCTCCCCCGGCTGGTCGCGCTTGGAGCGGATGTGCTCGACGATGAACCCGGAGAGCTCGCCGAGCGCCGCCATCGTCTCGTCGGGCGGGAGGTCCGGCGACTCGATGGCCGCGTCGGACCAGCCGCGGAAGTCCTCCCGGTCCGACTCGTCGATCCCCAGCAGCTCCGCGATCACGGCCAGCGGGAACGGTGCCGCGAGCTCGCCGACGAAGTCGATCTCGTCACGGGCCTCGACGGCGTCGAGCAGCGTCGAGGCGCTCTGGCGTATCGACCCGGCCAGGCCCGACATCGCCCGGGGCGTGAAGCGCCGGTTAACGAGGCCCCGGAAGGCGGCGTGCTCAGGAGGGTCCATGTGGAGGATGGAGCGGGACGGCATCGACACGTCGCCCGAACGCATGGGGTCGTTGACCAGTGCGCCCTGCCCCGAGCAGAAGTGCGCCGGGTCGCGGCTGAGATTGCGGATGTCCTCGTAGCGGCTGATGGCCCAGAAGCCCGGGGCGCACTCGTGCACGGGATCCTCGGCGCGCAGCCCGGCCAGCACGTCGTAGTAGTCGTCCCGGACGAAGAAGGCGGCGTCCCGCGGGTCGATCTGGTCCCGCTGGTCGCCGGGCACCGTCCGAGCGTACTGTCACCGACGGTGCGCACGGAGTACGACAGCCTCTCCCTCGGCGGCCGCTGGGCTGCCGACAGGCGGATCACGGTGGTCTCGCCCCATACGGGACTGCCCCTTGGCTCCACCTCGCGTGGGCCGTGACACCGCCGCCAGAGCCCTGGGGCGCGCCGCCCGGCGGCGCACCGACCGCCGGCGCGTCCCCCTTCCCCGCTTCCGACGAGCATGCTCCCCTCGCCGGCATCGACGAGTTCCTCGTCCACAACGCGCCCTACCCGGTGCGCGTCATGTGGACGCCCGACGCGCAGGCCTACGAGCGCGTCTGGTTCACCTGCCAGGACAGGGTGGGCGACCTTCTCGTGGTGATCGGGCTCGCCTTCTACCCCAACCTCGGCACGGCTGAGGCCTACGCCATCGTCAACGTGCGCGGACGCCACACCACGGTGCGGGCCCACAAGAAATGCCCCACCGACCGCATGGACATGACGTTCGGCCCCTTCCACTTCGAGGTGGTGGAGCCCTTCCGGCAGTGGCGGCTCACGCTCGATCCCACGGAGCACGACATCGCCTTCGACATCACCTGGCTCGATACGAAGCGCCCCGTCTTCCGGCAATTGGGCGCCGGCATCATCGTGGGCGGGCGCGCCGTCAGCCCGGTCGCCGGCTACGACGGCTTCGGACGCCAGGAGGGCTGGGTCGAGGCCCACGGCGAGCGCTTCGAGCTCACGCCGGCCACCCACCTCGGCACGCGCGACCACCACTGGGGGACGCGCGACGGCGTCGGGGGGCCGGGCCGCTACATGGGGATGCAGCATCCGCACAGCGGCGAGTGGGTCGAGTTCGCGGACTTCGGCATCTGGGGCGACCATGTGCTCTACAACCTCGGCGACCCGCGCAAGCGCAGCGCGACGCTGACCAAACGCGTGCACCGCATGCGCTTCGAACCCGACACCAACCTGCTGCAGAGCGGCGAGGTCGACCTCGTGTTCTCCGACGGGTCCGTCAAGACCATGTCGTTCGAACGGCTCGGCAATCAGATCGCCTTCCTCCGCTGCGGCATGTACGGCGGTCCGAACGGCGGCACGCCCGACGGCGACCTGTGGCACGGCATGCCGGTCGCCGCGGGCGATCAGGTCGTGGTGCACGGCGAGACCTTCGACGTGAACGACCCCGACGTGCGCCGCCGACTGGCCGGGCAGGACCAGCACCACTGCCGCGTCACCTGCGACGGCGAGGTCACCTACGGCCTGGTCGAGCCCTACGACACCCTCTGCTACGACGTGGCCAAGGCCGGGGTCATGGGCTTCTCGCTTCTCGATCCCGATCTTTGACCCGCCGCGTCGCGACCGCCGGGCCCGAATCGGCGGGACACATCATCCGACCTCCGACGAAGCCGCCTCGAGTCGCGCCAGGAGGAGGTCCCCCATCGGGTTCTCCCGCCGATGTTGCTCGCCGGTGATGCGCTGGTGGCGGTCGTTGATGGCCAGGGCCCGGGCCAGCGCGAACACCTCGTGCCAGGCCAGGTCCCTCGCCTCGTACCTGCTCCGGCGCTCGTAGCGCTCGAGCGCCTCGGCCGTGCCGGGCAGGCCGGGCAGGCGCCCACCGAACAGGGCCTCCATCATGAACTCGAGACCGAAGTGCCAGCCAAGATCCATCTCCCGCGGCCCGATGCAGGCCAGGTCCCAGTCGAGCACCGCAGTGACCCGGCGCTCGTCGTCGAACACGAGGTTGCCCAGGCGCACGTCGCCCCACAGCAGGACCGCCTCCCGCTCAGGCGGCATGTGGCGGCCGCACCAGTCCAGCGCCTGGAGCAGCGCCGGCAACGGGTCGCCGTCCGAGGACCACGCCACGTAGGCGGCCCAGCGCTCCAGCGCGTCCTGCAGCCGCACCCCGGGCAGCACCTCCCCCAGACCGTGCGCCTCCCAGTCGACGGCGTGCACGGCGGCGATCGTGTCGATGAGCTGATCGTCCATGACGCGCTGCAGTGCGGGCCCCGCGTCGCGCACGTACGGATCGAAGAAGGGCGCCGGGCCCGGGATGTCCCCGGCGAGGCGGGGCATGACCAGGAAGGGCGAGCCGATCCATGCCGGGTCGGTCACCATGATCGACGGCGCCGGTGCGGGCACGCCGGACGCGGCGACGGCGTTCTGCACCAGGCCCTGTGGGGCCAGGTCGTAGTCGGGGAACGTCGCTTCCAGCGGCGGCAGCCGCACCACCATGCCCGGGTGCGAGGGGCCGAGGTCGACGAGAACCGTCTCGTTGGCCATGCCACCCTGCGCATGCGAGAGCGCGGTGACGCCCGGCGACGCGCCGCTCCCGCCATCTCCGCCCGCCAGGTCCCGGACGAGCTCGGGGTGGGCCTCGACCCAGCGGCCGAGCCCCGCCGCGAGTGTCGCGTCGTCGCGCCTCGCCCCGGTGGCCACCTACGGAAGGTAGACCACGGCCTGCCAGCGTCCCGTCATCTCGGCCCGACAGAGGGCGGTGCCGGCACGCACGGACCAGTCGATGACGTCGGCCTCGGTGACGGACACCGGTGTCCGGACGAGCAGGCCCCGCCGGGCGTGGTCCTGGCGCACCACCCAACCGTCGGGCAGGGTCACGCCGGCCTCGGCCAGGCGTGCCACCGCCTTCCCCCCGGTCGGATGCATCAGGCCGACCGTCACCCCCTCGATGTCGTGCCGATCCCTCTTGGGCGGCATCACGGTCGTCATGGTGACGGGCGCCGCGTTGTTGCCGAAGAAGGCGAAGAGCCCGGCCCGCGGGTGGATGTCGGCCGCGTCCTCGTCGATCCCCGGCATCAGGTTGACCCACCCGCTGCCGGCGTCACGCAGCATGCGCAGCGCGTCCGCCACGCCGGTCTCGTCGGGCGGTATGAACTCGATCGTCTTGGTCTGGCGTCCGCTGCTCACCGGCGCAATCCTGACACCAGTCGCTCGACGACCTCCGCCGCCGGGCTGGCCTCGGCCCGGCGGAACGCCGTCCCCGCGTACAGGCTCATGTGCTGGGGGTCGCCGGCCCGGGCCGCCGCGGCGCGCAGCGGCCGGGTGGCGTTGTTGATCTCGGGGTAGGCGGCCGGCGCGCCGGGGTGGTCCCGCACCATGGCGTTGACGAGCGCGCGGGCCCGCCGGCCGCTGAAGGCACGGGTGACAGCGGTCGCGCCGAACGCGGGGTCGGCGAGGGCGTCCTTCAGTGCCGCCGGTGCGCCACTCTCGGGACAGCGCAGGAACGCCGTCCCGGCCTGGACCAGGTCGGCGCCCCGGGCCAGCAGGTCGACCACGTCCTGTGGCCCGCCCACCCCGCCGGCCGCCACCAGGGGGACGAGGGTGCGCCGGCGCACCGCGGCGAGGAGCGCCCGGAGGGGCCGGTCCTCGTCTGGGCGGTCGTCGTTGGCCAGGCTGCCCCGGTGGGCGCCGGCCTCGGCACCTTGCAGGCACAGTGCGTCCGGCCCGGCCCGCAACGCCCGCACCGCCTCTTCGGGTGTGGTCACGGTGACGAGGACGGCGGAGCCCGCCGCCTGCAGCGACCGGACGACGCCCGCGCCGGGGATGCCGAAGGTGAAGCTCACCGCGGCCGGCGCCGCGGCCCGCACGACGTCGACCTTGTCGGCGTAATCGTCGTCGTCCCATGCGGCCGTACCCAGCGTCAGCCCGAGGGAGTCGGCATCGGAGGCCAGCCCGGCGAGGTACCACGCCAGACCGTCGGGATCGGCCGTCGGTCCGCCCGGGACGAACAGGTTGACGCCGAACGCGCCGACGCCCGCGCCCGCCACCGCCGCCATCTCGTCCGCCAGGCCGGCCGCCGTCTTGTAGCCGCCGGCCAGGAAGCCCAGCGCTCCCGCGCCCGCCGTCGCGACCACGAGCTCGACCGTGGAGGGTCCGCCCGCCATGGGGGCCACGACGAGCGGCCAACGGGAGAGCGACTGCACATCCCCACCCTTACCCACCGGCCGCTACCGTGGGCAACTCGTGGACCTCGACCTCGTGGACACCCTGCGCAGCACCGGTGCGGCCCGCCAATTCCACCCGGAGGCGGTGGGCGACGACGTGCTGGGCCGCCTCCTCGACACGGCCCGCTTCGCGCCGAGCGGCGGCAACCGCCAGGGCTGGCGCGTCATCGTGGTCAAGGACCCCGCCGCCCGCACGGCGCTGCGCGACCTCTACTTGACCGGTTGGTACGAGTACCTGGCCATGATGTCGGCCGGGCTGGTGCCCTGGGCGCCGGTCACCGACCGCGCCGCCGAGGCGGCGGCCGTCGCCAACGCCCGGCAATTCGCCGACGCCGCCGTGGCGGCACCCGGCTTCGCCGAGACCCTCGATAGCGCTCCCGCCCTCCTGCTCGTCCTGGCCGACCTGTCCGCGCTCGCGGCGGTCGACCGCGACCTGCCCCGCTACACCCTGGCCGGCGGCGCCTCCATCTACCCGTTCGTCTGGAGCCTGCTGCTCGCGGCGCGCACCGAGGGCCTCGGCGGGGTGATGACGACGATGCCGGTGCGGCGCGAGGACGACGTGCGCGCGCTGTTCGGCATCCCCGACACGGTGGCCCTGGCGTCCCTTGTCGTGCTCGGACGCCCGGTGGCGGTCCCACGCCGGTTGAAGCGTGCTCCGGTCAGCTCCTTCGCCTGGGTCGACCGCTACGAGGGCGAACCCCTGGCCTGAGGCCGGTCGCTCCGGACAGCGGCCGGTTGGGGAAGATGACGGGGGTCGTGCTCAAATGGGCCATGGCACAGAACGTCCTCGGCGAAGACCTCGAGCCCTGCAACTTCGACCCGCTGACCGGCTTCTACCGGGACGGCTGCTGCAACACGGGCGCAGAGGACGTCGGCGTCCACACCGTCTGCACCCGGGTCACGGCTGAGTTCCTGGCGTTCTCGGCCTCGGTCGGCAACGACCTGTCGACACCGCACCCCGAGTTCGGCTTCGCCGGGCTGCAGCCGGGCGACCAGTGGTGCCTGTGCGCGGCGCGCTGGCAGGAGGCTTTCGAGGCGGGGATGGCGCCGCCGGTCGTGCTGGCCTCGACCCATGCCGCCAGCCTCGAGTGGGTGCAGCTGGGCGACCTGGTCGCGCACGCGATCTAATCTCCACAGCTGGGCGCGACGAATCGGAGGTCACACACACCATGGTGAGGGCACAGCGCACACCGTCGTCAGCGTGGACCGGGTCATCGACGCACCGGCCGCCGCCCTCTTCGCCGTGGTGGCCGACGCCACGCGCCACCCCGAGATCGACGGCTCGGGCCAGTTGGTCCGGGCCAAGGACGGCGCGTCCCGCCAGCTGACGCTGGGCTCGACCTTCGGCATGTCCATGAAGATGGGCGTGCCGTACTCCATGTCCAACACGGTGATCGAGTTCGAGCCGGACCGCCGCATCGCCTGGCAGACCGTGCTGGCCGGACCGCTGGGCCGCTTCCTCGGCGGGCGCATCTGGCGCTACGAGCTCGAGCCGGTCGACGGCGGCACGATGGTGACCGAGACCTGGGACATCACCCAGGACAAGCAGGCGTTCCTGCTGAAGCACCACAGAGTCGGCCAGCAGACGGCCGCGGCCATGTCCAAGACCCTGGACCGGCTGGCCGAGATCGCCCGGGTGCGTGATCCACCCGTGATCGACGCCGCCTGGGAGGAGACGATCCTCCCCGCCCTCAGCGAGTACACCCGCATCCCCTGCCTCTCCCCCGCCTTCGACCCCGACTGGGCCGAGCGGGGCGCCATCGCCGCGGCAGCCGAGCTCCTGGCCGCGATGGGTGCGCGACCAGGACGCCGCGTTGGGCGCCGAGATCATCCAGCTCCCCGGGCGCACCCCGGTGCTGCTGATCGACAACGGCGGCGCGGGCGACCCGATCGTCATCTACGGCCACATGGACAAGCAGCCGCCGCTCGGCGAATGGCGCAGCGGGCTCGGGCCGTACGAGCCGGTGCGCGAGGGCGACCTCCTCTACGGCCGGGGGACGGCGGACGACGGCTACTCGACGTTCGCCGCCGTGACGGGTCTGTTGGCGGCGGGCGGCGGCCGCGGCCGCGTCCTCATCCTCATCGAGGCGAGCGAGGAGAGCGGCAGCCCCGACCTGGCGGCCTACCTCGACAACCTCACGGCGCGCATCGGGACGCCGCGCCTCGTCATCTGCCTCGACTCGGGCGGGCTGAGCTACGACCGCCTCTGGCTGACCACGTCGCTGCGGGGCAACCTCGTGGCCACCGTGCGGGTCGACGTGCTGACCGAGGGCATCCACAGCGGCCAGGGCGGCGGCGTCGTGCCGTCGTCGTTCCGGATCCTGCGCCGCATCCTCTCGGGGATCGAGGACGAGGCGACCGGCCGCATCCTCCTGCCCGAGCTCGTGGGGGCGGGGATCCCCGAGGCGCACCGGCACAACCTCGAGTCGGTGGCGGCCGAGTTCCCCGACAGCGCGGCGCCGATCGTCGACGGCCTGCACCTGTTGGCCCCGGACCCGGTGGACCGCCTCGTGGCGCGCACGTGGGGTGCCGCCCTCGAGGTCACCGGCGCCGACGGGCTGCCCAAGCCGCGCGACGGCGGCAACGTGCTGCGGCCCTCGACGACGCTGAAGTTCTCGCTGCGCCTGCCGCCCGACGTGGACGCGCAGGTGGCGACCGACGCCCTGATCTCGGCCATCCGCACCGACGAGGGGGCGCACGTCACCATCGACCTGGAGGCGGCCGCCCAGGGGTGGGTCGCCCCGCCGCTCGATCCCGGCATGGCGGCCACGCTGGCCGCGGTGTCGAAGGAGCGCTTCGGGCACGAGCACGGCCTGGTGGGCGAGGGCGGCTCCATCCCGTTCCTGGCCGACCTGCAGAAGGGGTTCCCCGGCACGCAGTTCGTGGCCACCGGCGTCCTCGGACCGCACTCCAACGCCCACGGCCCGAACGAGTCCCTCCACATCCCGATGGCCAAGGCCGTCACCCACGCCGTGGCGGAGCTCGTGCGGTGACCGACGGCCCGCTGGCCGGCAAGGTCGCGCTGGTCACCGGCGGCAGCCGGGGACTGGGGCGCTCCATGGTGCTGGCCTTCGCCGACGCCGGAGCCGACGTCATCGTCGCCAGCCGCAAGATCGAGTCCTGCCGGGCCGTGGCGGCCGAGGTCGAGGCGAAGGGCCGCCGCGCCCTGCCCGTGGCCTGCCACGTCGGGCACTGGGACGAGCTCGACGGCCTGGTGGAGCAGGCCTACGCCGCGTTCGGCCGGGTCGACGTGCTGGTCAACAACGCCGGCATGTCGCCGCTCTACCCCGACCTCACCGCGGTGAGCGAGGAGCTGTGGGACAAGGTGCTCGGGGTCAACCTGAAGGGCCCGTTCCGGCTCACCGCGCTCGTCGGCACGAGGATGGCGGCCGGCCCGTATGGTGGATCCATCATCAACGTCTCGAGCACCGGTTCGCTCCGCCCGGCCCCGGACATGCTGCCCTACGACGCGGCCAAGTCGGGCTTGAACACGCTGACCGAGGGCTTCGCCAAGGCCTTCGGGCCGACGGTGCGGGTCAACTGCATCATGGCGGGCCCGTTCCTCACCGACATCTCGAAGGCCTGGGACCCCGCCATCCTCGGGGCGGCATGCCGCACCACGCGCTGCGGCGGGCCGGCGAGCCCGACGAGATCGTCGGCGCCGCGCTGTACTTCGCCACCGACGCCTCGTCGTACACGACGGGCGCCATCCTGCGCGTCGACGGAGGCATCCCATGACCGACACGGCAGACTTCTGGTTCGACCCCCTGTGCCCCTGGGCCTGGATCACCTCGCGCTGGATGCTCGAGGTCGAGCAGGTGCGCGACATCCACACCGAGTGGCACGTGATGTCGCTGGCCATCCTCAACGCCGGGCGGGCCGAGCTCTCGGAGGAGTACAAGGCGCGCATGGCGCGGGCCAAGGGCCCGGTGCGCGTGTGCATCGCGGCGGAGCAGATGAAGGGCCGCGAGATCCTCCTCCCGCTCTACACGGCGCTCGGGAACCGCATCCACCTCGAGCAGCGGGGACGGGCCGAGGGTGAGGCCGAGGTCGTCATGCCGAGGCGCTCGCCGAGCTGGGTCTCCCGGCCTCACTGGCCGAGGCGGCCACCTCCGACGAGTTCGACGCCGCGCTCGAGGCCTCCCACCGCGCCGGCATGGATCCCGTGGGCAACGAGGTGGGCACGCCGGTGATCCACTACAACGGCAGCGCCATCTTCGGCCCGGTGGTCACGCCGGCGCCCAAGGGCGAGGCGGCCGGCCGGCTGTGGGACGGCGTGCTGCTGTTCACCGGGACCGAGGGCTTCTTCGAGCTGAAGCGCACCAGGGACCGCCGCCCCAGCTTCGACTGAGGGGAGGGCCGCCTCCTCTCACTGGGCGGCCAGGATGGCCGCCACCTCCGCGACGGGATCACGGACCACCGGCCCGGTGGCCGATACCTCGGCCCGCAGGATCGTGCCGTTGAACGCGAAGGGCGCGTCGTAGTCGCCGCCAACCGACGGACCCCACTCGTAGCCACAGGTCAGCCCGATCATCACCTCGTTGAAGGCGACGGGCGTGAAGCGCTCGACCGTGCCCGTGCCGACGACCTCGCCGTCCTGGAGGAGCGTGGCGGTGCCCCCGAGCAACGTGTCCTACTCGAAGCGGAACTCGAGCTCGTGGCGTCCCGCGTCGAGCCCGCGGTCGGCGGTGACCTCGTAGAGCCGCTGGCCGTGCAGGTTGTGCACGTAGCGCAGCCGTCCCCCGTGGACGTGCAGCGACCAGCCCCCGAGCGCGCAGCCGAGGGCGAGCAGGGTGCCGTCGGGCACCACCCCGTCGGGCACGTCGACGTCCAGCGCGATGGCATGCGAGCGGTTGCGGACGTCGACGGCGACCCATTCGGGCACCGGGGCGCCGCCCTGGAAGTAGCGGTAGGCGTCCTGGGCCCGGCGGCGGTCGTGCTTGTGCACCATGATGTCCAGGACCCGGTTGTCCAGGGGCAGCACGTCGTTGCGGCGCGCCTCCTCCCACCACAGGGCCACCAGCTCCGCCACCTTTTCGGGGAATTCGGCGGCGCGGTCGTGCGCCTCCGAGACGTCCTCGGCGACGTGGTAGAGCTCCCAGACGTCGTCGTCGAACGGGGCGCTGTTGCTCAGCCCGTCGTCGTAGATCGGGCCGACCGGATGGTAGGTCACCGCCTTCCAGCCGTCGTGGTAGATGGCACGGGACCCGAGCATCTCGAAGTGCTGGGTGTGGTGACGGCCGGGGGCGCTCTCCCCGTCGTCGCCGAGCACGTAGGCGAAGCTGGTGCCGTCGAGGTGCGACTGCTCGATCCCGTCGATGTCCCCCGGCGGGGCGACGCCGGCCAGCTCGAGCACCGTGGGCAAGATGTCGACGGCGTGGGCGTACTGGCGCCGCAGGCCGACAGTCCCGCCGCGGCCGGCGGGGAGGCGCACGATGCACGGGTCGGCGACGCCGCCCTCGTGGACCTCGCGCTTCCAGCGCTTGAAGGGTGTGTTCCCCGCCATCGTCCAACCCCACGGGTAGTTGTTGTGGCTCAGCGGACCGCCGATCTCGTCGATGCGCCGGTACATCTCGTCGACGCCGGCGCCCTCGAAGTTGGACAAGCGGCCCTCGTTGATGGTGCCGTCCTTGCCGCCCTCCGAACTGGCGCCGTTGTCGGACACCACCATGACGACGGTGTCGTCGGCGTCACCCAGTTCCTCGACGAAGTCGAGCACCCGCCCGATCTGCTGGTCGGTGTAAGAGAGGAAGGCGGCGAAGCACTCCATGAAGCGCTCGGCGAGCACCCGCTCCTCGCCGTCCAGGCTGTCCCAGCTCGGGACCCAGGGTGGGCGGGGCGAGAGCACGGTGCCTTCGGGCACGATGCCGGCCGCCAGCTGGCGGGCGAAGGTCTCGTCGCGCCAGCGGTCCCACCCCTGGGCGAAGTGACCCTGGTAGTGCGCGATCCACTCGGCGGGCGCGTGGTGCGGCGAGTGGCAGGCCCCGGTGGCGAAGTAGAGGAAGAAGGGCAGCTCGTCGTCCACGGCGCGCAGGTCCCCCAAGAACTCGATGGCGCGGTCGGCCAGGTCGGCGCTGAGGTGGTAGCCGTCCTCGACCGAGCGCGGCGGCCGCACGGCGTGGTTGTCGTGGTAGAGCGCAGGCACGAACTGGTGCGTCTCGCCGCCGTGGAAGCCGTACCAGCGGTCGAAGCCGCGGCCGAGCGGCCAGGTCGCCCGCGAGTTGGCCATGTTCGTCTCGCCCTCGGGGCTGAGGTGCCACTTCCCCACCGCGTACGTGGCGTACCCGCTGGTGCGCAGGATCTCCGAGAGGAAGCCGTTCTCGCGGGGCGGTCGGCCCCAGTACCCCGGAAAGCCGCTGGCGAGGTCGGCCACCCGGCCCATGCCGCTGCGGTGATGGTTCCTCCCCGTGAGCAGACAGGCCCGGGTGGGCGAGCACAGCGCGGTGGTGTGGAAGTTGGTCAGCCGGACCCCCTCGGCGGCGAGGCGGTCGATCACGGGCGTCTCGATGTCGGACCCGTAGCACCCGAGCTGGGCGAAGCCCACGTCGTCGAGGACGATCAGGACGACGTTCGGCGCGCCGTCAGGCGGAGTGGGCACGGGGGGCCACCACGGCTCGGAGTCGCGCCAGTCGTTGCCGATCTTTCCCCGAAACTCCACTGGTGCCACGCGTGCGACCTCCGCACTCTCGACGTCGACGAGAGCATGGCACGCCGAGCTGCGCGGCCGGCCAGGGACCGGCGCCAGAGCTTCGACTGAGGAGGATGGTCCTCACGTGTCGACCCCGTCCGTGACAGGCAACAGGCCATGGTCCATGGCGAAGAGGCTGGCGGTCACCCGGCTCGACGCGCCGATCTTCACGTAGATGTGCTCGATGTGGTTGCGCGCCGTCTTGGGCGAGATCACCAAATCGCGGGCGATCTGCTTGCTCGACGACCCCCGCGCCAGAAGCCGGAGGACATCGATCTCGCGGGCGGTCAGCCCCGCCGGGCCCTCGTGCCGGCGGCCGGTCCGGTGGCCGGCGGCGCCGAGCACGGCGCCGACGGCATCGGCATCGAGGCGTCCCGCCCTCACCTCCGATCGAAGCTGCGCCGCGGCCTCCTCCAGGTCCAGCGCAGGACGGTGCGGGCGGGGCTCGCGCATCGCCTGGTAGGCGTCCGCCGCACCCAGCAGCCGGCCCGGCATGGAGATGGCCGAGCCCAGCAGCTGGCGTGGATAGCCCGAACCGTCGAGGCGCTCCCGCAGCTGCACGGCGACGGCGCCGAGCGGTGCCAGAGCAGCGGACTGCTGCAGCATGCGCCCCGTCAGATACGGGAAGAGACGCACCCGCTCCCACTCCCCCGCGCCCAGAGGGCCCGGCTTGTCCCAGATGGAGTTGGACACACCGAGGCGGCCGAGACCGTGCACCAGAGCGGCCCGGCGCATGGTCGTGACCTGGGCCTGCCCGAAACCGAGCTGGGAGCCCGCCTCCGCCGCCAGCTGCGCCACCGCCGCGGCGTGCCCGAGCATGTACGGCGACTTGAGGTCGACGAAGTTGGCCACGGCACGCAGCGCCACGTCGAAGCCGTCGGCCGAGAGACTGACACCCAGTGCGGGCTCGGCGCCGATGACCGCATCCCATGTCTGCGCCGACTCGAGGTCGGAGAAGATCACGTCCGCCTCGTTGCACACAAGGGCGGCGAGGTCCGGGTCGAACTGCGACCCGGACCGCTTGCGGGCGAGCTCCATGGCGGCATCGAGTCCGCCTACCCGCTGCGCCACCTCCGCGTACTCGGCGATCTGGGCTACCCGTGCGGCCAGCGGGACGTCGGCCCCCTTCAGGTCGCCCGGCCAGCCGCGGCCGTCCCAGCGCTCGTACGAGGCACCGACCGCCTCCTGGACCGCATCGGGCAGCCCGAGCTGTCGAGCCAGCGTGCGCGCCAGCGCCGAATGGCGGGCGATCATGCCGTTGAGATCCCGGTGACCCGACACGGCGAACTCGAGGCCGACCCGGAACCTGTGCAGCGGAGGGTTGCCCGAGCCGATGAGGCGCATGGCCGCGGCGGCGCCGGCCACACCGCGTTGCTCGTGGTCGTACTTGCCCGACTTGAGCGCGATGTCGTCGCCGAACCACTTGGCCTGCTCGTGTGCGTCCGAGTGGCAGCCGACATTGACGAGCAGCGCGGTGTAGTACACGACGAGGCGCTGCTCGTCGTTCAGCCCGACGCCTTCCCCGATCCGCAGCGCGATCAGGCACTGGCGCAGGACGTGCTCCATCGGTTGGCCGAAGCCGAGGTCGACCCCCAACGACAAGGCCGCCACGAGCTCGGCGAGGCGGATCGGCGTCGGCTCTCGCACCTGCTCGGTGCTCACGCCGACGACGCTATCCCCCGGTTGCCGGGCGGCACCGCCTCTCAGGTGAAACTCATGCAGGACGCTGGCCCCGCACAGGTTGGTCGGCCGCGTCGGGTCATGAGCACTCGAAGACACGCCAAAGATGGGGCAGTCGCCCCATGCCGGTGTCCGAGCGGCTCCTTATCGTGGCACCTGTCGATCCGTCCGAGGGAGGCGATGTGAGCCTACGCAAACGATTCTTCGCACTGACCTACGACCGGCAGATGGTCAAGGTCGACGAGGCGGGCCTCCGGGCCCACCGCGAGCAACTCCTCTCTTCTCTCTCCGGCCGCGTGCTGGAGATCGGAGGCGGAACCGGGTCCAACCTCTCCTCGTACGGCGCCGCCGTGCAGTCGCTGACCATCACCGAGCCGGATCCGCACATGCTGCGGCGCCTGGAGGCGCACGTGCGGGAACAGATGCCGACCGCCCAGGTGCTGCGGGCGCCGGCGGAGGACCTGCCGTTCGGCGACGATGCGTTCGACGCCGTGGTCTCGACACTCGTGCTGTGCGGGGTCGACGACCAACCGCGTGCACTGCGGGAGATCCACCGCGTCCTCCGGCCCGGTGGACAGCTCGTCTTCTTCGAGCACGTTCGCTCCGACGACCCGAAGATCGCCCGGCAACAGGACCGGATGAACGCCGTCAACCGCTTCGTGGTCGGGTGCGATTGCAACCGCCCCACGCTCGAGAGCATCCGGGGTGCCGGTTTCGACGTCGACGCGGCGGCGGCCACCCTGGACAAGGTCCCCTGGTTCACGCGTCCCGCCATCGTGGGGCACGCCCGGGCGGCGCTGAGCACCGACGCGGGCTTCTGACCGGGGCGCCCGACACCCACTCGCGACGACTCGTCACACGAAACCACCAAAGACAAGGAGAAGGTCATGCCCAGCCTGTCCCAGAGCACCGCACCACGCGTGGAGGACTTCGGCCCTGCGGTCGACTGCAGCGGCGAGCTCGCCGACTACACGGTCAACTTCGTCTCCATACGACAGGACGCCGACCTGGCCCCGATGCTCCAAACCCTGCCGGGCGGGCACTGCCCGTGCCCACATTGGGGGTTCCTGCTGAAGGGGCAGATGACGGTCCGCTACGCGGACGGCGAGGAGACAATCCGGGCCGGAGAAGCCTTCTATCTCCCACCCGGGCACGTCCCGGCCGCCGAAGCAGGAACCGAATTCGTCCAGTTCAGTCCCGCCACCGAACTGGCGGCCGTGATGGCCGCCCTGCAGCGTGGTGCCGCCAGCGGGGGGAGTTAAGCCCGCCGGTTCCGCAGCTGCGACACGCGGCGCCTGACGTCAGGCTGCTCATCCGGCACGTCCTTGAGGTTCCGGAGGACACCGAGCTGCTCCTTGCGGAACCGCGCCCCTTCGGCGAAGGCATGGTCGCAAGCCACCCGTCGGTCAGTGGTGCGAGCGGCAATGCGCCCCTCAACCAGAACCACGGGCGCCAGCGCGATTAGGACGGTCGAAGCTAGTTTTTGCCGGTGCGGTCAAGGCGCCAGGGCCAGGAGCGCGACGCCTGACTGCGGCCGTCATCACCCTCAACGAGCTGCGCCGGAGGGTACGCGACCGCTCGGCGGTGATCACCTGCCTGGTGGCGCCGGTCGCCATCGCCGCCATCCTCGGCTTCGCGTTCGCGGGCAATGCCTCCACCGCCGTGCTCCCCATCGGGGTGTCGGGCGCTTCCCCGGCTCTCGTGCGCGCCGCGGTCCACGCCAGCCAGCTCCCGGGCAACGTCGTCGTCCGACTGGTCCCGGGGGAGGCGGCGGTGAAACGCGACGTGGCGGCAGGAACGCTGGCCGGCGGCGTCGTGGTCTTCGGGGGCCGCAAGAGCCTCGGGCACCTCCTGATCCCGATGGTGGCTCCCGGAGCGACGCCCTCCCCCGGGTTCGACGTCGTGGACCGGTCCGACGCCCTCCTCGGCCAGGAATACGCCGAGTCGCTGGCGGCCGGCCTGGCGAGCCGCCTCTACGCCGGGCGCCTCGAACGCGGGACGGCCACCCACGCCGCAGCCATCTCCGTGTCGGCCAGCACGCTCGGCAACGGCGGCAAGGCCGTGCTCGACTACTTCGCGCCGTCCATCGCGATCGTGTTCCTCTTCATCGGCAGCGGTCTCGGCATGCGCTCTCTCCTGATGGAGCGGTCGACGGGCACGCTGGCCCGGCTGGCCGCGGCGCCCATCCGGCCGAGCGCCATCGTGTGGGGGAAGCTGCTCGCCATCGCGCTCACGGGGCTCACCTCCATCCTCATCGTCTGGGGGGTGACGGCGGCCGTCTTCGGCGCCGATTGGGGCGACCCCCTCGGCGTCCTCATGATGTGCGTCGGGGCCACCGCGGCCATGTGCGGCCTCGGCGCCTTCCTCACGTCGTTCGCCCGCACCCCGCAGGAGGCGTTCGCCGCATCGCTGATCGTCGGGCTCGTCCTGGCCCTGTTGGGCGGCAACCTGCTCCCGCCCGGGGCACTCCCCGAGGCGCTCCAGGTGCTCAGCCTGGGGACACCGAACGGCTGGGCCCTCGTCGGTTTCGGGCGGCTGGCCCTGTTGCGGGACCCGGCGTCGTCGGTGGTCGGGCCCTTCCTCGTCCTCTGCCTCATCGCGCTGGTCACCGGAGGGCTGGCCATGGCCCGGGTGCGCCGGATGGTGACGCCGTGATCCCGATCGTCCGGGTCAACCTGCGCCGGGCCGTCGGCGACCGGCGCTACCTGTTCGTCGCCACCGTGTTCCCCATCCTCTTCATCCTCGTGACGGGCCTGCTCGCCGGGAGCCCGAAGGAGCCCATCGGCCTCGTCCACCCCTCCCAGCGCCTGATCCACCTGGTCGCCAGCACGGGCGACCTCAAGGTGCGGATCGAGCCCGACCGGGCGCAGCTCGGCGACGACATTTTGCGTGGGCGGGTCGTGGCCGGGCTCATCGGTCTCCCGGCGCCGCCGGGATCACAACGTGTCGACTTCGTGAGCGAGTCGGCGTCGACGAGCGCGGTACAGGCCCGCACGGACGTGGTGGCCCTCCTCGACCTGATCGCCGCCGAGGGGACGAGGACCACCGTCACCGACGTCACCCTCGCCCACACCGATGTGCCCGCCGCCCTGAGCCCGTTCTCCTACGTGGCGCCGGCCGACCTGGTCCTGTTCCTCGGCATCACCGTGCTGCTCCTGTCCTCGGGGGCGGTGGAGTCCCGCCGGCTCGGCCTGATGAACCGGATCGTGGCGGCGCCGGTGCGCCGGCGATCGGTCGTGGCGGCCCTGATCGCGACGAGCCTGTGCGTGGCCGCCGCGCAGTGTGTCGGCCTCCTGCTCGTCGGGACGTTCATCTTCGGCGTGCACTGGGGCAACCCCGCCGGGGTGTTCCTCGTCCTCGCCATGCTGTCGTTGGCCTACGCCGGCGCAGCCGCGCTCGTGAGCATGCGCTCACGCACGGAGGAGCAGGCGATCTCCCTGGCGGTCGTCCTGGGCATCGTGGGCGGCATGCTGGGAGGCTGTGTGTACCCCCTCGACGTGGTGGGACCGGTGGTCCGGGGCGTGGGCCACGTGGTGCCCCAGGCCTGGGCCATGGACGCGTTCGTCAAGCTGATCTACGACCACGACGGGCTGACCGCGGTGCTGCCGGAGATCGGGGCGCTGGCCCTCTTTGCGGTCGTGCTGTGCGCGCTGGCCCTGCGGGCCTACGCGCGGACGGTGTACTCGCCGGGGTGAAAGCGCCGGGTCAGCCGGCGGAACTTCCAGGTGTGGTCCGGCCACAGGGTCGTGTTGCGGCCGCGGTGGTCGAGGTACCAGCTGCCGCAGCCCCCCTCGACCCAGACGGAGTGCTCGAGGCGGGCCTGCAGGCGATCGTTGTAGCGCCGCTGCACCCCCAACTTGACCTCGACGACGCGGACGCCGGGCCGGCGCAGGAAGGCCAGCGCGCTGGCGATGTAGTTGATGTGCGATTCGATCATGTAGATCATGGAGTTGTGGGCCAGCGTCGAGTTGGGCCCGATCATCAGGAAGAGGTTGGGAAAGCCGGCCACCGTGGAGCCGGCGTACGCCTCGACCCCGTTCGCCTTCCAGACCTCGGCCAGACGTGCGCCGCCCCTACCGACGATGTGTTCGGCGTAGGGGGGCTCCGCAGCCTCGAATCCTGTGCCCATGATCACCACGTCGACCGGACGCGCGATGCCATCCTGCCCCACCACTTCGTGCGCGGTGAACGACGCGACGGGCGAATCCACCACCTCGACATTTTCTCGGGTGAGCGAGGGGTAGTAGTCGTCCGAGAGCAAGAGGCGCTTGCAGCCGGGCTCGTAGTGCGGAACGAGCTTCTCGCGCAGGGCCTCGTCGGGCACCTGCTTGGCGAGGTGGTCGAGAGCCGCCTTGCGCACGGCGGCCTTGCGCCGCTCCCCGTGGCCGACGAAGACCGACAGCAGCGCCTCGAACATGGCATAGATGCGGAGCCTGGACAGGCGCTGGAGCGCCGGCGCCCGGCGGTAGGCGAGCTTGCGCAGGGCCGAGACCGCCCGGTCGCGCCGCGGCACCACGAAGGGAGGCGTCCGCTGGTGGAGGTAGAGATGCTCGACCACGGGAGCGATCTGCGGCACGAACTGGATCGCCGAGGCGCCGGTGCCGACGACACACACCCGCTTCCCGGTGAGGTCGAAACCGTGCTCCCAGCGTGCGGAGTGGAAGACCTTGCCCCGGAATTCCGCCAAGCCGGGGAAAGCGGGGATCGACGGCTCACTCAGCGACCCGGTGGCCCACACCAGCACCGGGGCGCCGTACTCCTCGCCCCCGGTCGTCCGGACGACCCAGCGCGCGGTCGCCTCGTCCCAGCGTGCCTCCTCCACTGCACGGCCGAAGTGGAGGTGCCCCCCCACTTCGAAGTGGTCGACGCAGGCGCGCAGGTAGTCCCAGATCTCGCTCTGCGGGGAGAAGGAACGTGACCAATCGGGATTGAGGGCGAAAGAGAAGGAGTACAGGTTGGAGGGGACGTCGCAGCAGGCGCCCGGGTAGGAGTTGTCCCGCCACGTGCCACCCAGGTCGTTGCCGCGGTCGAGGACGACGAAGTCCTCCACGCCCATGGCGCGCAGGCGCGCCGCCATCCCGATACCGGAGAAGCCGCCTCCGACGATGACGACGCTGTGCTCGCTGGTCACGGCGTGGAGGCGACGAAGGAGACCACGACCTCGGCCAGCTCCTCCCCGCAGTCCTCCTGGAGGAAGTGCCCGCCGCCGACGATCGTGGTGTGGGGCTGCCCCTGCGCGCCGGCGATCCGTTCTCTTGAGGCCGCGGTCGGCACCCTTGGTGATGGGGTCGCTGTCGCTGAAGGCGCACAGGAAGGGTCGGTCGAACGCGGCCAGGCCCACCCAGGCGGCCAGGTTGGCGTCGTGGGCCGGGTCATCGGGCCGGGACGGCACGAGCAGCGGGAACTGCCGCGCTCCCGCCTTGTAGGACTCGTCGGGGAAGGGCGCGTCGTAGGCCTCCTCCACCTCGGGCGCCACGGGCTTGGCGCAGCCGCCGCGGACGATGCCGCCGGTGGGGAACGTCTCGACCTCCTGGGAGAAGCGCTGCCAGCCGAAGAAGGCATCGCCGGGACTGGTGTCACCGGTCGGCAGGGAGGTGTTCGCCGCCACGACCCGGGCGAAGCGGTCGGGATGCTCGCCGACCAGGCGCAGGCCGATGAGCCCGCCCCAGTCCTGGCACACCAGGGTAACGCCACCCAGGTCGAGCCGGTCGAAGAGCAGCTCGCGCATCCACTCGACGTGGCGGGCGAACGTGTAGTCGGCGCGCTCGGCCGGCTTGTCCGAGCGCCCGAAGCCGACCAGGTCGGGCGCCACGATCTGCAGGCCGGCGCCCGTCAGGACGGGGATCATCTTGCGGTAGAGGAACGACCACGAGGGCTCCCCGTGCATGAGGAGCACGACGGGTGCGGAGGGGTCGCCCTCCCGCAGGTAGTGCACCCGAAGTGTGCTCCCTTCAGAGTCGGCGACCTCGGCGTAGTGCGGGGAGAAGTCGTACCCGGGCAGGTCGGCGAAGCGGTCATCGGGGGTGCGCAGTGTCTTCATGCAGGCCGGAGCCTACGCCGTCGGGATCCGGGGAACCGGCGGTGTGCACCGCAGTGGTCGCACGCCATAGCCTGACACCACCGTCACAGAACACCCCGTGGGAGGGAATCGCGCCATGGCAAAATCCGACGCTCAGGAGTACGACCCGTTCGCGGCCTTCGACGACGCAGTGGCCGGCACCACGCGCGACCCCTACCCCGACCTCGTGGCCAAGCGCCGCGACACCCCCGTCGAAAAGGGCCTCACCATGAACCCCGACTCGCTGCCCGAGGGCATCGAGGTCGAGCCGGGATGGATCGCCTACCGCTACGACGACTGTTCGAGGATCCTGCGCGACGCCAAGACGTTCACCTCGACCGGCTACGACGTCACCATCGGCATGGTGATGGGCCACATGATCCTGGGCATGGACGACCCCGAGCACCGCAGCCACCGCAACCTGGTGGCTCACGCCTTCCGCGAGAAGGCGCTGGCGCGCTGGGAGCCCGAGTTCATCCGCCCGATCATCGACGACCAGATCGACCGCTTCGCCGCCGACGGCGAGGCCGACCTCGTGCGCCAACTGACCTTCGAGTTCCCGGTCCGCGTAATCGCGCGCCTGCTCGGCCTCCCCGAGGAGGACTTCCCGCAGTTCCAGCGCTGGTCGGTCGAGCTCATCAGCCTGGTGGCGGACATCGACCGCGGCATCGCCGCCTCCGAGGCGTTGCGCGAGTACTTCGCCGGCGTCGTGTCCGACCGGCGGGCCCACCCGGCCGAGGACGTGATCAGCGACCTGGTCTCGGCCGAGGTCGACGGCGAGAAGCTGACGGACGAGGCCATCTACTCGTTCCTGCGCCTCCTTCTGCCCGCCGGGGCAGAGACGACCTACCGCTCGTCCGGCAACCTCCTCTACCTGCTCCTCACGCACCCCGAGCAGCTCGACGCGGTGCTGGCCGACCGCGTCGCTGCTGCCCCAGGCCATTGAGGAGGGCCTGCGCTTCGAGCCACCGCTGCTCAGCATCAACCGGACCACGACCTGCGAGGTCGAGATCGGGGGTGTCACCATCGGCCCCGACGAGAGCATCTCGCCGCACATCGGCTCGGCCAACCACGACGAGACCAGGTGGGAGGACCCCGAGACCTTCGACATCTTCCGGCCCGCCATCCCCCACATCGCGTTCGCCCACGGGCCGCACATGTGCCTCGGTATGCATCTCGCCCGGCTCGAGACACGGGCGCTCCTCAGCCGCGTGTTCGACCGCCTCCCGGACCTTGCCCTCGCGCCTGGCGACACCGATCCTCACATCCGCGGCGACGTCTTCCGCTCCCCGACCGCGCTGCCGGTCACGTTCCGTCCGGCGACCTGACCGGCGCGGTTCGTCAGCCGATCTGACGGACCTCGACCTCGTCGCCGCGTGCGATGAGCACGCTGCTGACCAATGAGGGTGGGAACAGGCCGTGGGCCACGACGCCGGGTACGGCGTCGAGCATGGCGGCCAGCCGGGCGGGGTCGTCGATGTCGCCGTGGTAGTCGGCGAGCACGCCGCCGTCCGGCGTCAGCGGCGCATTCCGCAGCGCGGCGCCCGGGAGCGCATGCAGCGTGGCCGCGAGCCCGAAGGCCATGAGCTCCAGCGGGACCGGGGGATGCAGGTGATCGACCGGCTTGTCGGAGGACACGATGACCACGAAGCGATCCGCCGCCGCGGCCACGATCCTCTCCCGGGTGTGTGCCCCTCCCCCGCCCTTGATCAGCCAACCGACGGGGTCGACCTGGTCGGCCCCGTCGATGGTCAGGTCGAGTCGATCGACGTCGGTGAAGGGCCTGACGTCGAGCCCGACGGCGGCAGCGAGCTCTGCGGTCGCCGGCGAGGTCGCCACACAGGTGATGTCCAACCGCCGCGCACCGAGGGCGGGGACCAGCTCGGCCACGGTGGTGCCGGTGCCCAGGCCGACCCACATGCCGTTCTCGACCAGCGCCGCAGCGGTCTCGGCCGCGGCGCGCTTCTCGGCCTGATGGTCAGTTCCCGTCATCACACGCTCGCGCTCAGCTGCGCGGGACGTCCTTCCAGGGCAGCTCCTTGTCGGTGCGGACGTCGCCGGGAAGGCCGAGGACGCGCTCGCCGAGGATGTTGCGCATGACCTCGGAGGTGCCACCCTCGATGGAGTTGGCCCGGACCCGCAGGAACATCTTGTGCACGTCGGTCGAGCCCATGCCGACGAGATCGGGGCGGACCATGGGGTAGCCGGCCGGGAACAGCATGGCGTCGTTGCCCAGCAGGTCCATGCACAGGTCGTAGACCCGCTTGTTCTCCTCGGCGAAGGCGAGCTTGGCCACCGAGCCCTCGGGCCCGGGCGTGCCGGCCTTGCGCGTCTGCGCGGCGCGGGCGTTCGTCATGGAGAGCGCCTCCATGCGGATGTAGCTCGACATGAGCCGGTCGCGCAGGGCGAGGGCATGCGCCGAGGTGTCGCCCTGCCAGCGTTCCTTCCAGATCCTGATCGCCTCGGCGACGGGACCGCCGCCGCGTCCGGTGACGGCACCACCGATGGAGACCCGCTCGTTCATCAGGGTCGTCACCGCGACGTGCCATCCCTCGCCCTCGCCGCCGAGGCGCGCCGAGTCGGGCATCCGGACGTCGGTGAAGAAGACCTCGTTGAACTCCGCCTCGCCGGTGATCTGGAAGAGGGGCCGCACCTCGACGCCCGGCGCCTTCATGTCGACCAGGAAGGCCGTCATCCCCTTGTGCTTGGGCACGTCGGGATTCGTGCGCGCCACGATGAGCCCGAAGGACGAGATGTGCGCCAGGGTCGTCCACACCTTCTGCCCGTTGAGCATGCCACTCTTCGCCGTCCCGCTCGGCGCGGGTGGAGAGCCCGGCGACGTCGGAGCCCGCGCCGGGCTCGCTGAACAGCTGGCACCAGATCTCCTCGTTGGTGAAGAGGGGCCGGAGGTACCGCTCCTTCTGCTCGGGTGTGCCGTGGGTGGCGATGGTCGGCGCGCACATGCCGTAGCCGATGGGGTTGCGCATGCCCGCGGTCGGCGCGCCGCCGGCGTGGAGTCGAGACTGCGCCCGCTGCTGGTCCCGTGGGCGTCAGTCCGAGGCCGCCGCAGCCGACCGGGAAGTGCAGCCAGGCCAGGCCGCGGTCGAACTGCTCCCCCAGGAACTCCTGCGCCGGCGTGGATCGCCGGCGGAAAGTCGGCCAGCAGGCCGTCCACCAGTTCGTCGACGTTCGCGACTCATGCCCGCACCCTATAGCGTGCTCTCGTGCGGGCACCTGCTCACGCGGGACCGATCCGGCACCGGCGCCGCGGCGGCCCGTGTCGCACGCGGGAGGGAGCGACGAGGACGTGACGGGATCGGTGACGCTGCCCGACGGACGGGTGCTGGCCTACGAGGAGTACGGCGATCCCGACGGGCTTCCCGGTCCTGAGCTTCCACGGCGGCCTGAGCTCGCGCCTCGACGCCGCGCCGGCCCACGAGGCCGCGGTGGCCAAGGGCGTCCGCCTGGTCTCGCCCGACCGTCCCGGCATGGGCCTCTCGACCTACCAGCCGGGACGCCGGCTCATCGACTGGCCGGCCGACGTGACGCCCTCACCGAGGCCCTCGGGATCGAGCAGTTCGCCGTGATGGGCTGGTCGGCCGGGGGGCCCTACGCCGCGGTCTGCGCCGCCAAGATGGGCGACCGGGTGACGGCCGCCGCGCTCCTCTCGAGCGCCGTGCCGCTCGACCTCTACGGCACGACCCGCGGGCTGACCGTGGAGGACCGGACCCTGCTGTTCCTGACGCCGGCGGACGCCGTGGCTGGCGTCGACGCTCGATGAAGGTGAGCATCGTCAACGCCAGCAACGCGCGGCTGCTTCCGCGCCGTCATGCGCTCGTTCCCGCCGGCGGACCGCACGGTGCTCACGGAATGGGGACCGCCCGACCACGCGCTGGCCTTCGTCCGCGAGGCGATGCGCCAGGGCACCGAGGGCTGCGTGCAGGACTACCGGATCTTCGGCGACCCGTGGGGCTTCTCGCTCGAGGAGATCCGGGTCCCGGTCCACATCTGGGAGGGCTGCCGACGACCGGACCGGGCCGCCGGGCTACCGCGCCTTCCTCAAGCGCCACATTCCCGCAGGCCGACGGTCACCGTGGTGCCGGGCGAGGGCCACCTCTCACTCCTGCCGCATCAGGCGCCGGCGATCTTCGCCTCGCTGCTGGGCGGCGACCACAACGCCGAGTCCACGGCGCGGTGGAACGTGGGGTAGGCGAAGATCATCGAGCGCATGGTCTCCAGCGGGACCTCGGCGTGCACGGCCAGCGACAAGCAGGCCCAGCACCTCGCCGCCGCTCGGGCCCATCGACGTCGCCCCGACGAGCACGCCGTCGCGGGCGACGAGCTTCACGAATCCCTCGCCGCGGTGGATCCAGCCCCGGGCCGACGCGGTGATCGACTCCTGGAACACGGTCGACGTCGCCGCCCTGTTCGCGGGCCTGTGCCTCGGTCAGCCCGACCGAGCCGATCTCGGGGTCGGTGAAGGTCACCCGCGGCAGCGCCCGGTAGTCGGCGTCCGGGCGCGGCCGGCCCAGGATGTCCGCCACGCAGAGTCGGGCCTGGTACACGGCCACATGGGTGAAGGCACCCTTCCCCGTGACGTCGCCGACCGCCCAGACCCCGGGCGCCACCCGCATCCGACCGTCGACCGGGATGCTCCCGGCCCCCTCGTCGAGGCCCAGCGCACCCACGCCGAGCCCGGCCAGGTCGCTGCGGCGCCCCGTGGCCACCAGCATCCGCTCGCCGCTCAGGGCCGTCCCGTCGGCCAGGTGCACGGTTGCCCCGGTGTCCCCGGTCGCTCGACCCGCTCGATGGTGGCTCCGGTGTGCACCTCCACGCCCTCGCGACGCAGCACCTCGGTGATGAGCTCGGAGGCCTCGGGCTCCTCGGGACCGGCCAGCCGCGGACCCGCCTCCACGATGGTCACCCGCGACCCCGAAGCGGCTCATGACCTGCCCGATCTCGAGGCCGACGGCCCCGCCGCCGATGACGAGCAACGAGGCCGGCACCGCCTCGGCGGCGATCGCTTCCCGGTTGGTCCAGTGCGGCACGGCGGCGAACATCGGCGGGACGACGGCCCGCTGGCCGGTGGACAGGACCAGCGCGCGCCGTGCCGTGCACGTCTCGCCGCCGACCTCGACCGAGGCCGGACCGGCGACCCGGGCCTTGCCCGCGGACGAGGCGGCCGCCCTTGCCCTCGAAGCGATCGACGGCGACCGTGTCGTCCCAGGAGTCGGTGGCCTCCTTGCGGACGCGCAGGGCCACCGGCGACCAGTCCGGGCGTCACCGTCGACGTGCCCGCCATGCCGGGGATGCGCCGCCCCTCGGCCAGCAGGTCCGCGGCGCGCACCATCATCTTGGAGGGGATGCACCCCCAGTACGGGCACTCGCCGCCGACCAGCTCGGCCTCGATGCCGACGACCTCGAGTCCCGGCCTCCGCCAGCTCCTCCGCCACCTGCTCACCGCCCGGGCCCAGCCCGACGACGATGGCGTCGACCTCCACGGAGCTACAGCCCGCCCCAGTTGGTGATCTGGACCGGCGCGACGATCGGCGTGCCCGACGACGAGCTGGATCTGGTAGTGGTCACCCAGCGGGAGGTTGCTGGGGTCGCCCGTGTAGATGCCGGGCTTCTTGCCGGGTGACGGTGAAGAAGACGGTGACGTTGTCCGCTGGCCGGCCCGACCTGCGTCTTGCTGAGCGGGACGCCCCACTCGTCGAAGAACTGACCCAGGGTGAAGGACTGCGTCGTGCTCGGCGACTCGATGTGGATGATCCCGTCGTAGGCGTGGACGTGCAGCCAGTAGAAGCAGCTCCCCGTCTGGACGAAGGGCCCCTGCGACGGTGTTGACGGCCTGGAAGCCCGGGATGCCGATGCCGTAGGGGATCACCCGGGCCTTGCCGTTGACGAAGATCGTCAGGTGGGTGTGCACGTGGACCGCCGTCTGCTCGCCGGCCTGGCACTGGACGCCGTCGACCGTCTGGCCGGTGGCCGCGTTGATCAGCGTGGCCAGCTTCGGCCCGCTCGGGACCGGGATGGTCTCGGGACCGGGCGTGCCGGCCGGCGGCTGCACCCAGCGTCGACGACATGGAGGCCGGAATCGGCCTCGACGGGCGACGTGCGGGTTCTTGAACTGCGGCGGCACGCTGCCGGAGCCGCCACCGGTCGACTGGGTGACGATGACCACGACGAGCGCGACCACCACGACGACACCGCCGACGCGGACGCCGATGCGCATGCGCTTCTTGCGCCGCTCGGCGGCGCGCTTCTCGGCGGCGCGGCTGCTGGTTCTCGGCCCTGCGCTGGGCCTTCGACTTGCTTTGACTGGTCATTGGGGCGTCAGCGTAGCGAACCAGTCCCAGCGAAAGGCATCAACTCGCTCCAGGGGACCCGCCCATTCGGGCGACGCCGACCGGCCGGCGGTCCCGAGGGCGGCCGCGGCCTGCCACAGGTCGCCGTCGACGAAGGCGACGGTGATGCACCGTCCGTGCTCGGCGTCGGCGAACTGCCAGGCGCCGGCGACCCCGGGATGCTCCACCAGCGCCGCGCCGTCGAGCGGGGGGCCCACGACCACATAGACCCCGTGCGACGGGCGGAACGGAACCGCCCCGGGCGACACGGCCACGCGGGGCGCGGCCCAGCGACCGACGACGTCGAAGGGCCCCGAGAGCGACGGCCCGCCGGGCCGCGAAGAAGCGGTCCTCGGCGTGCAGGCGCTCGGCCAGCGCGAAGAACTCGGGCATCACGCTCCTCGTCGCGCAGCAGGTACAGCGTCATGTAGTGGAACGGCTCGAGGAGCGTGCCCGTCGCCGCCTCGGCCGCCCGGCAGCGGGGCGAGCGCACCCAACGCTGGCCGAACGAGATGCCCTCGATGGTGAACTGCTCGGGCAGATGGTCGAGCTGGTGCCAGGCGTTGTAGGCCTCGTGGGCGGACGGGATCGGTGATCTCGGTGAACGAGAAGAAGCCCAGCACCCCGCGAGGGTACCCGCCGTCCGAATGCAAGACTCGGCGCCCGATGGCAGCCACGACCGCGTTCCTCTCCGGCCTGCGGGTGCTGGACCTGAGCATCTGGCGTCCCGGGCCGTACGCGACCTCGCTGCTCGGTGCGCCCTCGGTGCCGACGTGCTCAAGGTCGAGCCGCCGGGCGGCGACCCGATGCGCCACTACGCCGGCCTCTTCGACATCGATCAACGCGGGCAAGCGCAGCGTGGAGCTCGACCTGAAGGACGGCGACGACCGGGCGCGGGCGCTCGAGCTGGCCGCGGAGGCCGACGTCCTGGTGGAGGGGTTCCGCCCCGGCGTGATGGCCCGGCTCGGGCTCGACGAGACGACCGTGCGGGCGCGCAACCCCGGCATCGTCTACTGCTCCATCTCGGGCTACGGGCAGGACGACCCCCGCGCCGCGCTCCCGGGCCACGACGTGAACTACCAGGCGTGGGCGGGAGCCTTGACGCCCGAGGGCGGCACGGCCACGGCATCCCGCCGCTCCCGATCGCCGACCTGGCCGCCGGGCTGACCGCCGCCTTCGGCATCTGCGCCGCCGTCCTGGGCCGCGTCACCAGTGGCGAGGGGACCTACCTCGACGTCTCCATGACCGACGTGCTGGCCACCTGGACGGGGCCGGCCGGGGCCCGGCGACGACGGGCGCGGGACGGCTCGCCGGGGCCCACGCCCGGCTACGGGCTCTTCGCGACGGCCGACGGCGGGCAGGTCGCGCTCGGCGTCGTCAACGAGCAGCACTTCTGGTCGAGCCTCTGCGCCGAGCTCGGGCTCGGGCGACGTGGCGGCGCTCGGCTTCGACGAGCGGTCCGCCGCGGTGCCGAGCTGCAGCGCGCCGTCAGCGAGGCCATCGCCGACCGGTCGCCGGGACGAGCTGGTGACCCGCCTCGTCGCGGCCGGCGGTGCCCGTGGCCCCGGTGCTCGACCGCCAGGGCATGCTGGCGGGCGCGCCGTTCCCCGCCTTCCCGATCCGGCTCCCGCTGCCCGGCGCCGCGCCGCCCGTCCCCGCGCTCGACCAGCACCGCGGCGAGGGCTTCGCGGGCCCGGCTGACGAGCGGCCATCGGAGCCGGTGCTGTTACGGTCCACCGACGCATGACACGCATCTCCGACCTCCTGACCGCCAACCGGGCGTACTCCGCCGCCCGTGCCAACGTGGCCGACCCGCGTCCCGGCCGCCATCTCGCCGTCGTCACCTGCATGGATGCCCGCATCGACGTCTTCGCCGTGCTCGGCCTCCACCTCGGCGAGGCGCACGTGATCCGCAACGCCGGCGGACGGGTCACCGAGGACGTGCTGCGCAGCCTGGCGCTCTCGAGCGGCGTCCTCGGGGTGGACACCGCCGTGGTCATGCAGCACACCAAGTGCGGCCTCGTCGGTGTCAGCGACGCGCAGCTGCGGGCGCTGCACCGGAGCCGACCTGGGCTTCCTCCCGATCGACGACCACGCCGCCGCCCTCCGCGAGGACGTGGAGCTGCTGGCCGCGCACGCCGTACCTCGCCGGCTGCGGACGATCGCCGGCTTCGTCTACGACGTCGAGAGCGGCGAGCTCGACGACGTCGTGCGCTGGGAGCGGCCGGGCTGAGCCACCCGAGTTGTGGTGCAGCCACATCGTGCCCACCACCAGGGGAATCGTGACCGCGAGCCGGCGAGTGGGATGTACAGTGCAGCGGCATCTTCGACCAGATCAATGCCCATGCGGACGGCACCCCTCAACGTGGTGAACCCCGACGTGTCGGCCCACGCCCGCAGCCGACCCAAAGGAGCCACGATGCCGGCCGATCTCATCGCATCCCGCACGAACCGCCCGCGACGAACCCGGCTCCCGGCGCAGGCGGCGCGGGCGCTCGCTCCTGGCGGCCCTCGTCGGCTGCCTCGACCCTGGTCCCGGCGCTGCTGGCCCTGAACCCCGGCACGGCAGCGGCCGCCTATCCCGACAACCCGGCCCAGCCGGTGAACTTCGGCGACGCCGGCTTCTTCGGCCCCTCCGGTGGGCTGCACGCTGAACGCCCCGGCGGTCGGCATGGCGTCGACCCACGACGGCCAGGGCTACTGGATCGTGGCGTCCGACGGCGGCATCTTCAACTACGGCGACGCCGGGTTCTTCGGCTCGGCCGGCAGCATCCCGCTCAACAAGCCGATCGTCGGCATGGCCGCCACTCCCGACGGCGGCGGCTACTGGCTCGTGGCCTCCGACGGCGGCATCTTCAACTACGGCGACGCCGGGTTCTTCGGCTCCGCCGGCGGCCATGCCGCTGAACCAGCCCATCGTCGGCATGGCCGCCACGCCCGACGGGCAGCGGCTACTGGCTCGTGGCCTCCGACGGCGGCATCTTCTCCTACGGCGACGCGCAGTTCTACGGCTCCACGGGGTCGATCCACCTCAACCAGCCCGTCGTCGGCATGGCGGCGGCGCCGGGCGGCGGCGGCTACTGGCTCGTGGCCTCGCGACGGCGGCATCTTCAGCTACGGCGACGGCGCCGTTCCTCGGCTCCATGGGCGGCACGCCGCTCAACGCCCCGATCGTGGGGATGGCGGGCACGGCGCAGCGGCTACTGGCTGGCCGCCACGGACGGCGGCATCTTCAACTTCGGCACCTCCGTTCCTCGGCTCCATGGGCGGCCAGGCGAACCCCAACCCGATCCGCGGCCATCGCGGCCACGCCCGTCGGGGCAGGGCTACTGGATCCTGCCGACGCAGTCCCCCGCCGGTGCCGCCCACGCTCGGCCCCGGGCGCCAGCGGCGCCGCGGTGGCCTCGCTGCAGCAGCAGCTGCTACGCGCTGGGCTACTGGGTCGACACCACGAGCGGCTCGTTCGACGACAGCACCGAGCAGGCCGTCTGGGCGCTGCAGAAGGCGGCCGGCCTCCCGCGCGACGGCGTCGTCGGGCCCGGCGACCTGGGCGGCGCTCCAGGCCGGCGTGGTCCCCCAGCCGCGCCAGTGCGTCGGGCTACGAGATCCAGATCGACCTCGAGGACGACCTGCTCATGGTCGTCAACAACGGCCACCTGGTGTGGACGCTCAACACCTCGACCGGTGGCGGCTACACCTACACCCAGGACGGCTCGACTCGGTGGCCGACACCCCGACCGGGGTGTTCAGACCTTCCGGGTGGTGGACGGGACCGTGACCGACTCGCTCGGCACCCTGTGCCGGCCGCGGTTCTTCTACCAGGGCTTCGCCATCCACGGCGACAGCGTCGTGCCCGCCCTAGCCGGTGTCCCACGGCTGCGCCCGCATCAGCAACGAGGCCATCAACTGGGTCTGGGCCGCCAACATCGACCCGATCGGGACGACCGTCTGGGTCTATTGACCTGGTGGCCTACACAAAGGGACTGCACGAGGTGGCCGACGGCGTCTGGGCCTACCTCCAGCCCGACGGCGGCTGGGGCTGGTCCAATGCCGGACTGATCACCGGGGACGACTCCTCCCTGTTGGTCGACACGCTCTTCGACCTCCGCCTCACGGCTGAGATGCTGGACGAGATGCGCAGGACGACCCCGTCCGCGGAGCGCATCGCCACCGTGGTGAACACGCACGCCAACGGCGACCACTGCTACGGGAACGCGCTCCTGGGCGAATCGGAGATCATCTCGACGGCCCGCTGCGCCGAGGAGATGCTCCAGCTGCCGCCGGCCACCATGGCGGCCATGCTGCGATCAGCGGACACGCTCGGCGCCGCCGGGCAGTTCGTCCGCAGGATCTTCTCCCCGTTCTCCTTCGAGGACGTGCCCCTCGTCGTCCCCACTCGGACGTTCGAGCAGCGGCTCGACCTGCGGGTCGGCGACCGCACCGTGTCGCTCGTCGAGGTGGGTCCGGCCCATACGGCCGGGGACGCCGTCGTCCACCTTCCCGACGAGGGCGTCGTCTTCACCGGGGACATCCTCTTCCACGGCGGCCACCCGATCGTGTGGTCCGGGCCGGTGGCGAACTGGATCGCCGCCTGTGACCGCGTCCTGGAGCTGCAGCCGACGGTGGTCGTCCCCGGACACGGTCCGCTGGCGACGACGGCGGCCCTCGAGGACCTGAAGGGCTACTTCGAGCTCCTGACCCGCGAGGCCCGGGCGCGCTTCGACGACGGAATGACGCCCATGGACGCAGCACGGGACATCGATCTCGGCCCCTACGCGGGTTGGAGCGAAGCGGAGCGGGTGGTCGCCAACCTCCACGCCCTCTATCGCGACTTCGGCGGTCCGGCACCGACCGATGCGCTGGCGCTCATGGGCGAGATGGCCGCACTGGCGGGCTGACCCGCGGGCACACCCCTGTGTCCCAGGCGGTGCACACGGGTCGGCAGCGCTCGACGCCCGGACCTGCACTGCGACTACCGAACCCCCGCTCCGGGTACAGGAACCGGGGTGGAGACGCGCACGGCCCCATCGGTGATCGGCGGTCGCTACCGCGTCGAGGGCCTGCTGGGCGAGGGCGGGATGGCCCGCGTCTTCGACGCCTTCGACGAGCGGCTCGAGCGCCCCGTCGCCGTGAAGATCCTCCGGTCCGAGACGCAGGCAATTCCCGGGATGCGCCAACGGTTTCAGCAGGAAGCGCTGATTGCCGCCCGCCTGATCCACCCGAACATCGTGGCGGTCCTCGACTTCGGCGAGGAGCAGGCGTCCTCGTACCTCGTCATGGAGCGCCTGCCTGGGAGCACGCTGCGCGACGAGATCGTCGCCAGGGGTCCGCTCCCGACGCAACGGGTGCTGCGCGTGATGGCCGAGACGCTCGGCGCGCTCGCCGCCGCCCACAAATTCGGGGTGCTGCACCGGGACATCAAACCCAGCAACATCCTCCTGCAGGAGGACGGGCACACCAAGATCGCCGACTTCGGCATCGCCAAGAGCTTCGACCTCGGGATGGACCTCGACCGCCTGACCGACGACATGACGCTGACGGGAGTCGTCCTCGGGCACTCCCGGCTACCTCGCCCCCGAACGGAGATCGGGCCACCCGGCCACGGTGCAGTCCGACCTGTACTCCGTGGGGGCGGTGATGGTCGAGATGCTCACGGGCCGACGCGTCGTTCCCGAAGCGACCGCGACCGCGGGGCTTCCGCCAGCGTTGCGCGACGTCGCACGCCGTGCTCTGGCCCCGGACCCCGCGGACCGCTTCGCATCCGCAGCCGACATGCAGGAAACGCTGAGAATCAGCGCGGCTGCGTCGACCCCGACCAGGCAAGCGGCGCCCACACAGCCGTCGACCACCAGCACCGCCACCGAGCCCATGAGGCCCTCACCCGGCACCGCCATCATGACGCCGCCACGCCCGGAGCGGCCGCGGCCCGGCCGCGTCCGCGTTCGGCGCCGACGCGTCCTCGTGGCCGTGGTGGCCGCGCTGGCCGTCGTCGCTGCGCTCGTCCTCCTGCTCGGTGACAGCAGCCCGCCGACGAGGCCGGCCACATCAGCGACGACGCACCACGTGGCGCGGCCACATCCTCAGACGCAGGCGACCACGACGCCATCGACGGACCCCGTGAGCTCAGCCATTGCGGCGCTCGCCACCGCGCTCGCCGGCGGCGGCCTCCCGGGGGACGGGGCGTTGGCCAGCGCCCTCCAGGCCGCAGCGGCACAACAGCCCGGGGCTGACCTCCAGTCCTCGGCGCAGGAGGTGCTGTCCCTCGCGCAGGTGCTGCTCAACGGCGGCGGCATCACCCCGGGGCAGTATCAAGACGTCGTGAACGTCCTGCAGCCGACCGGGGCGACCATCACGCCGACACCCGCCACGGGGCCATCACTCCCGGGACCGCCTGCAAAGGGTCACGGCCACGGTCACGACCAGGGAGACGGCGGAGGCGGATAGACCGCGGCCACACGGGTCAGCGACGACAGAACAGGACGCCGCTCGTACGTGGCGTCGTTGCCCGTGGCAGCGCGGGCTTCGGGTTCGACTGCGCCGAATGGGGACTACGCTGCGGCGCCGAGAGACAGAAGGGACGGATGCGGTTGCGCACGGGCTGCAGGAGCTCCAAAGAGTGAGCGAGGCCGACGCACCGACACCTGCCTTCGATCCTGGCGCGCTACGCGAGAAGTACCAGCTCGAGCGCGACAAGCGGATCCGGCGGGACGGGAACGCCCAGTACGTCGAGGTCGCCGGACCGTTCGCCGACTACCTCCGCGACCCCTACACCGAGCCGGTTGACCGAGCGCCGCTGGTCGGCGACGTCACCGTGGCGATCATCGGAGGCGGCTTCGCCGGCCTCATCACGGGTGCACGCCTCAGGCAGGCGGGAATCGACGACTTTCGGATCATCGAAAAGGGCGGTGGCTTCGGCGGCACCTGGTACTGGAACAGGTATCCCGGAGCCCAGTGCGACGTCGAGTCCTACGTGTATCTCCCGCTGCTGGAGGAGACCTCGTACGTGCCGAGCGAGAAGTACGCCCGTGCTCCCGAGATCCTCGAGCACTGCCGGCGCATCGCTCAGCAGTTCGGGCTCTACGAGCGCTCGTGCCTGTCGACCGAGGTGTCCGGGATCGCCTGGGACGACGCACGCCTGCGCTGGACCATCCTGACCAATCGGAACGACCGGATTTCGGCCCGCTTCCTCGTGATGGGGAACGGTCCCCTTCATCGACCCAAGCTCCCGGGAATCCCCGGCATCGAGAGGTTCGCCGGTCATGCGTTTCACACGAGCCGGTGGGACTACAGGTACACGGGAGGTGATTCGAACGGGGGTCTCGACGGCCTCGCGGAGAAACGGGTCGGGATCATCGGCACGGGAGCCACAGCGGTCCAGGTCGTTCCGCACGTGGCTGCGTCCGCCGCCGAGCTGTTCGTCTTCCAGCGCACTCCTTCCTCCATCGACGTCAGGGCCAACCGGCCGACGGATCCGTCGTGGGCCGCGTCGCTCGAGCCCGGATGGCAGAGGGAGAGGATGGAGAACTTCACGCAGCTCACCTCCGGTGGGTTTGCAGAGCAGGACCTCGTCATGGACGGCTGGACCGACATCATCGGGAAGCTGGTCACACGACTGCGCGACCGATCGCCCGGATCCGGCCATGACGTGGCCGCCATGCTGGAGCTGGCCGACTTCGAGAAGATGGAGCAGATCCGTTCACGGGTGGACGCAGTCGTCACGGATCCGGCCACCGCAGAGGCCCTCAAGCCCTGGTACAGACAGTTCTGCAAGCGCCCCTGCTTCCACGATGAGTACCTCCTGGCGTTCAACCGTCCCAACGTCTCCCTCGTCAACACGGACGGGCGCGGCATCGACGCCATCACGCACGGGGGCGTCATCGTCGGTGAACGCGAGTACGACGTCGACTGCCTCATTTATGCCACCGGGTTCGAAGTGGGCACCGACTACACGCGGCGCGCCGGTTACGACGTCGTCGGCTCGCGAGGGACCAGCTTGTCGGAGTACTGGCGTGATGGCATGCGGTCGCTGCACGGCATGCATGTGCACGGCTTTCCGAACATGTTCGTCCTGGGTCACACCCAGGGCGGCTTCACGGTCAACTATCCCCACCTGCTCGAAGAGGCGAGCGCGCACATCGCTCACCTCCTGCGCCACGTCATCGACCATGTCCTGTCGACGGTGGAAGCCACCCGGGAGGGTGAGGAAGACTGGCTGGTGACGCTGGCCGACTCCGCGCGCGACATCCGCACGTTCCAGGAACAGTGCACGCCGGGCTACTACAACAACGAGGGTCAGCCTGCAGCCGGTGGATTCCTCGGGAACTCGTACGGCAGCGGCCCGATGCCCTTCTTCCGGCTCCTGGCCGACTGGAGGGACGCCGGGACCTTCACCGGCCTCGAGCTGCGCGCCTAGGAGGACCCGCAGCGGACCCTGGCAGTACAGGCCCCTAGCGGGACGGTCCCAGCCGCCGTCGCGAGAGCGTCTGCTCCCTGACGTGGTTCTGCGCGCAAGGGAACATTCACGCCACGACGAAGGGCTACACCCTGATCGGCAAACTCGTCGTCACCCGATTCAACGCCATGCGCCGGCGCTGAACGGCCGGTTGGGCTCGAGAGCGGAACTCAGATACCGAGCGGCGCGGCGCGCAGCTGGGCGGCGAGCGCTTCGTCTCCGCTGATCTCGACCCTGGCTGCTCCTTGGCGGCCGGCGCCGAACATGGTGAGCTCGCCCGGATCGCCAGCCAGGGTGAGACGCGGCCCTGTGCCGTGCTCTTTGTCGGCCCGTCCCGGCGAGGTGATGACGATCGTGGCAGGGACCTTCTTCGCCATCCCGCCGGCGCCGACGCGCGCCCAGAGGGCGTCGGACAACTCAGGCGAGATCGGGCGGGGTTCCCAGCCGACTTGGGCGCGACGCACGTCTTCGGTGTGGATGAAGAATTCGACCGTGTTCATCGGCCCATCAAAAGGGCGGAGGAGCAACGGCGGCCCGCGCCGCACTGTCTCGACGAGCTTGTCCCACGGCGTGCGATCCCGTACGGCGAGCCGCACTCTGTCCGTGTAGCCGGCCAGCGGGGGCCAGACGAGTCCGGGCCCGCTGTCTGGTCGCCGTTCACGCACAACGAGGTGCGCCGCCAGGTCGGCCGTGAGCCACCCCTCGCACAACGTGGGCGCGGCGGAACCACGCTCCGCAAAGAGGTCGCAGAGAGTCTTGCGCTCCTGCTGAGCGAGGGTGGGTGGAGTCATTGGCGCATTGTAAGTGAACAGGGATCACCCCCTGTGTGGGCAACCCGGCTCGAATCCGGCCGGAGAAGGAACGTCGCCGGGCGTCATGGTGACCCCCCCCACGGCCGGCATCGAGGAACCGGCGTGCACGAGGTGCCCCGCAGGAGGACCTGCCCACTGCGCAGCGCGTCGCGGCTTTAGCCTTGAGGCCATGGACGGCAACGCCAGCGGGAGACCCAAAGGTCCTGCCCACGCCCGAAAGCGGGTCCTGCCTCGAGAGAACGAGGAACGCCTCGCCGAACTTGGCAGACAGCTCCCCCCGCCCAGCCAAGAGGAGCTGGAGATCGTTGCCGGGCTGCGCTCCTCCCGACGGCGCCGCCGTCTTCTCGGGTGGAGTGCTGCGCTCATCGTCGTGGCGCTCTGCGCGGGTGCCATCGCACAGTGGGTCCGACCGCTCCCCCACGGCACCCTCACGGCCCAGGGAGTCAAGCTGCCAGGAGCGCCACCGTCCTTCGCTTGGCCGAGCAGCGGAGAGGCGGCCGCGACCGTCGTGGGTGTCGGGACGGTGGGCCAGGTACGAGGCACTCAGTCCGTACCGGTCGCTGGACTGGCCGAACTCCTCGCGGCCTACGTCGTCCTGTCAGATCATCGGTTGGCGCCGGGGGCCGCCGGCCCGGCGATCCCCGTCACCGCCGACGCGCTCGCGGCGTATCAGGCCGGGCAGGCGAGCCAGGAGTCCGAAGTCCCGGTCGCAGCGGGAGAGTCGCTCACCGAACTCGAAGCCCTCGAAGGGCTGTTGGTCGACTCGGGAGCCGACATGGCGACGGTCCTCGCCGACTGGGACGCGGGAAGCGTCACTGCGTTCGTCGCCAAGATGAATGCCGCAGCGAGCACCCTCGGCCTCGCCTCGACACACATCACCGATCCGAGCGGCGTCGACCCGGCCACGACGAGCACGGCCGAGGACCTCGTCCGCCTGGGCGAGGCATCGCTGTCCATCCCGGTCCTCCGACAGATCGTCTCGCTGGGGCAGGCGAGCGTGCCGATGACCAACGTCGTCTACAACCCCAATTTCGACCTGGGGCACGATGGGATCATCGGCATCAAGACGGGTTCCGACTCGACGGCACAGGGCTGCTATCTCTACGCAGCACAGCAGAACATCGGAGGAAAGAACGTCACGGTCGTCGGTGCCGTCCTGGGTCAGCCCGGCGGGGCACTCGGCCCGAACACTGCCGCAGTCGATGCGGGTGACGCGCTGGTGAGGAGCGTCTTCGCAGCCCTGCACAGCTTCACCATCTTCACGCCCGGCCAGAAGGTGGCCGAGGTCGATGCTGCCTGGGGTTCGACCGCACCAGTGACCGTGGCACAGCCGGTCGACGTGATCGGGTGGCCCGGCCTCGTTGCCACCCTGGACGCTCGACAGCACTCTTCGTTGAACGGTCCCTTGCCGAGCGGGACCACCGTCGGGGTGCTGCGAGCGGGTGTGGGACGCGTTTCAGCGCAAGTGGACCTGCGGACAGCGAGTGCGCTGTCTGGCCCCGGGTTGTGGTGGCGTCTGACGCGTTGAGCGGGTCCGGTCGGAAAGGAGATCTGGTCGAACCACCAGCCGGCTACTCGCTGCCCGTGCGCTCGCGGTGCTTGCACCCGGGCCAGCAGCAGGGCCGACGCTGGCCTTCCTCCAGCTCCTCCCGGGTCCGGCGAATGCGGCGTTCGCGGGTCGTCTGTTGCTTGGCATCCTCGACCCAGCAGATGAATTCGTTGCGGGCCAGAGGTGTGATGTCCATCCAGGCATCGAGTGCCGAAGGGTCGGCAATCAGCGCCTTCCGCAGGTCTCCCGGAAGCTTGTGCACCACCCCACCGGGCACTCGCGAGTTGCTCACAGGAAGCCACGGTAGCGAAGGCGCGATGCCTCTCACCATTCTAACGGTCCGATCGTTCGTACCGGGCATGAACAACTGGTCGTGTCGCCCTGGACCCGAGCACCCTTATCCGGTCATCCTGCTGCACGGGACCTTGTTCGACGAGAACCTGTCGTGGCAGGCCCTGTCACCCGAGCTGGCCGATGCCGGGTACTGCGTCTTCGGACTCGACTACGGCGGTGCGGCCGACACCGCAGCCGGCGTCTACCGCGAGGCTGAGATCGGCGCCTCGGCAGCGCAGCTCGCCTCCTTCTTCGGGCAGGTCTTGGCCGCAACGGGCTCCAGTCAAGTCGACATCGTGGGCCATTCCCAGGGCGGCATGATGCCGCGCTACTACATGAAGTTCCTCGGCGGCGCCCCGAGAGTGCACATGCTCATCGGGCTGGCTCCCTCGAACCACGGCACCACGTTGGACGGCACCGAGGCGCTCTTCGCCGACGCGCACGGGCTCGGTGTCGACGCATTCAACCTGGCGGGTTGTGTGGCCTGTACTGAGCAGATCAACGGTCTCGGCTCCGGCTTCATGGCCGCCCTCAACGCCGGTGGCGACACGGTTCCCGGCCCGAACTATGTGGTGATCGAGACCACGGACGACGAGGTGGTCACGCCTTATGGCTCGGCCTTTCTGCAGGGAGCGCAGGTTCGCAACATCGTGCTGCAGCGCCAGTGCCCGCTCGACTTCACTGATCACATCGGCATCACGTATGACCTAGTGGCCCTGCAGGACGTGATGAATGCGCTCGGTCCCGACAACCCGTCCTTCACGCCGATCTGCTCGTTCGTGCCTCCGGTTCTCGGCTAAGACCGCCCAGGCCGAGGCGCTGATGCGTCATCTCGTCCCGAGGTAGATTCTGAGCAATCAAGGCTCGCGGAGGTTCACGTGGATCAGGGTCGGCCAATCTCCTACATGGCGCTGGAAGTGGGGACACCGGTTCTCAGTTCGTCCGGCACTGAGTTCGGCAAGGTCGAGCACGTGCTGCAGGTCCCAGAACTTGATCTCTTTGACGGCATTGCCGTGAAGTCGCACCATCATGGGCTTCGCTTCGTCGATCGCGACCAGATACAAGAGATCACCACCACCGGAGTCCGTTGTTCTGTGACCGATGAGGAAGTCGAAATCCTTCCCGCTCCGACAGGGGCGCTGGTTCTTCACCCGGACACGGCTCACGACGAGGGTCCGTCACTCACCGCTCGCTGGGGTCGGCTCTTCGGAAGGGAACACTGGAAAGAACTCGAATAGGGCTGCTCGTGGGCGGCCAGGCCACCAACGACCGTCCGCACAATGAGCCCGAGTGCTTCACGGTGACTTCAGATTGTCGATGAGGTCGGCGAGATCCTTGAGCCCGCCCGAGGTGTGGATGTCGAGCCGATCGAGGATTTGCAGGGTGTCGTCGTAGGTGTGCTGCGATCGGAGGTCGCTCGCCAGACTCTGCACATTTTGGCCGACCATGATGACCGACAGCAGCACCAATTGCAGGAATGTTTGGGCAATCCAGGCGATGATGCCCTCGCCGCCTGGTCTCAACGCCGGCCGTAGACCGATCAAGGCAATGATCGCAAACACATAGGCGCACCACATCGAACCAACAATGTTGGTGAGGAACACAGCAATCTTGGCGTTGATTCCGTCTGCCCGCTGGACGTCGGCTCGCAATCCGCGAATACTTATCGCATTGCGCATGACGCGGTGTGCTCTGACAGGCCTCGGTAACTGAACATCATTCATCCTGATCTCCTTTCAGTCGCCAGACCCTCTCACGAACGAGGGGACGAGACTCGGAGTCACAGAACTCCCCCCTGGTCGAGCAGCGCCAGCGGAGGCCCCCGCACGCAAGGCGCGAGAGCCGATCCTCGAGGAGTCCGAGGCGCAACGTGTTGTGAGCGGTGCCCAGGTTCGGACTACTCGCTCACCAGTTCGATGTTGTTGCCGTCGGGGTCGAACAGATCGACCGAATGGCCGGCGATGTTCCGCTTGACGCCTTCATGCGGGATGCCGATGGCGGTGAGGTGCTCGCACCACGCGGTGAGAGCGTCGACATCGGAGACTGCGAAGGCGATGTGGTCGAGCGCACCCGCGGCGCCGGCACGCGTTTCCTCTCCCGCTGACAGCACCACCCGGAACCGCCCGGTCGTGGACTGGAGAGCGACGTAACGCCCCGGCTGACCCCGTAGCTCAGTCAGGCCGAGGGTGCGCTTGTACCAGTCCACGCTGGCGTCGAGATCGGAGACGTACAGCTGGAAGTGGGACAGCCCGTCGATGGGCGGCGCATCCATCGCCGCGACCGTAAGCCGAGACGTTGAGGCTGGCAACTCCGCCCGCGTTGTGGGATGCCCAGGGGCAGGCGGTTTCGCTTCCGTTTGACTCAGGTCAGTGCCCGCGGCCTTCGCCGGTGACGAGAACGATCTTCCCTCGGGTGTGCCGCTGATCGAGCAACTCGTAAGCCTGGCGCACGTCCCGTAGCGCAAAGGTGGCTGCAATCGGAACCCCAAGTTGTCCTTCTTCAATCAGCGTCGCGAGCTCCGAGATGACGCTACCGACATCGTCGACGGCTGCCATTCCGTCCACATGGGTCCCGTGGCGAATTCCCGAATCGCGGTCGATGATCGTCTCAACTCGATCTGGCCTGACGCCGAGTTCGTCGACGGCGAGGTCGACATAGCCGCCACCGAAGCAATCGATGAAGGCGTCGATCCCGGCGCCCGCGGCCACGCGCAGGCGTTCCCCAAGGTCTTCGCCGTAGGGAACGGCCGTCACTCCCATCGACTCCAACCAGTCGGAGTTCCCCGCTCCGGCTATGCCCAATACGGTCGCCCCCAACCGGCGGGCCAACTGGATGGCGATCGATCCCACCCCGCCAGCAGCTGCGGAGATCGCGACCACGTCGCCGGACTTCAACCCAACGGATTGCACGGTCGCCCAGGCCGTGGTGCCCGCCACGTACAGGGAGCCGGCCTCCTCCCATGGAACTCCGGACGGCTTCGGCACGACGTGATCGGCGGGCAAACTGACCGCCTCCGCCTGGCTCGACCGCTCGTCGCTCCAGCCGATTACCTGGTCACCGACAGCGACACCGTCTACGCCCTCGCCGATTTCTGCGACCACGCCTGCGAGGTCGCTGCCCTGCCCCGACGGGAACGTCGCCGGCCAGCGGGCGTCCAGCATGCCCCTCCGGATCGCCGCCTCACCGGGATTGATGGCGGCGGCCGCTACATCGACGATGACCCGACCCGGCCCGGGATGGGGACGGGGAACCTCCACGACGTCGAGGACGCCGACCTCCCCGTACTGGTCGAAGCGAACGGCCTTGATCGTGGAACGAGCCATGAGGGGTTTTACCCGCATTCTGAGTCCACTATTCCAACCTCCGCGTAGCCACAACGGCAGAGGGGCTCCCCTCCGACGATCTGGCTTCGCACGAGGACCAGGTCACGTTGGTGGCTCGTCCGCGAAAGGGACTCGGTAGCCTCCAAAGCATGGAGACATGGGACGCGATCAGAGCTCGCCGTAATGTACGTTCCTACGAAGATCGACCGATAGCTCCGGAACACCTCGATCGAATACTCGAGGCTGGACGGCGCTCACCTTCCGCGTCAAACCGTCAGAAGTGGGACTTCGTCCTCGTGACCGACCCGAGTGAGCTCAGTGAGCTCTCGACAGTCTGGGTGGGTGCCAGTCACGTGGCGACCGCGAAGGCTGCGATTGTCCTCGTTCTGCCCGCGCCCGAATCTGAACGATATCGGACGATTGATCAATATGACTTGGGACAGGCCACCATGTCGATGATGTTGGCTGCCACCGACCTGGGTATCGGCAGTGCACATGCTGCGATCGGCGACCAAGAGGCGTGCCGGCGCATTCTCGACACACCGGCGGACCGACAATGCGCGTACATGATTGCTCTCGGCTATCCCGCCGACCGACCACTCAGACCGATGACGAAGATCGATCGACGTCCCTTTGACGAGGTGGTGCATCGCCAAAAGTGGTGACGAGCGCGGCACTGTTCGGCCGCGCACTGTTCTCGATGGTGGGTGGGGTGGGCCCGAGACACTCGTACTCGAACCACGCTGACGTGCGAGAACCCTCACCTTGACCCTGAGAAAGGCACCTGGCTGAGTCGAGAAGTCTTCCTTCTCAGGCAATTCTTACTCAGCGCTTACTCGGCGAATGCCAGCGCCGGCTTGCCCGGTTGTACGATGTGGTTCTCAGATCGCGAGCGCGGCGGAGCCGCCGGAGAACCTCTTGTCTTCCCTTTTAGCAGCACTGCCCGGCGTAGAGGCCCTTTCCCGGCCACGAGCTGCCCTTTCGTTTCGGGGCGTCACCCATCGCTACGGGTCTCGGATTGCCCTCGACCAGCTGGACCTCGAGGTAGCCGAGGGTGAGGTGCTTGCGCTCCTCGGCCCCAACGGGGCCGGCAAGTCGACCACCATCTCCGCGTTACTCGGGCTGGTCCGACCGCAGGAAGGCCGCGTCGAGGTTCTCGGAAACGACCCACGCCAGTCCGTGGCCGACGGCCGAGTCGGCGCCATGCTCCAGTCGGGCTCGGGCATCGGGCTGCCCCCCGGCGTCCGCGTCGATCAGGCCATTGGTCTGGTCCGGCGGCTTTACCCCCGCCCAGCGCCGCTTGACCAGATCATCGAGCGCGCAGACATCGGTGCGCTCCTCCGCCGGCGGACCGATCGCCTCTCGGGCGGTCAGGCGCAGCGGGTGCGGTTCGCCATCGCGATCTCAGGCGACCCCGATGTCGTGTTCCTCGACGAGCCAACCTCCGCGATGGACGTGGAGTCCCGCCAGGGCTTCTGGCGGATGATGCGAGACTTCGGGAACGAGGGCCGCACCGTGCTTTTCGCCACCCACCATCTGGCAGAGGCGGACGAGATCGCCGACCGCGTGGTGGTGCTCAACCACGGCAAGGTCGTCGCCGACGGCCCAGGCGCCACGCTCAAGGCGGCTGTGGCCACGCGGCGGCTCCGCTTCGTCACCGACCGACCCGACCCGACGCAGCTCTCCGAGCTCGAAGGCGTCACGGAGGTCGACGTCTGCGGCACCGGTGTCTCGATCGACTCGCTGGATGCCGACGCCACCATCCGAGACCTGGTCGGGCGCGGCGTCCCTTTCCGTGACCTGGAGATCACCGGTGCCGGGCTGGAGCAGGCCTTTGTAGCCCTGACCGGATGCGGTGCCACCGAGGCCGCCCTGGCGGTGTCGCTGGCGAAGAGCGCGTCCGTCGTCGCTCTGGGTCGAGACGACCGGTGACCGACCTTTCTGTCGCTCCGCCCAACCTGTCGGATCATCGGAGCGGGCCCGCTCCCGCGGAGCCGATACTCGCGCGACGGATGGCGCATCCGTCTGACGCCACTCCTCGTCTTCGCCCGCTTCGAGGCGTGGCGCCTCTTGCGGAGCTGGAAGTTTCTCGCCATCACCGTCGGCTTCCCCGTGATCTTCTACATCCTGTTCCTCGGCGACCACACGGCGGGCAAGGTGGTCGACGGCACCGTGCCTTGGCGCGTCTACCTGATGGTCTCCATGTGCTCCTTCGGGGCGTTGGTGGCGGCGCTCAACGCTGGCGGTACGCGACTGTCGATGGAACGAGCCTCGGGATGGGCCCGCCAGCTACGGATCACCCCGCTTCCGGCCTGGTCCTACGTCACCACCAAAGTCGTTGCCAGCATGCTCGTGGTGCTCCCGGTCATCGTCTTGGTCGAGGCGGTCGGTGCCGGCTTCGGTGACGTCCGACTGGCGGCCTCGACATGGATAGCGCTCACCGTCCTGCTCTGGGCCACCTCCCTCCCGTTCGCCGTTCTGGGCGTGTTCATCGGCTTCCTGGTGGCGCCCGAGGCTGCCTTTCCCGTCGTCACCGGGCTCATGTTCGTCCTCGCGTACTTCGGGGGTCTGTTCAACCCTGTCGACCAAATGCCGGGCTCGCTCCAGTTCATTGCCCATCTCATGCCGAACTACCACCAGGTCTCGCTCGCCCTGGCCTCGCTCGACGGCCAGACCCTGGCTCGCAACCATTGGCTGATCCTCGCCGGCTCCATGGCGCTTCTTGGATTGGCCATTATGTGGAAACACCGGATCGAAGAAGCCCGAGGCCTTGCCTGACCGGAACTCCACGCGAGGATCGTCCGCCAAGGACGACCCCTTGTGGTGTCAGATGCAAACGACGAGTTCTGGTGGGTGGGCCGTAGGGGACTCGAACCTCTGAACCCTTGCGCATCATGCAACGCGGAACGGTGCAGGCGGGTCCTAGTCGGTATGCATCAGTCTGTATAGCCCCTGCTTAGTCGTACAAAACCGTCCGAGCGCGTCCGAGCCGGTCCGGTCAAGCATCGGGCTGGGTTGCGGCACAAACTCGAGCACCTACGCCACGCCCCGCCGCAGCAGCCGCCGGCTGCGCTCCTGAGCCCGCCCCAGATCCCGGCCCGCGGCGAGCGCTGTGGGCCGGTTGACCAGCTCGCCCAGGAGGACGTTGAAGTCGACCGCCTCCGAGGACATCAGCCACTGGACGCTGCGCCAGTACGGCGTCGGCCCGGCGCGCGGCCTGCTCGGTCAGCGTCGGCCCCTGGTACGGCTCGTCCTGGACCATCGCATCTGAGGGTACGGCCGGGCTGCGCTCCGAGGGTGGACCTCCCTTGCTTGTCCGTCCGTTGTGGCAGTTCGGTCCGGACGGCTCTATTTGGACGGCGCGGCCGATGTCACCATGGCCGCCGAGGGACAGTGGTCTTCTAACACCTGAGCGGCGGGTCACTGTCCCTCCCCACCTGATCCTGCTCGCGTCTACGGTCGACCCCATGGCGATGCCCGAGCCCGGCGACCCGTACGCCGACGCCTTCATCGCCCAGCCGGGCGAATGCTGGCGGATGGTGCACGATCGCCAGCTTCAGGCCACGCACTGCCCGGAGGCGCCGTCGTGGACTGGCCGGTGGTTCTCGCCGAAGGGTGACAGCTGGTTCCGGGTCTGGGCCTGTCCCGACCACCTGGACGGGCTGACGGGGCTGCGACAGTTCGGCCGGTCCCGGTCTTAGGTACGCGCTTACATCGGTGTCAACTAAGCGGCGGGGGATTGTCATAATCCCCGGTCTCGTGGCTCACCCGGCGCGCCTCGCGGACGTTGTAACCAGCATCGCGCCATCGCTTCATCTGTTCGCGACTAAATCCCCGATGGCCCTGGTAGTCCCCCTGAACCCATTCCTCGATCTCGCGCCGTTCGCGCTCGATTTCCCCTGCTTCGGCCGGTGACTTGCCTTCGTTGTGGTAGCGCATCGCCGTGCCGGGATCGGATATCCAGCGCCGCCATTGAGACTCCTCCTCGTAGGAGAACCCCGCTCGCGACCATCGTATGTGCTCTTGGTGGTCGCTGGTCTTCCGCGCGTCGTCCGTGCTCTTTTGGTACTGCCGTTTTTCCCTTTGAACCAAAAGAGCTGCAACCAAAGCGACTACCGCGAGGAAGAGGGTTAACACCAACGAACTGGTGCTTACAGCAGTCACGGGCGCCAATTCAACACGGGTCTGGAGTCGAGCGCGACGACCTAAAGTTCGGCTTCCACGTTTCTGGGCCTGTCCCGACGACCTGAATGGCCCGACGGGGCTGCCTGCAGGAGTTCGGGGGCCGGCAGGAGCCGTAAGTGCAAGCTGTCACCATCTGCTGAGCGTTGTCGGACCGTAGCGAACGCACTCGACCCGTCCCCGTGGCGGCGGCTTGGGACGCTCGCCGATGAACAAGCCCCCTTGGTCGGCGGTGAGCATTGGCGCAGGGCCACCAGTGAGCGGCATCACGGGTTGCGTTCGCGGTTGACGTGTTTGAACTGTGGGATGAGGATGGTTGAGAGGCTCAGAGTCTGAGGGGGCTGTGATGTTTCGACGGATTCCGTTTCGTGGCGCTCCATCCTCGTCCGCGCTGGTTGCGATTGTTCTGCTTTGGGTCGCGGGCATCACGACCATGACGGGCCTCACTCCGGAGTACGCGAGCGCAGCACCGCCGTCCAGTACGAGCGGCTGGTTGATCCAGTCGACGCCGAATGCCGGTTCCGGTTTGAACATCCTGAACAAGGTGTCTTGCGCCACTCCGCAGTCCTGCACCGCCGTCGGGTACGACGTACCGCCCAATACCGACACGTTCCTGACCTTGGTTGAGCACTGGGATGGCCGCACCTGGCAGATCCAATCCACTTCGTCAGGTGGTCTGACAAACGTCTCGTGCCCGACTCCTCGTGCCTGTGTCGCTGTCGGGAGTTCGGGAAGTACTCCTGTCCCTTTGGCGGAATACTGGAACGGATCCACTTGGCAGGCGCAGCCTGTCCAAGTCCCCGCCGGTGCTACCAGCAGTTACTTCGAGGGCGTGTCATGCGCCACTCCGACCAGCTGTGTCGCTGTCGGGGCCTACTTCACGAGCACCAACACCTATTTCACATTAGCGGAGCGTTGGAACGGCTCCACCTGGCAGATCGAAGCGACTGCGAACCCCCAAGGCGCGACCGAGAACCAGTTGAACGCGGTCTCGTCCGCGACGCCAAATGGCTGTACCGCTGTGGGGTTTAGTGGAGATGTTGGGTTAGCGGAGTCTTGGAACGGCTCAATCTGGCAGATTCAACCGACCCCGGCTGGCGGGCCAGCTTCAATTCAGGACGTCTCTTGCCCGTTGGTCTCCGCGTGTACGGCCGTCGGAGGCACGTTCGCCGAACGCTGGAACGGCGCCGTATGGCAACTGCAGACGGTTCCCGTACCCACCCCAACGACTGCACTGGTCGCCGTATCGTGCCCCACAACATTGAACTGCACTGCTGTGGGCACCTCGTCCTCGTTTTCCTCGACGAGCCAGACGTATTCGACGCTGGCCGAGTTCTGGAACGGATCAACCTGGCAAGTTCAATCCACGCCGAACGCTGGCGGGTTAACCCTTTTCAGCGGAGTTTCATGTGTCCCGTCAGGCGAGTGCACGGCCGTCGGGTACTCGTTAACCAGCACCGGATGGGTCACTCTGGCCGAACGACGGGGCCGGTGAACTGAAACGCCAAACGGGGAGCCTGTGGACCCCAGTCGTCATTGCACTCAACCGGAGGGATCACATCCCGGACTTGGAAGGCAATCGGCACGTTCTCCACCGCTACATTCTGGCCCAGGGGAACAGTTAGGTGGCTACTCAGACTGCCCCACTGGTGCCGCAGGGTGGCACCCCAGCCCGGCGGCGGCAATGAACGGGGGCACCCCTACTCAACGAACGGGGCAGGTCCTTTATCGACGACTGAGGCCTCCTCAACCCACCCCCGTGGTGCCGCGGAGCCCACGATCGACCTTGGTACACCCGAATTCTCCGTCTGAGACGAAGCTTTGGTTCTCTCGCCACGGCCAGTTGGACTGTCGATTCTCGGGATCTTGTCAGCAATGGCGTCCGCGTATCGTTACCTGCCGTGACCGTTCCGGAACGTCCATCAACTCGCACGCAGGAACAGGGCCTCGGTGCCGGGGAGTTGGGGGTCCCGGTCGACCTGGCCGGATGGAGACCCTTATCCGCCGGGTCGACAAGTTCCAGCAACGACATGGAGTGCTCGGGTTTCCCTTCGCGATCCTCCAGAAATTCGGCAACGACCAGGCCGGCAGCAAGGCGGCGCTCATCGCGTACTACGGCCTCTTCGCCATCTTCCCGCTCTTGATGCTGTTCACGACCATCCTCGGCTACGTCCTGAACAACAACGATCAATTGCGCAAGGACCTCGTCGACAGCGCTCTCGGGAGCTTCCCGATTATCGGCCCGCAGTTGCAATCGCAGGTCCACACCCTGACCGGGAACGCCTTCGCCGTCGTCATCGGCAGCCTTCTCCTCCTGTACGGTGCCATCGGCCTCGGATTGGCGACCCAGAGCGCGATGAACTCGGTGTGGAACATCCCCTACGTTCGCTGGCCGTCCCTCCCCATGCGCTATCTCCGAGGGTTCGCCATCCTGGCCCTGCTCGCCGCCTCCACGATCGGATCGACGGTGCTCACAGGGTTCGCGACCCTGACTTCACACGAGAATGTCTCGAGGGTGCTCTTGCTGATCGGGTCTCTCGCCTTGAACTTCGTGCTCATCCTAATCGCATTCATGGTGATGACCGCCGTGAGGTTCAGGTGGCGTGACGTCGTCCTCGGCGCAGTGTTGGCCACGGTGTTCTGGCAGACGCTGCAGCTCATCGGGAGCTGGTACGTCGGTCGCGAGCTGCAGCACGCGACGGACACCTACGGCTTCTTCGGCATCGTCATCGTCTTGTTAGCCTGGATCTACCTGGGCGCTCAGTTCTTCCTCCTCGCCGCGGAAATCAACGTCGTCAAGCGGCACGGTCTCTGGCCGAGGTCCATCACCCAGCCACCGCTAACCGCCGCGGACAGAGCTGTCTTCGAGCGCCTGGCACAAATGGAAGTCCGTCGGCCTGAGGTCGAGGTCCGGGTCGAGTTCACGCCCGAGGCGGATTTCGACCCATTGGCGCCGTCATCAGGTTCGGTAGTGAGGCCGTGTGACGCATGATTCGGGAACCCTCGGTCAGTGCGCGACCCCAGGGTGGGCGAGGGGGTGTCGGAGGGGGGACGTACACAAATCCCGACTCGAGGATCAGTCCCTGGCCACGCCCATAGCCGGCGTACTGGGCTACCCCAAGCTGGCCCTAGTGTCTGCCTCGGAGGTGCTCGATGTCCTCAAAGGAGGAGGTGACTGGCACGGTCCAGTCGTGGTACTCGGAGGAAGGCTGGGGCGTCCTGGTCTCGCCTGAGGTTGAAGGTACTGCCTTTGCTCATTTTTCCGTCGTGGACCTGCCTGGCTATAGGGACCTTCAGGAAGGCCAAGCCGTCCAGTTTCGATACGAGACGCCGGGGCAAGACGGATGCGACCATCGAGCAACCTACGTAAAGCCATTCTCATAGTCCGTACAGGACGTACAGCCCGTCTCGTAACCGGCGAAGTGGGACAGGCCACCGCCTTACCGACCCGGCAGCCGCATGCTCTTGGCCACAGAATCTTCAAGCTGGTCCCACAGATCTGCTCGTAGGCGCTTACGCTGCGCCGTCATCTCGGCATGTGAGTAGTGACCCTCAGGCACGGTGCCCGCCACCTGTATCCCGGTCGGTCTATGGATCAATGTCGATGTGAGACCGCCGCTTCGGGAAATTCTAGCCATTCGCCCGCCTCGGTGAGAACCGCCGGTGGTTCCCCGTGCCCTGGGCCGCGTCCTTCTCGTTCATCTTCCAAGGCTTCTTGGCCACGACTCCAAAGTACTACTGACTAACCAAGGGGTGATGAAGCAGGAGCCCTATCCCCCGATGTGCCGGAGTGCCCCACCGTCCCGATGGCGTATTGGGCTACCCGAGGACCTAAGCGTGAGGCAGCCAGTCATTCGTGGCGACGGTCAACTCAAATGAGTAATCGTCCGCTTCGGGCACCTCGTCATCCGTGGATTCGACCTTCACGCCGGGTCCATATTCGTCGCCGCTCCGCTCGTGCCACTCCATACCCACCAGGTGCCCGTGGATGGCCGTGCTTCCACCCCAAGAGCTGACGTGGAACCGATTTCCGGAGTAGGACACCCTTAGACCGACGTCCTGCCCCGTCCGAAGATGGAGCCGTCCGTCAACGTGTTCGACCGAGCCCAGCCAGATTTGGCCCTTGCCATGGGCAAAGGTTACGACGGCGGTCGCGTCGTGTGTCCCACGTCCGACGACGCGTCCGGCGAACTGGGGCAGTCCGATGATGAGTCGTAAACCCTTTGCAGAATGCCCCTGGGCCCAGAAGCCGAGCCTGGTTGACCGCCAGACTGGAGGTGGGGATTCGCCTTGAGTCGCTGCCCTGGTGGCGTTCCGAGACAATCGGGCGATCCCACTCAGCCTGAGCGAGGTCTGCTAACAATGCGTCCTCGTCAACCCCTACTGCCTAGGAGTGTTCATGAAATTGGGACCCAGGGTCTGGTGCTTGGGCGCGGTGTTGCTGTCGATCCTGGTGTCGCTGGCGGCAGGCTGGAACAGCGGCGCCATCGCCGCCTCTACCCAAAGCGCGACATCTCATCCTTCCGCACCGGCCTGGGCGGCGGCGCTGGGTCGAGGGGTGACGATCACAAATCCAGGGACCCAACCTGCTCCAGGCACAACTTCGCCCGGTGGAGTTGTGGAAGCGCAATTTGCCGCAGTTGACGGCGGCAAATTGGAGGAGGGTTGCGCCTATTTCCAGCCAGCCGTTCAGGCGAAATGTTCCGCCGCAACTGCCAACGTCCCGCCATTGTCCATCCAGGACCAACTTTCTCTCGGTTACATCGCCGTCAAGGGAACGCACGCCCTGGTGTCAACGGTTGGCACCGACTGTCAGAGCGAAGCCCGGCCCAAGTGCATCACGAACCGAAATCCCGCCACGTTTTTCTCCTCTCGGCATCCCTTTGACGCCTTATACAAATTTGCGCTCGCATCTGAAGCCTCTCCTGTCCACAAGTACTCCCTGATCACATGCGTCAAGGTTGGCTCTCAGTGGTACGTGTATGGAGCACCCAGCACTTTCTGACGCTGATGGCGGAATCTATGCCTTCGTCGAAACGCCCGGCGACTAGCAAACCGCCGTACCTAGTCTCGGCAAGTGCGAGTCAACTCGCGGTAGCGAACGCCTCCATCCCGGCGACGCAATGTACTGGGGCACCCTAAGAGTCAGCCAGCGGCTCCGCAAGCGCACCGTGTGGATGCACGTGCATCATCCAAGAGCAGTGAGCCGACCTCGGCGATGGCTGTGAACTTGGGCTCACTCTCATCTGCCGATGGCAAGGGCGAGAAGGGTATTGACGGCAGTCTCGAACGGACGGGGACTCTGCTGTACCTGGGCGAGTAGAAGTCCCCCTTGGAGCGTGGCGAGCAGAGTAGTGGCGAGGTCGTCCGGGTCGATGTCCGACGGGAGCTTCCCGTCGGCATGAAGGGATCTCAGCCCATCGCCGATTGCGGCTGCCCACTGATCGAACCCTGCCGCGATGAGCGCTCGGGCCTCGGGGTCACTCTCGGCGAGTTGACCAACGAGCGAGCCAAGTTGGCAGCCCCCCTTTGCTTTGGTGCGCTTCGCTGCGGTGATCACCATGTTCCGCCAGGCTTCGACTCCGTTCGCGCTGCTGAGCGCGTGCCGCTGGCGATTGACGATGGTCTCGGCCTGGTAGTCGATGACCGCCTGCACGAGTTCGTTCTTGTCGGGAAAGTAGTGGTACATCTGAGAGCCGCTGACTTCCGCCGCCACCTTGACGTCTTCCAAGGTGGTGCCCGCGACCCCGCGTTCATGGATCAGGGCGGCGGCCTCCTCCACTATTCGTGCCCGGGTGCGTGCTCCCTTTGGGGTGAGCTTCGGCCGGTCACTCGTCTCGTCGACCATGCACAAATGTTAGCAGGATTCTGGGTTTGACAACCCAGTACCGAACTGTCAGAGTGAGTTGCACCACCCATTTTCTGCGAGAGGATAAAGCGACGTATGACTGATCTAAAAGGCAAGACTGCTCTGGTTACGGGCTCGACGAGCGGGATCGGCCAGGCGACGGCCATCGCCTTGGCCGCCCGTGGCGCTCACGTACTCGTAGTGGGACGCAACGAACAACGAGCAAAAGAGGTGGTCGCCGAGATCGAAGGCAGCGGCGGCAGCGCGACGTTCCGGCTCACCACGTTGAGCGATCTGAAATCGGCCCAGGACCTGGTCAAGTGGGCCACTGAGGAAGGCGACGGTCACGTCGACATCCTCATCAACAACGCTGGCGTCGCCTTGCTCGGGCCAAGCATGGCAGCCACCGAGGCAGAGTTCGACGAAACCTTTGCACTGAACGTCAAAGTTCCGTTCTTCCTCGTCGCGTCACTGGCGCCAGCCATGGCCGAACGCGGATGGGGTTCGATCGTCAACGTCTCCACGATGGTCGCGAGCTTCGGACAGGCCGGTATGGCTCTGTATGGCGCCAGCCGAGCGGCTCTCGAACTGTTGACTAAGGCCTGGGCCGCCGAATACGGCCCGAGTGGTGTTCGGTTTAACGCCGTTGCCCCCGGCCCGACGCGCACCCGCATGATGGAAGCAGTCCCCGACGAGATGGTGAATCAGCTCGCAGGACTAGCACCAGCAGGTCGCGTAGCTCAGCCCGAGGAACTTGCTGCGGCGATCGTCTTCCTCGCAAGTGATGATGCCAGCTTCGTCCAAGGCGTCACTCTTGCGGTCGACGGAGGCCGGGTCGCGACATAACTCCAGATCCCACCTGCTGCCCACGTGCTCGTCGACCCGCTACGGGTCTATAGCAACCCGGGAGAACCGGTGGACGCAACCCGCCAAGAGCTGTCCTGCCTGACTAGGCCCTCAGAAACGAGAGGAAATACCAATGAGCACACTCCCAGGAAAGACCGTGCTGATCACGGGCGCCAACGCCGGGATCGGCAAGGACGTGGCCCGGCAACTGGCACTACGTCCCGAGATGGCGCGCATCTACCTGGCGTGCCGAAACAGAGATCGGGCGATAGCGGCAAAGGCCGATCTCGAAGCCGTGACCGGCCGGCACATCTTTGACATCATTCTCATGGACGTCGCCGATCTGGGTTCGGTCCGCGCCGGCCTTGACGCCATCAACGGATCCGTCGACGCGCTGGTCATGAACGCTGGTGTCATTGGCCCGCAGACGTTGGAATTGACCGCTGACGGGGTCACCACCGTGTTCGCGACGAACGTCCTTGGCCACGTCGTCCTCCTCGAAGGGCTCCTGAAAGAAGATCGGCTTGGCGAGGTTGCGGTCTTGTCAGGAAGTGAAGCAGTCAGGGGGGTCCCGAAGTTGCGGATGAAGGGGCCATCGTTCGTCTCACACTCCGCCGACGAGCTCGCCACTGTCATCGACGGCAGCTATTTCGCCGGCAAAAAAGCTGACTTCAACCTAGCTTTCGGGCAGGCCAAGTACATTGGCGCCCTATGGATGGCCTACCTGGCCCGCCAACACCCCGACCGCCGCTTCATCACCGTGAGCCCCGGCAACACCACCGGCACCCAAGCAGCCAATGACCTCCCATTGCCGATGCGTGTAGGGGCCAAATACGTCATGCCCACCCTGGGTCTCTCCCACAAACTTGACGTCGGCGCGAAGCGACTGGTCGACGGCGTCACCGACCCGACCCTGTCGAGCGGCGTGTTCTACGCCAGCGCGGGCAACACGCTTAAAGGTCCCATGGTCAACCAAGCAGACTTCCTCCCCAACCTGGCCAACCCGTCGTTTCAGGACCACGCCAACGAGGCCATCCACCGCTTCATCACCAAACGTCGTTCTGAGCCTCGCCGATTGGAGTCCGATCGCTGAGCGGATCTCTCGCCTTCGTCATCCACAACGCTGGGATCAGCAGGCCGAGCGTGCGTGAAGAGGCAGTTTCGTCGCTCGCATGGACTACCCGGACACTCGTCTTCCGGCAATCTCGGAGACCAGGATGGGTATCCCCAAGGTGCCGCAGGGTGGCACCCAGTCCCGGCGTTTGGGGACACTCCGCCCGCCTAGCCGGCGACGCAGTGCTGGCGACGGCTGGGCGACCTGCGAGAAGCCGGATCAGCCCGCGGCCATGCCCACTACCGGAGCGTTGAGGGGTTGGCCGCCACGCGAGCCCAAGAACGGGGCGTCGTAGCTGAAGATGCCGCCGTCGGTGGCCACCAACCAGTAGCCGCCGGTGACCGGATCGGCCGCGATGCCCACGACGGGGGCGTTGAGGGGCTGCCCGCCGTGCGAGCCCAAGAAGGGAACGCCGTAGTTGAAGATGCCGCCGTCGGTGGCCACCAGCCAGTAGCCGGCCCCGTTGGCGGCGCCGGCCATGCCCACCACGGGGGCGTTGAGAGGCTGCCCGCCCGCGAGCCCAAGAAGGGTGCGCCGAAGTTGAAGATGCCGCCGTCGGTGGCCACCAACCAGTACCCCCCCGTGGCGCTGTCGGCGGCCATCCCCACGACGGGGGCGTTGAGGGGCTTGCCGCCCATGGAGCCCAAGAAGTTTGCGTCGCCGTAGTTGAAGATGCCGCCGTCCTTGGCCACCAACCAGTAGCCGCCACCATCGGCCGTGGCCGCCATGCCGACGACCGGGGCATTGAGTGGCTTGCCGCCCATGGAGCCCAAGAACGGCGCATTGAAGCCGAAGACGCCACCGTCAGAAGCGCCTCGGGTTGGACGGCGACCGGTGAAGTGCGCTTCTTGCGCTTGGTGGCGCGAGGTGCGCTCGATAGGGCAGTAGCCATCTCTATGGATCACGGTACGTACGCGAAGTCGCCGCGACAACAGGTTCAGGGGAGTTTTTTTGCAGCTGGAATCGCCCCCAAGAGTGCCCCCAAATCAGGATGACGCCGCCGAGCTACTGGCCAAGTTGAGCCGTTTCCCCAGTTCAGAGTGGTGGGCCGTAGAGGACTCGAACCTCTGACCCCTTGCGCGTCATGCAAGTGCGCTACCAACTGCGCCAACGGCCCGTCGACGAAAACCTTACCACCGGGCCAATTCACGCCCAGGCACCCACGTCCGCCACTCCCCCGGCCAGACCGGAGGGATTCTCCCTACAATTGGTCCTGTGACATCCACTGAGAGCCAACCCGGGGGTGGCGGGGTCAACCCGCTCCCCGACCTCGAAGCCCACCTCACGAGGATCGCCGAGGACGGCTACACCATCCTCCCCGACGCCATCGAGCCGGGTCTCGTCGACGAGATCGACGAGGCACTGCTCAAGCTGGAGCACGACCTCGGCACCGTCCCGGCCGACAACCTCTTCGAGGGAGTGCGCACGATGCGGGTGTACAACCTGCTCGTCCACGGCGCCACCTTCGAGAAGATACCGGTGTACCCGAACGTGCTTCCCGTCGTAGAAGGGGTACTCGACCCCGGGCTCCTTATCTCGTCGCTCTCGTCCATCGCCATCGGGCCCGACGAGCAGGCCCAGCCCATCCACGCGGACGACCAGCTCATCCCGCTCACGCGTCCCCACGTGCCGATCATCTGCAACACCATGTGGGCCATCACCGATTTCACCGAGGAGAACGGGGCGACCAGACTCGTCCCGGGGAGCCATCTGCTCGACGAGCCGCCCAATCCGCTCGAGTTCTACGAGACCATCCCCGCCGAGATGCCCAAGGGTAGCGTCCTGGTCTGGGTCGGGAGCCTGTGGCACGGGGGTGGCGCCAATCACACCGACGTTCGCCGGGTGGGCATTGCCATGAACTACTGCGCCGGTTATATCCGCCAGCAGGAAAATCAACAGCTGGGCATCCGGCCCGCGCTGGTCAAGACCTTCCCACGCCGGCTGCAGGAACTGATCGGGTACTCGGTCTACAACGGGCTCGTTGGTCACATCGACAAGAAGAACCCCGCCAAGGTCGTCCTCGCAGAGGACGAAGGGGTCGAGATGGTCTGGGACCTGCTGAAGATCTGATCGGGGCCTTCAGGCCGCCGGCAGCACTGCCGGGGCGACCGGCCACACGTAGTCGCGGGGGTCGATGGGGATCTTCCCCTCCGAGAGACGCCGCGAGTCGTGGCTCTTGGTCCATTGCCGGTGCCAGTCGATCTGGTTGTCGTGGAGCGTCATTGGATCGCACTCCCACAGCGCGTCGTAGCGCAGGGCGAGGGCGAACAGGACCTCGATGGAGGCGGTGGCGTCCGCCGTGGCATCGTGTGCGTTGCCGATCTCGATCCCGTAGTGCGCGCACAGATCGACGAGTGTGCGCCTTCCCTCGCGGTCAGGATCGAAGTGGCGGTCGATCACCACGGCGTCGAGCACGGGACCGCACCATCCCCGCCCGACAGGTCCCCAGCCGCACAGCTCTCGAGCCTGTGTCTCCAGGATGGTGAGGTCGTAGTCGAGCTTCATGCCAACCAGGGGGACGCCGCGCCGGGATGCCGCGACCACGGCGTCGGACACCAGCGCGATGCCCTCACGCAACGGCATGCCTTCGTCGCGCGCCCGCTCCGTCGAGATGCCATGCACCGCCGTGGCGTCCGGCGGGATCGGCCGACCGGGGTCGATCAAACCCGACCAGCTCCTGACCAGCACTCCCTCCGTCACCGAGACGAGCGCATACGACACCGGAACATCGTTGAAACGGTCGACTCCCGTCGTCTCGAAATCGAGTCCCAGCACCTCGCCGGCCGGCCATGCATCCACGACGCCGAGCATGGCAGCGGGGTGTCACACAGCCGCGGATGCCTGGCCGGCGGCGGTCGTCGGGGCTCGGCGCACCCCGTGGCCCACCATTCGTCCCGCAGGCCCCGTTGCTACGGTCATCCCGATGAGGGACGAACCCCGTACACCAAGGCGCCGCGCGCCGGTCGTCGCCACGGCGGCATTCGCCCTCCTGGGCGTGCTGTCCGCCGCGACCGTCGCGGGGTCTTCGCTCCCTGCTTCGGGTGACCAACCGCCCGTGACCGCCGCCACCAACCCGGCGGCCCTCGTCCATCCGCTCGACGGCACCGCGACCGGGCCCGTCAGCCCCGGGACCATCGGCGAATTCCCCGGAGCGGACCTCCCGTTCGGCATGATCCAGTGGAGCCCCGACACCAGCCCGAACACGGTGCAGGCTGGCGGGGGCTACGCCTACGACGACTCAGAGATCAGCGGCTTCAGCCTGACCCACCTGAGTGGAACCGGTTGCCCGTCCTACCAGGACGTCCCGATACTGCCCACCGTGGGCGCAATCACCTCGCCCGCCACCGCGGTCGCCGACTTCTCGCACAAGCTGGAGCACGCCTCTCCCGGTCGCTATCAAGTTCAGCTGGGCGGACAGTCGCCCATCTCGGTCTCTCTGGCCGTCACGACCCGCTCGGGCATCTCCAGCTTCGCCTTCCCGCCCGGAACCGAGTCCAACGTGCTGTTCAAGGTGGCGGACAGCGTCAATCCCGTCACCGCCGCCAGCGTGGACGTCGTCGGCCGCGACGAGGTCGAGGGCCAGGTGTCGAGCGGTCAGTTCTGCGGCACCGGAACCAGCTACACCCTGCACTTCGTCGCGCTCTTCGACCGGCCGTTCTCGTCGGCGGGGACGTGGAGCGGCTCGGGGACCACCTCAGGTGCCGCCGACTGCGCGGGGATCGCGTGTGGCTCCTTCGTGACCTTCGACACCACCAAGCAGCGGCAGGTGCTGATGAAGGTCGGCATCTCCTTCGTCAGCACGAGGGACGCGCTGCAGAACCTCCAGGCGGAGGATCCGGGCTGGTCGTTGCCACGGGTGAGCACACAGGCACAGCACCGCTGGAACGCCCTGCTCGGCCGCATCGCCGTCCGGGGCGGCACCATTGCGCAGGAGCACACCTTCGAGACGGCGCTGTACCACTCGCTCCTCTTCCCCAACGTGGTCTCCGACGTGAACGGCCGGTACGACGGAAGCGACGGGAAGGTCCACGTGGCGACGCACCGAGAGGAGTACGCCAACTTCTCCGAGTGGGACATCTACCGCAGCGAAGTCCAGCTCGAATCCCTGCTTGTCCCGCACACCGTCGGGGACATGGTCCAGTCGCTCGTCGACGATGCAGAGCAGACCGGCTGGCTCCCCAAATGGGCGATCGTCGGCGGCGACGAGTCCCAGATGAACGGTGACTCAGCCGATCCCATCATCGCCGACGCCTATGCCATGGGCGTGCGCAATTTCGACGTCGCTTCGGCGCTCACGTACATGGTCAAGGGAGCGACGCAGAACGAGACCCCGCGTGGCCTCGAGATCGAGCGGCAATATCTCAATCAGTACCTCTCGCAGCACTACGTCAATGCGGGCTCGCTGGACCTGACCTCCATCGACTACTCCATTGGAGGCTCGGTGACGCTCGAGTACGCCATCGACGATTTCGCCATCGCGCAGATCGCGTCCGCCGAGCACGACCGCTCGCTGGCCTCCGGCATGAGCCAGCGCGCTGCCAACTGGGAGTACCTGTTCAATCCGGCGACGGGCTACGTACAGGCGCGCGGCCCGGACGGCAGCTTTCCTCCGGGCGCCGCCTTCGAGGCCTCACAGCTCGAACCGGGCGGCCAGACGGGCTTCGAGGAGGGCAATGCCGTGCAGTACACGTGGTCCGTCCCGCAGGACCTGGCCGCTCTTGCCTCGCTCATGGGGGGCGATGCCGCCGCCGCCACCAAGCTCCAGACGTTCATGCTCTCCCTGAACGCCACGAGGAACACGCCGGAGGAATGGTCGGGCAACGAACCCGATGAGTGGGCCCCTTGGGAATTCGACTATTTCGGGGCGCCGGACGAGACCCAGCGTGCCGTGCGAGCCGTTGCGGACGCCGAATATGCGGACGCTCCGGTCGACGAGCCCGGGAACGACGACCTGGGCGCCCTCTCCTCCTGGTACGTCTGGGCCGCCATCGGGATGTTCCCGGTGACGCCGGGCTCGGCGGATCTGGCTCTGGCCAGCCCTCTCTTTTCGTCCGTGACGATCACGCTCGCCGACGGGCGCCGCCTGGTCGAGCAGGCCCCGGGCGCTGCGGCCTCCCGCCCGTATGTCCGCGCGCTCACGGTCTCGGGCGTGACCCGACCTGCAGCCGGACCCGCAGCGTGCTCCGGCGGGCCCGAGGGCCGCTCCCCCTCCGGAATCTGGGACCTGCCCTGGCTTCCGGCCACTGCGCTCACGACGGGCGGAACCCTGCACTACAACCTGTCGAGCACACCGGACCCGTCCTGGGGCACGTCCCCCGCTGCCCGACCCCCGTCGTTCGTGACGGGTCAGCTCCCGGCCGTCGGTTACGCAGTGCCGAGCGGTGCGACGAGCACGACGGCCGGGCAACCGACCACGATCCAGCTCGGGGTGGCGTTGGCCGGTGACAAGGCGACCACGGTCCGCTGGCAGGCCGTGGCCGACCCGGGCGGGCTGACGGTGTCGCCCACCTCAGGAACCTTGACGCTGGCGTCAGTGAGAGGCAACGCCACCGGATGCGGTCCGCCTCAACCCAGCAGTCAGCCGCTCAGTGTCACCGCTCCGGCGCCAGGGTCCTACTCGCTCCGCGTCAACCTGAGCACGACCGGTGGCCTGACACTCCCGCCCGTCGTCGTCGACGTCGCCGTGCAGCAGTGAGCGCCTGCGTCTGTGGCGCGACTTAGCGCCGGCATAGAACGGTGAGGCCCTGATCGTTACCAGGCGTCCAACGTCTCCGAGTGGAAGTCGATGATCGCCAGGAGGTCGCCGAGCCGCCCGAACACCGCCTCGATGTCAGCCGTCGGATTGGAAAGCGCCCGCTCAGCCGTGGCCCCGACCTCCGCGCACGTGCTGAGCATCAAGTCGACACGCCCACCGAGCTCGGGGTCAGGGCAGGGATTCCCCGCCATCCAGGCCGTGGCCTCCCGCGTCGCCGCTTCGAGCTCGTCCGCAGCGGCCAGCATGGTGATGTGGTTCACGCTCATCGCGGCGGAAAACCTGCTCTCTGCGTTCGTCACCCGCCGCAGGTCGGATGTCGCCGCCAAGAGCCACTGCTGTGTGGTGTGTGTCCTGTCCATGGTGTTCGATGCACCCTCCCAATCGGAGGCCACCACGATGGTGTGCCGGAACCCGCCCTACAGCGATTCTGTCGAGAGCGTCCGCCGTTCCATAGGGCCGTTCGGACCCTGGATCCACAACCCTCGGACAACAACTGAAGATGGAGGTGCCCGCCCGCCGTTGCCGCGGCCGAAACGGGACCCGCGCAAACACCCATGCTTCCCGCGGGAAAGGCGCCAATCGGGGTCAACGCATGACACCCACGAGCTCGACGGCAGTGTCCGAACTTCCCAGCCGATCCTGAGGTGCGCCTTGCCCACTGCGCCCGCCCGGGCGACGTGGGGCAAGATGCCGTCCGTGCGCACCACCGACGGGCCGCTGCTCTGGGGACTGGGCAAGCCCGGCTGATGGGCCTCGGGAAGGAACTGGGCCGGCTGGTCCACGACCGCCTGGACCGGCGGGACGGACTCCCAGGCACGCTCGACGACCTCACTGCGCCTGTCGTCGGCGAGCTCCTGGCCCGACCGGTCCGGCGCGTCGAACGCCTCGCGGAGACGGCCGGTACCACCGCGCGGGCGCGCCTCGGGGTCGAAGGAGACGGCACGCCTTCGTCGGTGTTCGTCAAACTGGCCCCCCGGCCCGCCGCCGTCCGGCTCTTCGTCGGTCTGGCCCGCCTCGGGCCGACCGAGGTGTCGTTCTACGAGCGCCTGGCGCCGACGCTGCCCATCGCCGCTCCGCGTGCCCACGCCGCGCGCTACGACGGGCGCACCGGCCGCTTCGCCCTCGTGCTCGAGGACCTGGGCGCCCGGGGCTGCCTCTTCGCCGACGTCCGCGGCGCTCCGTCCCCTGACCAGGCCGAGGCGGTGGTGCGGGCGCTGGCAACCCTCCACGGCACCTACGCCGCTCCCACGGAGTCCAATGCGCTGTCATGGGTGGTGACCAACGCCACCGACCCGGCGGCGCCGTTGACGGCCCGGTTGCTGCGTCTGGTGGTTGGGCGGTTGCGGCGCACCAACCCCGATCTCCTCCCGCCCGATTCGGCATTACTCATCGAGGGCCAGCGCCAGTTCGAGGCCCGGCTGCCCCGTGATGGCTTCACCCTGCTGCACGGGGACCCCCACTTCGGCAACGTCTACTTCGACGGTGACGTACCGGGCTTCGTGGACTGGCAGGTGCTCCGGCGCGGCCTCGGACTGCGCGACCTCGCCTACTTCCTCACGGTGAGCCTGCCCACCGAGCGGAGGCGGGCAGAAGAGCGCCACCTCCTGGACCTCTACCTCGACGAGCTCCCCCACCACGGAGGACCCTTGCTCGATCGCGCCGAGAGCTGGCGCCGCTACCGACTGCTGGTGGCCTACCCCTTCCTGGCCGCCGCCTTTACCCGCGCCGCCGGGGGTCTGCAGGCGGAGGAGATCGCCGGCTCGGGGCTACAGCGTGCCGGTGCCGCCATGGACGACCTGGGCACCATGGACGAGGTTCGGCGGCTGCTCCGCTGAAGGAGGTCATCACAGGTTCAACGAACGAGGCGGCGGAGTCGTTCAGAATGACCCCGCCCTGCTCCTGGCTATGGGACCGCGAGCCCTGCTGCGGCTTTCGGTCGTCATTACCCGGGTTAACTGCCGTGTCCGCCTCGCGGGATCCGGGTCCCATTGGGTCGGCGCTCCAGATGTTTCAATGTGTTCAAGTCAACCGGGACTCTGGTCGACATTGATCGGCGGGCGCATTGCGTCTGCGAACCGACGCAATGGCGCATCTGGAGGATGGACCGTGGAGAATCGCCGACGGGCACAACGTCAATCCGCCGTTTGGATGGGTACTTGCCATATTGAGGGCGAACCCTCCCATCTGTGGCAGGACTGCGGGGTTTTCGACTTCTCGAGTCTCGGTGTGGGGATGGACCTTCGCCAGCCTGGCTCGTCTGATCTCGTGGGGCGTCGCGTCTCCGTGCGTCTTCCGGTGGGTGCCTCCATCGACATGCTGCTCACGGGTGCAGTGCGAAATGCAAAGGCCGGCCCGGATGGAATCGTGCGAGCGGGACTCGAATTCACAGGTCTCTCCGAGACTGAGCGCTCCATCGTCGATCTACTCGAGCTTGGCTCGGTGATCAGGTCAAGGGCCTGACCGTCGGATTTGATCCAAGCCCTCGAGGCACGAAGGAGCGGAGTCCCCTGGGACTTCGTGTCGGGCCTTCCGAAAGCCCGACTGTCTCACGGTCCGGCGATCTGCGTCACCCGATGCCGACCTTGACCCAGTCTCCGTTGCCCCAGGGTGACACTCTGACCCAGCGGTCGGGGCGGCAGGAGACGTAATGACACACTGGTACCACGCAACGCACGGCTAAAGGGCATCGTCAATACCTCGTCTCCAAGCTCAAGGAGCTGGGCTGCATTCGGAGCCAGACCGTCGCAGATGCCTTTGCCCGGGTCGCACGTGAGCGATTCGTCCCGTCCACTTTCCCCCTTGATCGGATCTACAGCGTTGACGAAGCGATTCCGACTCGCTTTGACGACGCTGGGGTTCCTGTCTCCTCGTCGAGCGCTCCAAGGATCATGGCCGTGATGCTCGAGATGCTCCGGACCCAGGGTGGGCACCGAGTTCTTGAAGTTGGCGCAGGCACCGGCTACAACGCAGCGCTTCTTGCTCAGGTCGTCGGACCGAATGGGTCGGTCACCTCCATCGACATCGACCCGGCGGTGACGATGGAAGCAATTGACAATCTCGCAAGCTCAGGGCTAGCCGGGGTGTCCGTTATGACGGGGGACGGTTGGTGGGGACGCCCAGGGCAGACGTTCGATCGCATCATCGCCACTGCCGAGTGTTGGGACATCTCACCAGCATGGGTTGAGCAACTGACAGAAGGTGGCATCTTGGTCCTTCCGCTCTGGCTGCGGCCTGGGCTCACCCTGGCCATTGCCTTCGAGAAGACGGGCGGGTTCCTCACGAGTCGGTCGGTCGCCTACTGCGGGTTCATGCCATTGCGTGGCCCACACGCGAGCCCGCCATCGCGGGCGTTGCTGCCGGCCGCTCCTTGGGATGACACTGACGACAACCCACGTCGCTGGCTCGCCTTCTTTGACGAAGCGACGGAGAATCGTGCCGCACTTGTGAGGAGCCTTCTCCGTGGACCTCGATCGCTCCAGCCCGCTCCGCCCCCGTTTGCAGGGTGGAATGTCCGGCTCGCCCTTGAGGCGAGTAATCCCATTTGCTTCACCACGATGCTCCCACCTCTACGACACGCGTTTGGACTCTTCGATCCTGACGTCTCGGGCTTAGCTGTCCTCTATGGAGATTCGATCCACAGCTACGGACAGCCAGCCTGTGGTGACCGACTGCTTGCCTTCTTGTCGAGCTCCAAGCCGCTGGACATAACGGAGCTGTCGATTCTTGCTCTGCCTCACGGAACGGCGATCCCTCCGACAGACTCGACCTGTCTTGTGCGCCCGAGCCTTGACCTCTGGATTCGAAGTCCTCGCGTCAGGCCGTCTTTCTGCCCGTGAGCTTCATCGCAGGGCCCTCCTCGTCAGCAAAGGCTGAAGACACCGAACGTCGTCGGTCCCAGCCGGAAACCACACCACGCAATCGTCGTCTCTCCTCACGCTGGACCTGAGCGACAAGCGCTCTCAAGAACGCCTCGACCTCAGCTGCCTTGTCTGCTTGGCTTCGTGGTGGACTAGTACACCAGCGAAGGCCATCGCGATAAGTGCCTTGTCTCCAGTGGCCCCAAGAGAACTTCGTCGCTACGACCCACAGCAGGAGTGAGATACCCGTACTGACCCCCGACCATGCCCATCCCAACCACCCCCCCCCCACCCCCTCCCCCCCCCCACCCCCCCCCCCCCCCCCCCCCCCCCCACCCCCCCCCCCCCCCCCCCCCCCCCACTAGGTGTTCCGGACAACTTCATAGGTGAGGGAGACGAGGCCGTCACCTATGGTCCCGGTACGGACGAGACGCAAGGACTTCTTGCCGCTGGTCTCGCTGAAGAGACGCTCGCCGGCCCCGAGGACAACCGGGAAAATGACCAACCGCAGCTCGTCAATGAGGTCGTGCTCCATGAGCGTGCGGCCGAGCTGATAGCTGGCTGGGACGACGATTTCTCCGTCTAGCTCCTGCTTCAACTTCGAGACCTCGGTCACAACATCGCCCTTTAGGACCCTCGAGTTGTTCCAGTCGGGATGTTCGAGTGTCGAGGACACGACGTACTTGGGCATGTTGTTCAACCTGTCCGCCAACTCGCCAGTCCGGGGTCGCCACCGTGTTCCGAAAAACTCGTAGCTCCGCCGACCCAGCAGCCATGCCTCGGCGCCCAGCGCATCGTCGAGCGCGACCTCGTTCCACGCTTCGAGGTCCTTGCCTCCAAACTGGACGAACCAGCCGCCGAGCCTGAAACCCTCCTCACCGTCCGGGTCCTGGACCACTCCATCGAGCGAGACGTTCTGCGGGCCGCTCATCACGATCTTTCCCATTTCGCTTCTCCTATCGTTGGTTGTTAGAAACCACTGATGTAGGCGCCGTGGCGTCGGGAAACTGGGCGTCCGGCGACCGCCCAGTTCGTCCCCCCGCCGGCGCCTATACAAGATGGACGTGCGAGAGGATCCGGGAAGAAGGTGACGCGAGAGTGGTGACAGCCGACCTGATATCGAGGGCGCGGGTCGGAGATAGTGACGCGTTCCGGGAACTGACCGAGCCGTACGGTCGAGAGCTCCACGTCCACTGCTACCGGATGCTCGGATCCATCCAGGATGCCGAGGACGCCCTGCAAGACACTCTGCTAGCCGCCTGGCAAGGCCTCGGCAGGTTCGAGGGACGCGCCTCGCTGCGTACCTGGCTGTACCGGATCGCCACCAACCGGTGTCTCGACATGCGTCGCTCGGCCAGTCGGCGCCCGGCCAAGGGTTGGGACGTGCCCAATGTTCAGCCGCCCGACCCGACCGGACTCGGCGAGGTCGTATGGCTCGAGCCATATCCCGATGCCCTTCTCGAGGGCGCGATTGACACGCCGCTCAGCCCGGAGGCCCGCTACGAGCAGACCGAAGCCGTCTCGCTAGCGTTTGTGACCGCCGTTCAGGTCCTGCCGCCTCGCCAGCTCGCAGTGCTTGTCTTGCGCGACGTCCTCGGATTTCACACGAGCGAGGTGGCCGGCATGGTGGACGCGACCGCTGAATCGGTCAACAGCGCCCTTAAGCGGGCCCGCGCCAGCCTGCAGCGCCGGCTGCTGCCGAGCGTCAGCCGCGAACCGGCTCCCGTCGCCGGCTCACCTACCGAGGATGCGCTCGTGGCGAAGTTCGCTCGCGCATGGGAGTTGGCCGATATGGACGCGCTCGTGGGCCTGCTGACCGACGACGTCTTCATCTCGATGCCGCCCATGCCCTTCGGATACGAGGGCCGCGACGTCGTTGCGCGCTTCTGCGCCAGCCTGTTCGACGCAGGCCGCCGGTTCGACCTCGTGCCGACGCGGGCAAACGGCCAGCCGGCGTTCGGAGCCTACCTGCGCCCCGCGGCCGGCATCCGCCACGGGACCGGCCTCTACGTGCTCACCCTCACCGGGGACCGGATCTGCGCCATGACCCGCTTCGACAACAGCGTGTTTCCATGGTTCGGACTACCGCGATCGCTCTCGAACCGATAGCAAGTGGGGTGAACGGTGGCAGCCGACTAGGTTTCCTAGATGCGCGCCGGTCCCGGCCCACAAAAGATCTGAAGGCGCCTCCCGGACATTCGATGCGAAAGAAAGCAGGCTTATGCCCGACGACTCAGTTGGTTCTGGCTCCTCGATCGACAATCGTCACCTTCTGCTGGTCGGTGCCGGGCCGGGTCTTGGAATGGCCGTGGCCCGTCGCTTCGCCGTCGGCGGCTATCGAGCGACCTTGGTGGCTCGTAGCACCGACGGACTCCGCGATCTCGCTGACAGCCTGGTTGACACGGGAGCCCAGATCGGCACGATCGCGGCAGATGCCAGCGACCCTGAAGCTCTGGGGGCTCGGATGGCTGAGCTCTACAACGAACAGGGTGCGCCCGGGCTCATCATCTACAACGCAGTCATGGGAGCTCCCGACACGCTCTTGAACTCGAGCGTCGATCACCTGCAGACGGCCTATGCGGTCGACGTCATCAGCTTCATCGTTCTGACCCAGGTCGTCGCCCCAGCCATGCGAGCGGCCGGATCGGGCACCATCATCGTGACGGGTGGCGGGTTCGCAGACAATCCGATCCCGGCCCTCGCGACCGTTTCCCTCGGCAAAGCAGCGCTCCGATCCGCCGCCACCATGCTCGGAGCCGATTTGGAGCCCGATGGCATCCGGGTGGCGACATTGACGATCGCCGGGCAGATCGTTGCCGGCACCGCCTTCGATCCCGAGAACATCGCAACGCGCTACTGGGAGGTCGTCCATTCCGACGGTTCCTGGCAGGCGGAGTTTCGCTTTACGGGTGAATAGAGCTCGAGATGCTGGGGGCTCGGCCAGGCGGGCTGGAAGCTGGTTGAGCGAGCACACGTGGCCGTTATAGGGGACTACCACGAAGAGGCGCTTCACCATCCGTTCACCACTCGGAGTCAACGCCGTCGGGAGGACAGCGAAACGGACGGCAGCACTATCGCCATGTGCCGAACCGTCCCACCCTCGGCAGCGAGATACCCTCTGCGTTGGGCCAGAAGACCCCTGAGGTAGCGTCCTCGTATGCCGTCATCACCGCTCGATCTTTTGGGATCGTCGGAACTCGAAGTGCATTTGGAAGCGGTAAGTGATCGGCTTGCCGCAACCTGCAGGTTGGGTGCACCTGACCTGACTGCTCCGTGTCTTCGAGTGGTGGCCGGGGGTGGGAAGCGCCTTCGCCCAGCCCTCACCCTGGCGGTCGCCGACTTGGGACGGGCTTTCGATCGCCGCGTTATTGCCGCGGCTGTAGCCGTCGAGCTGGTTCAGATTGGCTCATTGGTTCACGACGACATCTTTGACAACGCGGAGACCCGGAGGGGGACGCCGACCATCAATGCGGTGGAGGGTAAGAACCAGGCGCTTCTCGCCGGGACCTACCTGATGGCACGGGCGGCTGCCGAAGCCGCAGCAGCTGGTCAACAGGTGGCATCCGACGTCGCCGGTACGGTTGCGTTGCTCTGCGTCGGTCAGACAACCGAGACTCAGCATCTGTTCGACATCGGCCAGGAGATCGACCGGTATCTCTTCACAATCGAGGCAAAGACCGCTGCGCTCTTCGCCTGCTCGTGTCGAGTGGGAGCGCTCTGCGCGGCGCTGCCGGATGAACACGTCAACAGGTTCGGCGAGTTCGGAAGGACCTTCGGGATGGCGTTCCAACTCATTGATGATGTACTCGATCTGATCGGTGATCCTGAGCGGTTGGGTAAGCCGGTAGGCGCCGACCTGCGAAGCGGCGTCCTTACGATGCCGGCACTGCTGGAACTGGCAGATCTCAGTGGCAGCGACCTTCGTGCCCTGCTACTTCGACGGCAGAGCGCCGACCTGGAGCAAGCTTCCCGATTGATCCTCAACTCCGGTCGAATCGAGCAGGTCATCGAAGTTGCTCGCCAGTACGCCGCCGAATCAGCCGCCGCGATTGCTCAGATTCCCGGAGCCTCCAAGTTGTCGAGGTTCCCGTCTTCCTACCTTGATTGGGCCCTCGAAGAGTTCGTCGCTGCCTGAGCACACGGGACCGGCGTGCAAGTTGATGGCTGGTCTTCCGGGGGACGGACGCCGCGTTTCACTCCCGGAGTTATGGGGCAGCTCAGCCATGTTTGTTCTAATGCCGACGACTGACTAGCTTCGAGGCCACTCCGTAAAGAAATGATGGGAAGCCGATGCTGACCGACCAGTTGCGCAGTCGTCGACTTGAGGTGCTTGACGAGCATTTTCAATCAGAGGTGGACCACGACTGGGAAGCATGCCTGGCTACGTTCAAGGATGTCCCTCGCTACGAAATCGTTGCCCTCGGTCAAATCCACGAGGGCGTTGAGGCTGTCCTCCGCTACCACACTACCCAGCGCACGGCATTCCCCGATCAACGGCACGAATACGTGCGAATACACGTCGCAGACGATGACACCATTGTCTCAGAGTTCGACCTCCTCGGCACCAACACCGGTGAGTTCTTAGGTATGGCCCCGACAGGTAAGTCGTTCCGGGTGCCTGTGATTGCCGTCTTCACTTTCGACGGCGATCGGATCACCAACGAACGTGTGTACCTGGACGCGGCGAGCCTGCTCCGTCAGATTGGGCGTGAGGAGTTGCTGCCATTGGCTGGAGTCGAGGGCTTCGCCGCCGCACATATGAGGTAAGCCGGACGAGCGCCTCCCGACCGACTCGGCGATCGGGCTCACTGTGATCGAGGCCTCGGTCTGCGTAGCGAGTCCACGAGCTTGCGCCAGCCTCTTCCGATCTGCTGTCCCTTCCAGGCTTGCGCTTCCGCCATCCCCGCCGCCGCCTCTCGGAGGCGTGTTGGCGGTTCGGCGGCGGGGTCGGGAGCCTCAGCCTGACTCTCGTGCTCCCGATCGGGGTCGCCATCGGCCGGGGTCATGAGCCCCGAGACTACCCAGGCTTGTCGTCCCGCGACCTCGAAGAGCCGATCAGGCACCGGAGGTGACCCACCTACCCGATGCTCCTATGGATGATGTCAACCCCTTTTGAGGGAGTTTTCGGGAGTGAGGACAGCGGACAGACCAATGATGGGCCACTCTTCGAGAGGGCAGGCTCTTATCAGGTCACGCGTCTTCGAGAGTCGGTGAACCCGGACCATGGACCGGCACATCGGGTACAGGTCAGCCCAACGGGCGACAGGCGTTTTGTGAGCCAGGTCCATGGTCCGGAGATCTAGGCGCGAGGCAGGTAGCGGTAGACCTCGCGTGCGACGTAGCGCTTGAGCATGCGGATGGCCTCGCGCTTGGAGCGGCCGTCTTTGACCCGGCGCTCCATGTAGGCCTGGGTCCTCGGATCCGAAGCGAGCCGGGTGATGACGATGTGCCACAGCGCCCGGTTGGCCTGGCGGTCCCCGCCGCGGTTGAGGCGGTGCCGGGTGATCTTGCCCGAGGAGGCCTCGAGCGGAGAGACCCCGCACAGATGCGCCCAGGCCGCTTCGGAATGCAGGCGTTCGGGGTTGTCGCCGGCGGCGACCAACAACGCCGCGGCGGTGTCGATGCCGACGCCGTAGACGGCGAGCAGTTCAGGCGCCGTTGCCTCGAGCAGCGGGGTGATCATGGCGTCAAGCTCCGCGATCTCTGCTTCGAGATCGGCGACCCGGTGGCCCAGCGAGGAGAGCGATGTCTTGGTGGCTGCGGTGACCACATCGGGCGAACGGGTCGGACGAAGCCCTTGGGCCGCCGCGACGAACTGGGCGATGGGAAGTCCCTTGAGTTTGCTCTGGAGCTGGTCAGGGCCGCTGAAGGTGAGCTGGCGCATCTGGGTCAGCGCCTTGATGCGGGCCCCGCGAGCCGAGCGCTTGGCGACAACGAGGACACGGATCGCCTCGACCGAGCCGTCCCTGCTCTTGGCCGTGCCATGGGCCCGGCCCGAGAGAACGGCCCGGGCTGCCTCGACGGCGTCGAGCGGGTCGGACTTGCCGCTGTGGTGTCGGGCCTGGCGGTTCTGTCGGTCGACTTCGACGACGTGAACTCCGGCTCGGGCGAGGTGACGAGCGATGCCGGCTCCATAGGACCCCGTCCCCTCCACGCCGACCTTGCCGACCTCCCCGAAGGCTTCGAGCCAGCTCAGCAGCTCGGCGTAGCCGTCGGGGTCGGCCCGAAACGATTGGGTGCCGAGCAGGCCACCGACCTCGTCCAAGGCGGCGGCTACATGCACCTCCCCGTGGGTGTCGATGCCACCAGTGACAGCCGCGCGGCTTCTACGATGGTCATGCCATCCCTTCCTTTCCTTAATCCGGTTTGAGGGGTGGCGCGGCCGTCCCGAGAAGGAGTGACGGTGCGGGCCGATCTGCTCCAACAGATCGGCCCATCACCCCCTCTGAAACGGGGCACGCCGCGCCTCGTCTGAGGTTGCCCAGAGCTCCGGTCGACGGTATGCGGACACCAACGGGTGTACGTCGTGATCTCAAGTCAGACCGGTGGCTCTGGTGCTCCCGAAACTACTGACGACCAACCTTGCAGCGGTGGACCCTCAGCGGAGCTTCTCAACATCATTGGCGTTTTGAGGCACCGTGATTCAGACCGGCTTCACGCTCATCCACTCCGCATCGTCCACAGCTCGAAGTCGTGGCGGTCCGCCGCCCCGCAACTCACTCTCGGGATAGTCCACGACCCACAACGGCCGCTGTCCGGACATACGTAGCCCTTACACCAGTTCACGGCATCAACCCAGAGTTTGGAGAGGTGATCTCTCCCGTACTCGGCGGCGGCGACACCCGTTGAAGGCGAGATGCGTCCTAGCACTTGCATTCCATTTCAGCGGGTTGTTCACAGACCCTCGCACGGGTGTCCCTGTCGCGCGAGGTTGGTGACACCCCGTCCCGTCACTGTTCTGGGTCACCCTCTAGCGGACGGCGGCATGCAGTGACCGGACCCGCTTTACCGGTCCGTTACCGGCAGGCCCTACCCTCCGATCAGTGGATTACCGTCCTTCTGCTGAATCCTTCGACGACGTACCCCACAATCGTCGTGACGTGGGTCGCTCCGATATGTCCCCGGGATTGCTGCCTGCCCCGGGGTCTGAAGTGCAGGGTGCCATCGCTGCCCGGGCATTTGAGGCTCCGGGTTTCGCAGTGTTCGCCATCGCGCTGACGGCGTTGGCTCTGGTCGGACCTGGAGTTTTGATCACCGACGGTCTGCTTTCCACCAAATCGAATGGTGAACTTCCACAGATCACGTGGGGAATCGTTTTGGCGGTGATCGGCCTGGGAGTGATCTCGCTCGTGTCGGCGTCCGGCACAACGATGAGTGAGAAGGGTCTGAAGCGGCGACGGACGTTGAACGGGGACTGGTCCACTGACTACCTGACGTGGGACCACATCGCAGGGTTCGTCTCCGACTCCGACGTTGGCCAATCGAAGGCGCGTCACGTGTGGGTCGTCGGTACGGAGGGTACCGCCTTTCGGGTTCAGAGCGATTTTCACCGAGAGAGTCCCAAGCAGGCCAGCGAGCACGCCGCTTTTCTGAACCAGTACTTCGGCCTCGTCCCGGCCCCCGATGTCGCGGGAGTCATTCGAGATCACGACGAGGATTATCGGTATCCGACGGGCGCAATCCGCACCATCTCGTTGCTCGGTTTTGGATTCCTATCTCCGTTTGCCCTTCTCGTTGGCGCGACGGCGGCGATGCGTCGATGGCTCTGGCTGGTGGCGGAGGCAGCCTTCGCCGGGATGGTTTCCGGGCTCGTTGTGTGGTACTCCAACAACCTGAGGAGCATTCCCGTACTCCATGTCGCCGGCCCGACGGTCTGGTTCGTCGCACTCTGGCTGGGACCGACCATTCTCACTCTTGGGATGGCTCGATCAAACCGAAGAAGCTCCTCTCAGTGACGCCCGCAACGTCCGACCCATTTCGGCAAATAGCGGATGAGGGTTGTCGTCGCCGTTGAACCTTCAGGAACGTGCTTCGATCACGGCAGCGAAGTCTGGCCGCTCCCCGCCAGCATCAATAACGGTGGTCAAGAGGGCGTCGGCTGCGGGTCCGATACGCACACCAAATTCCGGACTCTTCAGCTCCCGGCGAACGGGGATGCATCTCCCATCCCGATCGGCGTGCTGTGGGACAGAGTCCATCGGCTCCGACGCTCGCCGACTCAGAGCATCGATACTGGGAGGGTGCCAGACCCTGACCAGCTTCTCAAAGATGCTGAGGTCACCGATTTCCAGGGGTGGGACTTCACCAGGTTGGGGGCCAGGCTCGTCAGCGAGCCGCCCCCCTGGGCATTCGAGGAGATCGTGGCCGATCGCGCGGCGAGGGCCACAACGATGCTGGACATGGGTACTGGCGGGGGTGAGTGGCTCTCGTCGCTGCGGGTACGCGCACCCGTCACCGTGGCTACCGAGAGCTGGCCGCCCAACGTCGGCGTGGCAGCCGCCAAGCTGCACGCGCTGGGTGTACCGGTGGTCCAAGACGAAGGCGCGACCGACAATCTCCGTCAAGGCCGCGAAGACCCAAGGGGCCGCCTGGCCTTCAGGGCCGAGACCTTCGACTTTGTCACGAACCGCCACGAGAGCTTCGAGGCCTCCGAGGTGAGTCGCGTCCTGCGCCCGAAAGGAAACTTCATCACCCAGCAGGCCCACTCGGGCTCCCAACAGTTCCATGAGCTATTGGGTGTCCAACCCCCACAGGTCGAGGAGTTCGAGATCGAGCTGGCGCTCGAGCAACTCAGCGCCGCTGGGCTGATCGTCGATGAGGCCGGCGAAGGCTATGCCACGACGATCTTCGCCGACATCGGCGCGCTGGCGTGGTACCTGCGCTCGGTGCCCTGGGCCGTGCCCGGCTTCTCGATCAGCGCCTACCGGCATGCGCTGATAAGGCTTCATGGCCAACCGATCCGGGTTGCGGCCAAGCGCTTCTGGGTTCGAGCCCACAAGTAACTCGCTCCCGACCGGCGAACTGGGACACATTCGGAAGGCCTTGGCGTACGCACTCCGCAGAGCTATAACGGACCTACCGGACGACCTCTGCCCTCGTCGGCAAGGGGACTTGGGAGCCTCAGATATGCGTCGAATGATCAAAGCACTCGGCATTCCGTTCACCCTCCTCGCGACGGTCGGCTCGAACTTCGCTGTCGTGAGCCTCACTGCCGGTCCGGCATCGGCCCAAGGCATCGCTGGAACAACCTGTCAGACGCTCGGTGCCCGCTCACCGAGGACCTCGGAGGCCATATCGGGAGGCGTATCGCGTTGCGACACCCAGATCGTGACCGGAGGCGGAGGGACTTTCGCGCCCAACTCGACGTTTTCGTCAGCCACCATCGTCTGGAATTCGGGTAACACCAGTGATCTGACCGGCATGGAAACGTTCATCAAGGGCGGCTGCTCGGCGTCGCTCCCCAAGGACGTGAACGGCTACAGCCAGACCGGAGTCTGGAACGGCACCGTTACGGGGGGCAACGCCTTTGTGGGAGACCAGTTCAGTGCGGGTCTGTGCTTTACCTTCACCGGGAACGCCGTGAAGATTTCGCTCGGCCAAGGAGACCTGAAAACGCCGAACGTCTTCGTGGTCTATTGAGAAAGAGGTGTGACATTTCGGGTTTCAACAAAGAGGCTCCTGGGTTAACCGCCGGACGCAGCGCGACCCGCCGCTGTGAATGCCTGTGCCCCCAAGGTGCCTGTTTCGTCGCACCCCGTCTCGGCAGCACTGGGTCACCCTTTCGGGGGCTGGCCGTCCGATTTCCATGAAGCGACCTTCCACCGATTACTCAGCAGCTCTGATGGACGACATGATGCTGAGCGGGATGGCCGGATTACCAGAAGGGAGACGTAATGGAGATCATCAACCTGGGTGCGACGGATGGGCTGCCACCGGTGAACTGGGGAAACGTCCTCGAAAAGCTCGATGCAGGATCGCCGCCGGCTCCAGACGCCCACAATGCCCGCACGACTTGGCTTTCGACGCTGAACGGGGACGGGAGCCCCCACGTGACTGCGGTCGGTGCGCTTTGGCTCGACGGAAGTTTCTGGTTTCAGACCGGATCGGGTACCCGGAAGGGCCGCAACGTCGCCCGCGACCCACGCTGCTCGATCGCAGTGTCGATCCTCGATGCGGATGTCGTCGCCGAAGGTGAAGCGGAACGGGAGACTGACCCGGCCACGCTCACCCGCCTTGCCAGGGCTTGGGCGGACCAGGGGTGGCCCGCCGAACTCGATGAGACCCGGACAGGTATCACCGCGCCGTTCAACGCGCCGTCGCAGGGACCACCCCCGTGGAACGTCTATCGCATCAGACCACATTCGGTGACCGTGACACTTGGCACCGAGCCGGGCGGGCTGACTCGCTTCAGGTTCTAACCTCAGCCCAGCGAGGCGACTTTCCCCGCCTCGCCGTATCGATGTGTCTCTCGAGTCGGCATTCTGCTCGTCCTGCGAAGTTGGCCGCAGACTAGAGCGCACCAGATAACGTCCCGCTCCCGGCGCAGGGGGCATCCAGGTCTTACTTACTGGCTCGATAACTACGAGTCAGTGCGGGTAAGCCACTCGACGATCGTCCCGGCGCACTCAGATGATGCAGTCCTCGTCGTATCTACGACAAGGTCGTAGCGGACGCCCCGGTGCACGCGCTGGGCCTGGTCACGAGCTTGTCCGCGCATCCGGTCACCCCGCTGGATTCCGCGGGTCTCGGCCACGTCTGGATCGCAGCGCACTCCGACCCAGACGACGGTCAATCCGAGCAGCGCAGCCGCGAGGCGCGCCTGTGATTTTCCTCCATCGAGGAACACCTCGTCAGCGATGACGGCGGCCCCAGCGCGGGCAATGGCGGCGACACCTTGGTACCAAGCAGCTTCGGCTTGGCGGAATTCCTCTCTCACACTGATGGAACCGTCCGAACCGAAATGGATTGATCCACCCGCCGTGGTGTCCGTGGGGCCGTGTGACAGCGCACGGATCAGGTCATCGACTCCCAGGGTTAACCAAGTTTCCTCGAGCTGCTGCTGGAGACAAGTGGCGATCGAGGACTTGCCCGAGCTCGACCCGCCATTCAACACGATGACCTCGACGTTCACCTCACTGAGAGTAACGTCGATCTCCGCCGAGACGCGAACGAGCGTGCCCACGACCCGGCGCCCGGGGTGCCATCCCCATCGAGGAGAGGCATCCGAAGAGGACTACTCCACCGGCGACTCGGCCCGTTGTGGCCATCGTTTGGGTGGTGGATCCACGGACCTAGCGATCGTCGCCGACATCAGTCCCTGACGGCAAACAGCCTCCAGGACCCCGGCACACCCTTGAGTACGTGCTCGCCTCGGTCTATGAATTCGATGTTCGATCCCGCCACAAGGTCCTTGACCGTTGAAGAAACCAGGACCTCGCCCGACGTGGCAGTTGCCGATACACGTTGTCCGAGGTGGACGGCGATGCCGCCGATGTCTGCGCCCCGGCGCTCGATCTCGCCAGTGTGCAAACCCGAGCGAATGTTGAGCCCCATACGGGTCGCACCCGCTCGTATGGCGAGAGCAGCCTGAATAGCCCGAGCAGGACCGTCGAACGTCGCCAGAAATCCGTCCCCTGTGGTCTTGATTTCCAAACCGCCATATCTGGCCAACTGTCGTCGAACCATGTTGTCGTGAGAATCGAGCAGCTCTGTCCAAGCCTGGTCTCCCGAACTTGCCGCCCGAGTCGTAGAATCGACGATGTCAGTGAACATGACCGTGACCAGCACTCGATCCGTCTCTGGCGCTGATCTCCGTCCGGTCAGGAACTCTTCGATCTCACCGACAACAGCCTCAGCATCCTGCTCCCAGGGAAAGTGATCGGTCCCATCCAACTCGACGAGCTTGGCCCCTGGGATCTTGGCTGCTGCGTACCGGCCATAGTTGACGTTGACCCACATTTCGTCGGCTCGGTGGAGGACCAGCGTCGGCGCCTGGATTGTGGGCAACACCGGCCGGATGTCAATCTTGGTATTCATGTGCAGCAGCGCCGAAGCCATCGCCGGGCTCACTGCGGCCCGGTAATAGCGGCCGTACCATTCCTTGGCTGACTGATTCCCGGTCAGGCTGGGGGTAACAAACTCGACCCCGCTGCCGTCTGGTGTGCCCCACTGCTCTCCCATGATGTCGAGAACAGCGTTCCAGAAATCCTCGGTCCAGGCCCATGGGCACTCGTCGTCGGCGATACCGATAATGAACGGACTGAACATCACCAGTGCCAGCGTTCGTTCCGGATATGTTGCGGCGAAAACGGAACAGGTTGCCCCGCCTTCTGACGTGCCGAAGAGAACCGCCTGCTCGGAGCCCACCGCGTCCATGACCGCCCGAATGTCGTCCATCCGGTCCTCAATGGTGGGTACGCCAGTCATCGGGTCGGACAGACCAGTTCCGCGCTTATCGAACAAGAGCAATCTACCAAGGGAAGAAAGACGCTCGTAGAACCGCGCGATCGCCGGATTGTCCCAGGACAACTCCACGTGAGAGCACCAACTATTGGCATAAACGATGTCAATCGGACCCTCTCCGACTACCTGGTATGCCACATGAACGCCGTCGCGTGTCTTGGCGTAGTGCGTTTCATGGGCATCGATCACCAGGTCCAGTCTGGCAAAGGCTGAACGGCCCAGCGAGGGCCAGAGAGGCGACCAGGACTCTTCTGCTTCCGAATCGCTTGTCTGGCTGACGCAACCGCCCGGAATTGCCTGGTCCCGGAGGATCAGCACCATGGATTCCCTGTCCCCGAAGTGCCGGTCGAGGCGGGTTAGCAGACAGCAGGTCCGGGTGCTCGCGTTTCGCCCCGGGCCGGCGACTGGGGCAGGGCGTGGTCGGGCCGGCACAAGGTCTGAGTTCACCGTAACCATGTCCGATCAGGAACCTGCGCTCGCCTGAACTTGGTTCGCTCCGCAACGGTTCCAGACCGGGCGCGGTGTGGGAGCGTCCCTGTCGCGCCAAACTGTCCCCGTCCTCCTGGCGTACGGAGGCGCCTCGCAACGACAGCTCCTCGCCAAATCCTCGCCCTCCCCTTGCCCGGACGAATGCCAGCCATTCCTGGCCGTGCCGAGCACATGACCAGAACTCCGGTTGACGACGTACCACGAATGATTGGACGAGAGATGAACCATCAGGGTCTAATCACGACAGCGAAATGCCCGCACATGGTTAACGAAGCGGATCCAAGAACAGAGGGGATATGCCTGTACGTTGGAATGAGGTCCTGGACGGCATCGTGAAGGGAACCGGGACTCGTCCGCCGATGGTGGCGACGCTGCGACTTCCGGCAATCGCGGGCTGGGAGCAGGGCCGGGTATGGGTGGACTGGAAGGTTGACCCAGAGACCCTCAACGAGCGAGAGGTGGTCTTCGGTGGGTACCTGGCGACACTCATTGATTTCCTCGGGGCGCTTGCCTTCATGTCCACCCTGGAGGATTCGGAGTCGTTCACGACTACGGGACTCAACGTCTCCTACTTCCGTCCTGTCAGCCAGGGATCCGTTCGAATCGAAGGTTCGGTGATCCACCGTGGCCGAAGGATGGGCCAAGTGGATGTGACCTGTAGGGACGAATCCGGAAAACTCATCGCCCGGGGGGTTGTCAGCCAAGTCGTCATTCCTCTTGATGGCGAGGAGGTCTAGCGATCTCCGCGTGGCCATCCACACGAAGCGGCGGCGCACGAACATTTGTGGAACGTGCACGCTGACGACGGATAGTGAGGATCGTCGGCACCCTCTCTGAAGTCATGGTGGCACTGGACGAAACAGCGTGGGATGAGGCGTCCTGGTGTTCGGGCTGGCAAGTGCGGGACGTGCTCGCCCACCTTGTAACGAACGCGGAGTCCACGCCGTGGTCGTTGATGGGTGACCTGCTTCGAGGTGGATTCCGACCCGACCACTCGGTGAACAAAGCGGCCAAGCGACTCGGCGTGCTCGTCCCGGAGCTGGATGATCGGCTCCGTAGAGCCGCTGACGAGCGCCTCCGTTCTGGCGGCTCTTCCAAGCCATTCGGAATGGGCGACGTTGTCGTGCACAGTGCAGACGCATTTCGCCCAATCGGCGAGGACGTCGACGTACTCCCGACGTTGCGGCGTCCGTCCTGGATGCGTATTGGGACAGAGCGCGGATGGTCGTCCATGCTGCACCTCACCGTGGGCACCGCTTGGTGGCGACGGACCTTGACTGGTCCAGGGGAAGTGGAACGGAAATAAGAGGGAGGACAATTGACCTCGTTCTCTTCGTCGCTGACCGGCGCCAAGTTCTCCCGTGCCTAGAAGGCCCAGGGCTCGGGGCCCTACGTTGAGAGGGACCCGATTCCGGCGTCACTGTTAGGGGGCAGGCTCAGTCAGACCCTGAGCCACCCTCAATGCAGAGGTCAGCGTTTGGGAACTTGGCGGTGATATCTACATCTCGTCCATACGCCCGCATTCGCCATCTGGCAGAGACGTGGGTCGAGAGCCGCGGGCTCCGATCATTGACACGAGGTCGCAGGCTCGCAATAGTTCCGCTCGTGAACCAGCCACATCGTTCGAGAATCCGGACCTAGATCGATCCGTGATGGAATCACTCGACGGTGCAGTGGCCGTCCTCACGGGAGCGGGCAGTGGAATCGGCCGAGCCACGTCTCATTCTCTTGCTCGCCGAGGCGCCACGACCATCGTCAGTGACGTCGACGCCGAACGAGCCAGGCTGGTCGCCGGTGAGATTCAGGCACTCGGCGGCCGGGCTGAAGGGCTGGCATGCGACGTATTGCTTCAAGAAGACGTTGCGGCGTTAGCTGAAACGGCGCTCCGGCAGTACGGGCGGGTCGACGTCATCATGAGCAATGTCGGCGTGATCGCCAAAGGTGACCCTCTACAGATCCCGATGGATGCCTGGTCATCTGTCATCGACGTGAACCTGCTGGGCACCGTCCGGGTGCTTCGGGAATTCCTGCCCACCCTCATCGAGCAGCGTTCCGGCCACGTCGTGACCACCGGATCAACGGCAGGACTGTTTCCGTACGCCTATGACAGGTTGCCGTACGTGGCAACGAAGGCTGCAGTGGTGGCCCTCACCGAATCATTGGCGCTCTACGCCCGACCACTTGGGATCGGCGTGACGTGCTTCTGCCCCGCCGGCGTCATGACGAATATCGTGGAGCAGATCCATGAATACGGGCCGCCGACTCCGGTCCAGCCGCCGCAAGTGCCGGTAATCAGCGCTGAAGCTGCGGGAGAGCTCGTTGTGGAAGGAATCCTCGAGAACCGGCTCCTGGTGCTGACTGACCCCTCGGTCGAATCGATGGTCTACCAACACGTCACCGACAGGGAAGGATTTCTGACGTCTCAGATCCAAAACCTCGAGGGCCTCGCGTGACGGCCGACGAACGTTGGGTACGTGGTTCCCAAGTCTTCTCTGAAATCACGGGAATCCCGGCACCGAACCGTGGTGACGACTACGTCGCCGATGTTGTCATTGATCAGGTCTTCGCGGAGATCTGGACTCGACCTGGCTTGACTCGCAAGGAACGTCGCTGGATTTCCATCACTTGCGCCTGCATGACTGGAGCCACCGTAGCCATGGAGACGCATCTTGGTGCCGCGCTGCGCACGAGTGATATCTCGATTGACGAACTCCGTGAGTTCGTCATCCATTTTGCGGCTTATGCAGGATACCCGCAGGCAACCGCTGCACGAGCTGCGCTCGACGCGGCTTGGGCTCGGGTGAACGAACAGTAGATCACTTCGGGTCCACAGCTCAGTGCCGGAGAGCCGACACTCCGGGTCCTGCCTCAGCCCGGTGTTCTGGGGCACCTATGGCGCCGTAAACGTCTACGTTGTCACTTCGGTTCGCTAGGACCGCGGCCTAGTCACAGGCGCCCGACGGCACTCAGCGAATGGGGCTACCGAAGCGGATCACGTTTCCGTCGGGATCGGTGATGGAGCCTTCTCGCTTGCCATAGTCCTCGTCTAGGGGGCCAACCACTTCGATCCCCGCCTGTCTCCACTCCTCAGCCACTCGGTCGGCTTCTTGACAGTGGATGTAGAGGCCACTGTGACCCGGAGGTTCGTCTCCCACAGCTTGGGCAAGATGGATCGTGAGGTCGCGATCCCTGTGAGCGAAGGCATAGGTGTCGTCGTGATACGACACCTCGAATCCAGCGCGCTCGAACCAGGCGACCGAACGCGCAACGTCGGCGACCTTGAAGACGGGCTCAAACCCCGTGACCAACCACGTGCCCGTCATGAGCTGCATCTGGCCATCCCGCTGCCCATTCAGCCCGGCGAGGCAGTTGTGGCAGATCGGCAGGTCGGGATGCGTGCGAAGTCTGACCCACCAGTCCACTGACGTTGAGCAGCAAGTACACACCACGGCCATGGCTGACAATGTAGATCTCCGCCTCTTCCCGATGTGCCTACCACACCGGGCCGGCGACGAACTGGGGCAGGTGACATCAGGACCAATGTCAAGGCATCATTGACATATATGTCTCAGCGCTACGAGGAGTGGGATAAGGACCTCACCCTCATCAAGGCGGCCAATAGGGAGCTAACCGTCGCAGAACTCAATCTGCGGCGTCAGGTTGCCGTCGCCAGGCAGCACGGGCATTCCTGGGCGGCGGTCGGATTCATTCTGGACATCACAAGACAGGCCGCACAGCAGAGGTTCGGAACGGACGGAGAAGCCAACGGCTGATTAGGCGGTTGATGGTGGCCGCCCTTCCGCCCCACATTGCCAGTTTTGTGTTTGCTCGGGTGCAAGGGCACCGCCATTGACCGCAAAATGGGCGACGAGACAGATATTTAGAGCGATTGCAGGGCGCTCTGAACGTCGAGTGGCAGTGCTCGTATCAATCGTGGAGGTTACGACGCCGCTGCATTCGGAGCTGGTGTGCTTGCCAGCGACCGCCCTCGAAGTGGAGTGGGTCACGGCGAACTGGGACGGTCCGTGGGGTGTCGAGGCTGCCGAGACTGGGTCCGCTGTCGTCCTCACATAAGCTCGTTCGGATTCAAGCGATTGGAAGCCAGTGACAGTTGAACTGACACGCCGATTCAAGGAGATCAGCCCCAAAGCCTTCGAGCACCCTGCGGACCGCGCGGCGACCTCGGCACTCCATGCGGTGCCTCTTCTCGACACAGTGGTCAAACGACTTACTGATCTGGGCCACGAGCAACGCACGCGGCAGATCGTGATTGGGAATGCCGTGCGGCTTGGCGAGCAGCAGGTCCCCGACATCTGGGCGCAGTATGTCGAGTGCGTCTCAATTCTGGACCTTGACCGGACACCGGACCTGTATGTGATCAACGATCCGGAGGTGAATTCGATGGCCATAGGCGCCAAGACGCCGATCGTCGTTGTCAATTCCTCGCTTATTGGTTCTTATACAGCCGCAGAGACTCAGGCTGTCCTAGGTCACGAAGTCGGACACGTACTCTCCGAGCACACCTACTACACCACCGCTCTGGTGCTACTGCATCAATTCATGAAAGGTGCGCTTCCCAAATCGCTGCTGTTGGGTTTACCTGTCCGAGGTATGTACTACGCGCTGCTTGAATGGGCTCGAGCTGCAGAGATGTCTTCTGATCGGGCTGCTGCGCTCGTGATGGGAGATCCACTCGTACCGTGCCACATGCTCATGCGTTTGGCGGGCGGCGCGTTGCCGGGTATGAATTTCGATGCCTTCATGGAACAGGCTGATGCGTACGAAGATGAAGAAGATCTCTTCTCTCGACAAGCACGTTTCTGGTCGGAGTTGAGCCTCACTCACCCAGTCGCAGTTCGACGAGTCAAAGAGCTGAATGCATGGGTCCGATCCGGTGAGTACGACCAAATCATGAGTGGAGATTACGCAAAGCGTGGACACGAACCAGCGCCATCAGCAGAGTTCGACGCTGCCGTTGGCCACTACAAGGAACGATTCTCCGGGGTTCTGGATCGCACGGCGGGCGGTGTTCAAGGTTTCGGGAGACAGATGGGAGATTGGCTGAAGCGATTGCAAGGCGAACCGAATGAATCAACGGAGGAAGCTACAGAACCCTAGGCCGGGCGGTAGGTGGCACCCCCCTTCACGTTGAGAGACCGCATCAGCTCGTACCGAGGGGGGTCGGGCAGACTTACCCCCGTGAACGAGAACCACAGGCAGTGCGGGAGCGATGAGTGGCGGGCGGTGGTGCGCAACGCCATCCTCCCGTGGGCTTTAGGCGACGTTGACCTGGGCGACGACGTGCTGGAGGTGGGCCCCGGCTATGGGGCCACCACCGATGTCTTGGGTGAACGGCTGCCGAGTCTGACGGCAGTCGAAATCGACGAGGAGCTCGCGGCCATGCTGAAGGAAAGGTTCGCTGGCAATGCTGCCGTGATCATCGTCATTGGTGACGCCACCGCACTCGACTTCCCAGACAGCCGGTTTAGTGCCGCAGCCTGCTTCACCATGCTCCACCATGTGGCGACCCAGCGGTTGCAGGACCGATTGCTCTCAGAGGTGCTTCGTGTTCTCCGACCGGGCGGCGTCCTGGTGGCCGGAGACAGCTTGGCCAGTCCCGAGCTTGCTGCGCACCACGAGGGCGATACTTACAACCCGATCGACCCGGATCAGCTGCCGGACCGCTTGGTGTCAGTCGGGTTCCGAGGCGTCCAGGTCAAGACGAACGACTTCGGTTGGGTGGCCACGGCCAGTAAGGCGTAACCGTACCGGTCGAGGTGGCTCGCGTAACCGGCGAAGTGGACTAGCCACGGGGCCATTCCGATGTGCAAACCTTGATAGTGGTGAATCTCGATTACGCGGCCGATCACCCGCTTGGCGCTGTTCGCTCGGTGGCGGTCTCCGAGGGTCCATTTCAGACCAGGCTCCAGACCGCCTGGGACGAATCGGTGCAGCACGTGTGGGAGAAGCCCTGCCTCACCACCGAGCTTCTTGCTCGATTCAAGGCGCTGTGGGATCGAGTCACCGACCTGACCGCTGGTCCCAGGAGCACCGGCCTTCGGCAGTTGACAGCGTCAGAGGCCGTCGCAGCCGTCGATGAGCTGATCGCTCCGGCGGTACAAACCGCGGTCAAGGCGTCTCAGGCTCCAGATGACGTGAAGCTCGCCACTCTTGCTGACCTGAAATAGCGACATCATCCCGGTGAACGGGGACACCCTCTTTGAGTGAGCGATAGCGCCGAAACGTGATCGACTTTGGTGGGTTGGACCGATGCGACCAGGTGATCCGGCGAACTGTCGCCGCAACCCACGGGGCTGGTCAGCACGTGCTCGAGTCGAGCACTGTTCCGCGAGGTAACTCACCTCGTTTCGCTCGTGACACGTCGCCAGCGATCGGCTGTAACGCAGTCGAGGAGCCTTGGGTGGTAGTCGTCATCGCTGTTGGCTGCAGAGTCGGTCTGGTCATGGCGTCGTGAGATAGTCCTGCAGGGCGTCGAGTCGGTCGTCCCAGGCATGGGCAAGCGCGGCGAGAAACTGCTGGGCGAGTTGCACGGGTTGGGACCGCAGCCGGTAGCGCACCCGCCGGCGCTCGCCAGGCTCGGGCGTGACCAGGCCCGCGTCGGCCATGAGGGCGAGGTGTTTTGCGATCGCCTGGCGGCTGATCGGCAGGCGAGCGGCAAGATCAGTGGCCGTGGACGGGCCGTCCGTGGCGAGGGCGGCGAGGATGGTGCGGCGGGTCGGGTCAGCGAGCGCGACGAAGACCTGCTCGGCAATGGCCTCGATGTCAGGCGGCATCGACGTGCTCCGCCAGCTCCGCCAGCTCTCGCGACCAGCCTTCATTGTGGGAGTCGTAGGTCTCGCGCCGGGTGTCGACGGGGAGCTGGGCGAAGCCGGTCTCGACGACGCGCAGCACGGTGCCGTCGTGGTCGGGCTCCAGGGTGAACTCGACGTATGTGCGGCGGGGGTCGTCCTCGGGCAGGTCGGGCAGTCGCCAGGTGTACGCGAACACTGCAGGCTCCTCGACACGTTCGACGCGCATCTCGACCGTCATGCCGCCCGCGAAGGTCATCGTGGCCAAGCCGCCGGCGCGAAGGTCGATGCTCGCACGCTGGCCGAACCACGCGCTCGAGACCTTCGGCCGTGGTGAGCGCCTGCCATACCTCACGCGGCGCGCGGGTCAGGGTCACGGTGCGCTCGATGCGGTCAGGGAACGTCATGACCACCTCCTTGAGGGAGCGATTATGGATGATGCCGAGTCAACGGTCGAGGACCCGAGGACGGCCTTGTCAAGCCAGGAAGTCCCCGGGGAACCGGGATCAGCCGTTCTCCTCCGCGGCGCGGCGGGCGAGATCCCGCGGGCTGCGGTTAGGAGCGCCGGGGCCACCCTCGACCAGCTCGCGCAGGCTGGTGCCAACGAAGTGATCCCAGCTCCGGCTGCACATGTCCTTGCATTCGAGATTGTCGTCCAGGCCGCGGTGCTCGAAGTTGAGTTCGCAGGAGCTGGCGTCGATCGGCCTGATGGTGAATGTTGGCTGGGTGCCAACCCAGTCCTCCATGAAGGTGCACTCGACGACCGTCCAGCGGACGGTCGTCGGGCGGGTCGCCTCGTCAACGCGGACGAGGAGAGGCGGCTGTTCCGCCACCATCGGGAACCGCAGCTCGCCATCGGTCAGGCCCGAGCCCGCTACCGGGCTCCACCAGGCGGTCAGCGCTTCGGTCGTGGTGACGGCGTCGAACACGACGTCAGCCGGGGCGTTGACACGGATGGTCGTGCGGTAGTCGGTGCTGGTCGTCATTGGGGTCTCCTTGAGTGAAGTAGATATCGCAACCCATCGATTGCTATCTTATGGCAACCCTTCGGTTGCGTCAAGAGCATTCTGCGACGGGATGGCCATTGGGGGGCTTTGAGGCTCGGGCCGACTCAGCGCGCAGCGGATACATCACGAGGCCGTTGACGAGCCCGAAGGCCGTATGGGACGGCGGGCGTCCTGGCCTGAGGCTTTCTCCGGGCCCGCAGCCTCGTTGGGCGACGTCTACACGTCCCTCGACAGGAAATGCGGGTGTTCGTGCCCATGGGAAGATAGGAGGGATCCGATGGTCTGCGTGATCCGTGACGCAACCTCGACCGATTCGGCGCGATGCGCTCCTCGGGGACCAGGCCTGTCAGGTCAGCGGGAGCCAGCAGAAGATCGACACTGAGCCGGCGGACTGGCGCACCTATTCGCTGACGCCGACCAACTAACCAGGCGATCGTGGACCTTGCGGGTGGATGGTCTCGCCTCGGGCCAGCATCTCCACAAACTGCTCGATACGCCTGGCTCGAGTCTCCACCCTCTTTGCGCTTCCGATCCGATGGAGGATGGAGTACCGATTCGCACTTGTGAGCGTTTGAAACCTTGCCTGAGCACGAGGATTGGCAATGAGGGCGGCCGCCAAATCCTCCGGAACCTCCGCGCTCGCTTGTCCGGCGTAGGCAGTATTCCAACGACCATCCGCTTTTGCCTGCCGAACCTCGTCTTCCCCCGACCGACGCATGCGGCCGGAGGCGCTCAATCTCTCGGCGATTGCGACGTTCCGTTGAGACCAAGGGCTCCGAGCGTTTCGGGGTGTGAATCGCCGCCGGAATGTCGCGATGTCACGACGCCCGAGCTGCCCATCGATCCAACCAAAGCAGATCGCCTCGTCGAGTGCCTCGTCGTAGGAGAGCGTTGTCGGATGCGTCGTGCCCTTCTTGGCTAAGACGAGCCACACGCCCTGTGACTTGGAGTGGTGGCCCCTCAACCAGGTCCGCCATTCGGCGGTATCAGCCACCAAGAGCTCTGGAAGATCCACAGTTTCACGGTATCCCGTTGTGCCGGACTGTCCCACCGTTCCGGCGCACTGGGACACTCTGGGGAGGCGGATCACCATCGGCCACTAGTTCACCTCGATCCGAAAGAGACAAACTGAGGTGATGGACTCCCAACGTCGGCGCATTGCCGGAGCGGCAATCGTCCGACCAGCAACCGGCGAGGATCTCGACGAGATGGTTCAGCACACATGGGCAGTCGCAGCAGAGGGTCGCTGGATCGGGACCGAGGTGCCGTTCGATCGCAGGGCTCGCCGTGAAATGTTCCAGAGACTCTCTTCAGGCGTTTCGTCGGCCCTATGGGTCGTGGATACCTCCGCTGCGAGAGGACCGGGTGTCGTTGGCCACATTTCGATCGATGTCGCTTCCTACGGAGTCGCTGACATCGGGATGCTGGTTATAGCGGAGTGGCGGGGTCTAGGTCTGGGGATGGTGCTGCTCGATGTTGCAATCGAGTGGGCGGCCGAAGCGGGGGCCCACAAGATGGCCCTTGAGGTATGGCCTCATAATACCGCTGCCCTTGAGCTCTACCACCGGGCTGGTTTCATCGAGGAGGGACGGAAGCTTCGGCATTATCGACGCCGAAACGGTGAGGTGTGGGACGCTGTCGTCATGGGGCGACCGCTACCCTGAGCTGACCGCCGGCCTTGTAGCTGCAGTATCTCGTTCGATTCCTCCTCGGTGCGGAGTCTGGCTGTCCCCGGGCCGGCGTATCGGGGCAGGTCCGCCTAGTGTCCTGACCCAAAGATTCTTGTCCAAATAGGAATTTTCCCGTCATCTTCCGCGTTCTCACCGTCATCAACGACGATGGGAGGCAGTGATGGTGAGACGGGGAAGGCCGACTGAAGATCTCGTGCTGAGCGATGACGAGCGCGAAACCCTCGAGCGCTGGGCGCGACGGCCCAAGAGCGCGCAGGCCCTGGCGCTGCGGTGCCGCATCGTGCTCGAGTGCGCGAAAGGTCAGACCAACACGGCGGTGGCTGAGCGCCTCCTTGTCACCCGTGCCACGGTGGGCAAGTGGCGCCGGCGGTTCGTCGCGCAGCGCCTTGACGGTCTTCACGACGAGTCCCGGCCCGGCGTGCCGCGTTCGGTGAGCGACGAAGAAGTCGAGAGGATCGTGGTCAAGACCCTCGAAGAGACGCCCGACGACGCCACGCATTGGTCGATCCGCTCCATGGCCCAGGCGACCGGGATCAGCCGCTCGAGCGTGAACCGGATCTGGCAGGCCTTCGGGCTCAAACCCCACCTCAGCGAGACCTTCAAGCTCAGCCCCGACCCGCTCTTCGTCGAGAAGGTTCGTGACATCGTGGGTCTCTACGTCAACCCACCCGAGGCTGCCCTCGTGCTGTGCGTGGACGAGAAGACCCAGGTTCAAGCCCTCGACCGCACCGCCCCGATCCTGCCGCTGCGTCCCGGGCTCCCCGAGCGGGCCACGCACGACTACGTCCGCGGCGGCACCACCAACCTCTACGCCGCGCTCGACATGGCTTCGGGGAAAGTCATCGCGGACATGACCGAGCGCCACCGAGCCATCGAGTTCAAGAAGTTCTTGAACCTCATCAACCGCAGCGTGCCCGAAGACCTCGATGTGCACTTGATCGTCGACAACGTCTCGACCCACAAAACCCCTGAGATTCACCGCTGGCTGATCCGTCATCCCCGCTTCACCTTGCACTTCACGCCTACCTACAGCTCATGGATGAACATGGTGGAGCGCTGGTTCGCCGAGCTCACGACGAAGTGGTTGCGCCGAGGCACGCACCGCTCGACCAAAGAGCTCGAAGCATCGATCACCGACTGGATCGACACTTGGAACGAGAACCCGCGCCCGTTCATCTGGCACAAGAGCGCCGACGAGATCCTGAATGCGCTAGCTGGATATTGCGCGCGGATCTCCGGTCAGGACACTAGCGGATCTTGTACATCTCCACCCCAGCGCCATTTGCGAGACTGATCGAGTGACGGAAGGGATCTGGCTTGTTGTCGGAGTGCAGGCGTCGGGGAAATCGACCGTGGCAGACCTGCTTGCCCAAAAGTTCGATCGGGGGGTGCACATACGCGGCGGTCAGTTCTACCGATGGGCCGTCAGTGGCTGGGTGCACCCCTGGAGTGAGGATTCAGAAGAGGCACGTCGGCTTCTTGATCTGCGATACCGGTTGTCCGCGCTAGCCGCGAATGAGTATTGCGATGCCGGATTTACAACGGTCGTCCAGGACAATCTCTACGGTGAAGACGTACGAGCGTGGCTCCGCCGGGTGACCGTTCGACCACGACACCTCGTCGTCCTTCGTCCGACCGTAGCGGTGGTGCATGAGCGCGACAAGGTTCGACGAGCGACCATCGGGAAGGTTGCTTACCGACAAGGCGAGGTAAGTATTGAGAAGCTCGATGAGCTGCTTGAGGGAACGCCGAAAGTAGGGCTATGGCTCGACACGTCGGCCCAGACTCCGTCCGAAACCGTGCAGGAGATTCTTGAGCGGCGACGTGAAGCAATCGTGGACCCCGTTATCTAGAGGCCGGGTGCGATCGCCCAGTACGGTGCCGGAGAACTACCTGACTTCACTCCCCGGCGTCAGCGCAGACCTCGCAGACAGGATCATCGCTCCGAGAGACTCGATTGGTGGCTTCGATTCGCTCGATGACATGGAGGTACTGCTCGCCCTGCCACCTCAGCGGCTGGAAGCTGCTAGGGACCGCACAGTGTTCGTTCGTTAACCAAATGGACGATCTACGACGCTCTGACCTCCCCGGACCCGGCGATGATGTGGAACGGCGTGTCAACCTCCCGCGCAAAGGTCCTTATCACCGGTTTTTGATCGCGACGCACCAGAGGTGCGGCGCTCGGGTGTTCTTGAGCAGTCGGTGGGGCCCCAGTGTCAACACGGAGCGCCCGGAACCCGAAGGGTGAGGACGAACGGTGTTGACACTGGGGAGGAGGCTGCTACTCGTCTCCCCGTGCGGCTGGCGGTGGTGGCCGAGCGAGCCATCGACGACGCGCCGGAGCGCAGTGGATCGGAGAACCGCCACGATGATGTACGCGAGTCGGAATCGCAGAAAAGCCATTCGCAGTTAGTTGCCTCGGAATAGGGGCGCCCGTGACATCGTCACGAGGAACGATGGTGGGCGTAACGCCGGCGAGGATCGGATCTGCTGCGGCGGTGCTCCGGCGCGTCGTGGAGGGTTCGCTCAGACGCGGCGCCGATCGCGCGCTGAGCGAGACGAAGATCACGGGGTCAGACCTCGGCCACCATCTCGGCCCAGAGGAACCCGGCGAGTTCGCGGGCGATGGCGGCAGCCACGACCGAGCGCACATTCTTGTGGGCAGCCAGTTGGCGGAACCGCCGAGAAAGACGGATCTGCGCAGCCCACGACCGGGCCACGGTCTCGGGCGGCGCCCCCTGTTGGCGCTCTCTGATGCCGGCACCCACATTCGGGCTGTGCTGGTAGGCCCAGGCCGCTTCACAGAGCTGGCCTCGCAGATGCGCATTGCCGGCCCTGGTGATCGAGCCCCGACGTTGGGTGAGACCCGTCGAGTTCTCCCCGGGCACGAGGCCGGTGAAGCTCATGAAGCCTCTGGCCTTGGGGAAGCGACGCCAGTCGAACACCTCGGCAGCCAGACACAGCGCACCAACTCTGGTCACGCCACGGTAAGTGGCCAAGCGTGGCACTTGCTCACCGAACGGACCCTGGGTGCACCACGGCACGAGATCGGCCTCGACCGACTCGAGGGCGGTGTCGCGCAGCTTCACGGTGGCCAGATAGTGCGAGTAGGTCGTTGCGATGGCCGGATCGTCGAAGGACAACGTGGCCAGCCAGCGTCGATGGCGTTCGGTCCACGGCGAACCTCCTCGCCACACCACGCTGTGACGAAGGAGAAACCCGCTGAGGCGGTTGCGGGCCCGGGTGAGATCTTGGACCATGTCACCGCGCGTGCGGCACAGGTCGCGCACTCCCTCTTGGGCGGGGGTGGGGATGGCGATCGGGGTGAGCTCACCGGCCCGGTGTAGTCCGGCCAGTCGTCGGGCGTCACGACGGTCGGTCTTCACCCGATCGCCCGAGCCCTTAGGGATTAAAGAGGGGGCCACCACGTCGCAGCGCACCCCCATCGAAGTCAGCAGGCGATGGAGGTCGTAACCGGTTGGGCCCGCTTCGTAGCAGGCCCAGATCTCCTTCGGCTTCCCCACCCGTTTGACCAGGCGTCGGACCGAGTCGGTGTCGTGGAAGATCTTGTCGACCTCGGCGGTGTCGCGATCGGGCGACAACACCGCCACCGCGATCGAGTCCTTCGCGACGTCCATCCCCAGGTGGACGAATCCTCGGTGGGCAATACTGGACACGGCTGGCTCCTTCCCTCCGTATGTCGGCTCCGTTCACCGCACAAGTGAATGATCCACGTAAATGCGGATGCCGGAGGAGCCGGCCGTTCCATACTGATTAGGGGGCAGATGCCCATGCGTCGCGCGAAACTCTCAACGGTGAGCCTCGAATACGCATCGGACCATTTGATTGCTGCCGTATCGTCCCTGGCCGGAAGCGAACGGCCACTTCAGGAACGCCTACAGATGGCGTGGGACGACCATGTACAGCTGCTCTGGATGAAGCCATGCCTCACGACCGATCTGTTGCGTGAGTTCAGAGATTTCTGGCACCGATACACCGCACCATCGGACGATCGCACGAGCACGAAACTTCGTGTTCTGAACGGGGATGAATTGAAGTGCGCCATCAATGAGCTTGTTGCTTTGTCGGCCCGAACTACGGCGGTGGCGGCGCAGTCGGCCGATGGCGGGATACTGGCCACGCTTGCTGATCTCAAATAGCGCGCCCAGATCCGGCGTTCGGAGGCACCCCCTTATACCCGCATGCAGGAGTCTCAGTCGCCCATCGGGGTCCGGTTGCCCGCTTCAGTCGCCTAATGTGGTTCTCGGGGAATCGTCGTGTCCGAACCACCGAGTGGCTCGCGTGGACCCCCACTCCCGCTTCTCTTCGTTGAGCGCGGCGGTGGGTGGGATGAACTTTGCGACGGGAGTGTCGTAGGAGAGGAAATCGACGTCAATGCGTCCCACGAGGTCATCACCCAACTCCACGTAACACGCCGAGGCCCCGTCGTACGGAGGCGGGACGCTCCCGTCAGTCAGCTGGGAGATAAGCACTTTGGCGACCGTGGCCGCCTCGCCTTCCGCGATCCCTCCGGCACGAGGGACGGGTGCGCTTGTCACGTCGCCTACGGCGAATACGTTGGGGAATTGGGTGGCGAAAGTGACTGGGTTAACCGGAATCCATCCGTCCTCGACCAGATCCGAAGCGACGACGACCTCGGGGGCACAGTGGACCGGGATCCCCAAGAAAAGGTCATAAGGCAACTGCCTCCCATCCTCGAGATGTGCGACGTGGTGTTCGGGATCGAGCCAGGTCACCCTTGAGGAGGGCCAGTACTCGATGTTGTGTTCCTCGAGGATGGCCACGATCGCCGACGAGGTTTTCTTCGAGATCGGGATGGGCATCGGCATCGGGCTGACAAGGTGGATGGTCGACGATTCGCGCAGTCCGCGCCGGAGGAGATAGTCATGGAGCAGCAGTGCGGTTTCGTTCGGCGCACCAGGGCACTTGAAGAACGGACCAAGCACTCCGACGACGACTGCGCCGCCGCCGAAATCGGATAGTGCGTCACGAGCTCGCTCGGCGCCGGCGACGGAATAAAACTCGTACCCATCTTCCGCCAGTCCCGGCGTTGCGGGCACGTCGTAGTCAGCGCCGAGCGCGACCACAAGAATATCTGCGTCATAGGTCGCCGCGTCAGTGACGACTCGGCGACTCTTGGGATCGATTGAGGTAACCGTCTCTCGTCGGAACTCAACGCCAGGCTTGGCGATCTGTCGATATGGTTTCCAGAGTTCGGCGACCTGGCGTCGACCGAACATAATATCGAGCTTCGAAAAGCCGAACATGAACGAATCGTTCTTGTCGATGAGCGTGATGTGCACCTTGTCGGGGACCGACTCGCACAACCCGGTAACGAGCTCGAGGCCGCCGAAACCAGCTCCAAGGACCACCACGTGTTGGGGCACCGGTGCAGGGTAACAGAGCTTGTCGATGCCGTATCACCGAGCGGTCAGGTCGCCGGAAGCGAGGGCGTTCATTGCTCGTTCACTCCCGGCGGTATGGGGCATTCACGCTCCTTGAATCAGCGAATCAGGTATCGAGCCCATCCGAGAGCCAGGGAACTGCGCCTCGGGCGGCTGCTATCGCATCGGCCTCACTCGAATATTCCCTGACCGAGAAGTAGGCGATCGGCGTCCAACGTCCCATGTCCTCTGCGTCACGTCGGAACTCTTCGAATCCGAACGTCCCGTCGGGCCGCCTAAAGATGTCTACGCAACGGTCCACGGCTGGAGTCGAGGGGCTCGCCAAGACGGACCATGATGGATCTAGTCGCGCAGACATGTCGAAATGTTAGAGGAGCTCTCCAATCGGCTGACCCTGCGTCAGGGTGCGGGCTCTCAGATCTGGCGGTCTTCACTTCGAGCCACAGAATCCTCAGCCATGCCGCCCACCTGAATAAACGAAAAGAGGCGGCGGGCGGAATCGAACCGCCGTACGGGGCTTTGAAGGGGCAAAAACGGGATCCGCAGCGGTCCAGCTCAGTGCGATACTCCAGCTCAGTGCGATACTCCAGCTCAGAGTACATATGAGTTCTAACCGATCCGCATTCATTCGGAGAGTGCCGCGGTATCTCCGCGGTATGAAACCCGATTCTGATTGATCTTTCGATCAATCAGCTTCTCTTCGCAACGCCGAAGGCCAAGCCGAATGCTGGCCTTATGGGCAGTTGGCGTCCTCATCGACGAAACGCTTGAGCGCCCGCAGATAGCCGCCGGTTCCACCCTTCTGGATCCCTCTACCGATCGGGCCCGATAGCCGGACCAGTGGATCGCCCGGGCGGGAGAAGGCCTCGATTTCGAACCGTACGGTCTAGTCCGGTGACATGGAGACCACGAAGGCCTCCTCGCCCCGCTCGGGGTGGCCAGGCAGCGCCCCATAGGCAAACCCCCATCGGGTCTCTTCATCAATGACACTCACGATTCTGCAGGGCGCCGCTAGCGCCACGACAGGCGTACCCAGGGTCACGACAACGGTCGCACCAGTGTGGATCTGCTGGTCATCGGGAAAGATCCGAACACCTGGCAGACGGTGCGCCTGCCACGTCTTCAGACCGGTCACGGCCCGCCGAAGCGTCTCGCGCCGGCTGCCAAGCACAGTCTCATAGTGGTCGTGGTGATATCCGTCCGGTCGCTTTCCCGCGAGAGTCGCCCCGATGTCGCTGTAGGTCGGTACGGCGTTCTCAAACCCCTCCACCATCAGTTTCATTGCGCCGAAGTCCGATGGGCGGACAAACCTCATGTTCCGTTGTTATCAGGTGGCACGACACCTAAAGCGCAGCGCCCTCAGCCGGCGGCAATGTTCTGGGGCACCCAGACAGCTAAAAAACTCCCACCAGCGTGCTCCGCTCTCCGCACCGGCACACCCACGATTAAACGGGAACGGCGCCTAGGTCAGCGGCATGCAAGACTCAGCAGCGGGGGTTGTTTACGGGGGAGTTTTGTGTCCTCATCGGTGACCGCGACGTTCATCTTCACGGACTTGGTGGGTTCGACCGCGACCGCAGCTCGACTGGGTCCCGACGCCGCGGAGGAGCTGCGCCAGACGCATTTCAGGCTGCTGCGAGGCGCGGTCCTCGGCTCGGGCGGCACAGAGGTCAAGAATCTGGGTGACGGGTTGATGGTGATGTTCTCCTCGCCCAGTCGGGCTTTGGCGGGCGCGGTGGGGATGCAGCAGGCCATTCACCATCACAACCGTTCCGATGCCGAGCCGCTCGGGGTTCGCATCGGCCTTAGCGCAGGTGAGGCGGTCGAAGAGGACGGCGATTTCTTCGGTGATCCGGTCGTCGAGGCGGCCCGGTTGTGTGCGGCGGCTACCGGTGGGCAGATCCTCGCGGCCGAGATCGTGCGAACGCTGGTGGGCCGGCATGCGACGCAGACGTTCGTCGAGGTCGGGCCATTTGGAGCTGAAAGGCATTCCCGATCCGGTGGATGCGGTCGAGGTGTTGTGGGAGCCCGCCGTGGTGGCAGGGTCGGTGCCGTTGCCGGGCCGATTGGTCGGCGCTGCTTCGGATGCGCTGTTCGGGTTCTTCGGCCGGGACGCTGAGCTGGCCGTGGTGGAGGACGCTTGCAAGCAGGCGCGCTCGACGCGACGGTGTCAGACGGTGTTCGTCGCGGGTGAGGCCGGGATGGGCAAGACCGCGCTGGTCGCGCAGGTCGCCCGGACCGCACACGATGACGGTTCGATCGTGTTGTTCGGCCACGCGGATGAGGACGTCGGGATCTCGTATCAGCCGTGGATCGAAGTGGTCTCGACCCTCGTCCGTGATGGTGATCCCGAGTGGTTGGCCGCCCTGCCCGCGGCACAACGCACGGCGCTCGGGCGTCTGGTACCCGCGCTCGCGATCCGACACCGACCGGGTAGCCGATCCAGACACGGAACGTTTGTTGTTGTGGGAAGGCACCACCGAGTTGCTGGCGGCGGCGTCACAACACGCGCCGATGTTGGTGGTGCTCGACGATCTGCACTGGGCCGACACCGCGAGCCTGCAACTGTTGCACCATGTCATCGCGTCGACGACGGCCATGAACCTGACTATCGCGTGCACCTACCGCGATACGGATCTGACCCGCGGCGATGCGCTCAACAAGTTGTTGGCCGACCTGCACCGCGAAGCGAACGTCACCCGGATCGCGCTCGCCGGCCTCGGAGACCTCGAAGTCGTCGAACTGTTGGGCGCGGCAGCCGGACACGACCTCGACGACGCCGGTGTCGGACTGGCGCACGCGTTGCGGCGAGAGACCGACGGGAACCCGTTCTTCACCGGCGAGGTAATACGCCATCTCGGCGAGACGGGCGGCATCGTGCTCGGCGACGACGGCCGCTGGACCGTCGCCGACGACCTCGACGAGATCGGCCTCCCTTCCAGTGTGCGCGACGTCGTGGGCCGCCGCGTCGAACGCCTCGGCGACGAGACACTGCGGGCGTTGTCGCTCGCGGCGGTGATCGGCCGCGAGTTCGACATCAGCCTGCTCGCCACGCTCGCCGATATCGACCAAGACTCGCTTTTCGATCTGATGGATAATGCGGTCGCCGCCGCGGTGCTCGTTGAGAGCGCCGACGGCTCGCGATACCGGTTCGCGCACGCCTTAATCCAACACACGCTCTACGACGACCTGACGACGCCTCGCCGCCAGCGCGCCCACCAACGCATCGCCGAACTGCTCGAAGCAACCACCGTGGCCGCCGACGCTGGGACGCTGGCGGAGTTGGCGCATCACTGGGTTGCCGCGACCCGGCCCGCCGACCTCGACAAGGCTCTCGGCTACGTCCGCCGCGCCGGAGACGCGGCCCGCGATGCGCTCGCACCCGACGACGCCATCCGCTGGTATCAACAAGCCCTCGACCTGCTCGCCCGCCAAAGCGAGCCCGACCAGCGCCAGCGGGCCGAGCTGCTGGCGGTACTGGGCACCGTCCAAGGCCAAGCGTCGAAGCCCGAATGCCACGACACGCTCCTCCAAGCCGCCAGCCTCGCCGAGCAGCTCGACGACACCGACCTCCTCGTGCAGGCCGCGCTCGGCTTCACACTGCAAGAGACGGTCGGTGACAACATAGCCAGGCCGATCATCCGTGCCGCGCTCGACCGCCTCGGCTCGGAGGTGACGGCCAATCGGGCTCGGCTACTGGTGGCGCTCGCCTGGACCCACGACATGTCCCTCGAATGGGAGGTCTGCCGGGACCTCTGCTCTCGAGGCCGTCGACACTGCCCGCGCGCGCGGGCGACGATGCGACTTTCGTGGATGTCGTCGGGGCCGTCGGTAGGATTTATCTGGCGACGCCCGATCGCCGCGACGAACTCATCACTGACGTCGAAGCCGCGGTCAGGTTCGCCGACCGGATCGGCGACCCGGTGCTGCGTGCTCGCATCAGAAGGCAGCTGTTGTGGGCCCGGTATGAGCAGGCCGACATCGTCGGCAGTCGACGCGGTCCTCGCCGAGAGCGAAGCCCTTACCGAGATAGTCGGCCTGCCATTCCAACGCTCTCAGCACGCGGAGTTCGTCGACTGGACGGCTGCTCCTAGCCGGGAAGGCCGACGACGCGGAGACGGCCAACGAACGCGCACTCGAACTCGGCACGGTCGCAGGTGACGCCAATGCCCTCTCCGGACTTCGGCGGCTTCCTTCGTGCAATCCGCGAGCATCAAGGAAGGCTGGACGAAATCGCCGATGTGTTCATCGATGCCGCCCGCGACAACCCTTCGATCGCCGCACTCCGGTCCGCAGTCGTGTACCTGCTCGGTTCGCTCGGACGGATCGACGAGGCCCGCGAACAGCTCGCCGCCGAAGCGGCTGCCGGTTTCGACTTCCCCTACGACGGGACCTGGCTTGCGTCGATGGCGAATCTCCTCGACGCGGCCGCGACCGTTCAAGATCGCGCCGCGGCCCGCACGCTCGTCGAGCGCGTCGCACCGTTCGCAACACATGTCATCGCTCTCGGCGGAATGAAGACGAACGGTGCCATTGCCCGACCACTCGCCCGCGCCGCCACGGTGCTCGGCGACTACGATCTTGCCGAACAGTGGTTCGCGATTGCACACGACATCCACAACCGGCTGCAAGCCCCTTACTGGACCGCACTCGGCCAACTCGACCACGCCGACCTCTGCCTCGCGCGCCAGGACGCCGACGACATCGAACGCGCCCGCGACCTCGCAACGTCGGCCGCGCGCACTGCTGCCGAATACGGCTGCGCCGGACTCACCAAACGAGCCGCCGCACTCCTGGACGCGGTCTGATACGAACGTACGAACCCGAGCAGAACGCGCCCCATAACGTCGCACCGAACACGGCCGATCCCCCTATCCCAATCGTGGCGTTCGGCCGCACCTTCGTGAGCCGGTAGCAAGCAGCTGTCAAGGGCGGCCGGAGGCCGGCGTAGCGGACCCTTGACGGCTGCGCCGGAAGCAACCGGCAGTTCTCACAATGGTGGTGGCCGGCCGCCCACGGCCGGCCTGGATGCCCTCTGGGGCCTTCAGAACGGACCCTGGCCCCCTCATCTGAAGAAGCCGGTGCGATCGGGCTCGAACCCCTCATGAACGCCGATGAACGATCCGCGGGCGCGGTCGCATCGTGTGCTCCATCGGGATCCGCACGTCCCGAGCGCCTGCCGAGGCGTTGGCGGCTTGAAGCAGTAGAGAAGAATTCTCATGGTTGAGTGGTCGTTCCAGGTGGAGATAGGTGGAGATAGGTGATTGATTCTCCACTCCGATCTCACGACTTCAGTCTTGCTGCTCTGTCCTCTGCTGCTCTCTGTTCGTCTCTGTCGTGCCCTCCTCTGCGTTGATCATCTCTGTCGTTCGTTAGACGTCGTTGATGCACACCATCTCGATGTGATCGTCATCATGAACGACTCGCCTCTGCGTTGCGTGGGCGATTTCTGACGTCCGTCTGACCTGCATGTTGTTCGATTTCGGGTTCCTCGATGTCCATTTATAGGTAGGGAAATGAATTTTCGGACTGGAGAAGGGGATGTCATGAGCACACTGGTTGAGATTGGAAATGAGGCGAGAGGTCCAGCTCCGGTTCAGATGCTTCTGACGGCCGAACAGACGGCGAAGTCGCTCGCAATCGGCCGTACGAAGGTCTTCGATCTGATCCGTGGCGGGGAACTCGAGTCGATTCAGATCGGCTCGAGCAGGCGGATTCCCATCGATGCCATCGAGGCATTCGTGTTCCGACGCCGCGGCAATTGATCCAGTTCGGAGAACTTCCGGCATTTCCGTCGACTCCGGAGACCGTTCTTGGTTGATACCGCCCGACAGCCCTATACGGCCGGAGGACCCGACGATGGCCAACATCCGATCCCGCGAGACCGCAGGCGGACCCCGCTACGACGTGAAGTTGGCCTCCCGCTCCGCCGGGCTGACCTCTCCCAAGCCTGGAAGGACGCCTGCACTGCCATCGGGTTGACCGGTGTCCGTCCGCACGATCTCCGGCACCATGCGGCAACGGTGATCGCCCGCAATCCCAACGTGACGTTACGAGAGCTCATGGCCGCCATCGGCCACTCGTCGCCGGTTGCCGCCCTGCGTTACCAGCACGCCACGGCGGAGCGGAGCAAGGCGATCGCGAGCTACCTCGATGACGTGATCACGGCGGCACAGAGTGCGCAAGGGTCCGCTCCGGTCCCCCTCCGTCCGTGATGAGCCGAGGTATGTGCGCGGTATCTGGCGGGGACTCGGAGCGAGGCGAAATCCTTGGCGATGCCACTCACCTGCACAAACGAAAAGAGGCGGCGGGCGGAATCGAACCGCCGTACGGGGCTTTGCAGGCCCCTGCCTAAACCACTCGGCCACGCCGCCGTGTAGGGACACGAGCGGGCGGCCAGCCTAATGGCCGCCGTTCCCCGCCCCCGGCACCCCCAACGGGGCCCGGGCCGAACCGGCTCCTAGTTCCGGAAGCGGGAAACCAGCCAGAACACCCCGGCAATCAGGGCGACGACCACCGCGGCCTTCAGGAAGAAGAAGAAGATGCCGGCCAGGCTGGCCAGGATCCAAAAGGCGATGATGATCCCCACCACGCCCACGGCCGTCATGGCGAGGGCGTGGCTGAAGCTCATGGGGGTCTTGCTCTCTCTGCGTTCTACGTCTTTGCTCACAAACCCAATGCTACGTTCCCGCCATGGTCGCCGAGACGTCACTACGTGACCGGCGCAGCCGGCTGCTGGCTGAGCCTGGGCTGAAGGGCCAAGAATTCTGTCGCCGATACGCCGCCGAGGCCGACGCCTGGCTCTCGGACCTGGCCGAGCGCGCCGCCGGCGACAACAAGCGCCACCTGGCCTTGGTCGCGGTCGGCGGCTACGGCCGTAGCTCGCTGTGCCCCTACAGCGACCTCGACGTGATGCTGGTCCACAACGGCCACAGGGAGATCGGAAAGGTCGCCGACGCCATCTGGTACCCGGTGTGGGACGAGGGTGTCCACCTCGACCACTCGGTCCGCCGTCCATCCGAGGTGCTCCACGTCGCCGCCGAGGACGTGCGGGTGGCACTCGGCCTCCTCGACGGCCGGCTTGTCTGGGGCGAGCCCAGGGTCGCCGAGCCACTCCTCGACAAGGCCCGCGCCGCGTGGCGCGACCGCCTGGGGACCCGGTACCTCCCTCTGCTCGAGATGCAGATGGCCGAGCGTCGCGCCACCGCCGGCGACGTGGCGTTCCTGCTCGAGCCCGACCTCAAAGAGAGCCACGGCGGCCTACGTGACGTCAGCGTGCTGCGCGCCATCTCGGCCTACGCGCCTCTCCTGGCCGAGTATGCCGATGTGGCCTCACTCGGAGACGCGGCCGCGCTCCTCACCGACATCCGGGTCGAGCTGCACCGCCTTGCCCACCGCGAGCACGACAAGCTGCTGCTGCAGGACCAGGACCAGGTGGCGTCCGCGCTCGGGTTCGCCGACGCCGACGCCCTCATGCTGGCCGTCTCGACTGCCGGCCGGCAGATCGCCTGGGTGAGCGACGAAGTCTGGCGCCGCCGGCGCCTGTGGGATCCGAGCCCGCCGCCGAAGCGTCGTTTCCGCCGAGGTTCGCCCGATCGCGGTACGCGCCCTGCACCCCCGGAGCTCGGCCCCGACATGGTCGAGATCGATGGCGAGATCGCCCTGACTCCGCTTGCGCCCGTGTCCGACGATGCATCGCTGCCGTTGCGGCTCGCCGCCACTGCCGCGCGGCTGGAGCGGCCCATCGCCAGGGGATCGCTGCACCGCTTGGCCGACCGTATGCCCCCACCCGGAGACCCATGGACGGACAAGACCCGCACGACACTCGTCACCCTTCTCGGGCTGGGACGGCCGGCCATCGACCAGATCGAGTCGCTCGACCAACACGGCCTGCTGGTGCGTCTCATCCCGGAGTGGGCCGCCGTCCGCAACAAACCCCAGCGCAACGCCTACCACACGTTCACCGTGGACCGTCATCTCCTGGAGGCCGCGGCACTCGCCGCCGAGCTGACGGACACCGTGGAGCGGCCGGACCTGCTTCTGGTCGGCACGCTCCTGCATGACATCGGCAAGGGCTTCCCGGGCGATCACACCGCGGTGGGCATGGAGGTGGTCGAAACCATCGCCACGCGCATGGGGTTCGATCCAGCCGATGTCGCCGTCCTGGTCGACCTCGTGCGGAATCATCTCCTGCTGCCCGACACCGCCACCCGGCGCGACCTCGACGATCCCACCACCATCGCCCGCGTCGCGCGGGCCGCCGGGGACAGGCTGACACTGCACCTGCTGGCCGCCCTGACCGAGGCGGACAGCAGAGCAACCGGTCCCTCGGCGTGGGGCGCCTGGAAGGCCGGCCTCGTCGCGGACCTCGTCGCGCGCACCGATCGCATGCTCAAAGGGGAGACGGAGCCGGCCGGGCCGGACCGCATCGTCACCGCCAACCGGGAGCTCATGACAGAGGTCCGTGCGACGGGGCTCCCATCGGTCTCGCTCCAGCCGCCCCACGTCATCGTGGCTGCACCGGATCGGCCCGGCCTCTTCTCCTCCGTGGCCGGCGCGCTCGCGCTCAACGGGATGGACGTGCGGGCCGCCAACGTCAGCGGCGAGGACGGCGTCGCCGTCGAGATGTTCACCGTCGAGGTGGCCCGTGGGACCTGGCCCGACACCGCCAAGCTCCGCGAGGACCTGGCGGCCGTGCTCTCGGACCGTTTGGCCCTCGGCGAGCGCCTGTCCGAGCGCGAGCGTACCTACCCGCTTCGGCGCGGCTCGGCCGCCCACCTGCCCGGGAGCGACGTCAACGTGGACAACGACGCCTCCGAGACCGCCACCGTGCTCGAGGTCCGTGCCCCCGACGAAATCGGTCTGCTCCATCGGATCACCCGGGCCCTCTTCGACGCCGGGCTCGATGTGGTCTCCGCCCGGGTCTCCACGCTGGGTGAAATGGTCGTTGACGCCTTCTATGTCCGGGAGTCCGGCGGGTCCAAGGTCACCGATGCCAGCCGGCTCACAGAAATCAGCAACGCAATAAGGGCGGAATTGGGTCTTTAGTCCCGCAAACTCCCAAGTAGAATCCCGGCTGCGATGACCGGAGAACACGTGCGCACCCGAAGTGGCCCCCGGCGGTGGGTGGTCGTCACCGTGTGTGCCGCCGCGCTCGTGGTCGCCGCGGGCGGGTTCGTCGCGTTCGACCGGTTGCACAGCAATCAGGCCTCGGCGACCCCGGCGGCCCCGCCTCCCGCCCTCACCGTCGCGTCCGTGTCGCCCACCGGAGCCAACGTCGCCGCCGGCTCCACCGTCGCCGTGCAGTTCTCCACCGACCTTGCCCCGGGCAGCCCCATGCCGACGCTCACCCCGCCGGTCGCCGGGTCGTGGGCCGTGCTGTCGCCTTCGCTGCTCGAGTACCAGGCGAGCGGGCCGCTCGTGCCGGGCGCGACCGAGACGGTCACCGTTCCCGGCGGGCCGAGCGGCGTCGTGGGCTCGGAGGGCCAGCACCTGGCACAGACGGTGACGTCACAGTTCTCCGTTGCGCCCGGTTCCATCCTCCGGCTGCAGCAGCTGTTGGCGGAACTGGGCTATCTCCCCCTCACGTTCACGCCGGCATCGCCGTTGACGTCGCCCACCCAGGAGGGCAACGACCAGGTGGGGTCCTTCACCTGGCGCTGGCCGAACCAACCGCTCTCGCTGTTGACCCTGTGGACACCAGGCACCAATAACGTCATCACCCAGGGCGCCGTCATGAACTTCGAGTCCCAGAACAATCTGAAGACCGACGGGGTCGCTGGCCCTGAGGTGTGGACGGACCTCCTTGCGGATGTGCAGAGCGGGAAGGGCGACGCGCTGCCCTGGGACTACGTCCTCGTGAGCCAGTCCCGCCCCGAGACCGCCACCGTCTACAAGGACGGGTCCGCCGTCTACAGCACCCCGGTCAACACCGGCGTGGCCGGAGCTCCCACCGAGAACGGCACCTGGCCTGTCTTCGCCCGCTACACCGTGACCACCATGACCGGAACCAACCCGGATGGGTCGCATTACTCCGACCCCGGGATCCCGTGGGTGAGCTACTTCCACGGGGGGGACGCCCTGCACGGCTTCGTGCGTTCCTCCTACGGCTTCCCTCAGAGCGACGGCTGCGTGGAGATGCCGATCGCCAACGCCCAGACCGTGTTCCCGCTGACACCGCTGGGGACCCTGGTCACCGTCCAGGCGTAAAAAAGGGCGAACGGGGCTGGGCCTCGGGCCGCTCTAATCTCTCAACCTGATGTCTACGTTGCGACGGGTCGTCGACATCTTCGGGCGGATCCTCATCGGCCTGGGGGTCCTGCTGCTCCTGTTCACCGCGTATCAGATCTGGGGCACCGCGGTGCAGGAGGCCCGCACCCAGTCCGGGCTGCGAACCCAGCTCCAGCAGGAGACGAACAGCCAGGCCATCCGCCAGGCCCTGGCCCAGGAGTCCGCGCTCGACAAGCTGCCGACGGGACCGCCCCAGACTGCTCCACGGACGACGGACCCGGCCGAGGGCAACCCGGTCGGCGACATCCGCATTCCGGTCATCGGCATCAACCAGGTCGTCGTCGAAGGCACCAACACGCCCGATCTGCGCAAGGGTCCCGGCCACTACATCGGCACGCCCCTGCCGGGCCAGGCCGGCAATGCCTCCATTGCCGGCCACCGGACCACCTACGGCCATCCGTTCTACAACCTCGACTCGGTCAAGGTCGGTGACCCCATTGTTCTGACCACGCTCCAGGGCATCTTCGTCTACGACACCACCAGAAGCTTCGTCGTCTCCCCCAGTGACGTCAGCGTGGTCGACAACGTGCTCGGCAACGAGCTCACCCTCACGACCTGCAATCCGCGCTTCAGCGCCTCGACCCGCCTCATCGTCAAGGCCACGCTGGCCCACTCCCAGCTGTTCCCGAACTCGGGCCTGCCCGTGGCCACGCTCCATGCGGACCCGAAGAGCCAGGATCTGGCGGGCAACTCCAATGTCGAGCTCACCGACGCGTTGTTCTGGGGATTCATCACGGTCCTGGCCGTGGCGGGGATCCTTTATGCGGCGTACCGCTTCCGGCGGCGGCGCTGGGTCATCTACGGCGTGGGCGTCGTGGGCACCCTGGTGCTGCTCTGGTTCTTCTTCGGGGCCCTCAGCCCGCTGCTCCCGGCCAGCTTCTAGCGCCGGTGCTGGTTGAACAACCGCTGCCCGACCACTTCAGGGGCTTCGCGGCCGTCGTCGAGCGCGACGGCGGCACGACGTACTCCGCCATATGCCGTGCCGTGGCGGACGATGCGCACGTGCTGTCGCTCCTCGACGGCGCGCCACTCCCCCAGCGGCGCCCACTGCTACTCCTAGCGGCGGTTCACTTCCTGCTCCTCTCCGGCATCGAGCACCCGCTCGCCGCGTTCTACGACACGGTGGCCAGCGTGCGCGGCACCCCGGCGGGGGGGCCTCCGGCCCGGGGCGACGTCGCCGCAGCGTTCGCCGACTTCTGCGCGCTGCACCGCGCCGAGGTCCAGCGCTTGGTCGCCACCCGCTCGACCCAGACCAACGAGGTCGGGCGCTGCACGTCCCTGCTGCCCGGCCTCTGCCACATCGCGTCGAGCTACGGGTGGCAGCAGCCCCTTTTCCTCCTCGACCTCGGCACCTCGGCGGGCCTCAACCTGCTCTTCGACGACTACGCCTACACCTACCGGGCTGCGCGGGGCGACGCGGTGCGCACGGCCGGGGCGGCTGGCGCGGCGGTCGCCCTCGAATGCTCGGTGCGGGACGACCTCACGGACCTCCCGGAGCTCCGGCTGCCGGTCGTGGCCGAACGGGTCGGACTCGATCTCGCGCCACTCGACCCCTTGTCCGACGACGATGCTCGCTGGCTGCTGGCCTGCCAGTGGCCCGACAACCCGGCGCGCTTCGGCCGCCTGCGCGCCGCGCTGGCCAACGCGCGGGCGGCGGCGCGGCCCCCGCGCCTCGAGCGTGGCGACATGGTGACGGACCTGCCCCGGGTGGGCGCCACCATCCCCGGTCACGGCCCGCTGGTCGTGTTCCACTCCTGGGTGGCGGCCTACCTCGACGAGCAACAGCAACGCACCCTCGCCGAGCAGGTCGCCGCGCTCGGCGCGCACCGGCCGGTGCACCACCTCTACTGCGAGACGCCCTTCGAGACGCCCGGCCTGCCCACCCCGCCTTCACGGGTGCCCCGCGACGGGCCGGACCTGGCGACCGTGCTGGTCCACATCGGTCCCGGCGGCGCCGCGCCCGTGCGGCTCGCCGACACCCACCCGCACGGGTACTGGATCCGATGGTGGCCTGACGTGGGGTGAGGTCGATACGCCGGGACTGTGGCGCAACATGCGAGGGACTCGATGTCCGTCAGGGGAGCGCTTCCCCCTTCGGCGCCTGCTCTCAGTCGTAGGATCACCGAGTCGAGGGAGGGAGCGTGGAGATGAACAACTACGAGCCGTCGGACGGGGTTCGGCATATCCGGGACCAACTCGAGCATCCCATCATCGACAGCGACGGACACCTGATCGAGTTCCTCCCCCTCGTACGGGACCTGCTCGTCGATCTGGCCGACGAGTCGGTGGCGCAGCGCTTCGATGCCCTCGTGCACAGCGGTAAGACGCTTCAGGGAGTCAGCGACGAGATGCGCAAACGCCACGGCATCACCCAGACGCCCTGGTGGGGTATCCCCACCCGCAATACCCTCGACCGGGCAACTGCCATGCTCCCGCGCCTGCTCTACGAGCGCCTCGATGAGATTGGTCTCGACGTTGCCGTGTTGTATCCCACCTACGGACTCATCCCCATCCACATCATCGACGAGGAGCTGCGCCAAGCCATGGCGGCTGCGTTCAACGTCTACCTCGCAGAGCAGTACGCCCCGTACGCCGACCGACTGATCCCAGTGGCCTGCATCCCCACGTTCACTCCCGAAGAGGCTCTGGCCGAGCTCGAACACGCTGTCGTCGATCTCGGACTCCGGGCGGTCATGATGGGAGGTGCCATCCCGCGCCCGATTCCCGAAGGTGGTCCGGGGGCGACCTGGATGGACGGACTCGGCCACGGCTCTCTCTACGACTACGACCCGCTTTGGCGGCGGTGCGCCGAGCTCGGGGTCTCCCCCACGTTTCACTCGACCGGCTCGGGGTGGGGCTCGCGGATGTCGACAAGCAATTTCGTCTACAACCACATCGGCAACTTCGCTGCCGCAGGCGAACTGACCGCTCGCTCGCTCCTCATGGGAGGGGTGCCACTGCGGTTCCCCCGACTCCGCTTCGCGTTCCAGGAGGGCGGCACCGCGTGGGCGTGCAACCTCTACAGCAACGTGATGGGGCACTGGGAGAAGCGCAATGCCGAAGCTGTGAAGCGCTACGACCCGGCCGAGCTTGACCTCGAGATGCTCACCTCGCTGTTCGACGACTTCGCGGAGGGTCGGGTCCGGGAACGCCTGAGCCGACTCGACGAGGGCCTCGGCCTGCTGTCCGAGCCGATGGTCGAGGGGGCAAGCGTCGATGACTTCGCCGAATCCCTGATTCGTTCGCCCGAGGACATTCGCGAGGTGTTCAGCCGCCAATACTTCTTTGGCTGCGAGGCCGACGACCCCATGGCTGCAGTCGCCTTCGACGAACGGCTCAACCCGCTCGGGGCCCGCATACCCGCCCTCTTTGCCAGCGACATCGGCCACTGGGACGTCCCGGACTTCCGCAACGTGCTCGAGGAGGCGTGGGAACTTGTCGAGCACGGCCTCCTCGATCCCGAGGGTTTTCGCCACTTCACCTTCGCCAATCCGGTGCGACTCTGGGCGGAGACGAACCCGGGATTCTTCGAGGGGACGTGCGTCGAGAAGGCGGTTACGGATGAACTCACCCCCTAAGAGGGCCCGATCAAATCCCAACGATTGCCTGCGACGTCCAGAAACACTGCGACCCTTCCGTATGGCTCGGTGCGGGGAGGGGTGACGAACTCGACACCAACCGACGCCATCCTGCTTTGGGTCTGGTCGAAGTCATCGACGCGCAAAAAGAAGCCGACGCGACCAGCCACTTGGCCTCCAATAATGGATGTTTGATCAACTCCATCAGCCCGTGCGAGCAAGACCCCGGTCTGACCTCCGGGCGGACGGACGACGACCCATCGCTTTGGATGTCCATCGCTGGTCACCGCGGGAGCATCCTCCACCAACTCAAATCCCAGCTTCTCGACGAAGAACTCGATCGCGGGGTCGTAGCTCTCTACAACGAGCGTGACCAGGTCTACACGAGCCATCTGGAAAGTGTCTCACTGGAGGCGACCGATCGTCTTCGTTGGAGGTGAAGCTGGGATGAACGAGTCTCCACTGCCGATATTCATCCTTCAGTTCGGGGTGGAATTGCCAGATGACAAGGGCAAAACGTTCGCGAACGAGTGCCGGATCCGTGCTGACCACAGTCCGAACCAGGTCGGTCGCCTCTGACCAGCTCGGCGCCGTGTCCGAGCGGAGTGTGGCCGATAGCATCACCCGGCATGGACGCCGACAACGACAAGCGGGATCCCTCTCGACCTGACGACCATCGGAGGCTCAGCCGCCGAACGCTCCTCGGGTATGCCGGCGCGGGCGCGGCCGCCGGTGCCCTCGGGCCGGTGCTCGCCGGCGGGGCGCTGTCCCGCGCCACAGCGGACCCACCGGTTCAGGGAGGCATGCCGGTGAGCCCCTCGTCGCCGCAGTACCCGGCACTCAAGGTCCTCGGGCGCAATGGCTTGCGGCTACCCGATTCGCTCCCTTTCCCGGATCTGCCCGCCGGCACCGACACCATGCCGACCATCGACCACGTGGTCGTGATCGTCATGGAGAACCATTCGTTCGACAACCTCCTCGGGATGCTCAGCCGGAGCGACGGATTCAAGCTCGGCCCCGGCGCACAGCCCACAGCGACTAACCCATATGCCGATGGCCGGATACAGCACGCGTTCCACATGCCGACGACGTGCCAGCTGCACGGCGCACCTGGCCAGGAGTGGTCGACATCCCATGTGGCGTACGACAACGGCGCCATGGACGGCTTCGTCCGTGGCTCGGGCCCGGTGGCGATGGGCTACTGGACCCAGAACGACATCCCGTTCACCTACAGCCTGGCGTCGACCTTCCCCCTCGCCGACCGCTGGTTCTGTTCCGTTCTCGGGCAGACGGATCCCAACCGCCGCTACCTGATCGCTGGGACCTCTGGTGGGATGACCGACGACGTCGGCCTCCCGTCTCAGACCGCCCTCCTGTCGCAGCCGGCAGCGAACGGGACAATCTTCCAGAGACTGACGTCGTACGGCATCGACTGGGCCAATTACCGCGACCTCATTCCCGTTCGGTGCGACACCCGAGCTCTACCCCATCAACGACACATCCTTGGAGTCGGGCACTCACCTACGGCCGTTCGCCAAGTTCTTCACCGATGCGGCGGCGGGAACGCTGCCGAGCTTTTCCTTCCTCGACGAGGACTTCGGCACGCAGTCCCAGGAGGATCCTCAGAACATCGTTGTGGGCGAGGCCATGCTGGCCCAGGTGGTCCAGGCAGTCGGCAACGGGCCGGGTTGGGCGCGATCGATACTCGTCATCACCTACGACGAACACGGTGGTTACTATGACCACGTGCCGCCGCCGGTTGCCCTCGCGCCAGACTCAATTGCCCCCGTCGTGGTGGGTAACGAGAGCACCTACGACGGTTTTGAGCGCTACGGGTTCCGCGTGCCCGGGCTCATCGTGTCTCCGTACTCGAAGCGACAGCACGTCAGCCACACCGTGTTCGACCACACCTCGATGCTGGCGCTGGTGGAGCGGAAGTGGAACCTGCCGGCGATGACATTCCGCGACGCCAACGCGAACGATCTCACCGACCTCATCGATCTCAACGCCATGGCCCGAAGCCAACCGATCTTCCCGGCGCTGCCGGCGTTGGCGGCTGCCGGCAACACGCCAGAGGCATTGGCGTGTTCGACAACGGGACCGGGGACGATACCTCCGCCGGGCAGCATCACTCCCGCTCCCTAGCCGAGCGGAAAGCGTGATGCGCCCGGGTTAGGCGTCCGGCCCCCAGGGTGCGTCGCGCCGGGCCGGCACCTGCACCCCCTCCTCGGTCACCATGGACGCGGCACCCACCGCGCCCCGGCCGAAGCGGTTGCGGATGGCGTCGACGGTCGCCGTGACGTCGGACCAGGACTGCTCGCGCGCCGTGGCGCTCTCGTTGTCCTCGTCGAGCCCGTCCCCGAGGTCGAAGGAGAGCTGATCCACCCCGCCGGCGGTCAGACCCGACGCACTCACGCCCAGAAGCCGGATGCCCTCGCCGGGATCGACGCCCGACAGCAGGGCCGCCGCCACCTGCCCGATGGCCCCGCCCGTGGCGATCGGCCGCTCCATGGTGTGCGCCCGCGACACCAGCGAGAGATCCTTGAACTTGACCTTGACGGTGATGGTGCGGGCGGAGCTGGACGCGCCGCGCAGCATGGTCGCCACCGACTCGGCCATGCGGAGCACGTGGCGCTCGAGCTCGTGCGCGTCGACGAGATCCTGGCTGAAGGTCTCCTCGTGCCCGATCGACTTGCTGGGCCGGTTCGGATTCACCGGATCGGGGTCCTCGCCGCGGGCCAGCGCGGCCAGGTGCGCGCCACTGGCCTTGCCCAGCCGGCGCACCACACTGTCGACCGGGAGGGCGGCCAGGTCGCCCACCGTCCGCACGCCGAGATCGTGCAGGCGCTTGGCCGTGGCCGGGCCGACGCCCCACAGCGCCTCCACGTCGTGGGCGTGCAGGAAGGCGAGCTCGTCGGCGGGCTCGACGAGATACACCCCGGCGCCCGGCTCGAGCCCGGCTCGGCTGGCTCGCGGCTTGGCGGCCCGCGAGGCCAGCTTGGCGATCATCTTGGAGCGGCCGATCCCGACCGCGCACTCCAGATGGAGCTCGTCGTGCACACGGCGGCGCAACCCGTGCGCGATCTCGGCCGGCGGCCCGAGCAGTCGCACCGCACCGGCGACATCGACGAACGCCTCGTCGAGACCGATCGGCTCGACCATCGGGGTGATGTCGGCCAGGACCTTGTGGAGCTCCGCGCTGACCTCCGCGTAGCGGCTGTGGCGCCCGGCGAGGAAGATGGCCTCGGGGCAGAGCTGGCGGGCCCGCACCGACGGCATGGCCGAGCGCACGCCGTACACGCGCGCCTCGTAGGTGCACGACGCCACAACACCGCGTGCTCCGGCGCCGCCCACGATCACAGGCTTGCCGGCCAGGGCAGGATCGTCGAGCACCTCGACCGACGCGAAGAACGCGTCCATGTCGACGTGCAGGATGGTGGGGGCGGCGGGCCGCTCAGCCACCGAGGGTCAACCGGCGGAACCCCTCGGCGTAGGGCACGCCGACCCTCCGGCCCTCCTCCGCCGCCCGTCGCCGCACCGCCTCCCCGGCCCACCCGTCCTGGTCGGCGAACTGGGTCCGGTGGCACTCCACGGCCGAGGCCTTGGTCTCGATGGTGTCGCTGATGTCGACCCACTCGTCAGGGTCCAAGGTGGCCGACAGGAGCACCGTGGAGACCTGATGGGGCGGACCGGCGTCGGGGAAGTAGTGCGGGAGCGCCGCGGCCGGGGCCACGGCGTCGAGCAGCGCCGCCCCGGCGATCCGGTGGTCGCGGTGGTTGAAGTAGTCCCGCCCGAAGAACACCGCCGTGGGGTCATGGCCACAGACCACGTCGGGACGCAGGGCGCGCACCCGCTCGACGAGGGTGCGCCGGAAATCCTCCGAGTCGGTGAGCTCGCCGTCGGGGAAGCCGAGATTGTCGACGCTGGCGAGGCCGATCAGCGCCGACGACGCATCGAGCTCGGCGGCACGCTGGGCCGCCAGGTCCTCCGGCACCACCGAGGGGTCGGCCGTCCCCTTGCCGCCGTCCGTGCAGACGACCAGGTGTACGGCGGCGCCCGCCTCGGCCCAGCGGGCCAGCGTCCCGCCGCAGGCGACGTCGGCATCGTCAGGATGGGCGTAGACGGCCAGGACGACGCCCGGCGCCTCCTCCATCACTTCCGCTTCGGCTCCGTCGTCTTGGTCAGCAGCCCCGCCTCCCGCTGGAAGTCGCCGGCCTCCTCGAAGCCCTTGTAGACGCTGGCGAAGCGGAGATAGGCCACGTCGTCGAGTCCCTGCAGTCGCTCGAGGACGGCGACGCCGACCTGCTGGCTGGTCGGCTCCGTGGTCTCGGCCCGCAAGGCGTCTTCCACGGCCTGAGCCAGCTCCTCCATCTGCTCGTTGGTGACGGGTCGGTTCTTCGTGGCCGAGCGGATGCCCTCGACGACCTTGGCCCGGTCGAAAGGCTCACGCAGGCCGCTGCGCTTCACGACCCACAGCGGCACCTCTTCGACCCGTTCGAACGTCGTGAAGCGGCGCTCGCAGCCGAGGCATTCACGGCGGCGGCGGATCGCCCCGCCCTCTTCGGCCTGGCGTGAATCCACGACGCGGTCGTCATCCACACCGCACCAGGGACACCGCACACCGCCGACGTTAGTCAGGGAATGAAGATGTGCTCCCCCGGCACGACCAGGCTCGTCCCTGTCTCGCGGGTCAGCTGCCCGGTCAGCGAGGCGGCGTGCGCGGGGTCGGCCCGGCTGGCGATGGAGGCGAGCGTGTCGCCGGCCTTGACGACGTACTCCTGACCTTGGGCCGGCGCGGCCTGGGCCAACGTGCTCCCGCCGAGGGCGCGGATCGGCAGCGCCAGGAGGACGAGCAGGGTCACGACGCCCGCGCCCACGACCACCCGGCGGCGGCGCACCCGGGGGGAAGGTGCGATCCGCGCCGGCTGGTCGGGCAGGACGTACAGCCGGGGGCGGTACGTCTCGAAATCGAGCTCATATGCGACCGTCATGGCGTCTCCCTCTTTCGAACACCTGTTCGCCTCATGCATATTGGATCACGAACACGTGTTCGTCGTCAACACCTTTCCCGAACAGCTGTTCGCCCACGTCCACACCCTACGGAGGAGGTGTGACAGCGCACCTCGGGAGCTACTTTATAATTACGAGCGATTTGGTCAGGATTAGCCCCGATCCCCGAGAGGACATCCCATAACAGGCTCAGCGGGTGGCGCTGACCCGCCTCAAGATGCAGGACCTGGTGGCGGACCTGTGCGCCCGGCACCGTCCGGGCGTCCTGCTGGTGACCCACGACGTCGAGGAGCTGGCGGACCGCGTGCTGGTGCTGCACGAGGGGCGGATCTGCCTCGACGTGGCCGTCGACCTGCCCCGGCCCCGCCTGATCGGCGGGCTGCCCTTCGACGCCCTGCGGGACCGCCTCCTGGCCGAGCCGGGCGTGCACCGGGAGGCCACCGCCCCTGACGGAACGAGCCGGTGTTCGATGCTGATTTCCGTGGCGCTGTCGCCGCTGCACCTTTTGGCACTACCTGATCCATGGATCAGGTACGCCCGACGCGCAGCAACAGCGCTCTCGTCGTGCGCCTCGACCTCGGATTCGCGGAGCGGACGTTCTTCTCCGGAGCTGCTGGAGCCCGGCGCTTTTCGCCCACAACGAGGCCCTGACCAAGATCACCGCCTGCGACGGGCGACCGTGCGCTCAGCGGACGCGAAGCGGGATGCAGAACCTGCTCAGGCCGAGAGGCGAACCTCTGATGCCGTGATGGCGTCTTCGATCACCGTGGTGATCTCCGCGCCGATCAGCTCGTCTCGCTCCAGGAGCGCGTCGCGGAGGGCTTCGAGCACGTGCGCGTTCTCGGTGAGCACCGAGACAGCGCCGGCCTTGGCCTCCTTGAGCATCCGCGAGACTTCCTTGCGGGCGTCCTCGGACCCGAGGACCTTGTCGATGATCGAGCCCGGCGTGGCCGAGCCCATATAGGAGATCAGCTCGTCGCCCATCCCGTAGGCACCGACCATGGCCGCGGCGTACTCGGTGGCCGACTGGAGGTCCCCAGCGGGACCGGTGCCGGCCTCGCCGAAGTGGATCTCCTCGGCGGCCATGCCGCCCATGGCGATCTGCAGCAGGGCCTTGATCTCGGACTTCGTCATCGTGAAGCGCTCCTCGAGGTCGCCGTGTGCCAGGAGCCCGAGCGATACGGCGCGCTTCTTGATCGAGAGGACGTCGAGGGTCCGGGCCTTGCCTTCGAAGTAGGCGACCGTGCAGTGCCCGGCCTCGTGTGTCGCAACAGCGCGGCGCTCGGCCTCGGTGTAGACGGCGCTCTCTGACGGCATACCCAGCTCGGTGACGAGCTTCGCGTCATTGATGTCTTGGCTGGTCATCTGACGAGCGTTGCGACGCAGGGCCACCACGAGCGCCTCGTCCAAGAGGTGCTCGAGCATGACAGGGGAGTAGCCCTTGGTCATGGCAGCCAGGCGGTCGATGGCCGTGGGGTCGTCGAGATCGGGCCCGTGCGCCTTCTTCTTCAGGTAGTAACTCAAGATGTCTGCCCGCTCGGCACGGGTCGGCAGGTTGAAGGTGATCGAGCGGTCGAAACGGCCTGGACGAACCAGGGCCGGGTCGAGGTCCGACTTCCGGTTGGTGGCGCCGATGACCAAGATGTTCGACTGGCTCGGTGCCTTGCGCGAGAGCTGGATGCTGTACGGCAGCCAACGATTCACGGCCGAGACGAGTGCTCCCTTGAGGGCCTCGCCCTTGGTGGGCTCGTCGAAGCTCTGCATCTGGATCAGCAGCTCGTTCACCACGCCGGAGACGCCTTCGGAGCGTCCCGAGCCCGTGCCCGAGCGTGCACCACCGATGGCGTCGATCTCCTCGATGAAGCCGATCGCCCCACCCTCCTGGCGTGCGGCCTTGCGCAGCGCCCTGAAGTAGGAGCGGATCTTGCGGTTCGTCTGCCCGTAGTACATCGACTGGAAGGCCGACGAGCTCACGAAGAGGAACGGCACGCCTGCTTCGCCTGCCATGGCCTTGGCCATGAAGGTCTTGCCGGTACCGGGACCACCCTCGAAGAGGACGCCACGCCGGGCGGTGCCGCCCATGACCTGAGCGAAGGTGCGGAACCCCAAGAAGAGGTTCAGCGTGTTGATCACCTCGCTCTTGACGCCGTCGGCGCCCCGCACGTCGGACAGCCGGACATCGATGTCACTGGACCGGTAGACCTTGTGCGGCGAACGACCTCCGAAGATGAACGGGGACATCACGACGATGCCCATGAGGCCCACCACCACGATGATGATGCCGTACTTGCCCAGGTGGTCCACGAGCGAGAGCCCCGGGATCCACAGCGAGAAATGCCCACCCGTGTGCGCGTCGTAGACGCGCCAGGCGAAGTAGATCTCGATGAGGGCGATGATCAGCAGGGTGCGACGGATCTTGTGGGTCCGGCGCTTCTCACGGATGTCCGTGACATCCGCCTTGCCGCTCAGCACGGCGTCGCTGGCGAGGGCGAGCAGGTCCAGTTGGCCGCTCGGGTTCCTCACGTCGGCGACGTCGCTGGAGCCGTCTTGCTTGGTGGGCATCGGGATCTCTCCTTTTCTTATCGTGGTCGTCGAGTGCCGAAGCGCTCGGAGAGACCTATTGGTTCCATGGAACTTGTGTCTGACCTTCGGAGCGCCCGGGGTGAGTTCGACGCCCCCTCGAGAGTTCGAGCTCGATGTCGTCGAGCCGCGTGACGTTGGTCAGGCTCGTACGCCCGACCAGCCGGCAGGCAGCGTCACGGAGCAGCCAGACGTTGTCCTCCTCGGCCCGTGCCACCAGCGGCCACTCCGTGGAACCATCACCGACGTCTGGGGCCTCGGTGACGAGCTGAACGACCTCAGTCGCCGCCCGGGCTGCCCCGGGATCGGTCGAGTTGCATTGCAGGGAATTCACCGCGCGTCCGTGTCGCAGCCCCCTCCGCCGCGCACTTGCGCGCGCAGATCATACGGGTGCGACTCGCACTGTTCCTGTAGATGCCCTGTTCGCTGTGACGGCAAACGGGCTGCAGAGGAAACGTCGAGAGTGCTTGTGGGCCCGCGCGGACCTCAGGCGCCGTCTGGCTGAAGGTCTCGGGAGCGCCTGGGACCTGTCGGGTGGTCGAGCAGTAGAGCTTGGCCATCTGGGGTCCCTCCCAGATCTCGATCTGGGTCTCGCACTCACAGCAGATGTGAGAGGTGGCGCGCCGTGGAAGTGGCTCGCTGAAGGGATGGTCGTCACCCGAGCGGGGCGGACAGAGCCAGCGCTGCCGCTCTTGGCCCGCTACTCAGTACAGGACGCGGGCTCTCCGTAGCTGACCTCTGCCTTCGGCCGTTGTGGCGACTCGGGGCTCGGATGAATGGCTGGCCCTCTCCAAGTAAATCGACATCGAACAGGTGTTTGCTTTGGGCCCACCACTTGGGTATGTTGGTGGGTCACGAACGGATGTTCGCCCCCGGGAGGGGCCCGGCGGCAGGCCGGGGTGGGCACCAAAGGAGACGCCGATGGCCGAGGTCCTGAGCGGGAAGCGGCTGCAGATCCTCAACTTCATCGCCGACTGCCAGCGCGACCGGGGCTATCCGCCCTCGGTGCGCGAGATCGGCGAGGCGGTGGGGCTGGCCTCCTCGGCCACCGTGCACACGCACCTCGCCGTGCTCCAGCGCGAGGGCTACCTGTCCAAGGACCCGAGCAAGCCCCGGGCGATCCAGGTCCACTTCGACCCCGACACGTCCTCGCGGCTGCCGGCCTCCGCGGTGCACAACGTGCCGCTGGTGGGCGAGGTGGCGGCCGGGACCGGCGTGCTGGCCGAGGAGAACATCGAGGAGCTCCTGCCCATGCCGGCGCAGTTCACCGGCAGCGGGCCTTCCTTCATGCTGCGGGTGCGCGGCGACTCCATGACCGACGCGGGGATCTTCGACGGCGACTACGTCGTGGTGCGCCAGCAGCCCGAGGCGAACAACGGCGACGTCGTGGTCGCCGGCATCAACGACGGCGAGGCCACGGTCAAGACCTTCAGCCGCAAGAACGGGCGGGTCGTGCTCACCCCGGCCAACACGGCCTACGAGCCGATGGTCTTCGACGCTCCCGACGAGGTGACGATCTTCGGCAAGGTGGTCACCGTGGTCCGGCAACTGAGTTAATCAGCCACCTACTTGAGCAGGCGGGAGAGCCGGCGGTCCGCCAGCACCTTGCCGCCCGTCTGGCACGTGGGGCAGTACGACATCTCGTAGGACTCGAACGACACCCGGCGCAACGTGTCGCCGCACGGGGTCGGGCAGAGCTCGCCGACGCGGTTGTGCACCTTGAAACGGCCGCCCAGCTTGGCCTCCGACAACCCGCCCTCCCGGCCGCGCTCGAGGTCGAGCGCCTCGGCCAGGACGTCGGTGGCGGCGGCGAGCAGCGCCTCGCGCTGGTCCGGGGTGAGGGAGTGCAGCGAGGCGAAGGGAGACAGCTTGGCCCGGTGCAGGATGTCGTCGCCCCAGCCGCGCCCGATCCCCGACACCACGTGCTGGTCGCGCAGGTCGGTGGTGAGGTGGCGTCGCGAGTCGCTCGTCCTTATGAACTCGGCGAACTCGTCGCTCCCGGGCTCGGGCCCGAGGCCGGCCAGCGGCCCCTCGTCCCCCGGTGCCAGCATCCACCACGACGCCTTGCGTTGCGTGCCGTACTCGCGCACGAGCACGGCCACCGTCGACGGGCTCGCGCCGGCCGTCGTGAAGGTGAAGCGGGCGACGGCGCCGCGGGGCTTCGTCTTCTTCGGCGGCTCCTCGATGTCCAGCCGGCCCGCCTGGGAGAGATGGAGCACCATCCGGCTCCCGTCGTCGAACTCCCATATGAGGTACTTGGCCCGGCGGCCGACCGAGCGGAGCGTGTGCCCGTAGAGGTCCTCGGGCCTCGGCGCGTAGGTCTTCAGCGACGAGAACCCCAGCAGATCCGCCCGCTCGAGCGTGGCGCCGGCGAGGAGGGCGTCGAGGCGCTCGGACAGGGCCTGCATCTCGGGCAATTCGGGCACGCCACAATGTACTTATGACCTACACGCACGGGCACCACGAATCGGTGCTGCGCAGCCATACCTGGCGCACCGCCGAGAACTCCAGCGCGTATCTCGTCCCCCACCTGCGTCCCGGCCAGCGCCTGCTCGACGTGGGCTCGGGCCCCGGGACCATCACCGCCGACCTCGCCCTCCTGGTGGCGCCGGGTGAGGTGACCGGCGTGGACGCAGCCGCCGACGTGGTGGCCCAGGCCCACGAACACGCCCGTAGCCTGGGCATCGAGAACCTGCACTTCGAGGTGGCAGACCTGTTCGCCCTCGGCTTCCCCGACGCCTCCTTCGACGTGATCCACGTGCACCAGGTCCTCCAGCACGTCGACGACCCGGTCGCCGCCCTGGTCGAACTGCGCCGCGTCCTGGCCCCCGACGGCCTGTTGGGCGCCCGCGACTCGGATTACGGGGCCTTCACCTGGGCTCCGGACGACCCCGTCCTGGACCGCTGGCTCGAGCTGTACCTGGACGTGACGGCGCGCAACGGCCACGATGCGCGCATCGGTCCCCGCCTGCTCGGCCACGCCCACGAGGCGGGATTCGGCGACGTGAGCGTCTCGAGCTCGACGTGGACCTACGCCGACCCCGAGGCCCGGGCGTGGTGGGGCGGGCTGTGGGCCGACCGCGTGCGCTACTCGCGCTTCGCCGAGCAGGCCGTCGAGTACGGCCTCAGCGACACCGAGGAGCTCGGGCGCATGGCCGAGGCGTTCCTGCGCTGGGCCGACTCACCCGACGGCGTCTTCGTCGTCACCCACGTGGAGATATTGGCCCGCGGCTGACGCTCCGCGGGCGAACGAGGCGTCAATCCGTCCAGAGCTTGTCGGTGTAGGTGTCGGTGCCGGGGATCGTCGGGATGAACGGGAGGGCGGCCACGACCGTGCCCTTGCCGGCCGCTTCCAGCTGGCGCCGGTGCTCGGCGATGACGGGCTCCCAGGCCACTTCGGGCGGCGTGTTGAGGAACCACAGGAGGACGGTGCGGTTGTCCCGCGCCTTCTCGCGGGGCACGTCACCGGGCGCGTCCACCTCGAGCGCGATCGGGGTGAATGCGGCGACGAGGTCGGCGTCGCTGCCGGGCATCAATCCGGGCAGGTGCTCGGTGCGCAGCCAGGTCCAGAGGTCCTCGTTGGAGATGGCATCGTCGCGGTCGATGAAGACGGTGACGAAGCCGCGGTAGGGATGGTCGAGGGCGACCTCCACCGGGACGCCGTCGGGCTCGCGCCGGTGCTCCCACACGAAGTTGTAGAGGAGCGTGTGGACGTGGTCGCGCTCCTGGAACATGCGGCCGGCGGCGTGGAGCGCGTTCACCTGGCGCAGGGCCCAGCGGTTCCAGACGTCGAAATACCCATCGAGCACCCAGTAGGCCGCGATGTAGGACCCCCGGGCCGGCTCGCCCGTGATGGCCGACGAGTCCGGGTCACGCAACGACTTCAGGTCGGCCGTGGCGACGAAGCGGCGCCCGGCGAAGTTGTACGGTCCCACCATGCACCCGGCGTAGAAGTGGTCGCGCTCGTACCAGCGGTTGTAGGCCACCTCGTGCCCCCGGTGGGGCTCCACCAGCGTCAGCAGCATGGAGCCGAGCTTGACCGGCTCGGCCTCCGCGCCGATCTCAATGGGCCGGCGTTGCTTGGGTGCGTCGTCCTCGGGCATGACCAGCGAAACTAACAGCTGCGTGCCGGCGTCAGACAGTCCCCGTGGCGAGGATCGGGCTCGTGGGGGCGACCGACCCGCCCGCCGGCTCGGCCGTGATGGCGAGCTGTGACGGGCGCCTCGAGCCGGCCATGGTGAAGGCGGCCTGGCGCGGCGAACCCCCGAGCAGGCCGAGGGAGATAGGTTGCTTCCCCTCGATCGCCCACAGCTGGTACGTGCGGCCGTCGGCGAGGGGCGGCAGCTTCGACGAGACCAGGTAGCCCTGCCCGGACGGCACGACGACGACCTTCGCCAGCGCGGTGTGCGCGCTCGTGTCGAGCGTGACGAGCCGGTGCCCGGGCGTGTCCAGCGCAGCCGTCACCGCGGCGGACGGACGGGCCTGGGCCGACTGCAGGTTCGAGACCTTGCTGTCGGCGCGCACCAGCCCGATGCCGAGCACGACGGCCACGGCGGCGGCCGCCACGGCGGCGGCGCCGATGGTCGAGACGGTGGTGCGTTGCCGCCGGCGGCGCGCGTCGGCCGGCGCCCGGAAGGACGAGCGCGCTGCGGGCGCGAGCTCCGGCATCGGCGGCGGTTCCTGGTCCTCCTGGCGCTCGGGCAGGCGGATGGCGATCTGCGACCACAATTGCTCGGGCAGGGGCTCCACCGAGTTGCCCATGGCGGCGGCCACCTCACGCAGGCTGTCGAGCTCGGCGCGGCAACGGGGGCAGGTCTCGAGGTGCTCCTCGAGCTCGGTGAACTCGTCGCCGTCGACGGCATCGAGCGCGTACGCCCCGAGGAGATCGCTCGCCTGGTCGTGCGTCATCACGCGTCGGCTCCGCGCACGCCGGTGTCGGCCAGGACGGCGCGCATACGGCGCATGCCGTTGCGGATCCGGCTCTTGACGGTGCCTTCGGGCTGGTCGAGCAGCTGCGCCACCTCGCGGTAGGTGCGGCCGTCGAAGTACGCCAACTCGATGGCCCGTCGCTCCTCCTCGGGCAGCTCGCCCATGGCCTGCGAGACCTGATCGGCGACGGCCAGGTCCCAGACCTCGCGTTGCATGTCATAGGCCGCCTCCGCGGTGCGCAGGGCGTCGCGGGTCTCCCGGGCGCGCCGTGAGCTCGAGGACCGCACGGCATCGACGGCCCGGCCGTGCGCCTGGGCGAGCAGGAAGGAACGCAGGGAGCCCCGGGCCGGGTCGAAGCGGTCGGGCTGGTTCCACAGCCGCAAGAAGACGTCCTGGGTCACGTCCTCGGCCTCGGTGGGGTTGTGCAGGACCCTCTTGGCCAAGCCGAACACGGCGCCGCCGTGGCGCCGGTAGACCTCGGCCAGCGCCACCTCGCTGTAGCGGGCAATTGAGGTCACCAACTGGGCATCACTCACTTCGTCGAGACGCCGCATGTGTGACCTGTTCGGTCCCGTTCCCTCCCCCGGATGCCCCGGATTTCGCCCATCCGGGCATGGCCTGGGTTCCGAATAGTAGGCCGTATGCGAACGACGATCGACTCCTACAAGTCCCGGGCGGGGCGCCTGGACCTGGAGGGCATCGACTTCGATGACTTCAGGGACCAGCCGCTGTCCCGCGACGCGTTGCGCTCGCTGCGCTACATGCACGACGTGGAGCACCACACCGTGTGCTACCTGCGCGATCTGCTGCTGACGCCGGCCCACCAGGACCCGGCCATCACCTCCTTCCTCTCCTGCTGGGTGTTCGAGGAGATGTGGCACGGCGAGGCCATCGGCCAGGTGCTCGAGGCCCACGGCGAGGAGGCGGGCGCGCCGCGCATCGCGGCCCTGCGCCATGGGCACCGGCGCCGTCAGGCGGCCAGCACCCTCAGCACCATCGCCTCGGCGGCCTTCGCGGGCCGGGCCTTCATCGCCCTGCACATGACCTGGGGTGCCATCAACGAGTGGACGACGCAGGCCGGGTACGCCCGGCTCTCCGAGGCGGCGGCCCACCCCACCTTGCGCGAGCTCCTGCGCCGCATCATGAAACAGGAGGGCGGGCACATCGACTTCTACACGTCGGAGGCGACGCGGCGCCTCGGCGACAACGTCAAGGCACAGAAGATGACGCGCTTCGCACTGTCGCACTGGTGGCGCCCGGTGGGCTCGGGCGTGATGCCCACACGCGAGGTCGGGTTCCTCGTCAACTACCTCTTCGACGGCACCAAGGGCGCCGACATCCTCGAACGGATCGACCGCCGCGTCGACCGGCTGCCGGGACAGAGCGAGCTGCATCTCCTGACGCGCGCCGTGGCGCGCTTCGCCCGATCCTGAGAGTTCGCTGGGTACGACCGAACCCTCCACCGGGTCGGTCACCGAGGCCGTGTAATGATAAGCGCGATGGCCGTGGGGACAGGTCCGGATTCGATGAGCTATTCGTGGGTCCGGGGGACGGAGCTGCGGCGGAGCGCCGCCGAGGACCAGGCCGGGTTCCGGGCGCGGTCGGCTCCGATACTGGAACGCCACAACGCGCAGGACGCGCAGCAGGTCGAAGCTCTGCGCCGGACGTACGCCAAGCCCGTCCTCGGCAAGGTCCGGGTGTGGGAGCTGATCGAACGGCTCGGCTCCTGCGTGGATCCCACCGACGAACGGCTGTTCTGCGCCAGCCAGCAGGTGCACGTGCTGCAGATCCTCGAGGCGATGGAAGCCGATGGCACCGCCACGCCGGACATGGTGCTCGTCGCCCTCATCCACGATCTGGGCAAGGTTCTCCTGAGCCTGGGCGAGGACCCGGCCAACGTGGTCTGTATGACCCGGGCCGTCGGCGAGGGAGCCGACGGCGTCGGCCTCGACCACTCGATGTTGCAGTGGAACCACGACGAGTTCGCCTACCAGCGGCTCCGGGACCATGTACCCGAGGATCTGGCCTGGCTCATCCGCTACCACAGCATCGACGTCGAGGGCGTCTCGAACGTGATGGACGCTCGCGACCTCGAGCGAACGGAGCGGCTGCTGCTCCCGTTCGCCCATTACGACCATGCCACCAAGTCGCCCTACCACCTGCCGTCTGTCACCCTCGCGTCGTACCGCGACGTCATAGAGGAAGCATTCCCTCACCGGATTCGTTTCTGAACGCAGACCGACGATCTCCATGAGTCGCTCGACCAGAACAGCGGTGATCGGCGCCGGCGTCACGGGTCTGACCGCCGGCGCCATGTCGGGTGCGACCGTCTTCGAGCAGAGCGACGGTCCCGGCGGGATCTGTCGCTCCTACTACGTGCGGCCCGGCACCAGCGAGCCGCTCGCCCGCTCCACCGTCGACGAGGACGCCTACCGGTTCGAGGTCGGCGGCGGCCATTGGATCTTCGGCGGCGAGCCGCAAACCATCGCGACGTTGGAGAGCCTGGCTCCCTTCCGCGTGTACAACCGGAAGGCGGCGGTGCGCTTGGGTTCCCTGGGGCGCAGCGTCCCGTACCCTCTGCAGGCCCACGTCGAAGATCTCGGTGCAGAACTGGCGGAGGCGGCGGCCAAGGAGATCGCCAACGCGCCACCGCTGTCCGAGGCCTCGCCCACCCTGGCCGCATGGCTGGAAAGCTCGTTCGGACCCAGCCTCTGCCGTGTGTTCTTCTTTCCGTTCCACGATCGCTACACAGCCGGTTTGACGGCGTCCATCGCTCCCCAGGACGGCTACAAGACCCCACCGGCGGGAGCGCCGGGGTACAACGCCACGTTCCGTTACCCGGTGGGCGGACTCGATCAGTTGGCCGATCGGCTGGCAGAACGATGCGACATCCGATACGGCAGACGCGTAGTGGGGATCGAAACGAAGGACAAGATCCTCCGCTTCTCGGACGAGAGCGAGCACGGCTACGACCGCCTGGTGTCGACGCTGCCCCTCCACACCGCCATCGCCGCAGCAGGACTGGTCGTCGACGACAGGCCGGACCCCCATACCTCCGTCCTGGTGCTGAACCTCGGTGGCGAGCGTGGACCAGCGTGTCCGGACGTCCACTGGCAGTACGAGCCCGACTCGTCGTCCGGCTTCCACCGCATCGGTTTCTACAGCAACGTGGAGCCCGACTTCCTGCCGGCCGGCAGCCGCAACGGCACCCATATCTCCATGTACGTGGAGCGGGCCTTCCTGGGTGGTCGGGACGACCCGGTCGACATCGACGCCTACACCGATGCGGTCATCGCCGAACTGCAGGCCAGAGGCTACATCGGTCGGGTTGAGGCGATGCACCCGAGTTGGGTCGACGTGGCCTACACCTGGCGCACTCCCGGCTCGCGCTGGCGCGAACATGCCCTCGCAGCTCTGGCCGATGCGGGGATCGAGCAGGTCGGACGATACGCCCGTTGGCATTTCCAGGGAATCGCCGACTCCATCAGGGACGGCAGGTCGGTCGGGGACGCCTTCGCAGGGTGAGGTTGGGCTTCGGCCGACGATCGGCTCTCGAACGACCGCCGGCGGTCAGCAGCGTCCCGGACGGGTCGCGACCGTTCTGGTCGGTCATGATCCCCTCGTACAACAGCGCCGACCTCCTTGGTGCCACCCTCGAAAGCGTTCTGCGCCAGGACCCCGGCGAGGACGTCATGCAGATCGAAGTGGTCGACGACGGATCGGAGCGCGACGACCCCGGTGAGGTCGTGCGTCGGCTCGGGGGTGGCCGGGTCGGCTACTACCGGCAACCCCACAACGTCGGGGCCTCGGCCAACTTCACGACCTGCGTGCGTCGGTCAACGGGCCAATGGGTGCACATCCTGCACAGCGACGACCTGGTCCAGCCCGGTTTCTATGAGCAGTACCGGTCCCGGATTCTGGCGTGCCCCGACGTGGTGATGGTCGGCGCACGAACGGCGACGCTCTACACCGACACACCCGATCCGCCCTTGACGATCCCTGTGGCCACCGAGGGGGGATATCTGGTCGATGCCGCCCGGACGATCGCCACCACGAACCCCCTCCGCTGCGTGTCGGTCGTGGTGGCCCGGGCCAGTTACGAAGAGGCAGGAGCGTTCCATCCCGGCCTCGCCCACGCGAACGACTGGGAAATGTGGACACGCGTCGCCACTCGAGGTCCGGTCGGGTGGGTGGACGAATCCCTCGGCACGTACCGGGTGCACGAGCGCTCCGACACGAGCCGGCTGCATCGGTCGACCGCTTACATCGACGACTGCCTGCACGCGACCGACGTGATCGCCAGCCATTTCGAGCCCCCCACCCGCGGGCAGGTGCGCCGTGCTGCCCGCCGCCAGGTGTGCGGGTACGCCCTGGACGTCAGTGAGGGGATGTTGGCGCGGGGCGAGTTGAGACTGTCCGCGGCCAACGCCGTGCGGGCCCTCCGCATCGATCACGACCGCGAGGTCAGAGTTCAGGCGACAGCTCTGATCAGACAGGCGGCGACCAGGTGGATCCGAACCGCGGGCCGGTCGCGGATCCGCGGGAGAAAGGTCGACCGCTGACCGCCTGTCAGCCCGGGGCTGGGTATCGAAGTGGCGTGGGGCGCGGCATGTGCCGATTCCGAACAGGTGCGAAGGCTTGTTCGTCAGCCTTTGCGACCGACGAACGCGAGGAGTTGCGTCTGCGGTGCGACACCGACGGGCACGAGAATGTCCTCGCCGAACATCCCACTGGCTCGCACCATGTCGGCCTGATCCTGGAGCAGCCTGTAGGCGGCGTCCACCAGTTCGGGATCGAGGGTGGCATCCTGGCCTGTGGAGGTTGCCAGGTCCCATCCGTGAATGAGGACATCAATGAATCGATGGCCGGCATACACCGAGCCGGGGACAGGTCCGTAGGAGACGGCGCACGGCGCGTCGAGCGCCCCGGCAGCCTCGAAGGTCGCCGCTGCCGCCTCAGCCGAAATGTCATATGCCGTCAAGGGGTCGTTCCAGAGCACATCACCGTCGAGGCGGTCACCGACCTCGTCGATCGTGTGGCCCGAACCCAGTTCGGCCGCCCACAGGTTGCCCGACACCACATGGTTCAGGAGGGCTCGGACGTCCCACCCGTCACATGGACTCGGGTCGGCCCATTGGACACGATCAATGCCGGCAACGAACGGAGCGGGTCTCTTCGAGAGCCCTTCGGTGCAACTCGGCGATATTTGCCATGGCGTACTCCTCGATCTTCCCGGTTGCCAAAACTCACGGCCGCGCGTCGTCGTGATCACCTTGTCTGGCACTTGTGGAACGACGAAAACGGACTCCATCGAAATGACGACGAGCCGGTTGGATGCGTTTTTCTCCTACGAGCGGTCCTCGATCACGTCAAGGTCCTGAAACGTCAACGGCCCGTCGAGGAGAGCCGCCTGCTTCTCACTGAACTCGGATGTCTCCGGCAGATTCGAGTTCTCCATGGCGGCCTCATAAGAGTCGAAGAACGCGAGAATCAGGTGCCGCTCTGGGTCTGTGCGGTCTCGGACGACGATAGAGCGTCGAAGAGTGCGCTTTCCCTCGGTCGCTGCTCGCCACTCATCTTCGAGCCGCTGGATCTTGTCGAACTTTGTTGTTCGGCACTCGATGATCTGAACGAACGCCATGTTGGTCTCCTTTCGACGTTCTGACCCCCTCGGCACTCGGAATTCATTCCTGCATTGAATTGTTAGCTGAAACACCTCAAAGCAACCTGGGTAGCACGAGAAGAGTGCCCGATACCACCCAGATGCAACACCAATCTGGAACTCTGACCCATCAGCAACATGGGGCAGGGCCCCTTCCCTACGCCGCCGGAGAGGTGGGACGAGTACCCCTTCTGAGCCGCCCCGAGGAGGCGCGACGTGTCAGGGTCGGCCGGTGATCAGCGAGGCCAGCACGTCGCGTGCCCGCTCGAGCTGCACGGCCGACACCCGCTCGTCGGGATGGTGGGCGAGGAGCGGGTCCCCGGGCCCGAAGTTGGCGGCCGGCACCCCGTGCTCCCAGAAGGATGCCACGTCGGTCCAGCCCACCTTCGCCCTCGGCGGCGCCCCACTCTTCTCCACGAGCGCCTTCAGCAACGGGTGGCCGAGAGAGGGCGGCGCGCCGTCCCCGGAGTCGAGGAGCTCCCACGTGTCACCGGTCGCCGGCTCCCAGGTGCCCTGAAGGAGCTCGTGCAGGAATGCTTCCGCCTGCGCTGCTCCCCGGTCCGGCGCGTAGCGGTGGTTCAGGGTGACCGTGGCCTCGTCGGGGACGACATTGGCGGCCACTCCCCCGTCGACGGCCACCGCCTGGAGCTGCTCGACATAGGTGCAGCCGTCCAGCACGACCTCGCGCCCGGGCCAGTCGGCCACCCGCTGGAGCAGAGGGGCCAGGCGATGAATGGCGTTGCGCCCGGTGAAGGGACGGGCCGTGTGGGCCCGCACCCCGCGCAGCGTGATGCGCACCCGCATCGTCCCCTGGCAGCCCGCCTCCACCAGCGCACAAGTCGGCTCCCCGAGGATGGCGGCGTCGCCCGCCAACAGATCGGGCCGCACCTGCCACAGCTGGAGCAGGCCGCTGTCGGCGCGGCCGATCTCCTCGCGGGCGTAGAAGCACCACGTGACGTCCACCGCCGGCTCGCGCACCGCGGCGGCCAGGTCGAGCATGACTGCCAGGCCACCCTTCATGTCGGACGCGCCCACACCCCACACGGTGTCGCCGTCGAGTTTCGGTGCCTGGTTCCCGACCGGCGGGACCGTGTCGAGGTGCCCGGCCAGCACCAGGCGCTGGTCGTGGCCCAGCGCGGTGCGCCCGACGACGTTGTCGCCGACGCGCGTGACGTCGAGCGAGCCGCAGGCACCCAACGCGTTCTCCACGAGGCCGGCCAGCGCGGCCTCGCCCTTGCTCGGCGAGGGGATGGCCATCAGGTCCCGGGTGGCCGTCAGGAGGTCGCCCACCGGATCAGGTGCTGGCGCCGTGGTCCCGCAGGACCTGGTTCAGCTGCGCCTTGTCGTGGCGCTCCCCCTCGCTGAGGCGCTTGATCACGAGGACGCACGGCACGAAGAACTCCCCGCCCGGGTACTCGCGCCGCCTGCTGGCCCGGATAGCCACGCACCACGGCGGCACGACGCCGCGGGAGATCTCCTCGCCGGTCTCGGCATCGATCACGGGGATGGAGGGGTCGAGGAAGCTGCCCGCGCCCAGCACCGATCCCTTGCCGATGCGCGCGCCACCGGTCACCATGCAGCGGCTCCCGACGAAGGCGTCGTCCTCCACCACCACGGGCACGGCGTTCGGCGGCTCGAGCACGCCGCCGATGCCGACGCCACCGGCCAGGTGGACCCGCTCCCCAATCTGGGCGCAGGAGGCGACGGTGGCCCAGGTGTCGACCATGGAGCCCGCCCCGACCCAGGCCCCGATGTTCACGTAGGAGGGCATGAGGACGACGCCGCGCCCGAGGAAGGAGCCCCAACGGGCCGAGGCCCCCGGGAGCGCACGCACACCCGCCTCGGCGAAGCCGTGCTTGAGCGGGAGCTTGTCGGCGTACTCGAAGGGCCCGAGCTCGATCGTCTCCATGCCCCGCAAAGAGAAGAGGAGCAGGATCGACTTCTTGAGCCACTCGTGGACGACTACCTCGTCGGTGGCGGCGTCGACCTCGGCCACGCGGGCCTGTCCCCCGTCGAGCAGCTCGATGGCCTCGGTGACCAGCGCCGCCGCGTCGGAGTCAGCGGGCGACAGCTCCGCCCGGCGCTCCCACAGCTCCTCGATGCTCGCCTGCAGATCAGCCATGCCGCACCATAGCGAGGCGCTCCCCCACCAACGCCAACCGCTCCATCGGCTGGACGACGGCGACCCGCACATGCCGCGCGCCGTCCTCGCCGTAGAGATCGCCGGGACTGACCAGGATCCCACCGTCGGTGGCCAGTGTCTCGGCCATTGCCCAGGCATCGGGCCAGCGACCGGCGGGCACCGGCACCCACAGGTAGAACCCGCCTTCGGGGAGCGCCACCGGGAAGCCGTACCCGTCGAGGACGCCGGCCAGGAAGGCCAGCCGCTCCCGGTAGCGGGCCCGCTGGGCCTCCACGTGCTCGTCGTCGGCCAGGGCCGCCACGCCGGCCGCCTGCGCAGGACCGGGGACCATGAGGCCCGCGTGCTGGCGCACGGCCCGGAGGAACTCGACCAGCTCGGCATCGCCGGCGTAGAAACCGACCCGCACCCCGGCCAGGTTCGAGCGCTTGGAGAGCGAGTGGACCGCGATCACCCCGTCGGACCCGTGCTGGAGCACCGACCGCGGCGGGCCGTCCCAAGTGAACTCGGCGTAGCACTCGTCGGAGAACAGGGGAACGCCGTGCGCCCGGGCCCAGGCCGCCTCGGCCCCGAGATCCCCCAGACCTCCGGTGGGATTCGACGGCGAGTTCGACCACACCACCAGGGCGCGCGCGACGTCGGAGGGGTCGACGGCGTCGAGCTGCAGGCCCCCGAGCCGTCCCGCGGCGGCGGGGACCGGGACGGCGCGGCAGCCGGCCAGCTCCGCCCCCATGGCGTAGGTGGGATAGGAGACAGCCGGATAGAGCACCGTGTCGCGCTCTGGATCGCGCAGACGCAGCAGCTGCGGCACCGATGCGACGAACTCCTTGGTCCCGACGCAGGCGGCGACCGACGACGGCGCAACTGCGGCGAGCGCGAAGCGCCGCTGCAGCCACCCGGCCGCGGCCTCGCGCAATTGCCGCGCTGCCGGCCGAAGCGGGATAACCCCGCTCGGTGCCCGACGAGGCCAGCGCCTCGATGACCGCCGGCAGCGGCGGGTCGTAGGGGGTGCCGATCGAGCAGTCGACCATGCCGCCCTCGTGTGCCTCGGCCACCTTGGCCAGGCCGGCCAGCCGGTCGTAGGGATAGGGCGGCAGCCGGAACGTCACGGCGCGGCCACGAATTCGGCGAAGCGGGCCCGGCCCACGTCGTCCAGCACCACCTGCAGCGTCGCCGACTCCTCGCCGTCGCTCTGGCCCACCACCTCGCCCTCACGATGGATGGCGGCCAGCACGTCGCCGCGCGCCCACGGCACGACCAGCTGCACCACTCGGTCCGAGCCGCGCAAGCGGTCGCCGAGCACGCGCAGGAGCTCGTCGACGCCCTCGCCGGTGCGGGCAGAGATGAGGACCGCGCCCTCGTTCGCGTGGGCGAGAACCTTGGCCTCCTCCGGGGCGGCATCGGCCTTGTTGACGACGATGAGCTCGGGCACGCCGGCCGCGCCGATCTCGGTGAGCACCTCGCGCACGGCGGCCATCTGCGACGCCGCGTTGGCCGCGGTGGCGTCGACGACGTGCACGATCAGGTCGGCTAGGCGTACGGAGTCCAGGGTGGAGCGGAACGCCTCGACCAGCTCGTGGGGCAGCTTGCGCACGAACCCGACCGTGTCGGTGACCAGGATCGTCTCGCCCCCGGGAAGGGAGAGCTGCCGGGTGCGCGGGTCGAGCGTCACGAAGAGCCGGTTCTGCGCCGGGACGCCGGCGTCGGTCAACCGGTTGAGGAGCGTCGACTTCCCGGCGTTGGTGTAGCCCACCAGGACGACCTCGCGATGACGCCCCCGGGCGCGGCTCTGACGCTGCAGCGTCCGGGTCCGTTCCACCTCGCGGAGCTCCGCCTCCAGCTTGTGCATGCGCCGCACGAGCCGGCGGCGGTCGACCTCGAGCTGTGTCTCGCCCGGACCTCTGGTCCCGATGCCACCCGCCTGCTGGCTGAGCGCGGTCCCGCGGCCACGCAGTCGCGGGAGCCGATAGCGGAGCAGCGCCAACTCGACCTGCGCCTTGCCCTCGGGACTTCGGGCGTTCTGGGCGAAGATGTCGAGGATCACCGCCGTCCTGTCGATGGCGGTGCGGCCGAACAGCTTCTCGAGGTTCCGGTGCTGGGCCGGGGTCAACTCATCGTCGAAGACGACCGTGTCGGCGTCGAGGCTGCGGCTCAACTCTGCGATCTCCTCCGCCTTGCCACGACCGACGAAGGTCGCCGCATCGGGCGCGTTGCGCCGCTGGACCACGCGGCCCACGACGTCCGCGCCGGCGCTGTCCACCAATTGCGTGAGCTCGTCCAACTCCTCGGCAACCATCTCGTCGGTCAAGCCGGGGAAGATGACGCCCACCAAGATGATCCGCTCCCGGAAGGTGCGCTCGATGAGCGTTCCGGGCAACAGGTTGCTCAAGAGAGCATCCCCGGGTGGATGTCGACGTCGGCCACCTTGCGCACGGGCCCGGCCAGGTACGTGGTCGCACCCTTGTCCGCTCCGAGGGTGACCTCGAGGAGCCCGCCCGGGTTGCGCACCCGTACTGCGCCCTCGCCGCGCACGGCGACCCAGCTGCGCGCCGCGGCGGCGGCCGCCACGCTTCCCGTCCCGCAGGCGAGGGTCTCGCCGACGCCGCGCTCCCACACCCGGAAATCGAGGAGCTCGCCCTCGTCGTCCTGCCCGACGGTGATCCACTCGACGTTGATGCCGCCGCCGAAGGCGGCCTGCAGCTTGGGCCCGAGCTCGGCGATGTCGACCGCCGCGGTATCGGGTCCTAGCAGCACCAGATGTGGGTTGCCGACGTCGACCGTGCGGGCCCGTCGGTCGTCGAACTCCTGGGGCTGGTCCGGGCCGAGTCGCGCCGGTCCCATGTCCACGCTGGCCCTGGCCCACCCCGGCTCGTCACCGGGCGCGTACTCGACGGTGCGCGTGCCGGCGGCGGTGGCCACGGTGAAGCTCGGCGGGGACACCAGGCCCGCATCGACGGCCGCCTGGGCCAGGCAGCGGATGCCGTTGCCGCTCATCTCGGCGACGCCGCCGTCAGCGTTGTGCAGCTCCATGGAGAGGTCACAGCCCTCACGACCGGGTCCGACCCGGATGATGCCGTCGGCCCCGATGCCGCGCCGCCGGTCGGCCAGCAGGCGCACCTGGGCGACGGAGAATCGGATGGCGTCATCGGGGTCCAAGACGACCAGGAAGTCGTTGCCCGCGCCCTCGTGCTTCGTGGCCTGCATCAGACCATTCTCGCAGCTGGCCTCGTTCAGCCGTGCACGGCCAGGGCACCGTCCAGCAGGGTCTCGGCCTCTTCGGTGCTCCCCGCCCAGGTCACCCGCGGGTCCCGGCGGAACCACGAGGCCTGGCGCCGGGCGAACTGGCGGGTGCGCCGCACCGCCTCCTCCAGGCAGTCGGCCAGCGGGGCGCCACCCTCCACATGAGCCAGAACCTCGCGGTAGCCCAGGGCCTGGCGAGCCGTGCGCGAGATGCCGGCGGGGCGCCCGGCCAGTGCCCGCACCTCGTCCACCAGGCCGGCCTCGACCATGCGGTCCAAACGGCCTTCGATCCGACGGTCGACCTCATCGGGCGGGAGCGCCAGGCCGACCTGCGCGACCCCCGCGGCCGGATAGGCCTCGAGGCCGGGGCCGAAGGTGGAGAAGGGTCGGCCCGATCCGATGGTCACCTCGAGCGCCCGGACGACCCGCCGGCGATTGGTCGGCTCCATGCGCGCCGCACCCACGGGATCGAAGGCGGCCAGGCGGGCGTGGAGGTCGGCCGGGGTGGCCCGACCGTCGTCGAGCTCCGCCTCGAGGGCGGCGGCCACGTCGGGGTAGCGGCCCGGGATGGCGAGGTCGTCGACGACCGCCCGCAGGTAGAGCCCGGTGCCCCCGACGAGCAGCGCGTGGTGCCCGCGACGCTCGATGCCGTCGAGCGCGTCGCGCGCGGCCGCCTGGAACCGGGTGACGGTGAAGTCCTCCTCGGGATCGACCAGGTCGAGGAGATGGTGGGGCACCGCCGCCCGTGCCTCGGGGCCCGGTTTCGACGTCCCGATGTCCATGCCCCGGTAGACGCACATGGAGTCGACCGAGACGATCTCGCAATCGCCCCGCCGGCGGGCGAGACCGAGGGCGGTCTCCGACTTGCCCGAGGCGGTGACCCCGACGAGTGCGACCGCGGTCAAGCGCCGGCCACCGGGATGCGCACACGATGCCGGGGCCGCGCCGTCACCTCCTCGAGGTGGCCCGAGAGGTGGTGCGGGTGACCGGCGGTCACCGTGACCCGCGCCAGGGAGCCCGGTGCCGGCGTCCCGGCTGACGTCCCCGACGCGAAGTGGACCAGCTTCCCCTGGCGCGTGCGGCCGTTCAGCATCGACGCGTCACGACGGCTGACGCCCTCCACGAGCACCTCCTCGCAGCGGCCGACCCGGGCCTGGTGCCGGGCCAGCGCGGAGCGGTCGATGACCGTCTTGAGGCGCTCGAAGCGCTCGCCGACGACATCCGCCGGCACGAAGGCGGACTCCATGGCCGCGGCCCGCGTCCCGGGGCGCGGGGAGAAGATGAAGGTGAACGCGCTGTCGTAGCCGGCCTCGGCGCACACGGCGAGCGTGTCCTCGAAGTCCTCCGCCGTCTCGCCCGGGAACCCGACGATGATGTCGGTCGTCACCGCCAGGTCGTCGATGGCCGCACGCGCCGCGGCCAGCCGCTCCAGGTACCGCCGCGCGGTGTAGCCGCGCCGCATGCCTCGCAGCACGGCGTCGCTCCCCGACTGGAGTGGCAGGTGCAGCTGCTCGCAGACCTCAGGGGTCTCCGCCATGGCCTCGATCGTCTCTGGCCGCAGGTCCTTGGGATGCGGGCTGGTGAACCGCACGCGCCCGATGCCCTCCACCGCGCCGACGGCGCGGAGCAGCTCGGCGAACAGGGGACGCCGCTTCGTGATGTCGCGGCCGTAGGAGTTCACGTTCTGCCCGAGCAGCGTCACCTCGGTCACGCCGCTGCGGGCGAGCAGCCCCACCTCGGCCAGGATCTCGTCGACGGGCCGGCTCACCTCCGGGCCGCGCACCGACGGCACGATGCAGAAGGCGCAAGAGTTGTCGCAACCGGTCTGGATGTTGACCCACGCCGCGTACGGCAGGGCACGCACCGCACCCGGTCCCAGCAGCGGATTGGTCCCCGACTCGGGTGCCGGTGCGTCGAGGATCTCCATGAGCGGGCCCTCGCTCTCGGCCCGGCGCAGGAGACCGGGGGCACTGGTCAGGTTGTGGGTGCCGAACACCACGTCGACCCAGCCCACCTTCTCCTGGATGCGTTCGCGGTCCTTCTGGGCCAGGCACCCGCCGACCGCGATCTGCAGGCCGGGCTTGGCGTCGACCAGCTCCTTCAGGCGACCCAGCGTCCCGTAGAGCCGCTGGTCCGCGTTCTCCCGGATGCAGCACGTGTTGAGCACCACGACATCCGCGTCCTCCATGGTGGCGGCAGGGGCCAGGCCGTCGGCCACCAGCAGCCCGGCGAGCCGCTCGGAGTCGTGCTCGTTCATCTGGCACCCGAAGGTACGGATGAAATAGGTCCGGGGCATCGGCGGAAGTCTAGGGAACGAGGGGGCGCGTAGATTCTCGGCGGTGGACCGACAGGTGACGCAGAGATTCCGGTGGGCACGACGGGGACTGGTGTTGGCGCCGCTCGTGGTGGCCCTGGCTGGATGCAGCTCGGGGGGCGGGGGCTCGGGTTCGGCCGCATCGCCCAACAGCTCACTCGAGAGCGCCGACGGCACGGTGCAGTCGGCCATGACGACGTACCTGCACGGCGTCAAAGGCTGCGCCAAGCAGTCGAACCCCGTCGTCTGCCTGGAAGCTGCCGACCGCAAACTCGGGAACGAGATCCACACCTACGCCAACGTGCTCGCCGTCGGCCACGGGTTCAGCGCGCCGCAGGCCGACCTCAGCGCGACCCGGGACGCGGCCCAGACGCTGGCCAACAGCCTGGAGATCCTCGGCGACGCGCAACCGACGCAGGCCAACTACAACCAGGTGCTCAACACGTTCAACGTGAACGCGGCCATCACCGCGCTGCAGAGCCACGTCACCAAGCTGGCCAACGCGCTCGGCCATTGAGGGCCCGCCGGCGACTGCCCGCCGGCGTCAGGGGTCAGGCCGTCAGGGGTCGTCAGAGAGTGACGTCGGCCTCGTCGCCGTAGACCAGTCCGCGCCGGTCGGCCCGCAGTACCACCGCCCGGCCGGGCACGCCCGCCGCCTCGAGTGCGGCCTGGCCTGCGGAGCGCACCGAGGCCGCCGAGGCCTCCAGCACCAGGCCGATGAGCGTTGGTCCCGCTCCCGACCAGCTGGCCGACCGGGCGCCCGCGTCGACCAGCGCTCGCAGGAGCGCTGGAGCCTCGGGAAACAACGCGGTGCGGGCCGGCTGATGGATGCGGTCGTCCATCGCCGCGGGCACGAGCACAGCCGGGTCGGCCATGCCGGCGAGGAGGAGGCCCATCCGGCCCAGGTTGAACACGGCGTCGTCGCGCGTCAGCGTCTCGGGGAGCACGCCGCGCGCCTCGGGCGTGGCCAGGTCGCGCTCGGGGATGAGGAGGACGAAGGCCAGATCCTCGCCCAGGGGCAGCGGGGCCGAGACGGCGCGGCCCCCGACCATGGTGGCGGCGACCAGCCCGCCGAAGACGCTGGCGGCGGCGTTTTCGGGGTGTCCGTCGTAGGCGGCCGCCACGGCGAAGGGATCCTCGGCGCCGGCGGCGGCGGCGGCGGCGGCCGCGAGCGCGGCGGACGAGCCGAGCCCCCGGGCGACCGGGATCTGCGAGCGAACCGTCACGGCGAAGTGATCGTGCCCCAGCACCTCGGCGGCCACCCGGGCCGCGAGGTGCGACGCGTCGTCGAAGAGGCCGGCCCCCTCGCCCTCGCTGTGCACGCTGAGAGACGCAGCTTCCTCGACGTCGACGCTCACGTAGAGGTCCAGCGCCACCGCCAACGTGTCGAAGCCCGGCCCGAGGTTCGCCGACGACGCAGGGGCCCGGGCGCGCATCGCCTCAGATTAGGCGGTTGGACCTCATCTGCCGCCGGCCGCCCGCTTCGCCACCGGACTCGTCGCCCTCGTCCAGGCCGGCGAGGGGCGCGACGTCATGACCCGCCCCTGCGGGGTGGTGAAGGTCAGCTCCTCATTGGCGTTGCCGGACATTTTCCAGCCTTTGGAGTGCACCAGGTGATGGTGGTAAAGGCATTCGAGCGCGAGGTTGTCCAGGTCGGTCCGTCCGCCCGGCTTCCAAGCGACGATGTGGTGCACATTGGTGAAGGTGACGTTGGTGCAGCCGGGGAAGCGGCAATGTCGGTCCCGGCGCATGATCTCGCGGCGCTGGGCGTCGGTCGGGGTTCTTCGGGCCCGGCCCTCGTACATGGTGTGGCCGACGTCGTCGTCGACCCCGATGGCGAGGGTGGCGTCACAGGCGAGCTTTGCACCGTCTCGGCGCTGATCAGGCCGTCGCGCTCGAGCTCACCGGCCAGGTCGCTCGACTCGCCAGCGTCATCGACCAGCGCGTCCAGCGGGACGTGGGCGACCACGAAGTACGGGCTGGCCGTCGTAGTGCCCTCGCCCCCTGTAGAGCGGATGATCTCGATGAAGGCGTCACAGAGGCGCTGGTCCCAGGGCGTCTCGCCGTCGGAGGGGACCATCCGGGCCCGGGCCTCCAGGCAGGCCCGGGTGGCGGCGAAGGACTCGGCGGGCAGCTGGACGCTCAGGGTGCGGAACGCCTCGTTGAAGCGCAAGAACCGGCGGTCGTGCTCTGTGCGGGCAGAAAGTGGATCGGGAGGAGCCTTGGTGCGGGCCACGTCGGCCAGCTCGCGCACGCTGCACGTCTTGGCCTGCTCACAGAGCTCCGCATCTGTCTCGGGGGTGGCCACGTCGGCCACGGCGCGGACCTTGTCCAAGGACAGATCCCCGGCGCAGAGCGAATCGACCAACTGGGGCATGTCCCAGGCCTTCTCGCCGACCCGGGTCAGCGACCGGGCCGTGGCGGTCGAGATCCCGAAGCGCTCCACCGCCCAGGATTCTGTCGACGTCGCCCCGACCTCGCGGTAGGCCTGGCGCCGACTGACCTCACCCAAGTACCGCGACGGCCTCCCCCTGGGCGGCCGCAATCTGGCGGAAGATCCCATCGAGATGCTCGGTGATCTCCTCGTTCGACTTGGCGGCAGCGACCGAGATCACATCGGCTGCGTGGTCGGGGGCGGGGGCGGGGGCGGGGGCGGAAATCTCGGCCATCGGAACATGAACGGTCCCGCGTTGTCCGACTCTGTTCGGACAGTCTCCTCGTTGGCCCGTAGGCCCCCCGTCAGAAGATCCGCTGAAGCAGTGACGGGCGCGGCACGTCCTGCTCGAGCCGGACCGGCACCGCGACCCGCTGCGTGCCGAGGGTGGCGACGACGGTCCCCACCTGTGCACCCCGGCGGGCCTGATCGCTCAGGTGGCGAACCGGACGGAACACCCGCGTCGCGCTGACGCCGGGCCACGTCAGCATCGACGCCGACGACGTCGTCCGGGCATCGACGCTGGTGCCCGCCGCGGTCACGTGCGCCGCGACCTGGTGGCCCGCCACCATGGAGGTGGAGCCGATGAGGGGGCCCAGCGCATCGACGAGCGCCAGCCCGTGCAGCCCCGCCTGCGCCAGCACCACAGGGCCCTGCTGCCCGGTGACGGCAGCCAGCAGCAGCACCTGCTTGCCGTGCACGGTGCGGACCACGGCGAGCACGTCGCACCCGCCGGCCGCGGTGGTGAAGCCCGACTTCACTCCGATGATCCCCTGCAGGCCGAGCAGCGGCGTGTAGGTCGAGATCGTCCCGGCAACGGGCAGCGTGATGGACGACATCTTCACCATGGAGGCGAACGCGGGATTGGCCATGTCGGGGGCGGCCACCTTGAGCAGGTCCGAGGCGGTCGACTCCGAGGCCGGATCGACCCCGCTGGCGTCGGCGAAGTGCGAGTGCACCATGCCGAGGCGCGCCGCGTCGGCGTTCATCTTGGCCACGAAGGCCGGGATGCTCTCGGCGTCCCAGCGGGCGAGGAGGTCCGCGTAGTTGTCGGCCGAGTGCACCATCAAGCCGCCGAGCACCTGCTGCTCGGTGATCTGCTCGTTCAGGGTCACCAGCGCGTTGGAGTCGTCGTCGACGGTGTCGTTGTCGTAGTCGTTGACGTCGGCCTGGCTGACGGTGATGGTCGGGCCGGGTTGATCGAGCGTGAGCGGGTGGTCGTGCAGCACCACATACGCCGTCATCAGCTTGGTGAGGCTCGCCACCGGCACCGGCTGCTCGGGCCCCGACGCCACGTCGACGCCGATGGACGGGACGGCGACCGCCGCCTGCCCGGTCGTCGGCCACGGGAGTGTGACGGGCTGGACCGGCACGTGCACGGTCGAGGAAAGGACAGGGGTGACCGCCGGCGCCGGATCAGGGGTCCTCAGCCGCACGCCGACGAACACACCGGCGGCGAGCACGAGGAGGAGGAACGCGAGGAGCAGCGCCCGGCGGCGCCCGCTGCGACGGCGGCGGTGCGAGTGCACGGAGTGGCGCCCGCGCTCGGGACCTGGTTCGGCCCCGGCCGGGACGTCCGCCGACGGCTCGCGCAGCGAGTCGAGCGTGAACGGCGCCACCATGAAGGGGGGCGCCGGAGCCTCCTGGCTCACCCCCTGCTCAGTCCGTCGAGCTCTTCGGGGGTCATCAGCACGGCCCGCGCCTTGGAGCCCTCGCTCGGTCCGACCACACCGGCCTGTTCGAGCAGGTCCATCAGGCGTCCCGCCCTGGCAAAGCCGACACGCAGCTTGCGCTGCAGCATGGAGGTGGACCCGAGCTGGGAGCGCACCACGAGGTCCCGGGCCTGCCGGAGGAGCTCGTCGTCCTCGTCGTCGACGGTGTCGCCGCCCCACGGCCCGTCGTCGACGCCCTCGATCCCGACGATGGCCTCGGCCTGCCCGCCCTGGGACTGCCAGTGGCGCACGACATCGCGCACCTCCTCCTCCGAGACCCAGGGGGCCTGGAGGCGGCGCGGGATGTTGGAGGAGGCCGTCAGCAGCAGCATGTCGCCCTTGCCTATCAGGCGCTCCGCCCCCGGTTGGTCCAGAATCACCCGGCTGTCGGCCAGGGAGGACACCGAGAAGGCCATGCGGCTCGGGATGTTGGCCTTGATCACCCCGGTGATCACGTCGACCGAGGGGCGCTGGGTGGCGATCACCAGGTGGATGCCGACGGCGCGGGCCATCTGGGCGATGCGCACGATGGAGTCCTCGACGTCGCGGGCCGCCACCATCATGAGGTCGTTCAACTCGTCGACGATCACCAGGATGAAGGGAAGGGGCTGCGGCGGCTCGGGTTCGGGCTCGAGGTCGGCCTCGTCAGGGACGGCGGCGTGGTCCTCGCCGAGGGCCCGGGCCGCGACGTCGCGCATCCGGCGGCGGTCGGACGGCGCGGCCGGAGCGATGAGCCCCTGCTCGACCAGCTGGTTGTAGCCGGTGATGTCGCGCACGCCGTTCTCGGCCAGCATGTCGTAGCGGCGTTCCATCTCCTTGACCGCCCAGGCCAGCGCGTTGGCCGCCTTCTTGGGGTCGACGACGACAGGGTTGAGGAGGTGGGGCAGGCCGTCGTACTGGCCCAGCTCGACGCGCTTGGGGTCGACGAGGATCATCTTGACCTGGTCCGGGGTGTCCCGCATCAGGATCGACGTGATGATGGAGTTCATACAGGACGACTTCCCCGAGCCGGTCGCACCCGAGATGAGGATGTGCGGCATCTCGGCCAGGTTGGCCAGGACGGCGCGCCCGGCGATGTCGCGGCCCATGGCCACCTCGAGCGGGTGGGTCGTGGGGGACGGCTTGGCCTCGCTCGCCTCGAGGATGTCGCGCAGCGACACCAGCTGGCGCGTGCGGTTCGGCACCTCGACGCCGATGGCCGACTTGCCGGGGATGGGCGCCAGGATGCGCACGTCCGGCGACGCCATGGCGTAGGCGATGTCCTTGGACAGGCTGGTGACCCGGGCCACCTTGACCCCGGGCCCGAGCTCGAGCTCGTAGCGGGTGACGGTGGGGCCGACCCGGCAGCCGACCAGCCTCGTCTCGACGCCGTGGGCTTCGAGGGCCCGCACGAGGTCCTCGCCGAGCGCGTCGATCTGGCGCTGGTCCTGGCGCATCTTCTTCGACGCCTGCAACAGGGAGAGGCTCGGCAGCACCCACTCCCCCGGGGCCCGCGGGGTCGCGGCCACCATGGGCAGCGGAGCCGGCTCGACCGGCGCGGGCGCCGGTTCGGGCAGCGGGATGTCGATGTCGGCGTCCGTCTCGTCGGCGGCACCGAGGTCGTCCTCGGCGTCGAAGGGAGGCGGAAGGGGCGAGGCCGCCTCGACCGGCGCGCCGGACCCGAGATCGGAGGTGATCACCAACGGCCTGCCGCGCCACAGCGCGCCGGCGGTGCGACCCGTCGCCGTGGCGGCCGCGACGAGGCCCCGGCCGACCGAGGCCAGTGAGACACCGGTCGCCACCAGGACGGCCACGAGGACCACGGCGACGAGGAGGACGGCGGCGCCGGCGGTCCCGAGTCCGGCATGGAGGGGACGGCCGACGCCCGCGCCCAGATAGCCGCCGGCGTCGCGCAGGGCGTGCGAGTCGGAGAACGGCGGCGCGCCCTTGGCCAGGTCGGCCAGGCCGCAGACGCCGAGCAGGCCGAGCAGCGTCCCGACCGCCAGGCGCCACGGGTCGGCGCCCTCGTGCTCCTCGTCGGTGTCCTCGTCGCGCCCGGCGCGGTCGAGCAGCAGGGTGACGCCGGCGCCGAAGGCCACGAGGGGCAGCAGGACGCGGGCCCACCCGGCGAGGAACGCCAGTCCGGTGTCGGCGGCGTGGCCGATCGGGCCGAGCTGCTTGCCCCACAGCGCCAGGGCCAGGAGGACGCCGAGCGTGATCAGGCCGACGGCCCAGAGGTCCCGGGCCTGGACGCGCCAGAACGGCGGTCTCGACGGCTGGGAGCGCTTGGCCCGTGTTGCCGGCTTCTTGGTGGTTCGGGCGGCCGGGCGCGTCGCGGCGCCCCCGCGGGTCTTGGTCACCACAGTGGGGCTGAGATTACTGCCTGACCTGGTCCTTTTTGTGGACACCCGATCCGTTGAAAAGCGAACATCTGTTCGCTATCCTAGCTCGTATGGCACTGCGCTGGGCGTTGGCCGAGAACGAGGGGGGCGGCACGCTCTTCGCCGACGAGCGGGTGGCGGAGCGCCACGTCGGCAAGGGGGCCTACGCCGGGATGGAGTTCCTCCACGTCAACGCCCGGACCATCATCAACACGGTGCCGCCGGAGAGCCAGATGCCCTTCCGGCACACGATCAATCCGTATCGAGGGTGCAGCCACGCCTGCGTGTACTGCTTCGCCCGGCCGACGCACGACTATCTCGGCCTGGGGATCGGGACGGACTTCGAGCGCAAGATCGTGGTGAAGGTCAACGCCGTCGAGCGCCTGCGGGCCGAGCTGCGCGCACCCGCCTGGGACGGCGACCACATCGCCATGGGGACCAACACTGATCCCTACCAGCACGCCGAAGGCAAGTACCACCTGACGAGGGGGATCGTGGAGACGCTCTCGGGCGCCCGCAACCCGTTCAGCATCCTGACCAAGTCGACGCTGATCCTGCGCGACGCCGCCCTGCTGGCCGCGGCGTGCGAGCGCACCGAGGTCGGCGTGAGCTTCTCGGTCGGCACGCTCGACCGCTCGGTATGGAAGCTGACCGAGCCCGGCACTCCCCCACCCGACCGGCGGGTCGAGGCGTTGCGCCGCCTGACCGCCATGGGCATCCCGTGCGGCGTCCTCGTGGCGCCCGTGCTGCCGGGCCTCTCCGACTCCGAGGCGCAGCTGACCGAGGTGGTCGAGGCCTGCGCCGACGCCGGCGCGGTGTCGATCTCCGGGGTGGCGCTGCACCTGCGCGGCCCGATGCGGGCCCACTACCTCGACTGGCTCGGGGGCCAGCGGCCCGACCTCGTCCGCCTCCACCGCGAACGGTTCCGGCGCGGCGCCTACCAGGCGGACGACGAGCGCCAGCGGATCGAGGGCATCGTCAAGGCTGCGGCACGGCGTTGTGGGGTGTCCGGGCGGAACCGCTACCGCGGCACCCCGCCGGCACAGGCACAGGCACGGGCTCAGGCACCGGCGCCGGGCCCAGCGGTCGAGACGGGCCAGCAGTTGCGCCTGCTTTGATTCCCCGGCAGGTGGGGTGCACCAACGCGGACGCGGCTCCTCCGTAAGATCGTGGACTCATGGGGGGCGCCGGATCGTCATTTTGGAGGGCGAGCCGCGGCGCAGCCCTGAGCGTGGTGGTGATCTTGGCCGCCTCCGTCCTGGTCGTCCTCGCGCCGGCGGGGGCGGGCGCAGCGAACAAGCCGGCCGCCTCCGTGCCCGGCGCGAACAACGGGTCCTACGCCATCGTCGATGCCGCGGGTGGGGTCATGACCTTCGGTGGCGCGGCCTACGACGGCGACACGCTCGAGGTGCCACTGGCGCGGCCGATCGTCGGCGGCGCGGCTGACCCGCGAGGGGGCTACTGGCTCGTGGCGTCCGACGGCGGGGTGTTCACGTTCGGAGACGCCACGTTCTGGGGCTCGACAGGGGGCCAGCCGCTCAACCGGCCGATCGTCGGCATGGCGTCGACGCCCGACGGGAACGGGTACTGGCTCGTGGCCTCCGACGGCGGCATCTTCGCCTTCGGCGACGCGCAATTCTGGGGCTCGACAGGGGGCATGGCGCTCAACAAGCCGATCGTCGGGATGGCCGCGGCGGCGGACGGGAGCGGCTACTGGCTCGTCGCCTCCGACGGCGGCATCTTCGCCTTCGGCGACGCGCAATTCTGGGGCTCGACGGGGGGCATCCACCTGAACCAGCCCATCGTGGGCATGGCGTCGACGCCCGACGGGAACGGCTACTGGCTCGTCGCCTCCGACGGCGGCATCTTCACCTACGGCGACGCGCCCTTCCTGGGTTCGACGGGGAGTATCCACCTGAACGAGCCCATCGTGGCCATGACGCCCACCCCGGACGGGAACGGGTACTGGCTGGTTGCACAGGACGCCGGCGTGTTCACCTACGGCGACGCCGTCTTTTCGGGCAGCGCGCAGTCGCCGCTGCACCCCCCGCTCTTCCCCCAGCCCTTTTCGCGGCCGATCCCGGCGGTGGTGACGATCATCAACGAGGCGCCCGGGTCCCAGGCGACCCACCAGGGGCTCCAGCGGGTGGCCTTCAGCGGGGACTCGCTGTCCCTCTACGAGGGGAACTACGTGCAGCAGACGAACCCGCCCTATGCCGTCGACGACGGCGCGGCCCCCGGCTGCGGGTACACCGACGGCGCACCGACCAGGCCCTGGAGCAAACCGAGCTCGATCTCCATCAGCCCAGCGGCCTGCGCGCTGTGGGCATTACAGCTGCAGTGGGTCGTGGCGCGCTTCCATCCTGACGTCACGGTGATCCAGACAGGGTACTGGGAGACCCAGAACCGCGAGTTCGACGGGAGCTTCACGACGTTGGCCAACCCGGCCTATGCCGCGTTCATTCAGTCCAACCTGGCCCAGGCGGTGCAGATCGCGCACTCCGACGGTGGCGCGGTGATCCTTTCGACCTCGCCCTACTTCGGGGACGGCACGCCACCGAGCCTCGTCGACGACTACAACCAGATCGTGAGGTCGGTGGCGTCCCAGTATCCTTACGTGTCGATCGACGACCTCTACACGGTGCTGGACCCGGGCGGGGCCTACTCCTCCGTCGTGGACGGCATCGTCGCCCGTGGCCCGGACGGCGTACACATCACCGAGGCGGCGGTGGACAATCTCATTGAGCCGGCGCTGAACCAGATCATCGCCAACGTCGCCGGGGCGGTCTACAGCGGCGGCTCATAGGCGCTGACGTGACGGCCCTCGCCATCGCCCACCGCGGCGAACCGGTCGGCCACCGGGAGAACACCCTGCCGGCCTTCGCGGCGGCCGTGGCGCTCGGAGCGGACATGGTCGAGATCGATCTCCGGCGCACCCGCGACGGTGAGATCTTGGTTCTGCACGACCAGACCCTCGAGCGCCTGTGGGGGGTCGCCGCCTCCGTCGGCGACCTGGACCTGGCCGAGGTCGCCGCGCTCGGGGACGGCGACGTGCGCATCCCGACCCTGCGTGAGGTGCTCGACGCGGTGCCGCTCCCGCTGATGGTCGACTTCACCCGGCGCGAGGTGGTGCCGGGCGCGCTGGCCGTGGTGCGGGCGGCCGGGGCCCTCGACCGCTCCCTCTTCGTGACGGGCAACGTGGAGGCCCTGCGCCGGCTGCGGGGCCTGTCGGCGGCGGCCCGCATCGGCCTCACCTGGGTGGAGGGCACCGAGCCGCCGCTCGGGCTCCTGCGCGAGCTGGGGGCCGAGTACTGGAACCCGATGTTCGGCTGCGTGACCCCCGACGGCGTGGCCGCGGTGCACGAAGACGGCCGGCGGGTCTCGGCGTGGACCGTCGACGACCCGGCGGACGTGACCCGGGTGCTCGGCGCCGGCGTCGACGCGGTGGTGAGCAACCGCATCGCCGCGCTGGTGGCGCAGCTCGCGCGGTAGCCCGAAAGCGGTCATCCCCCCTCGGCGCAGCCCCCGGAGATTCGGCTCAGGCTCAGGCTCGGGCTTGGGACGTGTCCACGATCAGCACGCTGGCAGAGCAACTGTGCGCCACCTTGTTGGGAACGCTGCCCAGCACGAAGCGGCGCATGCCGGTCATCCCCCGGTTGCCGACCACGACCAAGTCGGCGGAGGCGGCGGTAGCGACTCGCAGCAGTTCCTCACCTGCGTGCCCACCAACACAGTGCGCCTCTGCCTGCACCCCGCCACGATCAGCACGGGCGACCGCCTGGTCGCAGATGCGCTGGCCATCGCTATGAATAGCCTCGTTCACCTCCACGATGTCAACCGGTGGCGCTCCGAGATCGGCCCCGATCGCAGCCGCGGTCGCGACCCTGTGAGCGTGCACAACATGCAAACGAGCTCCGGTCAGACGCGCGAGCTCAATTGCCGCGTCGACGGCGACATTCGCACCCGCCGACCCATCAGTCCCGACCACGATCTGCTGGTACATCGTCACCTTCCCTCCCGTACTCTCGCCGCGACGTCAGTTCCAGACGCAGACACACCGTAATGCCTCATCCCCCAGTTGTCGCCCTCGCCATCGTCTGGTGCGGCCTTGTTTGCGACGCCCTGACCGGGCTCTTGGTGGGGATCCTGCTGTCCGGTCGGTAGTGTCGAAGCATGACCGACGCAGACCAGTCCCCCGGCACACTCTGGCGCTACCAATTCTCCCAACCGGATGAAACCGTCGTAGACACCGGTGAGTTCAACAGCGACGAGACAGCAGAAGCAAAGGCGCGCGAGCTGTCAAAGTCGAAAGCCAGCGCCATCGTGGTAAAACGCCACAGCGCACACGTCGATGCCTGGGTGTACGTGACCGAGGTCGACGAGCGACCGTGATTCGCTGAGTCCTGCGTTTTGCGCATGTCCAGGGTGTGGCCGTCTTTGACGACCGGCATCACGCAGAGTGCAAACCTGTAGTCGTGGTGGACGACCCTGTGCCGAGAAGCAACCCACTTGCCGGTGTCGAGGTCACTCAAATCCTGGTCGTGACTGACACTCGGCGATCGAGAGCCTTCTGGACCGACGTTCTCGGCGCTGAGGTCTACCGCGAGTACGAATCGAGCGTCGTGCTCCGTTTCAGCGGGTCTTGGGTTCTCCTCGTCACCGGGGGTGGGCCGACACCCGACAAGCCCACGGTCACCTTCGCCCCACCGCCGGAACCCGACCGAGTGAGCCACGCCATGACGCTCAGGGTGGGCGACTGCCGCGCCGCCTACGAAGCCCTCACGCAGAGAGGCGCTGCGTTTCTCACTCCGCCCTATGACTGGGGTGGCGAGGTTCGGTGCTTTCTTCGAGACCCCGACGGGCACCTGATCGAGCTGAGCGAGGCGAAATAGACGACGTTGCCTCTCGAGCACCGCGTTCTGGATGAAAAGGAGAGTCGACGGGTGAAGAATGTAGCCATGTCCGGCGATGCCAGCGAGATGCGATTGGCGGGAACGGAGCGTTCTGTCGTCGCAGCGCAGTACGCAGAGCCTTCGAACCTGCAAAGCCGCGTCGACCTCTATGCCTACTTGTGTCCCGAACACCCACTGCCAAAAGGCGTGACATTCGAGGACTGGGTTCTGGATCATCTCGACTGGACCGGAGAGGAGTCGGCGCTCGACATCGGCTGTGGTCCAGGAGGCTTTCTCTCACCGATCTCCCTGAGGGCCAGACGAGTCATGGGCTTTGACCTGTCGCTCGGGATGTTGGCGAGGGCGAGGAAAGGCACGCCAGACGGCCAGGCCCATTTGGCGGCCGCCGACATTCAAGCATTGCCATTGGTCTCGAATTCCGTCGATGTGGTCGTCGCTGCCTTCATGCTGTACCACGTACCTGATTTGGACCGAGCCCTCCAAGAGGTGTCGCGTGTCCTCCAAAGCGGTGGGACCATCCTCGCAGTCACGAATGGTCCTGGGGACAAGGCCGAGATCAGGCAAGCATGGCAAGAAGCCGGTCGTCACATCGTTGGCCCCACCTTCAATGTCCCCCACTGGTCGGACAACTTCAACCTCGACAACGGAGCAGCAGTGCTCGGTCAAATGTTCGATGTGGTGGCCGTCGATCGGACCAGGGGAACCTTTACGTTCCCGGATCCTGGACCGGTCTTGGCGTGGGTCCAAAGCCTGCGCCCCGGCCTCGAGGGTGAGATAGAGGATGCGACTTGGACGGACATCATGGGTGAACTTCGTCGGGTGATCGCACATGAGATCGAGGCTCACGGATCATTTGCGGCCGGGAAGGACTCGGGTCTCGTCGTCGCACGAAAACGGGCGATCTGACGCATTCAACTGCGTGCGATCTGGTGTCCCCATCCGCTGGGAATCGTTGCTCAGCCCTGAGGCAGCATCACATTGCCGAATGGGCCGAGGAGATCGAAGTCGGATACCTTCGCACCGTTTGTCTGACCGGGTGAAGCATCACCTTTGAAGTAGTAGAGGAGATGCCCGAAGTAGGTCACTTGGTGCTTGACCTGACCGTGTGCGGTCTTGACCTCCTTCGCGTTGATGCCGGGTCCGGACTTGAGCGCACCGGTGGCGGCCAGCGCGGGCCAGGCTTTGGCGCACTCGCCGTTCTTGCAAGCGCTCGTCGTTCCGTGATCCTTGGTGTAGATGTACAGCGTGTGGCCGTTTGGCCCGATCAGGAAGATCCCCTGCGCTCCTTTGGCGAGGCTCACGGTCTTCCCCGTCGCGCTGGCCGGGCCGATGCTCTCGAGGGCGGTGATGGGGTTTGCTGCAGGCGCCGAGGTGGCCGTCGTCGAGCCCGCCGTCGTGGGTTGGGATGCCTGGGCCAACGACGAAGCGCCGAAGGCGGCAAAGGCAACGGCACTCAGGGCGGTGCCTCCCAAGATCCGGGCCGGACCGCCGGTCGTTATCCTCACTGTTCTCCCTTTTGTTGCGATGGACACACAGACACTTCTCGCTGGGTGTACTGGTTGAGATCTCGTTTGGATTGCGCTCCGAGAACGAATGATCGACAAAAAGTCGCGCGGAGTTCAAAAGTCGACGCCAGGGACCCGTCGTGCCGGAGTCAAGGCAGGCAGGTAGCCTGCGGCACGTAGGGTTCGTGCATTGTGCTTTCGAAATCTGGAGGATCCGATCAGATGACTGTTGCCGCCGAAGCCCCTGGGGGACTGGCTGTTGTGGACGCCGATTCACACTTCACGGACGTCGACGACCTCTGGACGAAGCGAGCCCCTGCGGCCTATAAGGATCAGATCCTGCACGTCGAGGACGTCGACGGGGAGCGCCAGTGGGTCGTCGAAGGGACGCCTGTCGGAAAGGCCGGCGGCGGAAGCACCATCGACCGGGAGGGAGTGAAGCATCCCTTCTTGGAATCAATGATCGAGTGGGACTTCGAACGCGCTCATGTTGCAGCGTGGGACGTCGACGCCCGCCTCGAGGTACTCAACGACATGGGCATTCAGAACCAGGTCCTTTATCCAAACGCGCTTGGTTTGGGAGGCCAGACCCTCGGAGAGGTGAAGGATCTCAAGCTGCGACGACTTTGTTTGGAGATCTTCAACGACTCCCGAGCAGAGATCCAGGAGCGCACGAATAACCGTTTGCTGCCCATGCCCATCCTGCCGGCTTGGGACATCGACGAATGCGTCCGGGAGGCCCAACGGATCGGAGGCCTCGGGCTCCGAGGGATCAACATGACGTCGGACCCTCAGGACCTCGGCTCCCCGGACCTGGCCAACAGAGCCTGGGACCCCCTGTGGGAGGTCTGTGCCGACCTCGAGCTCCCGGTCCACTTCCACATCGGGTCGAGCCTCACGGCCATGAACTTCTACGGCCAGTACTTCTGGGAGTCCCAGGATGAGTTCATCAAGCCCGCCATCGGCGGTTCCATGCTGTTCATCGGGAACGCCCGCGTGGTGATCAACACTATTTTCTCAGGGCTCTTCGACCGTTTCCCCAAGCTCAAAATGGTTTCCGTGGAAAGCGGGATCGGTTGGGTGCCGTTCATCCTCGAGACCATGGACTGGGAACTGCCCGAGAACGCGCCGGTACAAGCGGCCGAGCTTGAGCGGCCTCCGTCGGAGTACTTCAAGTCGAACTGGTTCGCCACGGTGTGGTTCGAGACCGGGCGCGGGGATCTCCAGCAGCTGGTCGACAAGGTGGGCGAGGACAACATCCTCTTCGAGACCGATTTTCCCCACCCCACCGCTCTCTGGCCCAAGCCCCTCGAACACGTGCACGAGGCCATGGCCACGCTTCGCCCGGAGTCACGCCGCAAGATCCTCGGTGAGAACGGGACCAAGCTGTACCGTCTCGGCTAGGAGTTCGCCCGGTCTGCCCTCAGGCAAGCCGAAGCTGAGGGCGAAGTGAAGGGCCAACCTGGTCAGCGATGGCCACAGCCACAACTCGACGTTCCAGCGACACCTCATACCCGGGCGTCGGCGTCATCACGAAACGGCCCATCGTGCCGCCATGGTTCTGTATCACCAACTCGATTTCCGGACCGGGCAGCCCGACACGATGGACGCCCCAGATCCTCCCGCCGAGGAAGACTCGTCCGTCATGCTCGAGCCGCATCATCGGGCGATCGCCCGAGCCGGGCTCATAACGGCAGGCTCGGAGATGCAAAAGGGCAATCAGTTCGTCCCGCACGCGCTCGATCAGCTCTCGGGAGGATGCACCCGACGTGGCGAGTTCCGAAACGTCATGGATGAGGCCGACAAAGTCCGCCTCCTCGGCTGCCGTCGCATGGTGATGACGATTGCGGGCCGCGAGCTCGGTCACAATGATTCCGACAACGAAGAGGCTGATCGCAGTCTCGATGTCCGGCCGATGGGTGATAGCGAGCTTCTCGTATGGGCGGGTGAGGAAGAAGTCGAACCACACGGTGGCAGAGACCGTTGCCACGAACCCAGAGACCCGGTTACCCAGCGCCGCGACCCCGACGACGACCGCGACGAGGATGAGCGCGGATGCGGTGTTGGCGAAGCTCGATCGGAAGGGCACCAGGATGACCGCCACCCCAAGCGGGAGGACCACAGCGGCGACGAGGGCGATCTTGTCTCTGTGAAGCCGGATTCTCTCCATGGCTACCTCGCTTGGATCTGTTCTCCCCAGTTTTCCACGACGTACAGCTCTGGTGCGTCGGGTCCAAATGGCGGTCAGAAGGACCTTCGCGAGACAGAATGGTTGGGCTATGTCTGGACCGAACTGGGCCGAGCAGGTCACAGCGATCGCCACCGCCGTCGGCGCCCTGGGGCTGCTCGGCGCCCTCGGCGCGGCGGTGTTTGCGGGTCAACAGGTCAAAGAAGCGAGGAAGGCTCGGGAATCGCAGATTGCGGCCGACTTCTTCCGCCGGTGGGACGAGGAGTCGCTCGTGGAAACACGCCGACTCGTGGCCACCTTCGAAACGAGGGAGGAGCTGAGCGCGGCTTTCCAAGGCTTCATCGCCTCGAATGCGGATGAGGCGTACGTCTTGTATCGAGAACTCGATTACTTCGAGCAGCTGGCGGCGCTCGAACATGTGGGCGCCTTTGACTTTGAACTGATCACGTTGCTCCTTGGACGAACGTTGATCGACCGCTGGGAAATGTGGAGGCCGTCCATTGATGCCATGAGCGGAACGGGTGGTTACCCAATGTTCGAGGCACTCGTCGCAAAGATGAAAACCGCCCTCGGCTCCACCGGGGGCCCAGAGCCAGTCATCCACGGGGTATCCCCTCCCCGGGATTGAGCGCCACCGCATGCCGCTGGGTATGTGTTTGGCGATTCGGTTGAGCGGTCTGATCGGGCGGACGTGTCAGGCAGAGGGCGCTACTTTTCTGGACATGGACCACGCACGACTCGGACGAACCGGCCTTCAGGTATCGAAACTCTGTCTTGGGACGATGACCTTTGGCTTGCAGTGCGACGAGCCCACTTCGGTGTCGATTCTCGATCGAGCAGAGGAGGGCGGCATCGACTTCATCGACAGTTCAGATGTCTATCCTCTTGGCGGCGATCTCTCGACCGTGGGTCGCACCGAGGAGATCCTCGGCCGCTGGCTGCAAGGGAGGAGGGACCGCTTCGTCATTGCGACCAAGTGCTTTGGGCGCACCGGGCCGTCACCGTTCGACGGCGGCAACTCCAGAAGGCACGTCCTCGATGCAGTTGACGCGTCCTTGCGCCGTCTACAAACCGACTACATCGACCTCTATCAGCTCCATGGGTTCGATTCAGCGACCCCGATCGACGAGACGCTGGGTGCACTCGATCATCTTGTCCACCAAGGGAAAATCCGCTACATCGGATGTTCGAATTTTCTCACCTACCAGCTGGTCCGTGCCATCGGACGCAGCGAGACGCTCGGGCTGGCGCGGTTCGACTCGGTTCAACCTCGCTACAACCTGTTGTTCCGCCAGATAGAGCGTGAGATGCTCCCGTTCTGCGGTGAGGATGGCGTGGGAGTCATCCCGTACAACCCCATCGCCGGTGGCCTCTTGTCGGGGAAGCACCGACGCGGCAATCCGCCCGCCGAAGGCACTCGCTTTACTCTCGGCAATGCGGGT
>CAVUWK010000011.1:0-116667 GCA_963745175.1 uncultured Acidimicrobiaceae bacterium
CGGGGAGTACGTCACGGTCTCGCCGCTGCCGAGCACGGCGCACGGCATGGCCGGCCCGATCGGCATGGGCTTCCGCGTGCCGATGCTGGTCCTCTCGCCCTTCAGCCGGGGCGGCCACGTGGCGTCCGAGGTGTTCGACCACACGTCGCAGCTGCGCTTCGTCGAGGAGCGCTTCGGGGTGAAGGCACCCAACATCTCGGCCTGGCGCCGCCACCACGCGGGCGACCTGACCTCGACGCTGCACCTGCGCAGTGGCGACGCGTCGGTGCCCAAGCTGCCCAGCACGTCCAAGGACCAGATGGCCAACGTCATGGCGGAAGGGTGCACGGAGGCCGCCATCGTCGAAGCGGCGCCCGACTCTGCCATGCCGGTGTACCCCGTCCCCGCGCAGCAGTCGATGCCGCGCCAGGAGACGGCCTGACCGGCGGGCTCGGGCTCGGGCTCGGCTCGGGACCGTCGTCGTCCTGAACGGGACGCCGCGCTCGGGCAAATCGAGCATCGCGGCCGCGCTGCAGGAATCCTCCGGTGCGGATGCGCCGTGGCTCAACTTGGGCGTCGACGCGTTCGCCGCGGTGACCCCTCGGCAGCTCTGGCCCGGCATCGGGCTGCGTCCGGGCGGGGAGCGGCCCGACCTCGAGGACGCCGTGGTGGCGCTGTTCGACGCGCTCTACCGTGCGGTCGTGGCGTGGAGCCGTTCGGGCTGCAATGTCGTCGTCGACGTCGGCCATCACGACGACTACTCGAGACCGTTGGGGATGCTGCCCAAGGTGGCCGGGGACCTGCAGGGACTGCCGGCGTTCTTCATCGGGGTCCGCTGCCCGGTCGAGGTGATCATGGCCCGGCGGGATGCGGGCCCGTCCGGCGGCGCGGGCGACGCCGGTTACGTCACCAGCGCGCCCGACGGCACGGTCCCCGACGTCGTGCACCGCTGGGAGCGTGCGGTGCACGACCCGGGCATCTACGACCTGGAGGTGGACACGTCGACGCAGACGCCCGCGGCCTGCGCTGTGGCGATCCGGCATCGCCTGGACGCGGGACCGCCGACTGCGTTCGCCGCGTTGGCCGAGCGTCGCTGACGCGGTCGAGCACTAGCCGGGGAACTGCACCTGCTGTGCCTGCGCCAGCAGCGAAGCCTTGTCCGCGCTGAGGATGTAGCCCTCGGCGATGTCTTTGTCCAGGCTCTTGGTGTAGGCGGCGAGGTAGTTGCTCTGGGTCCCGTAGAGGCTGGCCAGCTGGGCCGGGGTGAAGGCGATGGTCGACCCGAAGAGGCCGCAGATGGTGGTGGCGCCCGCGGGCGGTGCACCGCTCAGGGTGGAGACCGGCACGTTCACCGCCGGTGTCCGGACGCCCCCGATGACGTTGCCGTGCGCGTCGAGCGCCAGGGTCGCCGGGTGGGTGCTCGACAACGTGAAGGGCGGCGGGCTCGGCGGGGGCGTGCCGTCGTCGACCCACTTGTCGAAGGCGGTGAACGCCGCCTCGACCACGTTGTGCTGGGGGCCGCTGTTGACGGGCGTGGTGCACCCGAGGACGCTCGACGCCGCGCCGATGAAGTAGGCGTCGGCGTGTGAGGTGCCGGCGATCTCCCAGGTGCGGATCTTGTCGGTGTTCGGCTGTTGCGCGGGGGCGTATCCCAGCTGGATCAGGTCGGTCTGGGTCTCGGACATGAAGACCGGGACCTTCAGATCGGTGCGGATGCGCAAGTCGTCGGGCCCGTTGCTGGACTTGATGGACGAGCCCGACAGGGAGGCGCCCGAACCACCCCGGCTGTGGATGAAGATCCCGTCGAACGTGTTGGTCCGCGGCTGCAGCGCGTCGGCGAACGTCGTCAGGTAGAAGGCGGACTGGGACTCGCCGACGGCCACGATGTGCTTCGGCTTCAAGCCGCCCAGCGCCGCCGCATGCGGGGCCTGGAGGGCCTGGCCGATCTGGGCGAACATGTCGAGCGCGTACTGGTCGCCGGGGTGGTGGAGCGATCCGTAGCGGGCCGGTTCGCCGTTGACGAGCCCACCTGATGGCCCGGGCGTGCCGGGCGTGCCGAGCAGCGACTGCCCGCCGTCCACGCCGAGTGCCTGCGCCGACACCGCGACGTACGCGTAGCCGTCCCGCATCAGCATCGGATTGAGGAAGTCCCAGTCGGGCGCCGATTCCCCGGCCGACACGTTCATCCACTCGACGATCACCGTGCCGTTGAAATGGGCGGGGTCCGTGGGCCGGCGCACCAGGATGCGGGTCTTGTAGGCGGCCGACGTCGTCGGTGAGATCGTCCACTTCCCGTCGCTCGGCATGGAGTCGCCCTTGAACGCGGTGGCCGTCCCGGCGGCGAAGTACTCCTGCTCCTCGTACCCGTTGGCGGCGAGGTCGAGCGGATGGGCGGACTCGGGCTCCATGATGTGTCCGGTGGTGATCGGGCCGGTCAGGGCGGCCGCGCTGTGGAACGTCACGTCGGGAGAGGTCGCGGTGGCGGCACCGGCTCCCTGCTGGGTGGCCAGGGTCAGCGGGAACAGCACGACGAGTCCCGCCGCCGCGGCCACAGCGGTTCCAACCCGGGGAACAATCGACGCGCGCCCTTTCCTGAATGACATTGGAAGCCCCCTTGGCACAGCCCCATTGGCCCGGTGCGCCGGTGACTCTACCCATGCCCGGTCACCGGTGGGCTTCAGGGGGTCCGCCGGCCAGGAAGTGCCCACTTGGGACCGAAGCCCCGACGGTACGCTCCGGCGATGGCTGCACGCGTCTCTCCCGACGCACCACGCAAGGGAGCAACGCTCGCCTACCTGCCGGCTCTCGACGGGATCAGGGGTGTCGCCATGCTCGGCATCCTGGGTGTGCACGCCGGGGTCTACCTGACCGCGGGTGGTTTCTTCCTGCTCGACAGTTTCTTCGCGCTCTCCGGCTTCCTGATCACCTCGCTGCTGATCGTGGAGTGGCGCAAACGAGGCACCATCAAGCTGGGGGCCTTCTGGGCTCGGCGCGCCCGGCGCTTGCTACCTGGGCTCTTCGTCATGCTGATCGGCGTCGCGATCCTCTACGGCATCTTCGTCCCCGCCGGCACCTACCCGACGCTCCGCGGTGACGCGTTGTCCGCGCTCTTCTACTTCGCCAACTGGCACTACATCGCGTCCGGCTCCAACTACTTCCACATGACCGGCCTCACCTCACCGTTGATCCACACCTGGTCCCTGGCCGTCGAGGAACAGTTCTACCTGGTCTGGCCGCTCGTGTTTCTCGGCGTCCTCAAGCTCACGCGCTCGTTGTGGGCCCTGCTCGCCGTGGCCATCACCGGCGCGCTGGCCTCCGCCCTCGAGATGGCCGTGCTCTACAACCCCACGAACATCAACCGCCTCTACTTCGGGACCGACACCCATGCGCAGTCCGTCCTGGTCGGGGCGACCCTGGCCCTGAGCCTGGCGTTGTGGGCCGAGCGCCGGCGGAAGGGCGACGAACAGGACTGGCAGGCCCGCACGGTGTGGGCGCGCCGCGTGCTGACGGTCCTCGGCGCGGTCGGGTTGATCGTCAGTGGCGTCCTGTGCGCCACCGTGCACTCCGGCGATGCCGCCGCGTATCGCGGGGGGTTCCTCCTCGCCGCGGTCGCCACCGCGGCCGTCCTCCTCAGTGTGTCGTGCGCCCAGACCTCACCGGTGGCACGGCTGCTGTCGTTCCGGCCCTTCACCTTCATCGGGCGCATCTCCTACGGCATGTACCTCTGGCACTTCCCCTTGTTCATCTTCATCAACGAGCAACGGACGGGCCTGAGCGGCTGGCCCCTCTTCGTCGTGCGGGTCATCCCCACCATCGGGGTGGCGGTGCTCTCGTTCTTCCTGGTGGAGCGGCCGATCCGGCAGGGCACGTTCTTCACCCGGTTCCGGGCCCAGGTGTTCACGCTGCCCGCGGTGGGCGTCGTGGTGCTGGCCATCGTCCTGGCGACCATGCCGGCGCTGGACACCATCGCCACCGGCGCCGTCGCCACCGGGACGGTCCCCGCGACCGCCATCACGTCAACCGTTCCTGCGGCGTACGGCACGACACCCACGCGGGTCCTGCTCGTCGGTGACTCCCAGGCCCTGACGCTCGGCATCGGGCTGGAAACGGCACTGACCGCCCACCCCGCGAAGTACGACGGCCTGCATCTGCTCAACGAGGGGATCCTCGGTTGCGGTGTCGCCGACGGCACGACAGGCGAGCAGTCCGGCGGGACGTTCATCGTCGGCGCTCCCTGCACGCCGGACCCGCAGAGTGCGAACTGCCCTCCGGGGGGCGTCTTCGGGCCCCACCAGAACGTGCCCTGCCAGGCCTGGACCGCGGCCTGGGCCGATTGGGTCAAGCAACTGCAACCGAACGTCGTGGTGCTCCTGGCCGGGGGCGGCGAAGTGCTCGACCGCCTGTACCGCGGGCACATGACGAACATCTTGAACCCGACGTTCGCGGCATACGTGGAGAGACAATTGGAGAAGGCCGTGCAGATCGCGACGGCACGGGGCGCCCTCATGGTCTTCATGACCAAGCCCTGCCAGAGCACGGGCGAGCAGCCCGACGGTGCCCCATGGCCACAGGACAGCTCGGCCCGCCAGGAGGCGTACAACGCGTTGCTCCGCAAGGTGGCCGCCGAGCATCCGGGGCAGGTCTACATGCAGGACCTGACCTCCTACGTGTGCCCGGGCGGCAGGTACGCCGAGGATCTCGACGGCATCCCGGTGCGCGAGAGCGACGGCAGCCACTTCGACATGCAGCCCGGGGGTGGCGGCGACTACCTGGCGCCGGCGATCCTCCCGTACTGGATGGAGCTCGGCCACCTGCAGGAGGCGCACACGAACGGTGCGAGTGTGCCTTCCGGATCGCTCCCCCGGTTCTTCGCTCCGCAGTGAGGCCCGGTTCGACCGGCTCCGTCAGTGGCGCCCGCGCGTGGTCGGGTTCGCCCGTGCGCTCACCTCTTGAAGCCGCCGGGTTTTCTCTCCAGACTCTCAACCGATCTGTTTAGAGTCTGGAAAAAAGAACGGCGAGTTCAGGCGGTCAGACGCGAAAACCCGGCCACTCAGTTCAATACGACGAGTGGCTCCCAAGGGTCGGACCGCGGACCGCGGCCCGGGCCACGATCACGTCGGTCTCGCCGGCGCCGGCGCCGCCCGGCGCCCAGCCTGAGGCGCCGGCCCGACCAACCGGTCCGGGCGAGGGCACGGTCGAAGTAGGCGCCGTCGAAACCCAGCTCGAGCCAGCCGTACGTGCGGCTCGACCAGACCGAGAGCCCGTCGAGCCGCGGTCCCCACGGGTAGTCCAGCTTCTGAATCGGCTCGGCCGCGAAGAGCACGACGCCACCGGGACGCACGATGTCGTGCAGGCGGCGCAGCATGGCGAGGTGGTCGGCGCAGTGGTGGAAGCTCTCGAAGAACACCGCGGCGTCGAACCGTTCCGTCGCCGCGTACCCGAGCATGTCGCCCCGCTCGACGGTGACCCGGCCGGGGCCGTCGCAGCGGTGTGCGATCAGGCGGCAGAACTTCTCGTCCAGCTCGACGGCGGTGACGTCGAGCCCCGTGGCCACGAGGTCGCGGGTGAGATTGCCCCAGCCCGGACCGAACTCGACGACGCGCCGAGGTCCCGCTCGCGCCGGCACGGCGTCGGCCAGGCACTCGAGGAGGTGTCCGCGGGCCACGAGGTCGCGGCCGACCAGGGCCAGCGAGCCGGTCTGGTACGGGAACGGCCGCTCGAGCGCGGCCGCCAGGTCGAAGGGGGAGGCCTCGTGCCCGGTGTCGTAACCGGCCCGACCCGAGACGGAGCGGTAGAGGTCCCAGGTCCAGTCCCGGTATGCGTCGGAGAAGGGGTCTTCGGGCGGGCTGGTCGGGAGCGCCAGCACGATCCCGTCGAGCAGGGCGCGCGCCTCGTCGGGGGCGGGCCCCATCAGCGCGGTGGCGCGGGCCAGCACCGCGTCGAGCTCGTCCGGCGCGACCGGGCGGGGGCCGGGTCGCCCCAGCGCGGCGCGCAGCGGGCGCCGGAGCCGGGGCGGGAGCGCGTCGACGGCCCGCGCCCAGGCGCACGACGGCGCGCGTCGATTCGCTCATGAGATGGAGGTGGGCCCGCCCGCGGTCAGCCGGCTGTGGGCACGGCGCTCGGGGCGGATCGGGGACGCGTCGAAGAAGCTCGCCGTCGCTCCGGTGATGCGCTGCAGGTTCCGTTCGCCGAAGGCCACCTCGTGCGGCGCGGCGAGGTGCGCGTCGAGCAGCTCCTGGGACTCCCAGCACTCGAAGAAGCGGAAGGTGTTGGGCGCCTCGAGGTCCTCGCCCCAGAAGTACTCGATGCATCCGGCGTCGCGCCGGCTCGCCTCCGTCACCTCGGCCAGGCTGGCCAGGACGTCGGCGCGGTCCGCGGGGTCGAAGCTGAGGGAGCCGGCGATGATGATCATGGCCGGAGGGTAGCGGCGTCCTCAGCGGGCGGCGAGCGGCGGCGAGGTCGTCCTTCACGAGCGTGCCGCCCTTCAGGACGGCCAGCAGCCTGGCCCGGTCCTGCAGGAGCCCGATGTCGGCCAGGGGGTCGCCGTCGACCACGAGCAGGTCGGCCAGGTAGCCCGCCTGCACCGAGCCCAGCTCGTGGGACCGGCCCATGAGCTCGGCGCCGTTGCGGGTGGCCCAGCGGATCACGTCGAGGGGCGGGATCCCCGCCTCCTTCACGTAGAACTCGAGCTCGTCGGCGTAGCGGCCGTGCGGCAGGCTGATGGCGCCGTAGTCGTCGCCGCACAGGAGCTTCACCCCGGCCTCGTTGGCCTTGGGCAGGATGGCGAGCGCCCGCTCGATGTCCGTCGGCCATGGCGGCGGTGAACCCGAGCCCCCCGCCGCCCATCATCTCGGCGAAGCGGACCGGGAAGAGCTGGCTCGGGACGAGGAAGGTGCCGAGCTCGACCATCCGTTCGATGGCCAGCGCGTCGAGCCCGTCGCCGTGGTCGACGACGTCGATGCCGGCATCGAGCGCCATGTGGATGGCCTCGCGGTTGGCGATGTGGCCGCGCACCAGCGCGCCGCGCTGGTGGGCGGCCTCGATGCCCGCCGTGATCTCCTCACGGGTCATCTCGGTCTGCTCGCTCGGGGCCACCGTGCCGTGCCCTCCCGTCACGAACATCTTGATGATCTCGGCCCCCTGCTTGATCTCCTCGCGCACGGCGAGCCGGAACTCGTCGGGGCCGTCGGAGCGGTTGATGGCGCCGCGGGCGCCGACGTCCCAGTACCACGGGAAGCTCTTGTCGCCGGCATGCCCCGTCGTGCTGACGTCGCGGCTGCCGGCCATCAGCCGGGGGCCCGCGACGAGACCCTCCGCGATGGCGGCCTTCATGGACGCGTCGATGGCAAAGGGCGCGCCCGCGCTCACGGCGCCGGTGAAGCCGCAGCGCAGCAGCAACTCGAGATGATGCGCCGCCCGCACGGCTTGGAGCGCCGGCGGCTCCTCGAGACCGAACGGGGCCGTCTTCGAGCCGAGCTCGTGGTAGGTGGCGTGGAAGTGGCTGCTGACCATGCCCGGCATGACCGTCCGCCCGTCGAGGTCCACGACCCGGTCCTCGGGACCGCTCTCGATGCCGTCGGCGGTGCGCACGGTGGCGATGCGACGGTCCTCGACGACCACGGTGGTCCGGGGCCGGGCGCCGTCCGCGTCGAGGACGGTCGCGTCGCGGAGGATGAGCCTAGGCACCGTCGCCGACGATCTCGTTGGCTCCGGACACGGCTCCGGTACCGTTCTCGGGCACGGAGGCAACGTTAGTGACCCAGACCCGACGACCGCATTGGCGCGTCCTGGCCCCGGGACGCCCTGGCGTCCCGGCGGGCCCGTGACGCTCGGCGCGGGTGACACCGTGCTCTGTTCGGGCACGCTGGGGCCGGGCATCTCGTTCGGGGAGCGGGTGGCCGCCGCCGTGGCCGGAGGCTTCTCCGGTATCTCGCTGTGGGGGCGCGACTACCGGGTGGCCCGCGACGAGGGGTTGAGCGACGGCGACATCCGCCTGTTCCTCGCCGACCACGGCTTGGCCGTGGCCGAGCTCGACCCGTCCTGGTGGTGGCTCCCGGGCGCGTCCGACGTGCACATCCCACCCGAGCTCGATCAGGAGCGGATCTTCGGCTTCGGCGAGCGGGAGCTGTTCGCCGTCGCGGACGCCGTCGGGGCACGCTCGCTCAACGCGGTCGACGTCTTCGGGGGCTCCTGGTCCCTGGACGAGGCGGCGGCGGCCTTCGCCGGCTTGTGCGAGCGGGCGGCCGAGCACGGCCTGCTCGTCCACCTGGAGTTCCTCCCGTGGTCGAGGATCCCCGATCTGGCGACGGCCTGGCAGGTGGTCAGCGCGGCCGACCGGCCCAACGGCGGCATCATGCTCGACGCCTGGCACTACTTCCGGAGCAGGCCCGACGGCGCGCTCCTCCGCACCATTCCGGGCGACTCCATCCTCGGCGTCCAACTGTGCGACGCACCGGCGCTACCCGAGCCCGAGCCGCTCCACGCCACGCTGCACGAGCGGCTGCTCCCGGGCGAAGGCGGGCTGGCGCTGCGCGCCCTGCTCGCCGATCTGCAGGAGACCGGCGCGGCGGCTCCGCTCGGCGTCGAGGTGTTCTCCGACGTCCTGCACGCGCTCAATCCGGAGGAGGCGGGCCGGATGGCCGGCACGTCGCTGCGCGCCCTGCTCGATCCCGGATGAACGGGCCGTCAGCGGCTCGTCATTCGTGGACCACCACCCGGACCCGGTCGAGGTTCAGCGAGCGGGCGAAGGGGGTGCTGGGATCGCCCTCGCGTTGGGAGGCGACGCGGAGCGCCGGGAAGTAGGTGCCCGGTTCGGAGAAGACGTGCGTGGCGGCCACGTGGACGGCCTCCGAGGACGGATCACCGAGCGCAGCGGCGTCCGCATACGTGCCCGCGCCCTCGAAGTCCCACTCCGCCCACACCACCTCGCCGGGGGCGGGCGGCACCTCGATCTGTGCCGTGAAGGTGACCGCTTCGCCCGCCGCGACCTCGGCGCGCTCGGCGCCGTTCGCCTCGAGATGGACCACGGGCTGGATGCCCCTGCGTTCCGCCGCGGACGCCGACACGTGCACCTGGCCGTCCTGCACCCGGTACTCGCTGGTCGGCGACGGGACGACGCCTTGCTCGACCCATGCGCTCAACTCGCGTAACGCGTACTGCACCGTGCCCGAGTAGGCGACGGCGTGGCTCGCCAGCCCCTCGGTCGTCGGGTCGGTGTGGTTGGCGTTGTCGACGTACCAGAGCCGGTAGTTCTCGTCGACCTGCGTTCCTTCGACGGCCTCGACCTTCTTGCGGTACCAGTCGGCCTGCCACGGCAGAGCGTCCCCGTCGTGCAGGCACTCCACCACGATCATCTTCCCGTTGAAGCGACCGGTCGGGATCTGGCCGGTGGCGCCGAGGGTGCCGGCCGCGCCGATGTCCACACTTCGCTGGGGGTACTTCGGCGTGCCGTCGGGGTTCCGGAAGTAGACGTACACGTCGGGGTAGTCGAAGTCGGGATTGGACGGCGGGAATTGGTGACGGTGGTAGGTCTGCAACGCGAGGAACCTCGAGTTGTCGATCCTGACCTCGTCGCCCGCCTGGATGCCGTCGACGACGGAGGGATCGGCCGTGATGTCAATCGTGTCGCCGACCGTTTCGAACACGAGGCCGATGTGACCCTTGCCGTCCGAGTCGACGCGGCCGAGCGAGGCGGTCTTGCCCGCGGCCGCTCCGCTGGTGATGATCAGGTCGGCGCCCGTGAGATCACCCGTCGGGACACTGGACAGGGTGAGTTGGTTCCGGTGGCCGCGCATCACCTCGACAACAGTCGCCTCGTGCTCGATCCGCGCGGCGCGGACCGACGACGTCGGGTCGGTGCCGAGGTAGCCCGGCTTGCTCCAGAAGTCGTCGAGATAGGTCGGGTCCAACACCGGCACATAGCTGGCGACCAGCACGAGCGGCCCTCCGCCCTGGGGGACGTAGTTGAACCACGCCCCGGGCGGGAAACCCGTCCGGGTGGCCTCTTCGAGTGCGAGACGCTCCTCGTCGTTCAGCCCGGCGTCGGGGTCGCCGCTTCCGCCCGGCTCGATCGCATCGATGATGGACGGCCACTTGTCCTTCAGCACCCTGAGTGCGTTCACCCGCACGGTGAAACAATTCGGGATGGATTGCGGCGAGCCCATGACGTAGGGCACGAACCCGTCCCACACGCCGGTCGTCATCTCGGCACTGGTGACCGTCTGGTAGGCGCCGCCGCTCCCGCCGTAAAGATAGCCGTAGGTGCGGTGCGGGCCGAAGAGCTCGGTCGCCACCACGCGAGAGAACTTTGCGGCCTCGGCGTTGACCCGGTAGCCCCGAATCGTCGTGTCGGACTGGCCCTTGGCCGACCCCTCGGCCGTCCGGGCGTTGTCGCTGCCCCCCATGTTCGTCTGCACCGAATAGCCGCCACTGGCAAGGGCGAACGCGACGTTGCGCGCCGTGGCGTCCTCGCCGGCGAGCAGCTGATGGGTCGCCTGGAAGAAGCGTCCTTGGTACTCCTCTTCAGGCGGGAAGCAGAACGAGAACTTGGCGTCGGTGCCCGTGAACCCTCCGTGGACATAGAGATGGCGCGCCTTGAAGGGCGCGGCGCCGCCCTGCTGCGTCGTGATGCCGCCGGGGAACACCGGGGCGTCCGCCGGCTCATCCCGCCACTCCCGGACATCGATGTAGGGCTGATTGAAGCGCGGGTCTTCGGATTCCGCGGTCACGAACAAGGCGCCGCGTTCGTCGGTCTTCGAGTCGGTCATCTCCACCCTCCGTCGCTCCGCTCGCCGCCACGTGCGGGTGCGAATGCTGGCACAGTTTCCACGGTCAACCCGCCCCGAAGAGCGGGGGCAGGGTGGTCGGCCAGTGGCCCAGCGTGTAGCGCTTGCCGCCCAGGACGGCCACGAAGGTCCCTTTCACACCGTTGAGCGGCGACGTCTTCGTCCCGTCCCAATAGACGAAGCGGGCATCGTCAGCCGCCGTGTGGTCGCCCGTCCCGGCCGTCCCCGACGGCCCCACGTTGTAGGTCCACTGACCATATTGATAGGCCGGCGCGCCCAGCGTGGGCATTGCATGGATCCCCCGGGCCATCGTGCTGGGGGTCAGGTCGGGCCCGGCCGCCTGCAGGTCGTTGAAGATCTCCACCAGGCCGCCGTAGTTGCCGTCGGTGCCCTTGGGGATGGCGTGCCCGGTCAGCTTCTGGTACAGCTGGCCGGCCAGGGACTGCGGGCCGGTCGTGCCGGTCGAGGGGGCGCTCTCGGACATTCCGAACATGTGGCCCTCGATCTCCGGCAGGTCGTATTCCCCCTGGGCCACCTGGTCCAGGTCGGTCAGGGCCGAGCCGGTCATGAACCACTCGGGATGGTAGTTCTGGGCCGCCGCCGCCTTGGTCAGCAGGCCGAGCGAGAAGGGGTCGGCCGAGCAGATGACCGTGGTGACGCCGGCCGCCTTGAACTGGATGACGGCCTGCTGCGCCGACTGCTGGAAGGTGGCGATGTCCAGGTTGTAGTCGAAGCTCGGCGACAGCTCGCTCTTGTTGAGGTGGTACTTGCTCTCGACCAAATTGTTGAACTGCTTGCTGCAGCCCAGGTACTGGGGGACGTTGGGGACGAAGGCGGCGAACTTGCGCACCTGGTCCTTCAGGTTTGGGTCACCGGCGTACATCGCCTTCTTCCCACCCAGCATGGTGGCCACCACCTCGGCCTCGGAGGCCGTGATCGTGTTGCAGTTCTGGGAGGTCGACCACACGTAGGGATTGAGCGCCTCGAAGGCCGCCTCGTCGAAATACGGGTCACCGTTGAACTCCACCAGGTGGTCCTGGGCGGCACAGGTGGAGAAGGGGCCGGTGCCTCCGAAGGAGTCGCCGTTCGTGATGCCCGTCTCCCCGAAGGCGTGGATCTGATTGGCGATCGCGTCGGCGTCGGCACAGGCCTGCGGCTGGCCCTGGCCCAGCTCCTCGGTGGTGAAGCTGGCCTGAGTGGTGTACGGCTTGATGACGACCTTGCGCCCGTAGAGGTCGTAGACGCTGTTGAAGTAGTTGAGGAAGACCTGCTGCACCTGGCTGATGACCTGGGGGATGGCACCCCCGGACGCCTTGGCCTGCGCCTCGATCTCCTGGGTGTCGGCGGCACTGGGGAACTCGCGCTCGGCCAGGGTGATGGTGCTGGCCGTCACGCCGTTGTACGTGGCCCCCCCGTTGTTGCCGGTGAACTTCGGGAGGCACGGCGCGGCGTACGGCGAGGCGAACTGCGGAGCCGACGGCGTGCACTTGGCGCCCGAGCTGGTGGTGCCGGTGCCCGCCTTGATGCCGCCCGACGCCGGGTAGGCCCACGGGTAGGGCCCCTCACCGGACGGTCCCGAGCTCTTCAGCACCGGGGACGCACTGGACGCTCCCGCCACCGGGACCATCACCAGTGCGGTGAGCAGCGCCACCCCCAGCACGATGGCGGCGCGTGCCCCACCCACGATCCGACTCCCTGCGACGTGTCGCGACGAGACGCCGATCGACCTTTGGCCCGACGATGTCATGGCCCCCCTTTGTCATTCTGATGGATGTACGGCGGTATTCCCCCCACCCTTCCATCTGCTTGGCCGGAAATGTTAGTGAGGGCACGGTACGTTTGCCCGGTCAGGGCGCGACCACTTGGGGGTGGCATGGACGTCGTGCAGTGATCGGCCGGACCGCGTGGACCTCCGGGCGCAGACGGTGACGAGGCAACGTGACGATTCCTGAGGTGGGCGCGCCCCCGGGGGATCGGGTGGACCGCGGCCTGCGCCAGCGCGGCGCCTCGCTGTGGCGGTCGACCCGCGCCGCCCTGGGCTGGTTCTTCGCGGCGATCGGGGTGTGGATCGTCCTGGCCGCCACCCTGCCCAAGGGCCTGCCCCTCGGCATCGTGCTCCTCGGCATCGTCTACGGCGCCATCTACGCCATCCTGGCCGTGGGCATCGTCCTCATCTACCGCGGGGACCGCATCATCAACTTCGCCCAGGCCTCGATCGGCGTGCTGCCGGCCGTGCTGGCCATCGAGCTGGTGGTCACCTACGGGGTTCCCTTCGTGCTGGCCGTGGCGGCCGGCATCGCCGCCGCCATCGTCCTCGGCGCGTTGGCCAGCCTGTTGCCCCGCCACTTCCGCAACAGCTCCCGGCTGATCCTGACCGTGGCCACCATCGGGCTGGCCCAGCTCCTGACCGGGGTGGCCACCCTGGCTCCCATCCTCTTCTGCAACCCGGCCACCAACCAGTCGTGCATCAACGCCTCGAACAGCCAGTCGGTCAACACGCCGCTGCATGTGTCGTTCACCATCGGTCCGGTGCTCTTCAGCGGCAACGACATCGTGGCCGTGGTGGGGGCCATGGTCGTGGCGTCCGCCCTGGCCCTGTTCATGCGCTACTCCAAGTACGGGCTGGGCATCCGGGCGGCCGCCGAGAACAGCGACCGGGCCACCCTGCTCGGGATCTCGGTGGCCCGCCTCGACACCATCATCTGGGTGCTGGCCGCCATCCTGTCCACCCTGGCCATCTTGTTGCAGGTGCCCGTCCTCGGGTTCGGCGGGTTCCAGACCGTCACCGCGGGAGGCGACGAGATCCTGCTGCGCATTCTGGCCGCCGCCGTGATCGGGCGGATGGAGAGCATGCCCCGGACCGTGGTGGCGGCACTGGCCATCGGCGTGTTCGACGCCGGGGCCACCTGGACGTACTCCAACACGACCTACGTGGACGCCTCGCTGGTGGTCGTCATCGTCGTGGCCCTCCTCCTGCAGCGGCGCTCCCGCGCGGGTCACCGAGGGCGAGCAGTCGAGCTGGCGCTACGTGGCCTCGGCCCGGCCCATCCCCCGCCAGCTGGCCAGCCTGCCCGAGGTGCGCTGGACCCTCCGGGTCATGAAGGTCGCCTTCGTGGCCGTGGTGGCCTTGCTCCCGCTGCTGATCAGCGGCAGCCAGACCTATCTGGCCTCGCTCATCGTGGTCTACGCCATCGTCGGGCTCTCGCTGCTGGTGCTGACGGGATGGACGGGGCAGATCTCCCTCGGGCAATTCGGGCTGGCCGGCATCGGCGGCGCCACCACGGTGGTCCTCTACTCGCGCCACGGGTGGGACTTCTTCGCCGCGCTGGCGGTCGGGGTCCTCGTCGGCGCCCTGGTCTCGCTGTTCATCGGGCTCCCGGCCCTGCGCATGTCCGGGCCGTTCCTGGCCGTGACCACCCTGGCCTTCGGAGTGACCGCCTCGTCGTACTTCCTGCAGCCCAATTACCTGCCCTGGTTCGTCACCACCCAGGCCAACCGGCCCACGCTGTTCGGGGCGAGCGTCTTGAACTCCGACTGCCCAGGTCTATTACTTCTGCCTGGCCGGCTTCTTCCTGGTCCTCCTGGCGGTGCGCTCGCTTCGCCAGAGCAGGACGGGCCGGGACCTCATCGCCACCCGCGACAACGAGCCGGCGGCGCGCGCGGCCGCCGTCAACACCACCCGTCACAAGTTGCTGGCCTTCGCCATCTCCGGGGGCATCGCCGGGTTCGCCGGCTCGCTCTTCGCCGTCCAGCAGCAGGGCATCAACAGCGGGTCGTTCACGGCGGACATCAACATCACCATGTTCTCCATGGTGGTCATCGGCGGCCTGGGCTCCATGCCGGGCGTGATCCTGGGCGCCGTGGTGGTGTGGGGGGCCCAGTACTACCTCCCGGCCGGCTACGCCCAGCTGGTCAACGGGTTGGGCATCCTGCTGCTCCTGCTCTTCCTGCCCGAAGGCATCGGCGGCCTCCTCAACCGCGGCCGGGACCGGCTCCTGCGCGTGGTGGCCCGCCGCCGCGGGATCACCGCGGCCGGGATCTGGCGCCGGCCCGATGAGGACACCGGCGACGCCGGCACACCACACGACCAGGGAACGCCGCGGCCCGGCTCGGTGGACCGCCAGACCGCCGACGTGCTCACCCTCGGCCTCGATACGGGCGCCCATGGCTGACCTCACCCACCCCCCACTGTCCCCACGGCGGCCCTCGCGCCTCACCGGGACCTATTCGCCGCGCCCACTGGTCGCCGTCATGGGCCTGGGCGCCATCCTGCCCATGAGCGCCCTGACCTTCGTCCTCCTGCTGCCCGAGATGCAGGACGCCTACCACCAGGGGCTCTCCATCCTGGCCCTGGTGGCCGTCCAGCAGGTGCAGACGGGCCTCGGCCCCGACCTCGTCCTGGCCCTGGTGGCCAACCAGACCTCGCGGACCAGGGTCCTGGTCGGGGCGGGCGGATTCTTCACCGCCGCCGCCGCCGTCCTGTGGCTGGCCGGTGTGTTCCCCAACCAGATCCTGCTCTACGCCGGCGCCATCGGGGTGGTGCTCGGCGGCGGCGCGCTGACCTCGACCCAGAACTCCCTCCTGTGCGACTACTACCCGGTCAGCCTGCGACCACGCGTGATCCTGGCCCAGCGGGCGGCCCTCGTGTTCGGCCTCACCCTGTGCCCGCTCATGGTGGGGACCCTGGCCTACGCCTTCGGCTGGCAGGCGTCGTTCTTCGTCCTGGCTGCCGCGTGCCCTCGTCTTCGTGGTGCTGGCCGCCCGGCTCCCGGACCCGGTCCCCGCCGGCGGCCTCCCGGCGGGCGACCCGGACCACCCCGAACCTCCGGTCGAGCCGGCCACGCTGCCCGAGGCCGCCCGGGTCATCGCCACCACCCGATCCCTTCGCCTGATCTACTACTCGCTCCCGTTCCTGCTGGGGACCGTGCTCGGCCTCACCTTCTACGCCACCGCGTACTACGAGAACGTCTTCCACCAGGACGCGGCGCACCGCGCCCTGCTCTTCGGCCTGGCCGAGCCGGGAGCGGTCATCGGCCTGGTCATCGGCATGGTGGTCCTGCCCCGGCGCATCGCCGCCGACCCGGGGAAGGCGATGCGTACGATCGCCTGGCTGGCCGTGGCTGCCGCCACCGGGGCAGCCTGCCTGGCCCTGGCGCCCGATGTGGCCGTGGCCTACGCCGCGCAGCTGGTCTTCGCCAGCGCCTCTGCCGTGGTGATCGCCGGTGTGTACGCCATGCTCTCGGTGGCGCTGCCGACCCGCATGATCACCTTGGGCTTCGGGCTCTCCACGGTCTGGCTGACCTTCGGCGCCCTCCTCATCGGTCCCCCCGGCGGCGTCCCCACCGTCAATTCCCTCATCACCGATGCCTTCGGCTACCGCGCCTCGTTCTGGATCTTCGTGCCGCTGTTCGTCATCGGCGCCTCGCTGCTCCGTTCGGCCTCCCGATTCGTGGCCGAGGACATCGCGAAGCGCAAGATCACCGAGGCGGCGGATGCGATCGTGCGCCAGGAACGGGCCGACGGGACGGGCCATCTCCTCATGGTCCGCTCGCTCGATGCCGGCTATGACGGCGTCCAGGTCGTCTTCGGCGTGGACCTCGACGTGGGCGACGGCGAGATGGTGGCGGTGCTCGGCACCAACGGCGCCGGCAAGTCCACGCTCATGCGGGCCATCTCCGGCCTGGTGGTGCCGACCGCCGGGGAGGTCATGTTCGACGGCACGGCCATCACCACCTACGAGGCCCACCGGATCACCGAGGCCGGCATCCTGCAGGTGCCCGGAGGTCGCGGCATCTTCCCCGGGCTCACCGTGGCCGAGTGCCTGCGGGTGGCCGGTTGGCTGTACGACACCGATGACCAGGACCTGGCCCGGGCCACCGAGACGGTGCTCGACTACTTCCCCGTGCTGTCCCGCCGCTGGCACACCCCGGCAGGCTCACTCTCGGGAGGCGAGCAGCAGATGCTCAGCCTCTCCATGGCCTTCATCGCCAAACCGAAACTGCTGATCATCGACGAGCTCTCCCTGGGGCTCGCCCCCACCGTGATCGAGAGCCTGCTGGGCATCGTCAAGGGCATCCACGATCGCGGCACCGCCGTCATCCTGGTCGAGCAGTCCATCAACCTCGCCCTCCGGCTCTGCGATCGGGCCATCTTCATGGAGAAGGGTCAGGTGGTCTTCTCCGGGTCGACGGCCGACCTGCTCGACCGCCAGGACATCGTCCGGGCCGTGCTCCTGGGCGGAGCCGACGATGCGCCGACCGACACGACCCCGGCGGTCACCGTCGACAGAGCAGACCTCGCGCTGCCGGCCGACGCACCTCTGGACTCTCACGACGCCGTGTTGTCGGCCCGTGGCCTCTACCAGCGCTTTGGCGGGGTGGTGGCGGTCGACGATGTCGACCTCGACCTCTACCGGGGCGAGATCCTGGGTCTGCTCGGGCCGAACGGTGCCGGCAAGACCACCATCTTCGAATTGCTCTCGGGCGAGCGGCGCTCCGAGCGAGGGCGGATCACCATGGGAGAGGACGACATCACGTCCTGGCCCGCCTATCGAAGAGCGGAGCACGGGCTCGGTCGCTCCTTCCAGGCCGCCCGCCTGTGGCCGGGCCTCACGGTGCACGAGTCCGTCATCATGGCGATCTCACACCACGTCTCTTCGCCCGGGGCGGCGGCAGCCATGTTGTGCCTGCCGACCGTGCGCCGATCCGAGCGCCGCCTGCGCCAGGCCGCCGATGAGATCCTCGAGCCGCTCGGGCTGGCGCAATACTCGGATCAACTGACCTCCGATCTCTCGACGGGTGTGCGACGCCTTCTCGAGCTGGCGGTGATCATCGCCATGGGCCCGAGCATCGTCCTGCTCGACGAGCCGTCCGCCGGCCTGGCCCAGGCCGAGACCGAAGCCATGGCACCGGTCCTGCTCGAAACCAAGCGCCGCCTCGACTGCTCGATGATCCTCATCGAGCACGACATGGGCCTGTTGCGCCAGTTGGCCGATCGGGCCATCGCCCTCGACATCGGCGCCGTCGTCACGACGGGGAATCCAGAGGACGTCCTGAATGATCCGCATGTGATCGAGTCATATCTCGGGGTCGCCGCCCCGTGAGCCGTCGCCGCCGCGATGCCGTGGTCGGCCTCGTTGGTGTGGCCATGGCCGCCATGGTCCTGACGGGCTGCCACACCGCGCCCCGCCTGGGCGTGCCCACGACCGTCTATCCGGTCGAAGGGCACTGCGACACCTCGGCCGTCGTCGAGGTGGGCGCCTCCCTTCCTCTGAGCGGGTCCGACAGCGTGGCCGGGCGCGCCCAATTGCTCGGCCTCGAGCTGGGCGTCAACGGGGTCAACGCCGCCGGAGGCGTCCTCACGGCCCATCGGTGTCTGGAATTGCTCTACAAGGACGATCGCTCCGATCCCGCTGTCGACAATCAGGCCCTGTTGGACCTGGTGAACCAGGAAAAGGTCTCGTTTCTCGTGGGACCCTTTCTGGCCCTGGACAATCCGGCCAACCGCGACCACATCGGAGCGCTCGGGACCACCGCCGCCAGCTACTCCGCTCTCGCCGTGACCTTCAAGCCCAGTGAGTTCCCCAACACCTTCCCCATCGCATCATCGATGGCGGACCAGGCCAGCGTGCTCGTGGCGGCGGCCAAGCGGCAGCACCTCGACCGCATTGCCCTCGTTCGCTCCAGCTCGGAGGTGGCCGCCGAGGGGGCCACCGCATTCCGCAACGACGCCCGCTCGGCCGGTCTCACCGTCACCGCAACGACCTTCGTCGTCGATTCCCGGGCAGGCGGCGCGATCGGCATGGACCGACCTCCGGGCGGCGCACCCGAGCGCAGTGGTGGTCTTCGACAGCGGATCGACCCTGGCCCCGCTGCTCACGGCCCGCCGGGGCGCCGGCTCGACCCTGCCCGTCCTCGCCTCCACGCAGGGCGCTCCGGTGCAACCGACCGCGGCCGTCAACGGAGTCCAGGTGATCGTGTCGAAGTCGTTGGTGGTTTCACGCCACGTTCCCGTCAGTCTGGAGTCGTTCCGGGCCCGGGTGCTGCGCACACTCCGTCAGGCACGGCTCGGCGGCCCCATCACGCCCTACGCGCAGGGGTACGACGCCCTTCAGCTCTTCGCCAGCGCCGCCAACGGCGTCAACGCCTCTGACTCGGGCAGCATCCGCACCTTCATTGAGAATGCCAACTTCGAGGGGCTCCTCGGGACGTACGACTACACCTCGAGCGACCACGAGGGATTGGCCGCGTCACAGCTCGCCGTCGCTCCGCTCGATTCGCTGTCCAATGGGCTCTACGTCGTCGCAGCTTCCGCGTCAGGGAGAAGCTGAACACGCCGCCCGGCGAGATTCAGGCGCTGCCTGCCCCGTGGAGAAGTTCGTGCATGTTGTCGTAGAAGAACTTCGAACGATCCTCTTCGCTGGAGCCGGCGAGCGCCTCGTCGAACTTCTGCAAGGGATCCCTGCCACCCTCCGGGTGCGGGAAGTCGGTAGAGAACATGAAGAGCTCGGCACCCGACTGCTCCATCATCCAATCGACCGGTTCCCCGGGGAAGGGTGTGAACTTGAGATGCCGGCGCACGTAGTCGGAGGGAGCCGACTCGAGTCGCTGCAGCGGCTCCTCCGTCCGGCGGAAAGCCCGGATCCCGTAGTCGAGGTGGCGCATCCAGGACACCACCCAACCCGCCCCCTGCTCGATGCAGCCTCCACGCAGCTTCGGGAAGCGGTCGAAGAGACCGTCGTAGATCAGCGATCCGAGGAACACCTCGGGAGAGTGGGGGATCGCGAGGAAGTCCTTCGATCGGACATTCTCACCACCGCCCAGGTGATCTGGAACTGGCATCCCGTTGTTGTGAAAGGCCGGGTCGAGGAGCCTCCCGCCGCCCCCCACGTGGAGCACGAAGGGCACGTTCGCTTCGCTGAGCACGTCCCAGAAGCCATGGAGGTCCGGATGGGTCGGACCGCGCGTGCCCGCGGCCGTCGAGGGAACCATCACCGCGGCACATCCGGCTTCGACCGCTTCGACGGCCAGAGCGATGGCACGGCCCGGGTCGACCAGCGGGACGAATGCCACAGGAAGCAGCCGCTTGTCCTGCGAGCAGAAGTCGGCCATCGCCTTGTTCTGAGCCGAACTGCCGGCGTAGAGACGATCCTCGTCCTTGCCGACGAACCTCGCCGTGGCGAAGGTGGCGAACACGAGCTGCCCCTCGACGCCAAGCAGGTCCAGGACCCGGCTGCGCTCCGTCTGGTCGAAGGCACCCAAAGCGTGCCACCCCTTGTCCTGCATGAGTCGGTCCTCCGCCAGCTTCGTCGCTTCGGCGTCCGTACGCCGCTCTGCGGCCTTCGCCACTGCGTCGGTGAGCACCGCCGCCAGGCGATCACTCGTCACGTCCCGCAGCCGGTCCTTGAACGCGGGGTCGACGAAGTCGTCGAGGAAGTCAGCCAGTTCCATCACGTGGCTGTCCGCATCGAGGACGCTTCGCTCCCCCACATAGGTTGTCGTCTCCACCGTGCGCACCAACCTTTCCCGTTCGGTGACAAAGTGTCACTAACCGTGCCAGAATGACACCATGAGCCCGACCAGCGCAAGGGCTCGCCCTTCGTCCGACCGAGCGGCACTCGCTGGAGGGCGCCTGCAGAGCTCGGCACGACGTGATGCCCTGCTCGACGCCGCCGTGGCGCTGATCAGGACAAACGGTGTGCACGAGGTGTCGATGGAGGCGGTGGCCGAGCACGCCAGGGTCAGCCGACCCCTCGTGTACAAGCACTTTGCCAACCGCGACGGGCTCCTGGCCGCTGTCTACCGCCGGGAAGCGTCGACGCTGCACACAGAGCTCGCAACGGAGGTGGCCGCGGCGGACAGCGTCGAGGGGATGTACCGAGCCCTGCTGCGCGGTTCGATCCGGGCCACGGTGGAGCGAGGCCAGATCTTCAGCGCCCTCCGGGCCGCCGGCGGATGGAACCGGGCCATCCACAGGGAGCAACGATCGAGAGACCGCGACACGGTCCGGGCCTTTGCCGCCGTGGCGGCTCGACAGTACGGCTTGGATCGGAAACGTTGCACGACGGTCACGGCCGTGTTGTTGGGCGCGCTCGATCCCGTGCTGGCGCAGTGGCGTCTCGATCCACGAGAGGAGAGCGCACGGATCCTGGAGGAGACGTACCTGGCCATGGTCGTCGGCGCCTACTCGGTTGAGTCAGCGAACCTCCCGGGGCCCGCGGCCACATGAGCGTCTCGCTCCCGCGCGACCCGTGGGCCGAGCAGAAAGGCCGGCGGTACGCTTCGGTGCTACTTCGACCAGAGGAGCCGGGACCATGGAGATAGTCCAGGAAGTCTGCGAGCGCGGTGTGATCGAGCGGCGGGTCGGGCTCGAGGTGGAGAGCGGGGAAATCGTGCCGGGCATCGTCTGGCTGCCGGAGGGCGCGACGGGGACCCGACCGACGGTGATCCTCGGTCACGGAGGTGTGGTCCACAAGCGCGCCCCGAGGTGCTCGGACTCGCCCGGCGCCTCGTGCGGCACCGGGGCTACGCGGCCGTGGCCCTTGACGCCCCCGAACACGGCGAGCGCATCACCGACAAGGAGGCCGCCCGGGCCAGGCGCCGTTCCGTCCAGGCACGTATCGACCAAGGGCCCGGCGCCGGCCTGCCCGTGGTGACGCAGGCCAACCAGCCGTTTGGATTCCCCGACAGAATGACCGCCCACGTTGGAGAGCTGAGGGCTCTGGTCGACGATCTCGTCTCGACCGGGTTCGTCGACGACCGGCTGGGCTACTGGGGAATGTCCATGGGTACCGGGATCGGGCTTCGGTTCGTCGCCTCCGAGCCCCGGATCGAGGCCGCCGTCCTCGGCCTGGCCGGCTTGGGTGTCGGCATGGGCGGGGCCGAGTTCGAGACGGCGGCCCGCTCACTACGCGTGCCGATCCTGTTCCTCCTCCAGTGGGACGACGAGTTGATCGCCCGCGACGCAGGTCTCGTTCTCTTCGATGCCATCGGCTCGACTGACAAGACTCTCCACGTCAACCCCGGGGGTCACGTCGAGGTGCCCGTCTTCGAGAACGACTCCGCTGAGTCGTTCTTCGTGCGGCATCTCGGTGACGGCACGTAGCCCTGGCTGGATCGGGACCCGCCGAGTACGCCCGAACATGGGGAAGGCTCCCTGGACTGGAGCGACAGGAGCGCAACATGTCTGTCCCTGACCTGACCGATCGATCGCTGCGAGACCTGGTCTCCCTCGACGCCAGACACGCTGTGGTGACGGGCGGCGCCATGGGCCTGGGTGCTGCGATCGCCTGCCGTTTGGCCGAAGCTGGCGCATCGCTGGTCATCGGCGACATCGACGGGGTCGCTGCCAAGGCCAGAGCTGAAGAGATCAGTGGTCGTTTTGGTGTCGCCGCGTTCGCCACGACGCTTGACGCCGCCGACCCATTGTCGATCGCCGCGTCAGCTGATCTCGCCGTCGAGCACATGGGCGGTATCGACATCTGGGTCAACAATGCGGGCGTCTATCCGTCCACACCGGTGCTCGAAACGAGTGACGAGGAATGGGACCGGGTACTCGATACGAACCTTCGAGGGACGTTTGTCGGCGGTCGCGAGGCCGCACGCCGGATGATCGCAGCTGGTCGGGGTGGCGTCATCGTCAACCTGTCCTCGATCGCCGGCGACCGTGGGCGGGGCCTGGGCATCGCGCACTATGTCGCCTCCAAGCACGGCATCATCGGCCTGACCCGCCAGATGGCGTTGGAGTTCGCCTCACAGGCCATCCGCGTACTGGCCGTGGCCCCAACCACGATCATTACTCCGGGTGTCGAAGCGAATTTGAAGCAGGCCGATCTGGAAACTGCCCTCGCCGGTCCGTTGGGCCGCGCGGGACGGCCCGACGACGTCGCCAGAGTGGTGCTGTTCTGTGCCAGTGATCTCTCCCTGTTCATGACGGGCAGCACGCTCTTCGTCGACGCGGGAGAGATGGCCCGATGACCACAAGCGTCAGCAGGAGCGAGTCGGGCGACGCGACCCTGGTGCTGCGGCGGTACCTGAAGGCCCAGGCGAACAAAGACCTCGACGCGCTTGTGTCGTGCTGGCACCCCGAGGTCGAAGTGGTCCACCCGTTACGACCCGACCGGAGCTGGCGCGGGGTCGACACCTACCGGCAGGCGTGGGCTCTCATTTGGGAGAACAATCCCGGGAGCCGCTTCGACGTTGTGTCGACCGACGTCGTCGGCAACCGCATCTACATCGAGGCTCACGTCGAGCACGCCGATGGCACGATGATGCCGAGCATGAACATCCTCGAGGTCGAAGACGGAAAGATCCGTCGGGGGCGAGTCTTTACCGACAGGCCGGTTCTGGACGGTGTTCCCATGGACGACTTCGTCCGCGGTTTGAACTTCACCCCCACATCCGCAACCGTGCCGCCCGGCGACGCTGCTGACCGGTTCTTCGTGGCATGCGAAAACCGCGACTTCGACGAGCTCACGCAGGTCTTGCATGCCGACTTCGAGATGATCGTTCCCCAAAAGCCGGCGCGCGGCTTCAGGGGCCGGGCTCAGGAGCTTGCGAACCTTACCTACCTCTTCGACAGCTACCCCGACCTGTCGATACTCGTTCTGCGCAAGGCGGTCAACGGGAATGAGATCTGGACCGAGATGTACGCCACGGGTAGAGGACTCGAGATGGCGGCCATCATCATCTGGGAGGTCGACGCGGCCGGCGACACTCTCGTTCGGGGTCGCTATTACTCCGAACCCGTCGATCGAAATGCACGGGACATCATCGAGTTCTTGCGCGGTATCGGGCAGCCATAGGTCAGCTCACCGAAGCCGTCTCGGAGCTGATCGGCGGGAGCCCCAGTTCGTCGCCGGCGCCTCGGGTGTGTGGAAAACTCGAGCTACCGGACGATGAGCTGCGCCCGGTAACTCAAGGGAGAGACGATGACCGCGACAACGGAAGAGGGGTGGTTTACCGACCCCTTCGGTCTCCATGACGCACGTTGGATGTCCGACGGCAACCCCACCAAGCTCGTCCGAGACCACGGCGTCGAGTCCTACGACGAGGTGCCGGTTGTACCCGCAACGCAAACTCCCACGAGGATCGAAGAGGATCCGGATGCGACAGCGGGAACGGACTTGCTCCGGGCGGACAGTGCCGAGGAAGGGGAGGCCTACGACCCGACGACGGCCGGTCTGACGGCTCTGGATGCCGTTGCCCAGGACGGCGCTCCCAACTTCCAGCGGTTATATGACGGCGAGGAGTACTAAAGCCGGACGCAGCGATACCTGAACAGCGCGCCCAGCGTTGCCAGTTGTACGGGTGATCCACCGCTACCGAGACGGCCAGCCCCTAGGCTCGGCTCATGGGCCAGGGCGATATTCCAACCTCGAGGGGTGGCCCGTTCCAGCGGCGTCGGGAGAAGCGTCAGCTCGAACAATTGGCCGAGGCGTCCGACAGGGAAGGAACGCCGATGACGGCCACCACGGCTCACGTCAGGGTTATCGAGGATCAGACTGGCGCAAGTGACCAGGATCTCGAGAAACAAGAACCCGAGTCGCCGGTCGCCGACTCTCCGCAAATTCGGACCGGTGGCTTTCATGTGCGAGCGGTGCCGATCGACCAACCGTTTGACGAGTGAACGAGAGGCCTCCCTTCAAGCCAATGGTTGCATCGAGCGTCGAGATGAATTGACCGACAGCACCCAGTTCCCTGCTACGTGTACTTGTGTGACTTCTTCGGGTTGAATCGCCAGATGTAGAGACCGAAGGTGATCAACCAAATTGTCACGGGATAGGCAGCGAGTCGCTCCATGATCCCACGACCGATACCAAAATACCTGTGCGAAGCGAAACACAGCAGCGCGGCGAGCGCCAGGCTGCTGAAGGTCAGCATGGAGCGCCGCATGGACTCCGGCAGCGTGAGCACAGCACCCAGCACGAGGATCGCGACGTTGCCGATCGCGATCGCCAGAAAGGCTCCAACGATGTGCATGGTCCGATTCTCGTTCTCGGGGAAGAATCCCACGAGGATCGAACCGAGGCCTGCCAATGCCATCAAACCGAACCCGATCATCGCGGCGCGCCGCTCGCGAGGAACTCTCTCGGTGAACTCGTGGTAGAGCAGAGCCGAGCCGATCACCATGATCAGGCCGAGCAGGACGAAGCCGGCGTAGTCCATCAGCCACCATCGAGGTGAACAAATCGGCGGAGAGCCATAGCCGCCACAACTGGTCTCGCCCAGATCGCTGATCGAGTTCGAGACCAAGCTGTAGCTCGGGGTGAAGACCCAAGCAACGATGATCTGAACCACGAAGTAGAGCGCTGCGGCCGTGAAGATGGCAGGCCCCAAGGAGGGGTGAGCATCGTGTCTGTCTCCGATCCATCTGACAAGCCGATTGTCGCTTTTGTATGGAGTGTCCACCGAACCGACTGGGTCTTGCTTCTTCACCGACCCTCCTCGCCACTGGTCTCAGGTGGGATCGTCTTTAGCACTTGCCGAAGTTCGTCGAGACAACGTCAGCCGAGGTGCGCAGGTCGAAAGGACCTCTCCGCTGCGTGAAGAGGCGTGAGAGCTCTGGCGCTGCCGGGGCCAATCGCCGGGTGTACCCTCGTCGTGGCTCATTGAGAGCGCCAGCGTCCCCGCTTACGGTGACAAGATCGAGAGGCCCGATGGGTCCCAATGCCAATTGGTGGGCTCGCCCCGCCTGCCAGCGCCAACTGTTTGGCACCGAATAATGGCCGGGGCGTACGACACGGGCATGGAGCTTCTCATCGAATCTGCCAATGAGCTCGATCTGGTGGGCGGCGCGTGTGAGAGCGCGGATGATGCGGCGCGCCTCTTTGCACTGGCGGACCGGATCAAGAGCTACCTTGCGCTGAGCCGTCCCACCACAACTCTTGGAATGCCCCGGATCGTCTCCGACGACGCGCGGCTCACGGACGAAGACGTGATTCATCGGACGGGAGACTTCGACCGATCGCACATACGAATCCTGTCGGACTGAATTGATAAGGGCGGCCGCCGCCGGGCGGGCGCCTCAGGGGCAGTACCGGCCCCAGTCGTACGCCACCAGGCTGTGGAACGGCGCGGCCAGGAGGGGTTCGACTGCCTTCTCTGACCAGCGCTTCCGGAGTGCCGGCTCCAACCTCCGGGCAACGTCGGGCGGCTCGTCGTCGAGGAACAGATAGCTGATGTGCAGACCGCTGTTGTCCCTGGAGCAGAACGGCGGCTCCAGAGGCTCGGCCCCACCCCACCAGGCACCACCCACACCGGGAACATCGATGAGGGCCTCGGCAGGCTCATCGCCTCGTTCCACCAGGATGTAGACGCCCTTGGTCGGCCACCAGGGCAACACGTCGGCGCCGATCTTGATGCGGGGAGCCGCCGCCATCCCGTCGAGACGGTATGCCGCCCGTTCCACCATCGGGAGCAGGTAGGGCGCCCGGCCGGCTTCGCGCAGGGCCACGCTCAAGGTGTTGAAGTCGTCCATCGCGGCGAGCCCGGTGAAGAGGTAGGTCATGAGGTGATCCGTGGCGTCGAAACGCTCCTCGCTGGCGGCCGCGCCGTCCCGGCAGGCCGGGGTCGAGACCAGGCGGTACGAGGTGCGCAGCATGGTGAGGCGCTGCTGCTCGGGCCGGTGGTCGAGCGAATGCCACTCCAGGTAGTCGGCATCCCGGCCCTCGGGGTGGCGCTGGGAGAACGACGTGAAGATCGTGGTGACGTCGGTGCGTCCGGTGGCCAACACGTCGGGTGCTGCGTCGGAGGGGGTCCCCACCAGAGCGGACATGGGCTACGAATCTATGTGGGCGGCGTCGGCGGTGCCTGCGCACACCGTCCGTGTTGGGACCCTTGACGACCCGCGGGGCGTCTCCTACGGTGCCCGGCCAGCGTGCTCGAAGGCGAGAAGGTCCTCATCACCGGTGTCAGCGGAAAGATCGCCTTCCCGATCGCCCGCACCCTGGCTGAGGGCAACGAGGTGTGGGGCGTGGCCCGGCTGCGCGATCCCGCGCAACGCCAGCGGCTCGAGAGCGTCGGCGTGCGGCCCGTCCCCCTCGACATCTCGGGCAGTGACTTTGCAGCCCTCCCCGACGACTTCACCTACGTCTTCCACGCGGCGGTCGACGTGGGAACCGTCGATTGGCGTCGCTGCGTCCAGACCAACGCCCGGGTCTCGGGCGACCTCCTCTACCACTGCCGCAGCGCCAAGGGCTTCGTCTACTGCTCGACCGGCTCGATCTACGGGTACCAGGGGCAGCGGCCGCTGCGGGAGGACGACCCACCCGGCGTGCCGCAGCGAGCGAACTACAGCTTCTCGAAGGTCGCCGGGGAGCAGGTTTGCACCTGGGTGGCGACGCACTTCCACGTCCCGCTCACGATCATCCGGATCTGCTCGACCTACGGGCCAGAGGGAGGCGCCCCGGCCGATCGGCTGGAGCGGATGCTGCGGGGAGAGCCGATCCGCCTCTACCCGGACCCGCCCAACAACTTCAATCCGATCTACGAGGACGACTACGTCGAGCTCGGCATCAGGGCGATGGAGGTCGCCGCCCTCCCGCCGATCACCGTCAACTGGGCCGGCAGCGAGACGGTCAGCGCCGAGGAATACTGCGCCTACATGGGCGAGCTCGTCGGGGTCGAGCCGGTCTTCGAGTACAGCGAAGACGCCCACACCCCGCTGTGGCCGGACCTGACCTCCATGCACGAGATCCTGGGCCGCACGAAGGTGCCCTGGCACGACGGGTTTCGTCGCATGATTCAGGCCCGCCACCCGGAGCTGTTGGACTGACGCGACGGTGTCGCCTCAGAGGGCGGTGCTCAGCGCGGGCGACGGCGCAGCGACGAATCAGCGATGGCGGCGGGGACCCAACCGACGTCGGTGTCGTTGAGGTCGGTACCGGGCGCCACGATCTCGTCGATGCGGTCGAGCACGTCGGGACTGAGGCGCAGGTCGAGTGCGGGCAGTTGCGACTCCAGGTGCCCCATGGTGCGGGGGCCGATGATGGGCGACGTGACGCCCGGGTGCTCGAGTACGAAGCCGAGCGCGAGCTCGATGAGCGACAGTCCGGCGCCGTCGGCCAGCTCGGTCAGCGCGGTGACGGCCTCGAGCTTGGACCGGTTCCCGGGAAGCTCCATGTCATAGTGGTGCGGCAGGAAGGTGGCCCGGCGGCTGGTGTTCTCCTTCCCAGGCCCGAACTGGCCCGAGAGCCAACCTCCGGCCAGCGGGCTCCACGACAGCACGCCCATGCCGTACTTCTGGCACATCGGCAGCACGTCCTTCTCGATGCTGCGCACCAGAACGGAGTAGGGCGGTTGCTCGGTCACGAACCGCTCGCGGGCCCTGCGCTCAGCGACCCACTGCGCCTCCACGATCTCATGGGCGGGGAAGGTGGAGCTGCCGAAGTAGCGGATCTTTCCGGCCCGCACCAGGTCGGTCAGCGCACCCAGCGTCTCGTCGATGTCGGTCTCGGGTGAGGGCCGATGGATCTGGTACAGGTCGATGTAGTCGACACCCAGTCTGCGCAGGCTGTTGTCGCACGCGGCCATGATCCAGCGACGTGAGTTGCCCTGCGCGTTGGGGTCCTGACCCATCTGGCCGTGCACCTTTGTGGCCAGGACCACCTTGTGCCGCTTGGTCTGCGCCAGCGCCTTGCCGACGATCTCCTCCGACTCGCCGAACGAGTAGACGTCGGCGGTGTCGACGAAGTTGATGCCGGCGTCCAGAGCGGCGTGGATGATGCGGATGGAGTCGTCGTGATCGGTGTTGCCAAAGGAGCCAAACATCATCGCCCCGAGGCAAAGGGGGCTGACCTTGAGTCCGGTTCTTCCGAGTGTGCGGTATTCCATCGCGCCGAATCTACGCCGCTCCCGACGTGGGTCGCGGGCAGGCCGGGTCAGAGCCGGTCGCAGGCGTCCGCGGCTGCGGCCAGGAGCGCCGCCTCGCCGCTGCGACCGAAGCTGCGCAGCGCCGCCTCGCACAATTTGATGGCGTGCTCGTCTCCTGAGGCCACGGCACGATCCACCAGGGTCTCGGCGGCGGGACCAGGGTCCGTCGGGGCGGGGGCGGTCCGCTCGATGTCGTAGGCGACGTGCAACGCCGCCACGGCTTGCCAGACATAGCCCAGGGCGGCGTCACGGTCTTCCTCCGCCAGCCACGGAAGCAGCAATTCAAGGGCCAGTGGTGAGGTCACGGCGTGCAGGAGGCCGATCGCACCGCCGGTGTCGGCGTTGCGCAGGTAGGCCAGCGACCCACCGGTGGCGAGCTGGTCGAGCAGGTCCACCGCCCCGCCCGTCCAGCCCAGCGACGCCACCGCCTGCTCGAACTCATCGGCGATGTCGGACACCGCAGCGACCCGGTCGCTGATGAGCACCGGCCGCGGCGCGTCCTCGGGGAGGTACGGCAGGTCCGCCAACGCGGCGGGCACACCTTCGCGCCCGATCAGCAGCGGCGGCCCCGGCAGCTCCTGGTAGCTCGAGGCCCAGAAGGCCAGGCCGTTCGCTACCTCGAGGCGCCGGGGCGGCGTGTCGGCGGCGCCGAGCGCCCGCACCGCGTGGCCGGTGCGGATGAGCCCGTGGGTGGCGGCGCCGACGGAGCCGGGCAGCAGGCGTGGCGCCCACTCCCCCACCACGGCAGCGACGGGCCGGTCGGCGATCTCCCGCTCGAAGAGCGCGAGCCATTCGGGAAAGCGGTCGGCCTGTCCCAGCGCGGCCGGCCAGCCCTCCTCCGTCAAGCGCTCGCGCCGGCGCTGGCGCCTCGTCGAGGCGGGCGCGGTACCCGGCCGCCCAGCCCGCAATGGCATCGTGCCGTCCCAGGTGGGCGAGCGCCTCGGCGGCCATGGGGCCGTGATTGGCCAGGCCGACCGAGCCGAAGCGAGGCGCGGTGGCGGCGAAGACCGTCAGGGCGTCATCGAGGGCCTCCGTCTCCACGGTCCCAGTATGGCGAGGTGCGGCCCCGGGCGCCCCGGTGGACGGCCGCTACGATCCGGCCTTCGACAACGGGAGGTCCGATGGCGACGACGCCGCCACTGCACGGATTGAGGATCATCGAGTGCTCGGCACTCGGGCCGGCCGCCATCACCACGGCCTTGGTCGACCTCGGCGCCGACGTGATCAAGGTGGAACCACCGGCCGGCGACTACATCCGCGAGATGACGTGGCCCATCGTCGAGGGCACCTCGCTCATGCACCTGCACCTCAACCGCGGAAAGCGCTCCCTGGTGCTCGACCTGCGGACCGAGGCCGGCGTCGCCATCCTGAAGGAGCTGGCCACCGGCGCCGACGTCGTCGTGGAGGCCATGCGGCCGGGCGCGCTGGCCCGGCGCGGCGCCGGCTACGACGACCTGCGGGTCCTCAACCCCAAGATCGTCTTCTGCTCCATCTCGGGCTACGGCATGACCGGCCCCTACCGGGACTACCCGAGCCACGGCGTCGCCTACGACACCTGGGCCGGCATCGTGAACGTCGCCACCGACGACGAGGGCTTCACGTACATCCCCGAGCACGTCTCCATCGGCATCAACGCCGGCCCGCTCTACGGCGCGCTGGGCATCCTCGCCGCAGTCATCCGAGCCCGTGAGACCGGCGAGAGCTCCTACATCGACCTGGCCCAATCGGACGCGGCGGCCGCCATGGACTGGTACCGCTCCGAGTCCTGGCGCGCCTACGAGCGACCCGAGTCCGAGGTGACGGGCAACAAGGCCGACAACTACGAGCGCCGGGCCCCGGGCACCGCCGGCATGGTCGAGGGCGTGCGCTACCAGGTCTACGAGGCCGCCGACGGGCGCTCCGTCCTCTTCATGGCGTCCGAGCAGGCCTTCTGGAAGAACTTCTGCGAGGCCGTCGACCGGGTCGACCTCTTCGAGCGCTGGCCCGGCTCCAAGTACGCGGACCACGCGCGAGGCAACCGCGAGCTCCAGCGCGAGCTGCGCGACATCTTCCGCACCAAGACGGCCCGGGAGTGGCTGGAGTTCGGCGGACGGGTCAACACGCCCATCGCGCCGGTCAACACGCCCGAGACGCTGCTCGAGGATCCCCAGTTCGTCGACCGCTTCCCACTGCTGCCCACGTCAGAGATGGGAGCGGACCAACTCTTCACGCCGCTGCACTTCGTCGGCGAGGAACTCCCGCACCCCGCCAAGGCGCCGACGGTGGGCCAACACACCGAGGCGGTTTTGCGCTCGGTGCTGGGTTATGACGACAATCAGATCTCAATCGCCCGGGACGGGGGCGCATTCGGAACCGACCCGTAGGCGGCGTCGGCCAAGGAGGGTCTGATGGACAAGGTCCGGCTGGGCGTGCTGGGCGCCGGCAACATCGCGGCCATGAACGTACGGGGCTACCTCGAAGACGCCCGCTGCGACGTCGTCGCTGTGTGCGACACCGACGAGGAGGTGGGCCGCCAGGCGGCAAAGGAATGGGGCGCCGCGTCGTACCATTCCGATCTGGCCGACATGCTGGCGGACGACTCCATCGACGCCGTCGAGATCCTCACGCCCACGCATCTGCACCACGACCACGTGATCGCCGCGCTCGAGGCCGGCAAGCACGTGTCGGTCCAGAAGCCGGTGGCCAACTCGATCGAGGACGCGCTCGAGATGCAAGCGGTGGCCGATCGCGTGGGCCGCACCCTGCGCATCAGCGAGTGCTTCGTCCACTACCCACCGCTCGAACTGGCCAAGCGCCTAGTGGCCGAGGGCGCCATCGGCAAGCCGACGTCGTTGCGCATCCGCACCTTGGTCGGCCAGACCGACTCGCCCTTCCAGGCCGGGCTGCGTCCCGAAGGCTACGGCTGGCGCCTCGACAAGCGCAGCCCGGGCGGGCATCTCTTCGACGACATGGTGCACAAGTACGCGATGGCGCTGTGGCTGCTCGACATGGACATCACCTCCGTGCAGGCCGTGGTGCGCCGGCGCGACTTCTTCTTCGAGCCCTGTGCCGTCATCTTCGAGTACGAGGACCCCGGCGTGCTCGGCACCATGGAGGTTCAGTACGCGCCCAACTTCTACATGCGCTCCTCGTACTATGGCGCCGACGAGTTCTTCGAGATCACCGGCGACGAGGGGCAGATCTGGGTGACCAGGGCCACGGGCGAGATGCTCGACCTGGCTCCCGTGATGCTGTTCACGGGAACGGCGCGCGAGATCAGGACGACGGAGTTCACCGAACTCGACGCCGACTGGGGCGCCGGGTTCGCGCGCTCGTCTCGGCACTTCATTGACGCGTTGGTGCACGGCACCGCCGCCGCCATGACCGGCGCCGAGGCCACCGACGTCCTCCGGCTCTGCTTCGCCGTCTATGAAGCCGGCGCGACCCGGATGCCGGTCGACCCCCGCGGCGTGACCGGCACGGTGAGCCCTCCCGGCTGGGGTGAGTGGTAGGTCACTCCCAGGGTGGCTTTCCCACCTCGATCCGGCTGAGCGAGGACCGCACCCGGCCGAAGCGGCCGTCGTCGGCCGTCCACTGCCGCCTGGCCTCGGAGATCTCCTCGCGGCTGCGCCCGACGAAGTTCCACCACATGAGGAGGGCTTCGGGAAACGGGACGCCGCCGAGCAACAGGGCGCGCGCCGGCAATTTCACCTCGAACCGGCACTCGTCCCGGCCCAACCCGAGATAGGCCAGCACGCCGGGCTCCACCGCAGCACCGTCCACCGTCACCCGGCCCTCGAGGACCACCAGCGCGTGTTCGTAGTCCGGGCGCAGCGGCACTACGGTGCCGGGCTCCCGCAGCATGAGCTCCACGCCCATGTGGTCGGTGTCGCGCCGAGCCGGCGAGGCCACCCCGGCGACGTCGCCCACGAGCACGGTCCCCTCGGCGTGGTCGAGCTCGAGGGGCGGCAGCTCGGCGTGGTGCTCGAAGGCGGCCGGACCGTCACGGGTGGCGGCCGGCTGCGCCACCCAGAGCTGGACTGCGTGTACCTCCTCGGCTCGTGCCGGGTCCTCCTCGGCGTGGGACACCCCGTGGCCCGCGGTCATGAGGTTCAGCTGGCCCGGCCGGATCAGCTGCTCGGAGCCCAGGCTGTCCAGATGCAGGAGCTCGCCGGCCACGAGCCAGGTCACGGTCTGGAGGCCCAGGTGGGGATGTGGTCCGATGCCGAACGCCACGCCCGGTTCGACGGCTACCGGGCCGGCATGGTCGACGAAGCACCATGCCCCCACGGTGCGGCGCGGGCGTTGGGGCAGGACCCGGCGCACCGGCAACGAACCGACCTGCGTGAGACGCCCGGGAGCGATCTCGACGACCGGGCCATCCGCCTGGGCCGGTGCCGTGGGCACCGGCGCCGCGTCGTCGGTGGCGACTGGTCCACTCACGATGTTCCTCCTCCACCTTTAGGGTGGCAGCCAGAGGGCCGCAATTGACCGGGAGGCAACCCCCATGACGATTCCCGCCGACGCATCGGTGGTCGACGATACCGCCGCCAACCGCTTCGTCATCCGGGAGCGTGGCGCCGAGGCCGAGCTCGTCTACCTCGTTCAGGGCGACCGGATGCTGCTGATCCACACCGAGGTTCCCGAGGAATGGGGCGGTCGGGGCGTCGGGGGCCGCCTGGTCCGCGCCGCCCTCGAGCGAGCGGAGGCCAACGCGCTGACCGTCGTGCCCTGGTGCCCCTTCGCCAGGCGCTGGTTGCACGACCACCCCGACGAGGCGGTGGCGGTCAAGATCGACTGGGAGACGCCACGTCCCCCGTCATGAGCACTCTCCCGACCGCTACCTGCGCCAGGCCGCTCAGCGCGCGCCGGCCTTGCGCCGTGAATTCGCAAGGTGTAGTCCTTCCTGTCGGACGTGGCACGCTCGAACGAGAGGGCGCAACGCAGTGAGTGCGGAACCAAAGGACGAGTCCGACGAAGTCGAGCAAGACCGCGACGGCTACCTCGACGGCCAGGAGGAGGATTCGTTTCCCGCCTCTGACCCCCACTCCGACTGGTCGGGCCCCCGACCCGAACCCGCGTAGCGCGCCCGCCGGCGCGTTGTTCCCATTGCCACAGTTCCAAAGGAGGCACGCCCATGGCCGATGACGCCGAGGCATTCCCGACGCTGACCGACGCCGACATGGCGGCGATGGCGGAGCTGGGGACACGGCAACCGGTCGCCGCGGGCGAGTATCTCTACCGCCAGGGTGACGTGACCTACGACTTCTATGTCGTGGTGTCCGGGACGATCGAGGTGGTGGCCCACAACGGGGCCGAGGAGCAGATCGTTGCGCAGCACGGTCCCGGCAAGTTCCTCGGGGAGCTCAACCTGCTCACCGGGATGCGCGTCTTCGTGTCCGCCCGTGTGGTGGACCCGGGTGAGGTGATCGTGATCCCGCGGGATCGACTGCGACGGCTCATCGCCACCAGCCCAGGGCTGGGCGACACCATCCTGGCCGCCTTCATGGCCCGGCGCTCGATCCTCCTCACCGGCGCGTCGGCCTCCACCCGCATCATCGGGTCGCGCTTCTCGCCCGGGTCCCTCGAGCTGCGCGAGTTCCTGTCCCGCTCCGGCATCCCGTACGAGTGGCTGGACGCCGATCACGACCCCGGGGTGCAGTTCGTGCTGGACGAGTTCCAAATCGACCCCGGCGAATTACCGGTCGTCATCACCTCGGGAGTGGTCCTGCGCCGCCCGACGCCCGGCGCCTTGGCCGAGTACCTGGGCCTCACCCTGGAGAACCTGCCCGATCGCTGCTTCGACCTGGTGATCGTCGGCGGCGGTCCCGCCGGCCTCTCCGCGGCGGTGTACGGCGCCTCCGAAGGCCTCCGCACCCTCGGCCTCGAGAAGATCGGCATCGGCGGGCAGGCGGGGTCGAGCTCGCGGATCGAGAACTATCTGGGGTTCCCCACCGGCATCTCGGGGGGCGACCTCACCCGAAAGGCTTTCGTCCAGGCCGAGAAGTTCGGTGCCTCCCTCACCGCTCCGTGCGAGGTCACGTCGCTGCGCGAGGAGGGGGGCCACCTGATCCTCTCGCTCTCGGACGGCACCGACGTGGCGGCGCGCGCCGTCATCGTCGCCAGCGGTGCACGCTACCGACGCCTGGAGGTCGACCGACTGGAGGAGTTCGAGGGCAACAGCGTGTACTACTCCGCAACGGAATTGGAGCGCCGCCAGTGCGGCGCATCGCCCGTGGTGGTCGTCGGCGGCGGCAACTCCGCCGGGCAGGCGGCGATGTTCCTCTCTGAGCGCTCTCCGGTGACGATCGTCATCCGCGGTGGCGATCTCGGGGCGAGCATGTCCCGCTACCTCGTCGACCGCATCGAGAGCCATCCGAGCATCACCGTGCGGACGAAGGCACAGATCACCGGGCTCATCGGCAACCCGGACCTGCATACGGTCGAGATCACGGACGCCGACGGGCAGACGGAGCTCCCCTGCTCAGGGCTCTTCTCCTTCATCGGGGCCGACCCGTCGTCGGGCTGGATCTCCGGGTGTGCCGCACTCGACGACCGTGGGTTCGTGCTGACCGACCGCGCCCTCGGTCCCGAGCAGCTGGACGACCGCTGGGCCGCGCTCGGCCGGTTGCCGCTGCCGTTCGAGACGAGCCATCCCGGCCTGTTCGCCGTGGGCGACGTGCGAGCCGGCTCCACCAAGCGGGTGGCGGCAGCCGTCGGAGAGGGATCGGCCTGTGTCGGCGCGGTGCACCAGTTCCTGAACTTCTCCCACTGATTGCCGCCCTGCGTGCGTGTGTTGAGCCCAGCGAACCGGTTCTCAACGATCACGCCCGGGCGAAGAACTCGATCAGGTAGCCGGCCACCTCTTCGGCGTGGGTGATGATGCCGATGTGCCCGGAGCCGGCCACCTCGCGGTAGTCGCAGCCGGGGATGGCGTCGGCCGCCAGCCGTGCATAGCGGGGCGGCGAATCGACGTCGTGCTCGAAGGCCAGCACCAGACACGGGACGCGCACCTCGAGCCAACGGGTGGTACGGGCCGGATCGGTCGACCAGGCGAGCGCCGCCTCGTACTGGCCCAGGCGTCCGGGGTTGGGCCAGACCTCCATGTCGCCCATGAGCGACAGCCAGGTGCTGACCACGTCGTTGTCCTGAAGGTCGGCGGTCGGCAGATAGCGCAGCGTTTCGGTGGCGTAGAAGAGCCGGGGCAGGTCGTAGTCGAGGCGGGCCAGGTCCCGCTCGACCGTGGTGATCGCGACCTCCCAGGCCGTCGGCGCGTTGGCACTGCCCATCAGCGCGGCGGACCGGATCCGCTCCGGACGGTCGAGCACCAGGGTCTCGGCGATCCAGCCACCCATCGAATGCCCGGCGATGCGCACCGGCTCGACCCAGCCGAGATGGTCCAGCAATGCGACGGTGTCGGCGGCCATGACGTCGACGCTGTAGGGCGCCGGCGGCGACGAGGACGGCGCCACCCCCCGGTTGTCGAAGGTGGCGACGCGATACCCCGCGGCCACGAGGGCCGGGACGAGCGACAGGTGCCACGCGATGGCAGGCTGGCCGCAGCCGGCGATGAGGAGGAGCGGCTCGCCGTCGCCGGTGACCTCATAGTTCAGGGTGGCGCCGTCGACGCTGACCTCAGGAATGGAGCACCTCAGACAGCAGCTTCGGCGCCACGTTGCGCCCGGTCAACAGCACGACGGTCTCCTTGCCCCCTGCGGCGGGTGTCACGACTCCTGCTCGAAGCGCGGCGATCCCGACGGCACCCGCGCCCTCCAGGACCAGGCCCATCTTGGAGGCCGAGAAGGCCATGGCGGAGCGGATGTCGGCCTCGCTCACCGTGAGGACGCCAACGCCGTGGCCGAGTGCGACGCCGACGGTCACCGCGCCCGGCTCGAGGTTGCCCGCCAGCCCGTCCGCCACGGTCGGCTCGACCTCGATGGGCACGATGGCGCCCGCCGCCAGCGCGGTGCTCATGGAGGGTGACGCCTCGGACTCGACCCCGACGACGCGCACGCCCGTCCCTTCGAGGCCGAGGATGACACCGGCCAGGAGCCCGCCGCCGCCGCAGGGCACGACGACGGTCCCGAGGTCGGGCACCTGCTCGATCAGCTCCCGGGCCAGCGTCGCCTGGCCGGCGATGACGTCGGCGTCGTTGTAGGGCGACACGTACCGACTCCCGTCGCGGGCGGCCAGCTCGAGGGCGTGCGTCTCGGCCTCGCGGTAGCCCTCGCCGTGCAGGACGAGGCGCACGTCGAACTGCTGCAGGGCCGACACCTTGGCCGCCGAGGCGCCCGTCGGCACCACGACGGTGACGGTGGCGCCGAGCTTGGACGCCGCGTAGGCCAGGCCGAGGCCGTGGTTGCCGGCGGACGACGCCACCACGGCGCGCCCGGGGTCCTGTTCGAGCGTGGCCGACACGGCGGCCAGGCCCCCACGCACCTTGAACGACCCGGTGGGCTGGACGGTCTCGACCTTGACCGACACCGAGGGCCCGAGCTGGGGGGCGGCCACCACGGGCGTCACGGCGAGGAAGCGGCGCACCGCCTTCCATGCCGCCTCCCGCTGGCCCGGTCCGGGGAGCTCCACGTCGCGCACCGGTCCAGTCTGGCCGAGGCGCGCCTGGCATGCTGAACGCCGTGCAGACCGGGACCAGGGCCTTCGGCGCCGCCTCGGTGCAGGTGCACGCTGACATCGCCGCCATGGCCCGCGCCGCCGCCGACGAGGCGCTCGGTGTGTTGCAGGCCGCCGTGGCCGCCCGGGGCACGGCGCACGCCATGTTCGCCACGGGCAACTCCCAGCTGGCCTTCGTGCACGCACTCGTCCACGCGACCGAGGGGGTTCCCTGGGCCGACACCATCGTCTTCCACATGGACGAGTACGTCGGCGTGGGACCGGACCATCCGGCCGGCTTCCAGCGCTGGATCCGCGAGCGCATCGTGGAGCCGGCACACCCGAAGGCGGCCTTCTACGTCGAGGGTCTCGGTGACGCCGAGGCCGAGTCACGCCGGTACGCCGAGCACCTCAGGCTGCATCCGCTCGACCTGTGCTGCCTCGGCGTGGGTGAGAACGGCCACCTGGCCTTCAACGACCCGCCGGTGGCCGACTTCGCCGACCCATACGACGTCAAGGTGGTGGAGCTGGAGTACGCCTGCCGCATGCAGCAGGTGCACGAGGGCCACTTCCCCTATCTCGACATGGTCCCGGCCCACGCCATCACCGTGACCATCCCGGCCCTCCTGCGCGCCGGACGCGTGCTGGCCATCGTCCCCGAGGCGCGCAAGGCGGAGCCGGTGGCCGCCGCACTGACCGGACCGATCACGACCGCGTGCCCGGCCTCAGCGCTGCGAACGATCTCCCACGCGACCGTTCACCTCGAGCCCGAATCGGCGCGACTGCTGCCGGACTGAGGGGCCTCCTCGTCGGGGGGTCTTGGGGGTCTCGGGACCCCCAATCCTCGGTGACGTCGTAGAGATGATGGACTGGATCGTGGAGCAAGTAGCGGCTGAAGCCCGCGATGCTGAAGCGCGCGCCGTCGCCGCGCCGGCCCCGCCGCAGCCATTGGTCGCCCTCCACGGTGTCGAAGGCATCGGCCAACGCGTTGGCGGCGTCGTGCAGCTGCACCGACACGACGGCGGGGTCCTGCTCGCGGTAGCGCTCCTCGACAGCTGTCGCGTCCTGGTCCCAGTTCGGGTACAGCGGGTCTTCCTCGAGCAACATCAAGCTCGAGACGTTGGTGGTACAGCGTGCAGACGTCGCGCACGTGGCAGGCGTACTCGAGCGGTGCCCAGCGGTCCGTGGCCGGGCGCCGGCGCACCACGTCGTCGGGCTGGCGCAACACCTGCTCCCAGGCCGCCGCGTTGGCGCGCAACAGCGGAGCCACGGAAGCGGGCGGCACCGCCGATGCGTCGAAGCCGCACTCGGGGCAGGGGCGCTCGAGGACCCACGTCCAGTCCTTGTCGTCGGGCACGATCGGCACGTTCACGCCGTCCCGTCGCGGTGGAGCCAGTCCAGCAGGTCGGTCGGGGCCATGGCCGTGACACGGTAGCGGTAGTGAGCCATCTCGGCCGCAGTCAGGATCTCACGACCCTCGCCCGACTTCCCCTTACGGAAAAAAGCGGCCGGATCCTTGAGCACTCCGAGGGTGTCGGGTGCGCTGGCGCCGGCGCGCATGGCGCCGAAGGTTGCGGCCTGCACGAGCGACGGCCAGCGCTCTTCGTCGACGGGTATCCCCAGCAACGGGGCGAGCCGGCGCATGGAGCCGTCGAGATCCGTCACGAGATCGTCGTAGTGCACCAGCACGATGTTGGGCTGACGGCGCCGGGCCCACGCATCGGAAAGATGGAGCATCACGCCGGGCAGCGTGTCGAGCCACTGGCGGGGGTCGCCCTGCCAGTCGACGAATCCGACGAGCCACTCGTGCAACGGCGGCCGCGGCGGGCGGTCGGTCTCGGGCTGCCCGGTGAGCTGGGCCATGCGGTGGCGATCGATGTTGTTGCTGTGGTGATAGAGCGAAACGGCCATGTCGAGCGGGTGGCGGCCCACAACGATGTAGGTGGCACGCTCGTCGAGTGGGACGCCGTCGAGCGGGGTGTGGGTCTTGATGACGCGACGCTGCGTCTGAGCGGCCAGCCCCGCGAAGACCTCCTCCTTGGGCCGCACGAGCCAGTCCAGCCAGGGCGAGAGCGCGCCGAGGTGGCCTGGCAGCTCAGGCGTGCCGAAGACGAGCAACAGACAGATCATCTGGACCCAGGTCGTCCCCGACTTGGATCGCGTGCTCACCACGATGTCGCCCGGGCGGAACGGAAAGTCCCACCAGCGCGCGCTGTCCTCGTCGGGCGAGGTGTAGTGGAGCAGGCCCTCTCCCATGGCGTCAGCTTCGCGGATGGCGGAACCGTCGTGGCGAAGCCACGGCAACCACATCGAACCCGGCGGGCAACGGCGGGGCAATGGCGGGTCCGTAGGTTGCGGGCACGGGGATCTGGGGTGCCGGGCGGGGGCCGGGGACGCTGGAGGAGGGGTACGTGACGACGGCGATTACCACGGGGGAACTGGGTCTGGTCACCCCGGGGTCGGCGCCGCGCCGGGGCCGCCGCTCGACGCTCAAGCGTGTCCTCATCGCCGCCGGTTCCGCGCTCGGTCGCGCTGCTCCTCCTGACGGGGTCGTGGATCGGCATCAGCCTCTACCGCATCGACCACGCCGTGCACCATGTCGGGGTACCGGCCTGGCTGCTGGCCCGCGGCAAGAACGACCTGCTGGCCATCGTCAAGGGGCCCGACCACAGCGAGCAGGTCTTCGTCTTCCACGCCGTCGACGGGCACACCAACGTCCTGCAGATCCCCCAGGCGCTCGGGTTGCCGCTCCCTGGCGGCGGCACCGTCCGCCTCGGGGCGCTCAGCCTCCACGCTCCGTCGACCATCATCGCCGGGCTCGCCCATCTGGGCATCCCGGTCAGCCACTACGTCGGGGTCGACCTGCACATGGTGAACCCGGCGTCGAACCTCGGCCAGCTGGCCACGGGGAAGCTGTCGGTGACCTCCATGATCTCGGACCCGACCGGAGCCAGCTCGCTGCTCGAGCAGGTGGCCTCGCACATCTATCTCGGGCCCGGGACCCCGGTGTCCGCTGTCCTCACCCTCATGAACGTGCCCACGGCGCACCCGATCTCGGTCCCGACGGACCGGAGCGTGCACGGAACGCTCGTCCTGGCGGCCGCATTCGAGAACGTGTTGCGAGCCTTCTTGTAGTGGCGAGCGGGTAGTGGCCAGCGGGCGGAAGCGGGGCGGAATCCGGCAGCGGGGCTGGCTCCACCGCGCTCCCCACCCCAAATCCGAGCAGTCCGTCGATGCGTCCGACGCAGCCGGTGCGGACCAGGGTGAGGGCGATGGTGAGGGTGAGGGCGGATCGGGCGAAGGCGAAGGCGCGGGCCAAGACGATGTCCGGGATGGTGGCGGTGGAGCGCCCGCCGGCCCGGATACCCAAGCCTCGCTCGACCAGGTGCTGCGCAGTGCCGCCGAGGCCCACGACAGGGGAGGCGACAAGGACGGGGCTGGCTGAGTCAGCCCGGTGACGGTCCAGCGTCGAATCCGGGGCTCCCACGATCTCCGTCCTCGCTGATGCGAAGCTTGCACCAGAGTGGATAGTCGAAGCGCCCGATCGGAAGTCGCGACGTGACCGTGACCATCGTGTTCGCCCTGGCTGCTGCCCTGGCAAACGCGGTGCACCTGATGACCCAGCACACGGCCAGCCTCGGCGTGTCCGGCCGGCACCGGATCTGGGGTCTCCTCACCTTCCTGATCCGCCAGCCTCTCTGGCTCCTCGGGTGGGCGGCCGCGGCCGGGGGATTTGCCTTTCAGGCGCTCGCACTCCACGGCGGGCAGCTCTCGGTCGTCCAGGCCCTCCTCGTGACCGAGTTGGTCTTTGCATTGCTCCTCCGCCGGTTCTGGGTGCGCCAGCACATCGCCAACGTGGCGTGGGCCGCTGCATTGGTCACGTGTGCGGCCCTGGCGGTGTTCATCGCAGCGTCCGAACCCCATGGCGGCCGCCTGCAGCCGGACCCGACCAATTGGGTTTCCGCTGTGGCCGTCTTCGGCGGGGCCGTCGCCGTGCTGGCCGTCATGGCGCGCTGGGGATCTCCCGTGCGTCGGGCCGCGCTCTACGCCACCGCGGCCTCGATCACCTGGGCCCTGATGGCCACTTTCATCAAGGCAACCACCAATGTGCTCGAGATATCCGGCCTGGTCGGGCGTGTTGGAGCACTGGCCCATCTACGCGTTGATCGTCTCCGGGGTCGTGGGTTCTGTGCTGCAACAGGCCGCCTTGCAGGTCGGCCCGTTGAGCGTGTCCCAACCACTGATCGTCGTGGTCGACCCCGCCGTTGCCGTCGTGTTGAGCGTCTGGATCTTCGACGAACGATTCACCGTGAGCCCGACCCAGAGGGCCATTGCGAGCCTTGCTTTCTGCGTCATGGCGGTGGGGGCAACGATCCTGGCTCGGGCAGCGCCCACCGACCTCGACTCATCGATGCCAGTCACGCTCTGAGGACCTGATTCGGAAGGACCACTCTCGGGCAAACTGGTGGCCATGGGTGCTGATGATCGTGTCGGTCTTCTGCGGCGGTTGGACGCTTTCTTGGGTCAGTGGACGATGGAAGCACACTTTCCGGGCACGGAACCCACCGGGCCCGTCGGGCGATCGACCTTTGACTGGATACTCGGGGGACGCTTCCTTCGGCAGAGGACCGAATTCCTGGAATCCGGCCCTCCCGAGGGCGTCACCATCGTCGGGGCGAACTCGGGCGGCGACGCATACACGCAGCACTACTTCGACGATCGAGGAATTGCTCGTCTCTATTCGATGACTCTCCACGACGGTATCTGGGGGCTCCACAGAGACGTGCCTGACTTCACGCCGCTGGATTTTCGCCAGCGCTTCACCGGTCGCTTCACCCAACACGGCGACCGTATCGATGGTGCGTGGGAGATCAGCCACGACAATGATGCGTGGGAACACGATTTCGAATTGATCTACCGAAAGATCTCGTAGTCGAGAGATTCGGATGCTCCGCCCTGCTCCCCGAGCTCGGCGGCCGGCTCGCGTCCTCCGTCAGACCCTCATGCGGGGATCCGGTTCGATCAGGACGTTGGCTGTTCGCAACCGCTTGAGCACCCGGTTCTCTCTCCCATATGACAGGGGTGTGAACAGGAGCGTGTCGAGCGGGAACCACAGGCCCACCCACACCAACACCCATCCTCCCGAATCGAGCACGAGATTGGCGTTCCCACTGGCCCCAACAATGCTCGACTTGACGATCACGAGAAGAAATCCCACGACGACAATGGGGAGCCCGATCCACAAGGAATAGACGCCATCGAGTCGGACTGCTCGTCGCTCACGTTGGTTGTATTCGATTCGATGGTCGCAATAGCGATTGAGGCTACGTGCAATCCGCTGGTCCATCCCCTCTGAGATCTCGTCAGCAGGCAGCGCGAGTTCGATCCGTACCGGTCCGCTGGATCGACGGCTTCGTAGCACGCTGATGCAGTACTCGAGCCCTGTCATGAAATTCCGGTACTCAGAGAAGAGATCCGCTGGCGCCAGCACGAACATCTCTTCCGGACTCGTGAGAGAAAGGGGGATGACCTGGGGAGAAGGTTCCGCCACGACCCAATGGTCTAGCCGCTGTCTGATCGCCTAGAAAGGCGTATGGCCATTGTGATCGTGCAGGGAGTGTTCTCGATTGACCCCAGCGAACGGGACCGGTTCGTAGAGACCAGCGTTGAGGCGATGCGCTCCTCCCGGCAGGAAGAGGGATGCCTCGAATACGTGATCGCCGCCGACCCACTCGACCCGGAGCGCGCGGTTCTGTCCGAACGGTGGGAATCGATGGACCACCTGCAACAGCACCTTGCCCAGCAAAAGAATCCGGCTCGCAGCTGTCGACTCGAGGCCGGTACCTCGGAACGTCGAGATCACCCTTTTCGAGGTAGCGACGTCACGTCCTCTGCGCTGAAGCACCGGGGGCTCAGAACCGACCCATCCCGGCGCCCTGGGTCCACCACGGAGAGCGCCCAGGACGCCGCTTGGCCATACTGCGCTTGTGGTCATGATTAACGGCCCCTCCCCGCAGCTCCTCGATGCGGTCAAGGACAGGAGTCGAAGGATCGTCGACGGCTTGAGGGGGCTCGGCGAAGACGACTTGCAACAGCCTTCTGAGCTACCGGGATGGAGCCGCCTGACCATCGCATGTCACCTTCGATTTGGCGCTGGGGCACTCTGTCGAATGACTCGGGCTGCGGTACAGGGTCTGCCCGTGGCGTACTACCCCGAGGGCCGCGAAGTACAGCGTCCCCGGACGCTTGTACCCGTGCCCGGCGAATCACCCCACGCCGTCGTGGAATCACTGGCGGCTCTCTGTGGGGAACTCGACCAGGAATGGTCTGCGCTCGGTCCCGCTTCCTGGGACCTCGACGTCGTGGAGCCCGCAGAGAATCGTGATCTCGGCCAGCTTTCGCTCCGGCGCCTTCCGCTCCTGAGGCTGACCGAGGTCGAGGTCCACGGGACCGACCTGGGATTGAACCTTGGCGACTGGAGCGAGGTCTTCATCAGCGCCGCGCTCCCGATGCGCCTTGAATGGTTGAACGTCCGTCGATCGAACCACCGAGCGTTCGACACGGGGCTTGAAGGGTCATGGCTTCTGGTGGCCACCGACGGGCCCACGTACTGGGTGGGCGTGAAAGGTCCCAAGGTTGAAGCTCGCGCCGCGAGCCCCGATACCCCGGTCAGAGCCGTCATAGAGTCCACCAGCCGGGATCTTCTCGCTCTGCTCCTTGGTCGGGCCCTCCACAATCCGCCGGTCATAAAGGGCGATATCGAATTCGGACGATCCTTTTCTCGGGCGTTTCCTGGCCCCTAGAAAGTGAGTGGCCCAGGGTACCGGCGACACAAGTGCAGCGCGATCATCTAGCCGTCACTCACGGCTGACCTCACGAGGTGCGGCGTTGTTGAGGGTCCAATCCAGCGCATCGCAGATCGACTCGCGGCCGACTGGATCAAAGGCGTGACCCATCCCGGGGACGACGACAGCGTGGGCATCGGGCATGTCTGCCGTCGAGACACCGAGGGAGAAATGAAAAGGAATGAGACGGTCATTTCGTCCGTGGACGATGGCGAGGGGAACAGCGCTGACAACTCTCTTCGCCATGGAGCGGGGTGGCTCGGACGGATTCCATTCCGGATAAATTCGCACGTGGGTGTGGCGTTCGGCGAAGAACCGGCCCAGCTTGGTGCGTGCCAGCATGAACGTCATCAGTGCGCGAATACGAAACGGAATTCGCCAATCGGCTGGACTGGATACCACGACAACTCCCGCCAATTCGGGGTCCGTGGCGGCGTAGGCCATGGCCGCGACCGCCCCCATTGAAGCACCGACGAGCGCGACACGGGGATGACTGATGCGTGCATGGGCTACAGCCGCGGCAACGTCATTACGTTCCAGGTCGCCGAGGGTACAAAACCCTCCCGACTCGCCATGTCCTCGAGCATCGTAAGAAAGAACATCGAGGGATCGCGCCCGGAGGCATTCGGCCAGCCGCGACGACGTGGGGGTGATCCTTCGTCGAGGACAAACCGTGCACGAGGACGACGATGGCCCGAGGTTCACTGTTCAACGACCAGGAGCGGGTCGCGAGCTCGACACCGTCACTCGTCAGCAGTCGCGAGCCGTCGATGGGCGTTTCGGACGTTTCGGTCCTCTGGGTCGACCACAGAGGCATCGAGCCTGCACACGGTGGTTGCTTCATGAGCCGACCTCCCCAAACTTGGCGTCTCCACCCACCACCTTAGGGGTGGTCTGACCCCCTAGATTCGGGCGTCTCAGTCAGATGTCGGTGGGGACCCACGGAGCGTTCGGGGTTACTCAGCCAGGGCTCAGTCTCGAAGGGCGGAACCGAACATGAACCATCGCGTCGAGTCGATCTCGACCGACCACCCCTCTGCCGATATCAGCGACTCGAGTTGATCGGGTTCGTACATCACCGCGATCACCCTGAATTGCGAACCGTCGCTGAGCTTGCGGAGGTGCAGGTCCGTCCCGTACTCGACGACGTACGGATCCTTCACTGCCGAGTGGGGCACTGGATCCTCCCGGTTGTCGATGAGGAACACCCGTCCAGAGGGTTCCAAGCAGGTGCGGACGAGGGACCAGAAGTCGGCGAATCGAGTGCGCGGCACATGCGAGAGCCAGAACGAGAAGAAGACGACGTCATAGGAGGAGTCCGGCCGCCACTCGAACAGGTCCGCCACTTCGTATCGCACATCTGCTCGTCCAGCCCTCTCCCGATTCAGTGCGAGCGCTTCGGGCGAGCTGTCGACCACCGTGAGCCGGTCTGCTGTTTCTGCCAGGCGCTGCGTCCACCAACCGGTGCCCCCCGCCAGTTCCAAGACGTTGCCCGTGGGCCCGAAGGCGTCCAACGCGGCCTCTACCGTTGCCACCTGCCGTTGCCACTCGAGGAGCTGTGCTTCTCCGCGGTCATAGCGACCGCGCCGCTGCCACCACTCGTCGTATTCCGGAGCCCTGGCCTGATAGAACGAGCGCTGCTCCGCCAGTAAGTCGTCGTCGCTCACCGCCACAGCTTGGCACCCCGCGGGGAGCGACGCGCAGCTGGTCAGCAACGGACTCTGCAACGATTCGATGTGTCGGGAGCCGCCGCCAGTGTACGTTCTGATGGTGGGTCGAGTCGGCACGCCCGGACCATGATGGAGAGCTCAGAGCTTCTCGTGATCGGTGCCGGCCCATATGGCGTGGCGACGGCCGCTCGAGCAATTGAGCGTGGGATCGATACGACCGTCGTCGGCGGACCTCTGTCCTTCTGGAAGCAGCACATGCCCGAGGGGATGAACTTACGCTCGGGCCCCGATTGGCATCTCGATGCGGCTGGCGTCCACACCTTTGAGGCGTTTCTCGAGGAAGAGGGGATTGCTCCCGACGAGGTCGACCCTGTACCCATCAGCGTGTTCCTCGACTACGCCACCTGGTTCCAGGACAACAAAGGGGTCGTCGCGCAGGAGACCCTGGTCACCCGACTCACACGCAATGGCGAGAAATTCGAAGCGGTCCTCGACAACGGTGAGCGAATCACCGCCGGAGCGGTGGTGGCTGCTCCGGGGATTCGTCACTTCCAACAGCTCCCTCAGTGGGCCGACTCAGTTCCGCCCGGGGTTGGTTCGCATACCGGTGATCTCGTGCAGTTCGAAGATCTACGCGGCGCGCCGCGTGCTCATCGTGGGTGGCCGACAGAGCGCCTACGAATGGGCCGCGCTGATCGGTGAACAAGGGGCCGAGCGGGTCGACATCGTCCACCGCCACGATGTCCCCCTCTTCGAGCGTGTCAGCTGGAAGTTCGTGGACGATTACGTCGACTCCATGCTGGCCGTGCCGGGGTGGTGGCGGGCCTTGCTCCCGTCCGAACGGGAGCGGATAGCACGGCAGTTCTGGGAGGCTGGCCGCCTGACGCTGGAGTGGTGGCTCACCCCACGCCTCGCCACCGACCAGTTCCATCGTTGGCCGGGAACATCGGTCATCGCCATCGGAGACGACACCGGAGACGTCGTCGCCGATCTGTCGAACGGTGAACGTCTCTCCGTCGACCGCGTCGTCTTCGCGACTGGCTACAAAGCCAACCTGCCCGACGTGCCCTACCTCGGAGGCCTGGTCGACAACGTCGATCTGGTCGACGGCTTCCCCGTACTCGATGAGGCGTTCCAGTCGAGCATCGCCGGCCTCTACATAACCGGCTTCGCTGCGACAAGGGACTTCGGGCCGTTCCTCGGGTTCACCAAGGCGTGCCCGGCCGCCGCCACCCTGATCGTCGAGGGCCTTCTCGCTGGCCGGTGATCGGGTGGTGCGGCCTGGCCGGGTCGTCGCTCGGCGTCAAGCCTCGGGTAAGCCGAGCCAGCGGTCGAGAAAGGGCAGTGCCTCGGTGCCGTGCCACTGATGCCCTCCCTCAAAGACGTCGTGCACCAATCGGTCGCCGGCACCAAGCTGCTCGTAGACCAGGCGTGTCCGCCGCACCGACTCGGCGGCGGTGGCGAAGGGAAAGAGATCGTCCTGGGTGCCGGATTCGACGAGCAGCGGCCGCGGTGCGATGAGCGCGCCGAGGTCCTCGTGCTCCAGGCGGCCCAGCATGCCGAACATGATCTGGGAGCCGCACATGTTCCATGGCATCTTGTGGCTGACGGCCCACGAGGAGAAGTAGCCGCTCACCACCGACGCCGTCACGCGGGTGTCGACGGCGGCGGTGAAGAGCGTGACGGTGCCGCCGTAGGAGATACCGACCATACCCAGGCGCGCCGGGTCGACCAGCGGGTGCTGCTCCAGCACGTCGAGCGAGCGCCGCAGGTCCCAGATGTTCTGCGCCAGCGGATTCCAGCCCGCCATGGCGGCATGCACGAGATTGGTGTCGCAGGCGTAGTGGTCCTCGGGGTTCCAGTCCAGGCGTTCCCCGAAGCAGCGCAGGTCCGGTGCCAGCACGACGTAACCCCGGCGGACCAGTTGCAACGCGTAGTCGGCGTTGGGCATGTCGGTGTGCTCGAGCCCCACCACCTGTGACTTGCCCGGTCCGTGGCCGTGACAGGCCAGGACGGCCGGCCCGGGGGCCTCGTCCTGGCGGCTGTCGGGGACGAGCAGGTAGGCGGGCACCGACATCGTGTCCTCGGTGTCGAAGACGACCTTGTCCCGCCGGTAGCCGTCGCAATGCTCCGACTCAAGCGTCTCGAGGTCGAGCGGGACAGCCTCGGGCTCGGGCCCGAGCAGCTCGAGGAGGCGGGCGCGCCGGCGCTCCAGCCAAGCCGGGAAGCCGGCGGGGTCCTCCTCGGGGAGCGGGTCCTCGTGCGTGGTGGCGGCCAGGCGGGTCATCCACTGGTACCAGGGCGAGTAGTTGCGGGCCGGCGGGGTGAACACGAGGCCCCCCGTGTGGTCGCTCATGCTCGGCCCCTTTCACGGCGGTACGGCGGTCGGTGCGGGCCAATGTAGGTGGCGGGGCGGCACGATGGGGCGCCGCCGCCCGGGTTCGGGCAGAATTGGGCGGTGACCCTCGCCACTTCCGTCAGCGTCCATCCCCTCTCCCCCACCGTCGGGGCAGAGATCGCCGGGCTGGACATCTCGCTCCCGCTGGCGCCCGAGGTGGTCGCTGCCGTCCGGGACGCCCTCAACACCCACCACGTCATCTTCTTCCGGGACCAGTCCCTGACGGCCGAGCAGCAGGCCGATTTCGCCCGCCAATTCGGCACGGTCACCGAGGCACACCCGGTGCTGCCCTCCATCGACGAGAGCCGCGAGGTGCTCGCCATCGACGGCAAGGTCGATCGGGCCAGCTGGTGGCACACCGACGTCACCTTCCTGCAGACACCGGCCATGGGCTCGATCCTCTACATGCTCGAGGCGCCCGAGGTTGGCGGCGACACAATGTGGGCCAGCCTTCAGGACGCCTACGACGGGCTCGCCCCGCCGGTGCGCGCCATGTGCGACCAGCTCATCGCCATCCACCACGACCCGTGGTTCGCGGCGGACGTGGCCGAGCGCGGCGGCTACGAGTGGGACGGTACGTGGCGCGACAAGCTGCTGCCCTCCCTGCATCCCGTCGTGCGCACGCACCCTGAGACGGGACGCAACGGCCTCTTCGTCAACCGGCAGTTCACCCGCACCATCTTCGGGCTGTCCGACAACGAGAGCAGCGCCATCCTCGAGATGCTCTACCACCACTGCGTCAAGCCCGAGTACACCTGCCGCTTCCGCTGGCACGCCGGGTCGGTCGCCTTCTGGGACAACCGGGCGACGCTGCACTACGCGCTCGACGACTACGGGGACGCTCCCCGCTACGCACACCGGGTGACCCTGCGGGGCGACAAGCCCTTCGGGCCGGCCATGCCGCTGCCCGCGGGCTGACGGCCTCGTTGTCCGCCGGCCTGGGGGCGGATCTCGGCGTCGCCGCGGCGGCGTTCGTCGGGACCAACGTCGACAACTGCGTCGTGACCATGGCCATGGTGGCCGGCGCGCCGCTCGAGCGGGCGCACCGCATCGCGGCGGGCCAGGTCTTCGGCTTCGCCCTGCTGGTAGCGGTTGCCGCCGCGGCGGCCGCCGTGCTGTTCGAGTTCTCGACGGCCGTCGTCGGCCTGCTCGGGCTGGTGCCGCTGGCCATCGGCGTGCGCGGCCTGGTCGTGCTGCGGCGCGGGCGGGACGGGGCGGAGGCGGAGGCGGAGCCCCAACCGGCGGCGGGGCGGCGGCGCGGGCGCCGTCGCGGGGGCACCAGGCTGGAGCAGCGGGCCGTGGGCCGGGGCTTTACGGCCGCCGCGCTGGTCACCATCGCGGCCGGGGGCGACAACCTGGCCGTCTACATCCCCCTCTTCCGGGTCGGCGGGGCCACCAATGTGGGTGCCATCGTCGCTGTCTTCGTGGTCGGCGAGGTCCTGGTCACCTGGCTCGTCCTCACCGGGGGCCGCCACCCGAAGGCCCGGGGCGTGATGGTCCGCCTGGGTCACCTGGCCGTCCCCGTCCTCCTGTGCTGCATCGGCGTGCTGGTCTTGGTGCAGGCGGGGACCTTCTCGCTGCTCTAGGCGGCGCGACAATGGATGACGTGCCGGACGCCGTCGACGCCCTGATCCTCGACCTCCTCGAGTGGATTGGACCGGAGCCCCGCTCGTACGACGAGGTTCAAGAGGTGTGGCGGACGTCGTGCCCGCGCCTGCCGGTTTGGGAGGACGCCAACGACCGGGGCTTCCTCGCTCGGCACCACGAGCCGGGACGGGGCCGGCTGATCGCGGTGTCCCCCGCCGGCGCCGCGCACCTGCGCCGGCACCGCGCCGCGATGCCGGTGAAGGCGGCGCTGGCCGCGTCCGCAGCGCCGTGATTGACTTCGTCGGCACGACGACGGGAGGGGCCCGATGAAGGACCTGCAGGGCAAGGTGGCAGTCATCACCGGCGGGGCCAGCGGCATCGGCCGGGCCGTAGCGGACCGGGCGGCGGCCGAGGGCATGAAGATCGTCCTCGGGGACATCGAGGAGGGACCGCTCAAGGAGGCCGTGAACGAGCTCACCGGCCAGGGCGCCGACGCGCTCGGCCTGGTGACCGACGTCGCCGACGCGGCGTCGGTGCGGGCGCTGCGCGACGGCGCGCTCGACCGCTTCGGGGCGGTGCACCTCGTGCACAACAACGCGGGGATCGGGCTCGGCGGTCCCATCTGGGAGGTCAGCGAGGAAGACTGGCGCTGGATTCTGGGCGTCAACCTCTGGGGTGTGATCAACGGCGTCGCCGCCTTCGTGCCGACGCTCATCGAGCAGGGCGAGGGGCACGTGGTCAACACGGCGTCCGTGGCCGGCCTCATCGCGGCCCCGTTCCTCGGCCCCTACAACGCCACGAAGCAGGCGGTCGTGGCCATTTCGGAGACGCTCTTCAAAGACCTCCAAGCGGTCGGCGCGCCAATCGGCGTGTCGGTGCTCTGCCCGGGCTTCGTGCAGACGCGGATTGCCGAGTCCGAGCGGAACCGCCCGGCGTGGGCGCCCGACCGCGAGGTGCCCGGGGCGGACGAGCTGCGCGGGGCGGTGCAGAGCCTGGTCGACGGCGGCATCGCACCATCCATGGTGGCCGAGCGCGTCATCGACGCCGTCCGGACCGAGACCTTCTACATCCTCACTCACCCCGAGCTCGACGACGCCATCACGACGCGCTTCGACGACATCCTGCTGCGGCGGCCGCCGAGCGCGACCATGATCGCCTGAGCTCCCGCCGACAAGCGTGAGGTCACCGGATCGACGCGGCCCCGACCACCGAACAGCGCCCTGAATGGGACATACATCGCCTCGACCGTGGCATCAGCTCGGAGGTGAGTTCCAATCCGACCACGCACAGTGTGTCTCCGGCGCGAGTTATGCGGTCTTCAGCTCCGGGTTCGTCAGATCTGTCGCCGGGACAACTTGGACCATCCGGGGTAACGCAGAGTGAACTGTGTTCTCGGCGACGTCTTCGAGGGATCGTCCGGCCGGCTCGGGAAGGAGCCGCGTCGCAGCGAAACCGAGCACCGCCGACACAGCGGCCACTGCCAGAAGACCGCGTAAGCCAATGTGATCTTGCAGCACTGGGACGAGGAACACCCCGACGAAGGCCCCCAGCTTGCCGACGCCGGCTGCGGCGCCATGGCCGGTGGTGCGCATGCTCACGGGGAAGACCTCTGAGGGAAGCACAAACGTCGTCATGTTGGGCCCGAACTGGATGAAGAAGTAGCTCAGTCCGAAGATGGCCAAGAAGGGTGCCACCTGCTGGGTCAGTGCCGGCACGACGGCCAGCACGACGAAGCACACGGCCATGACGGAGAACCCGATGAACTGGAGCCGTCGGTGACCGATTCGGTCCATTTTCTTCACGGCGAGCAGGTAGCCGGGCACAGCGAAGACGACGAACATGCCGAGCGACCACAACAACTTGGTCTCCAACGTTGCGGTGGGGTTCACCTCTTTCAAGATGGCGGGTAAGGAGAGGGTGTTCCCGTAGTAGGCGTAGTCGAAGAGGAACCAAGCCCCAGCCGTCCCGAGCAGGAGCTTGAGCATGCGTCGATCCCTGAGAAAGTCGCCGAGCTTGAGGCGCCCCGAAAGAGAACCAGCTGGAGCGGGCTCGGCAATGACGCCGTCGCTGAAGCGCTCGAGATCACCCGAGGCGCGTTCGTGCTCGCCCTGAACCTGAGCGAGATAGCGGGGTGACTCGGGCATCTTGGACCGCAGATACACGACGGCGGCGGCGGGAACAGCACCGAGACCTAGCAGGATGCGCCAGGTCAAGGAGTTCCCAATGCCAGACGACAGAAGTATCAGCGCCACAAGTGGACCGACGATCAGACCCAAAGCCTGCATGGAAAACACCAGACCCACGAGGCGTCCCCGGTCATGTCGGTTCGAGTACTCGCTCATGAACACGGCGGAGACCGGATAGTCGCCGCCGATCCCCAGACCCAGAACGAGTCGGGCGATTACCAAGAAGATGAAGGTCGGCGCCAAGGCCGACGCAACCGCCCCGAGGATCATGATGACGGCGACGGTCACGTACACCTTCTTGCGGCCGATGACGTCTGCGATACGTCCGAAAGTAAAGGCGCCCACAAAGGCACCGAGGATGGCTGCGCCGGTGACCCAACTCGTCTGGATAGTGCTGAGATGCCACTGCGTGGCCACCAGGGCGGCCGCGGTGCCGATCACGAAGAGGTCGTAGGCATCGGTGAAGAATCCGACGCCCGAGATGATCACCGTTCGTCGATGGAACCTGCTCGTTGGGGCCTCGTCCAGGAGATCCTCGACCGTAGGACGGTCTTGACCTGGGGGTTCGGATCTTGTCGCTGCCCCCGGCTCGTTATCCACAGGTCGTCCCGAGAGCACGCGCCACTTTTGCCGCCTCGAGTAAACCCGAGACCACACCAAGGTGAACGTTACGCGAACACTTCGCGAACTCTTGGTAATCCTCCCAGCTAACCTCGCCCGCCATGGATGCGGGACCATCAGATATCGAGGCTATCGAAGGGCGGGTCACTCGGCTGTTTGCCTTGGTGTCAGAGGCCCTGGCCGGCGCCACCGAAGCCTTGCTGGGCAGCGACGTCGCTCTCGGGATGGCAGTTGTCGAGGGCGATCAGTCGGTCGACGACCTGACCGCCGAGGTCGAGCTCTTGGTCTGGCCCCAGCTCGACGTCGAGGGCACACCCGCCGCGACGCTGCGCCATCTCGTTGGAGTCCTCTTGATCCTGCCCGAACTCGAGAGAAGCGGTGATCTGGCCGAACACATCGCCCAGCGGGCGGTCACGAACATCGGCGCAGAGATGAGCCCTCTCAGTCGAGGCATCGTCCAGCGAATGTCCGAGGTCGCCCTCGAAATGTGGCGGGACGCCGCCGACGCGTACGCCGACCGGGCCTCACGGGCCGGTGCGCTTACCGAGGATGATGAGGAGATCGACATCCTCCATGATCGGCTGACCGGTGAAATTGCCGCTGGGACGATGCCGACCGCCGTCGGCGCACAAGTCACGCTCGTCGCTCGCTTCTACGAGCGACTCGGTGACCACGCCGTCAACCTTGCTCGTCGGATCGAGATGCTGCACGGCTGAGCTTGACGAGCGCGTCGGCCCGGAGCGCTACTCGTCCTGCAGGATCACCGCGGTCGCCGTGTGGGCGGCCCGCCGGCCAGGAAGCACGGCAGCAAGGTTCGCCAGCACGAGAGCGGCCACCGCGGCGATCACGATCGACCACACCGGAACGATCGGAGCCGGGACCGCTCCGATCTCCTCGGCGAAGAGCGTCCAGAGCCAGCGCCCCAGCACGATGCCCAGCGGGACACCAATCACGACCCCGATGGTCGCCGTTATGGACGCGTGCCACGCGACGGCGGCGGACAGCTGCCGCTCGACGAAGCCCATCACCCGGAGCAGCGCGAGATCCCGGCGGCACCGCCGCACGGACGCCGCAAGAGCCAACCCGAGGGCCACCACCGCCGCCAGCGCGAGCGCGGCGGCCAGGAGCAACGGCGTCGTGCCCATGGAGCGGTAATTGGTGATCTGGGCGGGGTGCTGGACGGAGAGCACGCTTGCCTGGTTCCCGCCGCAGTTCGAATTCGGGTCTTGGTGGTCCAAGATGTGGTTCGCCGCCACCGACAGTCGTTGCGCCGCGGCAAGACCCTGGGGGGCGCCCTGGCCTCCGCGCACGCGCAAGAAGACCATGTTGGGCCCGGTGCAGGACGCGTCGTAAGCCTGGGGACCGAGGCTCTCCGTCACCGGCCCGGCGTCGGCCGGGACCAACGCACCGATCCCCATCGAGGTGTGCAGCCCCTCGGCGATCCCGATCGCCGGCATGGTGGCCACGCCGACGATGGTGAGCCGGATGGCACGGGGCGGATAGGCGGGCACGTACTTGAGGCCCACGGTGTCCCCGATCCGCTTGTGCAGCTGCGCCAGCGTCGCCGCGCCGAGGACGATCTGATGCTTCGTCGTGATCCCGTGACCAGAGGTGACGGGTGGAGCGACCGGGCCACCGGGGTTCGACAACAGGGTCGGGACTTCGACGCCATCGAGCTGCATGGTGGCGAACGAGACGCCGGACGACGACGTGACCTCGGGGTCGTGCCGGAGGGTCGCCACCGCCTTGTTCGGCACCGGCCCGTACCCGTCGGAGCTCTGCACCGCATAGTTCCAGTTCCACCCGTAGAGGGCCGGCTCGGACACCAGCGTGTGCAGGCTGGCGCCGAAGGTCAGCGTCGCCGTCACGACGATCATGGCGACCACGGCCGCGAGCACGGCACCCCGGTACGGGCCCGCAGCACGTCCGGACCGTGCGTCAATGCCGAAGGTCGTGCCCGCGACCGCCGAGGGCGGCAGCCCGGCCCGGGCCGCGAGTTGCACGCTGGACGACCGGCGCGCGCCGGCGTGTGCGCGCCGCTGGGCTCGGTGCGGCTCCTCCAGGAAGGCGATGAGCGCAGCGCTGACGGACAAGACGCCGACCAGGATCGCGAACCCGATGCCGAGCACCGACCAGTCCGCGTTCACCCCACGGTCGGGATAGACGGCACGGACCGGCCCGATGGGGAAGAGGGGGGACATGGCCAGAGCCACGCCGACGGCCAACACGGACCCGAGCAGGATCGATCCGAAGATGCCGATCAACCCGTCGAGCCCCGTCGTCATCGGGTCGGCCCCGACGGCGCGCATGACCACCAGATCCTGTTCACGCGCGCCCAGCCGCCGCGCGATGACCTGCATCCCGAGGAACAGGGCGGCGAGGGCGGCGATGGCGCCGAACGCCCCGAGGGCGAGCGCTTCGGGCCGGATCGCCTGTTCGGCCTCTCCCTGTATCTGCGACGCCACCTCGAAGTCGGTGAAGTAGCGCTGGGTCGTGTTCCACTTCCGCTCGACAGCGGGGACGTCTGCTGTACCCCCTCGCAACTGCACGCCCAGGTAGACCTGGGTCATACGGTCGGAGCCCAGCGACCGGGCGAGGGCCGGTGTCCCGACGATGTAGGTCGGGAATTTTGCGATCTGGTCCTGCACCACCTCTCGGTTCAGGAGGCCGATGCCGACGACCTTGAGCCCCAGCCGCCGGCTGGTGGTCGATGTCGAATTCGAAGCCGTATCGATGGACACGGGGATGGTCTGCCCGAGATGCAGTCCCAGCGCCGATGCCGCCGTCTGCGTGACCACGACCTCGTCGGCGCGGGCGGGAACGGCCATCCTCCCGCTCGTGACGGTGAAGCGATCCTGGTCGAACAGGAGACCGTTGACGCTGCTGACGAGGATGACGTTGCCGAGGCTGGCCGGCCCGGCCTTTCCGTGCTTCACGATTGACGCAGGCAGCGCCTCGTAGCTCTCGACCCGCGTCACCTGCGGGTACTTGCGCACTGCGTTGGTCAGCCGCTGCGCCAGGTATGCCTGAGGGGGGGCCGAACCGCCGGCCGGCTCGATCATGAGATCGGAAGGATTGGTCGCGGCCAGGAACGTCGAGTACGACGACGCGGTCCGCCGCGCTGCGGCGATGGAGCCGAGCGCCACGCCGCCGGCCAGGCCGATGACAAGCACGAGCACCAGATAGCCCGCCCGCTGCCGCCTCCAGCCGACGACTGATCGGTACCCGGCGGTCCGCAGGGCCGAGGAGCTCCGCGCCGCGCCCTCGCCCATCGCTCCAGCCTGCAGGATTGTCAGTCGTTCGCCAATGGGGTCAGCAGGCCCGCTGACCTCGTGGTACCACGAGTGCCTACGAGGCCGGCAACGGTTTGAACGGCTGCACCGTCACCCAGCACGTGCCCTGGGCCTTGGGGGCCATCGGATGCTTGCACTGCGTGGTCGGTGGCACGTTGTTGTGCACCTTGACGACCTGGTACTGCGTCGGCCCGTAGAACTTGTCGGGGCCGAAGCTCCACACGGGCGAGAGTGTGCCGGGATAGTTCGTGATCTTCGACATGGCCTCCACGAAGGTGCGCCGGTTCAGGTTCTTGCCGGCGTCCTTGGCCGCTGTGGCAAAGAGCCGGATCGCTCCGCACCAGGCCTGAATCGGGCCCTGCTCCTCGATGAAGTGGTACAGCGTGCCCGCGATCGGCTTCGGGTGATAGGCGTGCCAGGTCGTGTAGCACGAGCGCACGCCGGGGTCGTAGCCGCCCTGGGCTTGGGGTCGGTTGTCGTCGATGCCGCCAAGTGTCTCCGTTGTCACGCCTTCCTGCCCGTTGAGCGCCTGCTCGTAGGGGACCGGGATGAGCCCCAGCGCCACCTCGATCGTCGACTGGTAGTCGCTCAGGAGGAGCTGCGGGTAGTACTGCTGGGCATTCTCGGCCCCGATGTAGGGGAAGAACGCGTTCTCTCGGAGCAGTGGGATGACCGATTGGACGCCGGCCGCCTTGAACTTCTCCACGGCCAGCTGCGCGTCGGAATTCGTGGTGGCGGTCTGGTCCGTGCTGCCGGCCACCGTCTCCACGAGCGGGGTGATACCCACCTTCTTCAGGTCGGGCAGGAGGAAGTCGTTGAGCGCCGCCTGGTCGGGCGCCTGGTCCGAGACCACCACGCCGACTTTCTTGCCGTGGCCGAGCCGTCCCGAGCTCTGCCCCCACTGGACCACGGCCGCCAGCACCGGCGCCATGTCTGGGCCGGTCCACCACAGGTAGGGCGAGCCCAGGTTGGTCCAGTTCGTGGTGGTCGACCAGGCGCTGAGGAGCGGCGTCTGGCCCTGTTGGGTGACACAGAGCTGGTCGTCCTGCTCCCAGGTGCCGATGCCGTCGACCACGGCGAAAGCGGCCGGGCTGCCCTGGGTCCACTGCCGGCACAGCGACTCCATGTTGGCGTCGTTGGTCGGGTCGAACTGCACGATGATCGGGTTGATCTTGCGGCCGTTGATGCCGCCGCTGTTGTTGATCTGGTTCACGTAGAGATGGATCGCCGGGATCTGCTCGTTGTACTCCTTGTCCGCGGCGAAGCCCTCCTTCCCGGCCAGGCTGTTGATGGCGACGATGGGGAAGACCACATTGATGCTCGTGGCGCTGACGCCGCGGCTGCTCGTGCTCGCCTGGGTCACCGGCGTCGCGCTCGGTGCTCGACGCCACCTCGGCCGCGCCGGCCGTGCCCGACCCGCCCGGTGTGCCCGCGGGGGCCAGGACGAGCCAGGCGACGAGCCCGACGACGATGGCGATGATGATCAGCGCCGTGCGCACCTGCGTGGCACGGGGCCGCCGGCGCAGGCGCCGCCAGGACCGGCCCACCGGCGCCAGAGGATGGAATGCCACCCCCCGATGCGTAGAAACGTCCATGCTCGCCTCCATCCTCACCCTCCTTCGCCGCGGCCTGAGCCGCCGCCCTCCCCCATCGGACCCGAGGCCATCAGGGCCTCGTCGCTCGCACCAAGGTAGGCGGCGAGAGCCGTCGGGTCAGCGCGGATGACTTCGGGGGGGCCGGCGGCCACCACCCGGCCGAGTTCCATGACCACAACGGTGGAGCAGAGCGCGAAGACCAGGGGCACGTCGTGCTCGACCAAAATGATGGTGGTGTCGGCCACCTCGTGGATCCGGCGCAGGAGAGGAATGAACGCTTCGGCCTCCCGTTGGGCGATGCCCGCCGTGGGCTCGTCGAGCAGGAGGAGCCGCGGCTTGGCCAGGACGATGGAGGCCAGGTCGACCACCCGGCGCGTCCCGGTGGACAGCTCGGCCGTGCGATGGTGGCGGAACCGCTCCAGGCCGAAGGCGCTGATCGCCTGGTCCACCGCCTCGAGCTTGCGCCGCTCGACCCGCCGGGCCCACGGGAGGCGGAGGGTGGTCGAGAGCACCGCCACCTCGCGGCGCGCGTCCTCGCTCAGCAGGAGGACGTCGAGCACGGTGAGCTCGGGGAACAGCAGGCAGTCCTGGAAGGAACGGACCATCCCCACGCTCAGGCGCTCCTCGGGCAGGTATTCGGCCAGGTCCGTGTCGTCGAGGCGCACGGTCCCCACCTGCGGCGCCACCAGCCCCGAGATCACGTCGAGGGTCGTCGTCTTGCCCGAGCCATTGGCCCCGATCAGCCCCACGATGGATCCCGGCGCGGCGTCGAACGTCACCCCGTTGAGCGCGTGGACGCCGCCGAAGCGCACGTCCACACCGTCGACGCGGAGGCGAGCCGGGTGCACCGACACCGCGCGCTCGGCGACGGCCGTCACTGCTTGGTCCCGTCGGCCACGGCCAAGGGGGCGACCGGCGGCCCGGCGTGGCGGGAGCTCAGCCGCCCCTGTGCGGCACGGATCCCCACCGTCACCAGGTCGCCGGAGCGGTGCAGCAACTCGGCCAACCCTCCGGGCAGGTACAGGATGAACGCGATCAGGCCGAGGCCGCTCGTGATGAATTGGATCGTCTGGTTGGCGCCGAAGAGGGCGGGCAGGCCCTCGAGGTAGATGGCGCCGAGAATTGCCCCGGAAATGGAGCCCAGACCGCCGATGACGACCATGGAGATGATGACGAACGACGTGGTGGGGTCGAAAGTGATGTCGGTGTTGTTCAGCTGCTGGGTGGCGAAGGCGAAGCAGACGCCGGCGTAGCCGGCCATGAAGCCCGAGAGCCCGAAGGCCAACAGCTTGGTGCGCAGGATCGGGATCCCCATGGCCGCCGCGGTCAGTTCGTTGTCGCGCACGGCGACCAGGCGGCGGGCCACGCCCTTGTCGCGCCAGATCCGCACCATGTAGATGGACAGCAGCAGCACGCCCAGCGAGAACCAGGCGAAGGACTGCTGCGAGGCCAGGCTGATGCCGAACAGCGTGGGGCGACCCAGGAACGTGTAGCCCGGGTCGGGTAGGCCGGTGCAGAGCGTCTTGTTGATTCCGGGCACGGTGAAGCAGGGGGTGGCCAGCACCGCGCTCTGCATGAAGATGGCGAACGCGAGCGTGGTCACCGCCAGGAAGAGGCCGGGCATGCGCAGCGCCGGCAACCCGACGATGATGGCAACCAGCGCGGTCACGGCGCCGCCGTAGAGCATCACGATGGGTAACGGCAGCGACGTGCCCAGGTGCACCGCCACGAGCGCGCCCACGGCGACGAGGCCGAATTGCCCCAGGGAGACCTGGCCCGCCCAGCCCGTGAGCATGGTCAGGCTCAGGGCGATGACCGAGTAGATGCAGATCTGGCTGAACAGCACGTTGTTGCCGACCGAGAGCACGAAAGGCAGCAGGACGGCGAGCCCGATGGTGAACCAGATACCGGTGACCGAGACCCGGCGGCGCAGCTGGTCGACTCCGGCCCGCATGGTCGTGGCCGCGCCGTGCTGCCAGGTGCTCCGCTCCCCCGTCCTCGCCCCCTTGCGCAGGGCGCCCACCCGCACCAGCAGGACGAGCATGACGATGACGAAGATGATCAGCTGCTGCTTGGCCGGCGAGGGGACGTTCCACTCGAGCAGCTCGAGGAAGACACCCATCCCGACGCCGGCGATGAACGCGACCGTCAGGTTGATCATCGCCCCGATGAGCGCCGCCGTCAGCGCGTAGAGGAGCAGGTCGGGCGACAACGCCTGCGTCAGCGCGCTGGTCTGGTTGGGGGCGTTGAGGATGGCCGTGAAGGCCGACAGCGCGCCGGCCACCGTCCAGGTCAGCGTGGAGGTGCGGCGGATCCACACGCCCGAGAGCCGGGCGGAATCCGCGTTCTCCGACATGGCGCGCATGGCCAGTCCCCACGAGGTGAACCGGACCGCCAGCACCAAGATGATGGTGACGATGGGCGCCACGATGAGGGTCAGCACCTCGGTGGGCGTGATGATGAACGGTCCGAGCGAGAAGGACAGGTCGAAGGGAACCGGCACCGGCTTGTAGAGGTTGGCCGGCCTGATGAAGGGCAGCGCGGTCAGCGCAAGCAACACGTAGCTCAACCCGATGGTGGCCACCATGACGAGGACGCGGGGGCGGCTGAACAGCCGGCGCAGCACGAGCTCGGATCCGGCGCCGACGAGCGCGGCCAGCCCGACGGACAGCACCAGACCGAACCAGTAGTTGAAGTGGAAGTCCGCCGTCAGCTTCACCAGGAACACGGCGGCGATGACGCCGATCTGGCCCTGGGCGAAGTTGAGGACCCGGTTGGTGCGGTAGACGAGCACGAGGCCCAGAGCCAGCAGCCCGTATCCCAGGCCGTAGAAGACTCCCTGGATGAGGATGAAGTTGGGAGCCGAGAACGCGAGCACGGGCGCCTAGGTGAGCCCGGCGGCCGCGGTGCCGAGGAAGACGGGACGCAGCAGGTCGTCGCGGGCCATCAGCTCGGCGGTCGGCCCGTCGAAGCGGATCTCACCGCGCTCCATGAAGAAGCAGCGCTGGGCCAGGCTGAGGGCGCGGTTCAGGCTCTGCTCCACCAGGATCACCGTGGTCCCGGACTCGTTGATGCGGCGCACCATGCCCATCAGCCGCTCCACCGTCATGGGCGCCAGGCCCAATGCCAGCTCGTCGATCATCAGAAGCCGCGGGCTCGTCATCATGACCCGCGACAGGGCGAGCATCTGCTGCTCACCACCGGAGAGCGTCCCGGCCGGCTGGTCCAGCCGCTCGGCCAGCTCCGGGAACGCGGCCAACGCCTCGTCGTGCGCACGCTTGGTCCGGGACCGGTCCCGCCGCAGCGTGTGGCCGCCGATACGCAGGTTGTCGCGCACGCTGAGCCCGGGGAAGGTCATCTTCCCGCCCACCAGAAGGGCCACCCCCTCGTCGATGATCTGCTCCGGTTCGAGGTAGGTGACGTTCATGCCGAAGATCCGGATGACCCCGCGGTGCGGGTGGGACAGACCCGAGACGGCGCGCAGCAGCGTGGACTTGCCGGCGCCGTTCGTCCCGAGCAGCGCAACCATCTCCCCCTCTTCGACTTCGAGGTTGACGTCGAAGAGGACCTGGTTGGTGCCGTAGAAGAAGTCGAGGTTGTGAACCTGCAGTGCCGGGATGTCGCCGCCGGACTGGCGCCGCTTGCCCTCGGTGTAGCGCTCGATCACGTCCTCGATCACGAGCGTGATGTCGCGGCGTACGCTGCGCGAGCCGATGATGAGCAGGAGCCCGCCCACGGCGCAGACGGGAAATATCAGCGTGAGCGACACCACGATGCCGTGCAGGCCGCCGATGGCGTCCGAGACCGCGCCCACCAGCACCGTGCCGGCGAAGCCGCCGAAGACGAGCGAGTAGACGCCGAACATGGCGAAGCAGATGGTGCGCATCTCGGGCGGGGCCGTCGCGGCCAGCGTCAGGAAGATGCAGATGGCCAAGGGCGACACGGCGGCGTTGGCCAGGAACTGCAGCACCACCACCATCCAGAGCTTGGGGACGTAGAGGGAGAGCACGAAGAACCCGCCGTAGGCCGTGATGCAGATACCGGAGATGACCAGCGGGCGCTGGGGGGCGCGGCGGAAGTAGCGGTCGCCGAACACGTACGCGATGGGGAGCCCGAGGAAGGCGGCCAGGCCGATGATGGCGTACACCTCGCTGCGCGAGGCCGTGTCGAGGCCGAACTTGTCGATGAAGAACAGGTTCCCGAACAGCCCGGCGCCCGTCCCGGCGAAGCCGAGGATGGCCACGGCCACCAGCTCGTAGTACAGGGAGCGGACCCGCAGGAGCCTGGTCACGGCCGAGCCGAGGAGGACGCGGGGCGCCTTCTCCTGTTGGGTCTGGACGTCCATGCCCGACGCCTTGAGGATGTGGCTGCTCTCGTTGGCCCCCTTGTCCGGCTCCTTCAGCGTGAAGAGGGCCAAACCGAGCGGAATGCCGACCAGCGCCACCAGCAACCCGTAGCGCCAGTTGTGGGCGATCGTCACGACGTAACCGAAGATGAGGATCCCGATCGTCTGCGACAGGGGGTCGGAGAGGTTGTGCCAGCTGAAGACCCGTCCCCGCCCCTCGGTCGGGTAGGCGTCGGAGAGGAACGAGTTGTGCACCGTGTTGTTCACCCCGGTGCCCACCGAGGCGGCCAGGTAGAGAAAGGCGAACCACCAGACGTTGGGCGAGAGCGCCATGAGGGCGCCGAAGCAGGCGAAGACAAGGAGGGCGACGGCCGCCACCACCTTGCGGCTGCCCCGGTCGGCCCACAGCGCCAGCGGCACGGCCCAGAGGAGCTGGGAGACCTGGGCGATGAAGGCCACCGCGCCGAGCGACGCGTTTGACATGTGGAACGACATCTTGAGGTTGTTCCCGACGAGCGAGATCCCGTTGCCGAAGGTGCCCGGCACCAGCGCCGCTGCGGTCAGGAGGATCAGTGGGGCGTAGCCCGAACTCTTCAGGATGCCGATGAGCGGCGGCGGCTTGCCCTCCCCCGTTCCCGGCATGACCGCGAGGTCCGCCACCACGTCGGCGTCCTTGACCTGGGACACCGCCTCGCGCAGGAGATCCTCCGGGACGGCGAAGTCGAACAGCGGATCGTCGGTCACCGGCTTGGGACTCTATCTCTGACACCGCTGTCAGGTAGGGGAACTCGCCCTCACTCCGGCGTGCCGACCGTGGCCACGGTGAGCGGGCCCTCCGGAATCACGGCAACGCGGGCGTCCGGGCCGAGGCGGGCCAGCGCGGCCGCCACCGCGCCGTCGAGGTCGGGCGCGGGGATGAGCAGGGCGTCGGCAATGGCGCGTTCGTCCAGGCCGGCACTGTGGAGGTGGACCTCGGCGCGGGAAAGGACCCGGCCGAGGACCTGGGCCTGCCAGCGGTCGAGCTCGGGCCCCCCGGTCGCCGCCGCGAGCTCGTCGGGGCTCGTGGCGCCGGCCAGAATGCGGGCGAACGCTCCCGCGGCGGGCACCCCGTCCTCGCAGGCCGCCGCCATGACGATTATCCCGCCGTCGCGCACGATCCGGTCGGCGGCCGCCATGCCCTTGACGGCCTGGTAGAGGTTGCGGTCCAGCGGGTGCCCGCCGTTGGTCGACACGACGAGGTCGAACGGGGCGCCGACCCGGCGCACGGCCGAGGACTCCACATGGGCGCAGGCGGCGTCGTGGGCGGCCGGCAGCGGGCCGGCGAACACCGCCGTCACCCGTCGTTCGCGGTTGATGGCGACGTCGAGCGACAGGTGCGGGGGCGCCAGCGCCGTGGCGGCCCGGACGAAGTCGTGCACCGGGTTGCCGGCGCGGGTGACGAAGGTGGCCCGCGCATCGGCGATGCGGCGCGGATGATGCGCCTCCAGGATGGTGGCGGTGGCGGCCAGTCCCGGGCAGACCGCCTTGGGCCCGCCGCTGAAGCCGGCGAAGAAGTGGGGCTCGACGAAGCCGGTGATGATGCGCACGTCGGCCTGCACGTACTCGCGCTGCAGCAAGATCGGCGTCCCGTCCACCTCCCCCACCGGCACGTGCGCGGCCTCGTCCGCCGCGTCGTGATCGATCACGGCGTAGCGGTCCACGACATCGGCCCCGAGGAGTTCGGCCATCTCCTCGGCGGTGGCCAGGCGGTGGGTCCCCGTGGCGCACAAGAGCGTGACCGCCTCGTCGGGCACGCCGGCACGGGCCAGCCCCTCCAGCAAGGGCGGCAGCACGGTCCGGTTGGGCATGGGCCGGGTCAGGTCGGGGAACACGACGGCCACCCGCCCCGCCCGCGCCAGGAGGTCGGCCAGGGGTGGGCCGGCCCACGGCCGCCGCAAGGCGTCGGTGATCGCCCCCGCCTCGTCCTCGAGGCCCGGCTCGTCCAGCGGGACGACGACGTCGGCGCTCTCGGGCACCTCGACCGAGGTGCCGTGGCGGCCGTAGGCCAGGTCGACGCGCACCGGTCAGCGCCCGATGTCGCGGGGCTCCGGCAGCGAGTCGGTGGCGGCCAGCACGGAGTAGGCCACGTGGTCGACCCGCGGCCGCAGGGAGCGATAGAGCTCGACAGCGCCCGGGTCCGGCGTGATCACCGCTTCGACGGGGTCGAGCTGGTCGAGCGTGAGCCCCATGCCCAGCGCCTTGCCGGCCAGCAACGCGGCACCGGCCGACGCCGCCTCGCCCGAGCGGTGGCGCAGCGCCGGCACCCCGAGCACCGACGTCAGGACCTCGACCCACACCGGCAGCCCCGACCCTGCCCCCCCGAGCGTCACCCCCTCGGCGGTCGAGCCGCCGAGGCGCCCACCGTCACCACCTCCATCACGCGCAGCACGTCCCAGGCGACGGACTCCACCACGGCGCGGGACATGTCGGCGGCGCCATGCGCCGCGCCCAGACCGAGGAAGCCGGCACGGGCGTCGTCGCGCCACCACGGGGCGCGGGCACCATCGAGCCACGGCACGGCGACCACGCCGCGCGCGCCGGGCGCGCTCTCCGCGGCCAGCCGTCCCAGCTCTTCGTTGCTGCGGTCGAGCAGGCGCCCCAGCCAGGCGAGGAAGGAGCCGGCGGCGGACAGCCCGCCCTCCAGCAGCCAACCCCCGTCCGCGGCGCGGGTCACGACGGCGCCGGCCGGTGAGGGCACTGGGCGCTCGTGCACGGGCACCGACACGTTGCCGGTGGTGCCCCAGCTCACCATGGGGCGGTCCTCGGAGGCGCCCGAGCCCAACACTTCGCACTGGCGGTCGCCGGCGCCGATGACCACGGGGATCCCCGGTCGCAGCCCCAGCTCGGCGCCGGGTACGGGCTTGAGCTGGCCGACCACGGTGTCGGAGGGCACGACGCTCGGGAGCTTGCCCAGCGCGGGCCCGGCCAACTCGCGCACGGCGTTGCCGTCGAAGTCGTACAGCCCGCTGCGCGAGGCGAAGGTGGCGTCGGTGACCAGCTGGTCCGTCAAGCGGTACACGATGAAGTCGCGGGGCGACAGGATCACGTGCGCGGCGTCCATGCGCTGGGGCTCGTGCTCCGCCAGCCACGCCAGCTTGGCTGCCACCGCGCCGGCGTCGAGCGGGATCCCGGTGCGGGCCCGGTTGATGTCGTCCCCTCCCATGCGCTCGGCCAGCAGCCGCGCCTCGGCGGCGGCGCGGTGGTCGGACCACAGGATCCCCTTGCCGATCGGGTCGCCCTGCGCACTCACCGGCACGAAGGTCTGCCGGGCGCCCGAGCAGGCGACGACGTCGACCTCGCTGAAGGCGCGCGGCGCCAGCGCACGGGCCTCGGCGCAGGCGATGACGACGCGTCGTCCACCAGCGCAGGGGGTCCTGCTCGGTCCAGCCCACCTGCGGGTAGGTCGTGGTGAGCTCGGAACGGGCGAGCGCGACCATCCCGTCGTCGCCCCACAGGCCGACCTTGGTGACCGTGGTGCCGAAGTCGATGGTGAGGATCACCGGCCGTGCACCAGCGCGTGCACCAGGCCGGCCACCTCGGCCGGCTCGGGGTCCTGGTAGATGGTGCGGCCCATGGCCATGCCGGCTCCCCCGCCCTCCATGACGTCGCGCACCTCGTCGAGGACCTGGGCGCGGCCCGCCGCGGTGAGCGGGCCGCCCAGGAACAGGACGGGCACGCCCACACTGGCCACCACCCGGGCCACGGCGCGCTGGCGCTCGGCTCCCGGTGCCACCGCGGGCACGGGGACCTTCAGCACCGGTGCGCCCATGTCGTGGGCGATGATCGCCGCCATCACGATGGCGTCGGTGTCCCGGCGGATCCGCCCCTCCTGCCAGACCAGCGGCTCGATGAGCGCCTCCAGTCCCGCCTGGCGCGACTGCTCGAGCACCTGGCCGAGCAACTCGAGCGCGGACGCCGTCAGCGGGTCGTCCATGTCGATGCGCGTCATGTGCTTCACGCCCGACCAGCCGTCGGCCGCCGCGCGCGGCACGCTGGCCACCAGCCGGTCGTCCAGCTCGAAGGCCGAGCCGGCCAGGCCCGTGCGGTTGATCGACAGGTAGGTGCGATGCAGCGCGGTGAGATGGCCGGCCGCCGCCAGACCGGCCAGGGGCTGCGCCGTGGCCAGGATCGCCGTCGCACGAGGGCAGCGCCTGGGCCAGCGCCCCGAAGAACTCGGACCAGTTCTCGGTGGTCAGCACGGCGCGGGCGCGGTGGTCCGCGGCCAGGACGAGGGCCGGCATGGGCAGCGAGGTGGGGTTCGTCATTGGCCGCCGGCCAGCGCCAGGACGACCTTGGCCACCGCGGAGAAGTCCTCGCGGCCGTAGCCGGCGGCGCTGGCGGCGGTGAGCAGCTGGCGGGCCGTCGCCGTCGTGGGCACGGGCACGCCGCAGCGCACCGCGTAGGCCATGGCGAGGTCGAGGTCCTTGGCCATGAGGTCGGTCATGAAGCCGGGCTGCCAGCCGTTCGACGCCGGGCTCTCGGGGATGACGCCGGGCACGGGCAGGCGGGTTCGCACCGCCACGCAGTCGCCGGTGGCGTGCGTGAGCACCAGCAGCAGCTTCTCCATGTCGACCCCGGACCGGACCGCCATGGCGGTCGCCTCGGCGGTCGCCGTCATCTGCGCGGCGTAGATCACCTGGTTGCACAGCTTGACGACCTGGCCCATGCCGGGGCCGCCGACGTGCACGACGAGCCCGGCAAAGGGCTCGAAGGCCGGCTCCGCGTCGGCCAGCGTGGCGGCGTCGCCGCCGACCATCAGCGTGAGCGTGCCCTTCTGCGCGCCGCCTGTGCCGCCCGAGAGCGGCGCATCGAGGTAGCGCGCCCCGGTCTCCGCCACCCGGTCGTGCTGGGCCCGCTCCACCTCGGGGTCGATGGTGGAGCAGTCGACGACGGTCTTGCCGGCGCCGAGCGCGGGCAGCATGGCGTCCGACCACCTCCACCACCTCGGGCGAGTTGGGGACGCACAGGATGATCGACGTCGGAGGCCTCGGCGACGCCCAGCGGCGATCCCCCGTCGGCCGCGCCCTGGCGCACTGCGGCGTCGATCGGGCCGCGGCCGCGCGAGGCGACGGTCACGTCGTGGCCGGCGCGCGACCAGATGGCCCGCCATGGGCAGGCCCATGGCGCCGAGCCCGATGAATCCGATGCGCATGCGTCTTCCTCCCGACGTCCCGGTCAGCGTGAGGCGAACTGGGGCAGCCACTCCGCCGTGCCGGAGAGGAGCTCGTCGACCATGGCGTCCGTGGTGCGCAGGTCGCCCCGGCCGGCCAGCGGGTCGAGGGCGAAGGCCTCCGCCGCCAGCGTGCGGTCGCCCCGCAGCGCCGCCTCGACCGTGAGCTCCTGGGTGGCGACCTGGCGGCGAACGATCTCGTCGTAGGGGGAGGGCAGCGCCGTGCGGTCACGGCCGCGGATGCCGTCGCCGTCGATCACGCAGATCGACTCGATCACGGCGTCGGCCGGCAGGCCGACCGCCTGGCCCGTGTTGGGGATGTTCACCGGCGCCTCGAACGGTTCACCCGTGAGCATGGCCTGGATCATCGGCGAGGGCAGCTCGCCCGACTGCCACGTCTGCAGGTCCTTGGTGCCGGCCAGCCAGGCATCGACGTCGGCCACGTACTCCGCCTGGTGCTGCTCGCGGCGTGAGATCGGACTGAGCTGCGATGTTGTACGCCGCGCCCCAGTCCGACTCGGGTGTGAGGGCGAACGAGACGAACTCGGCGATATGGCGGTCGCCCGCCGCGGGGAACGTGCCCCAGCGGTCGAGCAGCGTCAGCTTGAACAGGTGGCGCTCGGCGAAGTCGAGCTTGGAGAACTTGTCCGCCTCGGGCCGCCCGGGGTACGGGGCCAAGGAGTCGAGGCCGCCGACCTCGTCCACCAGCTGGCGCAGCGCGTCGAAGCCGTCCGCGCCGTCGACCTCGAGCGAGGTCAGCACGGGGAAGTGGTTGACGCCCGTCACCGATGCCGACACTGCCTCGAAGGGGCGGCCCAGGGCGATGGCCAGGTCCATGCAGAAGTTGCCCACCTCGTGGCAGAGCCCGACGGTCTTGATGCTGGTCTCCCGGCACACCGCGCGGGTCAGCGCCGTCATGGGGTTGGTGATGTTGAAGAGCCAGGCGTCGGGGCAGCGCTCCTCCATGGCCTTGCCGATGCCGACGAGGACCGGGACGTTGCGCAGCGCGCGGTTGATGCCGCCGGGGCCGACGGTGTCACCCACGGTCTGGGTGATGCCGTGGGCCGCCGGCACGTCGAGGTCGACCGCCATGGAGCGGAAGCCCCCGGTCGAGATGCACACGATGACGAAGTCGGCGCCGTCGAGGGCCGCATGGAGGTCGGTCGTGGTGGCGACCGTCGCCTTGGCGCCCATGGCCTCGTTCAGCTTGTGGGCCAGCGCCTCCATTTTTGGCAGGGGCGCTGGGTCGATGTCCTCGAGCACGAGGTGCATGCCGGACAGCGCCGGCGTCCCGAAGAGGTCGGCCATCAACTCCGGGCCCCATTGGTAGCTGCCGCCGCCGACGATCGTCACTTGGGTGGGCACGCCGCCACAGTACAGTCCCGATCGTGGTTCGCCTCCGGCGTCGCGCCCCCATGGCGCTTGCTGCCGTCTTTCTGGGCAGCGGGATCGTGCACCTGGTCCGCCCGCAGAGCTTCGCGTCGATCATGCCCCGCGCAATCCCCGAGGAGCACCACACGAACCTCATTTACGCGAGCGGGGTGGTCGAGCTGGTGTGCGCCGCCGGGCTGGTCCGGCGCACGCGCTGGGCGGCCGCGGCCAGCATCGCCACCCTGGCCGCCGTCTTCCCGGCCAACGTCCAGATGGCGCTCGATGCCGGGACGGGGCGCAACGCCGGCCCGTCGGACAGCCGCGCCATCGCCTGGGGACGCCTCCCGCTGCAGCTCGTCATGGCCTGGGCGGCGCTGCAGGCGCGTCCCGAACGCGGCTGACGATGGACATCCGGGTGCTCCGCCCCGGCGACGACGGACTCGTGGCGGCGGCCTCCCATCTGTTCGACGGCCCGGCAAGGCCCGACGCGACGGCGCGCTTCCTCGCGCAGGACGGCCACCACCTGCTCATCGCTTACGAGGAGGAGCGGGCGGTGGGGTTCGTCAGCGGGGTGGAGGTGACCCACCCCGACAAGGGCACCGAGATGTTCCTCTACGAGCTGGCGGTCGACGAGCCCTTCCGGCGCCGGGGCATCGGGCGGGCGCTGGTGGAACGCCTGGCCGCCGTCGCCCGGGAGGCCGGCTGCTACGGCATGTGGGTGATCACCGACGAGGACAACCAGGCCGCCCGCGCCACCTACGAGCGAACGGGCGGGGTACCCGAGACACAGCAGGTCGTGGAGGTCTGGACATTCCGAGCGGCCTTCGGCTGACGTCGGTCAGGCCTCGGCGTCCACCTCATGGAGCCCCGAACCGAGGAGCGGCGGGCCGCCAGGGCGGGTGAGGACCTCCAGCCCGGCCCGGGCATCCTCTTCGCTCTCGAAGACCACGACACAGGTCGCGGTGCCCTGCCGGTCGTGCAGCCACAGTCCCCGGACGAAACCGGGCAGCGCCTTCACCTCGGGGATGACCACGTCGTTGAGGATCCCGTGCCGGTGCGTCGCGTCGGAACCGGCATCGATCGCCACCTGCACCACGACTGCAGACCTCATCGCATCGACGTTACCGACTCAGGACAGCCGCTTTTCACCCCAGAAGCAGGCGAACGGGTTGTCGTTGTAGGGCGGCACCTCCACGTAACCCGCCCGACGGTACATGCGAAGTGCGGCCACCTGCTTGGGGCCGGTGTCGAGGCGGACCGCCTCGTAACCGAGTGATCGGGCCGTTCTCTCGAGTGCGGCCAGGAGCGCCGTCGCCACGCCGCGCGAGCGTGCGGCCGGGCACACGTACATCCGCTTGATCTCGCCCACCCCCTCGGACAGGCGGCGCACTCCTCCCCCGGCGACAGCCGCCGATCCCTCGTACCCGACCAGGTAGGCACCGCCGGGCGACCGGAGCTCCGCCGGGGCCAGCGCTGGGTTGTCCAGCCGGCTGAACGTCTCGTAGACGTCGTTGAGCTCGGCCCGCATGGCGGCGAGCAACTCGGAGGCGGTCGCCTCTTCGGGGTCGCACCGTTCGAAGCGGACCGCACCCTGGTCGCCCGCGCCGGCGCGGTCACTGCACGCGGTCGGGGTGCAGCGCCTTGGCCATGCGGTGCATCCCCTCGCGCCACGGGACGCTCGTCTGGCCGGCCAGCTCGTGCATGCGCGTGGTGTCGATCTGCACGCTGTCGATGGTGTTGGCCGTGGGCTCGAAACGCGCCTCGGTGCCCGCCAACTCGGCCAGGTAGGTGCACCACTCCTCGATGCTGACCGGCTCGCTCCCGCCCCAGTTCACCGTCACCGCCGGCACGGCGGCGGCGGCGAGCAGGCGCGGCACCATGGCCAGGATGTCGTCGGCATGCAGCGGGTGGTAGACGCTGGGCGCGTCGACGTGGACGGGGATGGCGTGGCCAGACAGCATCATGTGCAGGTGGATGGCCGGCCAGCCGCCGTTGTCGCCGTAGGGCACCGACAGCCGGGCGATGGTGGTCGGGAGCCCGAACCGCTCGGCCCCCCAGCGCGCCGTGCCCTCCGCGGCGATCTTGCAGATGCTGTAGGTGCGCAGGAACGGCCACACGCCGTGGTTGTCCCCGAGAGGACCTTCCTCGTCGAAGACACGGTGCCCCTCCGGCTTGTAGACGGCGGTGGACGAGCAGTGCAGGAAGGCACGGGCACCCCGGTGGTGCTCCATCAGGTAGGCCAGGCCGCCGCTGTTGGCCGCCAGGTCCTTCTCCCAGTCGTTGGTCTTGGCCACCGCGAAGTGCAGCACGTAGTCGGCGTCCTCGGGCAGCTTGCCCACGTCGCCGGACACCAGGTCGACCGGCACGCACTCGACACCGGCGGCCTCGAGCTCGCCCCGGGCGGCGGCGTCGGAGAAGCGGGCGGCCCCGATGACGCGGTTGTCGCGGGCCAGGGCCGTCGCCAGCGGACGCGCCACCTGCCCCGTGACGCCGGTGACCACAATGGTGCTTCCCTGCAATTTGTCTGGACTCATGGGCCCTTTCGTACTCGCTACGCTGCCCCGCGTGCACCTCTTCGCAGCCTTCCTGGGTGGCGAGCTCGGGTCCGGGCGCATGGGAGAGGACCATGAGGTCGTCTTCGTGGTGGCCGCGGACATGGAAACCGCCCGGCGGGCGGCGAGGGCCAAGTGGGGCGGGGACGGCCGGGCGCACGTGGACGCCCTCACCCGGCTGGACATGATCGACGGCTTTGCCGTCGGGCTCGAGGCCGCCGGGTCGGGCGACACCACCGAGACCGAGGGCTACAACTGAGCTCAGACGGCCGGCGACAGCCCGCCGTCGAGATTGATCGCCGTACCCGTCAGGTAGGAGGCGCGCGACGACAGGAGGAAGCAGCCGAGGTCGGCGAACTCGGCGGCACGGCCGAAGCGCCCGAGCGGGATCCCGGCGTCCGCGGCGAAGCGGTCGTAGAACGCGCGGAGCCCGGTGGCCGAGCCGGCCGCCATGCGGACCCATTGCCCACTCTCGATGAGCCCGATGAGCACGGCGTTGACCCGAATTCCGTCAGGTGCGAGCTCCTTGGAGAGCGCCTTCATGAGCGCCATGCCGGCGGCGCGGATGACCGAGCTCGGCTCGCTCGCGCCACCGGGCGCCTTGGCCGCCAAGGCCAGCGTGAACAGGACGGCGCCGTGACTGGCCCGAAGCTGCGGGAGCGCCATCCGGGTGAGCCGCACGGCCGCCATGAGCTTGAGCTGGAAGTCGGACTCCCAGGTGGCGTCGTCGATCGTCTCGATGGGGCCGCCCGAGGCGCGCCCGGCATTGTGGACGACCCCGTCGACGCGCCCCAGCGGGCCACCGCGGCGTCGAGGAACGCCTCGAGATCCCCCGTCTGCGACACGTCGGCCCTTTGCGCCAGCACGTCGCCGCCCACGGCCTGCACCGCCCCCTCGGCCACGCGCAACCGTTCCTCGTCGCGACCGCAGATGGCGACGGCCGCGCCCTCGGACGCCAGCTGTCTGGCCAGTGCCAGGCCGAGCCCGTCGGTGCCTCCCGTGACGAGGATGGCCTTCCCGGCCAGTTCGAGATCCATTCGTCAATCCTCCATCAGCGCGGCGGTCGTCACCTCTGCCAGGAAGGCATCGGCCTCCCGCTGCGAGCGCAGCCGCACGAAATGCAGCCCTGCCCAGCGTGGATCGTGCTCGGCTGCCCCGTAGCGCTGACGGTAGACCCGGTGCCGCGTGGCCGCCCAGGCGATGATCGACTTCTCGGGTTTGAACGAGAACAGGTTGGACCAGGGCTCCTTGTTCCCGTTCCAGAGCTGCTGCCGGGTGACTGTTCTTCGCACGGTCCGCCTGATGGTGCGGGCCATCACCGTGACGTAGGGCAGATCGAACCACACCACGGTGTCGGCCCGTTCCCACACGATGTCCCGCACCGTCGAATAGTTGCCGTCCACGACCCAGCGGGCCGACCCGGTCACCTCTGTCACCCGGGCCTTGAACGTGTCGTCGTCGAGCGGCGTCCACCCGGGCTGGTGGAAGATGGCGTCGAGCTCGATGTTCGGCGCGTGCAACGCGCGTGCCAGGGCGCGGCTCAGGGTCGTCTTCCCCGATCCCGAGCAGCCGACCACGGCGACCCGTTCGATGTCAGCGCTCCTGTTCGGTCGGCCTGATCAGGATCTCGTTCACGGCGACGCGGCGAGGCTGGGTCACGGCGTAGCGGATGCTCTCCGCGATGTCCTCCGCCTGCATGATCTCGATGCCTCCGAAGGTCCGGGCCATGCCCTCCAGGATCTCGGGACGGTTGTGTGAGGCCAACTCGGTGGCGGTCGCCCCGGGCTCAATGAGAGTGACCCGCACGTGCCGGGCCGTGACCTCCTGACGCAGCGACTCGCTGAAAGCGCCGACGCCGTGCTTGGTGGCGTTGTAGACGCCGCTGTTCAGGCGGGCCACCCGTCCCGCCACCGAGCTGACGTTGACGATGTCGGCCACAGAGCGCGGCTCACCCTCCGCGGCAGTGAGCAGGTGGGGCAACGCGGCGTGCGTGCAGTAGAGCAGTCCGAGCAGGTTGAGGCCGACCATCCGCTGCCACTCCTCGAGTGGCGCATCGACGATCGGACCCAGGAGCATGACACCGGCGTTGTTGACCAATGTGTCCAGGCGGCCGAACTCCGCGACCGTGGCGGCCACGGCGCGCTGCGCCTCGGCGGGCTCGGTGATGTCCGCCTCGACCACCAGCGCGGTCCCGGCGCCGCCGAGCCGCTCGGCCAGGGCCTCGAGGCGGTCGCGCCGCCGCGCCACCAGGGCGACGTTCGCCCCCTCCTCGGCCAGCGCGACCGACGTCGCCTCGCCGATGCCGCTGCTGGCGCCGGTCACGAGGGCGACGGTCCCTTCGAGTCTCTTCGTCATTTGCGCCTCCACGGGTCGAGTGCCGGCAGCACGGCACAGCGCCGGAGGCTACCGGGCTTCGGGTTCCTTCCCGACCGGCGGGTCCTCGGTGGTTCCGACCGCCGCCGTGACCGGCGCGTGGGTCTCGTCGATCCCGAAGAGCCCGACCGGGACCCCGAGGTCCTCCGGCACCCGCGTCGGCGTGTCACGGTTCAGGATCTCGCCCCGGAAGTAGGCCGGGTTGACTGCCCGGCAGATGAAGAACAGCACGATGCCGAGCACGATGGCGCCCACGTCGATCACGAAGACCCCGCCGATGACCCGGTGCGTCCCCGGAAACGTCCAGGTCGTGTAGCTGTTGCTCGGGGTGACCCAGTTGTACCAGAGGAACCAGAACATCGCGAACCACAGAATGAGGCCACCGAGCAGCGGAAGGATGCCCCGGAGCCACAGGCTCCGTGTGCTCTCGGTCAGGCTCTTGCGATAGAACCACACGCAAGTGAAACCCGTCAGCCCGTAGTAGAACGCGATCATCACACCGAGGGCCGAGACCGAGTCGCCGATGACGCTGCTGCCAGTCGACAGGTAATTCATGGCCACGTACAGCGCGATGGAGACCGCTCCCATAACGACCGTCGACACCGTCGGGGTCAGGAATCGCTTGTGCACACGCCCGAACGCCTCGGGGATCGCCTTGTAGGTCGCCATCGACAAGGTGGTCCGGGCCGTGGGCAGGATGGTCGTCTGCGTCGACGCCGCGGCCGAGCTGAGCACCATCAGCAAGAGCAGGTGGGTCATGACCGATCCGAACCCCGACGTGCCAAAGACCGACCTCCCGAGCACGTTGATCACGTCTCCCGAGTTGTTGGGGTTGCCCAGGCCGATGCCGTGCGTGCCGACGCCGGCGTAGGACTGCGAGGCCAAGACCACCAGGGCGTACGTCGCAAGCAGGATCATGGTGGAGAGGACGGCGGCGCGTCCCGGTATCCGGTGCGAGTCCTTGGTCTCCTCGTTGACCGAGACCGAGGTGTCCCAGCCCCAGTAGATGAAGAGCATCAGGGTGAACCCCACCATGAAGCTGGTGAAGGACAGATGGAAGAAGGGGTTGAACCACTCTGCGCTGGGTGTCAGGTGCCCGGGGGGTGCGTTGCCCGAGCCGACCTTCGCGAGTGCGACGACCGCGAACACGATCAGGATCGTCAGCTCGATCCCGAGCAGGACCTTCTGCATGTTGGCCGAGATCTCGATCCCGACGTAGCAGATCGCCGTCATCAAGACGATCCAGAGGATTCCGACCAGCAGCACCCAGCCGCTCGACGGGTTGGTTCCGATGCCATTGGCGTTGAAGAGCAGGAAGACGTACTGACCGGCGATCTGGGCCAGGCTGGCCATCACGAGGATGTCGGCCGCCACGATGCCCCACCCGCCGAACCACCCAGTCTTGGGGCCGAACGCGCGAGCGCCCCAGGTGAACGTGGTGCCGCAGTCGGGGTCGGCGTTGTTCAGCTCCTTGTAGGCGTAGGAGATGAACAGCATCGGGATGAAGGCGAGAATCGTGATGATGGGCGCCCCCAGCCCGTTGATGGCGATGACGACAAAGCCGAGCGTGGCGGCCAGGCTGTATGCCGGGGCGGTCGACGCGACGCCCACCACCACCGAGGAGATCAGCCCGAGGGCACCTCCCTTGAGACCCTTCTCACCGATGTCCTTCTGAGCCCTTGTCGCATCCAGATGCACCATGGCCGGCCCCCCGTCCTTTCGCAAAGGAATTTGGCCCGAACCATACTCAAGCGCCGCGAGAATTTCTTTACATTTTCACTGATCTCGTCTGCAGGCGGGGCCTTAGCCCCCTTTTCGGAGGGTCCGACACGCACCCGGTGCCCGATATCGTCGCCTGGTCAGCGCCGCCCAGCCTCGGCCTGCCCGATTCCCTCGCGCAGCTTCTCCAGGCTGGACGACAGCAGGCGCGAAACGTGCATCTGGCTCACCCCGACCGCCGCGGCGATCTCCGACTGGGTCAGCCCGTCGACGAAGCGCATGCGGAGGATCGCTTGTTCGCGCGCCGGAAGGTTGGCCAGAGCGGGCCCGAGGAGAGCCCGGTCGTCCACCGAGTCGAAGTTGCCGTCGTGCGCGCCCAACCGGGCCGAAAGCGGGTCATCCTCGCTCTCCGTCGCGTCGATGGACGCGGCGCGATACCCCTGCCCGGCTTCGATCGCCTCGATCACCGCTTCCTCGGTCGCCCCGGTGGCCTCGGCCAGCTCGGCCACGGTCGGGTTGCGACCGAGCAGTTGGACGAGCGAGCCGGTGGCGTGCCCGAGCTCGAGGTAGAGCTCCTGCACCCGGCGGCTGGCCCGAACCGCCCACCCCTTGTCGCGGAAATGCCGCTTCAGCTCTCCGATGATGGTCCGCGTCGCGAACGCCGCGAAGTCCACGCCGCGGGCCGGGTCGAAACGGTCGACCGACTTGACGAGTGCGACCGATGCCACCTGCACCAGGTCGTCCAACGGCTCACCCCGGTGGAGGAAGCGGCGGGCGAGTTGATGAGCGAGACCCAGGTTCGAGGTGATCAGCTCCTCGCGCTCCGCCGGACTGAAGGCTGGACGGTCAGATCCGGCGGTGTCCGACAGCGGCCCGGGATCGTGTTCCCGGCCCTCCGTCACTCCGCATGCCCCCCCCGGCGCTTCCGCAGCCAGGCACGCACCGAGCCGTCCTGGCTCTCCCTTCCGTGCTCGTCCACGAGCGCATCGAGAATCTGCTCGCTCAGCCGGGCGACCTCGTCCCCTTCGGGCTCGGGCGCGGCTGCCATCTCGGCCCGTTCGAGTGTGCACACCACCCCGATGGCGTCACCCAGCACATTGAGCTCCAGGCACAGGTCTCCGTGCCGCGCGTCACTCCCCTGCAGAGTGAGCAGGCACAGCTCGCCCACGGCGAGCCGCAGGTCCTCGAGCTCCTCGATATCGAACCCGGCGCGGGCCGAAATCGCACTGGTGACCAGCCGGGCAAGGACGATGAGATCACCGCGCGCCGGAAACCTGAGTTCGATCCGATCGCCGCTCCCGAGCCGGTCGGTCGTCTCCGTCACGCCGCTCCAGCCGATTCCAGCGAGTCGGCAATGGTGAACACACTGGTCAGGCCCGTGATCTCGAAGATCTTGACGATGCGCGGGTCCGCCACGACCACATGGAGCTCACCGCCCAGCTCGCGGCACCGCTTCAACGCGCCGACGAGCACGCCGAGCGCGGTGGAGTCCAAGAACGTGACCCCGAGAAGGTCGAGCACGACGGTCGGCTCGCCCTGGGCGATGACGCCGTGGAGGCACTCTCGGAGTTGTGGGGCGGTGGCGACATCGATCTCCCCGCTCACCGCGATCACCGGGGGGCTGGTGCCCGCCCGCTCCTCGATGTGAAATTCCTGGTCCACTCCGCCCTCCTGTGGGCTCATCCTGGGCCACCCCGAGGGCGACTGCAATGCCGATTGGCGACACGTTCTATAGCCGCTGGAGGGCGAACCTAAACCTCCTGGGTGCTGCCTGGGTTTCCCCCCAGGCACGCACGGGTAGGAAGTTGCAATACAACCCCGGTGAACATCGGGTATTGACCGTCTCCGCCTGGCGGCGAGAATAGCGTTTTACGACGAACTCACGGTGGCGACCGGGGGGAGACCAGGTGCCCGAACCGGAAGACGAGGAGCTTCAGGCCACCCCCCGGAGCGCCCGCGCCGATCGGGCTGAGGCCGTGGCGACGCTCGTCGCCCTCCTCTGGGCCTCCACGGTGGCCATCATCTTCGCCGTCTACGGCGGGAACGTGTCGCTCGTCGGTCTCCTGGCCATCTCCCCCTTCCTCGCCGCCGGCTTCGCCCGCCCCTCGCGGGTGGCGCTGGTCGGCATTTTGACGGCGTTCTTCGCCCTCGTCATCAGCACACCCCCGCACAACTACGGCGAGCTGAACCACACGCTGCGCGTCGTGACGATGCTGGCCGCCACCGCAGTGGCGATGTGGATCTCCTACCTGCGCGGGAAACGAAACGTGCAGCTTTGGACCGCCCGCTCCGAGACCAGGAACGAGAGGCGGCGCCGCGTCGCCGCCGAGACGGCGCAACGCATGCAGGCCATGGCGCGGGCGCTGACGACCGCAGCCGACCCGGCCCAGGTGGCCGATGCCGTGTTCGCTGCGCTGCGCGACGAGCTGCGCGTCGACGCCTCGACGTTCGCCCTGCTCGACGATCGGGGTGTCCTCCGCACGCTGCGCCGCTTTGGCTACGCCCCCGACGACCCCACCGACGGGGTGCTGACGTCGTTGCAGACCGACGGCCCGGTTCTGGGTCAGAACGTCGCCTTCTTCTCGGAGACGATCGACGACCTGGAACGCCAACGCCCCGACATCTCTTCGTCCCTCGGCTCGAACCGGTTCCGGGCCCTCGCCATCATCCCCCTCGTCGTCTCGGACCACACCATCGGGGCGGTGGTCCTGCACTGGAACGACGACCGTGAGATCTCCGAACCCGACCGGACCTTCCTCTTTACCATTACCGGCGCCGCGGCCCAGGCGGTCGAGCGGGCGCGGCTGACACTGACCGAGTTCGTCAACCTTGAACGCAGCCAGCACCTGCACCAGCTCAGCTCGGCCTTGGCCGCCGCCACGACGCCCGGCGACGTCGCCCACGCGGCCATCGCCGGCGGTCGGCGCGCCCTCGGGGCGCACTCCGCAGTGGTACGCGTTCCCGCCCTCGGCGAACGCGGCCTGGCCTGCCTGGCCAGCAGCGGCCATCCCGCGTTGCTCGCCCGCACCGTGGTGTCACTCGATGGGAGCCACGCCGGCACCTGTTTCTCGCGTGGCCGGACCGTTCTGGCCACCATCGCTGCCGACGAGGAGATCGCGGACGACGTTGTCGCAGAGATCGTGCCGCGGGTCCTGCACGAGTTGCCCAAGCCGGTGACGATCGTGAGCGAGCCCCTCGTGGGCAGCGTCGGCCCGCTCGGCGTCCTCTCGCTCGCCTTCGTCGCGCTCCCCGAGCTGAACGAGCCCGACCTGCGCTTCCTCTCCACACTGGCCGGACTCACGGCGCAGGCGCTGGAGCGGGCCCAGGTGTTCGAGCACGAGCGGGAGGCGCTGCGCGACGCGGAGGCTGGACGCGAGCGCCTGTCCCTCCTCTCCGAGGTCACCCGCCTCCTGAGCTCGAGCCTCGAGCCGACCACGGTGATCCGGCGGACCATGAGCCTGGTGGAGGGCCGGCTGGCCGACTCTTGCTCCGTCCAGGTGCCCGGCGAGGGCGGGCTCGTCAGGCTCGACGTGCGCGAGCCCCGTGTGCCGGTGCGTTTCGACGCGGCGAAGCGCGCTGAGGACGTCCTCTCTTTCGGCTCCGACGCGCCAGCCGCTGTCGCCTTCCGCACGGGCCGCACGCAGTTGGCCCCGCTCGGCGTCGATGAGGACGGAGCCGACCCGCAGAGCACCGGCACGGCGTTGGCGGTGCCACTGACCGCCAACGGGGAGGTCATCGGCGTCATGACCTTCGTCGATGGCCCCGGCCGCCTCTTCGAAGCGGACGACGTGTCGCTGGCCACCGAGGTGGCGAGCCGTGCCGGGGTCGCCCTGTCCAACGCCACCCGGTTCCAGCGGGAGCATGTCGTCGCCGACGTGTTGCAGCGCGCGGTGCTGCCCGACTCGCTGCCCGACGTGGCGGGACTCGTGCTCGACGCCGAGTACCGGGCCGGGGTGGCTGGGACCTACGCCGGCGGTGACTGGTACGACGTGTTCGAACTCAGCAACGACTCCGTCTTCTTCAGCGTGGGCGACGTCATGGGCAAGGGCGCACCCGCCGCAGCCCTGATGGGGCAGGTGCGCAGCGCGATCCGCGCTTACGCGGTATCCGGCCTGTCGCCGACCGAGGTGCTCTCGTCGCTCGACGTCCTCTTCGACGCGCTCATCGAGGACAGGGTGGTCACCGCCGTCGTGGGGACGATCTCACCGTCGACCGGGCGGGTCGTCCTGAGCAATGCGGGCCACCCGCCGCCGCTCGTCGTGCGCGCCGACGGCAGTGCGACGTTCTGCCCGATGCAGCGCTCGCTGCTCATCGCGGCCGGGCTGAGCGGCGCCCCGCGGCCACGGGACGAGATCGTGCTCGATCGCGGGGACTCTCTCATCATGTACTCGGACGGCCTGATCGAGCGCCGCGGCGAGGTGATCACGCACGGGATGGAGCGGCTGGCCAACACCGCAACAGTGGTTGCGCGAGCCGGTTGGCCCGACCATCCCGCGGTGACGTTTGCGTCCATGCTCAGCGCCGAGGAGCGCACCGACGACGTCGTCGTGCTCTGCCTCAGCTACACCGGACTCTCCCCGGAGCGCATAACCGCTCAGCCTGTGGGTACGTCACGTGATGGAATGTCGACGCTGCATCTCGAGCCGGTGGTTGAGAGCACCCCCGTGGCGCGCCACTGGGTGGCCGCGCACCTGCGCGACTTGCCGGCCGACGTGACGGGATGCGCCGCCCTCCTCACGTCGGAACTGGTCACCAACGCGGTCCTCCACGCGGGGACCCCCATGTGCGTGACCCTCCACATCTTGCCGGACCGCATCCGGGTGGACGTCGCCGACGGCAACCCCGCCTTCCCGTCCATCAAGGAGTACGGCAAGGACGCGGCCACGGGACGGGGGCTGACGCTGTTCAACACACTGGCGTCGAATTGGGGGGTCCAGGCCGTCGACGGCGGAAAGATCGTGTGGTTCGAGCTCCCGGTCGACTTCCCAGTCACTCCGGTCAGCATCTCCGACGGCAGTTTCCGCTTCGACCTGGCCGGTATTGCGAGCCCCAGTATCCATGGCGACCGCGGAAACTCCCCCGAGCTGTCTGTGCACCTGCTCGGGATTCCCGTCGGCCTCCTGCAGAAGTCGAGCGAGCAGTACGAGGCACTGTTCCGCGAACTCCGGCTGATGAAAGAGCGGGCGGAGAGTTCCCCCGACGCCCCGCACCTGCCCGAGCGTCTCTCCGTGCTCGTGTCCCAGATCGGTACCCGCTTCAACGGCTTCGGCCCGGGCATGGACGACATGTGGCAGATGGCGGTCGACAACGGGGTCGAGTTCTTCGACTGGACACTCGACCTTCCGCAGTCCGCCGTCGTCGCCTGCGAGTTCTACGACGCCATGCTCGACGAAGCCGACGAGTTCGGCCTGTCGCAGCGGCTCCTGACCCTCCCGGCGTCGCCTACCAGCGTCGCGGTACGCCGGTGGTTCCTCTCGGAGCTCACGGGGCAGCTGCACGGCAAGGCGCCGGTGGCCTGGGTCGACAGCCGGTTCCACGCCGAGTTGCAGGCCGTGCTTGCCCGCTGAGGGCGCGGTTCAGCGGTTCCTGGCGGTCGCCTTCCTCAACACCTTGTCGTAGTACTCCAGACCCTCGCTCGAGAGGGCCGCCGAGGGACCGCTGGCAATGGAGACCCGCTCGGGGATGATGCCCCAGACCGGCACCTTGAGCTCTGTCCACCACGCCACGGTCGCCTCCAGGTCGTTGGTCCCCAGCCGGGCCGAACAGATGACGACGCCGGCCGGGATGTTGCTGGGCGTCATCGCCAGCGTCGTGACGACGCGGTTGGGCTCGACCCCGCCGGCCCGGGTGGGGATGACGACCGCGTCCGCCCGTGCCAGCGCCGCCTGGACGACGTTGCCCTCTCCAGGTGGGGTGTCGACCACGACGATGCCCTCCTCCTGGTCCATCGCCTTGGTGACGGTGCGCACGGAAGGGCCCTCGACCAGCTCCACACCATCCATCGGGTCGGCGTCGAACCATTCGGCCGTCGAACCCTGGGGGTCGGCGTCGACCAGCAGCACCGGACCTCGCCCTCGCCGCGCCGCCACGGCGGCCAAATACACGGCGGTGGTGGTCTTGCCGACCCCGCCCTTCACATTGCCCACGACGATGTTCATTGCCTCCGGTCCTCTACCAATCGGGAAAATCGGCCCTTACGGTACCGGCCGCCCAGGGTCGCCGGTTACGGCAGCAGGAGCGCGCCCAACCTGCGTCTGGTGATGACGACCCCGACGACCGCCATGGCCAACAGGTAGGCGATGTGACCCGGCAGGGTCCAGCTCCAGATGCCCAGGTCGGCGGCGCGTACGAGCACCACCCCCTGGTAGAGGGGCGTGCAGCGCACCACGGCCTGGAGCCACCCCGGGTACACGGTGATGGGGTAGAAGGTGGCGGAGAAGAGGAACAAGGGGATGAAGGCGAGCGACACCATGTCGAAGTCCTGCCAGGTCCGCATGTAGGTCGTGCCGGCCATGCCGGCTGCCGCGAAGGCCAGGCTGATCAGAATCGCCGCCGGCCAGCACAGGACCGCCCAAGGGGAGACGATGTAGCCCAGGATCGCCATGATGCCCAGGAAGGCGGCCGAGTAGAGCGCGCCGCGCAGGACGCACCAGCTGAGCTCGCCGAGTGCAACATCGCCCACACCCAGGGGCGTCGACAGCATGGCGTCGTAGGTCTTGGCGATCTTGAGCTTGAAGAAGACGAGGAAGGTCGAGTCGAGCATGGCGCCGTTCATGGCCGACGACGCCAGCAGGCCGGGCGCCACGAACGCCGTGTAGGGGATCTCCCGGCCGTCAACGTTGATCGGCCCGACGAGGTGCGACAGCCCGACCCCGATGGAGAGGAGGTAGAAGAGCGGCTCGAAGAAGCCCGAGACGAGGAAGATCCAGGAGCGGCGGTAGACGAGGAGGTTGCGCTCGAGCACCCTCGAGGCGTGACGCCCGCCGAGCAGGGCGAGTGGCGTGATGCGTGCCACCACTCCGGGGGAGCGCTGGTCGAGGGCGGCGCCCGTGCCGTTGGAGGTGGTCGTCATCGCCTCACACCACCAGCCGCTTGGCGAAAGTCCGTCGGCCCGCGGCGTAGCCGACGGCGATCAACGCACTCAGGTAGGCGACATGTCCCAGGTCCGCCCAGCTGACCTGGCCGAGTGTCAGATCGCGGCACAGTGCCACCCCGTGGTACAGGGGCGTCAGGTAGGCCACCAGCTCGAGCCATGTCGGTAGCTGGGAGACCGGGAAGAAGGTCCCCGAGAACAGGAACATCGGGATGATGGCGAAGCGGTACAGCGTCGAGAAGGAGGAGTCCTTGTCCTGTGTGGCCGCGAACGCACTGACCGGTGCTGCGAACGCCATACCGGTCAGGACAGCGGCCGGAAGGGCCAGGATCGCCCACGGCGAGTACACGACCCCGAAGATCGCCATCACGGCCAGATAGATGGAGCTCACGATGGCCAGGCGCGCCGCGATCCAGGCCAGGTGTCCGAGCAGCACGTCGTAGACGCTCAGCGGTCCCGCCAGCTGGGCCATGTACGTGCGCACCCACTTGATCGCTCCCATCACCGGGTAGGTGGCGTCGTTGGTACCGATCTGCATGCAGGTGCCGGCCAGCAGGCCGGGCGCCAGGAAGGCCACGTAGCTGACGCCGTCCACGCCGTGCGAGTGCTTGTCGATCAGCGAGCCCAGCGCGACACCCATGGCCGCGAGGTAGAGCACCGGGATGAGAAAGCTGGTGACGACCGAGCTGCGCCAGGTCCGCTTGTACTGGTAGCCCCAGTAGCGGGCCGCCCGCAGCCACATCGGGGTGGCCAGGCGGCGGGGCGGCACCTCCTCGCCGTGCCCGAAAAGCGCCGGGCTCTGCGGCGCTCCCGCGTCGCCCACCGCGGTCATCGGATCAGTCGACCAGGGAGCGGCCGGTCAGGCGCAGGAACACGTCCTCGAGCGTCGACCGGCGTACCAGCGTGGCCCGGGCCACGTGCCCCATGCGCGCCACCTCGGCCAACGCAGCGTCGCCGTCGTCGGTGTAGAGGAGGATGCGGTCCGGCAGCACCTCCTGACGCTCGGCCAACGTGGCCAATGTCGGCGCCACCTCCTCGTGCTGACCCGGTGCAAAGCGCAGCTCGACCACCTCTTTGGTGGAGTACTCCTCAATCAGTTGACGAGGCGTGCCCTCGGCGGCGAAGCGGCCCTTGTCCATGACGACGAGTCGGTCGCACAGCTGCTCGGCCTCGTCCATGTAGTGCGTGGTGATCACCAGGGTCACCCCGTCCTGCTTGAGGCGGTAGAGGCGGTCCCAGAGCAGGTGACGGGCCTGAGGGTCGAGACCGGTGGTCGGCTCGTCGAGGATGAGTAGGTCCGGGTCGGAGATGAGGGCCCGGGCGATGGTCAGACGCCGCTTCATGCCGCCCGACAGAGGGTCGACCCGATCGTTGGCCCGGTCGGTCAGCTGCGCGAAGTCGAGCAGTTGCTCCGCTCGCTCGCGGATCACCTTCTTGGGCATGTCGAAGTAGCGCCCGTAGATCATGAGGTTGTCGAGCACGGTGAGCTCGAGGTCCAGCGAGTCCTCCTGGGGCACGAGCCCCATGCGGGACCGGATGCGCGGACCGTCCTTGGTCGGATCCATCCCCAGCACGCTGAGTGTGCCGCCGCTGAGCGGGCTGATGCACGAGATCATGCGCATCGTCGACGTCTTGCCGGCACCGTTCGGCCCGAGGAAGCCGAACGACTCGCCTTTGGCGATGCTGAAGTCCACCGCGTCGACGGCGACGAAGTCACCGAAGCGCTTCACGAGCCCGTGGGCCTCGACCATGGGCGCAGAATCCGCGCCTGGTCCGGTCGCGGCGTCCTCCGACCGCTCGGTATCGGGGGCGTCAGTCATCGGCGAGGAATGTGACGTCATTGTCAGGGAACGATACCGTGCCGCCCGGGGGCTCAACGCAGGTGGGAGGACGCGCCAATGGCTGAGACGGCACGGGGACCAGCGTTCCCGGCGGGGTTCACGTGGGGCACCGCCACGGCAGCCCACCAGGTAGAGGGTGGCAACACCAACAACGACTGGTGGGCCTTCGAGCACACGCCGGGTTCCGGCTGCGCCGAGCCGTCCGGCGACGCCTGCGACTCGTGGAACCGCTGGGAGGAGGACGCCGATCTGGTGGCGAGCCTGGGCCTCGACAACCACCGGTTCTCGGTGGAGTGGAGCCGGATCGAGCCGGCCGAGGGTGAGATCTCCCGGGCCGCACTGGCCCACTACCGGCGTCAGTGCGTCGGGTTGCGCGACCGCGGTGTGGACCCCGTGGTGACGTTCCACCACTTCACGACGCCCCTATGGCTGACCGCTCAGGGCGGCTGGGAGTCCGACCTGGCCGTCGAACGATTCGGTCGTTTCTGCGGTGTGGTCACGGAGGCCCTGGGCGACGTCATGGCGCGTGCCTGCACCCTGAACGAGCCGAACATCGTGGCGACCATGGGTTGGCACGCGGGCATGTTCCCGCCGGGCAAGAAAGACGTCGCCCTGTCACGTGCGGTGGCCCCGCGCTTCGCGGCGGCGCACCGGGTGGCTGTCGAGACCATCCGGGCCGGCGCGCCGGGCGTGCCCGTTGGCCTCACGCTGTCGATGACGGACTACCAGGCTGCACCAGGGGGCGAAGAGAAGCTGGAGAGCATCCGGCATCACGCTGAAGACGTGTTCCTCGACGCCACCGAGGGGGACGACTTCGTAGGGGTGCAGGTCTACACCCGCATGCTCATCGGCCCCGACGGCTGGGCGGGGTACGAGGACGGGGTGCCTGTCCTCGACATGGGATACGAGTTCTACCCGGCGTCGCTCGGCAATTGCCTGCGTCGAGCCTGGGACTACACCGGTGGGGCTGTTCCCCTCCTGGTCACTGAGAACGGAATCGGCACGACCGACGACGCGCAGCGCATCGACTACGTGCGCCAGGCGCTTTCCGGGGTGCTCGAGGCCATAGCCGACGGGGTGGACGTCCGGGGTTACACCTACTGGTCGCTGCTCGACAACTTCGAATGGGCTCTCGGTTACCGGCCGAAGTTCGGCATCGTCGGCGTCGACCGCACGACCTTCACCCGGACACCCAAGCCCAGCGCGACCTGGCTCGCCGCGGTGGCGGCGGCAAACGCTCTCGACTCCTGAGGGACGGACCCTCAGACGGCGGCGAGCTCGGTGTTGGCCACGATGGCGTCGGTGACGACGTCCCACAGCGGCTCGGGCAGGTCGTGCCCCATTCCGGGGATCATGAGCAATTTCGAACCCGGGACAGCGGCCGCGGTCGCCTGGCCTCCACTCGGGGTCACGAGCGGGTCGGCCTCCCCGTGCACGACGAGGAAAGGGACCCGCACACCGTGGAGCCCCTCCGTGCGGTCCGGCGAGCCGAGGATCGCGGCCAGCTGGCGGGCGGTCCCCTCCGGGCAGTACGAGCGGTCGTACGCCTCACCGGCACGCACGCGCAGCAGGCGCTCGTCGGTCGGGTACGCCGGCGAGCCGATGACGCGACTCCCCTCGATACTCGCTTCGATCGCCTCCTCCCGGCTCGTCGCCACCGGTCGCAGCAGTGCGGTCATGGCCTCGCCGGTCGGCGCACCCACGGCGCGGTCGCCGGTGGTCGACATGATGGAACTGGCCGTGAGAAATCGCTCGGGGTGATTGATCACCAGTGCCTGGGTGATCATGCCGCCCATGGACACACCGACTACGTGCGCCTGCGCAATGCCCAGCTCTGCCAGCAGCGCGGCAGCGTCATCCGCCATGTCTTCAATTCGGTATGGCGCCGAGGACGAGTCGCCCGTGAACAGGGCCGCCATATCCGGTAACCCCTCGAACTTCGTGGACAGCCCAGAGTCGCGGTTGTCGAAGCGGATCAGGAAGAACCCGCGCTTCTGCAGCCCGTCGACGAAGCCCTCCGGCCAGGCGGTGAGCTGCGCACCGAGCCCCATGACGAGCAACAGCGGCGGATCCGAGAGGTCGCCATCAGTGGCGTACTCGATCTCGATTCCGTTCACGTTGGCCTTTGGCACGGGTGGCTCCCTTCGATGACGATTCCGGCAACGTTCCTATCAGGCAATCGATCTCAGCGCGTCACGCCCTCCGCCGGCGAGGCAGACCCGGCCACGGCTGCGCCGCCATGGCGGGCGCCGCGAAAGCGCGGACCGGGCTCGAGGCCCACCAGAATCGATTGCACCGAGGCCATGCACGCCACGAAGAGCGGGAACGCCACGACGTCGAAGGTCCAGTGGTCCACCGTCAGCAGGAGGACGACCATGCTGATGAGCGCGCCGATATAGGAGTGCACCGTCTCCGTCTCGGGGTGGGTCCAACTCTTGATGAGGGTGGGCACGCCGGCCAGGAAGTCGGCGGCGATGGCGGCGGAGATCGCCAGCACGCCGTTGCGTGTCACCAGCCAGACGACAGTGCCGACGACCGAGACGACGCCGCACGCGTAGTCCATCCGGCGCACCTTCCAGACGGAGGCCGAATTGTGGAAGGACCCAATGAAGATCAACAACGGCATGAAGCCCACCATGAAGGTGGGCAGGGCGCGCAGGCCCACACCCTCCCGGAGCTCGACGGCGGCGGCGAGCAGGGGCGCGACGGCCCAGAGGAGCCACGTCACCCGATTGGGCTTCGTGGTCCCCCGCAGGGTGTCTCTCAGGTATACGGCCGCGCCGGCCGCGCCGATTGCGGTCCCCAGATAAATCCAATTCTCGTTGATCACTGTGAGACAGTCTGCAACGCGGCGGGCTTGACGTCATACCGTGGAGGGCGACCTCTTTCGGCGGGGGTGGGCGGATAGCTTCAACGCAAGAAACATGACCCGAACGAGAGAGGCACCGGTGTCCGCTTACCGTCCGCAACAGAGCGCCCCCAATGGGTGAGCTCCTCGTTGTCGCATTCCTCGGTGGGCTGATAACCGGGCTGTCGCCCTGCATCGTCCCTGTCATTCCCGTGGTCATCGCCGGTGGTTCGACCGGAACGAGTACACGGCGCCCCTATGTGATCATCGCCGGGCTGGTGGTGAGCTTCAGCCTCTCCGTTTTGTTCGCCAGCTCGTTGCTGGGGTTCCTCCACCTTCCCCAGGACCTCTTGTTCTGGTTGGGCGTCGGCTTGCTCGGCCTGCTTTCGGTGGGCCTCCTGATCCCCAGGATGGGAGAGGTCATCGAACGGCCGTTCGCGCGACTGGGGGCGTCGCGCTACGCCAACCGGGGCGGCGGGTTCGTCCTCGGATTGAGCCTCGGCCTCGTCTTCGTCCCCTGCGCGGGACCGGTGCTCACGGCCATCTCCGTGGCGGCCGCTCACCATCACGTCGGCGTGTCCTCACTGTTCGTCACGCTCTTCTACGCGCTCGGGGTCACGGTGCCGCTCCTGGTGCTCGCGGTCGTGGCGCAGCGCGCCACGACTTCGTGGTCGTCGCTGCGCAGCCACCTGCCCGCCGTCCGCAAGGTGGCCGGGGTCATCCTCGGCGTCGCCACCCTGGCCATCGCCTTCAATTGGCTGGGCGCCCTGCAGCGCGACGTCCCGGGCTACACCAGTGCCCTGGAGGACCACATCGAATCGACTGATTCCGCTTGCACCCAACTGCAGCATCTGAGCGGCGAACACCAGAACCAATTCGCCGCAGCCAACGCCGAGCTCGAAGGGAAGAAGGCGACCTGCGCCGCCACCGACCAGGGCAACTCGCAGAGCGGCCATCTCGTGGCTGGAGCCACAACGACCACGACGACCTCCCCGCACGCGACTCCGACCTCACCGCAGAAGCCGTCGGTGTTCATGGCCAACAAGACGAATTTGCCCGACCTGGGCCGAGCCCCGAACTTCACGGGAATCACGGCCTGGTTCAACACCCCCGGCGACAAGCCGCTGTCGCTGAGTGACCTGCGCGGCAAGGTGGTGCTGGTCGACTTCTGGACCTACTCGTGCATCAACTGCCAGCGGGCACTGCCCCACGTCGAGGGCTGGTACAACGACTACAAGAACGACGGGTTGGTCGTGGTCGGCGTCTCGGCACCCGAATTCGCTTTCGAGCACGTCGTCTCCAACGTCGAGAGCGCGGCGGGCAACCTCGGCATCGACTATCCCGTGGCCGTGGACGACAACCTGGCCACCTGGGACGCCTACAACAACGAATACTGGCCGGCCGACTACCTGATCGACCCCACGGGCGTCGTGCGCGCCTACAACTTCGGGGAGGGCGGTTACTCCAGCATGGAGGACAACATCCGGATGCTCCTCACGGCCAACGGGGTCACCGACCTGCCCGCCCGGACCGATGTCCCCGACCAGACCCCGACCAACGACATCACGCCGGAGAGCTATGTGGGCGACGAGCGCCTGAGCAATCAGGTCGGGACCGCGGTAGTGCCGAACAAGGCGATCGTCTACCACGCGCCGTCGACCATCCCGTCGAACAGCCTTGCGTTCGGCGGCACCTGGACCGTACACAACGAGGAGGCGACGGCCGGCTCCAACGCGACACTGGATCTCCAGTTCACCGCGGACGACGTCTACCTTGTCATCAGCGGGCACGGCACCGTCGGGGTGTCCTACAACGGCAGACACCTGACGACAGTGCCGATCTCGGGCATACCCAAGCTCTACACGTTGTTCTCGGGGACCGTCTTGCAGACCGGAGAGCTCACGTTGACCGTGTCGCCCGGTGTCGAGGCCTACGACTTCACCTTCGGGTAGCAAAGGGCGCGGAGCGCGGCGGAGCCTCAGAAGTAACCGGCACCGCGGCAGCGCTCGACCTGGGAGAGCCAGTGCTCCACCTCGCCGACGCGGCCGCGCCGGATGGGCCAGTCGAGCACCCGTATGAAGAGGTGGCCCAGGTAGGCGGTGCGGCGAACGGGCGGCAGCGGATCGAGCGCAAGGCGGAAGAGGTCCCGGCGCACATCCGACGGGCACGGCAGGGTGCCGCTGCTCAACGCCAGCGTCACGAGATCGAAGGCGGCGTCCCCCACGACGCAGAAGTCGGTATCGACGACGGCGGACAGCTCGCCATCCTGCTGAAGCAGGTTGCCCGTGTGCAGGTCCCAGTGGACGATGTCATTGCCGACGAGGTCGTCCGGGACCAACCCGGCACCGAACGCCTCCACCTCCTCGACCAGGGACGCCGTCCGGGCGTCGTGGCCGCGGAGCGACTCGTGCAGGCAGTAGTCCCGGCCGCCCACCACCAAGGTCCGGATCAGGCGTTCGGCCCAGGGTTGGGCGGAACGTCCGGCACCCAGTCCGAGCCGGCGGTGGTGCAACTCGAGGAGGTCAGTCGCCATCCCTGACGTAAACCGGCGGACCGGGTACCCGTCCATGAAGGTCTGCAGGACCAGCAGGCATCCAGGCGCCTCGACGGTGCGCTGCTGCGGCACGGGCCAGCCCGCTTCCGTCCGCAGGCGCTCCGCCAGCTCGACGCCGTCGCGGCGCAGCTTCTGCGAGTCGGGCTCCGTCTCCCATTTGAGGACGAGCCGCGTACCATCGCCTCGGCGCCGCACCTCGTGGGCACCCGTCTCACCGCCACGGAGGCGTCCCACCAACTCGTAGGGGTCGCCGGTCGCCTGTTGGAGTAGCGCCACCGCGCCCTCGGCGTTGGGTTCCATGCTCCTCAGTTGATGGAGCGTTCCTTGCCGACCCAATAGGGCGCCCGCAGCTCACGCTTGAGGATCTTTCCCGACGGGTTGCGCGGGAGGGCATCGGTGGCGTCGACCGAGGTCGGGCACTTGTAGTGAGCCAACCTGCTGCGGCAGTGTGCAATCACGGAGCCCTCGTCGAGCGTCTCTCCCGGAGCCAGGACGACGATCGCCTTGACCGTCTCCCCCCACTTCTCGTCCGGCACGCCGATGACCGCGGCGTCGACGATGGCCGGATGCGCGAGCAGCACGTTCTCGACCTCGGCCGGGTAGATGTTCTCGCCGCCGCTGACGACCATGTCCTTGATCCGGTCGTGCAGGTACAGGTATCCGTCGGCGTCGAAGTACCCCGCGTCGCCGGTCCGGAGCCAGCCATCGTCGTCGATGGTCGCGGCCGTCTCCTCCGGCTTCCCCCAATAGCCCGCCATGTTGTAGGGCGAACGCGTCCAGACCTCCCCCACCTCACCGAGCGCGGCGTCGCGGCAGCTGTCGGGGTCGACCACCCGCAGCTCCACCGACTCGTGTGGCTTGCCGGCGGAGCGCAGGAGACCGCGTCGCGGCCCGTCAGGATCATGGTCCTCGAAGGGCAACGCCGTGATGGCGCCGGTGGTCTCGGTCATCCCGTAGACCTGGCAGAAGGCACACCCGAAGGCCGCCATGCACTTGACCAGGACATCTTCGGAGATCGGGGACGCGCCGTAGAAGACCAGCCGCAGGCTCGAGAGGTCGGTCGCGGCCAGCGTCGGGGTGGCCAGCAGCACCATCAGGACGGCGGGCACGACGAACATCTCGGTGATCCGCTCGACCGCGATCAGCTCCAGGAGGAGGGTCGGGTCGACGTCGCGGAGAATGATCGAGCGCCCACCCCGGGACATGGCGCACAGCGCCCAGCCCGACCCGCCAATGTGGAAGAGCGGCATGGCGACCAGGCTCACGGTGTCGTCGGCGATGTGGAACGTGATTCCGGCCTCGGCGATCGCCGTGGAGAGGTTGGCGTTGGTCAGCATGACGCCCTTGGGCAGCCCGGTCGTCCCAGAGGTGTAGAGCTGCATGCTCACCTCATCGAGTGCCCCAACGTGGCCCGGGTCGTCAGCGGGACAGCCGTCGATCCACGCATCAAAGGACACGAACCGTGGGTCGGCACCGACGGCCGAGCTGTCGCCGATGACCACGATGCGCCGGACCGTGGGCAAGCCGCTCTTCATGTTCGCCAATGCCGGAAGGTAATCCGCGTGGACAGCCAAGACGGGCGCGCCGGAGTCGTCGATGATGGCCTCCATCTCCGCCGGCGCCAGACGCCAGTTGACCGCGACGTTCACCGCACCGATGAGCGAGCCGCCGAAGAGGAAGTCGAAGTACGCGATGCCGTTTCGGTCGAGAAAGGCGATGCGGTCGCCGACGTCGAGCCCGTCGCGTCGGGCTGCCTGCGCCACGCGACAGGCCATGTCGAATTCCTCGGCCCACGTGCGCCGCTCGGCGCCCTGCACGAGCATCTCGGCCTCGGCTTGCTGGCGCGCCAGGTGGCGGATCAGGCCTGCGACCGTATAGCGGTCCTGCTCGGTGACCGTGACGCTCGATGCCACCAGTGACCTCCTCGTTGTGACCGTTTCGGCACGGGACCCTAGGCAGCGTCACGACGGCGGTGCAGGCGTCTGAGAGGGGTTCCGCGTGTCTTGGAAGATGAGCGTTGCTACTGGTCAGGCGCTTTTTCCGGAAATTAAGGGCATATTTATGTCAGTTATTGACCTAAATGCGACCTTCCGACCAGGGACTTTGTGAATTCCATCACAAAGAATGGTAGCAAAGCCCCAGGTCAACCCGCTGAAGGGCTGCGTGCACATGGGTTCATGTGACCGTCGGGTAAATTGCTCTCCGCAAATCCGGATTGATCTTTCGGGTGCATGCTGCGAGCGGAGTTCCAGCTGCATACGGAAAGCAGATGGCCAACCCGGATCACCCAGACTGATCGAGGTCTCGACGCGCCCGCCTGCGGGCAGGCCGAGACCGTGAATTGAGGACGACACCCAGGACCAATCCAGGGGCTGTACACAACCGGCCGCACACCCTGCGGCAACAAGCCAGAACGGACGACGCCTTCCCGCTCTCCGTTCGGGGCGCGAATGCAATGGCCGGAGCCCGCCCACACCGAGCAGAGCCTGGCGCGCGTCGCGCGCCCGACGAAGGGAGGTGCCGTGCGGATCCGCATTGCACTAGGGACGGCGGTGGCCGTCGTCGCCGTACCCGCGATCGTTTTCGCGGTTTTCAGCAGTAGCCCCGCCGCTTCGGCGCGGTTGACCCGCCACGAGGCGATCAGCCAGCACCGGACGGTGAGGATCAACGACAAACTGATGTCGTACGCCGAGCACGCAAGGCCGCCGAGATGGTGACCTATGCCAACGCCGTGGAAGCCGGACAGGTAAAGACGTACCTCACCGAGATCGCCTACCTGAAGGCGGTCGCGGCGCAGAAACAGCAGCAGGAACAACAGGCTGCGGCGCAAGCGGCTGCGGCGGCAGCGGCCGCGGTCGCGGCACAGAAACAGCAGCAGGAGCAACAGGCAGCGGCGGTTGCGGCGGCGGCAGCGGCGTCAGCGGCGTCCCCGGCCGTCGCCGTGACGGCTCCGTCTCCGGCGCCGGTTCCATCGGACGCAACGAGCACCAACACGGCCGACTGGGCCTGCATCCGTCAACACGAGTCCGGCGGCAACTACGCCGCGGGCAACGGCGGCGCGTACCAGTTCGAGTTCGGGACGTGGAACGGCCTCACGGGGCTGCCCTCGCCCGCCCAGGACTACCCGCCGGCGGTGCAGGACGCAGCCGCACTCAAGCTGTTCTCCCAGCGCGGCTGGGAGCCTTGGACGACCCGCTACGTCTGCGGGCTGTAAAGACCGAACCGTCAATAGGCCCCGCCGTGTCGGAGCGCCGAAAAGAGGACCACACCGAGCGACACATCCGAAGGGCTGTACACAACCGGCCGCACACCCTGCGGCGACATGCCAGAACGGACGACGCCTTCCCGCTCTCCGTTCGGGGCGCGAATGCAATGGCCGGAGCCCGCCTACACCGAGCAGAGCCAGGCGCGCCGAGCGCGCGCCCGACGAAGGGAGGTGCCGTGCGGATCCGCATTGCACTCACGACGGCGGTGGCCGTCATTGTTGTTGTCGTTCCAGCCGTATTCATGTCGCTGTTCAGCAGCGGTCCCGCCTGGGCACAAGCGACCCGCCACGCAGGCGGTCAGCTCGCATCAAGGTGCCGACGTGACCCAGGCCGTACGCATCAACGACAAGTTGATGTCCTATTCCCAGGCGCGCAAGGTCGCCCAGATGGTGACCTACGCCAACGCTGTCCACGCGGCCCAGCAGGCCACCTTCCTCAAGGATCTGGCCTTCTTCCAGGCGGTGGCCGCCCAGGAGCAGACCATCCCGGCCGCATGGATGGCGACTGCCATCTGTGAGGAGGATGGCCGCGACGACCCGTACGCCGGGTACTTCGGGATCCTCGAGTGGAACCACTTCGATGGGTACCCGACCGCCGGCAGCGCGCCGCTGACCGTGCAGCTGGCCTGGGAGGCGCGGTACGTCGGTGGACCACCCGACGCACCTGGGCGCTGCCACAGCTACTGAGGCGCCAGGACGCCGGCTACCCCGCTTCGAACATGGCCGTCACCTGCGCCATGTCGAAGTAGTCCCGCCATGCGGTGATCTTCCCGTCAACGACGTGGAAGGCACCCATGACGGGCAGGGGGGCGGACTTCCCCTTGATGGTGAAGATGTCCGTCCGCTCCGTCAGCACGGTGGCTCCGTCACTGGCCAGATGGTGCACCTCGAATTCCAGGGCGTCGCACATAGCGACGAACATGTTGATGACCGCCATCGTGGCCTCGATCCCCTCGGCCGGCTCCATCGGGATGTTGTGGTAGACGACATCGTCCGAGAAGTAGGCGCGCAGGACCTCGGGGTCCCGCGTGCTCGCCGCGGCGCAGAAATCTCTCACGACCTGTTCGGCGCTTGGCATGGCACTCCTCTCTCGCTGACCGGGCGCCCACGCTAGTGCCCTGGCCACCACCATCGTTTGCCTTGTCACACCCGAGAGGCACCATCTGTGACGTGCCCCGTAAGCGCCCGGTCGATGCCCCCAAGGTGGTCCACCGCACCGCGCGGGTCGCGTTACGCACCACTCCTGCGCAACGACGCCGCTGCTTCGGCCTCTTGCGCTCGGGTGGGGACCTGTGGGCCACGGTTCTCGAGTTCAACGAGATCCGCCGCCGACGAGGCGACCGGCCGATCGTGAACTACCAGGCCCTCTGCCGCGAGCTGGCCGCCTCGGGCCCGGGGTGCTTCGGTGAGCTCTCTACGACTGGCGCCCGTTCGATCCTGCGCCGTTACGGCGACGCCTGGATGAGCGCAGCCAAGCGCCGCAGTGAAGGCGATGCCTCGGCCCGCTTCCCGCGCCGCAAAAAGGCGCTGGTCCCGTCGCGTTATTACGCCGGCACCTTCTCCTTGGAGGGGCGCCGCCTCAGCCTCCCGCTCGCCCGGGGGGCCGCGCCGCTGGTGCTGCGCCTCACCCGCGACGTCCCCTACGAGGCCTCCTGGGTCCGCTCCGTCACCTTGGTGGCCGACGGGCCGCGCCTTTGCGTCGACGTCAGCGCCGAGGTGCCGCTCGAATCCTACCCAGATGGTGAGGCCCCCGACCCCGAACGCAGCGCCGGGGTCGATCTGGGCATCATCCATCCCTACGCGCTCGCCGGCCCCGACGGCGCACTGGTGGTCTCGGGCCGGGCGCTGCGCGCCGAGTTGCGTCTGCACCTCGCCGAGTCCAAGGCCAGAAGGAGAGCGGTGGCCCGCCGGGCCCCCAAGCGCGGCCAGCGCGGTTCACGCCGCTGGCGCCATTACCGGGCCCGGACAAAGGTGCTCGAGACCCGGCATCGCCGCCGCCTCGACCAGGCCCGCCACGAGGCGGCCCGAGCCGTGGTCGACTACGCCCAAGAACAGCGCATCGGGACCCTGGTCGTCGGCGATCCGCGTGGCCTCCTCGGGCGCGACGCCGGGCGGCGCCAGAACCTCGCAATCCGGGAATGGCGGGTCGGCCGGCTCATCGAGACGCTGCGCGACAAGGCCGAGGTGGCCGCCATCGACGTCGTCCTCGTAAATGAGCGGGGCACCTCGTCGACCTGCCCGCGTTGCGCGGAGACGGTGCCCAAGCCCAAGGGCCGAACCTTCTCGTGCCCGCACTGTCAGCTCTGCGCCCACCGCGACGTGGTGGGCGCGGCCAACATCGCCTCGAGGTCGCCTCGGGGCGGGACTCCCATCGACCCGTCCGGGTTGATGATCATGCACCGTCGAGCCGGCCGGCACCTGCCCGGTCGAACCCGGCGTGACCCCCGACGCGTGGCCATGGGCAACCGGGCCCGCGCCGTGGGTCCTTGGCCTGCTGTGGCCCGCCTGAGCGGGGTCGATCCCGACGCCGCTTTGGAGTCGCTCGCAGAGAGTGCTGACGCACCCTCTGCGAGGAACCGTACATCTGCGCTCGTAGGGCGAAGGTTTGCGGTTACAGCACTAGCGAACGATCGGGCATGATGACGGAGTGACAGCCACCACGAAACGGGTCGCTGTGCTCGCCCCGATGCAACCCGAACTCAAGGCGATCGTGAAGTCCTTCGGCCTGAAGGCCACGTCCGGAGACGAAGTGTTCTCGCATGCTGGAAACGCCGGAGCATGGTGGGTCGGCGCGTTGGTGACAGGCATGGGTCCGGCCCTGGCCCGCAAGGCCACCAGACGCGCCCTGTCGGCCGGATCCATCGACCACGTCATGGTGATCGGGATCGCCGGCGGGCTCGATCCCGCCCTCCCGGTGGGTGCGCTCATGGTGCCCGAACAGGTTCAGCTCTACCCCGATGGGCCCGTGTTCGGAGCCCATCCGATCCCACCGCGACAGGTCTCGGGCGCGCTCATGACCACGGACGGGCTCTTCGATGACGACGGCGTGTGGCAGCCGATCGTCGAGAGGGGATTCGGCGCCGTCGACATGGAAGCGGCCGGTGTGGCCGAGGTGTGCGAGGCGGCCGGCGTCGACTGGTCGGTCTACCGGGGCATCAGTGACCGGCCGGACGAGCACATCGTGGACCAGGCCGTGTTCTCCTTGAGCAAGCCGGACGGGTCGGCGGACCCGGTGGCAGTGGCCAAGTACCTCGCCCGCGACCCCCGTCGGGCCAAGGCGCTCGCCCACCTCAACCGCTGCATGCAACTGGCGGCAAGCACGGCGGCAGACGCCGCCTTCGCCGATCTGTCTGGTTCTTAGCCGCCGTCGTCCGCGGGCGAGCGCTCCTTCGAGTCCTCCCGACGGGCGATCACGTGCAGGTCGATGTCGTTTTCGGACGCCATCCGCAGGATCTGCTGCACGACCGAGCCCCGCGTCATGGACTGCCAGCGGGTGAGACGCGACGTCCCGATGACGATCTGCGTGATCTGCTGGTCGACGGCGGCGGCGAAGATCGTCTTGGCCACGTCGTCTCCCTCCAGCCGTTGCCATGTGCCGCCAACCGCTTTCACCAGCTCCTCCAGCTCGGCCGTGCTGGCCTGGGAAGCGTCGGCATCACCGGACACCACGTGAATGGCGATCAGGGGAGCCTTGAGCCGGGTCGCGATGCGCGCCGCTCGCCTGATCACCGAAGCGTTGCCGGGCGCCCCCGTCACCGCCACCATGATCCGCTCGGTCGTTTCCCAGAGCTCCCCCGCCGCACCCTTGGAGCGGAGGTATTCGAGGAGCTCCTCCTCGGTCTCGTCGGCCACGAAGCGCAAGGCCAGCTCGCGCAACGCCACCAGATTCTCGGCCCGGAAGAATCCATTCAAGGCGGCCGGGACCTTGGGCTCCGGGTAGATGTTGCCGTGCAGCATCCGGCGCCTCAGCTGGTCGGCCGAGGAATCGATCAGCTCGAGCTGGTCGGCCCGCCGCACAACCCAGTCAGGCACTCGTTCGCGCACACCCACGCCGGTGATCCGCTCGACCGCATCGGCCAACGACTCGATGTGCTGGACGTTGACGGTCGAGATCACCGCGATGCCGGCATCGAGGATCTCGAGGACGTCCTCCCACCGCTTCTCGTGGCGTCCCGAGCCCGGCACGTTGGTGTGGGCGAGCTCGTCGATCAGCACCACCTTGGGTTTGCGGGCCAGCACCGCGTCGAGGTCCATCTCCTCCCATTCCGAGTTGCGGTACTCGACCTTCTTTCGCGGCACGACCGGGAGGTCGCGGATCTGCTCCATGGTGTAAGGGCGCTTGTGTGTCTCGACGAACCCGATGACGACGTCCGCCCCCCGCTGGAAGCGTCGCCACCCCTCGTCGAGCATGGCGACCGTCTTACCCACGCCGGCCGCCGCGCCCAGGTAGACCCTGAACTTGCCGGTCGGGCGCACGCCCTCGTCCTCACCCGTGCTCGCGCTCATCTCAACCTCGCTTCGCCGGGTCCCACCAGGGCGTCGATACACTCACACGAGGCTTTGAAGGACGGAAAGTTTTGACGCACGTCAGACCAAGCGGCTTGATTCACAGGGCAACCTACCAGCGGTCCGCGTTGGCAATCGTCGTCACGCTGGCCGGGCTGGGCGCGGTGTTGGCCGTGCTGCTCCCCTTCCGGGCCCACCTCAGCATCGCCATCCCCGCGCTGCTCTTCGTGCTGCCCGCCCTGCTGGGAGTCATCATCGGCGGCTTCCTGCCGGGTCTGGTGGGCGCGCTGGGAGGGTTCCTCTTTTACGACTACTTCTTCCTCCCTCCGTACAACACACTGGCCGTCCGCTCGCCGCAGAACTGGATCGCGCTCGCCGTCTACGCCGTGGTTGTGCTGATCGTCTCCCAGGTCGTGGCCAAGCTGCGCAGCGCCGGGGAGGAGGCCGAACGCCGGACCGAGGAGTCCGCACGGCTGTACGAGCTGTCCCAGGCGCTCATCGGCGATTTCACGCTGTCGGAGCTGCTGACGCACATGGTCGCCACCGTGCAATCCGTCTTCGCGCCACACTGGACAGCGCTCGTGCTGCCCGAACGCGAGAGCGGCAATCTGGGCGCCGGCGCGGCATTGCGGGTCGCGGCCAGCGCCGGCCAGCCGCTGACCGAGGTGGACGTGGCCTCGGTGACGTCGGGCGGGCAGACCCGTTCCCTCGGACTGCTTGACGACGCCGGCCCCCGCCGGGTGTCGGTGGCGCTGGTCGTGAATCACCGACCCATCGGCATGCTGGTACTCCAGGACGTCCAGCTGGTGGAGCGCGAACGGAGGCTGCTCGGCACGTTCGCCAACCAGGCGGCGCTGGCGGTCGACCGGGCCCAGCTGAGCGAGCAGGCACTGCGGGCGCGCCTGCTCGAGGAGATCGACCGCTGGCGCCGCGCCCTCATGGGCGCCGCCTCGCACGACCTGAGGACGCCGCTCGCATCCATCAAGACCGCAGTGTCGAACCTTCGCCAGCTGGATGCCCGCCTGAGCCCCGAGGACCGAGCCGAGCTGCTGGAGCTCATTGAGCTGCAGTCGGATCGTCTGGCCCGGCTCGTGACCAATCTCCTCGACATGACCCGACTGGAGGCCGGCGCACTCGAACTGCGGCCGACGACGATCGGCTTCACCGACTTGGTCGACGAAGCGGTGGCCTTGCTGGGCGGCATCCTGGCACCCGGCCGCGTCACGGTCGACGCGCCGGCGAACCTCCCGTACCTGCACCTCGACCACGTGCTCATGAGCCAGGTGCTGGCGAACGTGCTCGAGAACGCCGAGCGGTTGTCCCCCGGCGACAGCGTCATCCGTGTCGCGGCGAGGAGCACGCCTGAGAACGCGGCGCGGGTCGAGATCGCCGTGGCAGACGACGGGCCGGGCATCGCGCCAGAAGACCGGGAGCGGGTCTTCGAGATGTTCAGCCAGAACGGCGGCGGAGGCAGGGCGGGCCTCGGCCTGGCCATCTCCAAGGCCTTCGTCGAGGCGCACGGCGGCCTCATCTGGATCGACCCCGACGTCGACGGCGGGGCACGGGTCGTCTTCACGGTTCCGTCCGAAACGCGCGTCACAGAGCCGGTCTGAGCGGCGGCCGTGACCAAGGTGCTCGTCGTCGACGACGATCCGTCGCTGCTGAAGGCGCTGAGGATCGGCCTGACCGCCCGCGGTGACGACGTGCTGATCGCCCACTCGGGAGCGGAGGCCATCAACCAGGTCGCTTTGGCGGGGCCGGATCTCGTCATCCTCGATCTCGGCCTGCCGGACATCGACGGCCTCGAGGTCTGCCGTCGCCTGCGAGAATTCTCGAACGTGCCGATCGTGGTGCTCTCCGCCTACGGCGATGAGCGGCGCAAAGTGGAAGCGCTCGACAGCGGAGCCGACGACTTCGTGACGAAGCCCTTTGGGATGGCCGAGCTCGAGGCCCGGCTCCGGGTCGCACTGCGCCATGCCGCAGCCCGGCGGGACGGTGACGAGAAGTCCACCACGCTCGAGGTGGGCGACCTGGAGGTCGATCTGGTCCATCACATGGCGTCGCTCTCGGGTTCGGCCCTCCAGCTCACCGCCAAGGAGTTCGAGCTCCTGGCCTACCTGGCCCGCCACGCCGGCAAGGTGTGCACCCACCACATGATCCTCAAGGACGTGTGGGGCCCGGGCTACGGGGCCGAGTCGAACTATGTGCGGGTGTACACCCACCGGCTGCGCAAGAAGATGGGTGACGAGGAGGGCCAGCTGCTCAAGACCGTGCCCGGCGTCGGTTACCAGCTGGTCGCCGGCGATCATCCAGCGGCGGCGGCAAACGAATAGAGCGGGTTGCGCATGATGACGACGCCACGCTCGAGTGCTGGCGTGCCCTCGGCGACGACACACGCCCCGGTAGTCATCCCTGGCACGGCGGCCCGGCCGTAGAAACGCAGGATCAACGCGCCGGTGCCGTCGACCACGACTGCGTCGGTGCGGACCCAGGGCCGCTGAAAGGAGACGACCGACTCGACTTTGCCGGCCACCCGCGACCGCTGTCGTGGCACCAACGCCGCGATGGCGGTGGTGTCGCACCTCATGTCTTGAGCTTGGCCAGGGCCTCGTTGAGCTGGAGCACGTTGACGTAAGGCGAGCCCAAGAAGCCCAGCTGCATGCCGTGGCTCTGCTGGCTGATCAGGTGCTGGAGCGTCGCCTTCGAGAGACCGGTGGCCCGCGACACCATGGGGATCTCGGCCTGCGCGTCCTGCGGTGTGATGTCGGGGTCGATCCCGCTGCCCGAGGTGGTCACAAGGTCGGAGGTGGGGTTCACGCCACGTCGGTGCCAGTAGGCGATGAGGGTCTTGGTGTAGTCGAGCAGCTCCTGCGAGCGTGGGCCCAGGTTCGTCGCGCCCGATTCGCCGGCGACCCCGTTGGCCGTCAGCGGGTCGTCGCCGGGGTGCCCGGCCGGGTTGGGTGTCTTGGAGTTGGCGTCGGAGTAGGGGCCGAGGGCGTCGGGGCGGCCCTGGAAGACACAACTGCCCGGCAGGTGGCCCGGGCACTTGGTCAGGGACCAGTTCTGCCCGATCAGGGTCGAGCCGTTGGCCGTGATGGAGCCGTCGGCCTGGTGCTTGAAGAAGAGCTGGGACAGCCCCACGCCGAGGAGGGGGAAGGCGAGGCCGAAGAGAACCAGGCAGATGAGGCAGAAGATGGCACCGCGGCGGAATTGGGTGAGCATGATGAGGGTCCTTAGTAGGCGTGCAGCGCCACGATGACGAGGTCGATCAACTTGATGAAGATGAAGGGTGCGATGATTCCCCCGACGCCGTAGATGAAGACGTTGCGGCGCAGAATGGCGGCGGCACCTGAGGGACGCCACTTGACGCCGCGCAGGGCGAGGGGGATCAAAGCAACGATGACGAGCGCGTTGAAGATGACGGCCGAGAGCACCGCGCTCTGGGCACTGTGCAGGTGCATGATGTTCAGCGAGTGCAGCTGGGGGTAGATCGTCACGAACAGCGCCGGGATGATGGCGAAGTACTTGGCCACGTCGTTGGCGATGGAGAAGGTCGTCAGCGATCCCCGGGTGATGAGCAGTTGCTTGCCGATCTCGACGACATCGATCAGCTTCGTGGGGTTGGAGTCGAGGTCGACCATGTTGCCGGCTTCCTTGGCCGCCGTGGTCCCGGTGTTCATGGCCACGCCGACGTCGGCCTGCGCCAAAGCGGGCGCGTCGTTGGTGCCGTCGCCCGTCATTGCCACGAGCTTGCCGCCCTCCTGCTCGGCCTTGATCAGCTCCATCTTGTTCTCCGGGGTGGCCTCGGCCAAGAAGTCGTCCACGCCGGCCTCCTGGGCGATGGCGGCCGCCGTGAGGGGGTTGTCACCGGTGATCATCACGGTGCGGATGCCGGCGGCGCGTAGCTCGGCGAAACGCTCCTTGATGCCCGACTTCACGACGTCTTTCAGCTCGATGACGCCGAGGATGTTGGCGTCCTCGGCCACGACGAGGGGCGTCGAGCCCTGCCGGGCGATGCGGTCGACGATCTCTTGGAGACCTTCGGGAACGGTCCCGCCCTGGTCGAGCACCCATTGGCGCACCGCCTCGGCGGCTCCCTTGCGGATCTGGCGTCCGTCCACGTTGAGGCCCGACATGCGGGTGGTGGCCGAGAACGGCACGAACTCGTGCGGGCCCGAGAGCTCGCGCTCGCGGATGCCGAAACGGTCCTTGGCCAGGACCACGATGGAGCGTCCTTCGGGCGTCTCGTCAGCCAGGGAGGCCAGCTGGGCCGCGCTGGCGACCTCTTCTTCGGTGTGGCCGCTGGCGGGGAAGAAGTCAGAAGCCATGCGATTGCCCAGAGTGATGGTGCCCGTCTTGTCGAGCAGCAGGGTCTGCACGTCCCCCGCCGCCTCGACGGCCCGGCCGCTCATGGCCAACACGTTGCGCTGCACCAGGCGGTCCATGCCGGCGATGCCGATAGCGGAGAGCAGGGCACCGATGGTGGTCGGGATGAGGCAGACCAGCAGCGAGACCAGGATCACCACCGAGACCGTGCCCCCTGCGAATTCCGCGAAGGGCTGCAGCACGACCACGACGGGGAGGAAGATGATGGTGAGGACGGCCAGGAGGATGGTCAGGGCGATCTCGTTGGGCGTCTTTTGGCGGTTGGCTCCCTCGACCAGCGCGATCATCCGGTCCAAGAAGGTCTGGCCCGCCTCCGCGGTGATGCGCACCACGATCCGGTCGGAGAGCACGGTCGTGCCGCCGGTCACCGCCGAGCGGTCGCCGCCCGACTCGCGGATGACCGGGGCCGACTCACCCGTGATGGCCGATTCGTCGACAGACGCCACCCCCTCGATGATCTCCCCGTCGGAGGGGATGTGGTCGCCCGCCTCCGCCACGACGAGATCGCCCTTGGCCAACGCTGCCGCCGGCACCAGCTCTTCGGTGCCGTCGGGCAGCAGACGCCGGGCCATCGTCTCCGAGCGCATCCTGCGCAGGGCCAGCGCCTGTGCCTTACCCCGGCCCTCCGCCATGGCCTCGGCAAAGTTGGCGAAGAGCACAGTGAGGAACAGCCAGATGGTGATCGACCAGTTGAAGATGCCGCCATGGGCGAGGGACTCGATGAATGTGATGACCGTGCCGATCAGCACCACGAACATGACCGGGTTCTTGACCTGCACCCGCGGATCGAGCTTGGTGATCGATCCGAGCAGGGCCTCATTCAGGATCTCAGGGTCGAAGAGACCCCGGGACTCCGCCACGCCGTGCGGCGCAGGGGAAGCAGGAGGCGGGGCGTCGGTGGCGATGACGGTCATTTAGAAGAACTTTCCGTGACTGAACTGCTCGACGATCGGACCGAGAGACACGGCCGGGAAGAAGGTCAGGCCGCCGACGATGATGATGACGCCGATCAGCAAGCCGACGAACATAGGGTTGTCGGAGCGGAACGTGCCGGCACCTGCGGACACGACCGGCTTGGCCGCCAGCACTCCGCCCAACGCGAGGGCCGGGATCATGATCCCGAAGCGCCCGATGAGCATGTCGATGCCCCCAAGGATGTTGTAGAAGGGGGTGTTGCCGGTGAGCCCACCGAAGGCGGATCCGTTGTTGTTCCCCTGCGACGTCAGGGCGTAGAGGATCTCGGAGAAGCCGTGCGGACCGGCGTTCTCAGGCCCGATCTGGCCGGCATGGATCGAGACCGCCAGCCCCGTGACGACGAGCACGGTGATCGGCATCACAATCGTCCCCAGGCCGGCCAGCTTCACCTCCGTGGCCTGGATCTTCTTGCCGAGATACTCGGGCGTTCGACCCACCATCAGCCCGCCGATGAAGACGGCGATGATGGCGTAGATCAAGATGGTGTACATGCCACTGCCCACACCACCCGGGGTGACCTCCCCCAACATCATGCCGGTGAGCAGCGCGCCGCCCCCGATGGGTGTGAAGGAGTCGTAGGCCGAGTCGGCAGAGCCGGTGGAAGTCTGGGTCGACGCCACGCCGAAGAGGGCGCTACTCGGAACGCCGAAGCGCACCTCCTTGCCCGTGGTGTTCCCCGTCGGCTGGTGGATGAGGCCGGCCGCCTGCACGGCGGGGTTGGCCTGATGCTCGGCGGCCACGGCGAAGCCGACCCAGCACCCGAAGATGATGGTCATGGCGGCCAGCACGGCCACACCCTGGCGGAGGGCTCCGACCATCTTCCCGAAGACGTAGGTCAGCGCGACGGGGATCGACAGCAAGAGCACGATGGAGAGCAGGTTGGTCAGGCCGGTCGGGTTCTCGAACGGATGGGCCGAGTTGATGTTGAAGAATCCTCCACCGTTGGTGCCCAGTTGCTTGATCGCCTCCATGAAGCCGACCGGCCCGACGGCGATCGTCTGCGAGACGCCGTTGAGGGCGTTGTGGACGTTGACCGGGCCGCCCAGTGTGTCGACCGCGCCCTGGCCAACGAAGATCAGGCCGCCGATGATGGCGATGGGGGTGAGCACGTAGAGCAGGGCGCGGGTGACGTCGACCCAGAAGTTGCCGACGGTCGGCGAACCCTTCTTGGAGAAGCCGCGGATGATCACGAGCGCCGCCGCAATGCCCACGGCGGGCGTGACGAACTGCTGCACGGTCAACGAGCACATCTGCGAGAGGTACGACAGGGTCTCTTCGCCGCCGTAGTTCTGCCAGTTCGTGTTGGTCACGAACGACGCGGCCGTGTTCCACGAGAGCGCCGGCCCGACGGCGCCGAAGTGCTGCGGGTTCCACCACAGCGACCCCTGCAGGCGCAGGATGGCGTAGGTGATCCCGATGGAGAGCCCCGAGAACACGACGACGGAACCGGCGTAGCGCTTCCAGGTCTGCTCCTTCTCCGGGCTGGTGCCGAGGAGCCGGTAGATGGGCCGCTCGATGAAGCCGAGGAAGTGCAACCGCCCCTCGAACACGGCGACCATGTACGCGCCGAGATACCGCCAGGCCAGGGCCAACAGGATCAGCAGGACAACGATGGTCCAGAAGAAACCCATCTAGAACCACTCGGGCTTGAACATGGCGACCCCGATGTAGATGAAGACCAACACGGAGATGCCGAGCAGGAGGCCCTGGACGGCGCTCATACCCGCTCCAGGAGCCAGATGTAGCCCAGGAATGCGGCGATGAACACCACAACGCTGAGCACCACGAGAAGATCTGCCATGGGCCCATGGTGCTGGCGTGTCCGTGAACCCGATGTCAACGCGCCCGGGTGTCGCGTCAACAGAATGTCAATGCGAGCCAAGTGCGAGCTGTGCCTAAAGTGAGGACGAGCTCGGAAAGAAACGAAAGTGGGGTGGACGATGGCGTTGGACCTGAAGGGGTGGCGGACGCTGGTGACCGGGGGGTCCTCGGGCATCGGGGCCGGGCTGGCCGAAGCCCTGGCGGAACGGGGTGCGGTTGTCGGCATCTGCGCCCGCCGGGCCGAGCTGCTGTCCGAGGTGTTGGAGCGCTGCATGAAGCACTCCCCCGACAGCCGAATGTGGGTGACCAACCTGGCCGACCCCGACGCGGTGGACAAGCTGGCCGTCGACGTGCTGGACGCCTTCGGCGGGGTCGACCTCCTGGTCAACAACGCCGGCATTCCCAAGCGGCGCCACACCACCGCACTGGACATCGACACCATCACCGCCGTCATGCACATCAACTACCTGTCGCCGATGCGCCTGACCTATGACCTGCTCCCCCAGATGCTGGCCCGTGGCTCGGGCACCATCGTGAACATCTCGTCGATCGCGGCCAAACTCAGCGCGCCGGGTGAGGCCGCTTACGACGCCTCGAAAGCGGCGCTCACCGCTTTCTCCGAAGCGATGGCCGTCGACCTGTGGGACAGCGGCATCAAGGTGATGGTGGTCTACCCCGGTGTCATCGACACCGAGCTGTTCAGCCTGCCCGACAACGACGTGCCCGACCTGCCGGTGGCGGCCGAGCCGGTCTCGGTCTGCGTCGACGCCGTCCTGGCCGGTCTGGAGTCCGGGGCCGCCCAGGTCTTCGTGCCCGAGTGGTTCCATGGCGTGACCGCCAACAAGGAGAAGGACGTGGGCGCGTTCCTGGCGGGGACGGCCGCCTACCTGCGGGACCAGAAGGAAAAGAAGGCAAAGGAGGGACCAACGTGAAGATCGAGCCTGATGCAGCCGGCATGGACGAGGCACGCCTCGAGCGCATCACCACACACTTCGACTCCACCTACGTCGAGACCCAGAAGATCGCCGGGTGCCAGATCACGATCGTGCGGGGCGGCCACGTGGCCTATCACCGCTCGCTCGGGCTCATGGACCGCGAGCAGCAGATGCCGATGGCCGACGACACCATCTTCCGCATCTACTCCATGACCAAGCCCATCGCCTCGGTCGCCCTCATGCAGCTCTACGAGCGGGGCATGTTCCAGCTGCTCGACCCGGTGCACCGCTACATCCCCGAGTGGCGCACCCAGCAGGTCGGCCTGGTGGGCGACGACGGCGACGGTCACCCTGGTGAAGCCGGAGCGCCCGATGAACATGCGCGACGTCCTGATGCACACGACCGGGCTGCCGGGCGGCCTGTTCCCCGGCAATCCGATCGACGACGCCTTCAACGAGGCCCGGGCCGCGCTGACGGGCGAGCAGACGCTCGAGAGCGTCACGGCGCTGCTGGCCGAGCACCCGCTCAAGTTCCACCCCGGGACGCACTGGAACTACGGGATCTCGACCGACATCGTGGGCCGGCTGGTCGAGATCCTCTCCGGGCTCCGCCTCGACGACTACCTCCGGCGCGAGATCTTCGAGCCGCTCGGCATGGTCGACACCGGGTTCTTCGTCCCCGAGGCGTCGCTGCCCCGCTTGGCCGCCTGCTACCAGTACCGCCCGGCCAACACCCCCCTCTTGATGGAGGGCCCCTTCGCCAACGCGATCCGTCGCCCCCGGTCCTATCTCTCGGGTGCCGGCGGGCTGGTCTCGACCACCCACGACTACGTCGCCTTCTGCCAGATGCTGGCCAACGGCGGCCAGCTCGACGGCCGGCGGGTCCTCGGGCGCAAGACGCTGGAGCTCATGACGGTCAACCACCTGCCGGGCGGGGCCACGCTGCAGGACATGGCCGTCGGCGGCTTCGGCGAGGCCAACTTCGAGGGCGTGGGCTTCGGGCTGGGCTTCGCCGTCGGGATGGGGCCCGCCGCCACGGCCATGGCGGGATCGGGCGGCGAGTTCTACTGGGGCGGGGCGGCCAGCACCGCCTTCTGGGTCGACCCGGCCGAGGACCTCTTCGCCGTCTTCATGACGCAGCTCTTCCCTTCTGCGGCCTATCCGTTCCGGGCCCAGCTGCGCGCGCTCGTCTACCAGGCCCTCGACGATTGATGGCCGGGGCGGACGAACCGGTCGGACCCGCCGACGCCACCACGGTCCCCCGTTTCGCCGGCCTCGCCACCTTCGCCCGGCTGCCCACCGCCGACCAGGTGGACCGCTGGGACATCGCGGTGGTCGGCGTGCCCTTCGACGGCGGCACGAGCTATCGGCCCGGCGCCCGCTTCGGCCCCGCCGCGGTGCGCCAGGGCTCGCGCCTGCTGCGGCCCTACAACCCGGCGCTCGAGGCGCTGCCGTTCGAGCTCGGCCCAGGTGGTCGACGCCGGCGACATCGCCTGCACGCCGTTCAGCGCGGAGGAGGCGGTGGGCCAGATCGAGGCCGGCGCCGACGCGTTGCTACGCGGCGGCGGACGGCTGGTGGCCATCGGGGGCGACCACACCATCGCGCTGCCGCTGCTGCGGGCCACGGCGCGGCGGCACGGTCCGCTCGCCCTGGTGCACTTCGACGCGCATCTCGACACATGGGACACCTACTTCGGGCAGCGCTTCACGCACGGGACGCCGTTCCGCCGCGCCTGGGAGGAGGGCCTCCTCCTCTACGACCACAGCGCCCACGTGGGGCTGCGGGGGCCGCTCTACTCCGACGCCGACCTGTCCGACGACGCCTCCATGGGCTTCGCGCAGATCACGACGGACGACGTGGCGGAACGTGGGGCCGCCGAGGTGGTGCGCCAGCTGCTGGCGCGGGTCGGCGACGCTCCGGTCTACGTGTCGGTGGACATCGACGTCCTCGACCCCGCGCACGCACCGGGCACGGGCACGCCCGAAGCGGGTGGTCTGACCAGCCGCGAGCTCCTCGCCCTGGTGCGCGGGCTGCGGCCGGCCGCCGTGGTGGGCGCCGACGTGGTGGAGGTCTCCCCCGCCTACGACCACGCCGAGGTCACCGCGATTGCCGCCGCGCATGTGCTCTACGACCTGGTCACGATGATGGCTGCGCCCGCTCCCGCCTGAGCCAGCCTCGCTCCACCGGGGTTGGAGCGCCGGTCTTGTAACAGTGCATTCACGCACGGGAAACGGACCGCGAATGTTGCCTTCATAGGTTGAGCGGCACAGCGAAGTACGAAGGTGGGAATCAGGGTACCGACGTGAAGCGAGACCTTCTGGTTGGTGCGGCCCAGTGGCTGGCCGCGCCAGGGGAGCCGCGCCAGAACATGAGCGTGGCGATGGGCATGATGGACGACGCCGCGTCCCGGGGCGTCGAGCTCGTGGTGCTCCCGGAACTCTGGTCGTGTGGCTATGACCCCGAGACCCTGGCCGGGGACGCCCGGGCGGATGCCGAGCCCCTCGACGGGCCCCGCTCGGCGCAGCTGGGCGACGCGGCGCGTCGGCGCGCGATGTGGCTGGCCGCAGGGAGCGTGCCCGAACTGGGCGAGGACGGCCTCGTGTACGACACCGCGCTCGTCTTCAACCCCCGCGGTGACCTTGCGGCCTTTCATCGCAAGGCACACCTCTACCCGCCGACGCTCGAGCCCGCCGTCTTCACCACAGGCGATCGGCTGACGACGTTCGACGACCCCGCCCTGGGGCGCGTCGGGCTCGTCGTCGGCTTCGACGGCGACTTCCCCGAAGTGGCCCGGACGCTGGCGCTGCGCGGCGCCCGCCTGGTCCTTGCCCCGTCGGCCTACGAGGTCGAGGGGGCCAACGCCTGGGACGCCCTCTATCCGGCCCTCGCACTGACCAACAGCCAGTGGTGGGTGCAGGCCAACCAGGCCGGGTCGCACTCCACGTCGACCCTGCTCGGTGCCAGCCGGATCGTGGCGCCGACCGGAACCGTGGTGGCGGAGGCGAGCCGAGCCGTGCCGGGCTCATCGAGCCGGGCCGAGCTCCTGGTGCACCGCATCGACCTGCACATCGCGTCAGCGCGGGAGGGGATCTCCGGGCTCTTGGAGGACGAGCGCCGTCCCGACCTCTACTTCGACCGCGTGCCGGCCGAGTCGGGCTGAGGGCGCCGACCGGACCAGGGGCACCCGGTGGGACCGCCGCTACTCGGACCTCGGTGCGACGCGCACGACAACGGCGATGACGATCAGCGCGACCGCGGCGGAGGCGATGACGGTGATGAGGCTGGCAGTAGAACTCACGAGCTCCTCCTTCGACACCGGTCGGACCCACCCCCGACCAGTTGGACTGTGTGCCCCGTCGGCGGGTGTGTCAAGGACCGCGTGAGTCGCCACGAGCAGCCGGCTGAGCCGAAGCCACGGGGCGCGCGGGGCTACTCTCGAACGTGACGCGGATCGCGGCAGCCATGACGGCAGGCGTTCTGGCCGTGTTGTCCGCGCTGCACCTTGCGTGGGGACTCGGTGCGTCGATTCCGTTCCGCAGTCGGGACGAGCTGGCCGACGCCGTGGTGGGCACCACCGCCGTGCCGCCGCCGATCGCCTGTTTCGTCGTTGCCGGCGCGCTGGCGACGGGGGCCGCGCTGGCAGCGAACGTGTCTCCGGTCGCGCCGGTCGTCCGGCGCTCTGCGCTCAGCGTCATGGCGGGCGTCTTTGCAGTCCGGGGCGCGCTCGGCCTCTTGGGCAAGACGGAGTTGGTCGCGCCGGGCAGCAACTCCGAGCGGTTCCTCCGCCTCGATCGCCGGGTGTACGCGCCGCTCTGCCTGGCCCTTTCGCTCGGCGCGCTGGCCGCCTCCCGGGCCTGAGCGGACGCCGAAGCCCTCGGGGCATCGACCTGCAACAGGGGTACCGTTGACTCGGCCGTCCCAAACGGTCGGTCTCGTTGAGGAGGCAGCACATGTTGATGATCGTCGAGTATTCGTTGAAGCCACACATGTCCAAGTCCGAAGTCAAGGCCCTCATGGACGAGTTCGGGAAGCGTGGCGCAGGACCCGGGGAAACAGGTAACTACGTCAAGGTCGACGGATCAGGCGGCTTCACGATCGACGAGGATGAGGGCATGAGCGCCGCCTACGAGACCGCGCTCGCCTACTCGCAGTGGATGACCTTCACTCTCAATCCCGTACTCAAGATCGACGACGCCGTCGGCCCGATCTTCGCGTATCTGGGGTAGCCGGTCGGTCTCCTGGGCAGAGCCGTTCCGCGAAGCGGTGCCCCAGGCGGTTCAGTGACGCTTGCGCCGATCGTGCTTCGACTGCGCGCGCTTGGCCTTGCGGTTCCGGCGACCCGCCGCATCGGCGTGGGTGCCGTGCGCCGCATGAGGGGAATGGGTAGCGCTCGCCGTGCCAAGTGCCTCCTCGGCGCCGAGGTTCTTGCGCCGCCGCGACACGGTGGTCAGGCCCACCACGACCAGCAACACAGCCGCCAAGCTGAAGATGAGCACGTAGAACATGGTCCATTAGACCATGGCGCGTTCCGGAGTGCCCGCACCGGCCGAAGGGTCAGGACGCGGGTGCCCCGTTGGGATCGGTCGAGCCCAGGACGATGCCGGCCAGGCCCTGCACGAGCTGCGCGGTCGAGCGGATGGAGGCGTTGGGTGAGTGTGCCTCCGTGTTCAGCGCGTTCTCGGCCATGGCCCGCGCCACCGGCTCGCTGATCGGCTGCAGTGGGCTCGACGCTTCCGTCGCCACGCGGGCGGTCAGGGCCGCCGACGCCGGGCCGACAGTGACGCTGTAACGGGCCGAGCCCGGGGACGTCGTGGTCACGTAGGCCACCCGGCTCCCGTCGGGGCGGGTGACGACCGAGTCGAGCACCGCGGCCCCGCTGACGTGGACCGCACCGCGCACCGTCGAGGGGATGGAGACCACGGTGTCGGTCTGGCGGTCACCGCGCCGGCCGGCCGCAGTCGACGTCGCCACCATGGCGAACGTGCGGCTGGCCGGCTCGTACACGTACGCACCCAGGCGGCCGGCGATGGCCGTCGGCGACACGCGGATCAGCAGTTGCTGCCGGCTCGGAATGAGGAGATCGGCCGCCGAGGGCGCCGACTTGGGATTGCCCTTGCCCGGAGTGCCGTTCGCCGTCGTCTGGTAGTTCGAGTGCTGCCAGCGGGCGCACCAGCACGTCCCTGCGGTCTTGGACAGACCCTTCCACGCCCAGAGCGTGCCGCCCGTCTGCGTCGCTTCCTGCGCCGCGAGCTCGTTGGCGAGGATGGTGGGATCGGTGCTCGCCGAGTCGCCGAACTCGGTCGTCAACACGGCAGAGTGCATGGCCTGGGCCTCGGACTCGGCCGTCTGGTAGCCGAAGGTGAAGTTCGGCGGGTACCCACCCGGCTTGGCCGGTAGGCCCAGGAGATCCTGCTCGACGGTGAACGCGTAGGTGTACACGTGGGGGGCGTAGACGAGGTTGGGGTAGGACGAGAAGGGCGCGGATACCTGCACCGAGAAGTCCACCAGGTTCCTGTAGGCGATGGGCTCGAAGAAGATCTGCTGCCGGTCGACCGACGCCAGCTGCGGGTACGCGCACGAGCCCGTGAGCGAGGTCGGCGCGCCGGCCGGACAGGTGGGCCGTCCGTCGCGCACGCCCGTCAACGCCTCGATGGCCCGCGTGTAGAAGGGGTAGAGGTCCTGGGTGCTCGCCTGGTACCCGTTCCCGGCCGGCGTCGAGCCGATGGACCCGGGCTGCGGCTCGTTCATGAGCTCGTAGCCCAGGACTGCGGCGTTGCCCTGGAACCGCCGCGCCAGCGCGGCCAGCCCGCCGATGTAGTGGTCCTGCAGGCCGGTGCCGGGGGCCTGGCCCTGGGGGCCGGCGACGGTCGAGTTCTGCCAGAAGTTGTAGAAGGCGGCCGACTCCGCGGGGTTGAGCTCGTCGATGCCGAACATGGCGCACGCCGCCTTGCCATCGTCCTGCACGGCCCAGGCCGGGGCGCCATCGCCACCGCCTGAAGGGGTGCAGCCCGAGGGGGCCGTCCCCTTCTTGGCGGGCACGATGTAGCGCGAGTACTGATCCTGGTGCATGTCGAGGATCACGTAGATGCCCTGCTGGCGTGCCCACCCGACGACCTGGGCCACCCGGTCGAGGTAGGTCGTCGAGTAGGTGCCCGCCGTCGGCTCCAGCTGGCTCCAGTTGAGCACCAGGCGGACGACGTTGAACCCGAGGGCCCGCATCTGGGCGAAGTCGTCCCCACTGCCCGGTGCAGTCGACTGTGCGAAAGCCGTCCGCGACGCCTGGACCTCGCACAGCGGCGGCTGGGGGATCAGCGCCGACGCCTTGGGACAGCGGCCGTCGTAGGCCGACGGCGCGACGGGGAAGATGGCGGGGCCGCCGTTCGCGCCCGGATACGCCACGTCCTGCATCCCGACCGCCGCCGCGCCGTGCAGCAGGACCTGGCGCCCCGCGGCATCGGCCAGATAGGGCGTCACGTCGGGACCGCTCGCCGGCGTGACGACGTGGAGGAAGGTCAGGGCCGGGACGCCGGCGCCCGTGGGGATCGCCGCGGCACCGGCGGCGCCCGGCGGTACGAAGAGCACCGCCGCGGCCAGGGCGGCGCCCACGAGCGCGGCAGTCCGAAGGAAGCGAGGCTGGCCGGGCACGGCGGGGCAACCTAGTCGACCCAGCTCCCCGGATTGCCGCGCCCGGATCGCCGCGGCCCTGTCCGCACCGCTGGGGGCGTGCCGCACCGTCGTTGGTAGGGTCGCCCTCGTGCCGGGGACACCAGGTAGTGCGCCCGAGGAGGTCTCGCTCTACGAGGGCCTGCTCACCACACGGGCGATCCGGCGCTATACCGACGAGCCCATCCCCGACGAGGCGCTGCGCGACATCCTCTTCGCCGCCACCCGGGCGCCCAGCGGCTCGAACCGCCAGCCCTTCCGTTTCATCGTCCTCACCGACGGGCCGGTGGCCGCGCAGGCCAAGCGCCTGATCGGCGAGGGGGCGCGGGCGTTCTGGGCCGCCAAGCGCGAGGCGGACGGCTACGACACCGGATCCGGCGCCCAGACCGACTCCCCCAAGGCGCGGATGGGCCGCACCATGCAGCACTACGTCGACACCTACGAGTCCGTGCCCGTGCTCGTGCTGGCCTGCTATCGGCGCTACCGCCCGACCATCGCCCCCAGCGACGGTGCCTCGGTCTACCCCGCCTGCCAGAACCTGTTGCTGGCGGCGCGCGCCCTCGGGTACGGCGGCGTCATGACGGGCTGGCAGTTCGCAGCCGACGCCGAGCTGCGGGCGCTGCTGCACATCCCCGAGGAGGTCGAGATCATGGCGACCATCACCCTCGGGCGGCCCCAGGGTCACCACGGGCCGGTGCGCCGCCGCCCCCTGGCCGAGCTCGTCTACGGGGAGCGCTGGGGCGAGGCCCCCGCCTGGGCGGTCGACCCGGCCGGGGCCGCCCACGCCTCGGCGGGGCCCCCGACCCCCAACCAATAGAGTCTGCGGTGTTGCGCACGCTCGCGGAAGGCTGACCATGCACGCTGTCGACTCGCCCGTCTTCGACGCGGACAACCACTATTACGAGGCGCTCGATGCGTTCACCCGCCATCTCGACCCGAAACTCGGGCCGCGGGTGATCGAGTGGGTCGAGGTCGGCGGCCGGCGCTACCACGCGCTGGGCGGCCGCATCAGCCGCGCCGTCACCAACCCGACCTTCAACCCGATCGCGCCCGCCGGGGCGCTGGTCGACTACTTCCGGGGCAACCCCGATGGACGGCCCATGCACGAGCTGATGGGGAAGTCCGAGCCCATCCGCCCCGAGTACCGCGACCGCGACGCCCGCCTCGCCACCATGGACGCCCAGGGCCTGTCCAAGGTCTGGCTCTTCCCCACGCTGGGCATGCTCTACGAGGAGTCGCTCAAGCACGACCCCGGCGCGGTGGTGCTGCTGTTCCGGGCCTTCAACCGCTGGCTGGCCGAGGACTGGGGCATGGCCTACGCGGACCGCATCTTCGCCGCCCCCTACATCTCGCTGGCCGACGTGGACGAGGCGGTGCGCGAGCTGGAGTGGGCCCTCGGCCAGGACGCCCGGGCCGTCGTGATGCGGGCGGCGGCGCCCATCACGGCCGGCGGGCCCGCTCTCGCCGGCCGCCGACGCGTTCGACCCCTTCTGGGCCCGGGTCAACGAGGCGGGGATCACCGTGGTCGTGCACGCCGGCGACGCCGGCCTGTCCTCCAACGGCTACGCGCCCGACGGCTTCTCCGCCTCCTTCCGCGCCGGCCCGTCCCGGCCCAGCATCAAGATGTTCGCCATTGAGCGGGCGGCCCACGACTTCCTGGCCACGCTGCTGCTCGAGAAGCTGTTCGACCGCTTCCCCAACGTGCGCATCGCCTCCGTCGAGAACGGCTCGGAGTTCCTCGCCCCGCTCTTCAGGAAGCTGCACAGTTCTCACCGGCGCATGCCGGGCTACTTCTCCGAGGATCCGGTCCTCACCTTCCGCCGCCACGTGTGGATCAATCCGTTCTGGGAAGACGATGTCGGTGAGATCGTGGACCTCGTGGGCGACGACCGGGTGATCTTCGGGTCGGACTGGCCCCACGTGGAGGGGCTGCCCGAGCCGACCGACTGGGTCACCGAGCTGCAGAAGCTCCCGCCCGAGTCCGTGCCGAAGATCATGGGGGGCAACGTGTCCGAACTCAACGAGCGGAGGCCTGCACCATGACCGAGGTCGTCGACCGGAACGAGACGGTGGAGTCTGCCACCCCCGCCAACCAGATCGAGCCCCATGTCATCATCCTGTTCGGCGCCACCGGCGACCTGGCGGCGCGCAAGCTGCTCCCGGGCCTGCTGCACCTGGCCATGACGGGGATGATGCCCGACTACCGGATCGTGGGTGCCTCGACCAGCACCCTGACCGACGAGGAGTTCCGCCACCTGGCCCGCCACGCCGTCGATCAGTACTCGACCGACAAGATCTCGCTGCTGAGTTGGGCGAACTTCGAGAAGCGGCTGACGTTCTGCTCCACCTCGGCGGGGCCCGAGGCCCTGTCCGAGGCGGTGGCGTCGGCCGAGAACGAGATCGGCGGCGAGCCGCGGCGGCTGCACTACCTGAGCGTCCCCCCGGCGGCGGACCGCTCCATCATCCAGCTGGTGTCCGACGCCAAGCTGGTCGAGCGCTCGCGGGTGGTCATGGAGAAGCCGTTCGGAACCGACCTGGCCAGCGCCGTCGCGCTCAACGACATGCTCCATCAGGTCTTCGACGAGGAGCAGATCTTCCGCATCGACCACTTCCTCGGCAAGGAAGGGGTCCAGAACATCTTGGCCTTCCGCTTCGCCAACGGCCTCTTCGAGCCCATCTGGAACCGGGATCACATCGACCACGTGCAGATCGACGTGCCCGAGACCCTCGGGGTGGACGACCGCGTCGCCTTCTACGAGGCGACCGGCGCCTTCAAGGACATGGTGGTCACCCACCTCTTCCAGATTCTGGGCTTCATGGCCATGGAGCCGCCCACGGCGCTCGCCGCCGGTCCGATCAACGAGGAGAAGAACAAGGTCTTCCGCTCCATGCGCCTGCTCGATGTGGCCGAGGTCGTGCGGGGGCAGTACGACGGCTACCGCGCCATCCCCGGCGTGGCGGCGGACTCCGACACCGAGACCTTCGTGGCGCTCAAGGTCGAGATCGACAACTGGCGCTGGGCGGGCGTGCCCTTCTTCCTGCGCACCGGCAAGAAGCTCGGCGGCGGGGAGCGCATCATCTCCATCGCCTTCCGCGAGCCTCCCAAGTCCATGTTCCCCGAGGGCTCGGGCGTCGGCACCCAGGGTCCCGACCACCTCACCTTCGACCTGGCCGACTCGTCGAAGCTGTCCCTCTCCTTCTACGGGAAGAAGCCCGGGCCGGGCATGAAGCTCGAGAAGCTCAGCCTGCAGTTCGCCCTGCACGAGACGGGGCAGGACGACGACGTGCTCGAGGCCTACGAGCGCCTGATCCACGACGCCATGCTCGGCGACCACACCTTGTTCAACACGGCCGAGGGCATCGAGCGCCTGTGGGAGGTGTCGACGCCACTGCTGGAGGACCCGCCGCCGGTGCAGCCCTACACCGAGGGCAGCTGGGGCCCGTCGGCCATCAACGAGCTCATTGCGCCGCGCCATTGGCGGCTGCCCTTCGAACGCCGCTGGCGGGGGAACCCCGCCGTCTGACTCAGGGACGACGGCCCGTATAGGCCACCAGCAGCGCCATCGGGTCGGCGTCGAGGCCCAACGTCACCTCGTCGGCGAAGTTGTCCCCGTCGCGCGCCTCAGGCTGGATCAACCCGTCCTTGGCCAGGCCGAGCACGTAGGTGCTCAGGCCGTCGTTGGCGGGCAGCTCCTGACCGGTGGCCCGGGCGAAGTCCCAGGCGTGCACCAGCAGCTCCAGCGACAAGATCCGGGAGGCCACCTCGGCGGGGAACTCGCCACCGCTGCCGAGCGTGACCATGCCGTCGAGGCCGTGACGGCGCCACCCCTCGAGGACGGGCTGGGCCAGGTCCACGATGCGCACCTCGCGCTCGGCGTCCTCGTCCGGCGTCACCTCTACGCCCACGCAGCCGCCGAGGCTGACCAGTGAGCCGGCCAGGTGCTCGGTCAGCTGGTCGACGTCGTACTTGGCACACGGCGTCTGTGCCTTCCCGTCACCGGGCCCCATGCGCCGGAGGACGAAGCTGCACATGGCGAGTGACGCCTCGGCCGCACCGAGCTGGTCCCAGGCCGCCGCGTCGCGCACGGCGAACGGATCCAACCCGGTGTCGCCCTCGCGGCCGGCGACCGCCAGTCGCTCCATGAAGTGGTCCCAGCCGACATGGTGTTGCTCCTCCTGCTCGGGCGTCAGTCCCTCGTGGACGAGCCGCACCGTGGTGCCGCCGTCTGCCGGCTCGAGGGTGACCGTGACCGTCGTCGTCCCGGGCGGCTGCTGCTCGTCGCCTTCCCAGCCCCACGTGTAAACGAGCCGCTTGCCGGGCTCGACCTCCACGAACGTGCCGCCGGCGATGCCGCCGGGCACCACGGTCCAGCGGAACTCGCCACCGGCCCGCAGGTCGACCCGGGCCGAGACGGTCTGCCAGCGCCGCAGTCGCTCGGGTTCGGTCAGGAGGGCGAACGTCTGGTCGGCGTCGAGCGGGACCAGGACCGTCTTCTCAATCGTCATGCGGGTTTCCTTTCCTCGGGGGCTCGGCAACGACGAGTTGCTCGAGCTCGGATGTCCAGAAGGCGTCGAGAATGCTGCGCAGCGCCGCCATGCCCTCGGGATTCAGCCGGTAGCGGCGGAACCGGCCGTCCTGTCGGACCTCCACCAGGCCGGCGGCGGCCAGCACGCCGAGGTGCTGCGAGATGGCGGGACGGGTCACGGAGAACTGCGCCGCCAGCTCGGTCACCGTGCGCTCGCCCCGCGCAGCAGCTCGAGCAGCCGTCGCCGGTTGGGCTCGGCCAGCACCG
>CAVUWK010000012.1:0-6672 GCA_963745175.1 uncultured Acidimicrobiaceae bacterium
CCGTGGCCGAGTACCAACTGGCCGGGTTCCCGATGCGGATCGCGGTCACGATGGTCTCGGGGTTGTCCACCGGGTTGCCGAGCACGATGGGCGCTGCACCCGCAGCCTGGAACCCCAGCATGCTCGAGGAGCTTCGTCGACCTGCCCGCCTCCCTGTACTTGAGATAACCCCGCCAGTAGGCCGAGATATTCCCGGCGTTGCCCACGGGGATGCACTGCACGTCGGGGGCATCGCCCAGGACGTCGACGATCTCGAATGCGCCGGTCATCTGCCCCTCGATCCGGTGCGGGTTGACCGAGTTGACGACCGTGATCGGCACGTGGTTCGGCAGATCGCGCACGATGGTGAGGAGCTCGTCGAAGTTCCCGCGCACCTGCAGCACCCGGGCGCCATGCATCAGCGCCTGCGCCAGCTTGCCCAGCGCGATGTGGCCGTCGGGGATCAACACCACGCAGGCCAGGCCGGCCCGCGACGCGTACGCCGCCGCCGACGCCGACGTGTTGCCGGTCGACGCGCACACGACCGCCTTGGCCCCTTCGTCCACGGCCATGGAGATCGCCATGGTCATGCCGCGGTCCTTGAACTGCCGGTCGGGTTGGCCCCCTCGACCTTGAGCCAGACCTGCCGCGCCGACGCGTCGGAGAGCCGGGGGGCCGGCACCAGCGGCGTCCCGCCCTCGAGCAGCGTGACGACCGGGGTCCTCTCGGTGATGGGGAGGAAGTCGCGGTACTCCTCCATGACGCCGCGCCAGCCAGCCGTCATGGTGCGCCACCTGTCCTGTCGTCATCTCGCTCGCCGATGACCCGGAGGACCCCGCTGACCCGGTCCACGGCCTGGTGCCGGCGCAGCTCGTCGATGGTGGCGAGCAGGTCCCCCTCGCGGGCGACATGGGTCAGGAAGATCAGCCGGGCCTCTTCGGCCAACCCGACCTGCTCCATGGCCCGGATGGAGACATCGTGGTCCCCGAAGATCTTGGCCACGGCAGCCAGGACACCGGGCCGGTCGGCCACGTCCATGCTGAGGTAGAAGGCCGAGTGCATGTCGCTCTGCGAGAACACGGTCGTGCTCGTGCGCTTCGGCGCGGGCGGGGCGCGCCGGCCAGGAGGTTGCGCGAGGCGTCGACGAGATCGCCGAGCATGGCGCTCGCCGTGGGCCCGCCCCCGGCGCCGCGGCCATAGAGCATCAGTTCGCCGCTGACGGCGCCCTCGACGAACACCGCGTTGAACGCACCGCGCACCGAGGCCAGGGGATGGGTCTTGGGGACCATGGCCGGGTGCACCCGGACCGAGACCTCGGGCCCGCCGTCGATCAGTTCGGCGATGGCGAGCAGCTTCACGGAGTAACCCAGGCGACTGGCGTAGGCCACGTCGGCTGCACTGATGGCGCTGATGCCCTCCCGGTGCACATCAGCGTCGACCACATCACTGCCGAATGCCAGCGCAGCGAGGATGGCCGCCTTGGCGGCGGCGTCGTGACCCTCCACGTCGGCGGTGGGGTCGCGCTCGGCCAGTCCCAGATCCTGCGCCTCGCGCAGCACGACGTCGTAATCGGCGCCTTCCTCCTCCATGCGGGTGAGGATGTAGTTGGTCGTGCCGTTGACGATCCCCATGATCCGGACGATCTGCTCGCCGGCGAGCGACTCGCGGAGGGGCCGAATGACGGGGATCGCCCCCGCGACCGCCGCCTCGTAGAGCAGGTCCACGCCCGCCGCCGCGGCCACCTCGGCCAGCTCGGCGCCCGCCGTGGCCAGGAGCGCCTTGTTGGCGGTGACCACGGGCTTGCCGTTACGCAGGGCAGCCTCGACCAGCTCGTGCGCGGGGTGGAGGCCGCCGATGACTTCTACGACGACGTCGACGTCAGCGCGCGCGACCAATGCCGCGGCGTCCGTGCCGAGGAGATCGGCGGGGATGGCCAGCGGCCGGGGTCGGTCGGAATGGGCCACGGCGATCGCGACCAGCTCCAGGCGGATGCCGGTACGGGCGGCGACGTCCTCGGAGCGGGTGAGCAGGATCTCGGCCAGGGCGCCCCCGACGTTGCCGCAGCCGAGCAGACCGACGCGCACGGTCGGAGCCTGGTGGGCGTGCGGGAGGACGTTGGCCTGGTCGGCGGTCACCTCCAAACGGTACAAGCTGCCGCGCTCCTGACTGCCCATACATGCTGGTGGCAGTCAACGGTCGGTCGAGCACACGTCGTCCGAGTGGTGCCACCACGACACCGAGACGAGGGTCGCCGCCGCCGGTTCAGGCGTCGAGGCCGAGGAGGTCGTCGAGGGTCTCGCGGCGCACGACCACCCGGGCGTCGCCGCCTGCCACGAACACGACGGCCGGGCGGGGCACCTTGTTGTAGTTGGAGGCCATGGCGTACCCGTAGGCGCCGGTCACGGGCGTCGCCAGGACGTCGCCTACCTCGAGGTCCTCGGGCACGTAGGCGTCGGGCACCACGAGATCGCCACTCTCGCAGTGCTTGCCGACGACGCGCGCCGGGCGGGGACGTGACGCCCCCACGGCACGCGGGAGGAAGGCCTCGTAGCCGCTCCCGTAGAGGACGGGCCGCGGGTTGTCGCTCATCCCGCCATCGACGCTGACGTAGGTCCGGATCCCCGGGAGGTACTTCACCGTCCCCACCGTGTACAGGGTCATGCCGGCGGTGGCGACAATGGAGCGCCCCGGCTCTGCCGAAATCCGTGTGGCCGGGCCCACGCCCGCCCGGGCGCAGGCACGCAGCGTGGCCTCGGCCCAGGCCGCCTGGCTCGGAGCCGACTCGCCGTTAACGTAGGGAACACCCAGGCCACCCCCCACCACCAACTCGGGCAGATCGAACGGGGCGAAGAACGCGCCGAGCACCTCGGCCGCCTGCTCGAACGAGGATGCCTCGAAGACCTGGCTGCCGATGTGCGCGTGCATCCCCACCAGCTCGACCGCGGGCATGAGCTCGAGCGCGGCGACGGCCTCGGCCGCCGCGCCGGAGGAGACGGAGAACCCGAACTTCGAGTCCTCCTGCCCGGTGCGCACGAATTCGTGGGTGTGCGCCTCGATCCCCGGCGTCACCCGCACGAGGACCTTGGGCCGGTCCGGTCCTGGCGGCGACGAGAACTCCAGCAGTCCACCGAGGCGGGTGATCTCGTCGAACGAATCGACGACGATCCGGCCGACCCCGTGCTTCAGGGCCGTGGCCAGCTCTTCCGACGACTTGTTGTTGCCATGAAGGATGAGCCGCTCCGGCGGGACGCCAGCCGAGAGCGCGACGTGGAGTTCGCCACCGGACGCGACGTCGAGGTGCATGCCCTCTTCGTGGACGAGTCGCGCCATGGCGCGGCACAAGAAGGCCTTGGTGGCGTAGGCAACGCCGTCGCCCCAGGCCGCGACCGCCTCACGGCAGGCCTGACGCAGGTGATCTTCGTCGTACACGAAGAGCGGGGTGCCGAACTGCGCGGCGAGCTCCAGGAGGTCGATGCCTCCGACGTGGAGGTGGCCCCGCTCGTCGACCGATGCCGAACGAGGCAGGAGATGCCGCTCCAGCGGTGCAGTGGCGACATCGTGGTCCGGCGGCATGGAGATGCAGGATACGGCAGCATTCGACCGTACCGTCAGAGCGGGGAGGGCTGTCGCCAGGCGCCGAGTACGATCGTCCCCTTGCTCATGCAACTCCCGCCCCCGTAGCTCAGCGGATAGAGCACCGGCCTCCGGAGCCGGTGGCGCAGGTTCGAGTCCTGCCGGGGGCGCTTGTGTGATGTGTCAGGTTTTCTGGGACAGGTGAACCCTCAGACGATATCTCTGACGCGTCCCTGATAGTCGACCGATGGGTCGAGTTCGAGGTGTCGCAAGGTGACCCCGTTTTCGTCGATCACACGTATGTCGAGGTCAGCCACCAAGACCAGGACGCGCTCGCCCTTGTGTGCTCGTCCCACCAAGACGTGGTGGAGCTTGGATCGATAGCGCAAGGTGAAGCAGCCCGTCTGGTCGACGCGGTCCCGGCGGACCCGGGTGTGGGCCAACAACGGCTGTCCGTCGATCTCGATGACAGCTTTGTCGAGGGCGCGCCAGGCCTCCATGGGCGGGCAACCCCGGGCGCTGTGGGGGCGTTCCTCGTTGTAGATGAAGACGAAGCGGTCGATCTGGGCCTGGAGCTCGGCCAAGGTGGCCACCGCCGGTTTCTTTGCCAGCCACTTCTTGAGCGTGAGGTGGAAGCGCTCGACCTTTCCTTGGGTCTGGGGATGGTAGGGCTTGCCGTGTTTGAAGGTGATGCCCAAGGAGGCGAGCTCGATCTCCATGCCGCTGTGGCTGCCCCGGTAGGCGGTTGTATAAATGGCACCGTTGAGTTCTTAAGCGATGTCAAGCGGCTCCGGCTCTAATCTCGGAGCCGGACGGGCCGGTCGACGGAGCGCTCTGCGACTCCTTGCTTCGCCGGCCCGTCCCCTTCCCGCCCGTCCGTCGTCGGGCCCGGAGATCCTCTGAGACGTGGTAGCGCTCGAGAACGATGCGCCTCGCTTGGTCGGGCAAGAGTGCTGTGCCGTCGACATCGCAGATGACGTAGGGCGTGCCTCGCCGCCAACAGGCAACGATTCGAGAGAGGAGGACGGTGCTGATGTGACACAGGGCGGAGTTGTGGTGCTTTCCTTCTTGGACCATGAGGCGGTGGTAGCGGGCGGCCAAGGTGGGGTCGATCCTTCGTGCCGCGTTAGCTGCACTGAAGAGCGCTTCTCGCAAAGGGGCGTCACCAGACTTGGTCGGTGGACCGTGGCGGCCGTTCACTCCAGAGGCATCTAGTGATGGGACCAGGCCACTGAAGGAACGGACGCCGGCCAGGGAGCGGAAGCGGTTGGGATCGCCCAGGCGGGCCAGGATCTGTGCGGCGTTGACCGCGCCGACTCCGGGCACCGAAGTCATGATGCCCGCCGGATCGAGTGCATGAAGGAACATGGCGATGCGCTGGTCGAGCTCGTGGATCTCCACCGTGAGCTGGAGGGCCAAGCGTGCTTCCGCTGCGATGTCATCGGCTAACTCGCCGTAGTCGAGTTCGTCCTCCCAGAGCCAAAGGGTCTGAGCAGCGGCGTCGAGGAGGCGAGCCGCCTCAAGCTCTCCCCAGGCACCGCGTGAATGGCGCCACAGGAACTTGACCAAGCGGGCTCGGCCCAATCGCCGCAGCGTATGAGGGTCGGCATAGCCGGCCGCCAAGAACCTCAAAGGCGTATTCGACGAGGTGTGGGTCCCAAAGACGGCGTGCCAGGCCGGGCTCATCAGCTCTAGGTAGGCGTCGAGGCGGGCGATGACCATGGTGCGCCGCTTCACCAAGCTGGCCCTGAGTTTGGTGGCTCGACGCATCGGATCAGCCGGCCCCAACCCCTCGGCCGGCCGCAGGCCTTCGGGGTGCAACAGGGGCAACCGGGCAAGGATCCGCGAATCCAATCGATCAGACTTGGTGTGTTTGGAGTAGTAGTCCCGCAGGTCTGACGATTGTTCGGGCGGCACCAAAATGACAGTCGCTCCCTGACGGCGGAACCACGCCGTGAGGGGCACCCAGGCATTCCGAGTCGGCTCCATCACCACGGTGATCTCGGCGTCGGATGGGAGCATGTTCCACAGCGATTCGAGATCCTCCGGGATCGTTCTGAACTTTCGGGCACTCCAGATGAAGTTCCCCGACGCATCGGCCAGGGTGCCTTGGTGGGCTGCTCGACAGGCGACGTCGATGCCCAGGGTCAACTTCTGCACGCATCCTCCTTTGTCATTGGTGATAACCGACAGGTGGCAGCGTCGAGGAGGTGTCGTGCCGGACATTCGCTAACAGGGATCCGACTGTGTCGGTCGCCGAGTTCTTAATAGGACGGTTCACGACCTCGGCGTTGCTCCCACCCGCCTCGTGCCCAACAGGCAAGGAGTCGAACACATGAACGCTCCGATCGCTCAGCAACGACGACGGGTAGGCGCCGGTCACCCAAGATCCTCACGCCGCCGGCCGGCCAGCTCGGGGATCCCACGGACAGCACCCAGCTTGAATGTCGCTGAGCACCGAGGCCGGAAGGCCCCAAAGGGCCGCCGTTTCGTAGAAAACCCGCACCACCTCGGGGGCCGTGGCGACGGGAACGGCCACGCTCGAGAGCGCGGCGCGCGAGTAGTCGTCGACGAAGTTGATGATCTCGACCGGTTGGCCATCTCCCAGATGCCAGTGCGTCATGTCGGACTGCCACGTCTCGTTGGGCAGGTCTGACTCGAAACGGATCCAGCTCGAGCGAGGTCGCTTTTGGGGCTGAGGCGTCACGAAGCCACGGCGCCGCAGCACCCGGTGGATGGTCGAGAGCGAAGGCGCCTCGACCCCCTCTTGGCTCAGGTGCCAGGCGATGGTCCGGGCCCTGGCGTCGAGGCCGTCCTCTGCCAAGGCCTTACGCCGGGCCACGATCCGATCTTCGAGAACGGCCGAGGTGAGGTTGGCCGGCACCTTGGGCCCTCGCCGCAGCGGCACCAGGGCCTGGTCGCCGCCTTCTCGGTAGAGGGAGACGTGGCGCTGGACCCAGGACTTCGAGCGCCCGGTCGCCGAGGCCACCGCCCGCACAGAGCGGCCCTCGATCAGCACGGCGTTGACGCAGTATTGGGCCAGCTCCACGGAACCACCTCAGAACGGGTGTCCCAGAATTGCTGACACATCGTGTCCCAGAAACTATGGAACCTCAGACT
>CAVUWK010000013.1:0-130946 GCA_963745175.1 uncultured Acidimicrobiaceae bacterium
TGCCGCATGGTGGCACCCCGTCCCGGCGAAGGGGAGGCACCCTCAGCACGCTCGGTACCCGCCTTCTTCCCAGATGCTGGGTCCCGATATTCTTAGTTGTCAGGTACACTGACATTCTGCTATGATTGATCAGATGGCAGACGCCCTGGCACATGGTCCTGGACCGGAGGCGAACCTGGGCTACCTGTTTCGACTCGCCCACCAACGGTTCCGCGCTGCACTCGAGGATGCTCTGGAGGATTTGGGGCTGTCCGCGCAGGATTACGTCATCCTCAGCGTGTTCGAATCGCGACCTGAGCTCTCGACTTCTGAACTGGCGCGGATCACTCAGGTCACGAGGCAGACGATGCACTCCGCTGTCCAGTGGCTCGAGACCGCTGGTCTGCTCGAGCGGAGACCAAAGAACCAGCGGGTCGTCCTTATCCGTCCGACAGGCCGGGGCCTTAAGACCCTCAAGGCCGCAACAGACCGCGTGCGCGTGATTGAGCAGGCAGCGCTCGCCGGTCTCACTCGCAACGACGAGCGGGCGGTGCGGACCTGGCTGGCCGACGTGGCTGCCATCCCAACGAGCTCTGGACAGATCGGCATCAAGTGAAAGGAAGGCGCATCCGCTCATGACTCTCGAAGACCGCATCCATGAGGCCGAGGCCGGCCTATTCCATACCGTCGGAGCGGAGGTTGACGAGTCCTTTCTCGACCTCGCTCACACTGGCGGGCGCGTGCGGCTGCTTGCAAGCGGCAGCGGCCCGCCAGTGATTCTGCTCCACGGCGTTTCGCTCAGCGCTGCAGCCTGGGCGCCGTTGTTCACCGCGCTCCCTGACCGCAAACTGCTCGCTATCGACCTTCCCGGGCACGGTCTCTCAGACCCCGCCTCCTATCGACGTGATCATGTCCGCCAGGATGCGCACCAGTTGATCGAGGACATCTTCGACGCGCTCGGACTTGAGGAAGCGCCCGTCGTGGGGCACTCGCTCGGCGGAATGCTTGCGCTCTGGTATGCGGCAACCGGCGCTGGTCGGATCTCGAGCCTGATCGCGATCGGAGAGCCCGCCGTCGCGCTTCCGGGCGCCCGTGTACGGATGCCGCTGTCGCTGCTGACCGTCCGCGGACTCGGGTTGGCTGTCTTGCGCTCACCCAGCCCGCGCCCCGTCTATCGACACCTTCTCGCCCAGGGCCTCGGTTCAGCAGAGGTTGCCGGCGCGCCGGACTGGCTCATCGAAGCGCTACGCCTGTCGGCCCGTCGACCGGGGAACGCGAGAACCGTGAACACGCTGATGTACGCGATCGACCACTTCCGGCGACCTCGCGCCGAGAGCGTCCTCACGACCCAGCAGCTCGCCGCGATCTCAGTTCCCATGATGTTCATCTGGGGAACTCACGCCCCCTACTTTTCCGCGGACCGTGCCCGAACCTTGATCGAGCAACTGCCAACCGCGACGTTTCACGAAGTGCGCGGAGGACATGGTCCCTGGCTCGTAGATTCCGAGCTAAGCGCGAAGCTGATACAAACCCACCTCACCAGCACGTCGGCCACCCGCCGCGAATGAATTTCACGGGACAGAAGCACTAGCCCATAAGTGGATTCGGACTGGGGCACTCCCCAGCTCGGCGAACAGGGTCTCACTCTGACTGGCTGTTTAGTCGTCTCCAGACCAATTCCATCGAGGAACCTCGCGGAAGGGGTGAAGCTCGTCATCGGTCTCGGCATGCGAGTTCTGCATGGCAACCTTCGAGCCGAACTCCACATGTGATCGGACGGCCTCCCGGAAGTCCTCGTCGTCGGGAAGGTCTGCCGCGTCCATGGCTGCCACGTACAGGTCCACGAACCTTTGTCGTTGCTCTTCGGTGATCTGAAGATGTCGGTGGACATTGATCAAATGGGCAAAACCGAGCTCTCGGGTGAAACGGTCGGGACCACCGAACGATTCGGCGGTGAAAGCGGTGAGGTGATCGACATGCTGGGGCTGGCCCGCTCCGAAAAGCGGCTGGAGCAGCGGGTCCTTGAGGACGCTGCGGTAGAAGGCGTCTTCGAGGCGGTGGAGCGCCTCCTCGCCACCTGCGAATTCGTAGAGGGACGGCATTCTCCAATCGTACGGGCGACGAGTCGTGCGACCAAAAACGGACGGACCGACCTACGAATCGTCACCCCGACCCGGCGGACGGTGACAGGGCGAAGCTAAAAGCTCCAGCGTGTTTCGCTGAACCTTTCTCCTTTACCAAATCCAAAGCCGGTCTCGGGTGCGACGCGATAGACCAGAACCTCTGCTCGCCGAATGGCGTCACCCAGGCCGGACCACGTTCCATCTGGTGCAACGAAATGCGGTCCGTACTTCGACTCGTAGGTGTTGGCGATGCGTCCAAGCTCGGCATGGTCGATCACACCTTCCGCCGTTCCCTCAATCACGAGGTCAAGACCGTGGAGAGTGCTCTGGCCCGTTGTAAGGATGCAATGACAGTTTGCAGAGAGGTTCTTCGCTTTCCGTTCGTTTGCTCCAGTACAGAAGTACAGAGCCCCTTCGAGCCAGATTCCCAACAGGGGCGTGACATGTGGGCGGCCGTCAGGTCGAACGGTCGAAAGCCAATACACCTCGGCGCCTGCCAGCTCATCCCGAGCCAGAGACCACGCCGTCGGTGTCGCATTCGGGCTGCTGAAGGCGCTCAGCTCGGTTACCGGAACCAGTTCAGCCATGCCACTCTCCGATCGTGTGCGTTTGTGCGGGCAAACGCTGCGACGCTGGGCAGGTCGCTAGGCCCATCGTCGCAGATGCCCCCTTGGTGCCCAACTGCCCAACCGTTCTGGCGACGGGGCGACCCGCGGAGACTTTGGTCGATGAACCTATATGGGGGCTGCCTGACGCTCCCGTCGTGCGTGAGGACTCCCGGTCGGTCACGATGGGACGATGGGCACGCCTCTCGAACGGCCGTCGGCACGCGTAATCGTCATCGACAGGACCGGCAGCGTGTTGCTTTTCCGGATCGAAGACCCTCATGACCCCAGACCCCCGCTCTGGATCACTCCGGGCGGAGGGGTCGAGCCGAACGAAGCACTTGGCGGAGCCGCAGCGCGCGAGCTTGCTGAGGAGACGGGCGTGGTCGTTGATCCGGCAGAGTTGGGCGAGCCCGTCGCCACCTGTCGGGGCGAGTGGACTTTCCGCGGCCAGTCCCTCTACTCGGTGGATTCCTTCTTCGTGTGGCGTACGGATCGTTTCGAGCTATCGACTGCGGGATGGGAGCCTCTTGAGCACGAGCTCCACGCAGCATGGCGATGGTGGACGATCGAAGAGCTCGACACCACGAACGAACGCGTCCTGCCGGCTCTTCTCGGCGATGTCGTTCGGTCGATCATGCAGGGCACCATCGGCCGGTCGCCCATCGAATTGCCCTGGGTGAACTTCGACAGGATCGAGATCGACCCGTCGACGGGGCTTACAAGTGGCTGACGCCGTTCGGCGAGCTGGGAAACCTACGGGCCGTCAGGAGCCTTCCAGAAGTCCCGTACCTCCTGTCTGGTACCGCCTGGGCAGCGGTTTCAAACACCACTCTTGATCACGAGCGCCCGGACGACACCCGTGGTCCTACGAGGGCCGCAGTGATGCCTCAGGGAGAATTGGTTCGAACAATTTGATCGGATTGCCCGAGGGATCTTCGAGCAGTATTTGCTTTCCCCCCACACCCGTCACGATCTCGTTCCGGAACCGGGCACCATTGTCGCGCAGCTCCTGCACCGTGGATGAGATATCAGGGACCTCGATGGTGAATCGATTCCATCCTCCGGGCTGTGGCATCGATCCATCGGGCATCGCCTGACCACCACCGGGCCCGCCACCGGTCGCGCTGAGCACGAGGCGAAGATCACCGCGAGAGAGCATGGCGAAAGTGGGTGCGGGATGCATCACTTCTTCAAAGCCGAGCCGTTCACAGTAGAAGGCAATGGCCTCGTCGACATCATCGACGATATAGCGAACACTCACGGTTGCCATGGTTTCCTCGATTCAGCTCGATCTCCTGTGAAAACGTCCGCACCTTTGCACTACGTGCTGTGGCCAGCGCCTGGCTCGGTGAGCTCCTCAGTGTGGCGGATGCGGGTTTGCTCCAGTCCTTAGCCGGCGAAGGCGCTCACGACGCCGACCAAATTGCCTTCTGAGTCCTTGAACCACGCCCCCTCGCGTCCATCCGGCGTCCGAGCGATGCCGTTCTCGGACCGCGTTTCAGCCGTGTTGTACTCCTCGAACTGCACGCCCCGGCCCCTCATGTCTTCGACGGCAGCGCGCACGTCCGTGACCTGAAGTACGGCCTGCGTGAACTCTCCAGTCGACCTCGCGTGGGCGGGATAGATGACGAGCTGGTTGACACCATCACCAACCGTGAGGCTCACCCGCCCATCGCTCGCCTCGAGAAAGTGGGACTCGACCGCATGGAGTCCTACTCTTTCGATGGAGAACGATTTGGCTCGGCTCAGATCCTGTGCCGGCAGCGCTGCTGTAATCCCAGACGTCATCATGCACACCCTCATAGCACTCCTTGAGCGCCGCCTGCCATAGTGCCGCGCCAAAGTGAACCGGGATCGCCCGATATCGCTTGCGTCGCCCGAGAGTGCTGGACGTCCACCGACCAGCGAACCTGGATATTTGACGGTGACGTGAGGGACGGCGGAGATCCAGACCTGGACGTCCTCGATCGTTCTGGCTCGTAGCCGTTACGGATCGTCGGCGTGACGGAGCCCGAACTCCCAGATCGACCTGCTGGCGTCGATCTCTCCGGACGTACGGCCGAGGAAGAGGCTCAGCATCAGCCCGAGATGCGCCCCGGGCCACGTGTGACCGGCCCCCCATGACGTCCACAGCGTCACCTCGCCTGGCTGGCCCTCCGCCCCGTAGCTCGTCCGGGTCAGCGTCGGCTCACCGCTACTTCCGTCGCTGGAGCGGTGATGCCGTTGGAGAGCGCCCATGCCCGGGCGGCCTAGGGGACGCTCTCGTTCCAACGTTGTGTGCCGCTGCCCCCGTACGGGTTGATCCTGTCCCTGGTGCCGTGGAACGACAGGATTGGGACCGACCGGTGTAGCGGGACGACAGGCGAGCGCAGCCCCGCCACCGCGCCTATCGCCTGGACGAGCTCAGGGTGAATGCTGGCGAAAACGCTCGACAACCGAGCACCGCCGGACATCCCCGTCACGATCACACGACTGCGAGGCGTCCGATGTCGCCTCAGGAGCTCGGTGGCGAGCGCAGTAATGTGGTCGACGTCCCAGCTGGGATCCCACTCGTAGCCGGCTCGGATCGGCTCGATGCCTGGGGAAATACCACGACGGCGCTTGCGCTTTGGGCCAGCTGCTCGAAACCGGACAGGCGTGCTTGGTTCGCCGCGGTCGAGCGGGTGCCGTGGAGGCTCATGATGACCGCCAAGACTGGCGCGCCCGATAAGGGCTCGGCGACGAGGTAGGAGCGATTGGCGCCGCCCACAGTGATGACCTGCTGCTGGAGAGCCACGGGCCAGTATCGCCGACGGCGTCTCATGGGGCGTCGCTCGCCTGAAAGGTCTGCCACACTGAGCGCATGGCGGAGCGCCATGGCTGGGAGGACTGGGCCTGGGACGAGACCGTGTTCGAGGGCACCGCCGCCTACTACCGGCAGGGGCGCAAACCCTATGCCCTTGCTCTGGCTGATGCGCTCACCGAGCACCTCCACTTAGATGGTCGGGGGCGTCTCCTCGACGTCGGTTGCGGGCCTGGCACCGTCGCTCTGCACTTCGCCGACCTCTTCGAGTTCAGTGTTGGACTCGACCCGGATCCCGGAATGCTGGCTGAGGCCCAACGCGCTGCCGCGGAGGAACAAAGAACGAATGCCAGCTGGATCCAGATGCGAGCCGAGGATCTTCCCGGATCCCTTGGCACGTTCCGCGTGATCAGCTTCGCCCAGTCGTTCCACTGGATGGACCGACCACGGGTGGCCTCGGCCGTACGGCAAATGCTCGATGCCAATGGTGCCGTCGTCCAGGTCGACCTCTGGCACACCAGCCCGCCGAGCCAGGTGCCCCCGAGCGGGCCATATCCTCCGATCCCCGAGGCGGCCATTGATGAGCTGCGTCGCCGCTGGCTCGGTCCGGACCGCCGTGCCGGTCAAGGGTTCCGGAACACCTCGCCCGATGGGGAGGACGCGGTGTTCCAGGCGGCCGGGTTCGCGCCCGAGGAACTCGTGGTCGTGCCGGACGACCGGGTCCTCGAACGTTCGGTCGAGGAGGTGGTGGCCTGGGTTCTCTCTACCTCGTCAACAGCCCCTCACCTCTTCGGAGATCGCCTGGACGAATTCGTCCGGGATCTTCGTCGCCTCTTGCTCGACGTGTCTCCCGAAGGCCGTTTCACCGTGGCGCTGTCAGACAACCGACTTCGCATTCGACGGCCGCACTGAGAGGGGCCACCCGCTACTGCACTGGTGGCAGACCCAGCTTGGCTCGAAGTTTCCGGTCATCACCGCGCAAACTGCTGTCGCGAAATATCTGCGTCAGGCTTGTCAATGACCCGCCAGATTCAGTCCCTCGACTCAATTGCTGTTGCAGACTTCTTCGTCCCTGATGGTACGGACGATCAGAGGATGATCCGATCTGGGCCATGTCTGTACCCTGACTCGTGCGACAAAGTATGCATCCTTGGATACGTCCAAATGGAGACGAGCAACCACGTTCCGTCTTGTTGGGACGGGGTTGATTCGCCGGTGAGTGCTTCACCAGCCTTCGCTCAGCCCGCCGAGCAGATCTGACAGGGCCGCATGCCGGCCCGCCCGTCCGGCCCGAGCACGCGCAGGTCGTCGGGATGGTGTGCGATCACCGCGCAGTCGGAGCGGTGGTACACCGTCCCCGACGCCGTCGCGTAGCGGGCCGACGAGACGTCCATGTCCATGTCGACATCTCCGGCCGGACCGTCGTACCGCCGGCCCGCCAGCGCGGCGGCGATCAGCTCGAGCATCTGCTGTTGCTCCTCGTAGTGCGGGTCGGCCTGGTCGTAGAGGCGGTACAGCCAGTGTCGTCCCCAGAACAGGAAGCTTCCCACCACCATGCAGCGGACCCGACGAAGCAGGCGCTCACCATGTAGGGGATCTGCTGCTGGACGACCCGGGCGTGCGCCGTCCCGTACCACCCGATCAAGATGAAGACGACCCCGAGCGGGATCAGCATCGCCCCGGCGACCACCTGCCAGCTGTTGCGCAGGTCCAGCCGTCCCTCGCGATGCGCTTTTTGGGTGTGGTCGCCGCCCTGCTTGCCGCCTCCGTCTTCCCGGCGGCCCTCGTCGGGACTGCGGACCTCACTCGATAGGTCAAGCATCTAACGCCTCCTTACGGCAGCGAACTGCCATCGAGCCAGCCGGCCCGGTGCAGTCGGCGGCCTCGGCGACGGGGGAGAAGTTGAAGCCGGCCGAGGTGGGCGTGACGATCGATGCCGGCGCCGGCGTCGAGCCCGCCGCTGCGCCGCCGACCGCGGCGGCGTGACTCGTGCCGGCGGCCGTCCTCACCGCTGGACCGACCGAGGACGCGCCCGTACCAGTCGACGCGCCTGCTGTGGCAGCCGCGATCGTGGTCGTCGTCGCTCCATCGGGCCCCAGCCGTTCGCGACGACTCCGTCCCACCATTCGAGCTCGCGCTCAGGTACGGGCCGACGCGCGACACACGAGGCCGCCACCAGGGACAACGCAGCCACCCCCAGGAGTCTCGCCGCTCTCTTGTTCAATCAGGCCTGCCGCAACTAAGGCATCCACCTCGATAACTGCCCGAGAGAGGCCCGCCTGGCGCAATCTGAGGCAATTGCAACCCCGGTCCGTCTGCACCCGAGGGCTGCCCTCTTCCCTGACGTTCGTGTCAGGTGTCAGGTACCCTGGAAGTCATGGCACTGCCCAGAATCATCAGCGTCGACGACCATGTCGTCGAGCCGCCCCACGTCTGGCAGACCTGGCTGCCGAAGAAGTGGCGGGACCGCGGCCCCCGGGTCGAACGCAAGCAGTGGGGGAGCTTCAAACACCTCTCGGGCGCCAAGTACGACATGCACGAGGACCCCGACGGCGAGTGGGGGGACGCCTGGTACTACGACGATCAGCTGATCTACGTCCACAAGAAGTTCGTCGCCATCCCGGCCGCCTCCGTCACCGAGGACGGCAAGGGCGACATCGTCTTCGACCGCACCCAGATGACGATGACCGCCATCACGTACGACGACATGCGCAAGGGCTGCTGGGACCGGGACGAGCGCGTCAAGGACCTGGCGCTCAATTACACGGACGGCTCGCTCCCGTTCCCGACGTTCCCGCGCTTCTGCGGCCAGACGTTCTACGAGGGCGACGACAAGGAGCTCGGCCTCGCCTGTGTCAAGGCGAACAACGACTGGATGGTCGAGGAGTGGTGTGCGCCCACCAACGGCGTCAACATCCCGCTCTGCCTCATCCCCTTGTGGGACGTCGAGCTCGCGGCGGCCGAGACGAAGCGGAACGCCGAGCGGGGCGTCCGGGCCATCGCCTTCAGCGAGATCCCGACCCGCCTCGGTCTCCCCAGCATCAACACCGACTACTGGGACCCGCTCCTCCAGGTCTGCAACGACTACGGCGTCACCATCTGCATGCACGTCGGGTCGTCGTCGTCCAACCCCATCGCGTCGCCCGACAGCCACCCCGCAGTCGGCGGTACCCTCGGCTTCAACAACGCCATGGCCTCCCTGGCCGACTGGCTCTTCTCGGGCAACCTGCTGCGGTTCCCGAAGTTGAAGCTCGCCTACTCCGAGGGCCAGATCGGCTGGATCCCTTACGTCCTCGAGCGGGCCGACACGGTGTGGGAGCAGCACAACTCCTGGATGCACACCAAGGACCGCATCCCCGTCCCGCCCTCTACGCAGTACTACGGCCGCATCTTCGGCTGCTTCACCGCCGATCGCCACGGCTTGCACTCACTCGAGGAGGTGGGCGAGGACAACATCTGCTTCGAGACCGACTACCCGCACACCGACACGACGTGGCCGTACTCCGAGGCCTACATCGAGAAGCTGTGCGCCGGCCTCGATGAGCAGACCGCCTACAAGATCCTCCGCGGCAACGCCATCACGATGCTGGAGCTCGATCGGGTCTAACCCTCAGGGGCGCTCCACCTTTTGAGCCCCCGCCCGGCTCGCCGCCTGACCATTTGCGGCGGTCCATCCCGGACTGGGTCTCCAGCCAGCCCCCGGGCTGTACACCCGTGATGGCGGTGCTCGTGCGGCTTGCGGCGTTTCTCGGCTCCAGGCGTGTTTCGGGGTGCGGCTGTACGGCACTTTCGGGCTACCGAAACAGATGGCGGAATCATTTGGTTTCACGGCGCGAAGGTCGACGCGATCGCCTGACAAGCAGGGCGCCGGCCAGGATCAGTGCAAGCGCGGTAAGGGTCCTTCCCGTTACGTTCAGTCCCGTGTGCGGCAGCGGCCCTATGGGTTGCGTTGTCGTCGTGGTCGGGGGCGCAGATGCGTCGACCTCTGCCTCAAGAGAGACGCGTTGTGATATTGACAGCATCCCGAGCGTGACGACGACGGGGCCCGGGTCCACGACTATTGCCGCGGCAGGGGGTGCGATCTCTAGGCCTCCTCCGGGATCGGTGATCGGCGGGGGAACCTCAGAGGGCGGGGCTGTAGTCGGGGTAGTCGTGGGTGGCAGCGTCGTAGTTGTGCTCCCCGGGTGCGTCGTCGTAGTACCCGGTTTGGCGGTCGTCGTGGTGGAAGCTGACGTGGTCGTCGTGACCTCTGGCTGCGTTGTTGTTGTGGTCGTCTCCGGCGACACCGGCGGCTCCGTGATCACAACCAGACACCCGCCGTTCCAGATCGCCTGACCGTCCGTGGTCCAGTGGAGCCCGGGGTAGATCGAGGTTCCACCGTTGTCGTTGTTGTACTCGAACGACGGAATGATGTCGCCCCAGCCCCGCTCGGGATAGACGGGGCCGGTGTGTTCTCCGTGGCCAGTCGGTGTCCCGTTCGGCTGCACGATCGCGTTCTCGTTGACTGTGTTCTGAACATACGGGTTGCTTACCGAGCTGGTGGCGTGACAGATGGTGACTTTGTCTTGGGGTTTCGCTGCAGCTGGCGTCGCCAGCACGCAGACGAAAGTCAGGAGCACTCCCAACCCAACGCCAGCCCTCAACAAAGTTGAACAGTGGTGGTCCATGGCGCCCCCCTCAGCCCGTGCAGAGCCTCTACGAAAGTCTCGACGCGGTCAGCATGCCGAATAAGGGGTATTTGAGATGGTCTTGTGCCAGTCGGCGATCACAAAACACTCAGCCATGTGGCGCCGCGTAGCGGCGTAGCCCTGGTGGCGTTCGCTCCGTCAGTAGCTGTCCCATAGGCCGGGTGCCCCAGATCGCAGGGTCGCAGCGCATCTGATACCCCGGAGAGTCGGGCTGCCTTCTCGATGGTGACCAGCCACCAGCAGCCCGACCCTCGGGTGGGGCGCCCCGGCCGGGAATCGAACCCGGTGCGCCTTCGTAGTCAAGGAAGGGCAGACATCCAGTTCCAGGGCGCTACTCAAGAACGGTCGTCTTCCGATCTGGACTGGTATCGTCCTTGCCAGTCAAGGAAGGGCAACATCGTGCGAAGGGGCCTTCGGGCCCCTTCTGCGCGCCCTGGGCGGCTCACGTCATGTCCCGAGGCAACAGACTGGCCACAGCCGCCTGGAAGGTAGGACAGTTCAGCAAGTGGGGCAAGGGTAGCTACGGCACCGGTCCTCGGGTGCGCTGAGTACCCTGTCCTGAGTGACGAACCAGGACTCAGTGCGTACCGCAACGGAATATGACGCGATGGCGGTCGAGTACGACGGCCACAATGCCAACGGTGCCGCCAACGAATTCTACGAACGCCCAGCGACGATAGCGATGCTTGGAGACGTCAACGGCAAGCGGGTTCTGGAAGTCGGCTGCGGTTCCGGGCCGTTGACCGAATGGCTCGTTGCTCACGGCGCTGAAGTGGTGGCGTGCGATCTGAGCGCAGCCATGCTTGAGATCGCCCGGTCGCGGATCGGCGATAGAGCGGAATTGCATCACCACGATTTAGCTGAGCCACTTACGTTCCTGGAAGACGCAAGCGTGGATCTGGTGGTGGCGTCGCTCGTGTTCCACTACGTGCGCGACTGGGTCGCGCCGCTCCGTGAGCTTCACAGAGTGCTCCGACCTGCCGGCTCGGCGGTGATGTCCATACATCACCCGGCGTGGGACTGGAGAAACCATTCTCCTGAGGACTACTTCGCCTTCATTCAGGTCTCAGAGGAGTGGGTCAAGCCATATACGGTCACCTTCTGGCGTCGCCCACTTACTGCGGCCACCGCCGCCATCAGTGAGGCGGGTTTCCTTATTGATCGGCTGGTAGAAGCCAGGCCGAAGCCGGAGCTACAGAAGCGAGATCCGGCTTCCTTCCAGGAATTGATGACTGCGCCCTGCTTCATTCACCTGCGCCTGAGGCCCGCACAACCGGACGGCAGCGTGGCTGGGCTTGGGAGCACTTCTTCGAAATCCACGACGCACTGAGGGTGATCCGATCGTTGGTTCGAGGGCATTCGCGATCGTGGCAGACCGGCACCTCGGTGTCACCCTCAGCGGCGGACCGGGCGCGTTCTGGGGCGCTTTTGATCAGTGCCAACCTCTAATGACGCGCCGCAAAGCGGTCGCCCCGTATCAGCGGCGATACAGGCCGAATGCCCAGATATGTACCAGAAGGCGCCGGCGCCCTCCTGCCAGATCCGAAGTGCGAATCGGGGGTCGCGTGCGCCGCCACCCCCGCTCGCTCTGTCGGTCGCCTAGCTGTACGTGGAGTGCGTCGTTGTGAAAGTCGGGTTATTGCTGCCGGGTCCGAGGAAGTCGGCTGGGGCGACCAGGACGCCTGGCAGGGTGTCAGGGATGGGGAGGCCCTGGTCGGAGTTGTTGGAAAAGGCGCTGTTCGCGACCGTCGTCGGTCCGTTCCACACGACCATTCCGCCACCGTCGGCGTCCGCGGAGTTACCCGTGCGCGCAATAGGCCCGTTTTCTGTGTAGTGCACCAGGTCGCCGGGACGGGGTACTACCGTACCGCGCCATAGGTATATCCCGAACCGGTATCAGCATTCCCGTTCAAGGTGAGCAATCGTGTGCCCCTCAACGAGAGCCCGAGACGTTGCATCATCGTTAGGTGACCGGAAGGGCCTCTTCGGAATGACGCCATTGCTCCGGCGTTTGCCCAGTCGCAAGAGGTACATGTCGTTCATTTCGAGAGTCTAGAAATTGATTGTCTCAACGATGGACGGCGTCGCTCTTGCCGTCAGCAGCTCTCGTTTAGTCCTGGGTGCTTTCGCATAGGAACTTGAGACTTGCGTTCCACAGATCGTGACCGCGGTGCATGTGGCCAGGATTGGAATCGGCGAGTTTCTTTGGGTTGGCGCCAGTGCCAGTCTCTTCCATCACCACGTAGGTGCTCCGCTCGCAGCGCGGCTGGAGCAGCCAGGTATGGTACGCGAGCCACTGGTCCTCTCGCCGTACCAGCCGATACGGGAGCTGGGCACGAATTCGTGGATGGTGCTGTGGATGTGAGCGCCGAAGGTTATCCAGTCGAATGTGACGCCGGCGTCGAGGAGTCAGCTTGGGGCATCGACCTTCACATCACTGGCGTTGGAGTACCAGTTCGGCCAGCTGGTCGCGTGGACAAGGTGCCTCCAGATCATTTCCATCGGCGCAGCGATCACGATGTCGTTGTGGGCGAAGAGATCGGCCTCTTCGGGCACGATGTTGTCCGGCCAGTGGATGTGCGCCGAACGGTGCTGTATGTCCTCAATAATCGACATGATCGTGCCCTCCATTAGGCTTCGGATTGTCGGTTGTCTCCCGGTCGCACGTGAGCTCAGGCTGGTTTCATCTCTATCCTGAAGGGCAACCCCGACCAAGGCAAGTAATAGTGACTGTCGGCGCGATCGCATGCGCGCTCGCACTGTTTTGCGAACTGTCTCCGATCGCCGGATCTGAGGCTAGGCGGAGCGTCTGAATCCGACTTAAATATGTCGAGTGCGGTCTTTGATCCCTTGGTTCTTGGTGGTGGTGCTGACGGTTCTAGCCGTCACGAGCGCCGTTGTTGGGGCGAGGACCGACCGTGGCGTCGTATTGCATCGAGACGTTTTCACACCGGCCGGGGCATTGAAGACCATCCCGACAAGCGCGCCGCCACAGGCGGGTTACCGGGGTGTCGAGGAATTCTGTGCGGTCGCGCCTCTGACTGGGACCATTCACTACGACGGAACGAGCGGAGGGCTGTCAGGTGTTCTCTCGGTCAGGGTCGGCGATCTGCCTCCCAATGAGGACGTGTTCGTCAACTGGTCGAACAACTATGTGCGAGCGCCCGTCATCGCCTACTTCAAGACCAACCCCAACGGGGTGGCCATTCAATCGTCGGTGGACGTTGGCCGTCTGGCAGAGGTCAAGGGGGCGGAGATCGTTCTCTCGACTGCGACGGTTCCCGATCCGTCCTTGGGCAGCCTCGATCCCTGCTGACGAAGTCGGTTGGGACCTGCCCGCATCGGCTTGTCTCGGAACGCTAGGTGGGGTGCCCCCGGTCGCCGGTTCGGGCCCTATCCAAAGGGCTCGCTACGCTCGATGTCTGATCACCTCGACAGAAGGGAGCGCGGATTGGCGACCTGGACCGAGTTCGAGGGGGCTGCTCCTGAGTTGGCGAGCAAGGGCAAGGCGCTGCTCTACCAGTACGGGGCGCCCCTGGGATACCTCGCCACCGTTCGAGCGGATGGAGGACCCCGGGTCCACCCCTTCTGTCCGATCGTCGCCGAGGGCGGTCTCTGGGCCTACATCTTGCACTCTTCACCCAAGGGTGCGGATCTTCGGCGCGATCCCCGTTTTGCGCTGCACGCCTTCTCCCCGACGGACGTTGACGACGAGTTCTTTGTTCGGGGCCACGCAGAGCCCATGGAGCCGTCGGGCGATCTGAAAGTAGCCATCATCGCGGCCGCCGTGCCTGCCACCGTCGGCGCAGATGAGGAACAGCTCTTTCAGCTCCACATTGACCGTGTGTTGATTGCGAACTACGCGTACAGGGGCCAGTGGCCGCCCTCCTACGAACGGTGGTCCGCCTCTGACGACTGATGTGTCCCAGTTGACCGGTTATGCGGGTGATCCGGCTCCCCGGAGGGTGTCCCCGTTCGCCGGATAGGCGGCTACCTCCTCACCCACCGGGCATCCGGCAGTATTTGCTGGTGCCGGATAAGGGGTTCACGGAGTTTCGATCTGCAAGGGTCATCCCACCCGGGACTTCTGTCGGACGACGCGTCCTGGTCTCTGGTTTGGCCGGAGCGGGCAAAAGCACGTTCTCGCGAGCGCTGTCGGCCAAAACTGGCCTTCCCGTCATCCATCTCGACATCCACTTCTGGAAACCGGGCTGGGTGGAGCCGTCTAAGGACGAGTGGCGGGAGCAGCAGCGGGGCCTCCTCAGCGGCGACGACTGGATCGCTGACGGCAACTACCACGCCACCCTCGATCTTCGGCTTGAGCGCGCTGACACGGTCGTGTACCTCGATACGCCATGGTGGGTTTGTGTACTGCGAGCATTAGTCCGCGGGGTTCGCAAGCGTGCGGTTGGCTTCCAACTGCCTAACGGCTGCGACGAGTCGGCTTTGCGACGGTTGCGCGACGAATGGTCGCTGGCCTGGCGCATCTGGCGAGTCCGCCGATCTGACCGCGAACTCGAATTTAGAACCCTGTCGCGGCAGGGTAACCACGTGGCGCTGTACGTTCTCCGTTCCAAGCGTGAGGTCCGTGACTTCCTCAGTACATAAGTGCCGTTATCGAACGATCTGATGGGAGCCCCGGTTCACCGGGATTGGGTCGTACTGATGTCGGTCAGTCGCCCGTAGATTCACGGATTTTCACCCTCACCGCCCGCCCCAACAGCAACGGGTTGAACCATGCGGATCCGGGCCGAGACCAGCAAGTCAAGTACTTCGTAGATCCCAGCTCGACCTCGACGTCAATGGAATCGGAACTGTTGTCCTCTAGGTCACGGTGATCCGATGGCGGCCCAGGGGAACCCGGAAGTCAACGTGTTCGCGCGGGAAGATCCGGGCTTGCGTTGCCCCATCCACCATGACCTCAAAGGGCTTCTGCCTATCCGCCCAGCCGTGGTTCGAGCGGTACAGGTCCCCTACTGCGGTCATACAGGATTATTGCCTCACTGAGCCCCACCCATAACCAGCCCCCGTCCGCCGGGACAGTGGCTACCCGGCAATATCGTTCGAGAGCAGCGGAGCAGGACGTCGCATTCGGAGCGAAGGCGATCCGCCTCGTCAATCCTGCCCAAGTCCTTGTAGTCCTTGGCTGCCACTTGTCGGCTCGTCACTTCGGCTCGCACGATCTCGATGATCTGCCCCTCATCCAGTTCCCTTCGGGGAGCATCGCCAGCTCCGAGTCCCTGAACCCCGCCAGCAATGCGGCCAGAACCACCTGGCAGATCTGGGCTGTCCAAACCCAAAGATCCGGCGTTGTCGATGGCCCCGAGGGCGGAGCGGATTGCCGACCTCGCTACCGCGTCGTGAGACTTCATTGCCTCTTTCAGGGCAGCCCGCAAGCGATCTTCCACGGCGCTCACGAATCCAGTTTGACCGGTGCCCCCGTTCCCCGGGAATGAGCACGGCTAAAACCTCGATCCGGTTGCCATGGATAGCGCGTTGCAATCCGAGGGCTATCGGTGGCGCTGCTCACAAGGATGTGGAAATCTCGACTGGGAGAATCCCGACGGGTAGGAAGGCTCGCCTGCCCAGAAGAGGAGGAATTATGATCGGTGTCAGCGTTGTATTCGACTACGACGGCAACTTCGATCGTTCCCGGGTAGTGGAGGTGGCCAAGAACGCGCGGAAGATGTTCGAGGGCCTCTCGGGCCTTCGCTTCAAGGCCTTCACTCTGGACGAGAAGCAGCAGAGAGCGATGAACTTCTACGTGTGGGACTCACAAGAGGCGGCCGAAGCCTTCTTCACCGACGAGCTTCGAGAGAGAGTGACTGGGTTGTACGGGGTAGCACCGACCGTGAGTTTTTTGGAGATTGCCGAACTCGTTAACAACTCATAGTCACGGAAGGGTCGACATCGACTGTGACCCGAGACTGCCCCAGTACATTGCCGGGTCGGGGACATGCTCCTGGACTGCTTGACCCGGTGGTGGCAGGTGTGGGCTTCTCCCGACCATCGAGACGGACTAACAGACGTCAGAGTCGGCGAGGCCGCTTCTCACGGCCTAGGGCGCGTGTGCATGGTCTCGGTGGCGTGCATGATTTTCGCATGGTCCTCGATCGACCCGAGGAACCTCACATCCTTGGTGTCACACCTAATGCCGTAACGCGTACGGACCCCATGCTTATAAACGAAGGACCTTTCGGGGAACCAGTGGAGTCCGCGACGACACAGCCGCGTTAGTTCTCAGTTACACGTTCATACCAGCGGTCGCTGGCACTGCTGGCTTCGTTGCCTCCTTTGGGTCCAGTGGCTCGAGCGTGACGATAATGATTACCGATGTCACCAATCTGACGATTTCTGGCACGAGTTCGGCGTTGACGGTTTGTCCATAGGAGATTCGTCAAAACAGGCGGTGTTCGTCGCAGAGCTCGGCCGGCCCTTCGTGATATCGGCATTGAACGTCGAAGGATGTCCCCGAATTGAATCGATTGGGCGCGGACGCGCACCCAAGAGCGACCGCGCTGGGTCCAAGTGTGGGCGTGTCGCGACCACCTGGCTGGACTCACAGGAATGCGCGAGCTCGGACGCGGTAGCAAGTAATCCGTTTGCGAGCCGGCAATCTTGCCTTTGCCTTGTTGCCATTCCTCGATCGCTTGGTTGAATGCGTCGAGTACGTCAGGTGCCGCGCTATGGAAGGTTTGGGTATGGTGACGTACTGCCTCCGGACTTAGTCGTTGGCCCAAGCACGAATCCTCGGCAACCCTTCGTGCGGTCTTACCGACGCCATCGACACGGTACGTCTGGGTCAGCAGCCATCCGTGGAAGCTATGTGGTTTGTCATAGGTCGGCTTCGTCGCGGTTCTCCACATTGCGTAGCGCCCTTCCGTAATGTTGATGAGCCAGACCTAACAAGCCACAGGTTGGCCACTGCGACGCAACCGCGTTCTCATTTTTACCCGCCGACTCCCCAACGGCTGCACAATCTCGCTCAAGAACGGCAGAGGGCAGCACAGAGATGATGCTGTGGAGAGTCGCTCTTCTGCCGATTTGAGCGACTATCCCCTAACAATGACGCCGCCGGTTCAGGACAGCGTGGGTGGTTCGATTGTCAGCTTCCCCGGCAAGAACGCCACCAGCACTGATATTGGTGCTTGGTAGGTAGCGCGGACAACGTGATTCGGGCCGATGTCGAACTGCGCCGATGCCTTACCCGCTCCCGAAAGACGAAGATACGAGTAGGACACCTGTAAGTCGTGATACCCGCGTTCAAGCGGAAAGAACTGCTCACCCCACCGAAGCTGATAGGAGTGACCGTCGAGGAAAATACTCGGACCGGTGAATCTGAGGGTCCAGTCAAGGACGAAGAACTCCGTCCGCAAAAGCAGTCCTTGACCTGACTCGGCTGTAGTTTCCGTCATGTCAAGAATCTACCGAGGCTGTCCCCGTTCGCCGGCTTGGAGCACCTAAGGAGCTTCCCATCCAGGTAAGCGGATCAGGCTTGGCACCTGGCCTGGGAAGGCTTGCCGAGTGAAGATTTCTAACGTCTCCAGAACGAGATCGGGAACATCCATACCGAGTGCCCGACCGTTTGAGAACGTCGAGATCGTTGACATCAATTTCGATATGGACCTCGTCGCGAGGATAGGGATCTGACGACTCCCCCGGACTTGGCTGCTCTCCAGCCGGCTTGAGAATCACGAAGATCCTTGAGCCCTCAGGACCGAGGGTGCATGACACGAAGGTCCAATCGTCGGCGAGCACTCCAGTCTCATTGGGTGGGATGGCCGATACGTCAGGGCTGGCTCAATAAGCGAGCAAATGTCAGACGGAAACAGCCGCCTCGTCACTTCTGGAGCGTATTGCAAGGTAGTGCCCCCGTTCATTGCCGGGCTGGTGACATCGGATTCCTCGGCTGCCATGCTCTGAGGGTGTCATCACGTCGAACAAAACTTCCCATGGGTTGGTCGCATCCGATCAATCCTTCAGAGGTTCCGATCTCTTTCCCCGGCGTCGAGACGGTTTATTGGAATGGGCCTCCTCAGGGCTGGCAGAAGGGCACACGGCCTGCCATCTGGCTCCGCTGGTCACCTCGGTCGATGCAGCCGCAGCCCGTACTCACAGTGTGGGGCGTGCCTTCAGCGGACCGATCACGCATTCGCCAGTGGATAACCGAAGAGGTTGCACCCGAGGCTGCTCATTGGCTGAGCGGGATCGAAACAGCGACGGAGACATGGCGAGACTCTGAGCACAGCAGGACGTGGAACTGGAGTCAGGCCGTTTGATCTCCCGACTGTCCCCTATCAATGGTTGGAGACCCCGCGGCGTCCGGAGATGGGCACGTCACCTCGGACTTCTTCAGACGGATGATGGCGCGACGTCGCCGTTGAGGGTAGTTGGTGCATGCTCTCTGAGAGGGTGCTCGCAGCACCAACCATCTACCATTCGACGCCTGTGGAGACGCAGAACTCGTTTTGCTCGGGGTCCGACATTCTGACCCAGCGGGTTCCCCCGAAGCTTTGCACGCCCTCGTCGATTCGCTGGGCTCCGAGTTCCAGTAGCCGGTGGACCTCGGCTTCGATGTCGTCAACCACAACGTCAAGGTGCATGCGGTTCTTGCCGGTTTTGGGTTCGGGTACGCCCTGAAGGAGAAGCGGTGAAGCGATCCCTTCTCTGGGAACCAGTACAGCCAAGGTCGCATCCGTGTAGTAATCACGATAATCGAGCGCCTCGCGCCAGAACGTTGCGAGCATCGCTGGCTCAGCACAGTCGAGCACGAGTTCTACTTTTGTCTTGTGTCCCATCGCATGCCTCCAGGTAGGAAGAATTCCTTCGGCCGGTGACGAAAGGATACGGGGACGGCTGGCCCCGTTCGCCGGCTATGTCTCCTTGGGCCGCGCTTTGTAAGAACGGATAAACAGTGCGGACTCGGCGAACCCTTTCCAGGCTGATGCGAGCGTTCGAACCGTCGTCGGTACTTAGCCGGACGTGACGCAACTGCGGGCCGCGTTGGACCACAGTGCCTGTACGTCGAACGTCGCCTTGTTGATTGTCAGGTACGCATCCTGGGTCTCGCACAGATCGGCAATCTCGGCGCTACCCTTCAACCAGCCGGTCGAAGGGAATGGATCGGTCACGGTCTCCGCGTATTCGTGGGTCTCCGTGGACTCGTAACCATCTATCGCCCTGGGAGACGCGATCGTGGTGCAAGCGGCGGCCGGAAGATCGGGTACGTACGGGAGGTTGGTGTACACGATTGTCCCGTAGGAGCTGGCCGTAGAACTGTGCCAACCGCAGAAGCCCTTCGGAAAGCCGTCGGGACGGGTGCCCGACGGTGATGCAATGACGTACTGAGCATTGAGGTTGGGAGCCTGCGTCGTGTTCTTGAAATGGGCCGCAGCGCCGACGGCCTCGCCGGCGATCTGGTTTGCTGTCGCCTTCGTGGGCGCAGCCGAGGTGTTGTCGAACCACACGCCACGTAGGAGCGGTGCCGTCGGGTGCTCCACGTATGTCGCCGTGGGGCCGCAAGTAACGGTGCCCGTCGGCATCCCCTCGCAGTACTGGTCCATGATGGTGCCCCAAGTGTCCTGAGAGCCGTACAGGTTGCCGAACAGGTTTTGGAGAGCGCTGGCCGCCTGCGCCGGGTCGTTGGACCATTGCGAGCCCCAAAACACGAGATAGACAGCGGGCGTCGGCATAACCACCCCGGTCGCCTGGCTCGAGTGTAGGGACACCAGGCCCGAGGTGTTTGGCTTGGATGACCGCCCGATCGCCTTCGCCCCCGCCCGTACGACTTGTGACGGCGACGAACCCCCGGCCGCCGCCATGGTTACGTTTCCGCCCACCAGCGCGAGAAGCCCAGACATCGCTGTGAGGGTGAAGAGGCCACGACGGCGCCGCTTTGTGGCATGTGAGCCATGGTGGGTATGGGAACGCCTGTGCATCGCCGGACTCCTTCGCCTGAGCCTCGGCGCCACAGCCGACGAAGCCCGTCCAGCGCATGGTAACGATCCGCCTCAATCCTCCCTAGGGAGAAAAGGCACTACTTCCCAAATTTCGAGAGGGAGTGAGGTCAGGACAAGCCCATGCCCCCTACCAATGGGTCTGCGGTCAACTGTCCAATGGGGATCACTCAGCTCGAGCAGCTAAATCCCCACTATGGGCGGGTGGCGTACGCCGTTCTTGCTCATCGCGGGTCAGGTGTCGCCGGTGATCGATCCACCCTGTGTCGTCCGTGTCCACCAGGGGTGCACCATTGGACATGACGCCGTCATCTGGTTGCCACATCCGGGAGCTGGCCTGCGAACCAGGCCATGTGCGGTCGGGACTGTCAGGCGATGGGCTGGGCAAGCGCCACGATGATCCCCTCGGGGCCTCGGACGTAGGCCATCCGCCAAGAGCCCTCGTACTCGCCGATTCCGGCCACCAACCCGTAGCCGGCGGAGGTCGCCTGGTCGACGGCGGCGTCCAGGTCATGAACCTCGAAAGCGACGCTTCGCAAGCCGACCTCGTTGGCCATAGCGGCCGGTGAGCCCGGCCCGCAACGAGGCCGGACAAAGCGAGAGAGCTCGACACCTGTGCCGTTGTCCGGAGCTCGGAGCATCACGATTTCGGTTCTCGATCCCGGGATGCCGGTGACGGTGTCGATGAACTCGCCCTCCACGAACGTCCTTCCCTCGATGTCCAGCCCCAACGGACAAAGAACTGCGTCGCGGCATCGAGGTCGGAGACAGTGATGCCAACGTGGTCGAAACGGCGTACGTGTGACATGTCGTTTCCTCCGTGCTCTTCACGCCGGCGCACGATCGTGTGGGGCGGCGTCTCCGCCGGTAGCGCCTCCTCTGGGCGGGGCCAGCCGATCTGGAGTGCGTAGGTGGTCCTGGAGACCAGCCTTCCGACTTTATCGACAAGCGCCGACGTACTGCCCGGGCTACTTCGTGTGGACCTGCCCCGGTTCGCCGGTTAGAACGGGTGATCCGCCTCCAGGAAGGTGGCCCAATCCGCCGGTATGAGGCGTTTTGGTCGCTTTCCCTCGCTCCCTTGATCCACGGACCTCCCTGCCACCGGCGCTGCAGAGCTGCCAAGCGCGTGATCAGGCGGACCGCGACAATGGAGTGTGCTTGTATCGGGCCGGATGAAGCGTTCGTGGGCCGCCGTGTCGGTCGTGCTCGTCGGCACTGCAGTGGTCGCTGTGACAACGCTCGCCGCGACGTCCGGCTCCACTCCTCCCAAGGCCTCGAGTGGCTCGGGCCGTGTCACCATCTCGGCGCCCACGCGCCTCCTCCGACCGGCGCTCGCTTCGCCGCGGCCAAGACGACGGCGGGTGCACCCGGCCGCACGGCCCGTACCGACCACCACGACGGTGCCGACGACTTCCGGCCAGGTCGCGCTCGCCGGCTGCCCCATGCCCCCCCAGCCGCCACTCCCACCCTCACCGCCGCCCTGGCACCCACCGGTCCTCGTGACGTCTCTTCCGCCGGTGGAGGCGCCGGCGCCGTGGACCTCACACGTCGCGGCGCTCACCGGGAAGGGCATGTGGATCTGGGAGTGGGACAGCACTGACGGTGGCGACGCCGACGAGATCGTGCAGCAAGCCGTTTCGGCGGGGCTGCACCAGCTGTGGGTGCGGGTGGGTGACTCGATGAACGGCTTCTACGGCGCCGAGGAGCTCGACTCGCTCGTGCCCGTCGCCCATGCCCACGGCCTTGCCGTGATCGCGTGGGGTTTCCCGTATCTGTGGGATCCCGTCGGCGACGCCCAGTGGACCGCGCAGATCCTCGACTGGCGCGGTCCCGACGGCCAGCAGGTCGACGGCTACAGCGCCGACATCGAGGAGGCGACCGAGGGTGTCATGCTGAGCGCCCAGCGGGCGGCCGTGTACCTCGAGCTTGTTCGGCAAGCCGCCGGCAGCCGGCTGGTCGTCGCCACCGTCTACCCTCCGACCGACGCCAGCTGGGACGGTGGCTACCCCTACCAGGCGATGGCGCCATACGTCGACGCCTTCGCCCCGATGATCTACTGGGAGTGCACCGATCCCGGCACCGACGCCGCGTCCGACGTCGCTCGCCTCTCGACGCTCCGACCCGTGCACGTCATCGGGCAGGCCTTCAACTTCGCTGGCGACGGCGGCCGGACCGTCTCGCCGAGCGGAGCAGAGATCGCCGAGTTCTTGAGCGCCAGCCGGCGGGCGGGCGCGCTCGGCGCATCGTTCTGGGTGTGGCAGGACGCCACACCGGAGGAGTGGGCAGCCATGTCCGGATTCCCGTGGAGCTCGGTCGGGATTCGGCCGACGCCGCCACGGGTCAGCCCAAAATGATCCCGACCCTGATCGGTGGTCGAAGAAGCGGCTGGTGCAATATTTCTCAATCCTCATTTCCTTTGGGGGCTTGACAGCTGCAGTCCGTTAGGTTGAACTAACGGTTAGTGGCTACTGACCAAGACGAACTCGTGTGGGACGCGCTGGGGGACCGAACTCGCCGAGCGATCGTCCTGCAGCTGAGCAAAAGTCCGAGGGCGGTCGGGGAGCTCGCCAGCCACCTGCCGGTCAGCCGTTCGGCCGTCTCCCAGCACCTCAAAGTGCTGAAGGATGCGGGACTCGTCGCCGAGCAGGCTGCCGGGACCCGGCGGATCTATCACCTCAACGAGGCCGGAATCGTTGCTCTGCGCGATCAGCTGGACACCTTTTGGGATCGAGCACTCAGCGGCTACGAGGACCTCGTCAAACAATCACAGAAGGAGAGGAAGGCCCGTGCCCGCTGACACCGTTGTCCGCCGCCAGATCGTGGTGGACGCTTCCATCGCAGATGCCTTTGCCGCTTTTGTCGATCGCTTCGGTGACTTCAAGCCTCCAGAGCACAACCTGCTCGGCGTCGACATCACCGAAACGCGATTCGAACCCAAGGTCGGCGGCCACATCTACGACCGTGCCGCTGATGGAACCGAGTGCAGATGGGCCCGAGTCCTCGCCTACGAACCCCCGGATCGGGTCGTGTTCAGTTGGGACATCAGTCCGCAGTGGCAACTCGAACCAGACCAGAGCAATACGAGCGAGGTCGAGGTCCGATTTATCGCCGAAGCCCCGGAACGGACGCGTCTCGAGCTCGAACACCGCCACCTCGATCGCCACGGACCGGGCTGGGAATCACTCCGCGATGGTGTCGAGAGTGGTGGGGGTTGGCCCCTCTACCTGGCCCGTTACTCGGACCTCTTCGCCGGGAGTCGCTAGATGCCCCCGATGACGGTCAGCGACGAGATCCAATGCCCGGCCGAAGAACTGTTCGCCTATGCGACCGACCCGAGCAGATTCACCGAATGGCAGAAGGGTGTTGTCAGCGGTCACATGGAGAGTGCCGGCGCTCCCAAGGTCGGAGATCGCTGCCATACGACGCGGCGCATCGGTTTCTCCGACAGGCCCGACACGTCTGAACTCGTGAAATTCGAGCCTCCCCGTCAGTGGGGTGTGCGGGGGCTGGCTGGTCCGATTCGAGCGATGGTCGACGTGACCGTGGAGCCTCTCTCTGAAACCAGCGCGCAGCTGACGATCGCGCTGGAGTTCGAAGGCCATGGCATCGGTCGGCTCCTCGTGCCACTCATCGTCGAGCGACAGGCGAAACGCGAGATGCCAGTCAACTTGGCGGCGCTCAAGGAGCAACTCGAACGCTCGCCTTGATGAAAGGAGATGGCCCGCACCTCGAAGCCGACCGGACCAGCTTGTTATTCCACCGACGAAAGCGTCGCGTCCGCCAGCGCCCCGTTGGAGCGCAGCGCGGACACCACACCGGCCGCCGCCGCGATCGCCGCCAGCACGTAGGCCGTGACGGTGAAGGCGTGCTGGGCCGCGGCCATCCCGCCCCTCTCGCCCCCCGCCACCACGAAGATGCTGCCGGTCACGGCCAGCCCGAGGGCCGTCCCCATGCCCCGCGACATGTTGAGCACCCCCGAGGCCATCCCGGCTTGCTGCCCCGGGGCGGCACCCATGATGGAGGCGTTGTTCGGTGAGGTGAAGAGCCCCATTCCCACTCCGACCAGGGCCAGCAGGAGCAGGAGCGAAACGGTCGAGGGCTGCAGCGCACCCATGAGGAACAGACCCAGGGCGACCAGCGCCATCCCGCTGACGGTGAGAGGCCGGGAACCGACCCGGTCGGCCAGCCGTCCCGCGAACGGGGCCACGATCCCGAAGGCCAGCGGCATGGCCATGAGCTCCAGGCCGGACCGGGCCGAGCCGAGCCCCTGGCCCCGCTCCAGGTAGAAGGGGATCAGCAGCAGCACGCCGAACATGACGAGGTACGACCCCATGCCGCTGGCGATCCCCGTCGAGAAATGCGCGTTCCGGAAGAGACCCAGGTCGAGCATGGGGTCCCGGTCCCGCCGCTCGTGCCAGACGAAGAGCCCGCCCAGGACGACGGCGGCGACGAAGAGCGCGACGATCAGGCTCGAGCTCCAGCCCAGCTCCGCCCCGAACGAGATCGCCGACAGCAGAGCCACCACAGCCGGGAAGAACAGACCCAGCCCCGTCCAGTCGAAGCGCACCCGCGCCATCAGGTCGCGACTGCGGGGCACGAGCAGGATCGCGGCAAGGGCGCCGAACACGCCGAACGGGATGTTCACGAAGAAGATGAGCCGCCACCCCCCGGCCGCCAGCAAGAGCCCGCCGATCGAGGGGCCCAGGGCGAGCCCCAGCGCCTGCGCCGCACCCTGGAACCCGATGGCCTTCCCGAGCGCCCGGCCCGGCACGACCAGCACGATGATGGCCAGGCTGTTCGCCTGCAGCATCGCCGCCCCGACCGCCTGCAGCGCCCGGAAGCCGCACAGCGCCCCGAGGCCAGGGGCCAGCCCGCACAGGACCGACGCCAGCGTGAAGATCACGAAGCCGTAGACGTAGAGGAGCTTGCGGCCCCACATGTCGGCGAAGCGGCCGACCGCGACGACCGTGGCCACCAGCACCAGCAGGTACGACAGCCCCACCCACGTGACGGCGCCCACCGAGGCGTCGAAGGTGTGCTGCAGCGTGGGGAGTGCGACGGTGACGATGGACGCATCGAGCTGGCCCATGAACGCGCCGACGCACACGGCCGCCACGGCGAACCAGTGTGCGTTGGGTTGCTCCCGGATCACCCGCGGGCGCCGGGGCTCCACCAGCAACCGGTCCCAGGTCAACGTCCACGGCCGTGCGACGCCCGCGGCCCCGCCCGAGTCCGGGCCCAGTCCGTCGCCGCCACCGCCGTCCGTCACGACGTCGGCGGGCCGCCCCAGGTGACCTCGACGCTCGACCGGATGTCCCGCGATGACGCCCCGACCAGCACCTCGTAGCGGCCCGGGTCCGACCGCCACGCATGCGTGTCGACGTCCCAGTAGCGGTAGGCGGCGGCGCCGAGCTCCACCCGGACCGTCTCCCGGCCGCCGGGATCAACCGCGACCTTGGCGAACCCGGCCAGCTCCCGGTCGGGCCGGCGGACCAGGGACTCCGGTGCCCGCACGTAGACCTGCACGACCTCGGTGCCCCGGCGGGTCCCGTCGTTGACCAGGGTCACGGACACCCCGCTCCCGTCAGCGTCGACCAGCACGGAATCGAACACGATGTCGCCGTAGGAGAGTCCGAAGCCGAAGGGGAACAAAGGCGCCAGGCGCGTCGTCTCGTAGAAGCGGTAGCCGACCAGGACGCCCTCCCCGTAGACGACCCTGCCCTCGATGCCTGGATACCGGTCGCCCTCCACGCCCAGCCCCGCCGGCCCGTCCTCCACCGAGGCGGGGAACGTCACCGGAAGGCGCCCCGACGGCTCGGCCAGCCCGACCACCATGTCGGCCAGCGCGTCCGCACCCTCCTCGCCCGGGTACCAGGTCATGAGCACGGCTCCGGCCCGCTCCGCCCACGGCATCTCGACGGGCGAGCCCACGTTGACGACGACCACGGTGCGCGGGTTGACCTCCAGCACCGCCTCGACCAGCTCCCGTTGCCGGCCCGGCAGCGAGAGGTCGGGCCGGTCGTGGCCCTCGGACTCCCATTGCCCGTTGGAGCCGACGACGACCACCGCCACGTCAGCCTCCGCTGCGGCACGTACCGCACGCTCGAACTCGTCGCCTGTATCCGGCCGGGACGCGCCGATGCGGGCGCCCAGAATGGGGGAGGAGGACGACCGCGGCCAGACTTCGACGGCCAGCTCGTAGGAGTGCCCGGCGGCGAGGTCGATCGTCACGTCGACGGGCTCGCTCCCCGCGCCGTAGAAGCTCGAGCCGCGTGACGGCTCGGAGTTGTCGACGACGATCTCGCCGTCGAGGCGTAGCACGGCCCGCCCGGCGCTCTCGAGCCCGAGCTGCCACGCGCCCGCCACGTCGGGCGTGAACGTCCCGGACACCCTGACCGAGAACCTTCCGACGGCGAGTTCCGGCTGCGGAGTGCCGATCCACAGGACCCGGGCGGTGTGTGCCACGTCCGTCGCCACCGGGTCGCCGGCGAGCACCGGGTTGTTGAAGTACTCGACGACAAGGCTCTCGTCGCCGGCCGTCGACGTCAGGAGGCGCAGGTCGATCGGTGCCGTCCCCAGGTCGATCCGGCAGCCCACCTCGGAGAAGATCGAGGCGTCCGGGAGCCGCTCGGCCAGTGCCTCGGCCACCCCCCGCCTCCGGTGCGGGGTGACCTCCGAGCTCCCACCTCCCATGGCGAGCTGGCCCGCGTTCGGACCGATCACGGCCACACTGGCCACGCCCTCAGGATCCAAAGGCAACAGCCCGTCGTTGACGAGCAGGACGGTCCCTTCCACGGCCACCCGACGGGCGACCGCCCGCCGCCCCGGATCGTCCTCCTCCCTTTCCTCTCCGTCGTCAGCCGCCGCCGCCGTCGTCCCACCCAGGATCCCCACCCGCCCCATCAGCCGCAGCACGTGGCGCACCTGGCCGTCGACCACCGACTCGTCGACGAAGCCGTCCCGCACGGCGGCCGCGAGCGTCGGCCCGAGCCAGGCCGAGGGCCCGGGCATCTCGAGGTCGAGGCCGGCCTGCGCCGCCGCCTCGGTGGCGTGCGTCCCGAACCAGTCCGACACGACGAGCCCGTCGAAGCCCCATTCACCACGGAGCACGCCGCCGATCAGGTCCGCCTGCTCGCTGCAGTAGATGCCGTTGACCTTGTTGTAGGCGGTCATCACGGACCAGACGCCGGCCTCCCGTACGGCCTGCTCGAAGGCCACGAGATGGATCTCCCGCAGCGGTCGCTCCTCGACCTCGGCGCTGATCGTCATCCGGTCGTGCTCCTGGTCGTTGCAGGCGAAGTGCTTGATGCAGCAGGCGACCCCGCCCGCCTGCACGCCCTCCACGTAGGCGACGGCGATGCGGGCCGTCAGCAGGGGATCCTCGGAGAAGGACTCGAAGGTGCGACCGGCGAGCGGCGTGCGCACGATGCACACAGTCGGACCGAGCAGCACGTGCACGCCCTTCGAGCGGGCCTCGGCCGCCAGGACGTCGCCCAGGTCGGAGACAAGGTCGGGGTTCCACGTCGACCCGATGGCCATGCCGCAGGGGACCGACAGCGAGCGCCGTCCGAGCAGGCTGTCGCCTCGGACGCCCGACGGGCCATCGGACACCTTGAGCGCCGGGATGCCTAGGCGCTCCACGGGCGGCAGGTACCACATGCTGGCGCCGGCGGTCAGGGAGCCCTTCTCGTCGAGGGTCATGGCGCCGATGAGGCGCTCGATCTCTTCGTCGTCCAGATCGTCCATGCCGGTGACACTACGCGGCGGCCAATGAGGGCAATGGGCCTGTTATCCCAGTGGATTGGTGGGGGAGTGCTCCTACGGCACAGCCAGCGCCAGCGTCCGCGGGTCGACAGTGGCACCCAGAGGCGGCAGGGCCGCGGCAGCGGAACTTCGAACCACCTGGACGAAGCTGCCACCCCGGTTCTCGAGCACGGCAACGGACGGCTCGCCGAGATCGACGATCCAGTACCACTCGGCGCCTCCCGAGCCGTAGGCCTCGAGCTTCTTGCCCCAGTCAACGTCCTTCGTCGACGGCGACAGGATCTCGATGACGAGGTGTGGCGGGTGCACGACCAGGGACTCGTTGAGTGAACCGACGTCGATGACCATGACGTCCGGGATGAAGATCTCCCCGCCGACGCTCCAGCCCGATCCCGACACGACGAGGCGCCCTTCGCAGTGCGGTAGCAGTGCCGCACCCAGTCGCGTCACGACGAGGGCGTGCCGGACCGTCGGGGGGTTCACGACGAGGCACCCGTCGTAGTACTCGTGGAACTTGGTCTCTCCGAGCTGCGCGTACTCTGCCGGCGACATCGGCGTGCGGAGCGAGCTGCCCGGTTGCACCTGCACCATTGCATTCAGGGTAGTCGCCCTTCTCCTCGATCCTCGTGCTCCGTACCGCCTGTTCCCGCGTGACGTCAGCTACGGCAGAACGGTCTGTCGCCCGTCGGTTGTGACCCTGAATTCCGCCGATGATTTCCGATATTCCAGCTATAAACAGTGTCGTTTACAGTCTGCAGAAACTCCCACCCTCGCCGGCCCTCGAGCGACGCCGGAATCTTACGTTGTCACCAGGTGTCGACGAAGGGCCGCCGCTGCCCGCCCCCGCCTCCGACCCCCGCCACCCGGCGCCCACCACTCGGAGCGCCCACCCGCCGCCGACAACGCGTGCACCACCCGCCGCCGAGTCACGGCCGGGTCGATCACGTCGTCGATCTCGAAGTGCTCGGCCACGTGGACCGCCTTCCCGTGCTCGTAGGCCCGAGCCACCATGGCGTCGAACGCCGCCGCCCGCTCGTCGGGGTCCTCGATGGCGTCGAGCTCGCGCCGGAAGCCCAGGCGCACCGCCCCTTCCAACCCCATCCCGCCCAGCTCGCCGGTCGGCCAGGCCACGGTGAACAGCGGCCGGCGGAAGCTGCCGCCCGCCATGGCCTGGGCGCCCAGCCCGTAGCCCTTGCGCAAGATGACGCAGGCGAACGGCACCGTGAGCGACGCCCCCACCACGAACATGCGGCTGACGTGGCGCACCAGCGCCGTCTCCTCCGCCTCGGGGCCCACCATGAACCCGGGCGTGTCGCACAGCGAGAGGACGGGCAGCCCGAAGGCCTCGCACAGCTGCAGGAAGCGGGCCGCCTTGTCGGCGTTGGCGGCGTCGATGGCGCCGGCCAGGTGCATCGGGTTGTTGGCGATGACGCCGACCGCCCGGCCCTCCACCCGGGCCAGCGCCGTCACCATGCCCGGGGCGAACGACGGCCGGAGCTCGAGGACCGATCCCTCGTCGGCCAGGATCTCGAGCGCCCGCCGCACGTCGTAGACCCGCCGCCGGTCGGGCGGCACCACGTCGCGCAGCAGGTCCTGGTCCGGCGCCGTCCAGTCGCGCACGTCCCCCTGGAAGTAGGCCAGGTAGCGGCGGGCCACCTCGACGGCTTCCTTCTCGTCGGCGCAGAGGACATCGACGACCCCGTTCGGCACCTGCACCGACACCGGGCCGACGTCCTCGGGGGCGTAGACACCGAGCCCGCCCCCCTCGATCATGGCCGGGCCCCCCATCCCGATGTTGGCGTCGGGCGTGGCGATGATGACGTGGCAGCATCCGAGCAGCGCGGCGTTGCCGGCGAAGCAGCGCCCCGACACCACGCCGACGAGCGGCACCTTCCCGCTCAGCGCGCCGAACAGCGCGAAGGCCTCGGTGTCGAGCCCGGTGACCACGGCCATGTCGGTGTCGCCCGGGCGGCCGCCGCCGCCCTCGGCGAAGAGCACGACGGGGAGGCTCAACCGCTCGACGAGCTCGAAGAGGCGGTCCTTCTTGCGGTGGTTCATCTGGCCCTGGGTGCCGGCCAGGACGGAGTAGTCGTACGACAGCACGGCGCAGCGCGACCGCTCGTGGTCGAAGAGGTCGCCGTTGACCCGGGCGATGCCGGCGATCAGCCCGTCGGCCGGCGTGTTGGCGACGAGGTCCTCGGTGCTCCGGCGCGCCCGCTGGGCGGCGATGACGAGCCCGCCGTACTCCTCGAAGCTGTCGGGGTCGCAGAGGTCCTCGATGTTCTCCCGCGCCGTCCGCCGTCCCCGCGCGTGCCGGCGCTCGGTCGCATCCGGACGACCCTCGTCGAGCGTGGCGGCGACGCGGGCGCGCAGCTCCTCGAGTTCGGGGCGCACGCCACCCTCCGGATCGGGCTGCTCCGCGACGCCCGTCGCCACCGTCCCGCCCGCCGACGCGTCCTCGTCGATCAGCACGAGCAGCACATCCCCGGACCCGCACCGCGTCCCCGACCGACACGGCGACGCTGGCAACCGTCCCGGCCGCCGCCGCCTCCACGACGTGCTCCATCTTCATGGACTCGATGAGGAGCAGGACGGTGCCGGCCGCCACCCGGTCGCCGGGGGCGACGGCCACGCGGAGCACGGTGCCGGCGAACGGCACCGTGAGCTCGGTCAGCCCTGCCACAGCGGCTCGGGCACCTCGAAGCCGACCTCGGTGCCCCAGGTGTTGCGGTACGAGACCTCCTGGACGGGGCGGCGCGGTCCCACGCCCCAGGTCCCGGTCGGGTAGCCGAAGCTGACGGTGCCCGAGAGGTGCCAGCCCTGGTCGTTGGGAACGCCGAGGATTTCGTACGTCTCGGTCGGGTGGAAGAACTGCAGCAGCGCGGTGAGGCAGCTGCCGACGCCCTCGGCCCGGGCGGCCAGCATGGCGCTCCAGACGGCGGGGTAGATGGAGCCGCCCGTCGGGTCGTGCTGGCTGAAGGGGAACAGGAACAACGGCACCTGCTCGAAGTGGTCGGCCAGCCACTGGGCGGAGCGCTGCACCTTCAGGATCTCAACCGACTCGGGCGCGTCGGGATTGGCGTGGGCGGTCTCGATCTGGTCCTTGTAGATGGTCTTCCACAGCTCGCCCATGGCGTGCTGGTACAGGGGGGCGAGAGCGGCCCTCTTGGCGGGGTCGTCGAGGAGGAGGAAACGCCAGTTCTGCGAGTTGCCACCCGAGGGGGCCCGGATGGCCGCATCGAGGATGCGGGCCTGGACGTCGTGGGGGATCGGGTCCGGCCGGACCCGGCGCATGGCGCGGGTCGTGTACAGCGCCTCGTGGAGTTCCATGTGGCCGACCTTAGGTCGCCGGCGTCGCTACAGGCCGGAGCTCTCCATTCCGATAGGAACGGGAGAACCGCTGCGCGGCGCCAGCGGAACGCCAGGATCTGTGCATGCGGGGGGTCTGACACGTGCCGAACACTTCGGTGGTTGACGTAATCCAGACCACGACGGTTCCCGAGGAAGCCGCTGCACTTTCCACGATTGATGTGGATCGGGTGCCGCGGATGGCCAAGCCGCCACGCTTGGATGCCGCACTCTTCCTGTACCTGCCGTTCCTGGCGTCGGTCTGCCGTACCTTCGCCAGCTCCTCCGACGACCCGTTCATCACGCTGCGGTACGCGGCCAATCTCGTTCACGGCTACGGACCGGTGTTCAACCAGGGACAGCACGTACAGGGCTTCACGAGCCCGCTGCACCTGGTCGTGGCGGTGGTCGCGTATCTGATCCCCGGTGGGGATGACCTCCTGAAGCTGAAGCTGGCTTCACTGGTCTTCGGATTCCTGGCCATCCGTGAGGCCGGGCGGCTGCTATACGGCCTGGACATCCCTCGCTGGGCGCGCCGTACGGGCGGTCTCGCGGTGAGCACGTCATTGATCGTCGCCTTTGCGTCGGGCAACGGTCTCGAGACGACCCTGGCGATGTGGCTGCTGCTGGCGCTGACACGGAGGCTGGTGCTGGACGGCCCGACTCGATCGCCACTCCTCCTGGCCCTCATTGCGTTTGCCGCCGTGCTCCGCGTCCCGATGCGCTCCTGGTCCTGGTGTGCTTGGGGATCGTCGGACTGATCATCGAACGTCCACTGTCCCTTTGGCATCGGATCTCCTGGGTCGGTGGCGCCGCCCTTGCCGTTGTCGGTACGGCGTTCGTCGGACTTGTTTACTTCAATGACGTGCTCCCGAACACGTACTACGCCAAGGACATGGGGCTTGGTCGAGCTCTTGACCCAGGTATTCGCTATTTGATTAACGCGCTCCAGGCGCAGGGTGGTTCCGGCATCGACGGAGTCCTCCTGATCCTCCAGGTATCACTCCTGGCTGCAGGGGTCTATGCCGTCGTCACGCGCTTTCCTCGGTGTGGCTATCTCCTGGCCATCATCGCAGGGCAAGCTCTCTTCATCTTGAAATCCGGCGGCGATTGGATGCAGGGCGGTCGGTTTGCCGCGCCGGCGATCATTCCGTTACTCGTGATCGAATTGCTGGGCGTCGTGAGCATCAGCTCCTACATGGGGCGTCGTGCTCAACCTATCGTCGCGTCGGGCGTCCGCGGAGTGGTTGCGGCGGGATTGCTCGCATCCTCGACCGGCCTCATCGTGTCCACCACTTCCATCCATCCGTTTCCCGCGCCCGTGTGGCAGTTGAGCGGTATCGACGACCGCGCGGTCATCGCTTCGGGTGGCTACCTGGAGTCGTACGCGTGGGCGACGTTGCCGAGCTATCTCCAATGCCTGGGTGCCGGCCAGCTCGTGGCGTCGAGTGAAGTCGGTTACCTCGGTTTTTCCCGCCAGGATCTCCGGATCCTCGACATCCGCGGTCTCACCGACCGCTCCATCGCGAAGGAATCGCCTTCCTCGGTCAAGTTCGAGGTGGGTGTGGATGATCCGTCTTTGATGCAGTCGACATCTGCAGTCGGCCGTGTGCTCATCCAGGCGAAACCCGCCGTGATCGCAACCTTCGACGAAATCAGGCAGAAGACGGCGTTCGGAGGTGCCTACAAGCTCGTAAAAGTTCCAGGGCTCTCGCACATGTCGATCTACGTCCGTGCTTCGTCCAACGGGTTATGTCGCCTTGGTTGAACCAGTGGAGCGGCTATTTGACTACCCGACTGCGCCGCCGGCAGACGTCGGGGTTGCTGTTGAAGTCCTGCCCCGGGTTGTAGGCCACGGCGTAGGACCCTGGCGGAGCGACCCAGACATGCCCGGACGAGTCGTATTCGATGACATAAGAGGATGTCGCGAAGGGGTTGTGCAGGTATGACGGGATCAGGGGGGCGAAGTTGGCGGCATACGTGGCGGCGCTCCACGGTGACGGCGGCGTTGGGAAGGCGCCCTTCTGGGCCATGTAGGCCTCGAGCGCGACCGAGAGGCTCTGGGCGTCCGCCTGGCATGCGGCCACCTCGGCCGGCGACTGGTGAGGAACGGTGACTGGCGTCGTGGTCGACGTGGTGGGACTGGATGTGGAGGTCGATGCTGTTGTGGGCGTCGAAGGAGAGCTGCAGGCGGGAACGATCGAGAGAAGCGCGACGGCGCCTGATCAACAATGAGGCGGATGCCAGGTGTCGCCGACCTCGCCTCAGCTCTACGGGGTCATCAATCACCGAGTCATCTTGACACCCGAGCAGCGGTCAAAAAGGGATCGTGATTAGTGCACTCGAAGTTCGCTCGGACCGTGGTTGATTCGTTCACCGCAAATCTCCCCGGGGAGCTGAGTCCTCATCCCGGCGGGTAGCCGCGCCCTGCTTCGATCGTCGAGCCGACCTCCTTGGAGACTCGGCGGCTCGGCGCAACCTCGCTGCAACCGGGCGCCTTGAGGTGTGTGGCTAGCCGGAATCCAAGGAGTCAAAGGCCGCACAAGAACGTCCTTCAGGGACCTCTCATTCGCGCCGACTTGAAGTGAGATCCTGCGGCCGCAGCGCTTTGGCGGACGCGGCTCGCATCTGAGGAGAGGGCATTGGCGAAGCGGAGTAGCAGGTGTGATCGAGGTGCCGCGGCCGAGCCCGTCTCGCCACACGCTCGAACCTCGGCCAGTCGGAAGACGGGACGTGATCGGTCGTGAGAGGCCTAGACCTGTCGAGAAACCGCCTCAGAGGAGCCAAGGTGTCAAAGGCTGATGGACTCGCCGCGGCTCGGAAGTGGGTGAGCGAACTCCACCCGTCTCAGGACCATCGGGAGGACGGGTTCACACTCGTAGAACTGCTGGTGGTGGTAGTCATCCTCCCCATTGTGGCCGGCGCGATCTCCGTGGCCATGCTCTCGGTCATGACGCAGGAGAGCTCGGTCGCGAGTAGCACGTCGAATTCCGGTGACACGTCGGTTCTCTCCGCCAATTTCGTGAAGGATGTGCAGTCCGCGCAATACGTGACGACCGACGCTTCGGTCGCGGGCCCAGCGTCGTGCGTGACGACGTCGAGCATCTTGAGCCTGCAGTGGCCAGTTACCACCCATAACGACACGGCGGTCGTCTCCTACGCCGTCGTCACACAAGGAACGAGCAGTCGCCTGTTCCGGTACTACTGCGAAGGCACCAACGCCCCGTCGACCACAGTGGTTGCTCATAGCGTGCAGAGCCATCTCACTGCGACGGTCGCTGGTTCTTCGTGCTCCCAGTTCGCGTGTACCCCCGCCCCGACTGTCGCGAGCAGCGGCTGGGCGTCGTCGGTCGGGGTGTCCGGGGTCGCGCTGGCTGTGCAGGCGCCACAGACGACCCAATCGGGCACGACAATCGACTCCTATACGTTGACCGGGGTTCCGCGGGTCTCGAACAACGTGAGCCGTGGCGGGACACCTGGCGGGCATGCGCCGTTCCTCATGCTCGGAACAGGGAGCCCGGCGGTTTCGTGTACAGGCCACGACTCCATCACTGTGGCCGGGACGGCCGTTATCAATTCCACCGGCACTGATGTCCAGACCAACGGGACCGCGTCGTTCACCGCGAGCTCCACGTACGTCGGAAATCCGAGTGCCTCGTCGTCCTTCTCGGGGGGGAACATCAGCCCGTCATCTCCGACGCAGACCGGCGTCACCGCCGCGAATCCCTACGCAGGGTTGCCGACGCCCGTGGTCGAGCCGATTCCTGGCACCGTGACAGCGGGGTCCGCCTACAACGGATTACCAGTCTTCGGAGACAGCAACCTCCAAACCGACGGACCAGGGATCTATCTGAACGCCGTCTCGGTCAACTCCGCTATGACGATTCGCAGCGGGACGTACATCTTTCAGAACGGCGTGAGCCTGGCTGGGAACGGTTCACTCACCGGAAGTGGAGGCAGCCCGGTTCCGGTCCTCCTCTACATCTACCGCGGAGCGATCAGCGTGAACGGCAACGGCACGGTCCTGCTCTCGCCGCTGTCGAGTGCGACCGCGGGGGCGGCCGGATTGACCATCTGGGTGGACCAGGGAGACACGAGCAGTCTGAGCCTGGGTGGGAACGGCGCGGCCACCGTGATCAGCGGGACCGTCTACGCGCCCTCGGCACAAGCCGGAGTCGGCGGGAACGGGACGCTCGACCTCGGGTCGCTCATCGCCGCCAGCGTGAGTTGCAACGGTGGCGGCAATGCCGGTGCGATCCGGATCAACTACGGAGGGGCGTAGGCCGGTGATCCATCGGGAGAACGACTGGGGCCGCTTGGTGAGAATGATCGAGAAGAAATGCCGTGCCGCGCGCGCCCAGACGGAGGCGGGCGACACCCTGGTCGAGATCTTGATCGCATTGGTTGTAATCGGGATCACCGCGACGGCGCTCCTCGGCGCTTTTGCCACCACGATCTCAGCGTCGGCCGAGCAGCGAAACCTGGCGAGCGCGGACGCCTTTATGCGCAGTTTCGTCGATGCCGCGACGTACGACATCAGCCTCAGTAGCAGCCCGGCATTCGTGGCTTGTGCGACCACGGTCCCGGCCACCTACAGCCAGATCGCCACGAACGCGTCGAATTCGACCTTCGCGGTCACGATCACCGGAATTTCCGCCCCTCCGAATGGCTGCTCGGCCAGCCAACCGGCACCGGAGCAGATCTCGGCGAAGGTCAACTCGCCACAGGGAGCGAGCGACTCCACCACGTTCGTGGTGTACCCGCCGTCGGCCACGCTCGCCGCTATCGCAACGTCGGTGACGAGCCTCAGCCCGAACCACGGATCAGCCGCCGGTGGAACGACGGTCACAATCTCGGGTAACGGCTTCACAGCGGCGCAGTCCGTGACCTTCGGCTCCGTGGCTGCGAGCTCCTTCTCCGTGATGAACAACACGACGATCACCGCCGTGCCGCCTGCAGGCACCGGCGTCGTCGACGTCAGGGTGACAACAGCGGCGGGCACGTCTCCGACCAACCCGCTGGATCAGTTCACCTACGCGCCCACTGTGACCGGGATCGCGCCGACGACCGGGGGTACGACGGGGGGTACGACGGTCACGATCACGGGTACCGGCTTTATCGGTGCGAGCGGCGTGCAATTCGGGGCGGCTGCTGCGAGCTCCTACTCCGTGGTGAGTGCATCGTCGATCACCGCCGTCTCCCCGCCCGGATCGGCCGGAACTGTTGACATCACCGTCACCACGCTGGCTGGCACGTCGGTCACGAGCGGTGCGGACAAGTTCACGTATGGGACAACCGTCTCGGGAATCTCTCCCAACTCGGGTCCGGACTCTGGCGGGACCGTCGTCAATCTCCTGGGTAGCGGGTTCACCGGCGCCACATCGGTCATGTTCGGGTCCATCGCTGCCACGACGTTCACGGTGAACTCGGACACCTCCCTCTCCGCAACGGCGCCCGCGGGCACTGGGACCGTGGACATCACCGTGACCTCACCGTCTGGGACCTCGGCGACCAGCGTGAACGACAGGTTCACCTACACCCCTGGCCCGCCGGTCGGGTTGGGGCTTGTGATCAATATCGGCACCAAGAACCCGGTCGCGTCCTGCGCGCCGGGAACCGGATCGAAATGCCAAAGCCCGAATTCGTCAACGTGCATGATGACCAGCTCGAACCGCGACGACGTGTGACATCTCGGGTATCTGGCAGGGATCGAACTCGAGCGTCACGTTCTACATGGAGACCGTCGATGGGGCGGGCAGCCCGGTCACCTATAGCTCGTCGAATGCGTTGAACCTGAGCGTCACCAATGCGACGCCGGCCACGATCTCGATCCCAGCGAACGGCTCGTCCACGAGTCCGAACGCGGTGACGGCCACCCTGGCGAGCAAGCAGTCCACGACCACCGTCACCGTCAGTGGTGGCGGATGGACACTCACGGTGGTCGTGAGCTCATGAGACGCCGGCGCCAGTCACCACGCAGACGGGACGAGTCGGGGGCCGTCCTGATCCTCGCACTCATGTTCACGCATGGTCGTTGGTGTGGTCATCGGCTCGCTGGCGATGGCTTCGGCTAACGACATTCTCAACATCGCCAACTTCAAGGATGCCAGGGGCACCCTGAGCGCGGCGGAGGGTGCGACGCAGGCGCAGATGAGCGCCATGCGCTACACGTACTGCGACGACGTGTCCGGGAACCCCGTACTCGCTGGACGGAGCGAGCATCATGGTGACGTGCACGGCGACCGTCAATCCGGCGAGCAGTGCCTCACGCGTCGTCAACTTCACCGCTTCATCCCCAGGGCGCACAGCAGCTCGGTCCTGATCGCAGCCCAGGTGACCTACGATGACTTCTCGAGTACGTTCAACAAGAACGACTGTCTTGCTTCGACGCCGAGTCCGACGACCTGCGGGTCCGGAATGACCGTGAACAGCTGGGTCGTAGCTCCGGGCGGAAGCTAGCTGGGCAACGGAAGTTGTCCCCACGCTGGCGCCGACCACAGGCGGGACCCGCGACGACGTTGACGTGCGCGTGACTCGGCCGGCCCGTCTGTGTTGGGTCCTCAGGCCGTGCTGCCCTCGTTCACCAGCTGCAGCCTCTCCACGGCGTCGATGTACTCCTCGACCATCCCGAGCACGACATCCCGTGTCCGGCGCACCGACGTCGCCCGGCCGATGATCTGGCCGGCCGGGTTGAAGTTCACGTCCCGGGCCTCCTCGGGGTAGGCATGGCCCCGGGACACGCAGTCGATGGCCACCATCATCTGCAGCGGCATCCCGAGCGGCTTCGGGTTGCCCGGGGCCTCCCAGGCGTCGGTCCAGTCGTTCTTGAGCAGCCGGCAGGGCTTGCCCGGTGAAGGACCGGGACCGCACGGTGTCACGCGAGGTCGCCTTCAGGTACGACTCCATCTGCTTGGGCGGGACGTCCGCCTCCTCGACCGTCAGCCACAGCGACCCCGTCCACACGCCGGCCGCGCCCATGACCATGGCCGCCGCCATCTGCCGACCCGACCCGACGCCGCCGGCGGCGAGCACCGGCAGGGGAGCGACGGCGTCAATCACCTCGGGCCAGAGCACGATCGACCCGACGTCACCGGTGTGGCCGCCGCCCTCGGAGCCCTGGCAGATGACGATGTCGACGCCGGCCGCCTTGTGGTTCAGCGCGTGCTTCACCGAGCCGGCCAGAGCGGCGATCAGCATCCCGTGGTCGTGCACCTGCGCGATGACGTCGTCGGGCGGTGTCCCGAGCGCGTTGGCCACCAGCTTGACCTTGTCGTGGCGCAGGATGACCTCCACCAGGGGCGCCGCCGTGGCGGCCGTCCACCCCAGCAGCTCGCGCCGGGGCCCGCCCTCGAGCTCGGGCACGCCGTGGTCGGCCAGGATCTTCTTGGCGAAGGTGCGGTGCTCCTCGGGGATCATGGCCCGCAGCTCCTCTTCGAGCTTGACCGGGTCGAGCTCGCCCATGCCCTCGTACTTGCCGGGGATGACGATGTCGACCCCGTACGGGCGGTCGCCCACGTGCTCGTCCAGCCAGGTGAGCTCGACCTCGAGCTCGTCCGCGCTGAACCCGACTGCGCCGAGCACGCCGATGCCACCGGCATTGCTCACTGCGGCCGCCACATCGCGGCAGTGGGTGAAGGCGAAGATGGGGAATTCGATCCCGAGGCGTTCGCAGAGTTCGTTGTGCATCGGGAGTCCTCCTAATTGGGCTAATTGGGCTTCTGTTGATTCTTGCCCCTCTGGGAGCGAAGCGGGTTTCCGCATCCTCCCTGGCAACTAGAACAGATTCTACTTTTTGCGGGCCTCCACGTAGGCCCGGCCGAGAACGTGCGCTTCGCCGGCGACTTCGTGATGCCCGAGTTCTGCCCCCGTCGGCGAGCAGCTCTCCCAGGTGCTGCGCCCGCCTGACGAGACACCCTCAGGTCTCGACCGTCTTCTTCCTGGTCGGCGAACTGGGTCCGGTAGAGCTCGGCGTAGAGGCCGTTCTCGGCCAGCAGGCTGGCGTGGGTGCCCCGCTCCACGATGCGCCCGTCGTCGACCACGAGCAGCTCGTCGGCCTCGCGGACGGTGGAGAGCCGGTGGGCGATGACCAGTGAGGTGCGCCCGGCGAGCGTCTCGCGCAAGGCCCGCTGGACAGCCGCCTCCGATTCGGAGTCCAGGTGGGCGGTCGCCTCGTCGAGCACCACGATGTCGGGCGCCTTCAGCAGGAGTCGGGCCAGGGCGACCCGCTGCTTCTCGCCGCCCGAGAGCCGGTAGCCCCGCTCGCCGATCACCGTGTCGAGCCCGTCTGGCAAGTCGCTCACGATGTGGCCGATCTGCGCCTGGTCGAGCGCCTCGAGCACCTCGGCCTCCGAGGCCTCCGGCCGGGCGTACATGAGATTCGCCCGCAGCGTGTCGTGGAAGAGGTGCGGATCCTGGCTCACTACCCCGACGACGTCCCGCAGCGACGCCATGGAGGCCTTGCGCACGTCGATCCCGTCGATGCGCACCGCGCCGGCGGTCACGTCGTAGAGGCGGGGGACGAGCATGGAGATCGTGGTCTTGCCGGCCCCCGAGGGCCCCACCAGCGCCACCATCTGACCGGGCTCGACGCTGAACGAGACGTCGTGGAGGACCTCACTCCGCACTCCCGCCTCGAGCACCGCAACCGACTCGAGCGAGGCGAGCGACACCTCCTCGGCGCTCGGGTAGGTGAAGTCGACGTGCTCGAACTGAATCGACGCCTGCCCGCGCGGGACCTCCACCGGCTCGGGGTCTTCCGTGAGCATGGGCACGATGTCGAGCACCTCGAAGAGCCGCTCGAAGGAGACCAGGGCGGTCATGATGTCGAGGTTCAGGTTGGAGAGCTGGGTGAGCGGCCCGTACAGCCGTCGTCAGATACGCGGTCAGGGCGACGACGGTCCCGACCTGGAGCTCGCCGTGGATGGCGGCCACGCCACCGACGCCGTAGACGATGGCCGTGGCCAGCGACGCCGTCAGCGTGAGCGCAACGAAGAAGAAGCGGGCGTAGGTGGCCTGGGCGATCCCGATGTCGCGCACCCGGCCGGCCTTGGCATCGAATGCCTCGGCCTCGGCGTCGGGTCGCCCCAGCAGCTTCACCAGCATGGCGCCGCCCACCTGGAAGCGCTCCTGCATGACCATGTTCATCTCGGAGTTGAGGTTGTACCCCTCCTTGGTGAGCGACCCGATGCGCTGGCCGACGAACCGGGCCGGGATCAGGAAGATGGGCAAGAGGATCAGCGCCGCCAGGGTGATCTGCCAACTCAGGAAGAACATGGTGGCGACGACGATGACGACCGTCACCAGGTTCCCGACCATGTTGGACAGGAGGTCCGTGAAGGCCTGCTGCGCGCCGATCACGTCGTTGTTGAGGCGGCTCACGAGCGCACCGGTCTGGGTCCGGGTGAAGAAGGCCAGCGGCATCCGCTGGATGTGGCGGAACACCTTGGACCGCATGTCGTAGATGAGGTGCTCCCCGATGTACGCGGAGATCCTGCGGTCGGTCAGGGACAGGCCGGCATCGAAGATGGCCAGGACGGCCACCAGGACGGAGAGCCCGATCACGAGGTTCTCGTTGCTCTTGAGGATCCCGTTGTCGATGAGCGAGCGCAGGATGAGCGGATTGATGGCCCCGATAATCGCGTCGAGGATGACCACCGGGAGGAAGATGGCCAGGATCTTCTTGTAGGGGACGGCGAAGGTCAGCATCCGCCGGGCCGTGCCCTTGCGGACCCGGTGCTCCAGGACGGCCCGGTCCTGACGGAGGGAGCGCATGCCGCCCCACCCGCCGCCTCTCCCGCCGCCCATGGCGTGACCTCGCATACTCATGGGAAGCAACCTACCGTCGGCGGTTCGCCCTCTGGCCGGGGTCGCGGCACACTCCGGACGAACAATTCAAGGCGGAAATGGTCCATTCGTCCCATGGACCCACTTTTCGCCACTCCTAGGCTCTCTTCATGGCGATTCAGGGGGCCCCGGTGACGCTGGGTGCGATGTTCTCGGACGGGGACACCCGCACCTTCCAGCAGCGACGCGACGAGGTCGTTTCCATCCTGCTCCAGGCGACCGACCTGGGAGATGACCAATATCTGCGGCGTGCCGTGCACCGGTGCCGCCGGGCCCACAGCGAGCGGCAGTTCGACCGGGCCTACGCGTCCCTCGCCAGCGCCATCGCGACCGCTCCGCTCTGCGACTGAGGCCGTAACACGGCCGGGATCGGGGGCCGAGACCCGACCGATCCCAGGTGACGGGCCATAACGGGCCGTAGTGCCCTACTGGCAGGCCACCGTGAAAAGTAGGATGAGGCGATGGCGGCCTGTTCGATTCTGACCACGGTGGACCGCCCGTGAAGCTCGGCCGGAAGGAAAAAGACACCGACGACCGTCGACTGTCGCCGTCTCTGAGGCTCATCGGTGCCGTCGGGAAACGGGGCGCCACCGCTCCAATGGCAAGTCGTCGGACAAGCCGGCGAGGTCCCGCCGCGGTCGTCACGCCGCCTCAGACGGTTCCCGACGAGGCCCGACCTCAGGTGGCTCAGCACGACGAGGCGACCGAGTCCCGCATCGTCGACATCCTCATCGAACGCGGCTTGGCGAACGATTCTCAGGTCACCCAGGCCCGCATCCATCAGGAGGAATCCGGCGAGAGGCTCGGGGACGTCCTCGTCGAGATGGGCGTCCTCGGCGAGCGCGATCTCGCGGACGTGCTCGGTGAGGTCTTCGGCATGCCGGTCGTCGACCTGCGACGGGACAACCCCGAACCGGCGGCGGTTGCGCTGGTGCCGGAGGACGTGTCCCGGCGCTTCATGGTCGTGCCGCTGCGCGTCGACGAGCAGGCGCTGCACATCGCCGTCGCCGACCAGCCGACCGAGGAGCTGCGGGCCCTGCTCGCGCAGGCCAGCGAGCACTCGGTCGACTTCGTGCTGGCGCCGCGAGTCGGACATCCGCTGGGCGATCGACAGCAGCTACCGGGCCATCGGCGGGGTCGACAAGCTGGTGCAGGCCTTCGAGTCCGTCGAGAGCGCGCGGAAGCAGCGAGATCGAAGCGGCCGCGCAGCGGAGGTCGTCGACGACGACGCGCCGGTCGTCCAGGTGGTCGACCGCATCCTGACCCAGGCCATGCGCGACCGCGCCTCGGACGTGCACATCGAGCCGTCGCAGGACGTCGTCCGCGTCCGGTTCCGGATCGACGGCGCGCTGAAGGAGGTCCTGATGCTGCCCGCCGACCATGGGGCTCGGCCTGGTCAGCCGCATCAAGATCATGGCGGGCATGAACATCGTCGAGCGCCGCCGTCCGCAGGACGGCCAGCTCACGACCGAGATCGACGGCATGAGCACCGACGTCCGGGTGTGCCACGGCCGCCACCATCTGGGGCGAGAAGTGCGTGATGCGGATCCTCGACAAGAACCGCTCGGTGCTCCGCCTCGGCGACCTCGGCATGCCGACCGACACCCACGAGACCTACTCGAAGCTCACCCGTGCGCCCTTCGGCATGGTGCTGTGCGCCGGCCCGACGGGGAGCGGCAAGACGACCACGCTCTACGCCACGCTGACCGAGGTCAGCGATCCCGACCCGCAACGTCATGACGATCGAGGACCCGGTCGAGTACGTCTTCCCCTCGATCAACCAGATCCAGACCAACGAGCAGGCGGGCCTCACCTTCGCCACCGGGCTGAAGTCGATCCTGCGCCAGGACCCCGACGTGATCCTCGTCGGCGAGATCCGCGACGTCGAGACGGCCCGCATCGCCGTGCAGTCGGCGCTCACGGGGCACTTCGTGCTCTCGTCGCTCCACGCCACCGACTCGGTCTCGGCGCTGCACCGCTTCTTGGACATGGGGATCGAGTCGTTCCTCATCGCCTCGTCGGTCATCGCCATCGTGGGCCAGCGCCTGGTGCGGCGCGATCTGCCCGTCGTGCAAGACCCGCTACACGCCCGACCCAGGAGGAGCTGGCCTTCTACGAGGAGAGCGGCGGGCCCGCCGAAGGAGGACTTCTACCACGGCACCGGCTGCAACTTCTGCGGGAACACCGGCTACCAGGACCGCATCGGCGTCTACGAGCTCCTGCAGATGACCCCCGAGATCAAGCGCCTGATCGTCGGCTGGGCGACCCAGGACGAGCTGCGCCGCCTGGCCCAGAAGCAGGGCATGCGCACGCTCCGCGAGGAGGCCATCAGCCTGGTGGCTCAAGACGTCACGACGGTCTCCGAAGTCATCCGTAGCATCTATGCTCTATAGGGCGCTATGAGGCGGTGGCGATCCGCTCGCAAGGCGGTAGATCATGGAGAAGTTCCGCTACAAGGCACTCGACGACGCGGGGCAGAAGGTCTCCGGCACCGAGGAGGCTGCGTCGTGCGGCGCCGCCCACCTCGCGCTGCTCGACCGCGGCTACCAGCCGCTCGAGGTGACCGAGAAGAAGAGCGTCCTCCAGTTCGAGATCACCAAGAAGAAGGTGCCCCGCAAGGACGTCATGCACTTCTCCCGCCAGCTCGGCGTCTTCGTGCAAGGCGGGCATCCCGATCATGGAGGCGCTGGAGGTCATCGCCGAGGAGACGTCCGACAAGCTATTCGAAGGCGTCACTCCTCGACATGATCGAGCGCCTGCGGGCCGGCGACACGTTCGCCTCCGCAGCGGCGGCCCATCCCGAGGCCTTCCCGGACTACTACGTCGGGCATCCTCGAGTCCGCCGAGCTGACCGGAACCTCGACGTCGTGCTCGACCAGCTGGCCGACTACATCGAGCGCGACATCGATGCCCGAGGCAAGATCACCTCGGCGCTGATCTATCCGGCGGTCGTCTTCGTCATGGCCGATCGTCGACGGTCGTCGTCCTGGCCGACTTCGTCCTGCCGCGGTTCAAGATCTTCTTCAAGTCGCTCAACGCGAAGCTGCCGCTCCCGACGCGGATGCTGCTCAGCGTGTCCGACTTCGTCTCGAACTGGTGGTGGGCGTACTCATCGCGGACTCATCGTCTGTCGTCGTCGGGTTCATCGCGCTGCGCCGGTCGACAAGGGGCAGGGCGTGGCTCGATTCGATCGATGCTGAAGGCTGCCCGTCCTCGGCGACCTGGTCCAGGCCGCGGTCCTCGAGCGGATCTGCCGCGTCCTCTCCTCGATGATCCACGCCGGCGTCGCCCTGCCCGAAGCCATGACGGTCACCGCGGACGGCACGAACAACGCCGTGTACCGCGACGGGACTCGACGACATCCGCGAGCAGATGATGGAGGGCCAGGGCCTCGCCGGACCGCTCGCCGGACCGGCCTCTTCCCGGGTGCGGCGCGCCAGATGTTCCGGGTCGGCGAGGAGACCGGCACGCTCGACGAGCAGCTCGAGCTGGCCGCGGCGTACTACAACCGCGAGGTCGACCAAGGTCAAGCGGTTCACGAGCCTGTTCGAGCCGGCCGTCATCATCTTCATGGGCGTCGTCGTCGGCTTCGTCGCCGTCGCGCTGGTCTCAGCGATGTACGGCATCTACAGCCAGGTGCACGTGCAATGACCAGGCGTCGAGCCAGACGTTCCGAGGCTGGGTTCACGCTCGTCGAGCTGCTCGTGGTGATCACGATCATGCCGCTCATCGTCGGCGCCATCTCCGTGGCGCTGATCGCTGTCTTCAGGAACGAGACGACGGTCTCCAACAGCTTGACCGGTTCGGGTGACGAGCAAGTTGTCTCCGCCAATTTCGTCGCAGACGTCCAGGGTTCGCAATGGATCACGACAATCTCGACTGACACGAGTGTGGGGCTGGGACGCTGGTGTTCAGCGTGAGTCCCGATTCCGTATCGGCAGCAGTCAGATCACGAACGTGATCTCTTACATGAAGGTTCCGGAGGGTACCACCGACACCCTGTTCCGAAACGTGTGCCAAGGGGGCACTATGAAGACCTCGACGGCCGTCTCGCACAACGTCCCCAGCACTCAGGTGGCGACGATCACGCCGTCCTCGGTGCAGTCAGCGGCCGGAACGATGTGGGTAGTGGCCCAGGGTGTGTCGGCAATCAACCTATCGATATCCGAACCGCCGACGAATTATCTCTACGGCCTGTCGGCAGTGCCCCGCACTGTGGACTCACCGAGTTCGGGACCGGGTGCGCCGGTAAATCCACTGCTCCCCTTCGAACTTCTCGGCAGCGGAGGATCGTGTCCGCCGAACCCGCCGGACCTGGTCATCGGGGGCACCACCACACTTGAGGTCGGGTCTCCCCCCAGTTGGAATGGGGGGATGGCGGTGGCGTCGTCCTGTCCCGGATCGATATCGATACCGCGGAGCGGGACGTTGTAGGCGACAATCGAAACCGCTGATCCGAGCGGCAACTCAATTAGCGCCCCTGCCCCGCATACGGGGCTTAGCTACCCCACATCGGAGACCTATGTGCCTGGAGGCTTCACGAACCCCTTTGCGTCGCTCGCTCCGCCGAACAACCCGTCGACCACCGGGTTGGGCAGTGGATCCTGTTCGGGTTCTGGGCCGTACACGTGCAGCAGTGGCCTCTACACGACTAACCCAAGTTTTACATCTGATGACACTGCAAATGTCACGTTTGATCCCTCGACGGCACCTGACCCGAACGTGATCGTGTTCAACCAGCCGATCAATCTCGTGCATGCCCAGACCGTCAACTTCGAGGGTGGGTCACCCGTGAGCCAGGTCACCTATTGGTTCCGGGGCGGGCTAACCACCGGTGGCGCCTCCAACGTGACATTCGGCCCGGCGACGTACATCTTCGGAGACACGAGCGTCAACCAATCCGCTGTCAATACGCTGTCGATTGCCAACGGTACGACTGTCAATTCGAATAACGATCAAGGCGTGCTCTGGTACGTCGAGAACGGCCTGGCCAGTTTCACTGGAAGTGCCGCCACGCCGATCGAGGGTTCCAGCCTGTATGACGACATCGCCCTCTGGGATGCGAGCAGTTACCCCATAACCTTGGCCAACGGAAGTTCCGTCGCCTCACAATTCGGTGGGCTCTACGACTCGAGCCCTACTTGCACCTCGGCGGGGAGTCCGGTCGCCTGCGTCCAGTTCTCAGGGAACAACGAGTTGGACGCAGACTTCGTCATTGCCTATACCGTGTCCTCGCCAGGAGGCAGCGCGACCATCAAGATCACGGGATAATGTTGATCCGACGTACATTTGCAAAGGCTGCTCCCCGAGCGCGATCTGGCAAAGGGTGTGGCACTCGGACTCGTTGGTGGGATCGTCGATCCGAGGCAGGCGACACCCTGGTGGAGCTTCTGATCGCGCTGACGGTGATCGGCCTGACCGCGACCGCCCTCCTTGCCGGCTTCACGACCTCTATCTCTGCATCGGCCCAACACCGGAACCTGGCCAGCATCGACACCGTGCTCAAGTCCTTCGTTGAGACAACGACCTATCAGTTGGGCATACAGCAGTCACCTTTGCTGTTCACGGCCTGTGCGACGCCGAGCACTCCAACCTATTCATCCCTGACGCTTTCGCAGAATGGCTACACAGCAGATATTCCCCCAACTAGTACAGTGGAGTACTGGAATAGCGGTACCAGCATGTGGTCTCCGGCATGCAATCCAAACCAGTTTCCATCCCAATCGGAGCTTCTCACGGCCCAGGTGACCGGCAATGGGGCAAGCGAGAGCCTCCGTTCGCGGTCTCCGATCCGGTCTATTCGTCACCAGTACCGGCCTTCACCAGTGCGAACTCGGTGAACGAGGTATTCGGAGTGCAGTTCAATTTCCCGGTGACGGCCACGGGCGGGCCGGCTCCCACCCTTGCGGCATCGGGTCTTCCAGCAAATGTGTCGTTCACCGACAACGGTGGCGGGAACGGCACCTTGGCCGGTACCATTGCGGTTGCCGCTGGAACTTACACGATCATGTTCACGGCCTCCAACAGTGCCGGCGCAACTACTCAGTCATTCACTCTAGTGATCAGCTCGGTTCCCGTGTTCGTGGGTGGCTCCACCGGTAGCGCGACTGAGCCAGCCGGCTCTGGGTTCGCTATTGGGGTGACGGCCACCGGCACCCCGACTCCGTCCCTTTCGGCATCGGGCCTACCGACAGGCGTGATGTTCACTGATAATGGAAGTGGGAGCGGTACGCTCAACGGCATCAGTACCGTGACGGCAGTACCTACAGCATCACGCTCACCGCAACCAACAGCGCTGGTTCGGCGATTCAGACGTTCACACTTGTCGTCGCGCACGTCTAGCCCGATGTTCAACAGTCCTGCCAGCGTCACTGAGCCTTATCACACGGCATTCATGTTCACGGTCCGGACGACCGGCGCACCGACACCCACACTCATGTCGTCCACCTTGGTTCCCGGCGTCACTTTTACTGATAACGGGAACGGCACCGCCACGCTGGCGGGCACGAATTCGGTGACCCCCTTCACCTACGATTTCACGTTTACTGCGACCAACAGCGCCGGAACCGCAACTCAGATGTTCGCGCTCACGGTAAGTAGTCTGTCGATGCCGACGATCACTTCCCCGACAGTATCCAGCCCGGAAAACCCGGGTCACAATGGGACGGCGACGTTCACGCTGGTAGGCACAGGTTTCGTCAACGGCTTGACGGTTACAGGGGGTGGGTCCACGACCGTGGAGTCATTCACGTACCTTTCTTCATCGCAGATTACCGTGACGGTCACAGGAAGCGGCGGCAGCGGAGCCAAGGGGTATTCACCGTAACCAACCCGGACGGCGGCACAGCAGGAGGCCCCTCCACAAACGGAAGCTTCACGAATGGCTAGCCATGAAGTTGTTCCTTCAGCAGACGGTCTTGGGCTGATCTGCTCGGTCCTCACGAGGCTCGGCAGCCGCAACTCGAATGGGTATTGTGCAGCGCCAGTCACACGTTGGCGTCCACGAATGAGGGCTGCTCACACGCAGATCGAGCACGCTGAGCGCGGTGCATCACTCGTCCTAGCCCTCGTGTTCCTGGTCGCAGCAGGCGGGATCATCGTCGCCTTGCTCGGGTGGGGCGCCACTAACCTCAAGAAACGTCGCGCAGTTCCAGCAGGGCCGCACCTTCGAGAATGCCGCCGACAGCGCCATGGAGGTGGCGATCCAGAACGTTCGCTACAGCTCGAACTCTTGTCCAAGCACGTATTCGCCTATCCCCATCCCCAATCCCAATCCCGTCAACGATGTCACGATGGACATATGGTGTAGCACCGTAACCCAGCCGACCCTTGCTAAGACCCGCATTGTCACTCTCACAGCCTGTACGGACAGCACGCGGTTAGCCAACACGTGTTCGCAGGCGAAGCCGTATCTCACAGTGGTCGTGACGTTCGATGACTACTCCACGTCGGATCAGTTTGTGATAACTCCCACTTGTTCCACAACGTGTGGTACCACCATGACGATAGACAGCTGGGTATTCGAATAGACAGATCCCGGCAATTCGTGTGAGAGGGCAAGGCATGACCTTCAAGAGTTGGGATCGTCCCACCAGGATTGGATTGAGTTGCCCGGAGACCGACACGCCCGAAGACGGATGGGTTCGGTGCGCTCGTTCTCTCCAACGGGCCGATTCTCAACTACCTAACAAGATTGTGCCGTTCCCATTCGCGGACACAGAATCACTTCGAATTGCCTTGCTTTCCTCTCATCCGCTTGGGTATTCTTAGGGTTCCGTCTACCTGTGCATTAGGCCGGTGGAGGGTATTTGGCGAAGTTGATTCCTAAGGGGTCCCTTACATCATGAAAGGCGGCAATTGCCGTGATCAAGCAATACCGAATGAGCAGAAAGTGGGAAGAGGGAAGCCTACTCGAGAAGGGGTTCACGCTTATCGAACTCCTCATCGTGATCGTCGTCCTGGGCATCTTCGCTGCGACGGTCGATCTTCGCTCTCGGTGGCGTAACGTGACAGAGCGCGAAGGCAGCCTGCAATCTGACGCCAAGAGCGTCGAGGTTGCGATCGAGGCGTCTAGAACTCGTCCCTGACAACTCGACCAACACGTGGCCGACGACAGTGCCAGGCCTAGTACGGAATCGTTGCGGGTAAGTGACCAATTCGTCCACGCCATGGTCCGAACACGATTACACTCGCGCTGCGTCCGTATCAGGACACGGCACTACGGTCGCCTTCTCGGGGCGACGGCCGGTCAGTGACTGTGTCGGGCCAACAGCCGGTGGCGGTGGACTACGACACGCAACCGACGAACCGCTGCGACAGCGTTAAGTAAGTGGGTTGCCGGCAACGGCAACCGAAACGATGCATTTGACCGAGGTGCCCGGCCCTTCGGGCCGGGCACTTCGGCATTCACCATCCGATCAAAGGACACGGACCGGTGAAGACAGTAAGTACCGAATCCATCTCACCGTGGCTGCAGATGCTCTGGGACCAGGGGGGCTCCGACCTCCTGCTCACAGGCGGCTCGGCACCACGACTGCGGGTCGACGGCAAGCTGCGCCCGATTGCAGGGTGCGGGCGAGATGTCCGGCCAGGAGGTCGACGAGATCGTTCGCAGCCTGCTGGACCCGCCTCAGGTCGAGATCTTCGAGGAGCACCTGGACGTCGACTTCTCGTTCTCGTGGCAGGACAAGGCGCGGCTCAGGGCGAGCGCGTTCACGCAGAAGGGCCAGACCGCGCTGGCCCTTCGCATGATCCCGACCCGGATTCCGAGCTTCGACGAGCTGGGTTTGCCGCCGATGGCGAACTGGCTGGCCACGCTGCCCCGCGGCCTCGTGCTGGTGACGGGCCCGACCGGTTCAGGGAAGTCGACGACCCTGGCCTCCATCATCGACCGCATCAACTGCACACGCTCGCTGCACATCCTCACCATCGAGGATCCGATCGAGTACATCCACAACCACAAGGTGTCGGCAGTGACCCAGCGGGAGATCGGGCTCGATAGCCCGTCGTTCGATCGGGCACTGCGTTCGGCACTGCGAGAGGACCCCGACGTGCTGCTCCTCGGCGAGATGCGTGACACCGAGTCGATCCAGACTGGCCTTGACCATGGCCGAGACCGGTCACCTCGTGTTCGCCACGCTGCACACGAACGACGCTGCGCAAGCCGTCGACCGGATCATCGACGTGTTCCCGGACTGGCGGCAGGACCAGATCAGGGTCCAGCTCTCAGCGTCGCTGGGCGCGATCATCGCCCAGCGGCTCCTTCCCAAGATCGGCGGTGGGCGGGTCGCTGCCTTCGAGGTACTGATCGCCAATCACCCGGTGCGGAACCTCATCCGTGAGGGGAAGTCCAACCAGCTCATGAACATCATGACCACGAACCAGGCTGAAGGCATGCAGACCCTTGAGGTGAACCTGGCCAGCCTGATCAGCGCGGACACGATCGACTACGAGGATGCGCTGGAAGTCTCGGTCCACCCCAAGGAACTTGACCGGCGCTACAGGAACATGCAGCAGGCGGTACAGCTGGCCGCCCACAGCGCAGCCGGTCGTGCCGGCACGCACGCCGAGTCCGTCGGGCTGGCCAGCTCCGATTGACCACGACCCTTCCCTCCCGGAGGGGACCGGACCTTCCCTACAGCCTCGTGGCCGGCGTCAAGCCCTGTGCCACCGGCTGGTTGGTCGCCGCTGCGAAGCTCCACGGGACCACCTTCGCGCCGGAGGAGCCGCGCGTGATCGAGACCTTCGTCGACGTGCTCGATCAGCGGCCCGCTTTTGCGATCATTGCCGTGAATGCTCCGATCGGCTACCTCGAGTCGTTCGTGCCGGGGGGCCGGGACATGTGATCGGGATGCGAGAGCGCTCCTCGGTCGGCGCGGAGCTGCGGTCCAGAGCGCTCCGATCCGGTCGCAGGTGGAGGAGGGAGCGATGGTTCTCCCGACGGTCTCAATGCGGTGACCCGGAAGCTCCTCCCGCGCTACCGCGAGGTGGCGGCTGAAATGGCCCCGTATCGTCAGAGATCCGTCTACGAAGTCACCTCGGAGTTGAGCTTCTACCAACTGAACGAGGACACCCCCTGCGGTGGTCCAAGCGGACCGAGCGGGGGCAGGAGGAGCGCCGAAGCCTCCTGGCGAAGAAGATCCCCGGTGGCGAGCGCATCTTCGACGCCAAGCTTCCCCGTGTCCCGTACTCGCACATGCTCGATGTGGCCGCATTCATGTGGACGGCTCGGCGGATCTTCGCCAAGGCCGGAGTACGAGTCCCGGAAGATCCTCAGTGGGACGAGCCGGGCTCCGGATGGAGATCGTTCGGTGACGCCTCAACTTGATGGACCACGATTCGGATCGGCTTGAAGGTCGACGCCTGTCCAAGGCAATCGGCTCACCTAGCGTGGCCTCCGGACCGAGGGCGCGGTAAGCCGACACGGTTCGATATCGGAAGGCGATGACATCCTCCAAGTTCCTGTGCGAGGAGCAACTGCGTCGGCGGAGTCGATTCTCGTTGAGTCAACCCCTACCCGGTGCTGTACTGCGTGCTGGCTGGCTGCATTGCGACCGCTCTCTTCTTCGGCATGGTTGGCTTGCTCGGCGGACCGACGGAGAATGATGCAACGGAGTCGGTCGTACTCCACCTGGGCCATTGCTCATGGCAATCTGGCCTGTGCGTACCCGCCGGTGAACTCGTCAGGCGAGCACTTCTCTTCCGGACCTACCAGCCCGGCCCTCACGTTCCCCCTCTCTGGCCCCTGCATCTCTGGCGGCCTCGCCTCATTGACGAGGATCGGCCACGAGTTGCCCGTTCCCGTCGCAGCATGCTCTCGGCGCCAACTGCGACAACCGCATACATCGCGATGTATCAATGGGCGGGCCGGAAGCCTTTCTCTGGTGCCCACCGCTCGGTTTGGGATATGTGAGCTGGTTCGTCTTGCTTGCAGGGATCATCGCGTTGCTGCGGGCAACGGGCCGTGGCCGCAGCGGATGGGAAGCGGTCGGGGTCATCCTCGTGGCATTGTTCCCGATTGTCTGGGAGCCCGCTGATCCAGTAGTACCATCCCCAGGACTGCTTGCCATGGGGCTGGCGCTTGGCGGCATCGCATGCGTTGAGCGAAGGGAGTGGGTGTGGGCTGGCGTGCTCTTGGGTCTGGCCGTCACGCTCCCAACAGTTTGCCCTGCTGGTTCTGGCCCCTCTGATTGTGGTGGCTCCGGCGAATGGCAGATGGAGATTGATCATTTCATCGGCAAGCACGTGGATGGTTGTCGCACTTCCGCTACTCGTCGTCACCTCGGGGAAAGCGTGGAAGGCGGTGCTGTTGGGAACGGGGGACTTTGCTGTCGTTCGGCGGCACCGTTCTCTGGGAGTTGAGGTTGCACGGGCCGGCTCTCGTTTTCATGTTCGCGCGTGTTGCCGATCGTTGTTGTCAATGGCGATGGCGTGGTGGGTTCTCGGCCGCCTTGGGTCTCGGGTGCTCGAGCCTGTTCCGCTCATCTCCCTGCTCGCGACCTCCCTCAGCCTGAGACTCGTATTCGAGCAGGGCCTCTTCGGTTACAAGTTCATGGCTCTCGCCGTGATGCTCATCATTCTCGATGTCGTGGTGGCCGGAATTCGGGGACAACTGGTCGCTTGGCTCGGCCTGGTGACCCTGGCATTCAGCCCGATTCCCTGCTGGACTCGCATTCAACGCGCAGGTCATGGGGGTACTCACGTGGCTATCGCGCTGCCAGTGACGTGTCATAGCGATCGCTCTCTTGCTGATCTTTTGGGACGGCATCCACGGTCGCATCCGGTTGGTATCTCGTTAGATGGTTCGTCATTGGCGTTTGCCGCGTTCGGCCGCTGGCCACCTTGGGCAACGGGCACACTCCGCGCGCCGCTTCCTACGTGGTTTTGGCAGCTGATTCTGCTGTCGCACCGGTATTGCGTTGGCGATTGGCCCACTCGTTGACGTCAGTTACGCCGCGCGGATCGGAGCGCCATCGCCCGTCAACGCAGGAACGCCTTCCACTCTGAGTCATTCACCTCAGAACTGGTACTGCGAGAACGGCCTGAGCAACTCGGGTCCGGCGAAAATTGCGAGCGCCGTGCCCATCGCCAGGAACACGCCGTACGGAATCTGCTGTTGCCGCTCAACCTTCTTCGCAATGATCAGCGCAATCCCAATCACGGCGCCGATCAAGTTCGCCGCGAAGAACCCGAGGATCACGTAGCGAACACCCAGCCAGCCCAGGCTCAATCCGAGCACGGGTGCCAGCCGTACGTCGCCGAACCCCAGGATGCGCGGGCTCGCGAAGTTCATGGCGAAGAAGACCATGAACCACCCGGCGGCGCACACGGCCCCCACCCAGAGGTCATGCCATTGTCCGGTGGCGGCTGATGCCATCAGCAACAGCCCCGCGACCAGCACGAGCAACGGCCAGACGATCGCCTTCGGCAGCAGGAGCTTCTCCACGTCGATCCAGGACAGGGCCAACAGCCCGGCGAACAAGACGAGATACGCCGGGAGCTCCCACGCGTACCCAAAGCGCGCCGCGGTCCCCGCGAACAGCGCCGCCGTGGCTAGCTCCACCGCCGGGTACTGCCACGAGATCGGCGCCTGGCAGTGCCGGCAGCGGCCTCGCAGGAGGACCCATGAGATCACCGGGATGTTGTCTCGGGATGCGATCGGCGTCTGGCAAGAAGGGCAAGCCGAGGGCGGCGACACCACCGACTCGTGCCGGGGCACCCGGTAGATCACCACATTGAGGAACGATCCGATCGCCAGGCCGAAGAGGGCGCAGAGCCCGATGAGGAGGCCGAGGGGATGCATGTTCTAGTCCGCCCACCCCAGAAGCATGGTGGCGAACCCTATCCGGCCTGTCTCTGATTTTGTGGCACCGCTGATCCCCGGCGCCCCGGAAGGCCTGCCCTCGGCTGCTCGTCTGGGCCACTGCCTGGCCGGCCACCGCCATGAGGTCGATCGTTCGTCACTGGGTGGCCTTGCACGGCCCCTCACCTCCCATCCCGCCGCCGCCCGCTCTCCACGCCCCGAAGATCCTCCACAGCGGTCGTGATTCTCCGGGGCGAGAGTGACGGGGGAGTGGGCACCGTTTCCATCGTCATCCCGAGAGCTCGTTCCCTTGTATCGGGACGGACAGACCACGCGACGTCTGCTCCTTCGCCGCGTATGCCGAGGTCCTCGAGGGACTCGGCAGTTTGCCTTCTCGTCCCGTTCATTCTCCCCCGGAGGAATGCGTTCCGGACCTCTGCGCGTGATCGCAGGATCCGACGGTGGAATGGCAACCCCGTTGGCCCGACGTCAGCCATGTCTGGCTACAAGTTGCACTAGCGGTGAAGTCTTCGCTTCCCGCGTTACGGGATTGCGGGAGTTGACGTCGTGAGGCGTCACGCGCCGGTCACGATGCACAAGAGATGGACAACTCGGGTTGTACATTTCGCGCCACTGCCTGAGCGGTACCCGTTCAGCGAGTAGCTCCAGTACCGAGCTGTCCGTGAATGGTGACCAATGGCTCTGTTCCCGAGACGAAAAAGGCGGTTAGCTTACCGACGGCGATCACTCATTGGCGAAGTGATCGATTGGCGACAGGCGGTTTCACGAAGTGGTTCATTGGCGAACGCATTCTGCCCCCGCGGGCACTCCTCGGCCCGGTCGGCGTGACGACCGGTGTGCAGCGTCGCGTTCGTTGCGCTGCGACGAGCCAATCCCTACCGTTGATCGAAGCGGATCCTTTCGACCAGCCCGGGTCGCAGCGCGTTACGCACACGTGCGCCCTGATTCTCTGAACGTCTCGGTTCATTCATTGGAGACCGCGGCGTGATGACGTCGACGACCTTCCGGTCCGAGCCGGTCGATACGCAGGAGCTGCCTTGGACGATGGGTGCGTCCTTCACGAGCCTGATCATCGCGCTCGCAGTCGCCGCGCTGACCCTGAGCACCATTGGGGCTGCGCTGCATCTCGTGGATCCACGATTCACCTTCAGTCTCGTCCGCGCCGCGCATCAGTCGTGGGCGTGGATCTCGATCTTGATCCTGTCCGTCTTCTGGCTGGGAACGGGTGTATTTCACGTCATCCGTTCCGCTATGGGCCAACGGCAGGAGAGAGAACCGGCAACCCCTGCCGGTGGGGTGAAGAACCGGGCGGGCATCGCTCTGTTCGGAGCGAAATCAGGGCCGGGAATCATCCCGCCGGCCGTGCGTCACCCGGGCATTGGCGTAACTACTGACCGGATGGCGCAAATCCCATGCAGCAATAACAACCCCCAGCAACAAGAACCCAAAGGAGAAACACACTAATGAAGCGATTCATGAACAAGAAGGTGGCCACCATTGGCCTCGCCGCAGGGCTTGCCCTCGGTGCGGCTGGTGCGGCCTTCGCATACTTCACTCGAACGGTTCAGGTACTGGAAACGCTCGATGGCGCCAGCACCCCCGTAGCCTCGGCACGTCAGCGTCTCGAACCTCACGCCAGGTTCTGGTCCCCAGCCGATTTCGTACTCGTTTGCGAACCCGGCGGGGAACGGTGCCCAGACGTTCGGACTGTCTCGGCGTGACAACAGCATCACTGCCCGAGCACGTGCGTATCGGGAACTGCGGCTACCGACGCCAACCTCTCGGTCTGACTACGTCGTCGGGCGCGATCGGCCACGTTGACGATGGTGCGACATACAACTCGACGTCGAACGTCAACACGCGAGCCGACCATCACGATGGCGCGACAACGGCGACCAGGACAGCTGCCAGAACGCGTCGTCAACGTCAGCCGTCACGGCCGCCCAGGGCTCGTAGTCCGACTGGGATAGCAGTACCTAGCAGCTGACACTCGGTCGGAAGGCCGGGCCACGGATCCTCTCCGTGGCCCGGCCAACCACCGGGTGAGGCCAGCGAGGGATTCCAGGGGCGGTACCTGAGGTCCCTCGGTGGGCTTGCCCATCAAAGTGAGAATTGAGGATCAGATGAAGCCAGAGCGGTTCAAGAGGACGAAGTCGGTGGTGGCATCCAGCGCCATCGCGCTCGTCGTCGCCGCGGGCACTTTCGGCGTGGCGTCGGTCGTCTTCGGTCCGAAGATCGCTCCTCAGCATCTGGGCTTCGACCTGGCGTCGAACCCGAGCGGTCCGTGTCCGGCAAACCCATTGACCCCGCCGAACTTCAGCGTGTGCGGTCCTGGGACCGGACATGGGCCGGTTCTAGACCCCGGTGCTGCCGGCGTCGTCCAGCTTCCGCTGACGTTCTACAACCCGCTCAGTTCCGCGCTCAGCGTCACGAGCTTGACGGTGACCTTCACGAACTCGTTTACGACTTCGTCTGGGACTTGCGCCGAGTCCGCGTTGCGGATCAACGGGACACCGATCTCGCTTGCGTCACCCACGGTCACGGGCACCCAGCCCAATGTCACCCTCACCTTCGCCTCGGGTCATCAGGTCGGTGTTCCCGGCGAATCTGGGTCATCTCCGGGCACTTCGACGTATCCCCTGACCGTCGCGTTGACCGACTCGGCAACCAGAATCCCTGCAAGAACCTCGCCTTGACCATGAACTACACGGCCACCGCGAACTACACCGACTCGACCACCACGACCCTGGCGTCGTCACCGAACCCCTCGTACCCGGGGAACCCTGTGAGCCTGACGGCCACGGTGACCCCCGCCAACCCCACGGCCGACTCCGCGACGCCCAACACACAGACGTTGGCCACCGAGACGTCTCCGAATAACCGGGTGAACTTCTACTCCTGCACCTCGCCCTCGGCGTCGAGCTGCTCGGCTTCATCGTTCGTTTCTGGAACCATCACCTTCAACAGCGCCACCGGCTACACGGCCAGCACCACGGTCTCGCCATCTACGCCTGGGACCTACTACTACGAGGCCATCTACCCAGGCGCTGGCACCAACGGCGACTTCAGCGCCAGCTCGTCGAGCATCGTGACCCAGACGGTGCAGTTCTCGTCGGCTTGCGTGAGCCCGCCGACGAGCGGTGCCAACGTCATCCTCACCGGCACCACGACCGGGAACTACGCCGTCCCGAGCGGCAAGTCCGTGTGGCTCAACGGCGGGACCATCACCGGTAACGTCACCGTCCCGGCGAACGGCTCCTTCGCCGCCACGAAGGGGACGCTGAAAGGCAACCTCAGCTCCTCGGGCGGTCCCGTTTCACTCCAGGGGACCACGGTGAGCGGCGACGTGACCTCGACGGGCGGGGGCTTGGCCATCGGAGCCGGTTCGGTGTTGAGCGGCAACCTCACAGACAGCGGCGCCGGTTCAGTCTGCGCCGTCGGGACGTCATCAAGCCCGGTCCAGATTGCAAACGACGTCACGGTGAAGAACCTGCCGACCTCGTCGGTGCCGAACAGCTTCTGTGCGCTGACCCTCAAGGGCGACCTCACCTACGAGACCAACGGCGCACCGGTCGTCGTTGGCGGGTCCTCGGCCTGCCCCGGCGACACCATCAGCGGCAACGTCCTGGTCGAGCCCAACACCGCCTCGGTGACCGTTGGAGGGAGCGGCTTCGGCAACACCGTGAAGACGAACCTGACCGTGGAATCGAACGCTGGCACCGTCACCGTCTACGGAAACACCGTGAGTGGCAACATCGCGGTCGAGTCCAACACCGTCGGCGGCGGAACCCTCGCCTCCAACAGTGCAAGTTCGAGCTGCACGCTGAGCGGCAACAACCCCAAGATCACGGTCCCCTCGGCCACGAGCAATACCGCCAAGGGGACGAACAACTGCAAGGTGAGCGGGTGATGAGGTCCCTTTTCTCCAAGGTGGCTTCGGTGTCCGGTCGGATGGCGCGGTCGTGGAAGGGTGCTCCTCTGGTCATCGGGGCGGTAGCCGCCCTAGTCATCGGGCTGGGCACAGGGACGGCCTACGCCTACTTCACCAGCCACACGTCGGGGACAGGGGCTCTGACGACTGGCAGCGCGCAAGGGATCACGGTGACGGCGGTCGCCTCTCCTGGGGCAGACGCGAACCTCTACCCGGGTGGACCCAGCGTTGCCGTCAACTTCACAGTCAACAACCCGAATCCTTATGCGGTGTCGTTTACCGGGTGGAGTGGAGCGGTGCTCTCCACCGTGACTCCCGTCGGGAGCAACACCTGCACGACGGGTGACTTCCAAATCGCCGCGGCTTCGGGCAGTTTCGGCTCAGCGCTCAGCATTCCCGCCAACACCCCTAGCTCACCAGGCGTGAGCGGAACGGCGAGCGGCGTCGTGCAACTGACGGGCACCGCGCAGAACGGGTGCCAGGGGGCGACGGTCACCGTCACCCTGACACTCACCGGGGGCGAGTCGTCATGAACCGAGGACGCCCCATGCAGGCTCGGGCGCGCCGACAGAGGGATCCGACGCTTCTTGAGCCCCTTGGTGCTCGTGGTCTGTGGGTTCCTACTGGCATCGGCCGGAGCGGCCTTTGGGTTCTGGTCGGCCACCGGCTCCGGATCAGCGACCGCGACCGCGACCACGCTCAGCGCTCCGACGATCGGGACGGCAACTGTTTCGAGTGGGACCGTGACCGTGAACTGGACCGGGATCACCTTCCCGACAGGCGGCTCGACCAAAGGTTACTGGGTGCAACGCTTCGTCTCAGGTACGCCGAGTAATGCATGTGGCAGCACTCAGACGTCACCGCTCTCGACTTCGGCTACGTCGTGCGCGGATGGCCCTGGGGCAGGGAGCTACACCTACAAGGTGACCGCGGTATTGAATTCATGGACTGCCACCAGTGCGGCCAGCAACTCGGTGACCGTCACGACGTCGGACGGGACCGGCACGTTGACGACGACCACGACGAAGGTGTCAGCAAGCTCAACAGGGAACACGATCGTCTTCACTTATACAGCAGCCTTGACTATGAGCAGCGGTGAAGTCGATATCACGGTGCCTTCGGGTTGGAGCCCGCCCGGTTCATCTAACGCAGCCGGGTGTACAACGAAGAGCAGCGGCGGAACCTTAGGGTTCTCTTCGCAGACGATCACGGTGACCGGACTGTCGCTCGCCGCCAATGCCACGCTCACTGTCACCTACGGAGCCACATCGGGTGGCTCATGTACCAGCTCAGACGGGTCCACCGCATCCCCGACCACCGGCTCTCAGACCTGGCAAGGCAAAGAGAAGACGACCTCCGGCGGCACTCTGATGAACATCTCCTCGCCGTCCATCACGGTCAACGCCGCCAACGGCAGCGGCACCATGGCGGTGTCTCCCACGGCGGTATTGCAGTCTTCGACGGGCAACACCCTGACGTTCACGTACACCGCCGCAACGGGCGGCCTGAACGGCGGTGAAGTCGATGTTGCAGTACCCGCTGGCTGGGTGGCGCCGACCGCCTCGAACGCTGTCGGATGTACCACGGTCAGCGGAGGCACGCTGACGTTCTCGGGGCAGACGATCAAGGTGACCGCGCTCACCCTTGCCGCCAATGGGACACTCACGGTCGCCTATGGGGCCACTTCGGGCGGCAGTTGCACGGCGAGCGACGGGGTCACGGCGCCCACCACAACAGGCGTCAATACTTTCACCACCTCGGAGAACTCGACGGGTGACGCGGTGGTCACCATCGCCACCTCGCCCACCGTGACCGTCGGTCAAGCCCTACCGCTAAGCACCAACGCGCCCGGCACTTACTTCGTGTTTGTTCCGTCCGGCCATGCCGTCACCCTCAGCAACATCTGCGGAGGCGCTGGAGCGGGCGGCGCGACCAGCAGCGGCGGGACGGGCGGCGGCGGCGGGTGTGTGACGGGCACCATCCCGGCACAGGCATCCGCGTACGCCCTCACTGTGACGGTTGCATCGGGTGGAACGAACACAGGTTCGGGAGGAAGCGTTGGCCTCAACGCCGGGGGCCCTGCGGGTAGCGGCGCTGGCGGCGGCGCTGGCGGTGGAGGCGGATCGAGTGCCCTCCAGGTCGGTTCCACCAACTTGGTCATCGCCGCAGGCGGCGGCGGTGGGTCGGGCCATAACAACTCAGGAGCTTCAAACGGCGGCGGCGGCGGCACGAGTTCACCCGGCACTGGGCACTCCGGTTCGGGTAGTGGCGGAGGTGCTGGAGGAACAGGCAATAGCACTGCGGGCGTTGGAGGCACCGGGGGAAACGGCAGTCAAGCAAACGGCGGCGGTGGTGGTGCTGGTGCAAGTCCTGGAACCGGTGGCAGCGGAGTAAGTAACAACGGAAGCGCCGCCAACGGTGGAGGAGCCGGTGGTGATCTAGTCATCAGCACCGGGACTTTCGCTCCCACGGGCATCACCTACACGGCGGGCAGTACGACGGCTGCGAATTCGAATGGAGCTGCCGGGTCGGTCTCTTTGAGCTGACGCGGGGAATCGGAAGCCATCGCCGAACGTCGGAGTCGGTAAAGATGGTTCCGTGAGCGAGTTCCTCGTCACCTACCTCGACTCCATCGACGAGCGCCTGCTCGACTACCTCGACGAGGACGACGAACTCCGACCCGAGGTGGTCAAGCGTCTCCGCTACTACGCCAGCGCACTTCTGGAGGGCTCCGTCACCCCGGCAGCGGTGGCCGAGGACTGGGAAGACTGGTTCGACCTCACAAAAGCCTTCGTGGCCGCGTACGCCCCCGAGGGGTCGAAGAGCTGGAGGAGGCGGCGCCGCTCATGGGCGACGAGGTGGTGGACGACACGGCCCTGACGGAGGCGGACCGGGCCTACCTGAGCGCGGTCGAGCTCGCTCCTCGATTCCTACCCCGAGATGCGGCTGGGGGAGTAGCTCACTCGGCCGGGAACGCCTTGTCCACGGCGTCGGCCAGGTCGGTGTCGGAGAGGTGCAGGTACCGGGTCGTCGTGGCGATGTTGGAGTGGCCGAGCAGGCGCTGGACGACGTGGATGTCCGCCCCGCGCCGCAGCAGGGTGGTGGCATAGGAGTGGCGCCAGCGGTGGGGGAAGTGGCGTCCCGAGACCCCGGCCCCGGTCCCTGCCGCCCTGACCAACACCGCCACCGAGGAGGGGCCGAAGCGACCGGCGTGCGTCCCGCCGCGCTGGGCGCTCGGGTTGACGAAGAAGAAGGCAGACTTGGGCGCTGCAGGACGAAGGGTGGCGAGGTAGTTCTCGAGGATGGGCACGAGCGGGGGAGCGATTGGCACGATGCGGGCTTGTCGCCCTTGCCCACGAGCGAGATGCGCCGGGCGTCGAGGTCCACCTCGTCGAGGCGGAGCGTTGAGACCTCGTTGCGGCGCAGCCCCGTGTAGCGCAAGGTGGCCAGGACGGCGTAGCCCACCCGGCCGCGCTTTCCTGGCTGATCGCCCGCCCAGGCCAGCATCGAGTCGGCCTCGGCGTCGGTGTAGACCTCGGTGCGCAGCTTGCGCGCACCGGGGACCTTCAGCCCGAGAGTCGGGTTTAGCGGAATGAGGTCCTCTGAGTGCAGGAACTCGTAGAACGACCGCAGCCCGAAGAGTGCCGCGGACCGGGTGGCTGGGGCGATGCCTCGGGCGGCCTCTGCCAGCAGATAGGCCTTGACGTGGATGGCCTGCACGCCGGGCAGCATGAGATCGGGATAATGGTCGGCCAGGTAGGCGCGGAACATGCTGAGGTGGATCGTGTAGGTGACCTCGGTGGTGGCCGAGCGTTCCTGGTTCAGGCGCAGGTCAGTCCGGTAGGCCCCCACGAGAGTGTCGTCGTCGAGGGGGGGCAGCTCACGGCCATGGATGTTGACAACGGACCCTGCTTCGGCCTTGTTGTCGCCTGGGTTGCTCATGATCCTGCGCCCTCCACCGCGAGGGCCGAGCATGTAGCGCAGTTGACCAAACCAGTCCAGGGTGGCCGTCGGTCACGTATTGGTGGCCGTTGCCGGAGCAGGCTCGCCAGAGCTACTTTGGGGTGTCTGACGTATCGACGCGAGGACGAGCTCTTGGTTACGGGTGGCTTCACCGAGCTGTCGATGCTGTCCATTGGGAGACTCCTCTCCAGGCGCGCGAGCGCCAAGTAAGAAAGGGTCTGTCCGAAAGTCTGTGTAACGGCGTGATCTGAAGAGGCCCGCGGCGACATCGCCGGAGGCCGACCGTCAGGTTCCGTCTCGGCGCCATTCGTCGGTGGGCAGAGGGTGTTAGCCGCGCAGCACCGCGACGGTGTGCTCGAGCCGGCGGAGTTTGCCGCCGTTCCATCCCGAGACGGTCATGGCGTAGGAGCGCCGCCGCTCACCGCCGCGCTCGATCAGGACGAGGCGGTTTCGCCGCCGGCGCTTTCCGCTGTGGGCGACCGACATCTTGTCCCGATCGAGGGTGGCGAGTGGCTCCGCCGTCGCGATGGGTCCCTCGAAGATGTAGATCCGCTCGCGGCCGACGGCGACGAGCACCTGGCGGGGGAGCGGCTGGGCGCCCTCGGCCCCCTTTCCCACGCACCAGCACTCGATGTACTCGGGGACGAACTGGACCAGTGAGTCCTCGACCTTTGTGGGCGACGGCATGCCGCCGGATCATATGGGGGGTTGCACCGAGCAGGCCGTTTAGGGCGGCACGGCCGGCCTGCGCCATCTGAGCCAAACGTTGGTTTGGCCCAGCCCCCCTCAGAAGGCCGCCCTGCTGCGGGGGAAGACCGACAGATGAAGGCGCTTGGCGTGTTGCCAAAGCATGGGTTCGGTCACTCGCTCGAGGGTGCTCTCGCCGGCCGGGGTTGGGGCGCCGCGATGAGCATCTCGGAACCGAAGGTGACCGCGGCGGGGCGGACTTCGCCGAGCGCCGTCGCCGGCGACTCCGACCTCTTCGTCCCGCTGCGCCTGCACTCACCCGGGCGCCGGACCACGACACCGTCCCCCTACCGGACCATCACCGACAGTGAGCTCACGCTGGTCCAGATCTCCTGCGACTTCGTGTGCGCCTGCATCGCACTCCCGCTCGCCCTGCTCCTTCTTGCGCAGGTGTCGTCCGTATCGGTCAACGCGGTCGGACAGCTGATGACCAACCTCGAGATCGACTCCCTCTTCCCCGTGGCGGTGGTCATCGCCCTGGCCTCCGGCGGCGTCTACCGCGTCACCCACCGGAGCCTGCAGCCGAGCGCCTTCCTCGAGATCCGCGAGCTCTGCTTCGGCGTCGGGGCCGGGTGTGTCCTCACCCTCGCCCTGGGGGCCGTCCTCCACGGGACCTTCCGGGTTGCCGAGCCCTTCCCCACCCAGCTCGTGATGGCGGTCATCGTCACCGTCGCCGTGATCACGGTGGGGCGCATCATCCTGCGCTACTTCCTCCACACGCTGACCACGACCCGCGTCCTGGTGGTCGGCGGCGGCACGACGGCCGACCGCATCATGCTCAGCGTGCGCCAGGATCCCGGCATGACCCTGGTCGGGCGGGCCGTCGATGGCGAGACAGTCGATGCCGGGGCGATCGGGCGGGTGACCGACCTGCCCGAGCTCTGCCAGCAGCTGGACGTCCACCGGATTTTGGTGGCCGCCAACGACCGCTTCTCGAGCGAGTCGATGGACATCTACCGCCAGCTCCAGGAGTTCGTGCACATCGCCATGGTGCCCCGCTACTACGAGCTCATCAGCTGGCGGTCGCGCCTGACGGACCTCTCCGGCATGCCGTTCCTCGAGATCGCCCAGCCGCATCTCAGTTCGTGGGACAGGTTCATGAAGCGAGCGTTCGACCTGTGCGTCAGTTCGGCCATCCTGCTGCTCACGTCACCCCTCCTGCTCGTCGTCGCCGCCGGGGTCAAGCTGAGCTCCCCCGGACCGGTGTTCTTCCGTCAGGTCCGCCTCGGCCGCGGAGCGCAGCCCTTCACGGTGACCAAGTTCCGCTCCATGACGATCGGCACCGAGGTCGCCTCGCCGGCGGAGCCTGAGCCCGCCGCCGATGACTCGTTCGACGCCAACCGTCCCCTGCACGAGCTGCACAACAAGAAGGACGAGAACGGGCGCATCACCCGCTTCGGCGCCTTCCTGCGTCGCACCGGGATCGACGAGATCCCCCAGTTCATCAACGTCTTCACGGGCGACATGTCCGTGGTTGGGCCGCGGCCGTTCATCCCGAGCGAGGCGCACGTGCAGGGGTGGGCGACCCGGCGCTTCGAGGTGCGCCCGGGCATCACGGGCCTGTGGCAGGTCTCGGGCCGCAACGACCTGACCCGGAACGACCTGGTGCAACTCGACTACCTCTACGTGGCGTCGTGGTCGCTGTGGTGGGACCTCAAGATCATGTTCGAGACGCCCAAGACGATGGCCCGCGGCACCGGCGCCTACTGACCGTCATGTTGCTGCTCCCCACGCCGGGCTCGCTCCGAGGTGGACGGATTTCGGACCGGTTCCAACCTCAGTGGGGTACGGCGTACCGGCGAACATTCGCACGGAGGTACGCGAGCGTTCACGTGGACATCACCTCTGAGCTGGAGTTTTCCCCAAGCGAGGGATTTTGTGACTGCGAGCGCAAGAGTCCTCCGCAGCCTCAGTTTCTCGTACACGGAGATGGGTGGATGGTGCGGCCCCCCCGCACAGCGATCTCCGTCAGGGAGGCGTGACCGTGCGGCTTCAGCGTTGGGTGGCAATCGGAGGAATGGCGACGGCGAGTTGCCTCGTGTGGATGGCGACGGCCGGGACCGCTGTGGCGTCGGCATCGACGAGGCTGCGGTCCGGTGCCGTCCGGGCGCAATTGGTCAGCCATGTGAGCTCCGCGGGTGCCAGCGCGCGGTCGGGCATCGTGCCGAATGGTGCGAACGCCATGGCCGCGGTGGTCGGGCTGATGGCGCTCCTGGCGCTGGTGTTCCTGGTCGTCACCTTCATCCGGCGGAGGATCAGCGCGGCCTGACGGTCCGCTCAGGCGGAGCCGCCCACGGCGTGCACCCCGCCGTCCACGTGGACGATCTCGCCCGTGGTCATGGGGAAGAGGTCGCTGAAGAGAGCCAGGCACGCCTTCGCCACGACGGTTGAGTCGTGGACGTCCCAGCCGAGCGGTGCCCGCTCGGCCCACGTGTCCTCGAAGGCCGAGAAGCCCGGGATGGACTTGGCCGCCATGGTCCGCACCGGGCCGGCCGCCACCAGGTTGACCCGGATGCCGCGCGGGCCGAGCTCCTTGGCCAGGTAGCGGGAGAGTGACTCGAGCGCGGCCTTGGCGACGCCCATCCAGTCGTAGACGGGCCAGGCCACGCTGGCGTCGAAGTCCAGGCCCACGACCGAGGCGCCCCCGTCCCGGCCCGCCGCCTCGAGCAGGGGGAGGAAGGCGTCGACGAGGGCCTTGAGCGAGTAGGTGGAGATGTTGAGCGCCATCGACACGTCGTCCCAGCCGGCGGTGAACATGCCGCTGCCGAGACAGTCCGGAGGCGCGAAGCCGATGGCGTGCAGCAGGCCGTCGAGGCGGTCCCAGCGAGCCGCCAACGTTTCACCCGCCGCCGCCAGCTGCTCCGGGGAGGTGACGTCGATCTCGAGGACCTCGGTCTCCCGCGGCAGCTTGCGGGCCGTCCTCTTGGTGAGGCTGAGCGCACGTCCCGCGCCGGAGAGCACGACCTCGGCGCCCTCCTCCTGGGCCAGGCGGGCCACGGCGAAGGCGAGCGACGCGTCGGTGAGGACGCCCGTGATCAGGAGCCGCTTGCCGTCGAGGAGTCCCACTGCGCCAGGAGGTTATGCGAAGGTAGGGGCGTGCACGTGGGAATCCTCGGTGGGACCGGTCCGGCCGGGCGCGGGGTTGCGGTCCGGCTGGCCGAGTCCGGCGTCCGGGTGACGCTCGGATCGCGCGATGCGGAGCGGGCAGCCACGGTGGCCGGCGAGGTGGTGGCACGCTGGCCGGGGCTGCGCCTGCCGGTCGACGGGTCGGACAACGCCGGCGCGGCCGGGGCGGACCTGGTCGTGCTCGCCACCCCCTGGGACAGCGCCATCCCGACCGTGCGGGCCCTGCGGGAGCCCCTGGCGGGCAAGGTCGTGGTCTCCATGGCCAATGCCCTGGTGAAGGAGGGCCGCGAGATGCTCGCCCTGATCCCGCCCCGTGGCTCGGTGGCCGCGACGGTCCAGGCCGCCGTGCCCGAGAGCCTGGTGTCGGCCGCCTTCCACCACCTGCCGGCCCCGGAAATGGAAGACCTCGAATCGGGGTTGGAAGCAGATGTGCTGGTGTGCTCGGACCATCCGGAGGCGACGGCGGCGACCGTCGGGCTCGTCGAGCTGATGCGCGGGCTGCGGCCGCTCGACGCCGGCAGACTGACCCAGGCCTCCGCCATCGAGGCGTTCACCGCCGTCTGTATCACCCTCAACATCCGGCACAAGGCGCACACCACGCTGAGGATCGCCGGTCTCTAGGTGCGGCTGTACGACACGGCGCGTGGGGAGGTGGTGGCGTTCGAGCCCGGGCCTCTCGTGACGATGTACTCGTGCGGCATCACGCCCTATGACGCGGCGCATCTCGGCCATGCCGCGGTGTACCTCTACTTCGACATGTTGCAGCGCCGCCTGCAGGACGCCGGGCACGAGACCAAGTGCGTGCGCAACGTCACCGACGTCGACGACGACATCCTGCGCAAGGCCCGCGAGCTCGGCGTGCACTACCTCGACCTGGCGGCCGAGGAGATGGCGCGCTTCGACGCCGAGATGGGACTGTTGAACTTGTTGCCGGTGTACTCCGAGCCGCGGGCGACCTCGGCGATCTCGGAGATCCTGTCGCTGATCGGCGACGCGCTGGGGGGCGGATTCGCCTACGAGTCCGGCGGCTCGGTCTACTTCAGCGTGGCGACCTTCCCCGAGTTCGGCCGGATCAGCGGCTTCGGGCGGGACCGCATGCTCGAGCTGGCGGCGGAGCAGGGCGGCCACCCCGAGGACCCCAACAAGCGCGACCCGCTCGACTTCGTGCTGTGGCAGCCGTCGCTGCCCGACGAGCCGGCGTGGGAGTCGCGCTGGGGCCCGGGACGGCCCGGATGGCACATCGAGTGCTCGGCCCTGGTGCTGCGTGAGCTCGGCGAGACGATCGACATCCACGGCGGTGGGCGCGACCTCGTGTTCCCGCACCACGAGTGCGAGACGGCGCAGTCCGAGGCCGTGACGGGCCAGCCCTTCGTCCGACTGTGGTTCCACGTGGGCCTGGTGGGGCTGGACGGGGTGAAGATGTCGAAGTCGCTCGGCAACCTCGTCTTCGTCGGCGACCTGTGCAAGGAGTGGGACCCGGCCGCGGTGCGGCTGGCGTTGCTCGGGCACCACTACCGGGAGGACTGGGACTGGGCTACGGATGAGGACATGCCGGCGGCGGCGGCCCGGCTGGCGCTGTGGCGGAGCGCGCCGATGGGGGAGGGGGACGGCACGGTGGGGCCGGCTGGTTCGGTGGGGCTGGCGGCCGTGCGGGCTGCGCTGGATGACGACCTCGACACGCCGGGCGCGTTGCGGGCCCTCGACGAGGCGGCGGCGGCGGGCCGGTCGGTGGCGGCGGGGGCCCGGCTGCTCGGCATCATCTTGTAGGGGTGTGGCGCCGGGGAGGCCACCTCTCTCGCTCGGTGGCGCTGAGCGTCCCGGCGTCAGACCCGGATCACTCGGAGCCCTGGGATGTCGTCGTAGTCGTCGTCTTGGGATGCGATGGCCAGGTCGTTGGCGAGAGCTGTCGCGGCGATCCACGAGTCGTTGATCGACATTCGTTTGCCTTCGTCCCGAAGGGCAAGGCGCAGGGCCGCCCACGCATGAGCAACTCCTTCGTCGACTGGCAGGGGGTCGAGGGCGGCAACCGCTGACAGGGTCTCCAGTCGTCGTGCCCGGGTTGGTCCGTCTTGTGCCGCGAGGACCCCAAGCCGCAGCTCACTGACAGTGATCACGGAAACAGCCACGCGCTCGGGCGGGCGGGACGAGATCGGTCGACCTTGTTCGGCAGCGATGAAAAGCGACGTATCGGCGAGCACGACCTCACTCTCGACGTCATCGCGGGACGTCGTCACGCGATCGGGAACTCGTCAGTCGTGTCGGGCAGAAGGTCCGTGAGCTGGTGGGCGAGCTCTGGATCGGCCCGCCATCGGTCGCTGTCGCGGAAGAAGGCGTTCCAGGCCATCGATCTCGGCCGGGCGGGCAATGGCAGCAGCTGGGCCACGGGACGTCCGCTTACGGTGACCCTGAGGCTTTCGCCGTGCTCGACCCGGCGGAGCACGGCGCTGACATCGTTCCGGAGCTCTCGTGCAGGGATGTCGGTCATCTGGCTTATTGTAGCATCTCTGCTACACCATTTCGGTCGGCAGGTTTAGGGTAAGCCCTCGACCGTTTCACTGCGTGGCGAACCGACCGTGGCGGATATCCAGCGCATTGCGAGTCGGTATGCTAACTGCAATGCCGCAACTTGTGACGCGCCTCGATGCAGGGCTGTTGGCCGCCGTCGATCGCTTGATCGCTGATGGGGTGGTGGAAAGCCGCTCGGATGCCGTACGTCTAGGGCTCGAGCAATTGATCGAAGGGGTCAGGCGGGCCGGCATCGCTGCCGCGATCGTGGAGGGGTATCGACGAGCCCCCCAGACGGCCGATGAGCTCCGGCGGGCTGACGAGGGGCTGCATGCGTTGCTGGCCGAGGAGTCGTGGTGAGCACCCCGGAGCAAGGCGAGGTGTGGTGGGCCGAGACGGAAGACAAACGCCGCCCGGTGCTGGTGTGCACTCGCAGCGAGGCTGTTCCGGTGCTGCGCGCCGTCGTGGTGGCTCCGGTCACCCGGACGGTCCGGGGCATTCCGACCGAGGTGCCTCTCGGCCGAGAGGAGGGTCTCGATGTCGAATGCGCCGCGAGTTTCGACAGCCTGCAGACCGTTCCCAGAGCGGCACTCACCCAGCGAGTAGGTGCATTGGACGCGCTCCGACGCCTCGAGCTGTGCGCAGCCCTTCGGGCGATGAGCGACTGTTGACACTAGTGATCGGGCTGTTCCACAAAGGTTGAGGGTTCGCATTTTGAGTGTGACAACCCGCGACGGGACGGAACCGGAACGCTTGACGGTTACCGTCGACCCGGAACTCGTGGAAGCCGGAAATCAGGCGGTGGCCAACGGGAAGGCTGAGTCGCTGAGTGCCTGAGTGAACGCCGCCTTGCGCGATCGTGTACTCCAGGAGCAACGCCTGCGTTACGCCCCAGGTGAGGAGCGACCGGGCAGGCGCAGTCGAGGTGTGAGCTCGGCGCCGGGGCTCGCACCGGTCTGAGCCGTTCCGGTGCCGCCGTCTTGTTCAGGCTGTGATCGAAGCGCTGTCGAGCTCGATACCGACGATGGTGGCGACTCGGCCGAGGTCGACGTCGGCGGCCAGCAGCGAAGCTCGGTGCCGTAGGGCTACCGAAGCAATCATGCAGTCGACCATGCCCCGGGGGGTGACGCCCGCTCGACGGCAGCGACGATAGATCGTCGCGGCGGCGTCGAAGTCAGAGGCCGCATCGAAGTCGAGCAGAGTGAAGCGGAGCAGGAGACGGCGCAGGTCGGTCTCACGATGGTCAGTGCGAGCGCCGGCGATGATTTCCATGATCACGGGCTCGGTCACGGCCAGCGGTCCATTGGTTGTGATCAGGTCGGTCAGTCGTCGATCGACTCGGCTGTCGGTCGCCCTGTCGAATTCCACCCAGGCGGAGGTATCCGCCAGGATCATCGTGGAGCGGGACCGCTGTCCGGGGGGACTTTTCCAATGGCCTTCGCGCCGCGCATGGCCAGGGCGTCCTCCCGGCTCATGGGTTGTCCAGCGAGGTGGCGCAAAGCGAGGTCTACCGCCTCCGTCTTTGTACGCACGCCGTAGCGGTCCATGATGGCCTGGAGGTAGGTGTCCTCGATCTCGATGTTCGTTCGTACCCTGCTCATACACCTATCATACACGTAACGTGTAGAAGACGTGTACCAGAGCCGGTCGGGGGCAGTAGCGACATGGATGGGTACCGCGGGGACCGTTCGTCCTTGTGCCGGCCGTTCAGGACCATATGGTTTAACCTATGGTCATGGCCAGAAGGGAAGTCCTCGTGCAGCTCGACGACGAACTCGTGAAGCGCCTCGACGATTTGGCGGCGGAGCAGGGCACCAATCGCTCCGAGCTGTTGCGCCGTGGCGCACTGGCGGTGCTGACGGCCGCCGAATTGGAGTCCGCCGACAGACAGCTCCAAGCCGCCTACCGCCGCCAGCCCCAAAGTCCCGCTCTTGTGGAGGCTGCGACGCGGTTGGCCGCGTCCACCGCGCCGGAGTGGTAGCCCGAGGCGACGTGGTCTGGGCAGATCTCGGAGGTCAGGCCGGTCGGCGTCCCGTCTGCGTGTTGACCAGGAATGCGGCCATTGAGGTCCTCGCGGCTGTCACGTGCGCGCCGGTGACGCGGACGATCCGCGGCATTCGCTCGGAGGTCGAGGTGGGATCTGGCGAGGGGTTGCCGGCGACGAGCGTGATCAATTGCGACAACCTGATCACCGTGTCGAAGAGCGTGCTCCATGACCGGCCAGTAGGCCGACTGAGCCGATCGAAGCGAGCCGAAGTCGACCGGGCGCTGCGCTACGCGCTCGACATCGCGTACTGAGACGACTCCTTCGGTGTCGGTCGGGCACCCGGAGGCACGCCGGCCTCCTCAATTGCCAGGTGGACGGTTGAAGACGTCGGGGCCGAACGGAGCGAGTCCCGGGGCTGCGGCGAAGCCGAGATGGCCGAGGCCGTCCGTCCCTCCACTCGTCAGTCCCAGCAGGTCCTCGTAGCTCCGGAGCGCCGAGTAGTGGTTGTAGGGCGTGGAGTCGACGCTCCCGGGCTCGATGTACTTGGCGTTGAGCAGGACGGCCCCGATCCTCCCACCGCCCGGGTCGGCGCCCGGGGTGGTCGGCCCGGCGCCGAGCAGAGGGGAGAAGCCGGGGAAGGCCCAATCCGGTCCGGGTTGTTCGTTGCAACATGCCGTGGTGTCGAAGAGGCTGCCTTCGTCGAAGGTCACGACCACGAGCATCTGGCCGGTCTTGTAGGCCTGCGAGGCGAGGATGAGCGGCATGTAGTGCTTGAGCCAGAGGTCGGCCCCGACGAGCCCGCCGGTCTTGCCGCCTTCCACGTTCGTGCCGGCGCAGGTTGCGTCGTGCCCGTCGTCGCAGAGGTTGGGCGTGACGAACCCGAAGCGCGGCGTGGTCTCGATCTTCGAGAGGTCGGTGGCGAGATGCCCCGAGAACGTGTCCGGAAGCTGGGTGTGGTTGAACGTGCTCGGCGTGCCCACGGTCAGCGACCCGAGGGGCACGACGTTGGTGTCGCACTCGGCGGTGTTGTCGATGATGGAGTGGAAGAACATGAAGGGGTTGTGCCGGGTGGTGTACTGGTCGGTCGCCGCGGCGCTCTCGGTGCTGTCGGTGCCTCCCAGAGTCGGGTGCGCACAGTCAGTCCCGCCGAGCGGGTCGGCCACGCCACCGTCGCGCGTCGGGTCGTTGCCCATGCTCTCGGCGTATTCGCGCCACGAGGCCACGTGCGTGACCGGGTTGGGCGGATAGGCGGCGTCGAGCTGGTTGGCGATGGTGGGTGCCCCGGCCGTGGTGGCCGTGGGCGCAGGGTACACGCAGCCGTTGCCGTCGACCTGCCCCGGGTAGAGGGAATTGTTCGGGTCGTTCGTTCCCGGGGTCGACGTTCACGTACTGGCCGGAGAGGCCGCCGCTCGTCAGTGCCAGGCAGTCCGAGTCGGTCATCTTCGTGGGGGCCTGGCCGGAGATCTGCGCGATGTAGTTGTCCAGGCTCACATGGCCGATGGCGTCGTAGTTCTGGAGCAGCTCGCCCTCGGGGAGCAGCGTGCCGTTGAGATAGGTGGCGACCGAGTTCGGCCCGAACGTGCTGGAGAAGCTCTCGTTCTCGAGGTCGATCACCAGGACGTGGTTGATCGTTCCCGCCGGGAGGGCGGCCCGGAGCACCGGGCTCGGGTGATCTGCGCCCGCCGAGGCCTGGCCGAGCGTGGCGGCCCCGACTGCCATCACGGCCAAGACGGCGCAGGCCAGCACGTTTGATCTCATTCGCTTCACGGAGGACCTCCTGGTAAAGGGATTGCCCATGGCGCGATCTGGCGACCGAAAGGGCTGCCAGAGAGGAGACCATCAACCAGGGGCCGCGACAAGCCCTCTTCTCGCTATGGAACCTATGCTCTCCGGGCATGAACGTGCAGCAGTTGCGCTACCTCGTCGCCGTCAGCGACTCCGGCTCGGTGAGCGCCGCCGCCCGCTCGCTCCACGTCACACAACCGGTGATCTCCCGTTCGATCCGCGCCTTCGAGACCGAGCACGGCATCACCTTGTTCGCTCTGTCCGGTCGGCGGCTCGTCCCGACCGACGCGGGCGCCGCCGTCGTGGAGTCCGCCCGCGGGGCCCTGGCCGCCATCGACGCGGTGGGCCAGACGGCTCGGGCGGCCGGGGACCAGGTGCAACTGTCCATTGCCGCGACACCCACGAACGGGTTGCTTCTCACGCCGGCGCTCAGCGATCTCGGTCGCTGCATGCCCGATCTCGAAATCAGGGTCTGCCGAGCAAGCGACAGCGACGATGTCCTGCGCCGGGTCCAAACCGGGTCAGCCGAAGTCGGCTTCGGCGAGTTGACCTCCTCGGTGGACGATCGCCATCTGACCTCGAGACCGGTCGCCGAGGTGGAGGTCGTGCTGGTGTCCCCGCTCGGTTCAGAGCTCCCTGTTGCGGTGTCGTGGGACGAGGTGCTGAGCCAGCCGCTGATCCTGCCACCGGCCGGCTCCGGACGTCGTCAGCACTTCGACGACATGGCCGCCAGAGGGACAACGACACCTCCCCATGCGTCGTTCGTCATCGAAGAACGGGGTTCTTGGATCGCGGCCGCTCAGGCCGGCATGGGATCCTTCCTCTCCTACCGGCCTGTCGTGACCGGTTTGGAACGAATCGAGATCAGGCCGTTCAAACCGGCGCACTTTGCCACCGTCGGTTTCATTCATCGCGTCGGGCGACTCTCGCCGGCGGCAACTCGGCTCATGGACCTGGCGCGGCGACGCGCACGCCGGCTCTTCGTCGGTGCCCGCTGCGTGAAAGTCGGTCGAGGCCCCCGGCCGGCGACGACCGACGGCTGAGCAGGTCCTGAACCCGAAGGGTCGTCCAGTACCCTTGGGCCAACGAACGGTGTCCGGAGCAGGAGCGTGAGCGGTTCGCGATCCGCCGGCTGAGCAGGAAAGGGTGCACGATGCCAGGCGTCATCTCGGTTGGTCTTCCCGACGGCTCGACGCGGGAGCTGACTGAGGGCACGACGGGCATCGAGCTGGCCCAGTCCATCGGGTCCCGCCTGGCCAAGGCGGCCGTCGTCGCGACCGTGGACGGCCGGGAGGTGGACCTGGAGTCGAAGCTGCCCGACGGGCGCGCAGGTGGCCATCGTCACCGGGGACTCCGAGGCCGGCCGGGAGGTGCTGCGCCACTCGACGGCGCACGTGCTGGCGCAGGCGGTGCGGCGGCTCTGGCCCGGCGCCAAGTACGCCATCGGTCCGGTGATCGAGAACGGCTTCTACTACGACTTCGAGCTGCCGGGCGGGGCCCACTTCAGCGACGACGACCTCGACCGGATCGACGCCGAGATGCGGGCCATCATCAAGGAGGACCAGCCCTTCGAGCGCCACGAGCACACGTTGGAGGAAGGGCTCGAGATCTTCGCCGACCAGCCCTTCAAGGAGGAGATCATCAACGCGGTCGGGTCGGGCGCCGACGAGGTCGACGCCGCCGGCACGGTGGTCAGCACCTACCGCAACTCCGACGCGTTCATCGACCTGTGCCGCGGGCCGCACGTGCCCTCGACGGGCCGGCTGGGCCATTTCAGGCTCATGCGGGTCGCCGGCGCCTACTGGCGGGGCGACGAGAAGCGCGAGCAGCTGCAGCGGATCTACGGGACGGCCTGGGAGTCCGAGAAGGCGCTCGCCGCCTACCTGCACCAGCTGGAGGAGGCCGAGCGGCGCGACCACCGCAAGCTCGGCGCGGAGCTCGACCTCTTCAGCTTCCCCGAGGAGATCGGCTCGGGGCTCGCCGTGTTCCACCCCAAGGGGGGGACCATCCGCCGGCTGATGGAGGACTACTCGCGCCAGCGCCACGTGGAAGCGGGCTACGACTTCGTCAACTCGCCGCACATCACCAAGAGCGCGCTCTTCGAGGAGTCGGGCCACCTGGACTGGTTCGGCGAGGCCATGTTCCCGCCGATGGAGCTCGACGGCGGGCAGCAGTACTACCTCAAGCCGATGAACTGCCCCTTCCACATCCTCGTGTACCGGAGCCACCAGCGCTCCTACCGCGAGCTGCCGATGCGGCTCTTCGAGTTCGGGACGGTCTACCGCTACGAGAAGTCGGGCGTGCTGCAGGGCCTGACCCGGGTGCGGGGCATGACCCAGGACGACGCCCACATCTTCTGCACCCCCGAGCAGATGGACGCGGAGCTCGTCCGCACGCTGCGCTTCGTCCTCGACCTGCTGCGCGACTACGGGCTCAACGACTTCTACCTGGAGCTGTCGACCAAGCCGCCCGGCAAGGGGGTCGGGTCCGACGAGGAGTGGGAGATCGCCACCGAGGCCTTGCGCACCACGGCCCTCGAAATGGGGCTCGAGCTCGTCATGGACGAGGGCGGCGGCGCCTTCTACGGCCCCAAGATCTCGGTGCAGGCCCGCGACGCCATCGGCCGCACCTGGCAGATGTCGACGGTGCAGCTCGACTTCCAATTGCCGCACCGCTTCGGGCTCGAGTACATCGGCGCGGACAACCAGCGCCACCAGCCGATCATGATCCACCGGGCGCTGTTCGGGTCGGTGGAGCGGTTCATGGCCGTGCTCATCGAGCACTACGCCGGTGCGCTGCCGACCTGGTTGAGCCCCGAGCAGGTGCGGGTCATCCCGGTGACCGACGCGCACGCCGAGTACGCGCGGTCCGTGGCCGACGCCTGCGCGGCCGCGGGCCTCCGGGCCACCGTCGACGGCAGCGGCGAGAAGATGGGCGCGCTGATCCGCCGGGCCAAGCTGGCGAAGATCCCGTACGTGCTCGTCGTGGGCGACCAGGACGTCGGGGCCGGTACCGTGGGCGTGAACCGGCGGAGCTGGACGACCAGGCCCGAACACGGCGTGCCCCTGGCCGACCTGGTGGCCGAGGTGGTCGACGAGGTGGACCGCAAGGGCCTGCCCGAGGACCGGGCGCCCGCCGCGGCGAGCGCGTGAGCGGGCGGCGGGCCGCGCCGTGAGCCTCGAGCACCTCTGGGCCGGGTGGCGCCGCCCCTACATCGTGGAGGCGACGGCCCGGGAACGCGCCGGCAGGCCGACGCACGACGAGGCCGACTGTGTCTTCTGCCGCCTGGCGGAAAGCGGTCCGCCCTCCGAGGACAACCTCGTGGTGTGGCGCGGCGAGGCGACCTTCGTCGTCATGAACGCCTACCCCTACGCCAGCGGGCACGTGCTCGTCCTGCCCCTGCGCCATGTCGAGGCGTTGGCCGACCTGACCGCCGACGAATCCGCCGGGCTGTGGGCGGCCACGCAGGCGGCGGTGGCCGCGATCGAGGTCGCGTTCGAGCCCGACGGCCACAACATGGGGGCCAACCTCGGCCGGGCAGCCGGGGCGGGGTTGCCGGGCCACCTCCACCTCCACGTCCTGCCCCGCTGGTCGGGCGACACCAACTTCATGACCGCGGTGGCCGACACCCGCGTCCTGCCCGAGACGCTGCAGCTGTCCTGGAAGAGGCTCACCGACGCCTGGCCCCCGTAGCGCTCCGCCGCCGCCCGAGGGGCCCGGGGAAGGAGCGGGCGCGGTCGGCACGCGCCCCGGCGAGCATCTTGCTGCGGGCGAGGGCGACCAGGGCACGACGGCCGGCGGACCCGCCACCCCGCCGTTGCCCGTGGCCCGTCGGCGTGTCGCCGCGCGCTGCGCAAGGCGTGGCCGGCGACGCGCGTCGTCATCGGCTTCGGCCTCGTCGGCGTCGCGGTGTGGGTGCTCTCCTCGAAGAGCTCGGAGCTGCAGTGGCTTCAGCACCATCTTCCGGAACTTCGACTGGTGGTGGGTCGCGCCGGCGGTGGTCGCCGAGATCGCCTCCTACTTCTGCTTTGCCGCCATGCAGTTCGAGCTCCTCAAGGCGGGCCACCTGCGCGCGCCCTGGACGCCGCTGGTCAAGCTGACGTTCGCGTCGCAGGCCATCACCAACTCGCTGCCCATCGGCAACGCGGTCGCCTCGGTCTACGGGTTCCGCTGGTTCCGGCGCTTCGGCGCCGACAACACGCTGGCCGTGTGGGCCCTTGCGGGGACGCTGGTGGCCGCGGTGGTGAGCCTGTCGCTGGTCGCCATCGTGGGGTTGGGCGTGGCGACCCAGGAGGGCGCCTCCCTCGACCTGGTGCCCGTCCTCATCGGCACCTTCGTCGTCACGCTGGGCATCGGGTCGCTCTTCGTCTACGAGCGCCCTCTCCACGCGGTGCTGTACTGGGCCCTCAAACTGTCGGTGGCGGTCACCGGGCGGCCCCGGGGCGACACCGTCGCGCTCATCGGGCGCATCACCGCCTGGATGACCGCCGTGCGCCTCGACTGGGGCCAGATCGGGCGCATCGTCACCTGGGGCGCGATCAACTGGATCCTCGACTGCACCTGCTTCGCCATGATGTTCCTGGCCCTCGACGTGCCCATCCCGTGGAAGGGCCTGCTGCTCGCCTACGGCGCCGGCCAGCTGGCCGCCTCGCTGCCCATCACGCCCGGGGGACTCGGCGTTGTGGAGGGCTCCATCACGGTGGCGCTGGTGGCCTTCGGTGGCCCGGAGGCCAGCACGGCCTACGCGGTGCTGCTGTACCGGATCATCAGCTTCTGGATGATCCTGGTGATCGGGTGGCTCTTCATCGGCCAGCTCGCGCTGCAGGTCCGCCGCGGGCGCTGGACCCGACAGGCCCTCGCCAGCGAGGTCGAGGCCGGGCCGGAGGCCTACGGGCCGGCGGTGGCCGACGGGCCGGCCGTTGTCGAACGAGCGGTGGCCGAATGAACCGGTTCCGTACCCGGGCCACTGCCCTGGCCGCCGGGCTCGTCCTGGCGGCGTCGCTGCTCGTGTCGTGCTCGTCCGCCCGCAGCGACCTCGGCACGACAGACGAGTCCTGCTACCTGGCCCTGCCGACGGCGGCCAAGGCGGTCGGCCCGCACGCCCACCTGCAGGGCGTGCGCAAGTTCAGCTTCGGCAGCCTCCACGGCATGGCGCCGCGGCTCTACGACGCGCTGGCCCAAGACGTGACCAACAAGCAGTCGGTCTGCCTGGCCGCCTACACCGGCCACTTCACGTCCGCGGGGGTCTCGAAGCCGCTCGGTCGCCCCTCCGGCGCGCAGGCGGTCGCGGTGGTGACGACGCCGGGCAACCGGCTGCTGGGCACCTTGATCATCCCCAAGCTCCCGGTGCGGTTCCAGCATCTGTTCTGACAACTCTTCCGACAACGCCCGCACAATTCGGCGGCCGACTTTCGGCCGGGAAGGAGTGCGTCGAGGTCGGCCCTGACCCTCGCGACGACCAACCGGCACCGTATATTGGGCCGCCGTGGCGGTTCACCGGGGCAAGGTAGCGGTGCTGACGCCTACTTCTTTCACTGCTGGTCGTGGTGGTGGCGGCTGCCATCGGCGGCGCGCTGGCCGGCACCCACCCCTCGGGGACACCGGTGGTCGACGAGATCTACGCCGCGCTGTTCGCCGCCGCCGTCACCTGGGCCGCCGCCCGCGCCCCCCGGGGGACGCTCCTGTGGCTGGGCGTGTTGGTCGTGGTGATGAGCCGGAGCTGGCTGTTCGTCCCGGCGCTCGCCACGCTGGGGCTCGCCTTCGGCGGCGTCTTCCCCCGCCGGCCCAACCCGCTCCTCGGCGCGCTCACCGGCGCGCTCGGCGTGCAGGTCGTGCTGCGCTGGCCCTCGCTCGGCTTCCACGGCGCCACCGCGCTGGTGGCCCTGGCGGCGACCGGACCGTGCCTGGTGGCCGCCGTGCGCACCCTGTCACGACCGGCCCGGCGCCGGGTGGTCTGGAGCGCATTCGGCCTCCTCGCTCTCGCCGTTGTCGTGTCGATCCCGGCCGCCGTGGCCGCCTACATGGCCCACTCCCAGGTGAGCCAGGGGATCAACGAGGCGGAGGGCGCCCTCGGGTCGATCAGCAACGGGGTGACCACGGCGGGCGCGGCGCAGCTCCGGGTGGCGAACGCCGACTTCGCCTCCGCCGCGAACCGGACGGACAGCTGGTGGACGGCCGGTGCCCGGCTGGTGCCGGTGGTGGCCCAGCAGCGCCAGGCCGTCGGCACGGCCTCGGCGGTGGCGCGGGACGTGACCGCCGTCGCGGCGAACCAGGCGGCGGGCATCCACTACTCGCAGCTCCGCTACTCCGACGGGCGCTTCGACCTCGGCCGGGTCAGCGCCCTCGCCGGGCCGATCAACGTGGTCAGCGGCCAGCTGACGGGCGCCGCGGCGCAGCTCCGGACCCTGCAGTCCGGATGGCTGCTCGAGCCGGTGCAGTCCCGCTTGGCCCAGCTGGACTCCCAGGTCACCCGGGCCCAGTCCAGCGCCTCGCTGGCCGCGCAGCTGGTGCAGGTCGCGCCCTCGCTCCTCGGGGGCGACGGCGTCCACCACTACTTCGTCGCCTTCATGACGCCCGCCGAGAGCCGCGGCCTGGACGGGCTGATCGCCTCCTACGGCGAGCTGACGGCCGACCAGGGACACCTCACGTTGACCCGGTCGGGTGACATCTCCGACCTGAACAACGCGCTGGCTGCGGCCGGCGGTGGCCACCTGACCGGGCCCGCCGACTACCTGGCCCGCTACGGCGCCTTCAACCCCCAGAACCGCTTCCAGGACCTGAGCTACGCCCCCGACCTGCCGACCGTGGCCGGCGTCATCAAGCAGCTCTACCCGCAGGCGGGTGGCGGCCCCATCGACGGCGTCCTGGCTCTCGACCCCTACGGGCTGGCCGCCTTGATCGGTCTCACCGGGCCGATCGAGGTGCCCGGGCTGGGCGAGTTGACCTCAGCCAATGCCGCCAACGAGCTGATCGAGGGCCAGTACCTCACCTTCGCACCCAGCCAGCAGAGCGCGGTGCACGACTACCTGCAAGATGCGCTGCGGATCGAGTTCCACCAGCTGACCAGCGGATCGCTGCCCGGCCCACGTGCGCTGTCCGAGGCGCTGGACTCCGGACGTCCGTCAGGGGCGTATCCAGTTCTGGAGCTTCGACAAGTCGGATCAGCCCGTGCTCCGCCGCCTCGGCCTCGCCGGCACCTTTCCGGCCGCAGGTGGGCACGATCTGTTGGCAGTGACCACCCAGAACGCGGCGAACAACAAGATCGACGCCTACCTGCAGCGTTCGATCTCCGATGCGGTCAACTACGACCCGGCCAACGGGGCCGTGGCGTCCAAAGTCACGATCACGCTGCACAACGAGGCGTCCGCCCTCGGCGTCCCCAGCGAGGTGATCGGCAGCTATCCCGGCAGCGGGCTGCCGCCCGGCACCAACAGGACGTGGGTCACCCTCTACAGTCCGCTCGGGCTGCACGAGGCCACCGTCGGCGGCCTGCAGCAAGGGGTGACCGACAAGGCGGAGCTGGGTGTGCACGCCTACAGCGAGTACGTCGACATCCCTCCTGAGGGCAGCGTCACGCTGACCTTCGACCTCGTGGGGGTCACCACCCCGGGCTCGGGCTACCGGCTCACCGTGCACAACCAGCCGATGGTGCTGGCCGACCACGACACCGTGAGCGTCGACCCGGCTTCCGGGTGGACTGTCTCGGGGGCTGCCACATGGCTCCCGGGGGACGACGGCACAGTCGGTCACACTTTTCAGTTGCGTGGGAACGGCTAAGGCCTAGTTTCGTCCTCAGCTGGCTCACAACAACCTGGTCACAACAACTTCACAACGGTCTTCTATGACTTAAGCACCTGGTACCTCGGGCCCAATTCGTGTAACCTCAATATCTCAACATCAATCAGGAGGGCGCCTGATGAAGCGGATGGCGGTCAATTTGTGGGTCGGATTCTTGGTCATATGCGCGAGTGCGCTCATGGGCGCGGTCCTGCTCGTCTCAGGCCCGGCCTCGGCCCAGCCCGTGACGACGCCGGCCTACGGACCTGTCACAGCGGGAACGACAGTCACCACGCCGGCACCGGTGGTGACTCCTGCGGCCCCGGTCACCGCACCCTCCTCCGTGGCCTTCACCGGCGCTGATCTGGCGCTCATGTTCACCTTTGGCGCCGTCGCCATCGGGGTCGGCGGCACGCTCGTTCTCGTGAGCCGCCGCCGGCGCTCCGACCAACTGGCGTAGGAAGAGATAGGCGGTAGGCAATGGATGACACGAAGCCTGTAGAGGTACAGAAAGGCCACATCAGTCGGCGAGCTGTGATCGCCGGTGGCGCGACCGGGGCGGCGGCCTTCTGGGCCGTCCCGATCATCGACAGCATGACCTCGCTCGCCGGGGCGACGGGTGTGGGATCGGGCTGTACACCAGTTACTGGAGGCTCGATCTCGTACATCTGGGTGATTTTCACCAAGGGGGGAGTCACATACTTCGGCGGGTATTCGGCGGGCAATGCATGGACCCAGGGAACCCTTAAGATCCCCGGCACTTCGCTCTGCACCTCCCCCTGCGGCCCCTACTGCACCCCCGGGTTCAACGGCGGGGCGGCCACCGGAGACATCACCGGTCCAGGCGGCAATCTGGTTTACGTCCCCGGTACGAATGCGACCTCCCAAGTTCTCAGCCTCAGCGGCGTCGCCGTTCTCACCGTGAACAACAGCGCGATCGTTCCCGGTACTGGTGTCGTCATCGATGCGTGGTTCATCTTCCAGGCCGGCACCGCCACAGGGCACTGCCCGGCCTCGACTGGTTCCCCTCCCTGCGAGATCACTTTCGACTGAGGATCAAGTGAGGTAGGCGGGGCCGACCCTGGGGTGGCGCGCCTATCGTCGGGGCATCCTGGATCCGCTGAAGCGCCAATTGATCGAAGGTGTGACGGTGGCCGGTGGCGCATTGGCCGGCTGCCGGCGTATGACTCCATCGAATACCACCTGAGAGGTGTGATCCTGCGTCTCGGGGTGACCGAAGTCATCGACGTGGGCGCCCACCACGGTGAGTACGGGGAAATGCTGCGACGACGGGTCCGGTTCAGGGGACCGATACACAGCTTCGAACCGGCGTCCGAGGCGTTCGGTCACCTTTCGAAACGAACCGCCGGCGATGCCCAATGGCATGCGTGGCCGTTTGCCCTTGCTGCGGAGAGCGGCCGGCAACAACTCAATACGTTCGAAGCTACCGTGCTGAATTCGCTGCGAAGTCCCAGCGACTTTGCCATCGAGAAGCACGCCGGAATGCACGGCACGGGGACAGAGTCGGTGGTGGCGCGGCGACTGGATGAGCTCTCGGATCTGGGGATACGAAGCCAGTCACGGCTGCTGCTCAAGGTCGACACCCAGGGGACGGACCTCGAGGTGTTGCAGGGGGCACAAGGTGTACTGCCTCAGGTCGTTGCCATCCAGATCGAAGCCGCCATCCGTCCCATCTACACCGGCATGCCGAGCCTCACCGACACCATCGCGGCTCTGACCAGTGCCGGATTTACCGTGAGCGGGCTGTTTCCCGTAGGGCGGGCCGGCGATCTCGGCCTGGTCGACGTGGACATCGTGGCAATCCGCATTGATGCATAACAAGCCCAACCTGACCATCCTGGGAATTACTTGAGCGGGCGCTCGTGGCCATCCGCATTGATGCAGAACGAGCCCAAAAGTCAGAACCTCTATATAGGCCTTTCGCTATCGCAGGCATTGTCCTAGTATTGACGTCTGAGGGGTTTGGCGACTCACGAAAGGCGAGGGACATCATGCGATTTTGGCGCGCGCTGGGTATTCGACGGGCAGGAGCAATCGGGGTGGTCATGGGGCTGATGGCGGCCTTTGGCTTTGTTGCCGCTGCTCCGGCGGGCGCGGCCACGGGGGTCCCGTTCTCGACATCCATACACGAGCCCGTCGGGGTGGCCGCCACTCCAACGCAACTGTTCGTGACGTCATTTGGGTCGCCGAGCAACTTCGTGTCTTGCAATGTCATTTTCTCGGTCAGCACCACGGGGGTGGCGACTGCGTACGCCGACCTCTCGGCCGCCCCCCTCAACCTGCCGTGCAACAGCGACGAGGAGTACCTCGCCGTTTCGCCCTTCACGTTCGGGACGGTTCCGGCAGGAACGCTGTTCGTCACCGACGGTCCGAGCATCTACACCGTGAGCGCCGGGGGGTGCGGGAATTCCTCGACCTGCGTGACCTTGTTCGCCAGCCTGCCCAATATCCCCACCGAACCCACCGGCGGCTCGCACACCGGTATCTCGTTCGACAACATCGGCTCGTTCGGCGGGGACTTGATCGCCGTGGGTGAGAACAACGCCGGTACCGGCGACGTCTATGTGATTCCCCCGGCTGGTGGGACCATCACGACTCCGTTGATGACCATCGCCGCCGCCACCGACGGCCTGGAGGCCCCGAGCGTGCTCCCGGCCGCATGGGGTCCCTACGCCGGCGACATCATCACTGTGGCCGACACGCCGAACGAGGCCTACATCGTCTCGCCCTTGGGAGTCGTGACCACGATCCCGAACGTCGTGGGTGCCGAGGCCACGGCTGTGGTGCAGGCCAGCCCCTGCAACTTCGGGGGCAGCTCGTACTTTGCCAGCCTCTTCGGCACGGACACGACGCAGGGGTACGCACCCGCAACCCTGTCCGGCCTGGCCGGGGACGTCCTGGTCAACTCCGAAGGAGTTGGCGACGGCCCGCCGTTCGGAGGGGTCCTTCTGCTCACGCCCAGCGGGGGGGCCGCCCTGCCCACGTTGAGCACGTTCGACGGAAGCGCCGCGGCAACGGTCCAGCAGGAGGGCGGCGCCATGGCGAATTGCCCCATCAACACGACGGGCATCACGACGTCGCTGTCGGGCGGAGGCCAGACCGGCGCCAGCATCAGCGTTCCTACAGGCACTGCGGTGACCGACACGGCCACGCTGTCGGGTGAGACCTCCACCGCGGGCGGCATGGTCAGCTACGCCGTCTACACCGACAGCATGTGCAGCATGCCGACAGGTGGGATAGACGCCGGGACGGTCAACGTCACCAACGGCTTGGTGCCCGCATCCAACCCCGAGACGTTCACCGCCACGAGCAGTCCGGTGAAGTATTACTGGCAGGCCACCTATACGGGCGACATCTTCAACGCTGGGGCGAAGAGCACCTGCGGGGCAGAGGTGGAGACGGTCGTCCCGCCAGTCGGCGGGACCGGATCCACGTTCACCCCGGGGTACTACAAGAACAACCATGATGGGATCACCTGCACCACGTTGCCATCGATCCTCGAGCCGGCGTTGGGCGGATACACCATCACCAGTTGTGCCGACGCCATCGCGATCCTCAAGGAGACGGGCTGTGGGCACGCCGACGGGTTGGTGAAGTGCGTGGCCGAGAATGTCTTGGTGGCCGAGCTCCAAGTCAACAAGGGCGCCGCCTTCGGCGGGCCGTCCAACGCGTGCATCGTCACCGTGGCGAACGGGATCAATGCGGCCAACCTCCTGCTGGCCAACGACGTGGGACCTTCTGGTTACGCCGGGCCCAACGGGACCTACACCATCACCAACGGGGCCACCGCCGCGTTCCAGGCTGCTCAGACAGAGCTGGCCAGCTACAACGGAACAGACCGGAACTCGTCCTCGTCGGCGACCTGCTGAACCAGAATGGGTGCCGGCCGGCAGGCCGGCACCCATTCTCTTCAGTTCCTTAAGTTTTCTGGGAACGCCGAAGTGATTGTCGGGCTTGTACCTGGGCCGGTCGGTGGCGGCCGACTTGGCTGAGGGCTGGAGATGGCCCGGCGGGGGCGCAGGCGCCGGCTGAGGGCCCGGCCCGCGGCACCTTCCATTGCGGGCGAAATGATCGGTAATTGACAACGTAGGCACAACGGATTGCCCGTCGGCGACAAGAAGGAGGGGTATCTCTGGCGATTTAGTGACGAACGGATCTATGGCGCCGGGCAGGGGTTTGTCACCATGGGTGTGGAGCGGGTGATGTCCAGGGAGACCCCCCCTGCGGAGCCCGAGCAACGGACGTGACCGTTCGATACGATCAGGATTCCAAACTGCTGTTTGGGACATTGGCGAAGTAATAGCGGTGGAGTGGGTGGTAGGCGTGAGCGACGCCAGGCGGTGTCGGGCAATTTCAGTTGTGTTCGCCCTAGGGGCGTCGGCATGGTGAGCCGGCACCGGCAGTCCTTCCTGGCCGCCGCCGACGCTGCGGCCTGGGCCGGCTGCCTGACCATCGCCACCCTGTTGCGCTACGGGTTCAACTTCACGCGGTCCATCACATTGGGCCTGGCGCTGATCGTCCTCGCGGCGGTCGTCCTGCAGCTTGCCATCGGCAACGCGACGCAGCTCTACCGGGCGCGCTGGCGGGTGGGCAGTTTCGAAGAGACCCTTTGCCTGGCAACCACCATGCTGTCGGTGACGGTGGTCATCACGGTGTTCAGCGTCGTGTCGCCGCAGCACGTGCTGCCGGTCAGTGCCACGGTTGGCGGGGGAGCCCTCGCCCTCTTGGTGGCATCGGGTTTGCGGGTGGGGTGGCGGCTCAACGGGGAGCGTCTCCTCCGACAGCCCCATTCGACCGAGCGGGCGATCATCTTCGGCGCCGGCGAGGCCGGGGTGCAGTTGGTTCAGGCACTGCTGGCCGACCCGTCGAACGGGTACCTGCCGGTGGCCGTGCTCGATGACGACCCGGCGAAGCGCAACCTCCGCCTGCGCCACCTCAAGGTCGCCGGCACCCGTGAGAACCTGGCCGCGGTAGCGGGCCAGCAGCGGGCCGACTCGGTGATCATCGCCATCCCGAGCGCCGATTCCCGGCTGGTGCGTCACATCACCGATCTGGCCACGTCGGCGGGGCTCGCCACCAAGGTGCTCCCGACGGTCTCGCAGATGCTGTCCTCATCGGTCCACACCGCTGATATCCGCCCCGTCACGCCCGAGGATCTGCTCGGGCGCCGGGTGATCCGCACCGAGGTCGATCTGGTGGGCGGCTACCTCACAGGCAAGCGGGTGCTCGTCACCGGCGCCGGCGGCTCAATCGGATCAGAACTGTGCCGCCAGATTCAGCGGTACGACCCTTCCTCGTTGATCATGCTCGACCACGATGAGTGCGGACTGCACAACGTCCAGCTCTCGATGCAAGGGCAGGCCATGCTCACCGACCGCGAGTTCGCTCTGTGCGACATCAGGGACGAGGCGGCCGTCGCGCGTGTGTTCGCCGAGCACCACCCTCAGGTTGTGTTTCATGCCGCCGCGCTCAAGCACCTGCCGCTCCTCGAGATGTGGCCGGACGAGGCCGTCAAGACCAATGTCGTGGGCACGGAGGTCATTCTCGAAGCATCGAATGCCTGGGAGGTCGAGCGCTTCGTCAACATCTCGACCGACAAGGCGGTGAACCCGATCAGCGTGCTCGGCTACACGAAGCGCCTCGGCGAGCAGCTGACGGCGGGCATGGCCGAAGAGTCGGGCGGCATCTATCTGAGTGTGCGCTTCGGCAACGTCCTGGGGAGTCGGGGGTCCGTCTTGACGACCTTTCGGGCCCAGATCGCCGCCGGGGGCCCGGTGACGGTCACCCACCCCAACGTGACCCGCTACTTCATGACGGTCGAGGAGGCGGTGGAGCTGGTGATCCAGGCGGGGGCAGTGGGGCGTGACGGCGAGGTCCTGGTGCTCGATATGGGCGAGCCGGTCGGCATCAGAGAGGTCGCCTCGCAGATGGTTGCCGCCTCGGGTCGGCACATCGACATCGTCTACACCGGGTTGCGGCCGGGCGAGAAGATCACCGAGGAACTGTTCGACGACGGCGACATGGCCGACGGGCGGCTGGCGCACCCGCAGATCGCGGCCGTGACGGTCGCCTCCAGGCGGATCGACCAGCTCGGAGACCTCCTGCTGGAGCGCTCCGCCATCGCGATCCGGACACGCCTGGCCGAGCTCTGCCGGCGGCAAACTCTCCCGCCCGTTGAGCCCGTTCAGGAGGCCGTACTGGTCGACGAGCGGAGAGATATCGTCGACCATGTCGTCGGCCTGTGACCTCGTCATCCTCGGTGCCGGTGGCATGGGTCAAGAGGTGGCCGACATCGTTCGTGCCGAGGCATCCGACGGCACCCACTGGAGCCTGATCGGGTTCATCGACGACGACAGCTCCCTGCACGGCCTCGAGGTGCTCGGGTTGCCCGTGCTCGGTGATCATCGCTGGTTGTCCGGCCGCCGGACCGCCGTGGCGATCGGGGTGGGCGCGCCGGCGGCGCGCCGCCGGGCCTGGACCGCGGTGCAGTCGCTCGGGGCCGTCGAAACGCCGCCACTCGTCCACCCCGCGGCCTACGTGGGACTGGGGGTCGAGCTGGGCGCGGGAACGGTGGTGGGGGCCCACGCCACCATGACGGCCGACGTGGTGGTCGGTCGGTTCGGCATCGTCAACGTCGGGGCCACCGTGAGCCACAACGCGCGCCTGGGTGACTTCGCCACCGTTGCACCCGGTGCCCATCTGGCGGGCAACGTCCGCCTGGGCGAGGGGGCCGACGTCGGCATCGGCGCCTCGGTGACGCAGGGGAACACCATCGGTGCCTGGTCCATCGTCGGCGCCGGGACCGTGGTGATCGGCGACGTGGAGGCGAACACCACGGTTGTCGGCTGCCCGGCTCGGGTCGTGGACAGACGCCCGGCGGGATGGCAGGAGTGAGCGCCGGGTACACGCAGTGGCGGATCGGCCTGGCCCGTCCCGACGTCGGCGAGGAGGAGATCGAGGCGGTGTCCCGTGTGCTGCGCACCCCGATCCTCACCAACGGGCCCGAGACGGCGGGCTTCGAGCGGGAGTTCGCCGACCTTCACCGGGCGGAGCACGGGGTCGCCTTCGCCAACGGGACCGTCGCCCTGGTGGCGCTCTTCGCCGCCCTCGGCATCGGGCCGGGCGACGAGGTCATCGTGCCGTCGCTGACGTTCGTGTCATCGGCCACCTCGATCGTCTACGCCGGCGCCACACCGGTCTTCGCCGACGTCGACCCCGATACCTTCAACCTCGACCCCGCCGATGTGGCCCGCCGGCTGGGTCCGCGGGTCAAGGCCATCCTGGCCGTGCACTACGGCGGCCAGCCCGCCGACCTGGCCGAGCTCTCGGCGTTGGCCGCCGATGCCGGGGTGGTGCTCCTGGAGGATGCGGCGCAGGCCCACGGCGCCCGCTACCGGGGCCGCCACGTGGGGACGTGGGGCGTGGCCGGCATGTTCAGCTTCACCCCCACCAAGAACATCACCACCGGCGAGGGCGGGATGGTCATCACGGGCGACGGCGACCTGGCTGGGCGACTGCGCCTGCTGCGCAACCACGGCCAGGTCTCGCCCTACGAGCACGCGGTCCTGGGCTGTAACTGGCGGCTGTCCGAGATGCAGGCGGCCATGGGCCGGGCCCAGACGGCCAAGCTCGACGCCATCCTCGCCCGCAAGCGCACCCTGGCTGCCGACCTCGATCGGCGCCTCGATCCGGTGGCCGGCGTGCAGGCGCCGGTGGTGCGAGGCGACCGGGACCACGTGCACATGCTCTACACCGTGACACTGGCGACCGCCGACGCGGCCCGGCGTGATGCCGTGATCAACGACCTGGCGCAGCAGGGGATCGAATCCCGGGTGTACTTCCCCCCGGTGCATCGCCAGCCCGTCTTCGGAGGCCAACCGGCGGATGTGCCGGTGACCGATGACCTGGCGGGGCGAATCTTCTCCCTGCCCATCCACTCCCGCCTCACCACCGACGAGGTGGCTGACGTCGCGGCCGCGCTGGCGGCAGCGATGGACCGCACCGCCGCCAGCCCCGCGCCGGCATGGTGAACCGCGCCGTCGCCGGCTGCTTGGCCCTCCTGCTGGCCCCGGTGCTGGCCGTGGTCGCCGTCGTGGTGCGGCTGGCCGACGGCCGGCCCCTCCTCTTCGTCCACGAGCGCGCCGGGCTGGACGGGCGGCCGTTCGGCCTCCTGAAGTTCCGCACCATGCGCGCGCCAGGCTTTCCCGCGGAGCCCGACGCAGACCGCATCACCCAGGTCGGTCATCTGCTCCGTCGATCCAGCCTCGATGAGCTGCCCGGCCTGTGGAACGTGGTCCGGGGCGAGATGAACCTCGTCGGCCCCCGTCCCTTGCCCGTGGCCTACACGGCCGAGTATTCGCCGACGCAGGCGAGGCGCCTGGAGGTCAAGCCGGGCCTGACGGGCCTGGTCCAGGTGCGGGGTCGCAACGCCCTCAGTTGGGACGAGAAGTTCGCCCTCGACACCTGGTACGTCGAGCACCGCACCTGGCGGCTCGACCTCCGCATCTTGCTCGAGACACCGCTGGTCGTCCTGCACGGGCGCGGGGTCTCCCACGACGGGCACGCCACCATGCCCGAGTTCAAAGGGCAGGAAGGGTAGGGCCGCCGCTGTGCCAACCTGGCCTCATGGATGACGGGACGCCGGCCGTCCCCACGCTGACCGTTCTGATCGCCGTCCGCGACGGGGGCGACGTGATCGCCCGTCAGCTCGAATCCTTGGCCGGTCAGGAGTTCGCCGGGACCTGGGAGGTGGTCGTGGCCGACAACGGGTCGCGGGACGACACCGTGGCGCAGGTGGAGGGGTTCGCCGATCGCCTGCCCGGCCTACGGGTCGTTGACGCGTCGGCGCGGCGCGGCCAGGCCTACGCGCTCAACGAGGGTGCCCGGGCGGCCCGCGGGCGCTCGATCCTCCTCGTCGATGCCGATGACCTCGTCACCCCCGGCTACCTGGCGGCCATGGCGGCCGCATTGGAGCAGAACGTCTTCGTGGCCGCCCGCATGGACTGCCAGTCGCTCAACCCACCGTGGCTGTGGTCGAGCCGCCCGCCCACCCAGGTCGACGGGATCGGCGCGCCCTTCGCGTTCCTCCCGTCAGCGGCAGGATGCAGCCTCGGGATACGGCGCGCCGTCTTCGAGGACGTGGGCGGCTTTGACGACACGATCATGCTCGGCACCGACGTCGATCTGTGCTGGCGCGTGCAGCTGGCCGATCACCCGCTGCAGTTCGTGCCCGACGCCGTGGTGGGCTACCGCTATCGGGACACGCTGCGCGGCATCTTCGCCCAGGCGCGCACCTACGGCACCGCCGGGCCGGCCCTCTACCGCCGCTACCGCGCCCAGGGCATGCCCCGTCGTTCGTGGCGCACGGCCGCACGCTTCCACGCTGCTGCGCTGGCCCGGCTGGCCCGGGCCCGCTCGCGGTCCGACCTGGCCGGCTGCGCCTTCCTGTTCGGCTTCCGGTTCGGGCTGGTGATGGGGTGTCTCGAGAACCGGGTGCGCTACCTCTGAGTCCCGCCTCTGCGCACCTTGCGCTCGAGCAATCCTTGGTACACGGCGAGCGTCATCGCAATCACCCTGCTCTGGTCGAACTCCCGCTTCGCCTTGGCGGCGGCCCGGTGCCCCATGGTGCTGCGGAGACCGGCGTCGCCCGCCAGCCGGGCCACAGCGTCGGTGAGGGCCGCCGCATCCCGCGGGGGCACGAGCAGGCCGGTCGCTCCGTGCTCGACCACCTGCCGGCAGCCGCGGATGTCGGTGGCGACGATGGGCAGCCCCAGGGCCGCCGCTTCCATGGCCGAGCGAGGGAAGCCCTCCCGGTGCGACGCCAGCACGTAGATGTCGAAGGCGGCGTAGAGGTCTTCCACGTCGCTTCGGTGGCCAACGAACCTGACGCCGGACGACTCGGCGCCGGCGACCGCAGCCGGCCCGATACCGTCCGCCTTCCCCGGCTCGCTCGGTCCGGCGACGACCACGGTCACCTCGGGGCAGCGCCGGCGGAGCTGCCCGGCCGCCGCGAAGAGCTCGCCGTAGCCCTTCTCCCAGACGAGGCGCCCGACCGCACCCACGACAACGGTGGTGTCGTCGACGCCCAGCTCGGCCCGGACGCGTCGTCGGGCCGCCTCTGCCTTCGGGCCGGGCGCGAAGCGGTCCAGGTCGATGCCGTTGCCGAGCAGGTGGAGCCGGTCCGCCGGCACGCGCAGGGTCCTGAGGGTGGCCAGATCCTCCTCGTTCTGCACCAGCTCGGCGTCCGAGCACGTGGCGGCCAGGCGCTCCAACCCGTAGACGGCGGCCCGCCGGGCCCGGGAGTCCTCAGCGGTGGCGTAGAGGCCGTGGACGGTGTTGACCACCACCGGCACCCGGGCCGCCCGGCCGCCCAGCCGCCCGTAGATGCCGGGCTTGGGAGTGTGGGTGTGCACGATGTCGGGGCGCAGCCGCCGCAGCAGCTGGTACAGCTCGGCCGCCGCCCGGACGTCGTCCAGAGGCGACACGCTCCGAGTGGCGTGGCGCAGGGCAACATGCCGGATGCCGGCGCGCTCCAGGTCGGCCACGTAGGGGCCGGGTGCGGAGACCCCGATCACGTCGTAGCCCGCGGCGGCGAAGGCGGAGAGCTGGGGCCCGAGCAGCAGGTCCAGGCTCATGTCGGTCGTGGTGACGTGGACGAGAAGGGGCTCCGTCAAGTGGTGGCGCCCGCGAAACGGCGACGGTTGACCAGGCGCCGCAGGTCGTCCTCCACGCGCATCCCTCCGGCCACCTTGCGGGCGAAGAAGGCCAGCCCGTCGTCCACCTGCACGGGCGAGCGGGCCAGGCGATAGGGGTCGGTCCCTCCGTACGGGTTGGCCCGGGTGCCCGCGAGGGCCGCAGAGGCGAAGCGCGTTCGCACGGCTCGGTCGGCCGCCGGCGAGCCGGCCAGCGCCTTGGGGTAGGCGAAGTGTCGGGACGCGACACCCAGCCGCTCGCCGATCAGGGCGATGGAGCGGTCGAGCTCCGCGTCCACCGCGTCGGCGGGCAGGCGATCGAGCAGGGCGTGGGTGTGGGTGTGGGAGCCGACCGTGACGAGCCCCGTCGAGACGGCGTCGGCCAGGGCGGACCAGCTGACGGGGGTGCCGTCACCGGGGAACGATCGGCCGCGTTCGACGAAGTCGGTCGCCACGTACAGGGTGGCGGGCACCCGGTGCCGGACCAGTATGGGAAGCGCCTCCTCGACGAAGTCGGCCGTGCCGTCGTCGAAGGTGATGACCACACGCATCGGGCTCCGATGGGGCCGGTCCGGCCAGGGCGGCCAGCGCGCCGTCGAGGTCGACCACGCCTGGGCCTGCCGCCAAGCGGGCCATCTGCTCCTCGAAGAGCCAGCCGGGCAGGTCGACCCGTGATGTCGTGCGGCGCCCGACCCGGTGATAGCAGAGGACGACGATGCCGGGCGCGGGCCGGCGCACCAGGTCGTGTGCCGCCGCCGCTCGCTTGAGGGCGCCGAGCCCGGCTCGCTTCGCCGCGGACGATCTCCCCACGGCGGCCATCATGCCAGGCCGCGGCACCGTGCCCAGGGCCTAGGCTCGGGGGCCCATGGGGGCGGCACGCCGGCGGAGCGAGACGAGTGCGCACCGCTCGACAGCGCGCCCGCCCGGGAGGAGCCGGACGGTCCCGGCCGGGCTGGACCTGCGCCCCGCCGCTCCCGGCGACACGCCCGCCATCCTCGACCTTCTCTGCCTGACACTCGGGTGGCAGCCCGACGAGCGGCATCGCGCGCTCTTTGCCTGGAAGCACCGGGACAACCCGTTCGGGCCTTCCCCGAGCTGGGTGGCCGTCGATGGGGAGGGCGTCGTCGGGGTGCGCATGTTCATGCGCTGGGGCTTTCTCCTGGGTGACCGGGCCATCCAGGCGGTGCGGGCGGTGGACACCGCCACCCACCCCAGGGCCCGCGGTCTCGGCGTCTTCCGGGCTCTGACCCTGCGGGGGGTGGACGAGATGACGGCCCAAGGGGTGGATTGGGTGTTCAACACGCCGAACGACCAGAGCTTGGAGGGCTACCTCTCCATGGGCTGGGAGCGTCTCGGGCGACTCCCGGTGGCGCTCCGGCCTGCCAGCGTCAGGGTCGTGCCCCGGCTGGCGGCGGCCCGGGTGGCGGCCGATCTGTGGTCGGTGCCGACGTCAGCCGGGGAGGACGCCGCCTCGGTGCTGGCCGAGGAGGAGGAGCTGGCCGAGTTGCTGGCCTCGCAGCCGCCGGGCGGCGGTGGCGTGCGGACCGCCCGCAGCGCTGCCTACCTGCAGTGGCGTTACGGGGCCGGCCCGGTGGGCTACCGGGCCCTGCTCGCCGGGTCGTCGCTGCGAGACGGCGTGGTGTTCTTCCGGCTGCGCCGCCGGGGCCCGGCCACGGAGGTGGCCATCGCCGACGCCGTGGTCCCCGCGGGCGACGCCCGGCTGGCCGGCCGGCTGGGCCGACGGGTGCTCGAGGGCAGCGGGGGCGATTACGCCATCGCGGTCGGCGCGGCCCGGCCGCGGGGATGGCTCCGCCTGCCCCGCATCGGCCCCGTCCTGACCTGGCGGGCCCTGGCCGACCCAGGAGCGCCGCCGATCGAACAGTGGGAGCTGAGCACCGGTGACGTCGAGTTGTTCTGAGGATTCAGGCTCCGTCACCGACGTCGCCGTGCTCAAGAGCCCGGACTTCGCCGACTGGCAATCGCGATACGGGGACGGCTGGCAGCTCCCCGTACCGCATGGACCACCTCGAGCAGCACGGTTTGCGCCTGCGCTGGACCGACAGCCTGTACCGGCCAGGCTGGCCCGAGTCACGGGCGGCGGCGGCGGTCCGCCGGGCCGAGGGGCTGACCGCCCCCTTCGCCCAGACGGCCCTCATGGCCCGTGCCATCGCCGCCGCGCCGATCACCCTGGCCATGTTCGAGAGCGAGGCCAACGCCCTGGCCGTGGCCCGGCGGGCCTGGCCGGGCCGCCGCTCCTCCATTCTGGCCGTGGTCACGTGCTGGCTGGCCCAGGTACTGGACGGCTGCCCACCCGCCCGACGGGCGGCGTACCGATGGGCGTACCAATCGGTGGACCGCCTGTACTACTTCTCGCAGAACCAGGGCCCGGTCCTGGCCGAGCATCTGGGCCTCGGCGCCGACCGTCTCCGCTACATCCCCTTCGGGGTGGACGACGAGACGTTCACCCCCACCGGGGAGGAAGACGGCGACTACATCTTGCTGGTCGGCCGCGACAGCGGCAGGGACTGGCCCACGCTGTTCTCGGCGCTCGAGGGCATCGACCTCCCGGTGAAGCTTTGTTGCCGACCGGGCGACATCGCAGGTCTGCGCGTGCCCGCAGAAGTCGACGTGCTGGGCTACGTCGACCGGACCGTCTACCGGGACTTGCTCGGCCGGGCCCGCGTCGTGGCCATCGCCGCCAAGCCTCTCCTCTACCCGAGCGGCCAGAGCGTTCTCCTCGAGGCCATGGCGATGGCCCGCACCGTCGTCGTGACCGGGACGCCGGCGCTGGCCGACTACGTCGCCGACGGCGAGACCGCCCTCGTCGTCGCGCCGGGCGATGACGTGGCGTTGCGCCGACGCCTCGTGGAAGCGGCCGGCGACGACGACCTGCGCACGCATCTCGGCCAGAACGCCCGGGAGGCGGTCGAGCGCTCGTTCAGCGCCCGGGCCATGTGGGCCACGGTGGCCCACGACCTGCTCACGTTGTGCCGGCGCCCTCCCGGTGAGCCGCCTGCCGCCTAACCCGTCTCTGAGCTCTTGGCGGCTCGGCCCGAGGTTCGCCACCGCAAGCTCAGGGCCCGGTCGAGCAGGCCCAGCCGGCGCAGGGCGCGGGCCACTCGGATCTTGGGCGTGACGCGGACCGGCGGGCGGTCGAGGCCCACGCCGGTCAACCTTTCGATCAGAAAGTCTTCGTCGAACGTGGGGTCGAAATGGAACAGGCCGTCGGTCGACTTGATCAGGTCAGCCGCTGAGAGGTGGTCGTAGTGGCTGTGCCACCCTTGCAGACGCTCGTCGACCGAGTACCGGGGGAGGCGTTCCTGGAAGATCTTGCGACGTCCCTGTTCCACCGAGCGGATCGGGAAGTGCTTGACCAAGAAGTTGTAGGGGAACACCGCCCGGCCGGCGAAAACCACTTCGTGACCGCCCGACGAGGCGATCTCTCCGGGCGCGCCCGGGTCGCGGTGCCAGATGTTCACGCGGTGCATGTCGACCAGCTCGGGCCGGAACCACTCCAGGCCGTCCTCGGTCAGTTCGAAGTTGAGGTACGTGTGGTTGATGGCGGAATAACCGTGCGCGTCGACGTGGTAGATGGCGTCGCGCAGACTCACCCCGGCCCACGGAGCGTACCGGTACTCGTCGGCGTCGTTGGAGAGGACCCAATCGGCATCCAAGCCGGCCGCCACCTCTTGGACCCGGGTCAGAAGCTGCACCAGTTGGAAGGAGCTCGACGGGCGGTCGGGAGGGAAGCGCTCGTGTCCGGCGAGCTCCACGCCGCTGAGTCCGAGGGCTCGGTCCATGGTGGAATCGGTCGACCAGTTGTCGATCAAGTAGACCCGCACGCCGTTGTCGGCCAGATGGCGGATGGTGGCCTCGATGACGTCCTCCTCGTTGTAGGCGACGATGACGGCGATCACCTTGAACGAGGCCGGGGCGGGGCTGATGACCGGCGGCGACACCCCCCGCAGGACGGTGACGGCGGTGGCCGGGGGTTCGCTCAGCTGATCGCGGTAGCGGCCCACGAACTCGGGCGTGAGGCCCAAGTCGGCGAGTGCCCGGCGGAGCTCCTCGATCCCGAGGCGGGAATCGCCCTGGCCCGGCGCCCCGCTGATCACCGACAGGTAGGCGCCGGCCACTCCCTCGTGCAGCGTCGACCGGTCGGTTCCCTCGGCCAGCTCTGCTGCGAACACCGACGGCTCGCGCCCGGCGGCGACCATCCGCTCCGTCAGCCGGGCCGCGGCTCGGCGGGCGGGGGAGTCGGGCACAGCTTGGATAGCCTAACTTCGTGAGCGAGCAAGGATCCCAGCTCTCGCTCAGCGTCATCATTCCTGTGCGCAACGGGGCCGACCTGCTCCGCTATCAGCTCGAGGCGCTGGCGCAGCAGGACTTCGACGGTCAGTGGGAAACCATCGTGGCCGACAACGGGTCCACCGACGACCTGCCGGCGGTCATCGAGCAGTACGCCGGCCGCCTTCCCGGCCTGCGCCGGGTCGACGCTTCCGGCCGAGTCGGCGCGTCCCACGCCCGCAACGTGGGGGTCCGGGCGGCACGCGGTGATCACCTGCTCTTCGTCGATGCCGATGACGTCGTGTCGGCCGGCTATTTGCAGGCCATGCACCAGGCACTGCTCGGCGCGCCTCTGACGGCGGGTCGCCTCGATGTCGGTGCGCTCAACGTCGTCCGCCCGCGATGGCCTGACTGGCACCGGCGCAGACCGAAGGGCTGAATTACGCTTACGCCTTCTGGCCCTGGGCGGGAACAGCACTCGGAGTGCGGCGGGCGGACTTCGATCGAATCGGCGGGTTTGCCCCGGAGATGCTTGCCGGTGAGGACACAGACTTCTGCTGGCGGGCCCACTTGGCCTTCGTCGCCGTCGAGTGGGTGCCGGACGCGGTCGTGCAGGTCCGTAACCGGCAAGGGGCCAGAGAGTGTTTCCAGCGTGGCCGCGTGTACGGCGCGGCCGGCCCGCTCCTCTACCGCAAATACCGTGGCTTCGGCATGCCCCGCCGGGGCTGGCGGGCAGTGGTGCGGTTCTACGGCGGGCTCGCCGCCCGAGCGGTCACCGTTCGTTCCCGGCGAGACCTGGAGGCGTGGCTGTTCCTGGCCGGCTGCCGGGTAGGGCTGCTCGAAGGCTCTGTACGCGAGCGGGTCCTTTATCTGTGAGCGCGGGGTTCCGACTTGACGAGGACCCTGTGCTCAGCGTCGTCATGCCTGTCCGCAACGGCGGCCGCACGCTGCCCGATCAACTTCAGTCTTTAGTAGGTCAGAGACTTTGACCGCCCCTGGGAAGTCGTGGTGGCTGACAACGGCTCCACCGATGACACGATCGCGGTGGCGAAGAGCTTCGATCGCCTACTTCCTGGGCTGCAGGTCGTCGACGCTTCGGGCCGGGTCGGCCAGGCGTACGCGCTGAATGTTGGTGCCGCGGTGTCCCGCGGGCGCTTGCTCCTGTTTCTCGATGCCGACGATGTGATCGCCCCGGGCTACCTCGCGGCCATGGCCGCGGCGTTGGACGAGACACCGCTCGTCGGCGCCCGGCTGGATTGCGACCGGCTCAATCCAGCCTGGCTCCGCCATGAGCGCAAGGGACATCAGACCCAAGAACTTCACGTGATGTTTGCGTTCTTGCCGTTTGCCGAGGGTTGCAGCATCGGCATTCGACGGTCGGCCTTCGAATGCATCGGAGGATTCGATCCGACGATAATGCTCGGAAACGACGTTGACCTGTGCTGGCGTGCGCAGCTGAACTCATTTCCGCTGGGCTTCGTGCCCGACGCGGTTGTCCACTACAGGCATCGGAATACCTTGCGAGGAATCTTCTCCCAGGCCAGCGCCTACGGGACAGCGGGGCCGGCCCTGTACCGCCGTTACCGGGGGCGAGGTATGCCCCGGCACTCATGGCGATCGTTGCCGAGGTTCTACGGTGGCGCGGTGCTTGAACTGCTCCGAGCCCGTTCCAGATCCGATCTGGCCGTGAGTGTCTTCTTGCTCGGCTACCGAGTCGGGCTTGTCAAAGGGTCCCTCCGCGAGCGCGTTCGCTATCTGTGACGGCGTGGCGCGAGGCGGAGGGCGATGGGTACAAGGGCTGGGGGGACCCATCGTCGCGCCAGGCGGCGCAGTGCCGTGTTCTCGGGGGATGGTTCGATGACCTCGACGAAGGTATGGCCGGCGACTTCGTGCTCGTCGACGATCTCAATTCCGCTGGCGCGGCCGGTGAAGGCGCGGCCGTCGATGTCGGGGTCCCAGGTGGCGTAGAGCTTCGAGGTGAGGGCGAGGGGGCGCAGACCTTGGCGGATGACGGCACTCCACACGGCTGCCGCGACGCCCGGTGTGTGACGCTGCGTCATGTCGTCGAACACGACGATGGCGCCGGGACGCACAAGACGTCGGACATCGACGATGTCGGAGCAGACGATGTCATACGAGTGCGAGCCGTCAATGTGAATGAATCTGAACGTTTCGGCGTCAAGCCGCGTGAGCTGCTCGCCGGAGAGCCCCTGGTGGATGATGGGCGGGGTCTGGTGGAATCGGCGGTAGTTCGCCTGGAATCGGTCGGCGGTGAGCCCGACGTAGAACCTGTCGTATTCCCTCTTGTTCTCAATGGTGGGAACGCTGTCCTCGAACAGGTCGACGACATGGACGCGTTCGGCCTCTCTGGCAAAGTAACCGATGAGGACCGTGCTCTTGCCGAGGTAAGCGCCTATTTCGAGCAGGTCGCCGGTCACGCCCAGGGCGCGTTGCCAGTCGTCGACGGCGACCATGAGCCGGGCGTCGAGCGGAAGAAACCAGCCCTCGATAGGCATCCCGCTGTCGATGTACTCCGCGGCCGACATACCGAGACAGAAGTTACCTTTTGGCACGCCGAATAGCCGCGACTGCCCGGGTTGCCCGATGACCGCTGGGCTGGGCCGGGATCACACGGGGCTAGGTTGTCGGGCGCCTATGCGCGTGCTCCATCTGATCGACAGCCTCGCCCCGGCCGGCGCTGAGCGCTCGTTGGCTGATATGACGCCGCATCTGATCGAGCACGGCCTGGACCTCGGAATCGTCGTCCTGCACGAACGGCCGGGCCTGGCCGACGAGGTGCGCGCGGCGGGCGCCTCTGTTGATGCGCTCGGAGGCTCGAATCGGGTGACCTGGGTGCGCCAGGCCACCAAGCTCATTAGGTCCCGCCGGCCGGATCTGGTCCACACGACGCTCTTCGACGCCGACTTGGTGGGTCGCACGGCCGCCAGATTGGCCGGCGTGCCAGTGGTATCGAGTCTGGTGAGCACTCCCTATGGGATTGAGCATCGGACGGAAGCAGGTCAGCGTGCCATGAAGCTCCGCGCTGCTCAACTGGCGGACATCACCACGTCCCGCTTAGTCCGTCGGTTCCGAGCCGTTTCACAGGTGGTCAAGGATGCTGCGGTCGAACGGTTGCACCTCAGGGCGGACCTCATCGAGGTCATCCCCGAAGGCCGCGACCCGGCTCGTCTCGGCCGTGCCACCGTGGCACGGAGATCAGCGGCGCGCGCACGTCTGCAGGTGGTCAACGAACCGGTTGTTCTCGCCGTGGCCCGGCATGAACCCCCGAAGGGGTTGGACCTTTTGCTGCGGTCCGTCCCCGCTTTGTTGGTGGTCTGTCCGGAGGTTCAGGTGGTTGTGGCGGGACAGCACGGGCGTTCGTCGGCCGAGTTGATGTCGATCATCGATGAACACGACTTGGCTGGGTCGGTACGCCTGCTCGGCCACCGCGACGATGTCGCCGAGCTCTTCTGTGCTGCCGACGTCTTCGTCCTTCCGTCCCGGCGTGAGGGCATCCCCGGGGTCGTGCAGGAGGCCATGGCCCTCGAGGTTCCGATCGTGGCCAGCGACATCGCTCCGGTGCGAGAGGCGCTTGGTGACCCGTCCCTGGCGGAATTGTTCCGTCCAGGGGACATCGAAGGCCTGGCGGCCGCGGTGGCCAAGGTGATCAAGGATCCTGCCGCCGGCCGGCGGCGCGCCACCCAGGCCCGTGAAAGGTTCATCGCCGAGTACGACGTGGCCGGCGTGGCCGAGCGAATCTTGGCCTTCTACCAGACCGCACTCGAGGGGCCTGTCGGCCCAGGCCGAAAATGAGCGAGGTCAAGCCTCTGGGTCCCTTCGGCGACGGTCGAGTACCTCCGAGTGCGAGCTCTGCAGAGTGACAGCTCTCAGCGTCGTCATTCCCGCCCTCGACGCTGAACCCTGGCTGGGGGAGCAACTGGACGCCCTGGCTTCGCAGGTGACCGACTTCGCGTGGGAGGTGATCTTGGCCGACAACGGTTCACGTGATCAGACCAAGGCAGCGTTCGAGCGCTCCTCCTCGCGCCTGCCCGCGAGCACCTGGGTCGACGCTTCGGACCGGGCGGGTCAGGCCCACGCCCGGAACGTGGGAGCCAAGCTGGCCCGAGGTGGCTTCCTCGTGTTCGTCGATGCCGACGACGTCGTCGCCCCCGGATACCTCGCCGCCATGCACGCCGCCTTGTGCTCGCATGCGCTGGTGGCGGCCCGCCTGGACGACGGGACCTCGAGCGCGTCAGACCCTGAAGAGGAGCTCCAGCCGTATCTCGGGTTCCTCCCGGCCGCAGCCGGGGGGTCCCTGGGCGTGCGCCGTGAGTTGTTCGAGGAGCTCGGAGGCTTCGACTGCGATCTTCCCCCGGCCGAGGACGTCGATCTGTGCTGGCGGGCGCTGCTTGGCGGGCACGAGCTGGTTCGAGTGTCCGAGGCGGTGATGTGGTACCGCCAGCGAAGCACCCTGAGAGCGGTGTTCCGTCGAGCCTTCCGGTACGCGGCCATCCGGCCTCTGCTGTATCGCCGGTACCGCCAGGCTGGGATGCCCCGCCGCCACGGGGTCGTGGCGTTGCGTTTCCAGCTGGGCGTGGTGCCGGTGGCCCTCAAGATCCGGTCGCGGGCCGACCTGTCGGATTGGGTCGCGCTCGTGGCCGTCCGTGTCGGCCACCTGCGCGGGAGCCTCCGTTATCGGGTTTGGTACCCGTAGAGGGCGACGAGCTTCTGGACGATGGGCGCAGGCGCGAAGGCTGTCGCGCGCTTCCGCCCGGAAGCGCCCAGCCTGCGGCGGAGATCCTCGTCGGCAATGAGGCGGCGCAGCGCTTCGGCCGCCGCGGCTGCATCTGCCGGTGGCACCAGCAGTCCCGCGGCTCCGGCCCCCTCCCCGAGGAGGTCCCGCAAGGGCGGGATGTCGCTGGCCACGACCGGCAGGCCGTTCACCATGGCCTCGGCTGCCACCCGGCCGAACGATTCCGAGAGTGAAGGGCAGACGACGATGTCGCAGCGCGCGTAGGCCTCCCTCACGTCGAGCAACTTCCCTGGCACTTGAGCGAGAGCCTCCAACTCGGGCCACACCTCGGGCAGCATGGTCTGCGGCCCGGCGTAGATGAGCCATTCGACTTCGCTGTCGACGGCACGGATGATCGCCGGCAAGAGATGAAAACCCTTGTAGCGGGCCGGGGTGCCCAGATAAGCGATCGTGATCCGGGAGTGGGTGGCTCGCGCGACCGCGACGACGTCGGCGGGGTCTATCGGGTTCGGGACCACTTCGATGCGGTCCATGGGGGCGAGGCCGGCCTCGGCGAGTGACCTCTGGGCGTACTCCGAGACCGCCGCGAACCGGGTTCGGGGTACCAGCCTTGAAAGCAGCGGCGCCAGGCGGCAGGCCCAAGGTGACACGGACCACTCATGCATCCAGACCACGACCGGTACCCGCGTCACCACCGCTGCCAGGGTCACAAGGTTGCGCTCCGCCAGCCCATTGGCGTGAATGGCGACGAGTCGGTGCCGATGGCGCCAAGCCCACGCCCCGATCGTCAGCGACGCCGATAGTCGGGAGGCCAGCCGCGAGCGGCCCTGCTCCGCGACCGGGATCAGCTCGTCGACCAACTGCCGCTGTTCCAGGAATTCGGTAAACGTGGTATCGGCAGGGCAAGCCACCGCCCGTGACACGCCGTCGAGGTGGGCGAGGACGGTCGCCAGGCTGCGCATGGAGCCTCCCAACCCCGGGGCGATCGCCACGGACAACAGGACTGGCTCGCCTCCGGCGTCCTGCGCCCAGAGCTGTTGGCCCAGCGCCGGCACCGTCGACGCCATCAGTCGGGCCACGTGTCGCCACTGTCGAGGTTCGGATTTGAGCGCGGCGACGAAGTGCCGACGGGCCGGGCCGAACTGTCGGCGACGGGCCAAGTCGACGCCGACCATTGCCTGGTACGACCCCCACAGATGGGGCAGCACCCGCCGGCAGTCCTGATGGTGGGTCAGCACGTAGCGCGCGCTTTCGATGCGGGCGGATCCGTAGCCGCGCTCCACCGGCCTGGCGATGCACGACCACCAAAGGCTGGGCGACGAAGCTGAGGCGCGGCGGGTTCGGTTGGCAGAGCAGCCTGATGGCCAGCTCGGTGTGCTGGCCGTAGCGGATCGCAGTGGCGTATCCGCCCGAGTCCAGGAAGCGCCTCGTCTCGAACGCCACCTGACCGGCCTCGAAATGGTCGACGATCTCGTCGAGGCCAGGGGAGTCGGGAACCCAGGAGGACGAGCTTCCGTCTTCGAGGAGCTCACGGCCGCAGAGAACCAGTTCCGCCCGCCCCGCGACCAGGTCGGCTACCAGGAGCTCGAGCCAGTTTGCCTTGACCTCGTCGTCACTGTCCAAGAACGTCAGAAAGCGCCCCCGCGCTTCCGACGCACCCGTGTTGCGGGCCGCAGATTCGCCGCGGTTCTCCTGGAAGTGGCATGAGAGCCTGGGGTCCTCGAAGCCCTCCAGGACCTCCGATGTCTCGTCGTTGGATCCGTCGTCGACGACGATGACCTCGAAGTCGACGAAGGTCTGCGCCAGCACGCTCCGGAGAGCCCTCGCTACCAGCTGGGCCCGGTTCCACGTGGGAATGACGACGCTGATCGTCGGGTCGAGGGTGGTGGCACGCCCACCGATCTCCAGATCGTGCACGCTAGTGCGTCCCTCTGCCACGAACTCGGCCCGCGCGTGATCTCGTGTCAGCGGCGATGTGTTCCACGGCGGCGACGAAATCGGCCGCTGGGAATTGCTCGCGAGCCCGCACCGCCGCCGTGCCACCGAGGCGGGACCGTTCTTTCGGATCTCGCAACAGGCTCATCACCGCGTTCGCGGCACGACCGACGTCCAGCGGGGGCACCAGCCTGCCGGCGTCTCCGATCTGACTCGGGACATCCCCGACGGCGAAGGCAACCAGGTCCTGCCCAGGTGCATCGCTTCGAGGACGACGAGCGGGAACGGATCGACACGCGACGTGAGCGTGAAGACGTCAAGCGCCGCGAGCAACGGGTACGGGTTTTCGAGCGAGCCGGTGAAAGTCACGCGTTGGCGGAGATCGTGGGTTGCCGCCCACTCGGCGAAGTTCGCCGGAGGGTCAGCCCCGATCCAGACAAAGTGCGGATCGAGGTCGGCCACTTCGGGGGCGATCCGGGCCACCATCTCCAGCCACAGATCGATTCCCTTGCTCGCACTGGCGGATCCGCACGCACCGACGAGGACGCCAGCAGCCGGGAGCGCCGGGCCCCCGCGACGGCGGGCCAGCTCGAGGATCCGGCTGCCGTCGGGAACGGACGGGAGGTACACCACGTCCGTCGGGGGACGACGGGTGAGGGCGGCGAGGTCAGAGCAGACCCGCGGCGCGCATCCGACGAGGACGGTCCTCTGCCATTGCCCGTCCAGGTTGTAGCGCTTGAGAACCTCGGCCATCCAGTCTCGTGACTCGTGCGAGTGGAGCACCACGCCCAGACCCCGGCGGAGGCCCGGATTGACGTAGCAGGCGCTCACGACCGTGTTGCACCAGATGACGTCGGGCCGTTGCCACAGGATCACGAGCGCGGCGCTGAACTGTTCGAGGTGGTTGGCCAGAGGTCGGGTCGGTGGCCACCTGCGAAGAAGCACGCGCAGACGACGGAGCGGTTCGGTGAGCACCTTTGCCCCGCTGGCGGCAAACTCGGCTCGGAGCGGGCCGGGCCAGCGCAGGACGACGCGACGGTCCCACTCGCTCTCGTCCAACGCCTGAGTGATCTCGACGGCGACCCGTGGCGCCCCGGTGCGCGATGCTTCGTGGGAAACAATCAGAATCCGCGGCCGACGAAATCGGGTGCTCACGCTTGCCCGCCCCGCCCGGCCCTCACCGGCCCGACGATACTGGGACCCCGCACTGGCTACCATCTGCCGGCGGTTGGTCACCACATGGAAGGAGTCACCCGTGCCGTTGGTGGTGGTCGTCGGTCAGGGCTATGTCGGACTGCCACTCGCTATGCGGGCAGCGGAGGTTGGCCACCGAGTGGTGGGCTTCGACACCGACGAGGCGCGCACGGCCAGGCTGGCGGCGGGGGACTCCTACATCGACGACGTGCCGTCGGCGCAGCTCAAGGCCGCGCTGACCACCGGTCGCTACATGGCGACGCGGGATGAAAAGGCGTGCGAGGGATTCGACGTGGCCCTCATCACGGTGCCGACCCCGTTGAAGGAAGGGGTGCCCGACCTGTCTTTCATCGAGGATGCCGGAGCCATGCTGGCCCGCCACCTGCGCTCCGGGGCGACCGTGGTCCTCGAATCCACCACCTATCCGGGAACCACCGTCGAGCTGCTGGTCCCGATCCTCGAAGCAGGCTCCGGGTTGGTGGCTGGAGATGCCTTTCACGTCGGCTACAGCCCCGAGCGCATCGATCCGGGCAACCCGACCTGGGGGCTGGTCAACACACCGAAAGTGGTGTCGGGCATCGACGCCGCGTCGCTGGCATCGGTGCAGACCTTCTATGACGGGCTGGTCCAGGCCACGGTGGCGGTCAGCCGGACCCAGGAAGCCGAGCTCGTGAAGTTGATCGAGAACACCTATCGCCATGTGAACGTGGCTCTGGTCAACGAGCTGGCCATGTTCGCGTCGGACCTCGGCATTGACATCTGGGAATCCCTGGACGCGGCCGGGACGAAGCCGTTTGGATTCACCCGCTTCAACCCAGGACCGGGCGTCGGCGGGCACTGCCTTCCGGTGGATCCGAGCTATCTGTCATGGCAGGTGAAGCGACGCGCCGGCCAAGCCTTTCGCTTCGTCGAGCTGGCGAATGACATCAACGACCACATGCCGGACTACGTGGTTCGCCGCCTCATGATGGCGTTCAACCGGAGAAAGCAGATCGATCAACGGGAGCCGCGTCCTCCTCCTCGGGCTGGCGTACAAACCCAACACGGGAGACGCCCGGGAGTCGCCCGCTCTCGTCGTGGCTGACCGTTTGATCGGCCTGGGCGCCGAGGTCGGCGCCATCGATCCGCACATTGAGCGCAGCCGGATGGATGCACGTATCCGGCTGTGCGATCTCACCTCCGAGGAGCTGAGCGCGGCGGATGCGGTCGTCGTGCTGACCGACCACGACATCTTCGATTGGGATCTCGTGCGCCAGCACTCCCGGTTCATCTTCGACACCCGGCACCGACTTACCGGCGACCAACGTCGAGCAGCTCTGATCCGCCGTGGCGCTTGAGCGTCAGCTGGCGCTTGTCGGCAGACCGGGCGAGTCGGAGCCGATGTCCGAAGAGGACGCAGCTGCGTCGCGACCGTTGGTCGACGGGCCGCGCTCCCAGTGCGCGTCGACGTAGACAGGTGACAGGCGCATCACGCCGGGGAGACCGGGATCGAGATCGGCGCCGAGCAGCTGGAAGTTGGCCACCGGGTGCCACGGCGTGAGGTCGGCACCGACTGTGTCCGTGACGGCGACCCAGACGGAGTACTGCCCCCGAGGGAGCGGAAGGTCGTCGACCGTGCAGGTGCTCAGGTTCACGCCCGCGTCGAGGAAGAGCTCCCGGGAGAGCGAGAACACCGGCGCCGCCGAGCCTTCGCTCACCCCGATGAACGCCACCACCCGCTGCTCGCGGGCCGAGGTCAGCTGCAGGTCGATCCGAATGGGGCCCCGCGTGCGGGGTGCCTCGCCGTTATGGCCGACCACGGCAGCCGTGATCCCGACCACGCCTTCCTCGATGCTGCCCGCCTCGGCCGACGACTCGATGTGGCGGCGGTAGGCGGCCAGCGACTCCCGGACCGGGCCGTCGGCCTGCACTTCCCCGTTGCGGAGCCACAGGCCCCGATTGGAGATCGATTCCACGCTGGCTAGGTCGTGAGAGACGAAGACCAGGGTGGTGCCCTCGTTGAGCACCGCCCGCATGCGGTCCAGGCACCGCTGCTGGAAGGTGGCGTCGCCCACAGCGAGCACCTCGTCGACGAGGAGGATGTCGGGCTGGAGGAACGCCGCCACGGCGAAGCCGAGGCGCATGGCCATGCCGCTCGAATAGAACTTGAGCTGGCGGTCGACGGCGTCGGCGAGATCGGCGAAGTCGACGATGGCGTCGAAGCGACGAGCGATCTCGGGCCGACGCAGGCCCAGGATGGATCCGTAGAGGAAGATGTTCTCCCGGCCTGTCAGGTCGGGATGGACGCCTGCCCTGACCTCAATGAGGGCACCGACCCGTCCACTGATCCCCACGGAGCCGGCCGAGGGGTACATGACACGGGTCAGGATCTTGAGCAAGGTGGACTTGCCTGAGCCGTTGGCGCCGAAGAGTCCTATTGCCTCGCCGGGCTCGATCTCCAGGTTCAGGTCGCGCAGCGCCCAGCGCCAACGGCGGGGGTCTTGGCGCCCGTGCAGGCGGTCAGTGAGGCGGGCTACCTCGTCGCGCAGCACCGGACGGGATCGGTCGGCGTGGAAGCGCTTCCAGAGCTGATCGACCACGATCGCCCCGGGTCGGATGGGCTGCGAGCTGGTCATGCGATGTCGGCGAAGCCTGTCTCGAGCCGCTTGAAGACGGCGTAGCCAGCGAGGAGCCACGCCACCGAAGCCAGTGCGGCCAGCCCAAGGAGGTCCCACTGCGGTGCGAGCCCGTACAACACGGTTCGGCGGAAGTCCTGGATCACCGGCCCGAGGGGGTTCAAGACCGCGTAGAAGGGCAGCAGCCTGGCCGGGATCACAGTCAAGGAGTATGCGACCGGGGTCGCGAACAACCCGACCTGGACGGCCAGCGGCACGACGTAGCGGACGTCACGCAGGTAGATGAGCACGGCGGCGCAGAAGAGGGTGACCCCGACCGTGAACGCCAACAACACGGCGATCAACAGGGGGACCCAAAGACTGGTCAGCTTCGGCGGGTAGCGATAGATCGCGAACAGGACGAAGAGCACCAGGGTGGACACGAGGGCGTCGAAGGCGGCACCGGCGATGGTGGCGATCGGGAAGACCTCCCGGGGGCAATAGACCTTGTTGAGGAGCGTCATGTTGGTCAGGAGGCTCGCGCTGCCGAGCGAGAGCGCTTCGGCGAAAAAGGTCCACGGCACCAATGCGATGTAGGAGAACAACGGGTACGGTGCACCCCCGGTGTTGAAGTGGCCGGCGCCGCGAAGAAGAGGGTGAAGACCAGCATGAAGGTCACCGGGCCGACGACGGACCAGCCGAAACCGAGCACCGTTTGCTTGTAGCGGATGCGCAGGTCCCGCTCGAGCAGCGTCCGGGTGAGCTCCCGTGACTGCCACAGCTCGGCCAGGGCTTGCCGGTAGCTCAGGCGGCGCCGGAAGCGGATACCAGGCGGCGGGCCGACCTCAGGCACGGTCACGTCGACTCCCGTTGCCGTCATCGCCGTCCGCCCTCCCAGTTTTCCCACGCCACGTGCAATTCTACGCTGACCCACCATGGTGACAGGAGACGGGCCCCCCAGCCGCATTCTGCACGTCGTGGCGTCCACTGACCGCCGGGGTGCCGAGACCGCCGCGATCGACCTGGCCCGGGCGCTCGAGGACCTCGGGCGTGGCGGCGTGGTGGTGGCGCTGGCCCCCGGTGACGCCGGGGGTCTCGACATCCCCGTGCTCGGCCCAACCCGTTTCTCCCCCCTCGGCCTGGCTGGCCTGCGCCGGCACGGCCGTCGTTCCGCCGCCGTGATCGCCCATGGCTCCAGCACCCTGCCGGCCGTCGCCGCGGCCACGCTCGGCACCGGGGTGCCCTTCGTGTACCGCAGCATCGGCGACCCGCGCGCCTGGGTCACGACCGCCGCCCGCAGGGCCAGGGTGCGGGCCGCGGCGGCTCGAGCGGCCGCGGTCGTGGCGCTGTGGTCGGGATCGGCTGTGACCTGGCACGAGATGCTCGGGGTGCCGGCGGCGCGGCTCGTCGTCATCCCCAATGCGGCTTCGATCGCCGAATTCTCACCAGCTGATGACCCGGCCCGCCGAGCGGCGCGGCTGACGCTCGGTCTCGATTCCCGACGCCACCATCGCGCTGTACCTGGGCGCCCTCAGCCGCGAGAAGCGGGTGGATCTGGCCATCGAGGCGACAACCCGGCTGCCCGAACTGAACCTGGTGATTGTCGGCGACGGGCCCGAGCGGGCCCGGCTGGAGGCCATGGCGGGCGCGGCGGCGCCGGGCCGCGTGCACTTCTTGGGCCAGACAACGCAGCCACAATTCGCACTGGCCGCTGCCGACATGGTCGTGCTGCCGAGTGACACAGAGGGTCAGCCGCGTGTGGCCGTCGAGGCAGGCCTCTCGGGCCTCCCGGTGGTGGCCACCGCGGTGGGAGGAGTGGGCGAGATCATCGAGGAGGGGCGCACGGGGCTCCTGGTCCCGCCTGGGGATGCGTCGCGATTGGCCGAAGCCATGCGGATAGCCCTGGCCGCGCGGGAGCGGATGGGTGCGGCCGCCCGGCAGCACTGCGCCGCCCGGTTCGACCTCTCGACGGTTGCACTGCAGTGGCGCACGCTGTTGGATTCAGTGATCGCTGACGCTTGAGGGCCCCAATTTTTGACCCCTGAGTGGCTCTGCGGACCACAAACCGTCCGGTAGCCTTCCTGGAATGGAGCGGGCGATCGGATGACGTTTCTCCAGGCGGTCCAGGCCTGCCAGCGCCGGTGGTGGATCCCGGTGGTGCTGGTGGTTGTTGCCGTTGCTGCCGTCTACGCCCTCAACCCGGCGAGTAAGAACCAGAAGCCCCAGTACGTGGCCTCGACCATCCAGCTCGTGAACCCGTCGTCCAATGGGACGACGAGCGCGGTGAACCTGCCCGAGGCGCAGCTCGAGGTCAAAGTGGGGTCGGTGCCCGGTGCGGCCGCCAAGATCCTGAAGTATCAAGGCAATCCCGTGGCGTTGGCCGCCATCCCCCAGGTGAGTATCAATCCGAGCGTGGGCACCTTGACCATCTCGGTCAGCGGTCCCGACGGCGCCCGCGATGCCGCGATCGCGAACGCATTCGCCAACGCGCTGAATCTTCACACCACGCAGACCGCGATCAACGCATACGAGTCCCAGATCAACACGATCCAGAACCAGCTGAACTCGCTTCAGACGCAGATCACTGCGAACGAGCCGAACACGGACCCGGTCAGCCAGGCCAAGGTGGGCGGCCTCGAGGACCAGTACCGAGTTTCCTTCAATCAGTTCCAGCAACTGGCGGCCCAAGGGCAGCCACAATCGACCTTCACCTTCCTCCAACATGCCGTGCCCGTTCGGTCAGGCGGGAGCGGCCTGCCGAGGAGCCGGCTGGCCCAAGCGCTCATCGCCGGCTTCGTCGCCCTGCTGATTGGCCTGGCCATCGCCATCCTTCTCGAGCTCCTGCGGCCACGGATCCGGGACCGCATCGATGCCGAGCGGGAGTTCGGCAGCACGGTGCTGGCCGAGGTGCCCCACCTCTCGCGGCAAATTGCGCCGTCGCTATGCCCAGGCCGGCCTCGACGACTACCGGCTCGGCGCCTTCCGCGAGTCCTACCGGATGTTGCGCACCGCGATTCTGCTCCAGGGGGCCGCGGACCCATACCGTTCGAACGGCCAGGGCGCAAGCCCCGGACCGCATTTGGTGTCGGGGCCACAGGTGATTCTGGTCACCTCCGCCGTGGCTGGAGAAGGCAAGTCCACCACCGTGGCCAATCTGGCAGTGGCCATGGCCGAATCGGGGCGCGAGGTGCTCGTCTGTGACGCGGACTTCCGCGCTCCGACGGTCCATCTCGCGTTCGGCCTCGAAACAGGCCCAGGGCTGACGGACCTGATCACCGATCCGGATCTCTCGGGGAATCTGGTCGATCTGGTGCACCCCACCCCGGTGGCCGGCGTGTCCCTCGTCCACGGCGGGAGCAGTATGGAGAATGCCGCCGAGCTGGTGGCGACCAAAGGCGCGCGTCTACTCGAGCAGGCCCGGTCACTGGCCGATGTCGTCATCATGGACACCGCGCCACTGCTCGTGGTCAGCGATGCCAGCGAGCTGCTGCCCGAAGTCGACGCCGTGGTGATCGTGGCGCGGGTCCATCGGACGACCCGGGACAGCGCGCGTCGTACGTCTGAGCTCCTCGAGCGGGCCGACATCCCGGTCCTGGGCGTCGTGCTCATCGGCACCCAGAGCCCGGGGATGGCCTACTACGGGCGTCAGTACGGCTACGGCCCCAAGGACGCGAAGACCAATTGGCGACATTGGTGGATCACCCGGCGGCGTCATGTCGACGTGGTCAGGGTCGACGCCGTGAGCCAGCCTCGCGACGTCGTCGGGGTCGGGGCGAGCCGGCGGCCCGGCCCCGAGGACCCGGAGCCCGAGGATCTGGAGGCTCTGGAGGATGCTCCTCCGCACGCTGAATTCAACGAGGTGGTCGGCGCGAGAGTCAGTGACACCGGAGATCCCCGGCATTCCCGGCAGGAGCCGGGCCAGGGCTGACCGGGCCCGGCGTCCGTGCAGCAATCAGAGAAGTGGAGGCGGGCCGAGGCTGCGCTGTTTCGGCAGGCCTTGGACGATGTGGTGATCCTGGTCCCCGGGCCCGAACCTGAGCCCGAGCCTTTCGCCCTGGCCGGAGGCGCGGCCCTGTGGCGCCTGCTGGAGCAGCCGCGCACCACTCGCCAGTTGTTGTCTGCCCTCGCGGCGGGCTTGGCCATCGACACCGAGGCGGATGGGGAGCTTGAGGGCCTTCTGGCCCGGTTGGCCGAGGCGGGGGCGGTCGACCGGATGCCGGGTTGATGGCGCCTTCAGCGGCGGGCCGTGGAGGATCCATCACCGCGGTAGCCGGGTTCGGGCTCCCGGGCGCGCCGGCTCCCCCCGCCGAACCGCTCGGGCCGGAGGCCTGGCAGGATCTGCAGTTCGCGGTCGGGCACCAGCGCATCGAAGGTCTCCTGGGCGCGGCGGTAGAGGCCGGGGCCTGGCCGGTGACGGGCGGGCAACTCGATGATGTCCGCGAGGCCACCCGGGCCCGGGCCAAGGTCGACCTCTGCCTGGAGCATGAGCTCCTGGTCGCGGTCCGGACGCTCGAGGATGCCGGCGTGACGTGCCGGGTTCTCAAGGGCTCGGCGTGGGCGCACTCTGTCTATCCGGATCCGTCGTGGCGCGGTTTCGGCGACGTCGACCTGCTCGTGCGAGGTGACGACTGGTACCGGGTCATCGAGGTGCTCCAAGCCACCGGGGCCAGCCGGACCCTGCCCGAGTTGCGGCCCGACTTCGACCGTCGGTTCGGCAAGGACGCCACATTCCTGGCCCGCAGCGGCTGGCAGGTAGACCTGCACCGCAGGCTCGTGGTCGGCCCGTTTGGTCTTTGGGTCGACGAGGGTGACTTGTTCGCCTGTCCGGCCTCACTGTCCATCGGCGGGGTGACCGTGGCCACCCTCAACAAGGAGGCTTCGTTCCTGCACGCCTGTTACAACGCCGCCTTGGCCGACGATCCCCCTCGGCTCATCGCCGTCCGTGACGTGTGCCAGGTGGCGTTGACGGGCGCCCCCGAACCGAGCGTGGTGGAGGTGATGGCGCAGCGCTGGAGGGCGCCGGCGGTGATCGCCCGGGCCTTGTCGTTGGCGGCCGACTTGTTCGGGCAAGAGGTATGGCGCCGGCCCGTCGCAGCGCCCTTCGCGGCCCATCGCGCCACGGCCTGGGAGCGGGCGCTCGTGGCCTCCTACCGCGGACCCGGCCGTGGCTATACCAGCCAGTTGGCCACGGTGGTGGCGCTGGCAGGCGCCGGTGAGCGGCTGGCCTACCTGCGGGCCTTGGCGCGCCCTCAGCCGGCCTACCTGGCCGCCCGAGGGTTGTCCCCGCTGGCGTATCTCCGGAAGGCGGCGCGCCGGACATGGGAGAGCCGATGAGCCAGCTCCGCGCCCCGTCCCCCGGGGGGCAAGGCCCGGGCGAGCGAACCCGACGCACGACCGTCGGGTCGGTCCCCGCGTTCGCCGGGAACCGGGCTCCATCAGGGGTGCTGGCCGTCGGCATCGGCATCGTCGTCTTGCTCGGCTTCGTGTGGACCTTGCTCGAGGGGAACTACAACGAATTCGGGGCCGTGCTGATCGCTCTGTTCCTCGTCGTCGCCACGGTGCCCCTCGCCCGTCATGCCGCCCGCATCGAGAACTGGGCCGGGCTCTCGACGCTGCTCATGGGCGGCATGGTTCTGCGGCTCGGCGGCGGCCTCGCCCGCTACGTGGTGGCCTACGGCCTCTACGGGGGGGTGGCCGATGCGAGCACCTACACCACGGTGGCGCAGAACAACTATCACGCCTTCCGGCATCTTCACGCCTTCACGCCGAACACAGGGGTGTACCACGGCCTGGTGCCGTGGATCGACACCGTGGTCTACGCCATCGCGGGCCCGACCGAGCTCGGCTCCTTCTTCGTCTTCGCCTGGTTCAACTTCCTCGGTTGCTACCTGTTCTACCGGGCCTTCCGGATCGCCTTTCCCGAAGGGGACGGCCGTCGCTACGCCTTTCTGGTCATCCTCCTGCCCTCGCTGCTCTACTGGCCCTCCAGCCTGGGCAAGGAGGGCTGGATGATGTTGGCCCTGGGCCTGGCCTCCTACGGCCTGGCTCGAGCCCTGGCCGGCCGCTTCGGGGGTTACCTGGCGTTGCTGGCCGGCCTGGGGGCCATGCTGCTGGTGCGGCCCCATCTGGCCCTGATCTTCCTGCCAGCCGCCCTCCTCTCCCTCCTCCTCCGCCGGGGGACGCCGGGACGGAACCGACCGCTGGCCCGGGTCGTCGGGGTTGTGGTCGTCCTCCTGGCCTCCCTGGTGGTGGTGGGGAAGGTGCAGTCCTACTTCGGCATCACCAACCTGGACGTGCAGTCGGTGACCAAGGAGCTCAACACGACCAGGACGCAGACGGCGGAAGGCAATTCCGCCTTCACCCCGCCCAACGCGCAGTCTCCGCTGGGCTACCCCGAGGCGGTGGTGACGGTCCTTTTTCGCCCGTTCCCCTGGGAGGCCCACAGCGGAGACAGTCCTGGTCTCCTCGGGCGAGGGCCTGCTCCTCCTGGCCCTGGCGGCGGCGTCGTGGCGCCGGCTGCGCCGATTGCCCCACTTCCTGATCCGAAATCCCTACGTGATGTTCTCCTTCGTCTACTCCGCCCTCTTCATATCTGGCCTTCTCCAACTTCTCGAACTTCGGGATCCTGGCCCGCGAGCGGGTCCAGATGCTGCCCATGGTGCTGGTCATGCTGGCCCTCCCCATGGCGCGGGCCGGACCTGTCGCGGCCACGCCCGAGGGCGATGCCGTCGACGCCACGCGCTCCCGCACCCTGCGCCGCTACGGCTCAGCCCGCCAGCCCGGACGGGCGGCCGGTCACGCCCGCGCCGTGGCTGGACCGTATCGGGCCTTGGGCTGCTGCTTCGACGTCGACGGTGGCCGCCGGCCCCTTCCGACGCCGTCGTGCACCGTACGTTGGCCGACCTGTCCAGCACCGGACCGGCCACGCTCCACTACCAGGTGGCCGCCGCGCCCGGTCCCGCAGGCCTCCTGGCCGTGGTCATGCGGGACGGCCAGCGCATCGACGGTCCCTCGCCCATCTCCGACGCGCTGGTCCGCCTCGTGGCCGACGCCAACGTCATGGCCGTGGCGTCCCGTCCGGACAAGCTCGTCCTGCACGCCGGCGCCGTGTCCCTGGGGGGCTGCGGCCTCCTCCTGCCCGGCCCTTCGGGAGCGGGCAAGTCCACGTTGACGGCTGCCCTGGTGTCGGGCGGGTTCGCCTACCTGAGCGACGAGGCGGCGGCCATCGACCCCGACTCGCTCGAGATCGAGCCGTACCCCAAGCCGCTGTCGCTCGCGGGAGCCTCGCTGGCCTTGCTGGGCCATCCGGCACCCCCCGGCGACGCTGGATGGCACAAGCAGGTGGTCGCCTGTTCGTACCTGCGCTCCGGCGCCGTCGGCCGACCCGTTCCACCCCGCCTGCTCGTCTTCCCCTCGTACCAACCCGGCGAGACGAGCACGCTGACCCCGATGAGCCGGGCCGAAGCGATGATGGCGGTGGCCGATTCCTCGTTCAACTTCGGCGATCACGGTGGTGAGTGGATGCCACTCCTGCATCGTCTGGTGGCGGGGTGTTGGTGCGGACGCCTTACCATTGGTGACCTGGACGAGGCGACGGAACTTCTGACCCAGTTGGCGCGAGCCGAAGGAGGTGTCCGGGCACGGTGAGCGAACGAGATCCGGACGATGTCGTGACGGCAACGTTCGTCGCCACGTCGCGCCCCGACGTGGCACAGGTCGAGATCGACGGGGAAATCGTGCTCTACGACGACAGGGCCAAGGTCATGCACCGGCTCAGCCCGACCGCGGGGCAGGTCTGGCGTTGCCTGGACGGTTCGGGCAGCCTGGCCGAAATCTCCGCCGACCTCGCCGACGTCTACCAAGCCGATCCGGGGCAGGTCCTGGCCGACGTGGTCGCCACGGCACGCCGATTCGGGTCCGCCGGCCTCCTGGTCGGGGTGGGCGACCCTCCCGACAGCGAGGATGCGGACGATCCTCCCGAACACGAGCCGAGGGAGCCGGACGGCCCTTTTGTCCCTGAGCCGGCTGCCTCGTGCATGGACGGCTCTTTCCCGCTTGGTGAAGCAGGCACGCTGACCGTGAAGGTGGGGCGCTATCTGCTCGGCGTGCGCTTCAGCACTCCCGAACTGGTCGACATCGCCCGGGAGGTCCTGGCTCCGTCGCTGGTCGAAGGGGTGGTGGCACCCCCGAACGTGTCCGTGGTGGCCACGCGGGCCCGAGCTGGCCGGCCCCTGCTGTATTGCTACCGCTCGACCATGTTGGTCGACGCGGGCTCGCAGCCCGCGGCGGGCGTTGGCGGCCGCGGCCAACTTGCTCACGAACTGCGTCCCACGCGACCCCGGCGGCGTGCGCCTGCTTGCCCTGGCTGCCATGCGGACCGGCGAGGTGGCGCTGTTCTGCTCCGGAAAGCTGGCGGGTTGCGGCCCGTCTGGTGCCCCGGTCTGCGCGCCGCCGGGTGGGAGGTCCTCGATGCGCCTGAGGTCGATCTCGACCCCGAGGGAAACGTCGTCATCGCTGACTCTGCCGTGGCGCTGGACGCCGCCGCCCTGGCTCGCCTGCCCGCCCACCGGTCCGACGAAACCCCGCCCGGTCCGGGCCGCTACCCGGTGGCGGCCTGGGTGGCCGTGGCGGGCGAGGACCCGGTGCCCGAGACCATGGCGGGCCGGGTGGCGCTGGTTGCGGCAGGCATGCCGGACCTCGACGCCGAGTCCGCCCCGTCGGCGTTCGAGACCACATCCGTCATGCTGAGTCGGGCGGCCTGGGCGGTCAGCCCGACCCTCAACGCGAACGACCTCGCCGCAACGCTGGCTCGCGCCCTGCCATAGGGAGCCTGGCTCAGCGCCGCACCTCGTCGTAGACAGCCTCGAGGCGTGCCGTGGATCGGTGGATGTCGAACAGGGCCGATCGTTCACGCGCGGCGCGGCCGAGCGATGGCCCGCCTTCCGCCGTCGCCGGCCAGTGCCGCCAAGGCGTCACCGAGCAGATCGGGTCGCCCGGCCGGCACCGTGAGCCCTTCGACCCCCGGGCGGACAGCGTCGGCCATCCCTCCCACCGCGGTGGCCACCACGGGTAGCCCGAGGGCCAGCGCTTCCATCAACGACACCGGGTAGCCCTCGGCCAGCGACGACAGGGTGAAGATGTCGCCGGCGGCCAGCACGTCGAGCGCGTCGGATCGGTAGCCGAGGAGCTGGAAGTCGTCTCCGAGTCCCATCCGAGCGGCCAATGCCCGCACCTCGCCTTCCAACGGCCCCTGGCCCACCGCAACGACGCGGATCGCCGCGCCGGCGTCGAGGGCCCGGCGGGCCGCCCCGAGGAGGGTCGGGTAGTCCTTGTGGGCGCGCAGGTTGGCCAGCGTGACCACGACCACCGTGTCATCGCCGACCCCCAGCTCGGCGCGGATCCGCTCCCGACCCGCCCGGTGCGCCGCCGCGTCGTCGAGATCGATCCCGTGGACCAGGACCTCTGTCCGTCGCCGGAACGGCGCGGGCATGGAGGCCAGGGCCGCCTGCGACACGGCCAACCGGGCGTCGTCAAGGGGGTAGGTCGAGCGCATTGGCCCAGCGGGTGGCCCGCCCGTAGCCCTCCCAGCTGTTGTGCTCGGTGTAGACGACCGCCGGGCGCCGCCGCCCGAGGGCGTGCAGGACCGGGCGGGCCACCGCAGCCGGGTAGGGGGCGTGCACGTGGACGACGTCGATCCCAGGTCCACCACCAGCCGGCGCAGCCGTCCCGCCCACCGCAGGTCGTGTTCGGCCGGACCCTCGAGGCACACCGTTTCCACACCGGCCTCGCCGAGCTCACCGACCAGGTGGTCCTTCTCCGGGAGCAGGTAGGCGGCCGTGCAGGAGAAGCGGTCGCGGTCGATGGTGCGGGCCAGGGCCACCAGCAGCCGCTCGGCGCCGCCCGGCCCGAGCCCCTTGGTCAGCCACAGGACCCGCTGCGCACCTTGACCCACGGCCCGACAGTACGCTGCGCCCAGCAGCTCGCCTGGCGACGTCGGGGCGGGCATGGGATCGGCCACGGGGGCAGACAATGTGCGGCATCGCCGGATTGCTGGACCCGGGCTGGTCGGGGACGGACGAGGAGCTGGCCCGGCTCGCTCGCGCCATGGCCCTGCCCCTGGCCCATCGGGGGCCCGACGACGAGGGCACCTGGTGCGACGGCGAGGCCGGGATCGGCTTCGGTCACCGCCGACTGGCCGTCATCGACCTCTCGCCCGCCGGCCACCAGCCCATGGTCTCGGCCGACGGCCGCTGGGTCGCCACGTACAACGGCGAGTGCTACAACGCCGCCGAGCTGCGGGCCGCCCTGCCGGACCGGGGCCGGGGCCTCAAGGGCCACTGCGACACCGAGGTGGTGGTGGAGGCGGTGGCCGCCTGGGGCCTGCGCCCGACCCTCGAGCGGCTCGATGCGATGTTCGCCCTGGCCCTGTGGGACCGCCGTGACCGCGTCCTGCACCTGATCCGGGACCGCCTGGGCGAGAAGCCGCTCTACTACTCGGTGCATGGGCGGCGTCGTCCTCTTCGGCTCGGAGCTGCGCGCGCTCCTGGCCCACCCCCGGTTCAGCCGGGAGATCGACCGGCGGGCGCTGGCCCTCCTGCTGCGCCTCAACTACATCCCGGCCCCCCTGACCATCTTCACCGGGGCGCGGAAGCTGGCCGCCGGCACGCTGGTCAGCCTGCGCCCAGGCCAGCGCGGCTGGCCCGAGCCCGAGGTCTGGTGGGACTTTCCCGCCGCGGCCCGGACCGCCATGGCGGCCCGACCGCCCGACGGACGATGACGGGGGCGCCCTCGACCAGCTCGAGGCGGTGCTGGCCGAGGCCGTGTCCCGCCGCCTGGTCGCCGATGTCCCCATCGGCACCTTCCTGTCCGGCGGCATCGACTCCACCCTGGTCACCGCGCTGGCCCAGGCCGCGTCCCCGGGACCGGTGCGCACCTTCACGGTGGGCTTCGCCGGCCAGGGGCTCGACGAGGCGGACCACGCGGAGGCGGTGGCCCGGCATCTCGGCACCGCCCACACCCGGATCGACCTGACGGCGGACGATGCCCTGAACCTCGTGCCCCACCTCGGTCGTCACTACGACGAGCCCTTCGCCGACCCGTCCCAGTTGCCCACCCTCCTCATGTGCCGGGAGGCCAGCCGCCACGTCACCGTGGCCCTGTCGGGGGACGGCGGAGACGAGGCATTCGGCGGGTACCGGCGCTACACGGCGGGGTCCGTCCTCAGCCGGCGGGTGCTGCCCCTGCCCCGGCGCCGTGCGTCGGGCCGCCGCCGGCGCGCTCGACGCGGTGCCCGGCGCGGTGTGGGACGGCATCGGACGCGGCGCCCAGCGACTCCGGTCCGCCCCGGCCGGGGCAGACCTCGGCACCCGCGCCCACAAGCTGGCCCGCCTGCTGGCGGCCCGGTCGTCTCGCCAGGTCTACATGAGCCTGGTCTCGGCGTGGGACGACGCCGAAACGGTCGTCGCTGGGGGCTCCCGACTCGCCCTGGAGCGGTCCGCCACCCCTCGGCGGCCTGGTGGGAACGCCGGCCGAGGAGATGATGGCCTGGGACACGCTCTCGACGCTGCCCGACGAGATGTTGGTCAAGGTCGACCGGGCCAGCATGGCCTTCGGCCTCGAGGTGCGGCCCCCGCTGGTCGACCACAAGGTGGTGGAGGCGGCCTGGAACCTGCCCCCGTCCCTGCGGATCAGCGGGGGAGTGGGCAAGCGGGCCCTGCGGCTCCTCGTCGAGCGGCACGTGCCCCGCCACCTGGTCGATCGGCCCAAGACGGGCTTCGATCCCCCCCTGGGCGTCTGGCTGCGCGGGCCGTTGCGGGACTGGGCCGAGGACCACCTCTCCGAGTCCCGTCTGCGGAACCAGGGCTTCTTCGATCCGGTGGCGGTGCGAGCCTGCTGGGACGCGCACCAGGCCGGGCGACCCGGCCTCGAATATCCGCTCTGGGCCGTCCTGGCCTTCGAGGCCTGGCTCGACGAAACGGGGGCACCAGCCGACTGAGGGCGGCCCTGCTCGAGTCCGGCCATCGTTCCGACGCCGTCACAGGCCCATCTGTTCACCGGGCCGGCCACCCGCGCAGGAACGTGTCCAAGTCCTTCATGCGTGTGTCCCACGTGTGTCTTGTTGCACACAGTTGGAGGCCGGCCTGCGCGATCTCACGGAGTCGAGGAGCGTCTCCCAGGTACGCGTGACATTTCTCGACCAATTCGTCGAAGTCGGTCCACGTCACCACCGTTTGTCCATCGATGAAGCCAAGATCTTCCAATTCTGGAAGTGCGTCGCAGAAGACAGCGCAGCCAGCGCCTGCCCCTTCGAAGAGTTTGAGCATTGGTTCCGGCCCATGCGCAAGCCTGAGTCCCCACTCGGGGTTGAGCTTGCGCAGCGCTCTGTGCAGCTTGGTCCGCGTGCCATTCGAGAGGGTGCCCACGATGAGGGACCGGTACTCGTTCAGCCGGTCGTTGAGTGCCGCATAGGGGGCCTCTATATGGTCGACGGAGATACCGTCGCGTCGCAGCCGGTGCAACATCGCCTGACGTGAGACGTACAGCGTGCCGAAATGACACATGCCCTCACGCTGCTTGCCGAGATCGAAGAAATGTCTTGGCTCGTAGGCCTTGGGCCACCAATACGTCGAAACGCCGGCGAGCTCCAGTGTGGCGGAGACCTCTTTGCCTGTGCAGAGGAGCGCGTCAAAACCATGTCGCGCGAACGTCTCCGGCCATGCCCGGTTGGGGCGTCCGAAGCCAAGGGACAGACAGAACTGCCAAGCGTCCTCGTCGTAAAGGAGTCGCGGTCCTGAGTAGCCACCCCAGTCCACGGGTGGGCCGGCGGCGAGATTGCGGAAGAGCGTGAAGAAGACGACGGCGTCGTGATCCATGTAGTCCACGACGTGTGCGATCTGAACCTGCTCGGTGCCCTCCGTGATCAGGGGAGTGACGTCAAACTGCCGCCCAAACGCCGCGAATACCGGCAACGTCGTGTGCGCCTTCTCTGTGACGACGATCAGACGGAGTTGGCTTGCTGGCAACAGTCGCCCTTGTCAAGGTTTCCAATTCTTTCGACGTTCGACTCCTGAACGTCGGGCCCGGCGGGTGCCGGCAGAAGCAGTCGCCAGCGTGCCACAGATTGCGAACACGTTTCGGCGAAACGACGTTCCGGTCAGACGTCGGTCAACCAGGCCACCGTCCGGGCCAGCCCGTCTTCGAATCCGATCTCGGCGTTCCAACCCAGTTCGGCGTGGGCCAACGCACAATCGGCCCGGCTCCGGCGCACGTCGCCGGCCCGCGGTGCCACGTGGCGCGGCGCCACGGAGACGCCGAGCAGTCGCTGGAGGGCGTCCAGCAGCTCCAAGAGGGAGTGTTCGTCCTCGGCGCCGACGTTGTAGGCGCGCCCTGCGCACACCTCGGCCGCCGCGCCCGCGGCGGCCACAAAGGCCGCAACGGTGTCGTCCACGTAGGTGAAGTCCCTGCTTTGGAGGCCGTCACCATGCACCTCGGGGGAGCGACCCGCACGCAGCGCGTCAATGAAGATCGGGATCACCGCGGCGTAGATGCTGTCGGGACGCTGGCGGGGGCCGAACACGTTGAAGGGGCGGAGCGACACGGTCTCGAGCCCGTGCAGCTCCCAGTAGACGCGGGCGTAGTGCTCGGCGGCCAGCTTGGAGACGGCGTAGGGCGAGCGGGGGAGGAGGGGTGCCGATTCGGGCGTCGGGGTCACCGCGGCCCCGCCGTAGATCGACGAGGACGACGTGGAGACCACCCGCCGCACGCCCGCCTGGCGCGACGCGTCGAGCACCGTCAGTGTGCCGGCCGTGTTGGCCCGGTCCGTGGCCAGGGGCTCATGCACCGACCGCAGCACAGCCCGCGCCGCCGCCAGGTGGAACACCACCTCCACCCCTTCGACAGCGGCAGCGACCACGTCCGGATCGGCTACGTCGCCCACGACCAGGCGGGCCTCGGCATTGAGGTTGGCGGCGTCGCCGGTGCTCAGGTCGTCGAGCACCACCACCTCGTGCGCGTCACCGACGAGCGCATCCACCAGGTTGGAGCCGATGAAACCGGCACCGCCGGTGACGAGAGCACGCATCGCAGCAGTCTGCCCGTTCGGACGAGGCAGGGTGGCGAACCCCGGGGCCGGCCGCCGGCAGGTCGTTGGTGCAGCCGGGGCGGTGGGCCCTCCTCAGGCCTCGCTCTTGGCGAGGGAACCCAAAAGATGCTCGGGGACCGAGTCGTAGTGGTCGTAGGTCGCCGTGAAGAAGCCCCGGCCGCCGGTGATGGCCCGCAGGTCCACCGCGTAGCGGGTGATCTCGGCCGTCGGCACGGTGGCCACCACGGTCTGGAAGCCCGCCTGGTCGGCCGCATCGGTGCCGACGATGCGGGCCCGTCGGGAGGTGAGGTCGCCCATCACGTCGCCCTGGCACTCGTCGGGGACGGTGACCTCGAGCCTGGAGATCGGCTCCAGCACGATCGGCCCCGCCTCGGCCATGGCCGTCCGGATGGCGAGCGCCGCGGCCATCTTGAAGCTCACCTCGTTGGAGTCGACGGAGTGCGCCTTGCCATCGTCGACCGTGACGGCCACGTCCACGATCGGGTAGCCGTAGACGCCGCCCTGCTCGAAGGTCTCGAGCACGCCCTTCTCCACGGCCGGGATGTACTGGCGCGGGATGGCCCCTCCCACGACCTCGTCGCGGAAGGCGAAGCCCTCCCCCCGGTCCAGGGGCTCGAGGCGCAGGTGGCACACGCCGAACTGGCCGTGCCCGCCCGACTGCTTCTTGTGCTTGCCTTCGGCCTCGGCCGTCTTGGTGATCGTCTCGCGGTAGGGGATCCGCAGCTCCTCGCGCTCGACGTGCACGTTGCACTTGCGCTCCAACCGCTCCACCGTGACCGCCAGGTGCACCTCGCCGCTGACCCCGAGGATCGTCTGGTGCGTCTCGTCGTCGCGGGTGACCGTCAGCGACGGGTCCTCGTCGCACATGCGCTGCAGGGCGGACATCAGCTTGTCGTCGTCGGCCCGGGTGGCCGGCTTGACCGCCACCTGCAGCGCCGGCGTCGGCAGCGTCGGCGGCGCCACCACGACGGGTTGGCCCTTGGGGGCGAGGGTGTCGCCGGTGCGGGTCCCGTTGAGGCGGGGGATGGCGACGAAGTCGCCGGCGGCGACGCTCGTGGCCGGTGCCGTGGTGTGGCCGGCGATGCTCTGCAGCGCGTGCAGGCGCTCCTCTTCCCGCGTGCGCGTGTTGACGAGGACGGCGTCGGGCTGCAGCGTGCCCGAGACCACCTTGCAGAGGGACATCTTGCCGGTGTGGCCGTCGTTGAAGGTCTTGGTCACCGTGAGGAGGGTCAGGCCGCCCGGGTCGCAGGGGATCTCGGCCATCTCGGTGCCCGCGCTGGCCAGGAGCGGCGGCCGTGACCCCGGGCTGGGGCACAGCTCCTCGATCAGCCGGGCCAGCCGGTCGACGCCCACCCCGCTGGCGGCCGAGCAGCACAGGACCGGGAACACGCTGGCCGAGGCGACGCCACCGGCCAGGCTCTTCTCGAGCTCGGTGTAGTCGAGCGTCTCCCCGTTGAGGTAGCGCTCCATGAGATCGTCGTCGCCGACCACGATGCCCTCGACCAGCTGCTCGTGGATGACGTGTTCCTCGTCGACGAGCTCGTCGGGGATGGGCCCCTCGTGCCCCATCGGGGGCACGGTGCCGTCGACGGGCGCGCCGGCGGCGGGCGTGTCGTAGTGGGTGGCGGTGTCGTCGAGCAGGTCGATCACCCCGTGGAAGTCGGCCTCGTGCCCGATCGGCAGCTCCACCGGGGCGACGCCGGCACCGAAGGACGCCCGGATCTCGGCGAGGGTGCGGTCGAAGTCGGCCCGCTCCCGGTCCAGCTTGTTGATGACGATCACCCGGGGCACACCGAGGCGGGCGGCGGCCCGCCAGGCATCCTCGGTCTGGGCCTGCACGCCGTCGGTCGCGCTGACGACGACGACGGCCAGGTCGACGTTGGCCAGGGCGGTGACCATCTCGCCGGCGAAGTCCGCGTAGCCGGGAGTGTCGAGGAGGTTGACCTTGACCCCGTTGACCGTGAACGGGGCCAGGCTGGTCGAGATGGACAGCTGGCGCGCCACCTCCTCGGCCTCGAAGTCCATGACGGTGCTGCCCTTCTCCACCGATCCCCGCCGCGCGATGGATCCCGTGGCGGCCAGGAGCGCCTCGGCGAGCGTGGTCTTGCCGGCTCCGTGATGGCCGACGAGGGCGACGTTGCGGATAGCGGTCGGGTCGTGTGGCACCTGGTCCTCCGTCCTCCGTCCGTTCAGGTGGGCCTGAACCGGCTCGTTGGATCCGAGTGTACGGCCCCCCGCGACGTGCCGCTCGGGCGCCCTCTTCGGGGGGGGTGCCGGCCCGTTTGGCTCAGCCGGGGCCCGGGCCCGGGGCGGCGCGGTCGCCCGGTCCCGTCCGGGCCGCCAGCGCGGCGTCGTACTCGTGGCGGACCGAGTAACGGATGAAGAGGCCGATCGTGTCCACGAGGAGGAGCCACACGGCCTTGAGCGAGATCGTGCTCCCGAACCGATGCTCGATGCGCACCGGGGCCTCGACGATCCGGGTGTAGCCGAGCCGACGGGCGAGCACGAGCAGCTCGAGGTCGAGCGCGAAGCGGCTCTCGCGCAGGAGCGGGAGCACGTCGGCGATCACCCTGCGGTCCACCAGCTTGATCCCGACCTGGGTGTCCTTGACGTGCAGGCGGAAGAGCAGCGCGATGAGGTGCTGGTACCCCCACGAGTACAGGCGGCGCAGCGGCGGGTAGTGCACCGAGGAGTCGGGGTGGCGCTTGCTCCCGATGATGATGTCGGGCTCCATCGACTGCATGATGGAGACGAAGGGTGCGAGCAGCTCGGGGGAGATGTCGCCGTCCGCATCGATGAAGCCGAGATAGCGCCCCCGCCCCATGCCGAGCCCGGCCCGCAGCGCGTGCCCCTTCCCGACGTTCGTGGCGAACGACACGCGTCGGACGACGCTCTCGGGGAAGCCCTCGAGCGTGAAGGGGCTGCCGTCGGTGGAGCCGTCCGACACCGTGATGATCTCGAAGGTCATGCCCGACGCCGCCAGCACCCGCACCATGTCCTCGACCGTGGTGCGCAGGCGGTTTCCCGGGTTGTAGTACGGAACGACGATCGAGACGTCGAGGGTGGGATCGGGGAGCACGGGTCGGGGCGCTGCCGCACTCCTCGGCTCGGACACCGGCACCATCACCTCACGTGCGCCCCGCGTCACAGCGGGGGAATCTCGGTTGGCGAGGCTACCCGACGGTCCCGCCGGCCAAGGGTCAGAAGCCAGCGCCACCGCTCCCGATCCCGCTGCTGCCGCTGCTGCCGCTGCTGCCGGTGCTGCCGCTGCTGCCGCTGCTCTTCGAGCCGGTGCTGGTCGTGGCCGGCGCGGCGCCGACGGAGAGCCCGGCGACGGCGATGTTCTGGTTCATGCCCAGCATCTTGTGTCCCGGCACGGGGCAGAAGACGTCGTAGGTGCCCTTCTTCAGCGTCACCGTGAGCTTGGTGGTCTGGCCCGGCTGGATGTCCTTCGTCGTCGCATTGGAGAGCCCCGGCCCCGTGATCTGGAGCGCGTGGGTCGTCTGGCCCTTGTTCACGGCCACGAAGACGTAGCGGCCCGCCGTGAACGTCTTCTTGGAGAGGGCGATGTGGAAGTCGGTCTCGACGGCCTTGACCGTGGTGGTGCTCGAGGAGGCGCCGGCCGGCGCCGCCATCACGGCCTCGAGGGAGGCGGCGGCGCCTGCGGCGGCGACGAGGGCGCCAAGCGCGGCGTTGCGGATTGAGTGCATGGGGTCCTTTGCGATCGTTGTTGCTCGGATGTCACCTGTGTGATGTGACCTGTGTGGGTACGGTGCAGGGGGCGTCCGGGATTGACCCGGCGCCCCGGTCCCGCGCTGTGACCAGGAGTTCGAATGCGTTCCGGGCACGGCCGGCGGCCTGAACGGCTTGTCCAACGGCCGTGGCCACGGTCGGGAGGGCCCCCAGGTTTCGGGGACCGGATGGTAAACTCTTGGCGACAGCGCCGGAACCCTGTCCCGGGCCGCGCACGACGAGGAGCTTCATGTTCGACGGTCGCTGGCGAACCGCCGTCGATCGGACCACCGGTCCGGTCGGCGAGACGCTTCACCGCCATGGCATCACCGCTGACGTGCTCACCGCGACCGGCCTCGTGTCGGCCACGGCCACGGCCGTCCTGGTGGCGACGGGCCACCTCCACCTCGCCATCGTCTTCCTGATCATCACGGGCATGCACGACCTGTTCGACGGTCCCGTCGCCAAGGCGGCGGGCACGGCGTCGGTCCGTGGTGCCTTCTTCGACTCGGTCACCGACCGCATCGCCGATGCCGTGCTGATGTTCGGCTGCGCGTGGTACCTGCTCGGCCGAGGGGATGGCCACCTCGCGTTGCTGCCCATGGCCATCCTGGCCGTGACCGCGCTGGTCTCCTACGAGCGGGCCAAGGCGGAGTCGCTCGGCCTCCCGGCCAAGGGCGGCCTCATGGAGCGCGGTGAGCGGATGTTCCTGCTCGGCGTCGCCTTCCTGAGCGCCGTGATCTTCGTGCCGGTGCTCTGGATCCTGCTCGTCCTCATCTCCTTCACCGCCATCTCCCGCTTCGTCAAGGTGTGGAATGCCGCGTCCGGGCGCGACGCCGTCATCCGGCGCCGGATCGAGGCCTGGCGCGAGGGACGGGTCGATTCGCGCTGGCGGGCGTGGCGTGAGGCTCGCGAGTCCACCGGCGTGCCCCGCCGTGAGCTGGCCCGGACAACCGGCGCCCCGGTGGGACGGTGGCGGGCCCGCCGACAGGAGTCCTTGAGCAGCCGCTCGGGCCGGACGCTCCGGGAGCGCCGGCGCGCCGCACGCGGGCACCCGGAAGGCACCAGTGCACGCCGGGGCACACGCCGCACGCCGCCCGCGTCCTGATCCCCGCTCGCAGCAGTGAGCCGTCCTGAGTCCGGTGTGACCGTCGCGCGCTGGCGTGCCAAGGCGGGTTCCATCACCTACCGGGGCCTCGGCTTCGCCATGGGGCACGTGCCCGAGCCGGTGGCGGAGGGCGCCGCCCGCGGCGTGGCCTGGGTCATGGCGCAGCGGGGCACTCCGGCCCTCGCCATGGGCGAGAGCCACCTCCAGCGTGTGCTGGCCAGTGAGTGCCCCGACGGCGTGGCTCCTGATCCGGACCTCGTGCGGCGCTGGAGCAGACGGACCTTCGACTCCTACGCGCGCTACTGGTGCGACGGCGCCCGCCTGCCCTACGAGAACGAGGCCGGCGTGCGGGCCCGCTGGCAGCTCCTGGAAGGCGAAGAGCACCTCCGCGCCGCCATGGAGCGCGGGCGCGGCATCGTGATGGCGCTGCCGCACGTCGGTAGTTGGGAGTGGGGCGGCTACTGGCTTGGTCTCGAGGGCATGCCGATGACGGCCATCGTGGAGCGCCTCGAGCCCGAGGAGCTCTTCGAGTGGTTCGTGGCGAAGCGCGCGGCCATGGGGCTGACCGCGGTGCCGCTCGGTGAGGGATCGAGCTCGGCGCTGCTGCGTGCGCTCAAGGCCAACCAGATCGCCGGGCTGGTCAGTGACCGGGACATGGTCGGGAACGGGGTGGAGGTCGAGTTCTTCGGGGAGAAGACCACCCTTCCGGCGGGCGCCGCCACCTTGGCGCTGCGCACCGGGGCGCCGCTGCTGCCCGTCGTGGTCTACTCGGGCCCGGGGAATTGGCACACTGGCGTGGTGCACGCCCCGCTCGACACCAGCCGCCGCGGACGGATGCGAGAGGACATCGCGAGGGTGACCCAGGACCTGGCCACCACGTTCGAGTACGACATCCGCGCCCGCCCCGAGCAGTGGCACCTCTTCCAGCCGAACTGGCCGAGCGATCCCCCGATGAGGCCTCGATGAGGATCGCCATGCTCTCGCCCTACTCGCTCTCGCGTCCGGGCGGGGTGCAGGGTCAGGTCATCGGCCTGTCGCGCTCATTGCGCGCCCGAGGCCACGACGTCACGGTGGTGGCGCCGGCGAGCGACCACGAGGCGGTTCCAGCTGCCGTCGGGGCGCACTACGTCATCGGCCGGCCGACGGCGTTGCACTCGAACGGGTCGGTGGCCCCGGTGGCGCTCTGGCCGGCGGCGGCCGCGCGCGCCGAGCGCTTCGTGCGCACCGGCGGGTTCGACGTCGCGCACCTCCACGAGCCCCTGGCGCCGATGGCGGGCTACGGCCTGGTGCTGACCGCGCCGCTCCCGATGGTCGGCACGTACCACCGCGCCGGGGTGAGCCGGTGGGTCCCGGTCCTCAAGCCACTGGCCGCACTGGTGGGGCACCGCATGCAGATCCGGGTGGCGGTCTCCGAGGCGGCGCGCGAGACGGGCCTGCGCTCGGGCGGCGGTGACTTCGAGGTGTTGTTCAACGGCGTGGAGACGGATCGCTTCGAGTCGGCGGCGCCGCGGCACGACGACGAGGGCCGCCCGGCCGTCCTGTTCCTCGGTCGCCACGAACAACGCAAGGGGCTCAACGTCCTCCTCGATGCCTTCGCGCGGCTGGAGCGGCCGGCCGTCTTGTGGGTGGCCGGCGACGGGCCAGAGACCGAGGTGCAGCGGCGGCGCTACCCCGAGTCGGACCGGGTTCGCTGGCTGGGCCTGCTGAGCGACGAGGAGGTGGCGGCCCGCCTGGCGGGGGCCGACGTGCTGTGCGCGCCGTCGCTGCAGGGTGAGTCGTTCGGGATGGTGCTCCTCGAGGGCATGGCGGCGGGGTGCGCGGTGGTGGCCTCCGACATCGAGGGCTACCGCGCGGCGTCCGGCGGTCACGCCGCCCTGGTGCCGCCCGGTGACGCCGCCGCGCTGGCCCGCTCGCTCGGGATCGCGCTGGCCGATGCCGCCGAGGGCGCGGGGCAGTCGTCCACCGAGGCACGTAAGGCGGCGACCGAGTACGCCCGGGCCTGGTCGATGGACACGCTCGCCGAGCGCTACCTCGACGTCTACGCGCGGGCGATCGAGGGCTACCGGCCCGGACGTGGCCGCGGCGTCTGATTCCGCGAGCCGGAGGCTGAGCCGGCGAGCCGGGGAGGCGGACACCGGAGAAGTCTGGCCAGACTGTAAACGGAATCGTTTATAGTTCCGCGGAATTGCCGCCGGGGCGCCGCGGTGTCCACTCCATGAGGCGGCGACCGGCAGGCCGTAGGCTGCATGGCCTGATGGCCGATCAAAACGAGGGTTCAGGGACGTCCGGCGGGAAGTCGGGAGGCGCCAGCGGTGGCGGTGGTGGTGCCAATGGCGGGGGTGGCGGAAACCGCAACCGGAACAGGAACCGCAATCGAAATCGCAACCGGTCCTCAAGCGGGAGCGGGTCGTCGGGCGGGGGTAACCGATCCGGCGGCGGCAACAGCTCGAGTGGCCGGTCGAGCTCGAACGCGCAGAGGAAGGGCCAGGGCGGTGGCCGTCAGCGTGCCTCGCCGCACGGAACAGGGAAAGGCGGGGGGAACCGCTCGGGGTCGCGGCAGCGCAGCGGGCCGCCACGCGCCGCCGTGGCGCTGGCAGTGCTCCCACCACTCGAGCCGCTCGACATGGTGCCCAGTCTCGGCGCCCCCCGGGTCTACCCGGGGGAGGTGGCGGCCAACCGCCGGCGCGCCATCCGGCTGTGCGCCTGGACGGCTGCCATTCCGGCCGTGCTCCTGGGCCTCCTCCTGTGGGTCTCCGTCTCGCTGATCGCCGGGGTGGTCGCCTTGGTCCTCGCGGGCGCTGCCGCGATGTACGCGGTGTGGCGGCTGGCTCCGTGGGTGGCGCTCCGCCGTATCGGTGCCGTCCCGATCGACGAGCAGGACGAGACGCGGCTCTCCAACGTGACCGAGGGCCTGTGCGCCACCTTCGGGCTCAGCATGCCGTCGTTCTACGTACTGGACGACGACGTGCCCAACGCCTGCGCGCTCGGCCGTGACGCACGCCGGTCCGTTCTGGTGGTCACCACGGGCCTCCTGCGTCGCCTCGACCCCATTGAGCTCGAGGGCGTGATCGCGCACGAGCTGGCGCACGTGAAGCGGGGCGACAACGGGGTCTCGTGCATCGGCATCACGCTCGGGACGCTCTTCGGCGGCGAGTCCACGCTGCGGCGCTGCGTGGGGGAGAGTCGTGAGTACCGGGCGGATGTCATCGGCGCCTCGGCCGTGCTCTACCCCCGCGGGCTGCTCGGCGCGCTGCGCATCTTGATGGCGGCACCCGCCCCCGCCGAGGGCTCGTTCTTCGCCTCCCCCGCCCGGTTCGGGCCTACTCGGTGGGTCTGGATCGACCCCTCCGTCGGGCACCGGGACGACGCCTTGGAGCCCGGGGATCTCGATGCCACTTCGGTGAGGGCCGCCGCGCTGAGCGAGTGGTGAGAAGGGGCGGCCCGCCCTCGTAGACTGGGCAGATGACAACCGGGACCTTCACCGTCAAGCGGGGGTTGGCGGACATGCTGCGGGGCGGCGTCATCATGGACGTCGTCAACGCCGAGCAGGCCAAAGTCGCCGAGGACGCCGGTGCCGTGTCGGTCATGGCGCTCGAGCGGGTGCCGTCCGACATCCGGCGGGACGGCGGCGTGGCACGCATGAGCGACCCGGTGCTGATCGAGGGGATCATCGAGGCCGTCACCATCCCGGTCATGGCCAAGGCCCGCATCGGGCACTTCGCCGAGGCTCAGGTGCTGCAGTCGCTCGGCGTCGACTTCATCGACGAGTCCGAGGTGCTGACGCCGGCCGACGAGGCGTACCACATCGACAAGTGGCCCTTCACCGTCCCGTTCGTGTGCGGCGCGACCAACCTGGGCGAGGCGTTGCGGCGCGTGTCCGAAGGGGCGGCCATGATCCGCTCCAAGGGCGAGGCAGGAACGGGGAACATCGTGGAGGCGGTGCGCCACCTGCGCTCCATTCTGGGCACCATCCGTGCGTTGACCCAGGCGGATCCCGCGGAGCTCTACGGCTGGGCCAAGGAGCTCGCCGCGCCGATCGGGTTGGTGCAGGAGATCGCGTCGTCGGGAAAGCTGCCCGTGCCGCTGTTCTGCGCGGGCGGGATTGCCACCCCGTCGGACGCCGCGCTCGTGATGCAGCTGGGCGCGGAGGCCGTCTTCGTCGGCTCGGGCATCTTCAAGTCGTCGGATCCGGCCCGGATGGCCTCGGCCATCGTGGAGGCCACGGCCCACTTCACCGACGCCGAGCACGTGGCGAAGGTGTCCCGCGGTCTCGGTGAGGCCATCCGCGGTCTCGAGGCGTCCCAGTACGGCGAGCATCTCGCCGACCGGGGGTGGTAGCGGGACCGCTCATCGGAGTCCTCGACCTCCAGGGGGACGTACGTGAGCATCTCTCCGCACTCGCCGAGGTGGGCTGCCCGGCCCGCACGGTGAAGCGGCCGGCGGATCTCGAGGGTCTGGCCGGCCTGGTGCTGCCGGGGGGCGAGTCGACAACGCTCTCCATGCTGCTCGAGTCGACCGGTCTCTTCGAGGCCATCGCCGACCGCATCGCCGGCGCGGAGCATCCCCTTCCCCTCCTCGGGACCTGCGCCGGCCTTGTCCTCGTCGCCCGGGAGATCCTCGACGGGCGCCCCGACCAGCGCACCTTCGGCGTCCTCGACGCGGTGGTGCGCCGCAACGGCTACGGCCGCCAGGACCGGTCCTTCGAGGCCGACGTCGTGTTCGGGTCCGGCGAGGGCCCACCGTTGCCGACCGTCTTCATCCGTGCGCCGCTGGTGGTCTCCGTCGGAGAGAAGGTCGACGTCCTGGCAACGCTGGACGGCGTGCCGGTCATGGTGCGCCAGGGGTCCGTGCTGGCGTCGTCGTTCCACCCCGAGCTCACGCCCGACCGCCGGGTGCACCGCCTCTTCGCCACGATGTGCGGGTCCGAGGGCCCGGGCGGGCTCTTCGGGTAACGGGCGCGACGTCCGCCGCTATGGGCTGACGATCCACCTGCCCGAACCGGGTCGGCATCGTGGCCGCCGTCACCAGGTTGATCACCGGTCAAGGCGTATCCCTCCTCGCGCCGGCGCAGCACGGCGACCTCGACTTGGGCCGCTTCTTTCTCCGGATCGAGTCGCCGACTCGGGCGAAATGGCGAGCCGAGGCTGTCCCTCCAGGGGAAGGTATTGTGGACCGCAACGGCCCACGGACAAGCGAGGGCGCGATGAGCATCACCGAGAGTGAGATCCGTCGTCGGGACCTTCTCAAGAAGGGCGTCGCGGCGGGGGCCGCGTTTTGGGCTGTTCCAGTGATCGACAGCATCACTTCCCGTGCCGCGGCGGGCTCGCCAACAGTGACGCTGACGTCCGCGCAGATCTTCGTCTTCTACAAGCATGCCAGCGGGACGGTCTTCATGCTTGGTAGCCCCCCTGCGCCGAAACTCAGCCGGCCGCCTTGCCGGCGGCCACGGCGGCGGCCACCGAAGCGTTCATCGTGCCGCTCCACCAATTGCCGTAGCCACCGTCGGTGTAGACCCAGGCCTCGTGCACTCCGTCGACGTCCGAGTACTGCAGCGAGGCGGCGACGTCGGCCTGGATTTGGGCCGGCGTGTGGGGGTCCAGGTAGGTGGCCTGGGCCACGTACTCCTTCTCCTTTTCCCGGAGAAGGGTGTTCTCGCCGGCTTGGTACTGGCTCGGGGAGGTGTAGCCGTAGGAGGCGAACTCGTTGCCGTCGATGGGCACGGTCCCACCCTGCGTCAGGCCCTTCACGAACTGCGTCATGCCGGCCTCTCCTTCGGAGTCGGCCTGGGTCATGAACAGCTGGAGGTGGTCGGCGGCCAGGAGCGCCCCGACCTTGGCGGCGGCGGGGGCGATCTGGGAGCTGGACTGGAGCATCGGGTCCTGCTCGCCGTAGGCCTCGGTGTCCAGGGCCAGCCCGGAGAGGCCCCCGGCCTCGGCGGTCTGGGCCAGGCTCTGGAAGGCGTTGACCATGTCGGTCACGCAGGACGGGTTCGTCCAGCTCCAGCTCTGACTCGTGTTGAACGACCACAGGTGCAACAGGTTGTGGGTGTACTGGCCCTCCTTCGGCTCACCGGCGGCCAGGGCGGCCCGGTCATCGGCCTGGGAGCCGAGCGCCGCGCAGGTGAAGGGGTCCTGGTCGTCCGAGCCCCGCACCACCACCCCGTCGAAGGGCGTGCTCTGGGACAGCCCGCTGGCGAAGTCGGAGGCGAACACCGTGGAGTAGTCGATGAGCACCACGCCCGGGGTGCTTGGGGGCGGGTGCTTGGCCGCCGCAGGCGAGGCGACGCCGACCCAGGCCAGGGCCCACGCCAGCACCGCGGCCGCCACCACCGAGCGTCTCTTCAACGGGAACCATCTGGCCATGACCACGTCCTTGCGAGCCGTACCCTTTGCTTCGGCGCCTCACTGCAGGAACTGAAGTCAAGATAGCTGAGAGTCCGCCCTCTGAACCTGGCCGGCTGGGCATTTCCGGCCGAATTGGCCGGCCTGCCCGCCGCCGTCGAGCCAGAGGCCGGTGGTCCCCCTCTACCGTGGGGAGTCGCCCATGCGGTACTCGTGGGTGAGCTCGTCGAGTCGGGATTTCAGATCGTCCTCCAGGACGAACTCGGCCGCCTCCAGGCTTGGTGCAAGCTGGTCGGGGTGGCTCGCCCCGATGATGGGTGCCGTGACCGCCTCATGCGCCAATACCCACACGACGGACAGAGTCACGAGGCTTACTCCGGCCTCTTCCGCAATGGCGACGAGTCGATCGATGGTGTCGAACTCCCGGTCGTGCCAATAGCGGCCTTGATACATCT
>CAVUWK010000014.1:0-89961 GCA_963745175.1 uncultured Acidimicrobiaceae bacterium
CTCGCCCGCACTCTCACCCACACCCCGGTCCCCGGACACCGCGCCCGGTAGCTTCATCGCCGTGCCCCACCTCGTCGCCGCACCGGACAAATTCCGGGGGACGTTGTCCGCGGCGGCGGTGGCGGCCGCCGTGGCCGGTGCGGCACGGGCAGCGGGCTGGACGGCTGAGACGGTGCCGATGTCCGACGGGGGGGAGGGCCTGTTGGACGCGCTGGGTGGCACCCGCCAGACGAGCATCGTGGCGGGCCCCCTGGGGGCGCGGGTCGAGGCCGAATGGCGCATGCTGGGACGGACGGACGACGACGAGCCGCCGACCGCCGTCGTCGAGATGTCGCGCGCCGCGGGGCGTGCCCTCCTTCCCCGACCGCGGCGCGACGACCCGGTGCGCGCCACCACGACCGGCGTCGGCGAGCTGCTGCTGGCCGCCCGCGATGCAGGGGCTCGCCGGATCGTGATCGGGTGCGGCGGGTCGGCGACGACCGACGGTGGCCTCGGCGCCTACGAGGCCGTGGGCTCGCCGGCTGCCTTGGACGGGGTCGAGCTGGTCGTCGCCTGCGACGTGACGACGCGGTTCACCGACGCCGCCGCCGTCTTCGGGCCGCAGAAGGGTGCCACGCCGGCGCAGGTCGTCGAGCTCGGCCGGCGCCTGGTCGAGGTGGCGGCCCGTTACCGGCGTGAGACGGGCATCGATGTCACCGACGTCCCGGGCGGCGGCGCGGCGGGCGGGCTGGCGGGCGGCCTGGTCGCGCTGGGAGCCCGGATCGAGCCCGGCTTCGACTTCGTGGCCCGGCTGGTCGGCCTGGCCGGCCGGCTGGAGGGGGCTGACCTCACCGTCACCGGCGAGGGGCATCTCGACGCTCCGTCGTTCGAGGGGAAGGTGCCGGGTGGCGTGCTGGGGCTGGCCCGCGCCCGCGGCGCACGTGGGAAGGCCCTGCCGGTGCTCTGCATCGCCGGCGGCGTGGACGCGTCGATACTCGCCTCGCCGCCTCCGGGCCTCGACGTGGTGAGCCTGACGGCCCGCTTCGGCCGGGCCCGGGCCCGGGCCGAGACCGCCACCCTGATCAGCCTGGTCACCACGGAGGTGCTGGCCCGCTTTTGCCGCTGAACGGGGCCATCGGCCACACTGCTGGCGCGTCGCGGCGGTCATCGACCCCGCCCGCCGGGCTCTTCCCACCGGAACGGCCGGCTCGACGCGTGACTGACGACAGGGAGGCATCAGCATGGGACTGCTCGACGGCAAGGTGGCGGTCGTCACCGGCGCAGGGCGTGGCATCGGGCGCGAAGAGGCCTTGGTGCTCGCAGGTGAGGGTGCACGGGTCATCGTCAACGACGTCGGTGCCGGGCTGCACGGCGAGGGCTCGCAGGACGCGCACCCGGCCGAGGAGGTCGTGGCGCTGATCAAGGAGCAGGGCGGCGGCGCCGCGGTCAACGGCGACGACATCAGCTCGTGGGCCGGCGGCAAGAACGTGGTGGAGCAGGCGATCGACACCTTCGGCTCGCTCGACATCCTGGTGAACAACGCGGGGATCCTGCGGGACAAGATGTCCTTCAACATGGACGAGTCGGACTGGGACGACGTGATCCGGGTCCACCTCAAGGGGCACTTCGCCGCCACGCACCACGCCGCGGTGTACTGGCGCAACCGGGCCAAGGCGGGCGAGGACGTCACGGGCCGCATCATCAACACCACGTCGGAGTCCGGGCTCTTCGGGAGCGCCGGGCAAGCCAACTACGCCGCCGCCAAGGCGGGCATCGCGTCGCTCACCTGGGTCGAGGCCCGCGAGCTCGGCCGCTACGGCATCACCTCCAACGCCATCGCGCCCCGGGCCCGCACCCGCATGACCGAGACCATCTTCGGCGAAGGCGGCATGGGCGCGGCGGAGGGCTTCGACGCCTGGGACCCCAAGAACGTCGCCAACGTGGTGGCCTTCCTGGCTGCGCCGGCATCGGCCGACGTCAACGGGCAGATCCTCGTCGTGTTCGGCGGCAGCATCTACGCCATGAGCGCCTTCAAGGCGGCCGGCCAGGTCACGCGGGAGGCGGCTTGGACGCCCGAGGAGCTGATCGCCGCCAAGGGCGAGCTCTTCAAGGGCATCAGCTCGGGCGTGCCCGACTTCAGCTTCCTTTAAGGGCTCGTCCGGGCCGCCCCCACGAGGACGCTGCCGGGTCACCGGCGGGCGCGACTGCTACCTTGCGCATCGATGCAGACGGCTCTCGTCCGGTCGTCTCTCCGGCTCTCATGACCGACACCGCGGTGTCGACGCAGGACGAGGCCGCACCACCGGTGGACGGACCCCGGCACGGCCGCCGGCGGCCCTCGCGGCCCTGGCTCGTGACCGCCGCGGTCGCCCTCGTCTACCTGGCTCTGTCGGTCCTGGCCAACCGGGGCGTCTGGGCGCACGGGATCGCGCACTCGATCCAGACGTCGGGGGGCAACGACGTCCCCGAGGAGATCTGGTTCCTGGCCCAGACCCCGTGGGTCCTGCTGCACGGTCACAACCCGTTCGTCAACAACTGGCTGAACACGCCCGTCGGGATCAACCTGATGGACAACACCACCATGCCTCTCCTGGGCCTCGTCGGGTTCCCCATCACGCTCATCTTCGGCCCGATCGCCACTTACAACGTGCTCATCGACGTGGCGATCTTCGCGTCGGCCCTGAGCTTCTTCGTCATGGCCCGGCGTTTTGTCACCTGGTGGCCGGCCGCCTTCGTCGGCGGTCTGGCCTACGGGTTCTCCCCGTTCACGGCGGCCACCGCCAACGGGCACCTGTTCCTGCTGTTCCAAGCCGTCCCGCCCCTGGTGATCTACTTCGTCGACCGCTGCCTGCGCTCGCCTTCGACCTCGCCATGGTGGTCCGGCCTCGCCGTCGGGCTCTGCTTCGTCGCGCAGTTCTACATCTCCACCGAGGCGTTCGCCTCGCTGATCGTCATGACGTGCATCGCCGTCGTGGTCGCGGCCGGCTACGTCCTCGTGAAACGCACCACCCTCCTGAAACGCACCGTCCTCGACCGCCGGCGCCTCGTCACCCTGGCCGGGTGCACCGTCATGGTCACCGCCCTGGGCGTCGGCTACGGGGCCTGGTTGGCCGTGGCGGGGCCGCACCACATCACCGGGCCCGCGCAGCCGGCCTCCGCCATCGCGGGAGTGACCATCGATCCGGTGGGTCTCGTCGTCCCCACTCTCGACCAGCGTTTCACCTTCGGGCACACCGCGTTGGGGGATTCCCTGGTGGCGGCGCGCGACCCGAACTGGAACATCGTCTTCGAGTCACCCATCGAAAACGGATCGTACGTCGGCGTCACGCTCCTGATCGCTCTGGTCGTCGCCGCCATCGTGCTGCGGCGAAAGCGGCTCGCCCTCTTCTGCACCGTCATGGCCGCCGCCGCGCTCGTCCTCTCTCTGGGCCCCCACCTCCACGTGGACGGGCATCGAACGGGGGTCCCGCTCCCCTTCCTCGTCATCGAACACCTGCCCCTCCTCAACAGCAGCATCGCCTCGCGCTGGGTGACGTATTTCTGGCTGTTCGCCGCGCTGCTGCTCGCGCTGCTGCTCGATGCCGTGTACACCTCCGTCGCGGCCAACGACCGGTTCGGAAGAGCGGGCGCGCTGGCAACAGGCGGGATCGTGGCCCTCGTCGTCCTGCTCCCCCTCGTGCCGGCGTGGCCGTACGCCGAGGCGCCGGCGGCCGTCCCCGCGTGGTTCACCGGCGGCGCACGCGCGCTGCCGGCCGGATCGGCCGCGCTCGTCTATCCGCTGGCCGGCCCGGCGAACGACTCGTCCATGCTCTGGCAGGCCATGGCCAACATGCAGTTCCGCATGCCGGGCGGCTTCGCGGTCATACCGGGACCGACGGGAGCCAACACGTTCAACGGTCAGGCGTCCCCCCTGCAGCAGGCCCTGGCCCAATGCGAGGGGGGCGCGACCTCGGTGCCGGCCTTCTCGGGCGAGGACGTCCGGGCCCAGTTGCGGGGCTGGCGCACCGGCACCGTGGCCGTCGTCCCATCCGCGCCGGGCGCGGGGTGCGCCACCGCGCTGTTCACCCGCGCTCTGGGCAAGCCACAGCGGGAGGGCGGAGTGCTGGTCTGGCCCCGTCTCGACGCGGCGAGCTGACCGGCTCGCGCCCCCCGTCCCTCCCGGCGCCGGCGCCACATCGCACGGCCGCGCGATCTGCGGCACCATGGCGGCATGGCACACGACCGCAAATTCCGCTTTGCCGCGCAGTTGAGCAAGCCGCCGGACGGCTCCGCACGCTCCTGGGCCGACCAGGCGCGACGGGTCGAGGACCTCGGGTACAGCGCGCTCCTGATGCCCGACCACTTCGGTGACCAGCTCGCTCCGGTGCCAGCCCTCGCTGCGGTGGCGGCGGCCACGACCACCCTGCGCATGGGCTCGCTGGTCTTCGGCAACGACTACCGCCACCCCTTCGTGCTGGCCAAGGAGGCGGCCACCCTCGACGTGCTGAGCGACGGGCGCTTCGAAATGAGCCTGGGCGCCGGCTGGATGCGCAGCGACTACGACGTGGCCGGGCTGTCTTACGACCACCCGGCCGTCCGCGTGGCGCGCTTCGAGGAAGCGGTGAAGGTCGTGAAGGGGCTGCTGCGCACCGACGGACCCTTCAACTTCCACGGCGAGCACTACGAGGTCCTGGGGCACACGCTCACGCCCCGGCCGGTGCAGCGGCCCGGTCCCCCACTGATCATCGGCGGCGGGGGCAAGCGGGTGCTGTCCTTCGCCGCCCGTCACGCCGACATCGTGAGCGTCAACGTCAACCTCCGCGAAGGGACCGGAGGGGCGGAGACGGCCGCCGATGCCACGCCGGAACGCACCCGCACGAAAGTGGCCTGGGTGAAGGAGGCGGCGGGCGACCGCTTCGACGAGCTCGAGCTCAATTCCCTGATCGGCTTCGTGATGGTGACCGACGATGCCCAGGGCCTGGCCACCCAGATGGCGCCCGCCTTCGGCATCGACCCGGGCGACGCGCTGCACGTCCCCCTGGCCCTGGTCGGCACGCTCGACGAGATGGCCGAGGAGCTCGAATGGCGCCGGGCCGAGTACGGCATCTCCTACTGGTCGATCGAGTCGGGCGATTGGGAGACGCTCGGTCCGGTCGTCGCCAAGCTCGCCGGCACGTGACGATCACCACCGGGACGGGCTGGGAGGCCATCGGCACGCACCGTGCGCTCTGCGGCGAGCGCGTCTTCACCATTGACGCGCCGTCCATCGGTCCCGAGCGCCGCGTCCCCCTCCTCGTCCTGCACGGGTTCCCGACCTCGTCGTTCGACTATGCCGCGGTGCTCGACGGCCTGCGGGCCGGGCGCCGCGTCCTTCTCCTCGACATGGTCGGCTACGGGTTCTCGTCCAAGCCCGACCGGTCCTATTCCATGGCGCTGCAAGCCGACGTCGCCTCCGCCTTCGTCGGCGCGCTCGGGATCGAACACCTGGACCTGCTGACGCACGACATGGGCGACACGGTCGGCGGCGAGCTGCTGGCCCGGCGCGCCGAAGGGACGTGGACCGTCGACGTGGCGCATCGCGTCGTGACCAACGGGAGCATCTACATCGAGCAGGCGCATCTGACCAACGGGCAGCAGCTCCTGCTCGGACTGCCCGACGAGGTGCTGCCCCCGGGGATCCCGATCGACGCCGCCTCCATCACGCAGAGCCTGCGCGACACGTTCAGCCCGCAGACGCCGCCCGTCCCCGCCGGCTGGCCCGAGGATCCCGTCCCCGCCGCCGCGGCCCAGGTCGTCCATGCCGACGGCCATCGGATGCTGCCGAGGTTGATCCGTTACATCGAGGAGCGGCGGGCCAACGAGCGTCGCTTCACCGGCGCGATCGAGGCCGATCCGTCGCCGCTGCACGTCGTCTGGGGGCTGGACGACCCGATCGCCGTCCCCTCCATGGTCGACACGCTGCTGGCCGCCCGACCGGACGCCACGGCCGTCCGGCTCGACGGGGTGGGCCACTACCCCATGGTCGAGGCTCCGCAGCGCTTCCTCGACGCCACGCTGCCGGGGCTGGCCTGAGAAGCGGCGTGCCGGGCCGTCGTCGACCCTCGAACCGCTACGAGCTGCTCACCTGCGCCTGGTCGGGCCACGTGCTCGTGGGGACCGACGCCGCGACCATCTCCGCCGACGATGCGCTGCTCGTCCGCGCGGAGGGGGCGGCCCGCTGGCACCGCTGCCTGCGCTGTGACGACTGGGTGCGGCAGGCGGTGCCGGAGCACCCGGCTCGCGAGCGGGTCGAGTCGAGGGACGAGATCGAGTTGCCCCTCCGCGGTGCGGCCCTGCGCGACCGCTACGTGCTGCGCCTCATCGCGCTCGACCGCGCCATCCACGTGGTCGTGCTCGTCGGGCTCGCCGTGGTGCTGCTGACCTTCGCCGCCCACGATCAGGCGCTCCACCACGACTACGAGAACATCATGAACGACCTGGCCGGCGGAGCGCCCGGCTCTTCCCAGGCACGCGGCGTGCTCGGCTACCTCGGCCGGGCCTTCAAGTACTCGCCGTCGCACCTGCGGATCCTGGCGCTCGTGCTGCTGGCGTTCGCCGCGCTGGAGGCGGCCGAGATGGTCGGCCTGTGGCTCGCCAAGCGGTGGGCCGAGTACCTCACATTCGTCGCCACCACCGCCCTCGTGCCCTTCGAGGTGTACGAGCTCACGAACGGCGTGAGCGCGTTCAAGCTGATCGCCCTGATCATCAACCTCGCCGTCGTGCTCTACCTGCTCCTGGCCAAACGGCTTTTCGGGCTCCGGGGAGGACATGGGGCCGTCAAGGCCAACCGCGCCCGCTCCAGCGGCTGGCCGGCCATCGAGCGGGCCACGCTCGGCACGTCGACCTGATCCTCAGGCGGGCGCCATCACCTTGAGGGTGCGCACCTCGGCGGGCAGGTTGGCGTAGAGGTCGGCCACGTGGTCGTCGCGCTGGGCGCGCCGGCTCGGGTCGTCCCACAGGTTCTCGTACTGGTACGGGTCCACGTCGACGTTGTAGAGCTCCCCGGTGGCCACGGCTACACCGCCCGGTCCCGTCCCGGACTGCTCGTAGACGACGGGGCAGGGGTGCAGGACGCCTTCGCCCCAGACCTCCTCCAACCCGTTGGGCTGCCCCGCCGTCGACGGCTCGTAGACCGTGCACAGCCACCCGTCGCGGTAGACCGTCCGCAGGTGCATGCCGTAGCCGGGGAACTGGCTGTCCCACTCGCACAGCGCGCGGTCGCGCCCGGGCTCGCCGTCGGCCACCGGGAGGGCCCGGCCCTGCATCCAGGGCGCGGGTCGACCCCGGCGATGGCACAGAAGGTCGGGGCGAGGTCGACCTGCCCGACCGGGTCGTTGACGACCGCCGGGTCGATGCCGGCGGAGGGGGCCGGCCGCCACACGAAGGGCAGCCGCATCAGCGCGTCGGTGTGGTACGGGCCTTTGTAGAGGAGACCGAAATCGCCCTGCATCTCGCCGTGATCGGTCGTGAAGATGACGTCGGTGTCCTCCAGCCAGCCCCGCTGCCCGATCACCTGGAGCACCCGGCCGCAGGCCTCGTCGATCAGCTCGTTCATCACGTGCGTCTTGGCGTTGACCTCGCGGATCTGGTCGTGCGTCAGCTTGGATGGGACGAACGACGCCGGCCCTCCCTCCATGTTGGCGAAGCGGCCGTCCCAGTAGGCGAGCCAGTGGGCCGGCTTCCGCGCCAGGACGGCGCGGATGGCGTCGTCGGAGCCGGGGTGGCCGGGCGGCAGGTCGAGCTCCCGCCAGGGCACCCGGTCCAGCTCGGAGGCGGGTGGGTCCCAGGGATGGTGGGGGTCGGGGAACGACATCCAGCAGAACCAGGGCTCGTCCGCGCCGACCGAGCCCAGCCAGTCGACGGTGAGGTCGGCCACCCAGTCGGTGTGGTACCACTCGCGCGGGATCGGGTTGTTCTTCGTCTCGGGTGCGGCCGTGTCGCCGCCGGGCTCGGCCTGGAGCAGCCCGGCGAAGCTGTGCAGGTGTTCCGGATGGTGCTTCTTGAGCCAGCGCCCGTAGTGCGCGATGGGATGGTCGCCCCAGGCGGCGGCGTGCATGGCCTGCTCGGAGCGCTCGAAGCCGCGCCACGGCCCGGTGTCGCCGCGGGCCACCCGGGCGTTCTCCTCCCACTGGTTCGTCGGGTCGAATCCGGGCTCGAAGTGCGCCTTGCCCAGCAGGGCGGTGCGGTAGCCGGCCGTGTCGTGCAGGTACCGCGCGACAGACGGTGCGTCGACGGGGAGCGGGATCCCGTTGGCGACGACGCCGTGTGTCCGGACGTACTGCCCGGTCAGCATGGTCGACCGCGCCGGCATGCAGACCGTGTTCTGGTTATAGCCACGCCGGTAGTTGATGCCTTCAGCGGCCAAGTGGTCGACGACCGGGGTGCGGGCCACCGTGCCCCCGTTGCAGCCGAGGCTGTCGTAGCGCTGCTGATCGGTGGTGATGAAGAGGATGTTGCGCCGACGCCCTGTCGCGGGCGCCCCACCCGTCCCTTGCCCCTCCGGGTACCCGTTCACTCGGCGCGCAGCATGCGCTGCAGGTCGAGCTCGACGTCCTCCATCAACTCGACCAACAACCGCAGTCGCTCCGGGGCACCGTCCGCGGCCAGGAGCCGCTGCGCGTCGTACGCGTTGACCGGCGCCGCCGCGCAGAGCTGCCACGATGCGACATCGGCGTCACCTCCGCCGTCGAGGGCCAGCTCGGGCGCGAGGGGTGGCGCCCCACCCTGCTCGGCCAGGAGCGCCCTGGCCCGGCGCACCTGCTGCGCGGCCGCCCCCACGAGCGGGCCGGCGTCCCCGGCGCCCGGCAGGGCCGACGCCTCCCGCACTAGCGCGACCGGATAGGGGTCGTCGGGGAGCCACTCGTCGACCACGATAGGCGCCTCCCCCTGCACCTCCAGGACCCAGCGCCCGTCGGGCAGCTCGACCGCCTTGGTGATCACGCCGCGGGTCCCCAGGGTGCTGCGCTGGTCGCCGCCCCCCACCTCGGAGCCCCGCTCGATCAGGACGACGCCAAAACGGGCGTCAGCGGAGAGGCAGTCCCGCATGAGCTCCCGGTAGCGGGGCTCGAAAACGTGCAGCGGCATGGAGGCGTGCGGAAAGAGGACGGCCGAGAGGGGAAACATCGGCAGGCGTGTCCCGGACATGCCCCACCATGGCACGGCCACACAGACATGCGCACGACCACGGACCGTCGGGACGCGAGAAGGACCGGCCATGTGGCCGGTCCTCGCTCGTTCTGATGCTTCTTGTGATGATTCGTTCTTCTGTACGCAGTCCTTGGCTCCCAGCCTGCGGCGCAGTGGGTGCGGGGGCCGCCTTGTCGGCCGGCCGGCACACGCACCGGCGCGAACGCGGCCTCATTCATACGCCGGACTTCACGCCAAGCTGACTGCTCTGAGGCGCCACCGAAGCCGACATCGGTGACGCAACCTCAACCCGGTGGACCAGCCTCCTCGGTCGAGCTTGTCGATGCCATCGGCAGCTCCTTTCCACTCGGGGCAACGGCGGGTGCTCCGGTTGCCGCTCGCTTTGACACCAGTATCCACCTCGACCCTGGTCGTGTGAACCCCACACGAACAGGGCATTCGCAAAGGCCCTGGTGGGGCCTCGACGCGTCACGCAAACTTCATCCCGCCGCGATCCGACCGGTGCGAGCGGCCCGGCGGCCACGCCGCGGTGGTCACCTACGATCTGCCCATGGCACTGCCCACCCCCAAGGAGAACACGACCGCGATCGTGACCGGTGCCTCGTCCGGCATCGGCGCGGCGATCGCACGAGAACTGGCGCGGCGCGGCCATGGGCTGACCCTGGTGGCCCGCCGGGAGGACCGGTTGAAGGCGCTGGCCGAGGAGCTGGCCGAGGCGCACGCCATCCGCACCGAGGTGATCGCGGTCGATCTCACGGACGCCGATTCGCGCGGCGCGCTCCCGGCCGTGCTGGCGGAGCGCGGCCTGACACCCGACATCCTGGTGAACAACGCCGGCTTCACGACGATGGGCGCGGTCTACCGGTCCGACCGCGCCGGCGAGCTGGCCATGGTGCGAACGAACGTGGAAGCGGTCGTCGACCTGTGCACGCTGTTCGTGCCGGGCATGGTCACGCGGCATCGCGGCGCGGTCCTCAACACCGCGTCGACCGCGGCCTTCCAGCCCCTGCCGGGGCAGGCCGGCTACGGCGCGTCGAAGACCTTCGTGCTCTCCTACGGGCGCGCCATGGGTGCCGAGCTGCGCGGGACGGGCGTCAGCGTCACCACCTTGTGCCCCGGCCCGGTGGAGACCGGCTTCGCCGAGACGGCGGGGATGACGGACCAGGAGGCAGGCGAGTCGCTGCCCAAGTTCCTGTGGGTCCCAGTCGACGACGTGGCCAAGGCGGCCGTCGAGGGCCTCGCCGCCGGCCGCCCCGTCGTGATCCCCGGGACGGCGAACCGCGCCGCCGCCGGACTGGCCCACCTGACGCCCAAGGCACTGCTGTTGCCGATGATGGCGCAGCGCCACCCCGCACTGAAGGGGGGGCCGACGGCCTAGCGCGCTTCGCTGGGCCGCGCCCCCGAGGCGCGTCGCCGCGACAGGGGGCGCGTGGCCGCCGCCAACGTCAGCGACGCTGACCGGCCACGCGCCTCACGCCGGAAACGTCGCTGCCGCGACCCCCTTGCGGTCGACCCGGCGGGCCCCGGGGCGCAGGGAAGGTCCACTAGCCTCGGCCCCACGTCGCCCCGACGGGCGACGGACCACGGACGACGGACGGACGCCCATGCCACAACTGGTCTCGGAACTGACCCTGCCCTACCTCGACACGATCGGATTGGAGCGCCGGGAGGCGATCGACGCCATCGAGGCGGCGCGCGCCGACCACTGGCTGGCCCGCACCGAACTCGGGTACTCGGTGACCCGCCTGCAGGACGTCACCGCGATCCTGCGGGACCAGCGCTTCCACTCGGCCCTCTCCATGATCGAGCAGTCGCCCGAGCTCCAGGGCTCGAGTGCACGCGAGCGCCGCGGCGAGTCCATCCTCACCATGGAAGGCGAGGGCCACGCGCGCCTCCGCCGCCTGGTGGCGCCGGCCTTCACGCCGGCCTCGGCCAACCGGCTCCGCCCCACCATGCGACGGGTGGTCGGTGAGCTGGTCGACCGCGTCGCGGCGACGGGCTCGTGCGAACTCGTGGCCGACGTCTGTGAGCCGTACCCGATCCCCATCATCTGCGAGCTGCTCGGCGCGCCGCCCGAGGACTGGAAGCTGTTCTCGGCCTGGGCGACCGACATCTTCCGCATCTTCAACAACAACCTGGCCGAGGACCTGCCCTTGATCGAGCGCGCGGGCGTGGAGTTGACCGACTACGTCAGCGACATGATCGCCGCCCGCCGGGCCGACCCCCGCGACGACCTGTTGAGCGACCTGATCGCCATCGAGGAGGAGGGCGACCGGCTCTCCACCGACGAGATGGCGATGCTGGCCCAGGCGGTGCTCATGGCGGGGACCGACACCACCCGCAACCAGCTGGCCTGCTCGGTGGCGCTCTTCAGCGAGCACCCCGACCAGTGGGCGTTGCTGGCCGAGCGGCCGGAACTGGCCGGCCGGGCCGTGGAGGAGTCGATGCGCTACCTGGGCGCCGTGCGGGGCACGGCCCGCTTCGCCGCCGAAGACGTGGTCTACCGCGACGTGCTCTTCCCGCAAGGGACCTTGGTGGCCACCTCGCTGGCCGGCGCCAACCGCGACCCGGAGGCCTTCGACGATCCCGACATCTTCGACATCACCCGGGAGCGCACCACGGCGCAGATGACCTTCGGAGCGGGCATCCACTTCTGCATGGGCGCCGCGCTGGCCCGGGCCGAGCTGCAGGAGGCACTCCCCTTGCTGGCGCAGCGCATGCCCGCATTGGTCCGCGACGGCGAGGTGGAGTGGAAGCCCTCGTCGTTCGGCATCTGGGGCCCGGCGCGGCTCCCGCTCCGCTTCGAGGTGGCGTAGTCGCTCCGGCCCGGTGGGCGGTGGGGTCGTCCGCACAGCGAGCGGCGGTGGGACTTCATTTTCAACTGTAAACGAGTTCGTTGACAGTCCCCAGAGAGAAGTCCTGCCTCCACCGACCGACATGAGCGACCCGGGCGTCTCTCAGCTCCCCGCTCCCCGCTCTCCGCTCCGCGATCAGCCCGGGCCCCGGACTCCGGAGCCCGACCCGGCACCCACCCGCTGCCGCTTGGCCTCCCCGGACATGGCGCGCTGCACCTCCGGGGGCGGATCGTGGCCCCCGTAGGCACTCGCCTCCACGGACGAGGCCAAGCGGCTGAAGTTCGACGAGGCGTCACACCCCGGGAGTTCGTCCAGCGCGGCGGCGTAGTGAGCCAGCGTCTCCGAGGGCCGGCGTGGCCGGCCGGCGCGGCGGCCGGCGCGCTCGATGCTCCGCGCTACCCCCTCCGCCCACGTCGCCGGCCGCGAGCGACGCCAGCGCACCGTGACGACGACCAGGCCGGCGGCCACGAGGACCAGGACGACCGGCACCGGGGGGATGCGGCCCAGGGCAGTGCCGACGTCCCGCAGCGCGGTCGCGCCGGGGCTGGGAGCGCTGGGCGGCACTGCCGCCGTCGGATCGAAGTCCTGCCACCCGTAGCCCGGGAACCACACCTGGACCCAGGCGTGGGCGTCGTCGGCGTGGACCTGGTAGAGGTCGGTGATCGGGTTGAAGCCGCCGGGCACGTACCCGACCGCCTCGCGAGCGGGGATGCCGAGGGAGCGCAGCATCACGGCCAGCGAGGTCGAGATCTGCTCGCAGAAGCCGACCCGGTTGCCGAACAGGAACTCGTCGACGGTGTCGGCGCCGGCCGGCAGCGGCGGGATGTTCGTCGAGTAGTGGGTGTGCGCCCCGATCCAATGGATGAGGGACTGCACCTTGTCATAGGTCGTGGTGTCGCCGGCTGTGACGGACCGGGCCAGGGCGAGGACTCTGGGGTAGGGGTGCGGCAGTTGCTCCTCCTGCCGCAGTGTGACGGGAGCCAGCGCGAACGGGTTGTCGTCCGCCCGCAGCTCGGCCGGGGTGGCCGTGCTCACTTGCGAATCGACCGTGTAGATCGACCCGCTGCCCATGCCGATGGGCGACACGACCGTCCCGTCGTCCGTGACGTAGACCTTGACCGTGGGGAACCACAGCTCGTGCGCGCTTTCGGCGTGGAACACGAGGTCGGCGGTTGCGCTGGTGACGTAGAAGGTCTGCAGGTCGCTCTGCCCGAACGGAACCTCCCCGACAGTGGCCGGCAAAATGAACGGCGACGTCTCGCGCAATGGCCGCCGCTCCACCTGTGGTGATTCCGTCCAGCTCTCCCCCTGCCAGGTGTCGAAGGTCTCCCCCACCCAGTACGAGGGACGCTGGGCCCGGACCTGCATCACCAGGGCGTTGCCCAGGTTCCCGCGCAGGGCCGTGTTGAGGCTGCCGGCAAAGCCGAGATACCCACCGACGCGGATCCGGCTGCTCGGGCTGCCCGCCCGCGACAGCTGTGCCGCGACACCCGAATCGCCGGCGAGCCCTCCCGGGACGCCGACCGAGCCGCCGGCGCCGGCCCGCGAGATGAAGGAGACCCGAGACGAGACGACCGGTGCGGGAAGGACCAGGAAGACGGCCGCAGCGAGTGTCGACGTCGCAGCGACCGCCAGCACCAGACCCGACGTCGAGATGCGTCCCCCGCCACTGGCCGAGATCCACATCTCGGAGAGGCCCCAGAGGCTGAAGCAGGCCCAGGCGACGACGTAGAGGCCGAAGCGGAGGTCGATCGCCTGGGCGCCGCCCACCGCCATGAGTCCCGCCGACGCCCCGAGCGAGAAGAACAGGTCACGGCGCGAGGGCACGTGGAACGAGTGGACGACGAGGACCACCACGAGGAGGACCGTGAGCGGGTTCACGACGGACGAGAAGTCCGCGAGGGGTGCGCTCACCGCATGGAAGAACCAGGCGCATGCGCCGATGGCCCCGACGGCCACCATGACTTTCACCCAGGCCGGGGGGCGGACGCGGGTGGCATGGGAGAAGGCCGTGCCGGCCGACACGAGCACCATGGCGCCGAACGCCGCCGCCCAGGTGATCTCGCCCAGGGAGGCGCAGGCGGCGATGGCCACCAGCACCGCACCGAGACAGGCCAAGCGCAGCCGGATGGAGTTCTCGGGCGCGCCGGGCTGGTTTGCCCGGCGGACCGCCTCGATCACGCTCACGGCGCCGCCCCATGGCCCGCGACCCTCACGACACCGGCACCGGCACCGGCACCGGGTCCGGCGACGGCGCGGGCGAGACGGCGGCCCGCGGCGCGCCGGTCGGCCACCGGTCCGAGGACGGGGCCCGACGCCTCCCTCGTTCCGAGGAGGACCGGTGTCCCTCCTTCGAGCAGGCTCACGACGGAACCCAGCGCGCCCTCGGCCACACGCTCGGCCGCATCGGGGTCCGCCGGCAGCTCCACTGTGATCGTCACCGGTTCGGCCGCCGGCCGCTCCAGTTCCCGCACCATCAACTTCCCGGCGTGGGCCGTCGATCGCCAATGGACCAGGCGCCGGCTGTCGCCCGGTGCGTACGGGCGGGCGCCCCGGGGCAGACCCTCGTCAGAGCGCGGCCGATCGAGCAGCTCGCCCGCCCCCTCGTCGGGGCGCAGGAGCGGGGGCTGCGCCGGGCCACAACGGGGCGAGACATGGAGCGCCGACGCCAGCGGGAGCTGCACCCGCTTCGTCCACCACTGCAGCGCGAACGGCGCCGCCGAGGCGATGTCGAGCGTCACCGACGCGTGGACACCCCGCCGGATAGGAAGCAGGGTGAGGACCCCTTCGACGGCGCCCCCCCGTCCGACGGGCCCGACGAACACCTCGGGGCCCGGCGGTTCGACCGGGCGGACCCGCACCCTGGTCCGGGACTCCACGTGGACTTCGACCGGCAGGCCCGCAACGGCGTCGGCCGGCGCGCTGCGCACACGGATCCCGGCGCGCGCCACCACCACGAGCGGCCCGCCGATCCCGATGAGGAGGGCACCGAAGACGAGCTCGCCGAGGACCTGGACCCATCCGGAGCCGGCATTGTGGGCGACCAGCCACCACAGGCCGATGATGAAGACGGCGGCGGCCATCGGCGCCCAGGGGCGGGCCGGTCGCGCCCAGCGGCTCACGGTCTCGGCGCTGGCGTCGTTTCGAGGAGTTCCCGGACCACGGCGGCCGACTGGTCGGCGCCGCCGTCGGCCTCGACCGTGAGGATGCGATGGGACAGACAGCCGACCGCGACCGCCTTCACGTCGTCGGGCACCACGTAGCCCCTGGCGTTGAGGACGGCGTGTGCCTGCGCGGTCCGGATCAACCAGATGGCGGCGCGCGGGCTGGCTCCGAGGTGCACGCCCGGCGCGGTCCGGCTCGCCCGGCAGAGCTCCACCGCGTAGGTGGCGACCGACTGCTGCACCGGCACCGACTCGGTGGCCTGCTGGGCGCGCCGCCATTCCTCGGGTGTGCAGATCGGACGGAGCTCGGCCAGGGCGTAGGTGCCGCCCCCGTGGAGCGCCAGCCGCACCTCCTGCGCCGCGTCGGGGTACCCGATCGGTGTGGCCACGGCGAAACGATCGAGCTGGCTCTCGACCAGCGGGAAGGTGCCGCGCTGCGAGTGCGGGTTCTGCGTGGCGATCACCAGGTGGGGCTGCGGGAGGGGCCAGGACTGGCCGTCGACGCTGACCTGGCGCTCCTCCATCGTCTCGAGGAGCGCGGACTGGGTTCGGGGCGGCGTGCGGTTCAACTCGTCCACCAGCACGACGTGCGCGAAGACCGGGCCGGGCCGGAAGTCCCAGCTGCCGGTGTCGGGCATGAAGACCGAGACCCCCGTGATGTCGGACGGGAGGAGGTCCGGATGGCCCTGGACCCGCGACAGGTCAGCGCCGAGGGAGGTGGCGAGCGTGCGTGCGAGCACCGTCTTGCCGACGCCGGGCACGTCCTCAATCAGGAGATGGCCACCGGAGAGGGCGGCCACGGCGGCGGCCACCAGCGCGTTTTGGCTGCCGAGCAGCACCTGTTCCAGGTTGTGCACCAGCGCCTGACCGAGGGCAACGGCGCCGTCGAGGTCCCGCACGCGCTCGTCGAGCACACTCATGGAGTCACCGCCTTGACGTGGGCCACGGGGACCCACACTACGGCTGCAGGCTTCCCTGCCGGCCCTCGGCCCCGGGCTCAGCCCGCCGCGGTCAGGATCGACGCCCCAGGAAGGCCGCCAGCTCGTCGGCCGGGCTGGCGCCCGCCGCGGCCGCCACCGCGGCCCCGAACGGCGCCGTGCCGTCGGGTCCACGCAGCGCGTCGGACAGAAAAGCCTGGGCAATGCCGAGCAGCGAGGCTGCCAGCTCGGGGTCGAGATCGGTCGACTGCCCCGTGGCCTTGGCCAGGTCCCATCCATGGGTGAAGGTGTCAATTGTGGCGATGTTGACGAAGACCCCACCGGGGAGGTCGCCAAATGGGAGCGTCATCGTCTTGTCCATGGCGCCGTCGGCCTCGAACGCCTTCACGGCGCGCGCCGCGCCCTTGTTGAACTCCGTCACGAAGTCCCCTTCGCAGAAGTCCCGTGCATCTCCCCCGGCCGGGGCCGCGCCGGTCTCGGCCGTCACCGCGAAGGAGATGGCGCCGCCGACGATGTGGTTGATCAGCTGGCGCACCTGCCAGGACGCGCACGGGGTCGCCCCGTCCAGCTGTTGGGCATCGACCTCGGCCAGCACCCCGGCGGTCGATGCGAACGCCTGCGCCAACATGTCTGCGCCCACCGGTCCCGTCCTCTCCTCGTCCCGGCGAGAAGGTTACGGCAGGGCGGCGGAAGCCTCGCCCACCAGCTTGTCCTCGCCATCGCCGTTGGACAACGTCACGACCATGTCCACCAGTTTCTTGCCGTCCTCCTCGCGCTTGGCCGTGACGACGATCTTGGAGGACAGGACCTCGTCGGGCCACGTCTGGCGCGTGAAGCGGACCTGGTACCGCGTGACGTTGCCGATGCCCACGAAATCGGTCAGCGCCGTGCCCAGCAGGCCCATGGAGAACATGCCGTGCCCGAACACGCTCGGCTGCCCGGCCTTCTGGGCCGCCACCTCGTCGTGGTGCATCGGGTTGAAGTCCCCCGACGCGCCCGCGTACTTCACCAGGTCGGTCCGGGTCAGCGTGTGCGTGATCACCGGCGCCTCGTCGCCCACCTGCACGTCTTCGTAGGACAGCTTCGTCTCACCCATCGTTCTGCCTCCCGTCGATTGCGCTACGCCCGGTGGATCAGGTTGAAGCGAGCCGTCACCACCGGCTCGCCCGACTTCTCGTCGGTCCAGCTGGTCTCCGAGCAGATGAAGGTCATCGTCCGGCCCTTGGACTCCTTCTGGTACGCGTCGGTGATCTTGCCCTCGCTCACCAGCACGTCGCCCACCTGGACGGGCCGGTGGTACAGGAACTCCTGCTCGCCGTGGAGGATCGTGCCGCCCTTGGCCATCAGCGGACCCATGGCGGTCATCAGCGGGCTGCCCCTCGGCGCGTCCTTGGGCTGGATCTCGTCGAACTTGCCCGAGAACTCCATGGCGAAGGGCCACGTGAGGGGCGCCGGAATGTTGTCGAAGCCGGCCTGCCGGGCCGCCTCGGGGTTGTGGTAGATCGGGCTCGAGCTGAACAGGGCGTCGGCGAAGTGCTGCACCGTCCCCCGCTCGACGACCACCTTGGACTTGCCGGTCGGCTGCCCGATGATCCCCTTGAGCACGTCTTCCTGCGATGCGGCACCGTCTGCCACGTCTGCCTCCTGTCCCCCTCCGCCGTCGATACCCCCACCATGTCGCATGGCGGGCACCGGCCCCGGGGCCGGTGCAGCGCCCAAGGTAGCGGGGTCGCCTCGGCGGCGCCCAATCCGCGCCCGGAGGGGCGGCCGGGCCCGTCGGCTCGGTACCATCGGCCGTCGTGACCCCGCCCGAGACGCCACCCGACTTCTTCGAGGTGGTGCACACCCAGCGCGCGGCCCGGTCGTTCCTCCCCGACGACGTGGACGATGCCACCGTGACCCGGATCCTCACCGCGGCGACCCACGCGCCAAGTGCCGAGAACAGCCAGCCCTTCGTCTTCGTCGTCGTGCGCGACGCGACGCTGCGTGCGGCCATCGGCGCGCTGACGGCACGGTTGTGGGAGGGCGGCGCCAAGGCCTTCGAGGAGCAACGCCTCTCCCCCGCGTTCCTGCGCGACGTCCACCACGGTGCGACGGGCGGCATCGCCGCCGCACCAGTGCTCGTCGTGGTGTGCGGCGACACCCGGCTGACCCACGCGAAGGCGATGGACGCATCGATCTTCCCCGCCGTGCAGAACCTGTTGCTGGCCGCCCACGCCGTCGGACTCGGATCGACACTGACGACGTTGCCCGTCCTCGGAGGCGACGAGCTCGCCGGACTCCTGGGCCTGCCGCCGGAAGTGGTGCCCGTGGCCGTCGTCCCGCTCGGCCACCTGCCGGCGCCCCTGGGCCCGCCGCGCCGCCGGCCCCTCCCCGAGATCGCCCACCTGAACCGCTACGGGACCCCGTTCCCCGGCACCTGAATCGCACCTGACAGCGGCGTCAGGTCTGCGGATAGGGTGAGCCGGTGCAGGAGCACCGCTACTACGTCGACATCGAGGCCAGCGTGGACGAGCTCTGGCAGCTCTTCTGGGCCCGCATCCCCCACACCGAGACGGGGGACGTGACCATCGACATCCTCCATCCGGGCGACGCCATCGGCGAGGGACTGGTGCGGCACTGCACCTTCCGCGTGCCCCGCTACCTCCTGACCGGCGGCAAGGGCCAGTCCTGGGAGTGGCTGACCGAGGTCACGCCCAACGTCTCGTGGAAGTACAACGCCGTCGGGCGCCCCCTATTCTCCGAGGCCGAGGGACGAACGCGGTTGGAGGACATCGGCAACGGGGTGACCCGGGTCCATTTCTCCGAGACGTACCACGCGTTCAACCCGTTCCTCCGGGCGCTCCTCGAGAAGCGCGTGCACGCCTTCATCTCCAAGGACAACGACCGGTTGATCAAGGAGTCGCTCACCATGGGCGTGGGGTACCTGCGCAAGGCCAAGGCCAAGGCGGCGGGCAAGGCGCAGGCCCAGGCGACCGGGCAAGAAGCAGCGCCGGCCCCCGGCGTGTCCGACCCGGCGTGACGGTCGTCGATCTCTGGGTCAACGCGCTCAGCGGCAAGGCCGCCGCGTCCTTCATGGGCCAGGCCGGCAACGAGGGCATTCCCGAGCTGCTCGGCGGCGACCTGTCGGCCTCCTCCTCAGTGCAGCACCTGCTCGTCACCATGGACAAATGCGGCGTCGACGTCGGGGTGATCGCCGCCGGCATCGCGGCCCAGGAGACGAACCAACTGCTCCATGACGTGGCCGCCCACCCGGACCGACTCCGCGTGGCGCTGACCGTCGACCGCGCCGAGCGGCCCGTTCAACAGGTGAAGCGCCTGCGCGCCCTTGCCGCGCACCCCGCCGTCGCGCTGGTGCGGGTCACGCCGCTCGTCGAGCAGTACCCGCTCAACGACAAGCTGTACTACCCGGTCTACGCCACCTGCGCCGAGCTCGGCCTGCCGGTGTCCATCAACGTCGGCGTCCCGGGCCCCCGCGTGCGCTCGGCCTGCCAGCGCCCCGAGCTCCTCGAGGACGTCCTGATCGACTTCAAGGGGCTCACGGTCATCGGCGCCCACATGGGCCACCCCTACGAGGCGCTCCTGATGCAGTACATGCTCAAGTGGCCCGACCTCTACCTGTCCAACTCGGCCTACCTGGCCAAATACATGGACGCCGCGCTGGTCTCCTTCATGGGCTCCTCCCGCGGCATGGGCCGCGTCCTCTTCGCGTCGGACCATCCGTTCCTCCCGATGGAGCGGGCGGTGGCCGCCGCCCGGGACCTGCCTCTCTCCGACGCGGCGGCCGAGGCCTACCTCGGCGGGACGGCCGCGCGCCTGCTGCACCTCGACTGAACAAAGATGCCAGTGGGTACGGTTCCCACCGTGAACCTCGGTCGCGTCGGCGTGTGGTGGAGCGGCTCCTGGCGCGATCCCGACGACCCGGAACACGACGTCGCCGCAGAGCTCGAGACGCTCGGCTACGGGACGCTGTGGTCGTCCGGCCGCTTCGACCCCGGCCTGTCGCCGCACTTCGCACGCCTGCTGCATTCGACCGAGCACGTCACGGTGGCGAGCGGCATCGTCAGCATCTGGGCGGGTGCGCCCGAAGAGGTGGGGCCCGCCGCTGTCGCCCTGGAGGACCGGTTCCCGGGGCGCTTCCTCCTCGGCGTCGGCACCAGCCACGGGCCGGTCGTCGCCGACTACGCCCGCCCCTATTCGAAGATGGTCGCCTACCTCGATGCCCTCGACGCGCTGGCGACACCGGTGCCCCCCGAACGGCGGGTGCTGGCGGCCCTCGGGCCCCGCATGCTCGAGCTGGCGGCCGCCCGCTCCGCCGGCGCCCATCCGTACTTCGTCCCGGTCGAGCACACGGCCCGCGCCCGCTCGATCCTCGGCCCGGGCCCGCTGCTCGCGCCGGAGGTCGCCGTCGTGCTCGAGACCGACCCCGTCCGGGCGAGGGAGCTGGCGCGCCTCTACGCCAGCATCTATCTCGGCCTCCCCAACTACACGCAGAACCTGCGCACCTTCGGCTTCGACGACGACGACATCGACGGCGGCGGGAGCGACCGCCTCATCGACGCGGTCATCCCGTGGGGTGACGCCGAGACCGTGGCGGCGGCGGTCCGTGCCCACCACGACGCGGGCGCAGACCACGTCTGCATCCAGGTCGTCTCCGACCGGCAGGAATTCCCGCTGGGCGGGTACCGGGAACTCGCGGCAACGCTCCTCGCCGGCTGAACCGCGCCGTGCCGAACGCGGGCCTACGCCAGCGGCACCGCACCCGCCTTCTGGCGCGTCGCCACGTTGAGCCGGTTCCAGACGTTGATGGAGCCGATGGTCAGCAGCAACGACGCCAGCGCCACCTCGTCGTAGTGCCGGGCGGCCTCGTCCCACACCTCGTCGGGCACGGGATCCGGTCGGTCGCTGAGACGCGTCACGGCCTCGGCCAGCGCCAGTGCGGCGCACTCGGCCTCGCTGAAGTAGACGGTCTCACGCCAGGCGGCGACGGTGTGGAGCCGCTGGTCGCTCTCGCCGGCGCGTGTGGCGGCCCGGGCGTGCATGTCGAGGCACCCGCCGCACCCGTTGATCTGGCTCACGCGCAGCAGCACCAGGTCGATCGTCTTTTGCGGCAGATCGCCCTTGGCCGCGGACGCCGCCAGAGCCTGCAGGGCGTCGAACGCGTCGGGGATCAGCAGCGCTGGGTGGTTGGTCATGCGGGGTGTCATCTGGTCCTCCTCGGGGATGAATGTGTCTTCCGGGGAAAGACCCCCGGAACCCCGGAGATGTGACATCCCTGCCCGCCCGGCCCGCTACGGCGCCTCCGGCGCCCGGGCCAGCTCAACCGCCAGCGCCCTGAAGGCGCGACCGCGGTGGGACACCGCATCCTTCTCCGCCGACACCATCTCCGCGAAGGTCCGCCCGTCGCCCCCCTCGGGCACGAACACCGGGTCATACCCGAAGCCGTTGGCGCCCCGGGGTTCGGTGGCGATGGTCCCCGCCAGCACCCCCTCGGCCCACACCTCTGATCCATCGGGGAACGCCACCAACGCCACCGTCTTGAAGCACGCCCGGCGGTCGCCACCGCCGGCCTCCGACGCCGCGAGATCGCGCAGGAGCTTGGCCACGTTGTCGGCATACGTGGCGTCCTCACCGGCGTAGCGGGCCGAGTAGACCCCCGGCGCGCCGCCCAGGGCCTCCACCTCCAGCCCGGTGTCGTCGGCCACGGCCGCCGTCCCCGTCGCCGCCACCAGCGCCCGCGCCTTCAGGCGGGCGTTGCCCACGAGCGTGTCGGCGTCCTCCGCGACGTCGGGGACCCCGTCGGGCCGCGGCAACAACTCGACCGCCAGGGAGGCCGACAACACGGCCACGATCTCCTTGACCTTGTCGGGGTTGGCCGAGGCCAGCACGAGCCGCCGCGGCGCCGGCCCGGCCGGCCCGCTCACCGTCGCGGCGGCGCCTCGGCCAGCACAGCAGCCTGCCGGACCGTCAGCTCCTTGATGCCGTCCTCGGCCAGTCCGAGGAGCGTGTCGAGCTCACCCCTGGTGAAGGCCATCCCTTCGGCCGTGCCCTGCACCTCGACGAAGCGGCCCGATCCGGTCATGACGACGTTCATGTCGACCTCGGCCCGGGAATCTTCGGTGTAGGGCAGGTCGAGCATCGGCACGCCTTCGATGATGCCGACCGAGACCGCGGCAACCGAGTCCGTGAGCGGATGTGTGCTGATCGTCCCGGCCTGCACGAGTCGGGTGCAGGCGTCGTGGAGCGCGACGTAAGCCCCGCAGATGGAGGCGGTACGGGTCCCGCCGTCGGCCTGCAGCGCGTCGCAGTCCACGGTGATCTGCACCTCGCCCAGCGTGACCAGGTCGCACACCGACCGCAGCGAGCGGGCGATGAGCCGCTGGATCTCCTGGGTCCGCCCCGATTGCTTGCCCCTGGCCGCCTCCCGGGAAGCACGCTCGGGCGTCGAGCCCGGGAGCATCGAGTATTCGGCGGTGACCCAGCCGCGACCCGTGCCGCGCATCCACGGCGGCACCCGCTCCTCCACTGACGCGGTGCACAGCACCTTGGTCTGCCCGAATGTCACGAGCACCGACCCCGGTGCCATCACGGTGTAGTCACGGTCGAAGCTGACCGGCCGCAATTCGTCGACCGCACGGCCGTCCTGGCGCGCCGCCCGGGGGTCCCCGGTCACGTCTCCTTCACCCACTGCACTCCTCTCGGGTCCGTTCTCCGCCGTCCACGGCCGACACCGTAGGCCAGCTCGGTTGCCGTGGGCGCCGGCTCAGTTGCCGTGGGCAAACGCCTCCGGGTACGAGTAGGTCGAGGTCTCGAGGGCCGCATCGACGTCGCGATACGTCTTGAGCTCGATCACATTGCCGCTCGGGTCGGCGATCTTGGCCTTGGTCTGCTCGGTGGGTAGGCCGGCGTCGTCGGTCGAGACCGGGACCAACCAGTCGACGTCGAGCGAGTCCAGGCGGGCGATCATCGCGTCGAAGTCCGGTCGCCCGAGCGTGACGCCGAAGTGACGCGACCCTCTCCCGATCGCCGCAGGCACTTCCTGCGGACGGTCTTGCAGCGTGAGCTGCATGCCGTAGAACCACACGTCGGTGAATTCGGCTCGGGCGCGTGCCGGCGAGCAGCCGAGCGCGTGCACGTAGAACTCCCGCGCCTCGTCCACGTCCCGCACGGGGATGGACAGATGGAGGATTGGTTGCACGGGTGGATCCTACGACCGCACGGCGCGACAGGCTCAGGCGTGTCCGGCCACAAAGAGGACGCAGCGCGCCATGCTCATCGGGTCGTGCCGCGCGCCCGGCGAGCCTGCGTAGGCCCGGCATTGCGAGAGCGAGGCCCCCGCGGCAGGTAACGCCGCCGGTATCCCCGGTTGCAGCTTCCACACCCAGGCCCCGCGGGTATAGGCAGGCGCGACGCCGAGCGCCTCAGTGAAGAACCCGGAGGCGTAGACCGGGTCGCGGCTCGAGCCGGCGATGACCACCTGGTCCACCTGCCACGAGCGCAGGGCGCGCCGGACAGTCGAGAGTTGGGCCGGGGTCCCCGTGGGCAGCGCCCCACCGAGGATCGTCAGGTTGGTCAGGATCCGGCGGGCCGATCCGGGTGGACCCGATCCGACGGGCCCGCCCCGGGCATTGGGCGTCTTGAGCGCGGCGCCGGCCAGGCGGAACCGCATGCCGTCGACGGCCTGCCACAACATGGGCTGCGCCGAGCCCGACACGGCGAAGGGGATCGTGAGCACCACGGCGTCCGCCGGAACCGTCTGCGCACCGGCCCCCAGGTAGGCCGGGGTGTGCACGCCCACCACCCGGAGGGGTGCGTCGAACGTCACGAACACCGGTACGACCGCGGCCACGGCCACCGCGGCGGTGGCGGCCGAGGTCACTACGGAGCGGTGTGACGCCAGCCAGGAAGTCGGCCGCCAGTGCGCCCGGTGGAGCGCATCGAGGCCGACGGCGATCAGGAAGGCCAGGAACAACGTGAGCAGCGGCGCGAATTGGTCCGGCAGGACCTCCTTGAGGAGCGGCAGCTTCGACAGCGCACGCCAGGGCAGCCAGGGGTGTCCGAGCCAGGAGGGTCCGTTCATGAGTAACCCACCGAGCGCCAACAGGAAGGTCACGGCGGCCAGAAGGAGCAGCAACCAGGTGAGCGGGCGGCGGCGTGCGACCACCACCGACCCCAATGCGGCCACGGCGACCCCCGCGCCGACATAGTCCGGTGGGGGCCCGTTGCGTCCCAGGTACCCCCCGAAGCGGATGTACACGTTGGCGGGCGCCCCATACGCTCCCGGCGCCAGGAGACCCGACAGCGGGACACCGGCGATCGGTGCCAGCGCGAACAGCACGCCGGTCACGGCCTGCGGCCCGGCCAGTCCGTACCACGTCGGGTACGCGAGGAGCAGGAGCGCCACGCCGCCGCCCAGCGCGAGAGCGGGGACGGCATGGCCGGCGCGCCCGCGCAGTTGGCGCCAACCCACCGCCATGACCACCAGCAGCCCGACGGCGGCCAGGACCACGCACAGCACGAGAATCTCGGGCGAGATGAAGAACTGCACCACCACCAGCGCGGCCAGGACGAGACCGTCCCGTCGGACCGAGTGCTCCTGGCGGATCACGATCTCGTGCAGCGTCGTGAAGAGGAACGGCGGGATCACGAGCACCGCCACGGACACATGGCCGAAGACGAGCAACTCCACCATGGCCGCCGAGTAGCCGAACACCAGCGCCGCCGGGATCGCACTCACCTTCCAGGTGACGAGCGGTCGGATGGCGGCGAAGCACGCCCACGCGCTCAGCGCGGGGGCGAGCGCGAGGGCCACGTTGGTGGCGGTCACCGGCCCGAAGATCCAGGTGACCGGCGCCAGGACGACGCCGACCAACGTCCCTGACGTGTTCGAGAGCAGGTTGGCGCCGTCGGGGACGTTCACTGCACCCGAGAACACCAGGCTGTGGAGATGGGCCATCGCCCAGGCAGGCCAGTCAATGAACCAGACCTCCTGCGCCGGATCGCCGCACCCGCACGTCAGCGCGGCCGAGGGGTGCCCGGACCAGACGTGCCACCACAGCACCACGGCGGGCACGGTGAAGCAGGCGAGGGCGACGACGTGGAAGCCGACGCGGCCCAGGCCGCCCAGGACCGGGCCGTGGCCCGACGGCTGGACGGAATGCTCGTCCCCGGTTGCCGCCAGTGGTTCGGGATCGCCACCGCGAGGAGGATCGCCCGCCACCGTGTCGTGGGTCGGGTGCGCCGACACATCCATCCCACTGGTCACTCCCGCCGAGCGTACTGCGGGACCTCGGCACGGCGAGGGCCTGCGCCGCGCGTTCGTATGATCGACGGCGTGCCCGACGACCGACGCTGCATCGTGATCGGCGCGGGGCTTCTGGGTCTGTCGGCCGCGTGGGTGCTGGCTCGGCGGGGCTGGCGGACACTGGTGCTCGAGGCGGCGGGGGCGCCGGGTCACGAGCGCGCCGGCTCCAAGGGCAACGCCCGCATCTTCCGCCTGGGCTATCCGGAGCCGCACTACGTGGAGATGGCCCTCCTCGCCCGCACGCGCTGGCACGACCTCGAGCGGACCACCGGGCGACGGCTTCTGCACGTGACCGGTCAGGTGACGATGGGCGATGGCGCCGCGCTCGACGCCATCGCCGACGCGCTGGCGGTGGCCGGCGCACCGGTGGAGCGTCTGTCTGCCGGAGCGGTGACGCGACGCTTCCCCGGGGTCGCCGCGGCAGGGCCCACACTCGTCGAACCCGACTCGGGCGTCCTGGCGGCCGGCGAATGCCTGCGCGCACTCCGCGAGTCGGGCGGCTTCGAGCTCCGCACCGCGACCCGCGTGACCTCCGTCCATGACGGGTCGCCCGACGCGGTCACCGTCGAGATCGCTGGCGGCACCGCGCTCGAAGCAGATGTCGTCGTCGCCAGCGCCGGCCCGGCCACCCTCGGGCTCGTCGGCACCGGCGCCTCCGTGGCCGCTGCGCCCTCGCTCCCCCAGGTGGCCTACTTCAAGTCCCGCCGCGGTGCCGCACTGCTCCCCGTCTTCATCGAGTGGGGCGAGGACATGATCTACGGCCTACCGGTTCCCGGTGGTGGGCCGCATGCCGATACCTACAAGGTGTCCAACCACACACCGGGTCCCGTCCTCGAGAGCTACGACCCGGCCGACCCGGCCGCGTTCGCGGCGGACGACCCTGCGCTCCTCGCGCGCATGACCCGCGTCGTGGGACGTCTGCTCCCCTCGCTCGATCCCTCGCCGGTTGCCACGGAGCGCTGCGTCTACGACAACGCGGTCGACGCGGACTTCGTCCTCGATCGTGTGGGCCGGATCGTCGTGGGCTGCGGCACCAGCGGGCACGGGTTCAAGTTCGGCCCGCTGCTGGGCGAGCTCCTGGCCGACCTGGCAGAAGGCTCGCGCCCCGCCGTCGACCTCGGCCCCTTCCGGCTGACCCGCGACCCCGTTGCGGCGCACGGGACGGCGCCCGACTCCCGGTAGTTTGCATCGGTGCCTCGCTACGTCGCCCTGCTCCGGAGTGTCAACGTGGCGGGACACGGGCGCCTCGCCATGGACGAGCTGCGCCGTTCGTTCGACGGCCTCGGGTACAGCGGCGTCTCCACCTACATCCAGACCGGAAACGTCCTTTTCTCGACGGGAACGAAGAGCGAGGCGGGGATCGCCACGGCCATCGAGCAGCGCCTGGCGGAGGACTTCGGCGACTCGCCCGCCGTCCTGGTGCGGAGCATCCCCGACCTCCTGCGCGTTGGTTCGGCGAGTCCCTACGCCAAGGCGGGCGCCGACCCGTCCCGTCACCACGTGACCTTCCTGGCCACGCGCCCGTCGAAGGCGGCACTGCAGGCGTTCGCCCTCCCTCCGAGCGGACGCGACGAGCTCGTCGTCGACGGCCGGGAAATCTACGTGCACACGCCGGACGGCTATGCCCAGACGAAATACACCGGGACGTTCCTGGAGCGGCGGTTGGGCGTGGTGAGCACCACGAGGAACTGGAACACGGTGACCAAGCTCTGCGACCTCGCGAGGCGCTGAGCGGCGCCCCGGGACCTCACATCGCGTAGATGCTGCGGATCACCTCGGAGATGGTCGTCAGATCCTGCGCCACCAGGTTGATGGCCTCCTCGCGGAGGGTGCGCATGCCCTGCTTCTGGGCCAGGCGGCGCAGCTCGTCCTGGGTGGCCCAACCCACGATCAACCGCTTGATCTCGGGTGTCATCTGGAGGAGCTCGTAGACACCGATGCGGTCCTGGTAGCCGGTGTTCCCGCAGAAGTTGCAGCCGGTGCCTTGGTAGAAGTCCGTTTTCGGATCCCCGCCGCTCTCCTCGTAGAAGGCCATCTCTTCCTGGCTGGGCGTGTAGCGGGTCTTGCAGGACGGGCAGACGCGGCGCACCAGGCGCTGGCCCACGATGGCGATGACCGACGAGGCGATGAGGAACGACTCGATCCCCATGTCCAAGAAGCGGTGCAGGGCCGAGACCGAGTCGGTGGCGTGGAGCGAGGAGAGCACGAAGTGCCCCGTGAGCGCCGACTGGACGGCGATGCGGGCCGTCTCGACGTCGCGGATCTCGCCGACGAGGATCACGTCGGGGTCCTGGCGCAGGATCGACTTGAGCCCGGTGGCGAAGGTCAGGCCTGCCTGCTCGTTGGTCTGGATCTGGTTGATCTTGGGGAAGACGAACTCCACCGGGTCCTCGATCGTCATGACGTTGCGGGACCGGTCGCTGACCTCGCTCAGCGTGGCGTAGAGCGTGGTGGTCTTGCCGCTCCCCGTCGGGCCGGCGCACAGGACCATGCCGAAGGGCGCACGCGTGAGTTTCGAGTAGGTCTCGTGGGTGTCGGTGGGCATACCCAGCTCACCGAGGCGGAGGACCGAGCGGTTCTTGTCCAGGATCCGGAGCACGCACTTCTCGCCCCAGATGGTGGCGAGCGTCGACACCCGCACGTCGGTTCCCTTGCCGTCGAGCTCGGTGGTGAACTGGCCGTCCTGGGAGCGGCGCCGCTCCACGATGTTCATGCCGGCAAGGATCTTGATCCGGCTGATGAGCCCAAGGCCCATCGTCACCGGGAGCTCGATGATGTCCTTGAGGGCTCCGTCGATCCTGAAGCGGACAAAGATCACCTCTTGCGAGGGTTCGATGTGCACGTCCGAGGCCCGATCGCGCATGGCCTGGGTCAAGATGCTGTCGACGACCTGGACGACAGGGGCGTCCGCTGACACCACTTCGGTGCTCTCGGTCTCGACGGGGCGCTTCCGTGAGACCTCCACGGCCTCGAAGGCCTGCACGAGCTTGCCCACGCTGCCGATCGCCTGATAGCTGCGGTCGATGGCCCATCGGATGTCGCTCAATGGAGCGAGTGCCAACCGGACCGAGTGTCCACTGGTCTCGGCCAGGCGGAAACGAACATCGTCGCTCGGCTGGGCCACCGCGACGTGCAGGCCCTGGTTGTCCAGACGCACCGGAATGGCGAGGAGTTCCCGAGCCACCTCTTCTGGCAGGAGGGCAACCGCGATCGGTTCCGGCGTGGCACGCCGAAGATCGATCACCGACATGCCGAAGAAATCCGCCAGCGCGTCCACGAGGCCCCGCTCGTCGAGGGCACCCATGTCGACGAGCACCTCACCGAGCCGCTTTCCCGAGCTTCCCTGCAGCTGGAGGGCAGTCGCGACCTGGGCATCGGTGACAAGACCGCGGGCGACGAGCACCTCCCCGAGCAGGCCCTTGGGCCGTGGCGCTGTCGCAACTGCGGAGACGGCCTCCTGGACCACATCCGGCTGCGGGTTGGCCGCTTCCGGCACCCAGGACGGGTCCGTCTCGTCGACATCGCCCGGCTCGGCGACGTCGACGAGGACATCTCCGTCGGGCACGTCCGGGTGGGCGCTGTTGTCCTTGCGTCGTATCTTCATGGTCTTCTCGCTGAAGTCGGAGCCGCGGCCTGAATCGCCAAGTCCGCCCGCCCAACCCTCCCCCAATTGCATCGGCCGTGCCTTTGCCGTACTTGAGTGCGACGGGGCCGTGTCTCACCAGGTCCCGCCGGGTTTCCTGGCAGCGGGGGCTTTCTGGCGGGTGGGGTCCCCCATCCGGTCCCACGAAAGACCGAAGCGCCAGGGAGCGAGCTCCCTGGCGCTTCGTCCTTCCACAACGTTGAGCCAGTCCTGGTCAGCTTGACCAGGACCCAGTCAGCTCCTACGAACAGGTCACGTTGATGTTCTGTACGTTGGCCGTCGACTGGCCATTGTTGTTCTGTGTCATGTGCATGTTCGCGCTGATATCGATCGAACCGGCGGCTCCGCTTCCGTGGAAGGTGAGTGTGAAGCCCTGCTCGGCTTGATTGGTCGGAGGCAGGGTCGGGTCTGTGGACACGGAGTTCTGCCCACCACCGAACCAGATGTGCGCGTGACCCGAGTACTCGACCACGCTTCCATTCGTCAGCTGGGCCTGCCCCTCGGCGTTGCCACCACCCCAGTCGCCGTTCTTGTTCGACGTGCCGTACATCACGGCATTGCCACTCGTGAAGTCAAGGCTCCACGTCGAGGTGGCCGGGGGGACCGGCTTGGCGGACAGGAACGACGGGCAATTGGTGAGCGCTACCGGCGGTGGCCCCGTGACCAGGTTCATGCCGGCGGCAGGCGCATGTTGCGCCCCCGAACTCGCAAAAGCGGCCGACGTGGCCAACCCGACTGCACCGACGCAGGCCAATGCACCTGCGCTCGCCAAGCCGATGACTGTCGTGAATTTCTTCATTCTCAAGGTACTCTCCCTTTCGCTCGGATGAACTGACCCAGCGATGCTCGCGTGCACGACCATCACCGCAGCTGGGGGCGCCGACCGTCCCACCTCCCCCCTCGCGATGTCGCCAATCGGACCGGGGCCAATGACCCCGCGCCCTTCGCCAACCCAAAGCGTAAAACAGTCCTCTGACCGGCACACGGGTGGGACCATGCCTCTCCGACGTCGCGCCAGCACCACTACGCGAGGTCCGGAAGAAAGAACAACAAACGAACAACAGCCGAGAACGGCAGGTCGTAGTGTCGGGACCGTTGCATCCTGTCGCGAGGAGGGGGATGGAGCCGATCCCGGCGCTCGAGGTCAAAGACGTTCGCTTCGACGAGACGGTCGACGTGGTCGTGGTGGGCCTGGGCGCCGCGGGCTCGTCTGCGGTTGTCGCGGCCAGCCAGGGAGGCGCGGACGTCCTGGCCGTCGAACGTGCTGCCGGGCCCGGTGGGACGTCGGCCGACTCCGGCGGTCTCATCTACCTGGGAGGCGGCACGGCCCTCCAGAGCGCCTGCGGCTTCGAGGACTCGCCCGAGAACATGGCGGCCTTCCTCCGGGCCGCCCTTGGGCGGCGGAGACGACGATCGCGTCAACGTCTACTGCGAGGGCTCGCCGGACCATTTCGACTGGTTGGTCTCCATCGGCGTGCCGTTCCGGGCGGCCTTCTGCGACGAGCCGAACCGAGAATCGGCCGATGACGCAGGGCTGCTCTTCAGCGGCGGTGAGGATTCCTACCCCTTCGACGAGATCGCCGTCCCGGTCCCGCGCGGTCACAAGCCGCAGTGGATGGACTCCGCCGGCGGCTTTCTCATGGAGCGCCTCGCCGCCGCCGTGTCGGCCAGCGCCGCCCGAGTGGTGGCCGACGCCAGCGCCGAGGCACTGGTCGCTCGACGGCGGCGAAGTCGTCGGCGTGCACGTTCGGACCGACGACGGCCCCCGGGCCATCCGGGCCCGTGGCGGCGTGATCCTGGCGACCGGAGGGTTCATCCACAACGAGGCGATGGTCGCCGAGCACTGCCCACGGGCCCATGTCCCCGACGCTGCCTGGCGGATCGGCACCCCGAACGACGACGGCCGCGGGATCCGGATGGGCGCCGGCGCCGGGGCCGCGACGACCCGCCTCGATGCGTTCGAGTGCGCGCTGCCGCTCGGGCCACCGCACCGTCTCGCCCGGGGGATTCTCGTCAACCGCCACGGCGAGCGGTTCATCAACGAGGATGCCTACACCGGGCGTATCGGGCTCCACGCCCTCTGCGACCACGACGGCTTCGTCTCCATGATCACCGACGACGAGATCCACGAGCCGAACGTCATCGGACTCCGCGTCGGCTACGCCGCCGCCACCCCGGAGGAACTGGCCGTCGATCTCGGCCTTCCTCCCGACGCTCTGGCGCGCACGGTGCGCGAGTACAACGAAGGTGCGGCCCACGGTGTCGACCCCGCATTTCACAAGCGCGCGCCCTATCTGCAGCCCATCGGCGTGCCGCCGGCGAGCGGTATCGGCGCCATCGACCTGCGGGTCGACCATGGCGCGATCTACGCGACCTTCACGCTCGGCGGTCTCACGACCGATCCCGACGGCGCCGCGCTCGACGGCGCGGGTGATCGCGTCCCGGGTCTCTACGCCGTCGGCCGGACCGCCGCCAGCCTCGCCGCCGACCACTACGCCAGCGGCATCAGTCTCGGCGACGGCTCGTTCTTCGGCCGACGCGCCGGGCGCGACGCGGCAACTCGAGCCCGAGCGGGGGCCTGACTCTCCCTCGCACACCGGTGCGCGCAGACGCTACGGTGCGGTGCGACGGGCGCAGACGGCGACCGCGAGAGATCGGAGGCTGGCGATGACCTCGAAGGCTGACTTCACGGCAGAGGAATGGCGGCTGATCCTCGAAGCGCCTCCAAGTGCCGGAATGATCGTGGTCACCGCGCAACGAGGAGGATCATTTCGCGAGACCATCGCCATGGCCAAGGCTTACGCAGAGGCGCGCCAACAGCACGGCAAGAGCGAACTCCTCGACGACATTGTCGCGGCGAAGCCTGAGCACGATCACACGCACTACCACTCTCCCGAGGAGCTCAAGCAGCACGGGCTGCAGCACCTGCCGCGATTCGATCACGGCGCTGTCGAGCAAGGCTGCGCCGGCGGAAGTCGACGAATATCGCCGGTTCATTGTCACGCTGTCCCACAGGGTCGCAGCGGCTCACCGGGAGCATGGTCAAGAAGTCAGCGAGGCCGAGCAGGCCGCGATCGACGACATCACGGAGGCACTGCAGGCGGCCCCCGGTTAAGCCGGCTCAGCTCCTTCGCTGACCCCACCTCCCACGTCAGAAGTAGATGATCTCCTTGGCGCGCTCGGTGACCTCGTCGAGATCGCCCGTCCAGGCCCCGGTCGAGAGGTACTTCCAGCCGCCGTCCGCCGACACGACCACGATGGAGGCCTGCTCCCCCTCCGGCAGCGACGCTGCACACTTGACTGCGCCGGCCAGGGCCGCCCCGGTCGAGATCCCCGCGAAGATCCCCACCTCGGTCAGGCGCCGCGTCCACTCGATCGACTCGCGGGGCCGCACCACGGTCTTGCGGTCCAACAGTTCTGCGCCCCCGAGGTTCTCGAAGATGGGCGGGATGTACCCGTCGTCGAGGTTCCGCAACCCGTCGACCATCTCGCCCGCGGGCGGCTCGACCGCCCAGATCTGCACGGCGTCCCCGAGCTTCTCGCGCAGGAAGCGCCCGACACCGAGCAGGGTCCCCGACGTGCCGAGCCCCGCCACGAAGTGGGTCACGCCGGGGCAGTCCCGCAGGATCTCGGGCCCGGTCCCCTCGTAGTGGGCCCTGGGGTTGGCCGGGTTGCCGTACTGGTAGAGGAAGATCCACTCGGGGTGTTCCTGGGCCAGGGCCCGGGCCATGCGCACGGCACCGTTCGAGCCCTCGGTCCCGGGCGACTCGATGATCTCGGCACCCCACAGTTCCAGCAGCTGGCGGCGCTCGACCGACACGTTCGTCGGCATGACGACCTTGAGCGTGTAGCCCTTGACCTTGCACACCATGGCCAGCCCGATGCCGGTGTTGCCCGACGTCGGCTCCATCAGCACCTGGTCAGGCTTTCCCGGCACGAGGACGCCCGAGCGCTCGGCATCCTCGATGAGTGAGAGCGCCACCCGGTCCTTCACCGATCCACCCGGGTTCTGTCCCTCGAGCTTGATGGCGATGCGCGCCGCCGGATTCGGGCTGAGCGCGCTGATGTCGACGAGCGGCGTGTTGCCGATCAGGTCGAGCACCGAGGCGTAGAACGTCATGGCGGCGAGCTCCGGAAGGTCTCAGCCCCCGGCCACGGCCGGCAGGATCGACACCTCGGCGCCGTCCGCGACGGGCGTGTCCAGGCCCTGCAGGTACCGCACGTCGTCATCGTTGACGTAGATGTTCACGAACTTGTGCAGGGTGCCGTCGTCGGTGAGGACCTGGCCCGCCATGCCCGGGTACTCGGCCACGAGCTTGGAGAGCACCTCGCCGATGGAGGCCCCGTCCACGTTGACGACGGCGGAGCCCCCGGCGTGGCTGCGCAGGACGGTCGGTAGGCGGACTTCGACGGCCACAGGGCCTCCTCGCTCGGTGTCGGACGGTACACCGGCCGTCCCGCGGGCTGGCCGGCTGATTGTTGACTGATCCGGTAATGATTCTACAAGGAGCCAGGCCAGACCCCTACCCCGGCCCGTCCAGCCCGGGAACCTCGAACTCCGGCACCTCGACCGGCTCCTCGGCGATGTGGCCCTCGCTGATGAGGTAGCTGCGCACGACAGGCTGGGTGTCGCGCAGTGAGACGAGCACGTAGTGCCAGCCGGGATCGGTGGCCTGGGCCACATCGGTCGGCGAGGGATAGGCGTCGGTGTGGGTGTGCGAGTGGAACACGCCCATGATGTCCGCGCCCAGGCCCTGGGCGGCCCGGTCGACCCGCAGCATCTCCTTGGGGTCGATCTCGTAGACCAGGGCCGACGCCGCCGCGTTGGGCGTGACGAAGAGGTGGGTCGCCTCGTCGCCTCCGTAGGACCCGACCAGGAGGCCGCACGCCTCGTCGGGCAGACCGACCAGGCAGTGGGCGACCATCTCCATGTAGAGGGCACGGGACAGGCGGAGCACCCGAGAAGGGTACCCTCGTACCCCTCATGGCCAGGGCGAAGAAGCAGATCGCCAAGCGGGCGGCCGCCCGCGAGGACCGCAGTGGCGACCGCGTCGTCGCCACCAACCGCCGCGCCCGGCGCGAGTACGAGTTCCTCGAGACTTTCGAAGCGGGAATCGTGCTGCAGGGCTCCGAGGTCAAGTCGCTGCGCGAGGGGAAAGCCCAGCTGAGCGAGGCTTACGCCCGGGTGGACGACGGGGAGCTCTGGCTGTTCCAGCTGCACATCCCGCCCTGGCAGTACGCCACGGGCTTCGGCGCTCATGATCCGGACCGGAAGCGCAAGCTGCTGGTCCACCGCTCCCAGATCGACGAGCTGATGGGCAAGACCCAGCAGCAGTCCCTGACCCTCATCCCGGCCTCGCTGTACTTCAGGGACGGCAAGGCGAAGGTGCAGCTCGCCCTGGCCAAGGGGCGCCGGCTCTACGACAAGCGCAACGTGATCATGGCCCGGGACGCCGAGCGGGAGGCCGCCCGAGCGTCCAAGGAGATGGGCCGCTGGAACGGGGAATAGAGCCACCGGTGGAAGGGCGTCGGCCAACGGGACCCTGATCCCGTACAATGGGTGACCTGGTCAGGTCGATCAGTGGAGTCCCAGACATGGGGGTGATTGGTTTCGACTTCGGTCGTCAAGGTAGGAGAAGCGAGCCGTGGTCTCCGGAACCACGTTAAAGAGCCGGAACCAAAAACAAACGCCGAGCCTCAGCTCGCGATCGCTGCTTAAGTAGCGACGTCCGCCCGGTCCCCGCCCTACGGATCGGAATACGGGCGTCATTCAGTAGGGCTTACTCAGTGCGTCACACCAACTGATCACTGAGGAAACTTCGTTGGTTACGGGGGGGTACTGCCGCCGGCAGAAGTGCCGCCCCCGACAATCTGATGCCGGCTGCGCTCGGAGAAGGCCTATTGCGGCTCCGGAGGACGCGGGTTCAAATCCCGCCACCTCCAAGGGATCTCACGTGCGGTCGTGAGGTCCGTTGGAGGTGCGTCATCACCCTCGTAGCGTTCGATGATCTCGTGAGCCCAGGCGATCGCATCACTCGCGCGAATGCCCGACGGCTGAGGTTGAACCCAGATCTGAAGAGCAGTTGGGCGACTGACAACACTCTTTGCATTTGGCGACATTGCACGGGAAACCGCCAACCGGAGACGCACGACATGGCGATCGGTCTTTTCAGCATTCGCAATCGCTGTAGTTCCACCTTCGCCGCAATGAAACAGTTCCCAGAAGATTTCGGCGGAGTGCGCTGCCTCGTGGTGTGTCAGCCCGTGACCCGCGCGAACCATCATCGAGCGCTGACCGAGGTCCGGCCGATTCACCGCTTCCGGGCGTTGGCGGCGAACTTCTCGACATTGCGGCAATGAGGCTGCTCGACCACGGCCTTCTCGTCCTTGCTAGGGCGAGCATGCCGGGCCGTCAACGCCTGGTCGTGGTCTTCGAGCGGGGCCAGCCGGAAGCGGAGTTCGAGTCCGGCGCCGGCCTTCAGGATTAATCCGTTGTACTGACTATCCGCCAACCACGTCGTCCAGACCTCCTGTTCGACGGTTGCCGCGCCAGTGTTTCCGCCTTAAAAGCGTGAGGCCACCGATCGACGCCGGTCCCGACCACGGGAAAGGTCAGCGGAATGATCGCCCACAGGCCCCAATTTGTTCGTCACTTTTCTTCGCGTGTAACCGGGCGCGTCTCCAACCGTCACAGGGAAAGAGAAATCCCGAGGGGGAGGTATCCATGCCCGAAAACGAAAGAGCCATCAGCCAGAGCGACCTGGACAGCTTTACGGACAAGCTCGATGCGTGGGCCAGAACGCTGCCCGAGAACGAGCAGACGCTCCTACGTGTCGTCCTGGCACAGGCCGGGAGCGGCGGGTCGTCCGAGGACGAAGGATTCTCCGTGAGCAGCGATTTCCGCTTATCGGCGAGCGCACTGCTTGGGCCGGCCGTCGCCAACAGCTTCACGGCAGCCGGGGTCTCGGCCGCCGGCGACTGGGGCACCGAATGGATACGCGACTGGACCCGCACCGGGGGTGGCGACACGTTCGGAGAACAGAACCTCTGAACTTGGTCCCGCATCAGAAGAGGCCGGTGTGACCACACCGGCCTCGACACGGTCGCCCCGGAAGGGTACCGATGCCATCACCCAGAGTCTGGGCGTCCGGCTCGCGATCCTTTCGGCGATCGGGCGGAGGCACGATAGTGAGTGAACTGACCATGATCATGAAGGGCACCCGGCTCTGCAATTTGCGCTGCGCGTACTGCCACGACTGGGAGGCTGGCGCCGATCAGACCATGTCCTTCGAGGTGTTGGCGCATGCGATCGCGGCGGCGATGCAGGACGACACCCACGAAGTCGTGACGTTCGCTTGGCACGGTGGCGAGACCACCCTCCTCCCGATGGATTTCTATCGGCGCGCCATGACGGTCCAATCCCGGTTCCGTCGGCCCGGTCAGTTCGTCCAAAACATTCTTCAGACCAATGCGACACGTCTGACGCCCCAATGGGCGCAGTTCTTCAGGCGCAACGACTTCCGCATTGGCATCAGCTTGGACGGGCCTTCCGAGGTCCAGAACAACTACCGCCCCGACGCGGCGGGCAGGCCCACGTTCGACCGGGTCCTGGCGGGCATGCGACTCCTCGAGGAACACGGTGTCTCCTACGGCGTACTCATGGTCGTGGAGCAAACGACGATCGAGCGCGGAGCCGACGCGCTCTTCGACTTCATCCTCGATCTTGGCCTGAAACGCGTAGGCCTGCTCGCCGTCAATCCCACCAACCAACCCGACGCGTCATGGCTGACCCCGACGGCCCCCTACACGTCACCCTCGACGATGGCATCGTTCTTATCGGACTTCTATGACCGCTGGCTCGAGCACGGTGACAAGACCATCGTCATCCGAGAGCTTGCGGACATCGAACAAGCACTCTCGAACGGTCACCGAGGCTGCAAACTGCACGGCGATTGCATCGGGGATCTCTTCGTCGTCGATCCAAACGGCGATGTCGCCCACTGTGACTTGTTCCGCGGAGACAGCCATTACGCGTTGGGGAATCTCCTCCACGACGACTTCGCCGCCATCAGGGCAGGCGCCAAACTCCTGGACCTCCGACGTCAGCACGAGTCCGACCTGGCGGCCATGGCGGCCTGTCCCGACTTCGAGGTCTGCCGAGGATGGTGCCCGCACGAGCGCTACCTCGCCTCCCGGCACGACCCCTCATACTCCGCCGGGTGCTGCGGACTCCGACCCTTGATCGATCACATCCGCTCCCGCCAGGCGGGTGCTCCCGCCGCCAGCAGGGAGACCCGAGAGCATGGCCTGCGACCCGCCACGTTCGCGACTTCAGTGCCATTGCCCGTGCTGAAGTCGGGACGAAAGATGACTGTGGGTCTCACGTAACAACGAATCCCCGGCCAGCGCAGTCTGAGTCGTTTGTCGTCGTTCACCGGGGTGACCAGACTGGCGCTCCTCTTCGCCCTTTTCGTCGGGTGTAACCGGGCGCATCTCCAACCGTCACATGGATGAGAGATCCCGAGCGGGAGGTATCCATGCCCGAACATCGGCAAATGGGTGAAGTGAGTCCGGTATTGGTGGAGGCCTGCGTGACTCCAGAGGCGCTCGACGCCGTCGCCCTGGAGGGCGCCGAGGCCGTCACCCAGAGTCTGGGCGTCCTGCTCGACGCATTCGCCAGAGACCTCAGCGAGCACGATCGAGCCATGATGAACATCGTGCTGCTGCGGGCCATGGATCCGATCGACCGGACCCGGTTCGCGGTACCGGGGCTCATCACGGACGAACAGGAAGCGATCCTTTCGGCTATTGGCCGGAGCCACGACCTTGGGTGAAGTGACCCTGATCATGAAGGGCACTCGGCTCTGCAATTTGCGCTGCGCGTACTGCCACGACTGGGAGGCTGGCGCCGATCAGACCATGTCCTTCGAGGTGCTGGCGCGTGCGATCGCGGCGGCGATGCAGGACGACACCCACGATCTCGTGACGTTCGTCTGGCACGGTGGCGAGACCACCCTCCTCCCGATGGACTTCTATCGGCGCGCCATGGCGGTCCAGTCCCGGTTCCGTCGGCCCGGTCAGCTCGTCCGGAACCAACTTCAGACCAATGCGACACGTCTGACAGCCCAATGGGCGCAGTTCTTCTGGCGCAACGACTTCCGCATTGGCATCAGCTTGGACGGGCCCTCCGAGATCCAGAACAACTACCGCCCCGACGCGGCGGGCAGGCCCACGTTCGACCGGGCCGTGGCGGGCATGCGACTCCTCGAGGAGCACGATGTCTCCTACGGCGTACTCATGGTCGTGGACCAAACGACGATCGAGCGCGGAGCCGACGCGCTCTTCGACTTCATTCTCGATCTTGGCCTGAAGCATCTGGGACTGCTCGCCGTCACCCCCGACAACCAGCCGGACGCGTCATGGCTGACCCAGACGGCCCACTACACGTCGCCCTCGACGATGGGTGCGTTCTTATCGGACCTCTATGACCGCTGGCTCGAGCACGGTGACAAGACCATCGGCATCCGCGAATTTGCCGACATCGAACAAGCACTCTCGAACGGTCACCGAGGTTGCAAGCTGTACGGCGACTGCATCGGGAATTACTTCATTGTCGATCCGAACGGCGATGTCGCCCACTGTGACTTGTTCCGTGGAGACAGAAGGTACATGTTCGGGAATGTCCTCCACGACGACTTCGCCGCCATCAGGGCAGGCGCCAAACTTCTGGACCTCCGACGTCGGCGCGAGTCCGACGTGGCGGCCATGGCGGCCTGTCCCGACTTCGAGGTCTGCCGAGGATGGTGTCCGCACGAGCGCTATTTGTCCTCCCGGCACGACCCCTCATATTCCGCCGGGTGCTGCGGGCTCCGACCCTTGATCGATCACATCCGCTCCCGGCAGGTCGGTGCTCCCACCGCGGGCAGGGAGACCCGAGAGCTTGCCCTGCAGCCCACCACGTTCGCGACTTCGGTGCCATTGCCCATGCCGAAGACGGGACGGAGGATGACCGTGGGTCTCACGTAACAACGGATCCCTGGCGAGTACCGGAGTCACTCGTATGACCGACCAAGATGTGATCAGGGCAAAATTCGACGATTTTTGTCATCGGTTTCGTTTCTCGAGTTGGAATGGCCCGTTCTTCACTGGCCCGAAGGTCACGGTTGCGTCGAGCCATGCCGCGGGAACGAACGCTTCGGATCACTGGGTCGTGTGGATGGAGAAACCGGGCGTCCCCAATTCGCTTGGAACACGGCCGGACGACGCAAGAATTCGGGCGACGTTTCGCTTCAGCGATGTCGAGGCGGGGGTACTCACCGTCGAGAAACTGGCTCAACTGATGACGGGCATGGTCGCCGGTCTCGAGGCTCATGAAGTGCTCGAGTTTGCCCGGCTCGACGACACCTATGCGGTCGATCCGCACGGAACTCCTGCCGAGTTGCACGACATTGCGTTGTTGATATCCGAGGTGATCGAAGCTGCTCCTCGTGTGGAGGGAGATACCAGCGAACTCGCGCCGATGCTCAATCCCTGCCCGACGAGTCGAACATCCGAACTGGCGGTGTAGCTGATGATCGTCACCCTCTCGCCACGGGTTTCGAGCATGTATCCCGTGAGCTCTACGCAGGCGCCAAAGCTTGCAATTCACTGCCGCTCTCGGTCTTGGTGAGACTTTCGGGCTGGTTACCCGAAGGTCACGGGCGACGGACCATCGAGACGCCCGTTGCCTGTGGGGCGGACTCTGTCGTGGTCACGCCCAGCTTGGTCAGGAAGCTGCAGTAATCGGTCTGCATCCATTCCTCGGCCAGCCGACCCTCGTCGTCGTACCTGAAGATACCGATCACTACCCAATCGAGGTGTTGCCCGGTGGGCTCGACAGGACCGATGGGCGAATAGGTAAAGACGCCGATGAAGTCACCGGAGAACGTGGTGCGCGCCGCCAGGAAGTTGCCGTCCACGATCCGATTCCAATCAATCGAGAACGAGGCCAAGTCGGTCTGGGTACGGAATTGCGATTCAATGGTGCCAGTGATGCATCGATCAGGACTACAGGCCGCTCTTGAGAGCACGACCGGCACGGTGACCAATTTCTTGGAAGAGCTGGTCGGCGAAAGGATCGAGGCTGAGGCACATCACCACGACGTGATCGGGGCTCCCACATCGAACAATCTGGGGGTTGCAGAAGACGAACCGTTGCTTCAGCGGGCGGCCACGCTTCGCGGTCGCATATCCGGATCCCCGTACGTCTACGCGGAGAGCGTGATTGTCACGAGTCGGCTGCCAACGAGGTTCCTGCTCCGGCTCGAGTCGAGCTGCGATCCGATTGGGCGGATTCTCGACGAGATGGGGATCTCTGTCACCCGGGAGAACCTGACCGAGACAGAGACAGATGGGCCCGACCTTCCGCGACCCGATGGAGCCATCAAGGTCGCTGACTACCTGCTTGCCCGGACCTACCGCATTGACTCCCAACAGACACCTCTGATGGTCATCACCGAATGGTTCCTGAGGACACTGGATCCATTTCTCTCGTCGGCATAGGGATGCCATCAAGGCCGTTCGACTTGAGGGCACCGGCGACGCCTCAAAGCCGACGTTTGCGTGGGGCCCCAGAGCGCCGTTGGAGGTGCTTCAACGCGCCATTCTGTTTGAGGATCTCGGGTGCAGCGGTCGGGTCGAGCCGTTCGGTCGGCGGATCGTGCTCTCGACCGGGCAGACTGGGCCTGTGGAAGATTCCGCCACGTACCGACTCGATGGCCATGTGGCCACCATCACGTACAACCGGCCCGACGCTCTCAACGCCATCAACGCCGACATGAGGCGAGACCTCAATGGTGCCTTCTCCCGATTTCGTGACGACGAAGAAGCATGGGTGGCAATCGTGACCGGTTCGGGACGGGCCTTTTGCGCCGGCGCAGACCTACGCCAGGGTGCAGGGTCCGCTGGGGAGTTTCCTGGAACGTTCTGGGAGAAGCCGACGCTGAATTCCTTTGAGAGCGGATGGGAGATCTTCAAGCCGGTCATTGCCGCGGTGAACGGTTACTGCCTGGGTTACGGGCTCACGCTTGCCACCTGGTGCGATTTCGTCCTGGCCAGCGACCGAGCGGAGTTCGGTCTTCCAGAGGTCAAGCTCGGAGTACCGGCGATCGTGGCATCCATACGCCTTCCCCAACGCATCAACTGGGCCGATGCGATGGAGCTGTTGCTCACCGGGGAGCGCATCGATGCCGAGCGAGCACACGCGATGGGTCTGGTCTGGAGGGTCGTCCCTCACGACGCTCTCCTCGAGGAGGCCAATGCGCTGGCCCGACGCCTTCTCGCCGGGGCACCCCTGGCTCAACGGGCAATGAAGGAGATGGCGATGCGCACGCGGCACATGGCGACGCTGGAGGCGATCCGCTTCGGCGAGACCATGCGGCACGTTGCCGGGGCGACACAGGACGCGGCAGAAGGGTTTCAGGCCGCAGCCGAGGGCCGCCCGCCGCGCTGGGCCGGCAGATAATTCACGCTGGGTCGCTGGTGGCTCGGTCCCGGACCGAGGTACCGCGAGATCAGATGCCCGACTCGATCGGCCCCGACATCGAGTCGGCCGACGACACGGTGACGGCGGTCGCCTTTGACTGATGCCGCGAAGCCCAGCCATCGACGAATGCTCCGCAGACGACCAGGATCAAGCCCGTACCGATGCTGTAGCCGACCTCGTACGCCAAGACCCGCAGGTGGGTCGATGCGACGAAGTACCCGGAGCCATTGGAGAGAACCGGCCATGCGAGAGGGCCGACCGCAAACCATGCCCCGCAGATCATCAGCAGGGTGCCCGCAGTGGCCAGGCTCAACCGACCCCTGCCCACGACGATTCCTCGGGACTCAGCGATCACGAAGACCCCGAGCAGAACCCCCAAGATGCCGGGAGCCAGTGCAAGCACGGCGTGGGCCAGGTTCCAGTGCCATGACCCGGAGCCGTCGCCGCTGTAGTCGAACAGAGGACCGACGTAGGGAACGATGCCGCCCCACGCCGACACGAGCACGGCGACGACTCCTGCTGCTGCGAGGCCAAAACCCTGGGGATGGACTCGTGCCCGAACGTCGTGGCCATCGAGCTCTTGCCGCTCCACTCGATCGCTCCCTGCAATGGCGCTTGTAGACATAACGCCGACCTCCTGCCTTCGTCCAGCGATGTAGTCGGACAAATACCCAGATCCGGAAGGCCGAAAACTGCTGTGGCGTCAGTCTCCGGGGTCGCTCTTCCGCTTCACAGGTCCCAGACCCCCAGTCGGCCGTGGGATGTGAAGGCGTCCCGCAACGACGACTCGTCCTCCTCGCCGAAGACGCGAAATCGCTCGTCGCCACGCGTGCGGTGGTAGACCGCGTCACCATGTACGCGGTCGGAACGGAACTTCTCGTGTGCCAAGGTGCGAGTCAGGATCTTGTTGGTCGGAGTGCTGGGGAGCGCCTCGCAGATCCGGACGAACCGTGGCTGCCACTTGGGACTGAGGTCGGCTTGCCCGTCGAGCCATCCCGCGAAGGCTGCCGCATCGAAAGCTGCGCCGTCCCGGAGCACCAGGGCAACCATCACCTGGTCCCCCGAGTCCGGAGCCGGCACACCGTAGGCGGAGACCAGCATCACATCCGGATGGCGTCCGACGATGGCCTCGATCGGTGCCGCCGTGAAGTTCTCACCGTCGACGCGTAACCAGTCGGAGGTCCGGCCGGCGAAGTACACCCACCCGTCATCGTCGACATAGCCAAGGTCACCACTCCAGTACCAGCCCTGGCGGGTGGTGTGGCGCATGGCCTCCTCGTTGCGGTAATAGCCCTCGAACGGCCCGACACCGAGTGTGTTCACCAGCTCGCCCACGCAGAGGTCCGCATTGACGAGACGGCCCTCGCCGTCGAATTCCGCGCGCACCGCCTCGTTTCCCTTCTCGTCGACGACCATGATGCCTTGTCGCAGACGCCCGATGGACCCGCGGGGACGGTTTCCCGTTCGATCCAGAGCGATCGCGCCTTCGGTCGAGCCGAAGACGTCGATGATCCGGACACCGAATCGCGCCGCGGCGGTCTCGACGACCTGTGGCGACCCCTCGTTGCCGAAGGCGACCCGGAGGGGATTTTCTGCGTCGTCCGCTTGCGCGGGTGTGGCCAGCAGATAGGTGAGCAACTTCCCGGTGTAGTTGAACCAGGTGGCGCCGTAGTGCCGCACGTCCGGAAGGAACCGCGACGCGCTCGAAGCGACGGGCCAGGGAAAGCGAGGCACCGGACACCAGCGCCGGCGCAAATCCGGACATCAACGAATTGGTGTGGAAGAGGGGCATCGACGCGTAGCCGACGTCCTCACGTCCGAGCTCGAGCATCATGGCCATCCGGTTGCCCGTGGTGAGCAGTCGACGTTGCGTGCAGCGCACCGCCTTGGGCGCAGCCGACGTGCCGGATGTGAAGAGCAGCGCCCAGAGCGCGTCCACATCGGGGTCGGCGAGAGCAGCTCGGCCATGACCTCCCGCGTCGTGATCGGCCCAGGCTGCCTGCAATGCCTGCTCGAGCGGCTCACCGGCGACTGCCGCTTCGTCCAGGTCGGCGAAGCGGTCCGAGACCAGGATCCCAGCTGGGAGTGCCACGCCTTCGGTGCCCGTTCGCAACTGCTCCTCGTGCCGAGGCTCGGTGATGACCATTTGGATGTCGGTATGCGAGATGTCGTGGCCGAGATGTTCGCCGCGGCGGGTGTAGTTCAGTCCCGCTACGGCGGCACCGACCAGCCCCGCACCGCAGAGCGCAAAGACGTAGTCGGGCGTGTTGTCCAGGAGAAGGCCCACATGGGGGGGACGGCCCGGGTCGAGTCTGGCTCGGTACAGCGCTGCGAAGCGCTCGGCCTCGGCCAGAAGCTCGCGGTGCGTCCACTGGTGGTGGCCGAACCGCAGGGCAGGTAGGTCGGCAGACTCGGCATCCGTGCCGTTGCGTCGCAGGAGCGCCGCTGCGTTCGGTGCGGGGAGCGGCACCTCGGGCAGCGGTGGAGCGAGCCCAGCGAGCGTGGCGAGGGGTGCCCCCTGAGGCCGGGCCTCCGTCTCGGCGTCCTCCCCCATCGTCGTATCTCCCCCCTCCGGTCCATCGATCATCGCGACGGACCAATCACGTTCATGCTCTCCCCACGATGGCGCCCGAACTCGACCTCGCGCAACACCACGGTCCTCGGCGGGAGCCGGAGTATAGGGGCGGCTACCGCTCGGGCACTGGCCACTGGGCCATCCACAGTGCCGACGCACTCGCTCTAACATGGCGAGCGATCGTGCCGAGTGCCCGCGGTGCGGACTCTTGGTGCATTGAAGGAGTATCGACGAAATGGACTTCGAGCGCTTGCTGGTCGGTGAGGACAACGCCGTTCCCAGAGCGCGTTACACCAGTCCCGAGTTTGCCGAGCTGGAGTTCGAGCGCCTCTGGTCTCGGGTCTGGCAGGTCGCCTGTCGCGAGGAGGAGATCGCCGAGGTCGGCGACTTCTGCGAGTACATGATCGGCGACCAGTCGATCTTGGTCGTTCGTTCGGACCCGGAGACCGTCCGCGCCTTCCACAACACCTGTCTCCACCGCGGCACCCGTCTCGCCGACGGGAACGGTCGATTCCCCGAGGAATGCATACGGTGTCGCTACCACGCTTGGCGTTACGACCTCGACGGAAAACTGATTGAGGTCGTCGACCAACACGAGTTCGATCCGATACCGGCCGACGCCAGGTTGCGAACGGTGCGGGTCGAGCGGTGGGGCGGCTTTGTCTGGATCTGTCTGGATCGTTCCGCGCCGCCCCTGGCCGAGTATCTGGAGCCGCTGACCGCCTTGCTTGCGCCGTACCACCTGGACCGTCTTCGACTGCGGACCTATCTGTCGACGGTGCTCCCGGCGAACTGGAAGGTCGCGGTCGACGCGTTCAACGAGGGATACCACGTTCAGGGGACGCACCCGCAACTCCTGCCGTGGACGGATGACGTGAGCCTCGAGTACGAATCGCTGGGTCTCCACGCCCACTACGGTCGATTGCCGAACGCCCGGCGCCAACTGCAACCGAGTCCGCGCCTGGGTCTGTCCGAGGGTGACTACGACGAGGGTGAGATCCTCGACAACTTCATCCGAGGACTGGGCGGTCTCTTCTACCGGGACGAGCGAAACCTGGTCGACGAGATCCGTGCCAACCCACGTGAGGGCGAGACACCGCTGCGTCGCTATCAGGCCGGACGGCGGGACCTGCTCGTTGCGCGCGGCGTACGTGTGGAGGAGTTCGGCGATGATCAGCTGACCAGTGCGGACGACGTGTTCTTCTTTCCCAACATGGTCGGTCCGATCTATCCAGGGATCGCCATCCTCTTCCGGGTGCGGCCCAACGGCACGGATCCTGACAGCTGCATCAAGGACACGTGGTTTCTCCAGTGGCCCCTGGAAGACGAGCCTCCCAAGAAGGCTGAACGCCGCTTCTTCCCCGTTTGGACGGAGCGCGACTGGGGCGAGATCACGAATCAGGATTACGCCAACATGGAGCACGTGCAGGTTGGGATGAAGTCACGCGGGGGGCCCGCTCTCAGGCTCAACCGTCGCCAGGAGGCCAACGTCCTGCACATGCACCGCATGATCGACCGCTACCTCACCAAGGCCTGATCCCACGGCCCTCACAGGGTGCGGTAGAGCCCCCCATCGACAGGTAGCTGCGCGCCGTTGACATAGCTGGCGGCGTCGCTGGCCAGAAAGACGCATGCGCCCACCACGTCCTCGGGTGTCCCCATGCGCCGCATCGGATTCATCCCGGCAATGCGTGACTTGGTCTCCGACGGCCAGTTCTTGGTGAGGTCCGTGTCACTGGCGCTCGGCAGCACCAGGTTGGCGCGGACCTTCGGCGGCCATGCACCCGCGAGCCCAAGCGTCAGCGCGTTGAGCGCCGCCTTGGCCATCGCATAGGGCAGGTCGGTGGAAGTCGGGCGCCAGGAGCCCACGGACGAGACGTTGATGATCGACCCGCCGTCTCCGTGTGCCATGCGCTCCCCGATGAGAACGCTCAAACGGAACGGCCCCCGGGCATTGGTGGCATGGACCTTGTCGTACAGATCCTCGGTGACCGAGGTCAGGCTGTCGTAGGCAGGAGACATCCCCGCGTTGTTGACGAGGATGTCGCAACGCCCCAACTCTCGGTACACGCTTTCGACGAGCCGGTCGCAGTCCTGCCAGCGGCCGACATGGAACTCGAAGGGCACCGCTCGTTGGCCCGTCTCCGACTCGATCAGCCGGGCCACCGCCTCGCAATTCTCCAATTTTCGGCTGGCGATCACGACGTCGGCTCCCGCGGCGGCCAAGCCCTCGGATATGGCCCGCCCGATGCCGCGGCTGCCTCCCGTGACGAGGGCGACCTTGCCGTGGAGGTCGAACAGCTCCGCGGGTGTCTTCATCGAGCTCTCCTGTCCCTGGTGCGTCAGACCGCTCGGTCAAGGGGAACTGTACGGTGCTCGACCGCGACGACAAGGATCCTTGGTCGGCTTCCTCGGGGAATCCGGCTGGGTCGTGCGCCTCAGACCGAAACCGTCACACGCAGAAAGGTGGCCGGGATCGATGTCTGGTCGTTGCTCTGGCTGACATTCCGGTCGTTGAACAGGCTTTCCAGTTCGGCCTGCAGCGCCGCCTGCCGGCCGTCGCCGGCGGCGGCGTCGAACGCGTTCATCGTTGGCCCGTAGTACGTCCGGAACTGAGCGAGGAGTTCCGAGGGTGGGGCCGGATAGTTGAATGTGTACGTGTCCCGCTTGAACGAGATCTGTCCCTCCGGGACGCCCGCGCCGACGAAGCGCTCAGTCACCTGCTCTTCAACGCCCCACGTCATCGGGCTGATGAACCCTTCGGGAGGAGGCGGCGAATAGGCCGAGCTGATCTTCAAGATTTGGGCCACGAGTGTCGGGTCGTTGGGGATCCAATTGCCCATGACGATCCGACCACCGGGCCGAGTCACCCGGACGACCTCCTTGGCGACGTCGTGTGGCTTCGGCGCGAACATCGCTCCGAAGATGCTGACGACGAGGTCGAAGCTCGAGTCCTCGAGACCGCGCAGGTCGGAGGCGTCGCCCTCCTCGAACCGGCAGTTGGTGAGGCCGAGGCTGCGGGCTCGGGCGTTGCCCGCCTCGACGAGGTTGCTGGCGATGTCGACTCCCAGCACATTGGCCCCGAGCGCAGCGGCCGGTATGGCAGTCGTTCCGTCACCGCACCCCAGGTCGAGTACGTCCATGCCGTTGGTGATCGACAGCTCCTTGACCAGCGCCTCACCGCTGTCCCGCATGCTGGCCGCGATGCGGGTGAAATCGCCCTTCTCCCAGAGTGCCTGGTTCGGATTCATGGCTTTCGTTCCTTCCCTCGTGTGGTTGTCAGGGTTGCACCCCGGATTGCCAATAGCCAGTCCTAAAAATGGAGCGCGTCTAACCTGCGGGAATGTCCACCTACGGGCAGTTCTGCCCCGTGTCCAAAGCCGCTGAGGTCGTCTGCCAGCGGTGGACACCGCTCATCCTCCGTGAGCTGCTGGTCGGGAGTACCCGCTTCAACGAGATTCGCCGGGGCGTGCCCACCTGCTCACCCTCGCTGCTCTCCAAGCGTCTCAAGGAGCTCGAGATTGCCCAGGTGGTCGTGTGCACCCCCAGCGCGACCGGTCCCACCTACAGCCTGACCGAGGCCGGGCGGGAGCTGTTCCCGCTCATCCAGGCCCTCGGGGAGTGGGGGCAGCGCTGGGCCCGGAGCGACTACGGGCCCGACGACCTCGATCCCGGCCTGTTGCTCTGGGACGTCCGTCGCTTCCTGGCCCCCGGCGAATTCGGGCATCGCCGCGTCGTCATCGAGCTGACGTTTGCATCGATGCCTCCCAGACGGCGCTCCTACTGGGTCGTCGTGGACGGTGTGGACGTTGATCTTTGCCTGACCGACCCGGGATTCGAGGTGGATGTGGTGGTCGACGCCGACCTGCGCACGCTGACCGAGGTCTGGATGGGTGATGCCCGCTTCGCCGATGCCCTGGCCGACGGGCGCATCACGATGCGAGGCCAGCGCGAGATCGCCCGTCGCATCCCTGATTGGTTTGGCCAACACCCGATATTGGCCAGCGTCGGCCGCGGCGGCTCGTAGGCCGGTCCGCGTCGGATCGCGGCTGGTTCCTAGCCGACACCGTCTTCGGTTCTGCTGGGATCGAGGACGGGGGGCGTGATCGAGATTGCGGGAGCCTCGGTGCCGCCGTCGATCTCGAACACCTTGCCGGTGACCCATGACGAGGCATCGGACGCGAGGTACAGGACGGCACAGGCAATGTCTTCGGGTTGGCCCGGTCGGCGCAGCGGGGTGCCGTCGAGGAATTGCTGCCGCAGGGTGTCGTCGGTCAGCACGACGTCGAGTGAGCGCGTGGCGACACCGCCCACATCAATGGCATTGACCCGTACCCGCGGGGCCAGCTCGGGCGCAATGTTGCGGGTCATCCGGTCGAGAGCCGCCTTGGCCGCGCCGTAGGCGACGAACATGGTCTGGGTCATGCTCGCAGAGCGTGACGAGATGTTGACCACGGCGCCCCCGCCGGCGGTGTCGACCATCTGGCGTGCCGCCAGCTTGATGAGCGTGAGCGGTGCCGTGACGTTGAACGCGAAGGTCCGGGCCATGAAGCCCTCGCTCGTGTCCATGGCCGCCCGCGGCATCGCTCCCCCTGCGTTGTTGACGAGGATGTCCAGCCGACCGAACTCCTCGACGGCGTGGGTGATCAAGAACTCGCAGGCGGCGGCGTCGGTGACATCAGTCGGGACGACCAGCGCCCGTCGGCCCAGGGACCGGATCTGGGCGGCCACCTCCCGGAGGTCGGACTCGGTGCGGGCCGCCAGCGCCACGTCCGCGCCGGCCTCGGCCAACCCGGTGGCGATCCCCCGTCCGATCCCCAAGCCGGCGCCGGTGACGATCGCCACCTTGCCGGCGACCGAGAAGCGGTCGAGGATCATGCCCTGCCCGAGGGCGTCGTTGCCCGCCGCTCCCGGTGCAAGCCCGGAGCGGCGCGGCCGGCCACCAGAGGCATTTCCAGGTAGGTGAGCAGGCCGGGCTCGGCATCGCACACATAGGGAATGGCGTTGACGCAGTGCATGGCGGTGGCGACCACCCCGGGATTGCGGATGAGGCCGGCCTCCACCGTCTCGGGGTGCAGCTTCTTGAAGGTGGTCAGGCAACTGGGATCGCCGGTGATCTCGACCTCGAAGCGCTCCCCGTCGTCGCCGAACGTCCAGGCCGGTTCGAGGTGCTGCTCGCCCATGAGCCAGTTGACGGTCGCAGTGACCACCGGTTGGCCGTCGACCGTCGCCTCCCACGTGAACCGCTGCGCTGCCACCGTCCCCGGCTGGATCGGGCCGATGGGCGAGTCGATCGGCACGGTGGCGACGGCCATCTCGTGGGTCGTGCGAAGCTGCGGCTCGATGTCGAAGCCCATCTCGTCCGCCACCATGAAGATCGACTGGCGGAAGCCGCCACCGAGCGCGTCGATCATGACACTGGCGCGGGCCTCCTCCGGAGTCTTGCCGAAGAGCATCCAGTCGCGCACCACGTCGGGCGCGCCGTAGGTGCGGATATCGGAGAACTCCTCTGCCCGCACGTGGGTGACGGAACCCGAGAGAGCCGAGATCATGAGGGGGAACCGCTCCGTGATGCCCCCCGGATTGATCCCGGTCCCGTGCAGCGTCACGCCGGCCCTGCTGGCGATGGTGTCGAACTTCTCCCGCTCTTCGGGAGGCGGGTAGAACCAACCGAGCGGGCTCACCACGTTCTTGCCCGACTCGAGGATGGCGGCCACCACCGCCGGATCCGCAAAGATCGGGCTGTAGAGGACGCAGTCCGCCTCAGTGGCGAGGAGCGCGTCGACGTCGCCGGTCGCGGTCACGCCCAGGGGTTCGCGGCCCAGGAGCGTCCCGAGGTCGATCCCCTCCTTGTCCGGGCTGTGGACCCAGGCGCCGGCGAGTTCGAGGTCGGGGTGCTGGAGCACCCCCTCCATGGCGGCGCGGCCCACGCCCCCGGTGGCCCACTGGATCACGCGATAGCTCACGGAGGACATCCTTTGCTCGCTGGGACAGGAATCGTCCGGAATGATGCCACCTCGTCGTAAGCAGGGCGCCGGCCAGTCTGCCGGATCAGCCGATCGGCGTGAACTCCAGGTGTAACCGTTGGAGGCCACGCAGGATGTAGGTCGGTGCGTACTCATAACGGCGCTGGCCGACCGGGCCGTGTGCCGACTCAGCGATGGCGATGTTGCCCATGCGGGCCAGGAGTCGCTCGATGCTGATGCGAGCCTCGGCGCGGGCGAGCGGGCCACCCGGGCAGGAATGAGGTCCGCGGCCGAAGGCGAGGTGCTCGCGGGCGTTGGACCGATCGACGCGGAACTCACCTGGGTTCTCGAAGTGGCGGGGGTCACGGCCGGCGGCGCCGTTGAGGACCATGACCGTCGTACCGGCCGGGATCTCGACGCCACCCACGATGCTCGGTGTCCGCGACAGTCGGAAGTCCCCCTTCACGGGGCTCTCCATCCGGAGGCACTCCTCGACGAAATCGGGAATGCGGCCGGCGTCCTCTCGGAGCAGATGCTGGAGGTCGCTCCGCTCAGCGATCAGCTGCAGTGCTGCGGCCAGCAGTCGCACGGTTGTCTCCTGCCCGGCGGAGAAGACGTTGGCGGCCACCCGGACGACGTCGATCACCTCGGGCACGGACCCGTCGGGAAACGTGGCCGTGGCCAGCCCGGTCAGCACGTCGTTGCGCGGCGCACGACGCCGGTCCTCGACGTACGTCGTCAACTGTTCATAGAGGAACTCGAGCGGCGTGTGGCCGAGCTCGCCCGACCCGGTGCTCCCGAGTGCCTGACTCGATTGGCGGCTGCCCTGCAGCTCTTCGCGGAACCACTCGTGGTCGGATTCGGGTACGCCCAGGAGGTCGGCGATCACATAAAGCGTGAAGGGTCCCGCGAAGTCCTTGATGAACTCGCATGCCCCCCGCTCGACGAACTCGTCGATCTGGCGGTCCGCCCGACGCCACATGTACTCTTCGTTCTCCTTCAGGCGCTTCGGTGTGAGCAGCCGCATCAACATGCCCCGGTGGGCCTTGTGCTTCGGCGAGTCCATGGTCGTAATCTGGTCGCTGAAGGGCAGCTCGTCGCGGTGCTCCTCGATGAGCGCGCTGACGTCGTCGCCCTTCAGAGCGACGGGAAATCCCGGGAACGGGCCCGTCACCGCATTGCACGACGAGAAGGTCGCCGTGTCGGTGTACACCGAGACGGCCTCCGGGTAGCCGGTCACCATCACGACGCCATGGTGCGGCTCGCGCCGGACGGGGCATTCTTCGCGCAGAGCGTCGAAGTACGGGTACGGATCGACGATCAGCTCACGACCCTGGAAGAAGTCGATGCCGTCGTCGTCGTCGTTCATGCGCTCTCCTCCCCCGTTGCCAGACGCCGCCCCTGTGGTGCGTGTGAGAATGGCATTCTCTGAGGGAGAGAGTAGCTCCTCCAGATAGAAGGGTGGGGCGGCCTGCGCTCGCTCAAACCGCCGCTTCTCGGTAGGGCCCGAGATCGATGCCGGGGTACCGATCGGCGACGCCCTGAAGCGTCTCCTCGGACCAGTAGGGGTCGCCGGGCCGCGGGAAACCGAAGAGGTCACGTTCCCGTACCGAGCACTGCGGCAGGAACTTGGCCCAGCGCTCGGGCGACTGCCTGGGCCAGGCCATCTTGCCGCCCCAGGTCGTGCCGCGAACCTGAAAGTCGGCGAGGACCGAGAAGCGCGACCGGCCGGATCCGGTCATCTCCGATCCGCGGTGGAGGATGTCGGTCCGGTAGACCAGAAGGCTCCCGGCCGGGCCGGTGCACGCCACCTCCGCGTCGGCCAGCGACCCGAACGGCAGGTAGAGCGGCGTGTACGGGACACCCTGCCCGTCTTCGTACGGCACGATGCACGTGGGGCCGTCCGAGTCGGTCACGTCGGACAGGAAGATGAACGTCGTCAACTGCTGGTAGCGGGACTCGGGCCGCGGCACCACGAGGCTGTGGCTGCCGTAGTCGCGATGGAGCGGCTGGTCGTAGTTCACGGCCCCGGCGTACTTGGCCCAGAGCTCGACCTTGTAGAGATGGAGCTCCGTCGTCTCGAGGTAGCGCTCGGCGGCGTCCACGAGGTCTGGGTGCACGGCCAACCGGTTCAGGTCCCACGAGCGATACGGGAATTCCTCCACGCCGGCGAACTGGCTCGCCGCATACCGTGCGAACGCACCCGGGTCCGCGAAGTAGTCCCCGGGACGGGGGAAGTGCAGCCAGAGCGCCTCCTGGGCCGCGGCGAGCTCCTCGTCGCCCAGGAAGCCCTCCAGCAGGGAGAAGCCACGCTCGCGCACCTCGGCCAGGGTGGCGTCGGGGACCCGCATCGGAGGCACCTTATGCCAGCCCGATCTCCCGATGAGCCTCCGTCGGACGCGTCTACGCTCACCGTGTGCGCGCGGTGGTGTTCGACATGGTTGACCCCGCGTTCCCCGCTTCGTTGACCGAGGTCCCCGAACCGGAGCTTCCCGGGCCGTCGTGGGCGCGCGTCCAGGTCACGACAGGCGGGATCTGCGGCAGCGACCTGCATCTCTTCGCGCACAACACCGGACCGTCACCCACCTTGGCCTCCATCGGGACCTTTCCGTTCGTCCTCGGCCACGAGACGGCGGGCCGGGTCGTCGACGCCGGCCCGAACTGCTCCGTCGCCGTCGGGACGCGGGTGGTCATCGATCCATGCATTCCCTGTCTGCCCAGGGGGATCGAACCGCAGTGCGCCAACTGCGCCCGCGGCTGGACGTCGTCGTGCCTCAACCTGGACAGCCGCATCGTCAGCTCGGGGCGTTCGCTCGGGTTCACCCAGGACCTGGGCGGCGGCTGGGCCGACTCCGTGACGGCCCATGACTCCATGCTCCACCCGATGCCCGATGCGATACCGGACCGCGGGGCCAGCCTGTACGAGCCGGTCTCCATCGCCTGCCACGGCCTGCTGCGCGCCATGCCGGTCGACGGCGACCCCGTGCTGATCGTGGGCGCGGGCATCATCGGGCTCGCCTCGCTCGCTGCGTTGCGCGGGCTCTTCCCTCGCTGTCCCGTCACCGTGCTGGCCCGCCATCCCCACCAGGGAGAGGCCGCCCAAGCCTGTGGAGCGGACCACGTCGTGTACAGCGATCCCGAGTACGGGCACTGGGAGGAGCTGGCGTCACTGAGCGGTGCGCGGCGTCGTCGGACGGAAGCGCCACCAGATGCTGATGGGAGGATTCCCCTACGTCGTCGAGGCGGTGGGATCGCCGGGATCCGTGACCGAGGCGCTGCGTGCCGTGGGCCATCGGGGGACCGTCCTTCTGCTCGGGGCGGCCGGGATCAGCGAGGTCGACCTCACGCCCATCTGGTACAAGGAGGCGGCGCTGGTGGGCTCCATCGACCACACGGTGGACGCCCACTCGTCACCCGGACTCGCCGGCGGCGCGGACCGGCACTCCGTCGACCGGGCGCTCGACGTGCTCGCCGCCGGACTCCTGCCGGACTCCGTGGTCGTGACCCACGAGTTCGAGCTGGAGGACTACCGGCAAGCCATTGAGGCGGCCATCGACCGGCAGACGTCGCACGCCATCAAAGTCGTGTTCCGTCCCTGAGAGGCGGTCTCCGCCGCTTCTTCTGGTAGAGAGGCACGCGTGTTCGGAGTCGCCGAGGTCATCACGTCCGGGCGTCGCCTCCTCGTCGCCGGAGCGGTCGCTGCGGTCGGTTCCTTCGTGGGCGCCGCCGTCCCTCCCGCCACGGGCGGCGTCGCGTCGGCTGCGAGCACGGGCGCCGGCACGGCCCCAGGGCCACAGCAGGCGTATCGATGCTCCTTCAACGTCACCACGGACGCCTTTACCGGCGCAGACGGCACGGCCTCGGCCATCGGGTGGCAGGGCGACCACAACAGCGTCATCACCTGCCTCGGCGGCACCTTCGTCGTCCAGGACGGTCCCGACGGGCTCTTTCAGGACTTCGGGTTCGGCATCTACGACGGGCAGCGGGCCACCTGGGCCGATGCCGGCGGCTACCTGCCGGCACAGGTGACCACGTTCACGACCGGAGGTGCCACCGTGGCCATCACCGAGTTCGCCGACCGCGTCGTCCTGGGCGGCGATGCCTACGTCGTCGTCTACAGCCGCGTGCACGTCGACAACCCGACCGGCCACACGGTGACGGCCGACCCGCTCGCCTCCCCTGCGCTCGTGCCTCTCGACGGCGCGCCCGACGCCGTTCCGCCGCATCGTGCCGTCGACCACGACTACGTCATGGTCTCCGACCGCTTCGCCTCGGCTGCCGCCTGGCCGAGTGGCCAGGCCCTCGCCGGCGCGGGGAGCTTCAACACGCACTTCGCGCACATGCGCGCCTTCTGGAACGCGCAGCTGGCCGGCATCGCCCAGGTCCGCGTCCCGGACCCCTCACTCGTCGACGCCTACAAGAGCGGCTTCATCACGACGCAGATCACACGCAGCGGCAACGCCCTCGATACCGGTGTCAACGGCTACGAGAGCGAGTTCAGCCACGACGTCGTCGGGATCCTGACCAACCTGTTCACGCAGGGCGCCTTCACCGACGCCCACGCACTTCTGACCGAGGCACGCAGCGTGGTCGGGGCTCAGGGCCAATACGTCGACGGTCTCTGGACCTATTCCGTCCCCTGGGCCGTCTACCTGCTCAAGACCGGGGACCGGGCGTTCGTGGCGCAGAACTTCGCCGCCGGGGGCGCCGGCTCCTCGGAACCGAGCATCGAGGACACGGCCCACGACATCGCGGCCGACCGGACCGGCCCCATGGGCACGATGGAGGCCACCGACGACATCGACACGCAGGGATACTGGACCACCGACGACTTCGAGGCCCTCCTCGGACTGGCCGCGTACCGCGACATCGCATCGACGCTCGGCGACGCCGGGGAGGCGACCTGGGCGGCGACGGAGTACGCCAGTCTTCTCAACGCAACCAACGCGGTGCTGGATCAGACCATCAGCCAAAACCACCTCGACTACCTGCCCTGCTCGTTGCTCCAGCCCAACACGACCAACCGCTGCAGCAACCCCATGGATGCGAACTGGACCTCGCCGATCGGCAACTGGGCCTGGGAGGGCTCCCTTCTCGGTGCGACCATCAGCGGTCCCGGCCAGACGCTGATCGATGCCACCTATTCCTACGGCTTCGGCCGCCTGCGCGGGCTGCTCCCGCCGGACACGACCGGCGGCTTCCCGGGTGAGTACTACTCGAGCGCGTACAACGCGGCGCAGGGCTCGGCCGGTCTGGCCAGCGCCGGCCACCGGGACCAGGGGATCTTGGACTACGAGTTCATGATCGCCAATGGACAGAGCGGGCCGTTGTCGTGGTGGGAGAGCTCCAGCGCGCCCGACCCCCACTCCCCCTGGGTCGGCCGGCACCCGGCCACCGGGCAGGGCTCGTCGCCCCACGCCTGGGGCATCGCGGGTGCCGACAAGGTGCTCCTGGACTCCCTCGTGGCCGAGCGGTCGGACGGATCCCTGGTGGTCGGACGGGGCGTGCCCCCCGCATGGCTGGGTCACGACGAGCGACTCTCGGTGAGCAACTTCCCGACCACAGCGGGCCGCCGTTCCGGCCTCACCATCGCGTCGTCCGGCCGCTCGGTCTCGCTGACCTTGCGCGGTGCGGCACCGGCCGGTCCGGTCCTCTTCCAACTGCCCTCCTTCATCGGCAACGTTGCCGCCACCTCGGCAGGCGCTGTCAACCAGGCCACGGGAACGGTGCGCCTCGCGCCGACCGTCCGTCACGTCACCGTCACCCTGCGCCGGGCCCCCTGAAGCAGCGGTCGGCGCCGCCACCCCGCCACCTGACCGAATCTGGTCCTTTTGGCCCATGCGGGCGTAGGCCACCATCCGTACCCTGACAAGGGGAAACCTGCGGGCCGCCGCGGCATCGTCTGCCACGCTGCTCGTGTCCTTTGGGGGGGATCGGATGGAACCTGCGGCTCAGGTCGTGGACGGCCGCTCGGGAAGGGCTGGCGCGGCGGCGGCACGAGGGCCGCCGTGGTGTTCCGCGGCCGAGTTCCGACCCCACCGGCGCCACGCTCAAAGTCGAGGTCGTGGTCCCGGTCTACAACGAGGCGCTGCACCTCGAGTCCGGTATCACGCGACTGCGCCGGTATCTCGACGAGTCCTTCCCGTTCCGGACGCTGGTGACGATCGTCGACAACGGCAGCTCCGACGGCACCGCGCTGGTGGCCCAGCGGCTGGCGTCGACTCTCGACGGCGTGGAGGCCCTCATCCTCTCCCGCAAGGGCCGCGGCTACGCGCTCCGCACGGCCTGGTCGGCCAGCGAGGCCGACGTGGTGGCCTACATGGACGTGGACCTGTCCACGTCCCTCTCCGCCCTTCTCCCACTCGTGGGATCGGTGCTCTCCGGGCACAGCGACCTCGCCGTGGGCACCCGCTTGGCCCGCGGGTCCCGGGTCGTGCGCGGCCCCAAGCGCGAGCTGATCTCGCGGGCGTACAGCCATATCGTCCGGCTCTCGCTGCGCAGCCGGGTCTCCGATTTCCAGTGTGGTTTCAAGGCCATCCGGCGTGTGCGCGCGCTGGAGATCCTGCCTCTGGTGGGCGACAACGAATGGTTCTTCGACACCGAACTGATCGTTACGGCTGAACGGCTGGGGGTGCGCATCTCGGAAACGCCGGTGGACTGGACGGACGACCCCAACTCGTCCGTCGATATCGTCCACACCGCGCTGGAAGACCTGCGTGGGATCTGGCGTCTGGCGCGGGATCGGCAGCTTGCACGGGCACGGGCGCGGGCGCACGTCCCGGCCAGCACTTCCGGGCAGAGCCCGGCCACCGCCGATCAGCTCCTTTCCTTCGCCGGGGTGGGCGTGTTGAGCACCATGAGCTATCTGCTGCTCTTCGCCGCCGGATGGTCCGCCTTCGGGCCCGGGCTGGCCAACGCCTCTGCCCTCGCGTTCTGCACCCTGGTCAACACGGCGCTGCACCGTTCGCTGGCCCGCCGCTCACCGGCGGGTGTCCGAAGCGTGTCCGGGCAACCGTCCTTCGTCACGGTCATCGCGGTCCTGTACGGCGTCAGCCTGCTGGCCACGACGGGCGCCATCGCCGTGGCCAACGCGGTGGCCGGACCCTCGCTTATCGGCGACGCGGTGGCTGCCACCGTCGCCAGCTGCGCGGCCGCCCTGCTCCGTTTCACGCTCCTGCGCAGCTGGGCGTTCCCACCGCCCGTGTCGGCGTCGACGCTGAGCGACGTCGCGATCCCCACGCCCTCCCGGTGACCGGGCTCATCGACGCGCCCGCGTCGCCTCCGCCGGCCGCCACGCGACCGTCCGAGGCCACCGACCCCGCGGCGCTGCTGCTGGAGGCGCAGCCAGGCGGCTTGGCGGATCTCGCCGCACGGGGACGTCCCCTGCTGCGCCCAGCCTGCTACTACCTGCTGTCGCGGATCGCCGTCCTCGGGGCGGCGCTGATCGCGCGGTCCATGTTTCACCGACTGCGCGTGGTCCAGACCATGGGCTCGGTCTGGGACGGTCGCTGGTACCTGATGATCGCGCAACACGGCTATCCCCATCACCTGGTCAGCGAGGGTGATGGGAACCGCTGGGCCTTCTTTCCCGCGTTCCCGGCGGCGATACGGGCCGTCGCCGACGTCACGCGCCTCAGCCTGCCCGACGCCGCGGTCGTCGCCGCCTTCGTCTTCGGGCTGACCTCGGCCCTCGCCATCTGGCTGGCCGTGCGGGAGATCTTCGGGAACCGGCTGGCAGACCGAGCCGTGTTGCTCTTCGTCTTCTGCCCGACGGCGTACGTCCTTTCCCTCGCCTATACCGAGGGCCTCTTCCTCACCGCGGCCGCCACGTGCCTCTTCGCCTTGTCGCGGCGTTACTGGATCACCGCGGCCCTGTGCGCATGTGTCGCCGGGCTGACCCGAAACGCCGGCGTCGTCGTGATCCTGGCCGTGCTCGTCACGGCCCTGCCGGCGGCCTGGCGCGGACGGGCGTGGCGCCCCTTCGCCGCCGCGCTGGTCGCGCCACTCGGGCTCGCGTCCTTCATGGCCTACGGCTGGGCCATGGTGGGCACCCCCGTGGCCTTCCTCTCGGCGGAGCGGTTCTGGCAGGGCCAGCATTTCATCTGGTTCTTGACCCCGATGGACGCCACCCTCGCCGCGCTGCAGCAGGGCCCCCACGGGGCAACCTTCTTGCCCGATGCCATGGCAGGCGCTGCGCTGGTCCTCGGGTTCGTTGGCCTCTGGCTCCTCGATCGCATGTCGCATGGCCTGCGCGCCATCGGTGGAGCCGTCGCCGCCATACCGGCCAGCTGGTGGGTGTACACGGTCGGCGCGTTGCTGATCGGCTACAGCGCATACTTCACCGACAGCATCCCGCGCTACACCATGGCGGCCTTCCCGCTCTTCGTGGCGTTCGCCTGGAAGCTGCCGCGCTCCCTGGAAGGGGCGGTGGTCGGACTCATGGCATGCCTGCAGGGCGCGCTCATGGTGGTGATGCTCACCGCGGTCGTCCACCCGGTGGCCGCACCGCTTCTCCCGTAGCCCGCGGGCACGCCGCTCGCCGGTTCGCGGCGCCGTTCAGCGGCCCGCGCCGTCCCATTCGGAGAGCGGAGCGCAGTGCCAGCGCCACCTGCCCTGGCGGGCTCGCCCCGGGACCTCGATACGTCCGTTGGCCCACAGCAGCAATTCCCACGGATCGTCGTCGGGACCCACGGCGTGCCAGGGAAAGAGTCGGGTGAGGACGGCGGCGGCCAGCCGCCGGTCCGGCGTGAAGGGCACGCCGAGCCCGCGGCGGCGTCGTCGCCGTGCACCAAGAGCTCGTCACACCCCATCGCAGCGAACCCTTCGGGATCGGGCGAGCCGAAGGGGTGGAAGCCCCGAGTGCCGGGTGGCGCGGTGTCGACCCCCGCCGCGAGTGCGGCCGAGGCCGCCACCAGGCTGGTCAGGAGGCTGGCGTTGGCGGCGTCAGGGAGGACTTTCACCTCGAAGGCGGCGTTCTCGCGCCCGCTCCACAGGTCGACCGAGTACCACAGCGGCGCTTCGGCGGCGTGGGCCACCACGGAGGCGACGGTGAACTCGAGTCCCGGGACCGCAACGCTCCACGTCACGCCGAGCGCCGGCTCCAGGACCCTCCGACACAACTCGGCCGCGGCGCGCACGTCGTCCCCCGTCACGGATGCCACGCTATCGAGGGCGCGTGCGCCCGCCACCCTCCGGACACGCACCCCAACAGGCCACGAGGGGCACTTCGGCACTGGTCTCGAAACGGGGGGGTCTGCCAACATGGGGAACATCGAATGGACAGACGGGACAGCGGCCGTCGAATGAACAATCTTCCGACAACGCAGCGCGAACTCCCGCATCGTCGGGTCCCCCTATGGGAAATTCGGCCCAGCAAGCTTCCCGAGGGAAGGGTGTTCTTCTAAGCGATGGAACAACGAAGCAGGTTCAGTGCCCACGGACAACAGGCAATGGTCGGTGGCGCGACGCTCTACCTCTGCCGCCAGGGGCCCCGCTGGGTTGTGGTGATCGAGTCACCCGGCATCTCACGGGCGCTGTGGCTCCGTCCTCCCGGGCGCGACACCTACGACGCCCGGTTCCAGCTTCTCTCCATCGCCCGCCGCGCCTGCCCGGACGCGGCCATCATCAGCACCGACGGCGCGCTGGAGTCGGCCGACTACGAGTGGCGGGTCGACGTGCGCGGCGTCGAGGCGCGCCAGGGAGATCTCGGGGATGCGCTGGACCGCGCGCTCTCGGCTGAGTCCGAGCACGTCCGTCGATCAGGCCCCGAGCGCGTCGGCCGCCGCTGCCACTGGGGGCTCAGCCCCGCGGTCTCCGGTCGGCCGCGTACGTTCTGACTTTCGGGTAGCCGCACGGCAGCCGGATCTCAGCGCACGCCGCTCGGCGGGCTGCCTCGCACACTGGTGCGGTACATCTCGCGGCGGACGCCCGTGTAATCGTTCAGCGCGTTGTGCATCGTGCATCGGTTGTCCCAGATCGCCAAAGTTCCGACGGACCAGCGCAGCCGGCAGGTGAAGTTCTCGTTGATGCTGTGCCGGTGGAGGTGCTCGAGCAGCGCCCGAGACTCCTCCTTCGTCCAACCCTCGAACCGGGTGGTGTAGACGGGGTTGAGGTACAACGCCTCCTTGCCGGTGTCCGGGTGGACGATCACCGCCGGGTGGACGTGCTCGGCATAGGCCTCCGGCGACGGCGCGATGGCCATGGAGGTCAGGTCCTTCACCTGGTCGAGGAGCCCGCCCGTGCCATAGGCCATCCCGGCCGAGTGCACGGCCCTGAGGCTCTCTAACGTCGACTTCAAGCCGCGCGAGAGGCTGTCGTAGGCGAGATACTGGTTCGACCAGACGGTGTCGCCCCCGTGATCGGGCACGTCCCAGGCGTGCAGGAGGGTGTAGGCCGGGGGCGCCGGCAGGTAGCTCAGGTCGCTGTGCCAGGCGTTGGCGAAATTCAGGACGTCGGTGGGCTCCTTGATGACCCGGATCACGTAGGGGCGGTCCTCGAGCGGATCCACGAAGGGCGTGACGTCGCGGCCGCCCAGCAGGTCGGTCACCCTCTCGAGGCCATCGAGGTCCAACTTCTGGTCGGGGAGGAAGAGGACGAGGTGGTCGGCCAGGGCCCGGCGCAACCCGCTCAGCTCGTCCGCCCCGGAGACCTGGGCCAGGTCGATGCCCGTCACGGAGGCGCCCAGAGCGCCGGCGACCGGCTCGACCGTGAGTGCCGTCCGCCCGGCCGTCGCCACCCGGCCGCCCACGCTCAGGCCAGGCCGAGGAGCTCGGCCCCGTTGCGCCAGAAGAACCGCTCCCGGGTCGACGCGTCGAATCCGGCCACCGCGTCGCCGAAGGCCTCGAACGGACGCCTGCCCCCTTCGGGATGCGGGTAGTCGGTCGAGAACATGAACAGGTCGGGACCGCACTGCTCGAGCAGCCAGGCCGTGTCCTCGAACGCGAACGGTGTGAAGCGCACCTGGCGGCGCAGGTACTCCGAGGGAAGCAGCGTCAGCTCCTGGAGTGCCGGTTCGAATTTGGAGAACGAGTGCAGCGCGTGGTCGACGTTGCGGAGAAGGCCGGGCACCCAGCTCGCCCCGAGCTCAATGGCCGCACCGCGGAGCGTCGGGTGACGCTCGAAGACCCCGTCGAGCGCCATGCAGGCGAGAAAGCGCTCCGGCGAGTGATGGACGACCGGGAAGTCCTTGGAGCGCAGGTTCTCACCCCCGCCGAGCCAGTCCTTGGGGCGGGGGCGGCCGTTGTTGTGGAACGCCTTGGGCAGGAGCCTTCCCCCTCCCACGTGGAGCACGAAGGGCACTCCGGCCTCAGCCAGGCGGGCCCACACGGGCTCCAGGTCCACGTGGGTGGGAGAGAAGTCCCCCGGTGCGTCCGAGGGGACCCAGACCGCCGCCACCCCGGCCTCGAGCGCCTCCTCCAGGGTCCCGCGGGCACGCTCCGGGTCGTTGAGGGGCAGGTAGCCGACGGCCTTGAGCCGCGGATCGGGGGCGCAGAAGGCGGTCATGGCCCGGTTGAGGGCCTCGGTCCCGCCGTAGAGCACCTCGGGATCCTTGCTGCGTGAGAAGTGGCCCAGGGCGAACGTCGGGAAGACGAGCTGGGCGTCGATCTCCAGGGCGTCCAGCACTCTGGACCGCACCTCGGTGTCGAGGGCCCCGGGCGCCATCCACCCCTTCGGGCCCTTGAGGACCTCGGGCCCGATGTCCTGGTGACGGTGGGTCTCCCACAGCTCGGGCAGGCTGGCCATGAGCTCCGACGCTCCAGCCCCGGCTCCCTCCAGGCCAAGCGAGCCCAGACGGTCGCGCAGAGCCGCGTCGGCGTAGGTTCCCAGCCACTCGGGCGTCTCCATGAGATGGCTGTCCGCGTCGAAGATGCCGGTTTCCATCGGCCCCCCAATGATGTAGGCAGAGGTTCAGATCCTCGGCTTCAAGCGTAGACCCGACCGGGCTCGTCGCGATTGGCGTCCGTCCAGTCCGGGACGCCTCCTGAGCCATCCGGCCGTGGGCGACGCGGAATTCCACCGACATCGGGGCCGCACAGACAACATTTATCCCGGTCATAGCTTTCTCTGACCTGGCGTACAGACCCGACCTGTCCAATGGAAGACGTGAAGAGCCCGGGCCGCCCGAGCTCAGACGGAGGACCGCAGACATGACCGAGGATCAGAACGACCAGACGACCGGGGAAGCCGCGGACGGCTCGCCGTCGGACACCGCGCCGACCGCTCTGCCGGAGCCAACGGGTGAGGCAGAGACAACGAGTGAGGCCGCCATCCCGATGATGCCGGCTGCATCTGCGCCGGCCGCAGAGGAGCCGCTCCCCCTCCCCCAGCAGCCCGACACGCCCCCGATGGGTGTCCCCCAGGGTTCGGGCACGACTCCCCCCCAGGGCACCTACGCCATGGGCGCCTTGGCTGGCAATCCCATGCTCGGCGACGCACCCGCGTCCCCGGTCGGCGGCCCGCCGCCCACCGACCCCGGCGCCCCGATGTGGCCGGCGCCGCCGGCCCCCGCCGCAGCGGCTGGCAGCACCAATCACCGCGTCCGCAACGGCCTCCTGGCCGGCGCCGCCGCGATCGCCGTCCTGGGCGCCGGCATCGGCATCGGCCACGCCGCGACGAACAACAGCCCGAGCACCCAGGCCTTCGCACCCTCGTCGGGCGGCGCGCGTGTGCCCTCGGGCTCCGGGGGCGGCTCGGGGTCGGGCAACCCGTTCGGCAACGGTTCCCCGTTCGGAAACGGGACCTTCGGTGGCTCGGGCAACTCCGCGAGTGGTAACTCCGGCTCGTCCAACTCGTCCGGCCCGAGCGACGCCGACGCCATCGCATCGAAGGTCGACCCGGGTCTCGTCGACATCAACACGACCCTCGGCTTCCAGCAGGAGCAGGCCGCAGGCACGGGCATCGTGCTGACGTCCAACGGTGTGATCCTCACCAACAACCACGTCATCGACGGCGCCACGAGCATCAGCGTGACCGACGTCGGCAACCACAACACCTACACGGCCAGCGTGGTCGGCTACGACCGGACGAAGGACGTCGCCGTCCTGCAGCTGCACAACGCCTCGGGACTGCAGACGGCCACCCTCGGCAACTCCTCCAATGCCTCGGTCGGCCAGGACGTCGTCGGCGTCGGCAACGCCGGCGGCACGGGGGGCACGCCGAGCGCGGCGGGCGGAACGGTCACGGCCCTCAACCAGTCGATCACCGCGAGCGACGAGGGTGACGGCACCTCAGAGCAGCTGAGCGGCCTGATTCAGACCAACGCCGACATCCAGCCCGGTGACTCGGGTGGCGCCCTCGTCAACACCTCAGGTGAGGTGCTCGGCATCGACACGGCGGCCTCCGCCGGCTTCTCGTTCCAGTCGAACGACCAGTCCTCGGGGAACCAGGGCTACGCCATCCCGATCAACGCCGCCCTCAGCATCGCTCGGACGATCGAGGCCGGGTCGGGTTCGTCGACCGTTCACATCGGTCAGACCGCGTTCCTGGGCGTCGAGATCAATGCTGCGAGTGACAACTCCGGCAACTCCGGCAGCGGTGGCGGCGGAGGCGGCTTCGGTGGCTTCTTCGGAGGCAACTCCGGCAACACCGGGTCGTCGGTCTCCGGGGCCTCCATCGCCAGCGTCGTCACCAACGGTCCCGCCCAAGAGGCCGGCCTGGCCGCCGGCGACGTCATCACGACCCTCGGTGGCAAGACGATCGGTACCGCCAACGACCTCACCACCGCCATCAGCGCATACCACCCCGGCGACAAGGTGAGCATCGGTTGGACCGACGGGTCGGGCCAGACCCACACGGCCACCGTGCAGCTCTCGTCAGGTCCCCCGCAGTAGTTCCGAGGGCCGGCGGCCGGTCGGGAAGACCGGTCGCTGGCCCGACGAACCTCAGCGCTGCAGCAGGCTCACGAGTGCGACGAGCGTGGCGAGCACGGCGGCACTGAGCACGCAGATCAGGCCCCACCCGACGCTGGCGGTGGCGGTGGTGCTGGAAGGCACCTGCGAGATCTTCTGCACGATGCGGAACATGTCGTATGTGGCGAAGACCAGCGTCACGGCGGCGATGAGGGTCGTGAGGATCGCCAGCTGGAGCTCCTCCGAGGTCATCTCGAAGCAGGCGAAGATCACGAGCAATGTGCCGCCGATGAACGTCACCCAGCCGTTGACGCCGATGAGGGTGGCGACCCCGGGATCGATGCCGTTGAAGGACAGGTGCAGATCGGCGACGCCCACATTGCCACTGACGTGCACCCACGCCCCGACGGACCCGTACATCAGGGCGATCCCGCTGACCAGGAGCAAGAAAACACCCATGTTCACTGTGAAGCCGGTCGCCTTCGACCTCGACGAAGTCGGCGTGGAAGCGTAGGGGTTGGCCGACAGGCGAGGCCCGGGTTGGTGCGGGCTCGAATCGTTGGCGGCCACCTCTTGCGGCGCGTCGCCCGCCACCAGCCACCCCTTGCCGGCGGTCCACCTCCTCCTGCCCGTCCAGTTCTGGCCGTCCCAGTAGGTCTGGTCGCTCGGGTTCGTGCGACTCGGGTACCACCCGGGCGCCTTCGGACTTCCTGCGGTCCCGCCCACAGTCACGTCAGGCTCGGACGCCACCACCGGCTGCGCCGTCCGGGGCTCTTCCTCGGCCATCCTCATCACCTCCGATGAGTCCCTGTCGTGCCTGCCCAGGTTCAGACAGGTAGCTTGGCCCTTATGAAGGTGGATGGCGTGGATCCCGACGGAATGCTGACCGACGGCGGAAGCGAGCTGACCGACGCGGAGCTCACCGCCCTGGCTCTGGCCGCCGACCCGGACGCGCCGATCGCCGAAGGGGCGGTGCCGATCGGGATCCACCTGGCCCAGATGGGCGCGTCGCTGCCTCTGTGGTACATGCCCCCAGTGGCGCGCCAGGGCAGCAGTCGCTGGAAGGCACCCGTCGTCATCGTCGTGGTCTCGGCCTTCTTGCTGATCGATCTCATGGGACTCTGCAATACCTATGGGATCCTCAGTCTGGCCTGAAGCTCCGCCCGGCGCGACCGGGCGACATCGACTCTCCCGGTCCGAGCCGCGGGACCCGCTCAGGGCTTCCCGGCCGCCACCCAGCTCTTTATCCGGGCGTCACTGATCCGGCGCGCCGTTGCCATGTTCGCCCAGGCCCGGAAACGGGCCTTCTCGTCAGCGCTCAGCTGGGAGTAGAGGCTGGTCTCGGCCGCAGCGGTGCCGGCCCGACCAGACCGGGGTCGCACGCGGTCGCCGCGGGCCCGTCCCTTCGCCATGTACGGCTGGAGCGCCCCCCGAAGCTTGGACGCGTTGGCCGTACTCAGGTCGATCTCGTAGGACGTCCCGTCGAGGGCAAACTCGATGGTCTCGTCGGCGTCTCCGCCATCCATGTCATCGGTCAGCTTGACTATCACGGTCTTTGCCATGACAGAGATGGTGGCAGAGCCCTCGACCGCTGACCAAGACCGCCTCCTGCCCATTCGCGGCGCAGACGTCGGAAGATCGGAAGCGCTCGCGGCATGTGGCGACAGAAGGCCAGGCCAGACGGTCGTTCGCGTCGCGCGCTGATCCGGTGCAATCAGAGCCAATCACGTGATCGCCGGCAGGGGCGACCGGTAACCTAAGGCGGTCCCGGCGCGCCGGACTCGGCCCCTTTTCCCCCTCTGTCGGGTCCAGGTCGCGTCGGGGCCTGACCGTCCACCACCGCCTCGATGCTCCGCTCCGGAGCACGGCCCAACCACCAGAATGGTCCGATGCCCCGTCGCAACAATGCACAGAAGGGCCAAGGTCAGCAGACCGACGGTGGCAACCGAATCGCGGGCCTCGGATCACACTGGCGCGCCGACGGCCTCCCGAAGGCCGCCTACGCCAGCCAACACGACGCGTTGACCGCGGCATACGTGCGCAGACAGGAATCGGGCGTGGAGCTCGACGTGTATCGCTGCGACGTGTGCTCGGCATGGCACATGGGAACTCCGCGAGGCGGCACGGGGTGACGAGGCGTTCGGACCTGAGCGTCGTGGAAACGGCCCCGATCCCTGCGAGGATGGGCACCATGGCAGCGGAAGGTGACCCCGAAGCCGTCGAGGGCATCCCGGTCGAAGGACCGGACGAACTTGCGGAGACCCCGATCGAGGAGGAGGACGCCGGCGGCTTCGACAGCTGGCGCCGCGAATCGGCCTTGGGCGCCGTCGGCACCGGCCTCGCCCGGGGTTTGCAGGCGGTCTTCGCCCCGCCCGCGCACGAGATCGCCATCGTCGCCGCAGTGCCGGGGGAGCCCCCGGACGCGGATCAGCGACTCCAGGTCATCCTCGATCCCGACGACCCGACGAAGTCGGTCGCCATCGTGCCCAAGACCGCGGTCGACCGACCTCCCGAGTGATCCCGCCGGAGGGCTGACGCGGCGCTTGCGTTGACTGGCGGGCCCTCAGGACTTAGCATCCGGGGTATCGGACAGTATGTCCGATAGATCAGAGGAGTTGTCACATCATGAGCACCCTGGCGGGCGTGGCCCCTGTCGACCTCTCGGATCCGCGGTCCTACGTGGCCGGAGTCCCCCACCCCTGGCTGGCCCATCTGCGCCGCCACGACCCCGTCCACTGGCAGGACGAGCCCGGCGGCCCCGGCTTCTGGGCCGTCACCCGATACGAGGACTGCGTCACCGTGAACCGGGACTACGAGCGCTTCAGCTCCGCCGCCCAGGGCACCATGCCCTTCGAGCTCGGTGCGGACGAGGTCGCCCAGCAGGGCCTGATGATGCTCAACATGGACCCCCCGCTGCACACCCGCTACCGGCGCCTGGTCAACAAGGGTTTCACCCCCCGCATGGTGCGCGACCTCGAGGAGAGCATCCACCGCTCCTCCGACGCCATCATCGACGAGGTGATCGAGAGGGGGGAGGCCGACTTCGTCACCCAGATATCGGCCGAGCTGCCCCTGCAGGTCATCGCCGAGCTGCTCGGCGTGCCGCAGGAGGACCGCCACCGCATGTTCGACTGGTCCAACCGTATGGTCGGCAATGCGGACCCCGAGTACCAGGCCGAGGCCGAGATCGCCCTCACTGCCGCCATGGAGCTCTACGCCTACGCCGCCGAGCTCTTCGGGAAGAAGCGGATCGACCCGCACGCCGACCTCATGAGCGTGCTCACGGGCGTCGAGGTCGGCGGCGAGCGCCTGAGCGACCTGGAGCTCGAGCTCTTCTTCCTCCTGCTGACCGTCGCCGGGAACGAGACCACCCGCAACCTCATGTCCGGCGCCATGCATGCCTTCTTCCAGAACCCCGACCAGTGGCAGCGCCTCCTGGCGGACCGCAGCCTCCTGCCAACCGCCGTCGAGGAGATGCTGCGCTTCGTCACGCCCGTTATGAACTTCCGGCGCACCGCCATGTGCGACGTCGAGCTCAGCAACACCAAGCTGGCCGCCGGGGACAAGGTCGTCTTCTTCCACGCGTCGGCCAACCGGGACGAGGACGTATTCACGGATCCCGACACGTTCGACGTCGGCCGGGACCCCAACCCCCACATCGCCTTCGGCGGTGGCGGCCCCCACTTCTGCCTCGGGGCCAACCTGGCCCGGATGGAGATCCGGGTCATGTTCGAACACCTGTTGGACCGGATGCCCGACATTCGCCGGGACGGTGAGGTGCAGCGCCTACAGTCCCAGTTCATCAATGGCGTCAAGCACCTACCCGTTGCGTTCACCCCTTCCGCTCGCATCGGCTCCTGAGCCGGCGGGTTGAGGGAGGGTACGGTGCCGCGACGCGCACCCGACGCGTTGAAGGACGTCATCCGTGACTTCCGACGGGACCAGATCGTCGACACGGCGCGCCGGCTCTTCGGCGAGCGCGGCTCCACCGACGTCTCCATGGACGAGATCGCCGCCCAGGCCGGGGTGGCCCGCTCCACCGTCTACGTCTACTTCGCCAACCGGGACGAGCTCCTGCGGGCCTGCGTGCAATCCATGTACGACCGGCTGCAGCAGACCATCGCGCTCGTGCAGGACGAGGGCGCGACGCCGGTCGAGCGGCTGCACGGGCTCATCGTCGGCCTGCTCGAGCGGATCGACGAGAGCCCCGCCTTCTTCCGCCTCGCCATGGCGGTCCAGTCGACCACCAACGCCGCCGGTTCGGAGGCGGTGGGCGGCGCGCTCATGATGATCGGGCTCGACATGATCCGCGTCCTCGAGGACCTGGTCGTGGCGGGCACCGCCAGCGGGGACTTCCGGTCCGACCTCGACCCCGAGCGCGCCGTGGTGCTCGTCGGACAGCAGATCTACGGCGCGCTGTCGGTCCGGGCGGGCGAGCCCTCCCCGGTCCCGGTCGCCCAAGCCGCCGACGAGATGTGTTCGTTCGTGTGCCGGGGACTGGGGACGTGACGTGAAGTTCGACCTGTGGATGCCGACGGCGAGCCCGATGACCACCGCCGCGCTCCTCGACGCGGTGGCCGTGGGGGCCGAGGACCGCGGCATCGCGACGATCTGGGTGGGTGAGCACGTGGTGCTCTTCGAGCACTACGAGAGCCACTACCCCTACGCCGAGGACGGGCGCATCCCGGCCCCGTCGGGCAGCGGCCTCCTCGAGCCGATGGTCACCCTGACCTACCTGGCGGCGCGGACGTCCACCGTCCGGCTCGGCACGGCCATGCTGCTCCTCCCCCAGCGCAACCCCGTCTACACGGCCAAGGAGGTCAGCTCGCTCGACTGGCTCTCGGGCGGGCGGGTCGACCTCGGCGTCGGCGTCGGCTGGCTCAAGGAGGAGTTCGACGTCCTGCACGTGCCCTGGCAGCGCCGGGGCCGCCGGACCGACGAGTACCTCGAGGTGCTCCGCACGCTCTGGCTCGACGACACCTCCTCCTTCCACGGCGAGATCTACGACCTGCCCGCGTGCGAGATGTACCCCAAGCCCGTGCAGCAGCCTCCTCCGATCCACATCGGCGGCGAGACGCCGGCGGCGCTGCGCCGGGCGGCCCGCCTGGGACAGGGCTGGCACACCTTCAACCGCTCACCCGACGAGCTGGCGGCCGGCCTGGCCGCCCTCGACGAAGAGCTGGCCAAGGCCGGTCGCACCCGCGACGAGCTGCGCATCACGGTGTGCCCCTACTTCAACCAGCTGACGCCCGAATGGGTGGAGCGCTACGCCGAAGCCGGCGCGGACGCGGTGGCCGCGCTCTTCTTCGCGTTCACCCCCGACGATGTGACTCGAGCCTTCGACGACCTCGAGGCCTGCCGGAGCGCCGCGGCGCGTTGCTGACGAGAGACGGGCGGGCTTCTACGCGACAGCGCCGTTACCACGGGCGGCGCGAGGTGCGCTGCATGCTCGGGGCGGACCACGCCCGCTCCCTCGCACCGCCCGATGGGCTTTGACCCTTTGAACGTACGGCCGGAACAGCCCGGGCCGAATCGTCCGCAGGAATGATCCGCCCACCCACGTTTCATTCTTGGGGATGAGCACCGCCGCGTCCTCCACCAGGGAGGCTGGGAAGGTGAGACCAGGGTGGTTCCCGAAGGGAGGCCCAGCTCAGGCGGCACTACCATGGTCCTCCCGCCTGGGAACGAAGGATCCGATGGCCCCCAGCTCACGTCACCTCTACCCCGAGTGGCTCCGGCCCCGGAACACACGCAGCGACGCGCCGGCCGGGGAGGCGCCCGATCGACAGAGCGACGGGGCCTGGCGGGTCTGGGACTGGCTTCGTGCCGTGGACCGCCGCTACGCCACCCTCGTCGACGTCGTCCTCGCCGCCGGGCTGTTCTTCCTGTGCTCGGGCTGGGTGATCGAGCGCACGGCCACACGGCCCGACCTCTGGTTCGTGGCGGCGCTCGTCTTCCCACTTGTCTTCCGGCGCCGGGCGCCGGTGACGGTCTTCCTCGTCATTGCCGCCGTGGCCTTCACGCAGTGGCTCGTGACCGGTCCGGCCCTGGCCGACAGCGCGCTCCTCGTCGCCCTCTACACGGTGGCCCTCGAGTCCGCTTGGCTCTTCGTCGCGCTGGCCACGATCATCCTCGAAGTGGGTGTCGTGATGGCCACGGCGCGCTGGACGCCCACGGGCAACGACGTCAAGTCCTTCGTGTTCCTCACCGGCCTGGTCTTCACTGCGCTGCTCGCCGGGGTGGTGGTCCGGGCCCTGCGCAGCCAGCTGGACTGGCTCGCCGAGCGCGCCGAGCGATTGGAGCTCGAGCGCGACCAGCAGGCGACGCTGGCCGCGGTCACCGAGCGGGCGCGCATCGCGCGGGAGATGCACGACGTGGTCTCGCACAACATCCAGGTGATGGTGACCCTGGCCGACGCCGCCTCCATGGCCCAGACAGCGGACCCGGCGCGCGCGGCGGAGGCGATCCATGAGGTCTCCAGCACGGGACGCCAGGCTCTGACCGACATGCGGCGGATGCTCGGCGTGCTGCGCGAGGAACCGACGCCGGCCGGGGCGAACGGCTCCGGTGGCACCGTCGGCGCGACGGAGCGCCCGCCGCTCGCGCCCCAACCGGGCCTGCGTGAGCTCGATCCGCTGGTCGAGCGCGTGCGGGGGACGGGACTCGACGTCTCGGTCCGCTACGTGGGCGCGCCCTTCGAGGTGTCAGAGGCGGCCGGGCTGACGGTCTACCGCATTGTGCAGGAGGCCCTCACCAACGCCCTCAAGCACGCCGACGAGCCCGCCGCCGTGGAGGTGCGGCTGGCCTTCGCCGATCCCGACGTGTCGGTGCAGATCACCGACGACGGCCGAACCGGGGTGACGGGCCCCTCGTCGCTGTCGCCGTCGATGAACGGGAATGGGAATGGGGACGGGAGCGGGAACGGGCGGGCGGCGACGGCGGGAGGGGGCCACGGTCTGGCGGGCATGGCGGAGCGGGCCACCGCGTTCGGCGGGACGCTGCGAGCCGGGCCGCGCTCGTCGGGTGGCTGGGAGGTGGCGGCCACGCTGCGCGACTGCAAGGCGCCCGCGCCCGCATGACGATCAGGGTCGTGCTGGCGGACGATCAGGCGCTCTTGCGCAAGGGCTTCCGCATGATCCTCGAGGCCGAGGAGGGCATGGAGATCGTCGGCGAGGCGCCCGACGGTGCCGACGCCGTCCGCCTCGTGGAGCTGTACCGGCCCGACGTCGTCCTGATGGACGTGCGCATGCCCGTCCTCGACGGGATCGAGGCCACCCGGGCCATCACCGCGTCGGCGGCCGGGGAAGCGACCCGCGTGCTGATCCTGACCACCTTCGACCTCGACGAGTACGCCTTCAGCGCCCTGCGGGCGGGCGCCAGCGGGTTCCTGCTCAAGGACGTCCCGCCGGCAGACCTCATCTCGGCCATCCGGACCGTGGCCCGGGGCGACGCCGTGGTGTCGCCCCGCATCACCCGCCGGCTGCTCGAGGAGTACGCCGCGACGCTGCCCGACCTCGCCGACGGTGCCGCGGCGGGAGGCGATGGCACCGGCGAGCACCCGGCGTTGGCCAGCCTGACCGAGCGCGAACGCGAAGTGCTGCTGGCCGTGGCCGACGGGCTGTCCAACGCGGAGATCGCCGAGCGCCTGTACGTGTCCGAGGCCACGGTCAAGTCCCACGTCGGTCGCCTGCTGGCGAAACTCGGGCTGCGTGACCGCGTCCAGGCGGTGGTCTTCGCGTTCCAGTCGGGCCTCGTGCAGCCCTGAACCCGGCCGTCGCACCCATAGGCTCCTCCCGTGGCGTCTGCTGACCTCGACCTGGGCACGTTCAGCGAGGCGGGGCCGTGGACCATCGAGCCGGAGGCGCTGGCCTGGCGCCGCGGCTTGGCCGGCGTGCGCGCCCGCCTCACCGCCTCGCTCCCCTCACTGACGCAGACCCGCACCTTGCCACCGGTTCGGCGGCTGGGAACGACGGTGCGGCACATCGGCGGCGCCCTCGGGCTGTGGTACCTCCAGGAGCGCCGGCGCGGGGGCACGGCGTCGATCGCCGGCCTCTCGCGGCGGCTGCGCGTGGTGGCCGAGCAGCTGGGCCCGACCTACATCAAGCTGGGTCAGATCATCGCGTCCGGTGACGGCATCTTCCCGGCCGAATTGGTGGCCGAGTTCAAGTGGTGCCGCGACCAGGTGACCGCCGAGCCCTGGTCGGTGGTCGAGCGGGTCCTGACCGAGGAGCTGGGCGGCCCCCTCTCGTCCACCTTCGCCTCGGTCGAGCACACGCCGCTCGCCGCCGCCTCCATCGCGCAGGTGCACGCGGCCACGCTGGTCGACGGCACCCCGGTGGTCGTCAAGGTCCAGCGCCCGTCGGTGGCGGCGCGGGTGCGCCAGGATCTCGCCGTCATGTCGTGGCTGGCCCCCCACCTCGTGGGACGGATCCCGGTGGCCGCCCTGGCCAACCCACCGGCGCTGGTGGAGCTGTTCGCCGAGACGATCGTGGAGGAGCTCGACTTCCGGCTCGAGGCCGAGAACATGCTCGATGTTGCGGCCACCTTCGCCGCACTCGACCAGCGCGACTTCGTCGTGCCCCGGCCCCATCCGACGCTCGTGACACGCCGCATGCTGGTGATGGAACGGCTCGATGGCTTCCACTTCAGCGACGTCGTCGGCATGCAGGCGGCCGGCATCGACACCGAGGCGGTCGTGCGGGCCGGGATGATCGGCTTCCTGGAGGGCGCACTGTTCTACGGCATCTTCCACGGGGACCTGCACGGGGGGAACCTCTTCGTACTGCCCTCGGGGAAGACCGCTCTGCTGGACTTCGGCATCACGGGCCGCCTGACCGAGGCCAAGCGGCTGGCCCTGCTCTCGCTCGTCGTCGGCGCCTCCAACGGGGATATCCCCGTACAGGTCGGCGCCATGCGCGACCTGGGCGCCTTTCCCGAGGACGTCGACGTGCAGCACATCATCGACGTGCTGGGCCTCGACCGGCCCCCGGTCGACCCGACGACGCTGACCGCCGACGAGCTGGTGGCCGAGATGCAGCGCTCCATCAAAACACTGCTCGGGATCGGCGCCCGGCTGCCCAAGGAGCTCATGCTCTTCGTGAAGAACATGATGTTTCTCGACGGCGCCATCGCCACGCTCGCGCCCGATCTCGACCTCTTCGCCGAGGTCGAGGCGATCGCGCTGCTGTTCGCGGCCAAGCACGGCGAGCGCATCATGGCCCAGCTCGGGCTCGAGCAGGCCGACGACTGGGCACCGGACATGGCGGGGATCAAGGCGGGCTTCGGCCTCGACGAGTCGACCGAGGGCCTCACCCATCGCGAGCTCCAGGCCCGCCGGGCCCAGGTCCGCGAGAAGTTCGAGGGGCGCGACCGGCCGGGGCGCAGGCGGCGGGCGCCGAAGTAGCCGGCGGCCCGGAGTGGCGGGCTGCTTCGATGCTCAGCTCCGAGGCCATCCCGCCACGAGCTCCAACAGCTCCGTGGCCATGAAGTACTGGGTGGGGCGCCCGGGGCCGGCCTGCTCCGGCCGGTAGCGCTCCACGATGCCGTGCCGCGCCAACGTCGCGAGAGCGGACTGTCCGGAGCGGGCGGAGACTCCGAGGCGATCGGCGATGACCGCCGCCGACAGCACGGGCTGCTCCTCCAGCAGCTCGATCACCCTGTGTGCGCTGGCGTCCTCGCGCACGCCGACGAGGCGCCTTCGCCATACAGCCACGAGGGCCTCGGCGCTCGACATCAACTCATCCGCCGCCTCGCTGCTGCGCTGGAGCGCCTTCGCCACCCACTCGACCCACACGTCGAGGCCGCCCATGCGAAACAGTGTCAGGCCGGCGAGATACCCCCCGGGATCCCGGGCGATGAGCACGCTCACGGGCGGCGGGACGGTGAGGTCGAGGCGATGCGAGAGCACCCAGCCGATCAGGATGCGCCCGATGCGCCCGTTGCCGTCGCCGAAGGGATGGATGGACTCGAATTGTGAGTGCAGGACGGCGGCCTGGGTGACGGGGTCGAGGGCGTCGTCGTTGGCGAAGGCGACCAGGTCGTCCATGAGCTCGCCGACGAGCTCGGGCGGCGGTGGCACATAGGCGGCGTCGCGCGGTGAGGTGCCCCCGACCCAGGACTGCTCCGTGCGATAGGAGCCAACCATGTGCGCGGGCAGGCCACGACCCGACTCCATGAGCCTGCGGTGCCATTCGAGGAGATCTGCCCGGGCGAGGGGCCGTCGGGGGAGGAGAGGGCGCCCACGACCGCACCGAGGTTGTCGGCCACGTAGGACGCCGCGTCACTGAGCACATCGCCAACCTCGGCCGCGGCCACGTCGGCAAGCGGCGCCTGGAGTCCTTCGATGAAGCTGGACGCCACCCCCTCGGAACGCAGGAGCAAAGTGGCGAGAGGCCCGAAACGGGCTGAGCGCTTCCCGGCCGACACGACCGCGGCGGCCGCGCGCTCTGTCATCCGCGTCGCCCGGTTGCCCAGCTCAAAGTCCTGCTCGGCGAGTGGTGTCGGCACCCATGCCCTCAGCTGCATCCCGCGCCACACGATCGGGACCTCGTGCCCCCGGGATACGGATCCTTCCGTAAATGCCGCCACGCACAGAAGGCTAGTGGAGGATCCTTCCGTAAATGGCCGTGTTTCGGAAGGCTGCAATACGGCCAAGCGGACGTAGGCCCGGCCCCACCGGCGCGAGTCACCAGAGTCCAGGCCACACCCCCGATTCCGCTCATTTCGGCCGGAAGTGCACGAAGACGCGGCCGAAGTTGTGCGAGTCCTTCTCCACCCGGTGGTAGAGCGGCTTGATGTCCTTGCGGTCGAGGAAGCGCAGGACCCGCTTCTTCAGCTGGCCGCTCCCCTTGCCGGGGATGATCTCGACCAGCTTGGCCTTCTTGGCCACCGCCTCGTCAATGACGTCCTGCAGAGCCCGGTCGATGTCGCCGCCCCGGTTGTAGATGTCGTGCAGGTCGAGCGTCAGCTTCATGCGGGACCGTCCGGTGGCGCTACTCGTGGATGTCGGTGGCCGCCGGGCCGAACACGACGAGATGCTCGAGCACGGGCGACGGGTCGCCGGTCCAGTCGAGGTCGGCCAGCTGGCGCCGGCTCCGGCGGCCGAGCCGCCAGCGAAAGGCCTCGAACCGGTCCGTCGTGAGCACGATCGCCGCCCCGCCGTTGGGATGGGATGGGCCCGCGGGGCCGAGGTCGTAGGACCCGTCCTCCACCACCACCCGGAGAGGCACGGGCGGGTGCAGCCACGTCAAGAGGCGGTCGGACCCGAGGCGGACCACCTCGGTGTCGCGGGCGCCCGGCGCGCCGAGCGCGCCCCGGATGTCCTGCTCGTGGGTGGCCACGTCGAGCACGGCCGGCCAGACCTCGAAGCCGTCGATCGCCGCAGCGAACCGGGGCGCCAACTCGTCCCAGCGGGCCAGCACCTCGGGGAACGGCCGGCGCCGGAAGCGGGCCACCTGCGCGGCTGACTGCTCCTCGGTCGGCGGCCCGGTCAGGCGGCCTTCCAGCACGTCCTCCCCCACCGCCGTCAGGTGGCCCACGACGTCGCGCACGCTCCAGCCGGGACAGGCGGGCACGGGGGCGGCCAATCCCGTCTCGTCGAGCCCGATGACCAGCGTGAGCAGGCGGGCCCGGGAATCGCCGTAGAGCTGCGAGAGGGCCGGTTCAGCCATGGCCGAACGATAGGCCCGGCGGGTGGATCCCGGCCCCCGGCACCGGTCGATGGGAAGCTGACGGGGTGGGCACCATCCGGGCTCTCCAACGCGAGGACTGGGACGACTGGCGGGCCCTCTGGGGCGGCTACCTCGCCTTCTACCGGGCCGAGCTCCCCGACTCCACCACCACGGCCACCTTCGACCGCCTCTGCGCCGGCGACGACGGCCTGTTCGGCCTGCTGGCGCTCGACGACGCCGGGCGGGGCATCGGGATGGCCAACTGCGTCGTGCACGCCTCGACCTGGTCCCGGCGCCCCAAGTGCTACCTGGAGGACCTCTTCGTGGCGCCCACGGCCCGGGGCCACGACGTCGGGCGCGCCCTGCTGGTCGCGGTCAAGGAGGCCGGCGCCCAGCGCGGGGCCGACCGGGTCTACTGGCACACCCAGCAGTACAACGGGCGGGCGCGCTCGCTCTACGACCAGGTCGGGCAGCCCACGTCGTTCGTCGTCTACGAGATGTAGCGGGCCGGGTCGCCGTGCGGTCCCGCACCGGCCGGCGGGCGCCTGTCACAGCAGTTCTTTAGGGTGACCGCCATGCCCCCCGTGCGCCCCCGGATCCTGGCTCCCTCGCGGGCCGGCCGGTAGGGTTCGAGCCGACCTCATGCCGCCTCGCCGTCGCACCGCGACCTCAAACTTCGGTGTCGGGCGCCGCGAGTCCCACGTGGCGGACGCCTTCTACGACCGCTTCGAGGCACCCGAGCTCAGCGCCGACGAGCACGTCAATCCGCACGAGCCCGGCGTCTCCTGCATCCAGGGCGACGCCCGCCGGATGGACGCGGTGGCTGACGCCTCCGTCGCCCTCGTCGTCACCTCACCCCCGTACTTCGCCGGGAAGCAGTACGAAGAGGAGCTCGACCGGGAGGGCGTGCCCGGCTCCTACCTCGAGTACCTCGATCTGCTGCGCGACGTCTTCGCCGAGTGCAAGCGGGTGCTCGAGCCAGGCGGCCGCATCGCCGTCAACGTGGCCAACCTCGGTCGCAAGCCCTATCGGAGCCTGGCGGCCGACGTCACGACCATCTTGCAGGACGACCTGCACCTGCTGCCCCGGGGCGAGATCGTCTGGCAGAAGGGCGAAGGGGCCAGCGGCTCCTGCGCCTGGGGCTCCTTCCGCTCCCCCGCCAACCCGGTGCTGCGCGACGTGACCGAGCGCGTCATCGTGGCGAGCAAGGGCCGCTTCGGGCGGGCGCGCTCCCCAAGGAGCGCCGCCGCGAGGGGCTGCCCCACGAGAGCAGCATCGGCGCGGACGACTTCATGGCGCTGACGCTCGACGTGTGGGACATCCCGCCGGAGAGCGCGGTGCGCGTGCGGCACCCTGCCCCCTTCCCCGTCGAGCTGCCGCAGCGGCTGATGGAGCTCTACACGTATCGAGGCGATCTCGTGGTCGACCCCTTCGCCGGATCGGGCTCCACCCTCGTGGCGGCGCTGCGCTGCGGTCGGGATGCAATCGGGTACGACCTCGACCCGGTGTACGTGTCGCTGTCCCGTGAGCGGCTGGCGGGCGAGGTGCCGGTGGCGGGTGCGGGTGCGGGGTCGGGCGAGGTTGTGGCGTTCGACGGGACGTCGGCCGCCACGCTGGCCCGGGCGGCGCTCGAGTCGGCCGGCTTCGCCGACGTGCGGCCCAACCGCCGCCTGCGCGGGCTGGGCATGGCTGTCGACTTCACGGGCAGTGATGCGGCGGGACGGACGTGGTACTTCGACGTCGCCGGCCCGAACTCGGCCTACCGGGGCGGCATGGCCCGCTCCGAGACGGTCTGGCGGGCGCTCGGCCGGGCCAACGTCATGGCCGCCCGCGGCTCGCTCCCTTCGTGGTCCTCACGACGCAGCTCCCCCGGCCCGGCACCGAGGCGGACCGCGCCCTGCGGGCCCCCGGTCCAGGTGGGATCTACGACGCCATCGACCTCCTGTCCGCCGACGCCCGGGCCCGGCTGGCGACCTACGCGGGCGGGCGCTACGGGGCGCCGCGGGCGGGGTTCTGGTCCGCAGCGGACGTGACGCCGGGCACGGTCTGAGGTGGGCGCGGTCGTCGCCTGCGCGGTCGTGCGCGAGGACCCGCCGCGCGTGTTCGTCGCCGAGGACCTGGAGACGTTGAACTGGGTGCTGGCCTGCCAGCTGGTGGCCAAGACCCCCGGTCGTGACCTACCACCCGGGGAGCGCGCCGCGCTTCGCCAGGCCTTGCGCGAGGAGCGCTGGGGCGACGCCGTGTTCGCCTTCATCGCCCGCACGGGGACGGCGGTCGACGTCTACGAGAGCACCGAGCTGCACCTGACCGCCGACGCGCCGGTCGGGCCGCTCGAGCTCCAGCTCACTCCCCTCTTCACCGAGTAGCGAGCGCTCCGCTGCGTTCCTTCCTAACCCAGGCGCGACGCATTCACCGCAGCGACGAACTGGTTCTGGGCGGTGATCAGGGCCTTCAACGTCTGTGCCGCGTCGACGCGGGTGGCGACGCTGCGGTAGTCGGAAAGCGTGGGCCCGGCCAGGGCCAGGGTCCCCGTCACCTGTTCGGCGCGCTGCGCGGCGGTGGTGACCTGCGTGACAAGGTCCTGGCTCACTCCGGCGCGGTCCGAGCCCTCGATGGCGCTCACGAAGGAGCCCAGCTGCCCCGAGAGCACCCGGTCGGCCTGCTCGAGGCACGGCACGCTCTGACAGTTCTGGGCGGTCGCGCTGAACTGGTCGAGGCTGGACACCAGCTGATTGTTCACCTGCACCAGGTTGGCGTGGTTGCCGATCGAGGTCTCGAGCACCCCGAGGCCGATGGCCGCGCCGATGCCGAGCACGATGGTCCCCAGGAGGAAGCGCTTCGCTCCCATGCTGAGGACGAGCATCCAGGGCTGCGGCTCCGGTGGGAGTGGTGGTGCGGGTGATGCGAGCGCCGGCCCATCGATGTCCAGGCCGGGAGCGTCGGCACCCGGGGCGAGAACGGGCGCCGGCTGCGCGAGGTCGCCGAACACCTCGCCCGGATAGGTCGGGACGAGAAGGCCGAGGTAGCCGAGGACCCGGACCTCGTAGCGAATGAACACCCCGTACACCTCGTGGACCGGCTTCGGGAGCCAGCCCGTGATGAGGACCCACACCCACATGAAGAAGGACAGGACGTACAGACCGAGTCCCACCACGCGCACCGCGATGCCGGCAGGGATAATCAGCACGACTCGGAAGAGAACGGCAGCGCGGTTCAACCGGGTGGCGGGTGGCACTGCGAGGTTGGCGTGATACTCGGGCACGTCGTCCACACTGAACGGGGGGAAGCGGTCGGTGAGGAGGAAGAGGTATGCCTCGAGCCGCAGCATCATCCGCAAGTAGGCCGTCACGATCGTCCGCACGAACTGCGGGGCTCGACCCATGACGAGCGCGGCGAACCAGCCGAGGACCACACACACCCCTGCGGCAATGCCCACGAAGAGGACGGCCACCGCCAGAGGGATGGCCAGGATCGCCCGCAGCAGGACGGTCCACCTTCGCTGCTTGGCCCGCTCGGGCAGCCTGGCGAGCACAGGGAGGGGCTCTTCGGGAACAGGCAGGTCCGGGTACGTCGCCCCTGACGCCGAGTGCGGCGTCGCTGCCGTGACAGTGTCGCCGGGTGGTGGTGGCATGGTCATGACCCGACGACCTTCATGGACCCGCCCAGGAACACGAGGAACGGCGACCGGTAGAGCACGGTGGTCGTCTTGTTGGCCACGACCTCGACCGTGAGGGCGGCCTCTCCCTGTCGCTGCGAGAAGAGGTAGCGGAAGGACACCTTGACGTCGTGCGTGCCCGGAGCAACGACGAACAGGTGATCACCCCACTTCAGGACCGAGGTGCTCCCGTCGATGGTCACGTTCGTCTTGAAGAGCAAGAGCAGAAAGGCCAGCGGGAAGATCTTCGTCCTCACCAAGATGCCCGTGGTCGTCTCGATTGCGCACATGACGCTGCTCCCCTCCGTGCGAGCCGATGGCGTGCTGTCGGCTCGTCCTCCTGTGTCCGGCGCAACGTACAAGGGCCCGGTAAAGCGCCGGTAAGGCTGCCGGCGGCCCGTGCGTGTCGATGGGAACGGTGCTGTCTGCGGGTGGGAGGATGCGTCCATGCCGAGCGACCGCACCACGGTGACCGAGCTCGGCACGGCTCTCGGCATGCTCGGTTTGGCCGACGTCGGGGAGGCGGTGCAGTCGCGCACCCCGGTGATGCGCAGCCTTTCGCCTGAGATGTGGGAGCGCCTGGACCGCTTACGGGTGGGCGGTGCCTACGATGCGGAATTCCACGCCGCCTGGGCGAACGGGCAGGCCTTCTTGACCGCCGACGACGGCCTTCGGGGGCGCCTCCCCCAGGTGATCGAGTGGAAGGGAACGGGCCGCGCCCCGGGCGACGAGGTCGCGCCCATCGACCTGCGGGTCGACCACGTCTACCTCGTGAGCTGCAAGTACCTCTCGAGCATCCTCTTCAACGTCTCCCCGACCAGCGTGTTCGACTCGCTTCTCTTCGGCGGGCAGGGCCGCGGTGGCCGGGCGGCGCGGGAGGTCCTCCCCGGTGGCGGTGACTGGTACGCCGAGGTGGCGCCGACCGAGTACCAGGCCCTGTACGAGGCCGTCCGTCTCGCCGCCCGGCGCCAGGAGGAGGGTGCGCCGTCGCGTGAGCCGACGGCCCACCCGGAGCGACCTGGACGCCCCCCTGCCAGCCCGGCGCTCCCGGGCCTCGGCGACGCTCCGACCGCCGAAACGCACGCGTCCGGTGGACGTCGAGGCGCAGCAGTGCCACCCGCATCGCTGCACGATCTGCCATCCCGCGCCGTCGAGCTCACGGTCCCCCAGCGCGACGCGCTCGGCCAGTGGCTCCGTTCCGGTTGGCCCGGGAGCGCCAAGGATCTCTACGCGACGCTGTCCGGCGCGGTCGCCCGAGCCTCCGCCCGCCGCTGGGAGGCGGCCATGGACGACCGTGGCGGGACGGGCGAGGCCATGCTCTGGCGCCTCCTGCGCATCGGGAGTGCGCCCTACTTCGTGCTGGGCTCCTCGGCGGACCGCTCGCTGCGGCTCCGCATCGCCACCTCGTGGGACTGGCGCCAGCAGTTCCAACTGATCGCCATCACGATGGAGGGCCAGCTGGGCGGACAACCCCGGGTGGGGTGGGAGGCCGTCGTGCGCGACCGCGTATCGCATGCGGTGCACTCCGTGGTCGGGCACATCGAGGTGCGCTGGAGCCACGGCCGCTTCGGGGGCCTGCCCGAGGCCAAGGGATACCTCGACACGGCGCACCACCTCGTTCCTGGGTATTTCACGCTTCGATGAGCGACTTCGACCCCACGACCTTCACCCCCCCGTTGCGCGTCCCGGAACTGGCCTCCCCTCCGGTCGTGCTCCGGCCCTACGCGATCGCGGATCTGGCCATGGTGCGCCAGGCCGCGGCCGATCCCTTCATCCCCTCCATCTCGTCGGTGCCGCGGACGTACACGGACGACTCCGGCCGGGCCTTCATCGAGCGCCAGCACGCGCGCAGCACCGAGGGCGACGGCTACTCCTTCGTGGTCGCGCTCGAGACCGATCCCAAGGCAGGTGTCGGTGCCATCGGGCTCTGGCTGCAGGAGATCGAGAGCGGGCGCGCCTCCATCGGCTACTGGCTCGTCACGGCCGCGCGTGGCCAGGGCCTCGCGGCCTGCGCCTTGCGTGCCCTGGTGTCGTTCGCGTTCGACACGCTCGCCATCCCGCGCCTGCATCTCTTCGTCGAGCCTTGGAACGTGGCGTCCGCCCGGACGGCCGAGGCGGTCGGTTTCCAGCGCGAGGCGACACTGCGGGGCTGGGAACGCATTGAGGGCGAACAGCGCGACGCCGATTGCTTCGCCTTGTTGCACTCGGAGTGGGTCGAGCGGAGCTGACTGAGCGGGACAGCCGTCCGGCCCTCTGCCAGACTGCCCGGATGTCCCGGCGCCACCGCCCGGCGAAGAGGTCGGAGAGCGCTTGGCGACCCTGGCCCGGCACCTTCGAGGGATTGGTGCCCGGGCAGCCCGAAGGCCGATCATGAGGGCTCACGACGTGGGGAGGCAACCCTGATGCTGGTGTTGGTCGAGGTCGAAGACCGGGTGGCCACCGTCACCCTCAACCGTCCGGAGTCGCGCAACGCGATCTCGGGCGAGCTCCACAAGGAGCTCGACGAGGCCATCACGGGCCTTGACGCCCGGGATGACGTGGGGTGCATGGTGCTCACCGGTGCGGACCCAGCCTTCTGCGCCGGCATGGACCTCAAGTCCCTCTCCAACGAGAGCCGCGCTGCCCAGAAGGAACGCCAGCGTGCGCCGGCCCAGCGCTTCGCCATGATGGCGCAGCACGCGACTCCCGTGATCGGCGCCATCAACGGTCCGACGGTCACGGGTGGGCTGGAGCTCGCGATGTGCTGTGACTTTCTCATCGCGTCGGAGCGGGCGCGCTTCGCCGACACCCATGTCCGCGTGGGCGTCATGCCAGGAGGAGGAATGACGATCCGGCTGCCCCAGCTCATCGGCATCGACCGGGCACGTCGCATGAGCTTCACCGGCGACTACATCGACGCCGAGACCGCACGGGACTGGGGTCTGGTGGTCGAGGTGGTCCCCCACGGGTTTCTGCTCACCCGGGCCCGCGAGCTGGCTGCCACCATCGCCTCCATCCCATCCGAGTACGTACGCGAGCTCCGGCGCGGCTACGAGGAGATGAGCGCATTGTCAGGACGCGCTGCGTTGGCCGAGGAGCAGCGGTGGTCACGGGAGTGGATGGCGGAGCACTTCGACCAGTCCCGCCTGTCCACCGAACGTGAGAGGATCGTGGCACGGGGCAGGGAGCAGAACACCGCCGGCCCCTCGTCGTGAAGGTCTACGCGGGCATGGACCCGCGCCTCGGCCTGACCGAGGCCGTGGCCCACGCCCAGCGGGTGGAGCGACTCGGCTACGACGGGCTGCACGTGGCCGAGACCGTGCATGACTCGCTGGCCGTGGCGCTGCTCGTCGCCGAGCACACCGAGCGCATCATCGTCCGCACCAGCGTGACCTTGGCCTTCACCCGAAGCCCGACCCTTCTCGCCTACGCGGCATGGGACATCGCCAAGCTGAGCGGCGGCCGTTTCGAGCTGGGCCTCGGGACGCAGATCCGCCAGAACATCGAGGATCGCTACGGCGTGCCGTTCGGCGAGAACCCGATCGGCCGCCTCGGGGACTACGTCGGGGCGGTGCGGGCGGTCTTCGCGTCGTTCGCCTCTGGTGCGGCGCCCGCCTACGAGAGTCCGCACTACCGGGTCACCCGACTGCAGCCTTACTTCAACCCGGGCCCGGACGCGGCGACGGCGCCACCGCCGATCTACCTCGGCGGGGTGCAGCGCCGGGCCTGCGAGCTGGCGGGGGCAGTGGCGGACGGTTTCGTCAGCCACCCGACCAACTCGAACCCGCGCTACCTGCGCGAGACCTGCCTCCCCGCACTGGCCGACGGGGCGCGCAGGGCGGGACGGGATCTGCGCGCCGTCGGGTTCGAGACCGTCATCGGCACGTCCGTCATCACCGGATCCTCGCTCGACGCGGTGGCGGCCGAGCGGGAGCGCCAGCGTCGGCTGCTGGCCTTCTTGTACTCGACGCCCGCCTACGCCCCGACGCTGGAGCTCTACGGCTGGACCGATGTCGGATCCCGCCTGCGCGAGCTGGTCCGCCACGACCAGTGGGACGACCTGGCCGACGTGCTGTCCGACGAGATCCTCGACACCCTCGTCCCGTGCGGCACCTTCGAGGAGCTCCCGGGCCTGTTGCGCGACCGCTTTGCCGGACTGGGTGAGGGCGTGGTGGTGTCGCCCCCGCCCGCCACCGAAGACGACGAGGCCTTCCTCCACGTGGTGGCGGCGCTGCAGGCGGCCTGAACCAGGTGTCCCCGCCTCAGCGGGGCATGGGGAAGATGAGCTCCTCGGCGGCCATGGCCTCGACGGCGGCGCGCCGCCGCTCGTCGCCCATCGGCGCGTACCGCTCGGCCGACCCGAGCACGCGGGGCAGTAGCGCGATGTCCCCCGGCGTGCAGAACGCGTGCACACCGGGCGTGGAGAGGGCGAAATGGATGCCGCGATCGAGCTCGTCGTCGCCGGCCTGCGGCTCGTACCACGAGTCGGCCCAGCGCCCGGACGTGGCGGCACTCCCGTCGATGGCTTCGGCCAGCGGTCGCCGGTCGGCCCAGGGGCGGCGCGCCGCCGCCTTGATGACCATGACGCCCAGGTCGCGCTCGGCGCACAGGGCGAGGAGCTCCTCGGCCGGCTCGCGGTACTCGGGGCGGGCCCATAGGGCGGGATAGACCGGGAACATCACGGTGTCGAGGTCGAAGCGTCGCAGCGCCTCGAGGTGCGCGCGCGGGACCTCGATGTCGTGCCCGGTGATCCCGGCGAAGCGGGTGTGGCCGGCGTCGCGCAGCGACAGGATCCGCTCGAGCGCCGGCGAGCGTCGGTCGAGCTCTTCGAGTGAGGTGACGGCGTGGGCCTGGTAGAGGTCCAGGACGTCCGCGTTGAGCAGCCGGCGAGTCGTGTCGAACTGGTCGGTGACGCCGTCGGGATTGGCCCGCAACGTCTTGCCCGCGATGAACAGCTCGTCCCGATGGGCCGCCAGGTGCGGACCCACCACCGACTCGGCCGCGCCGTACTGCGGCGCGATGTCGAGGTGGTTGACACCGTGGCCGAGCGCCAGCCGGAGCCAGTCGCCGGCTTCCTCGACCGTGGCGGCCCAGCAGGCCGCGCCACCGAGCACGGCCACGCTGCTCTCGTGACCAGTCCGTCCGAGTCGGCGGCGCTCCATGGTGGCGGCCCCCCTATCCCTTGAGCTGCAGGACGCTGAACACGGCGCCGACGTTGTCGGCGAGCACGGCGAAGCGCCCGGGTTCGATGTCGGTCGGTCCCATGAACAAACTGGCGCCGAGTTCCTGCGCCTTGCCCACGGTGGCATCGGTGTCGGCCACGGCGAAGTAAACGCCCCAATTCGCCGGCATGTCCGCCGGCATGTCGGGCGTCTTGGCCATCATCCCACCGACCGACTTCCCCGTGACCTTCCACTCCGTGTAGGCCGGCGGACCTCCGGGAGGGCCCTGGTCCTCGGCGCCCCATCCGAACACGGCGGCGTAGAAGGCCTTCGAGGCGTCGAGGTCCGTCGTGATCAGCTCGCTCCAGCAGTACGTGCCGGGCTCGTTGGCCACCTGGGCCCCAGTGTGCTGGTTGGGCTGCCAGAGTCCCAGGACCGCGCCGACGGGATCGGCGAACACCGCCATGCGGCCCGCCTCCATCACATCCATGGGGGGAGCGAGGACGGTGCCGCCGTTCGCCGACACCTGGGCCACGGTGGCGTCGGCGCTGTCGACGTTGACGTAGGTCATCCAGACCGGCGGCATGTCGGGATTCATCTGCGGGCCGAGCCCGGCCACCGTCTTCCCACCCAGGTCGCAGACCGAATAGCCGCCGGCCTCCGGTGGCCCCTCAGGGCAGTTCCAGCCGAAGAGCGCCCCGTAGAACTCCCTCGACTTGGCCAAGTCGGTGCTGCCCAGATCCACCCAAGATGGGATTCCGTCTTCGTAGCGCTCGAACTCCACGGTGCCTTCTCCTCGTCAACGTGCCCCGACCGCTCGACGGTACCTGATCGATGTCCCACTCGCACGGGCCGGGGATGAGAAGATCACAGAAGTGTCACAGAGCCCGGCGGCCTCATGAGCTCCAACCCGATCGGCAACCGGATGGAGCAGCTGGCTCAGTCGTTGGCCGAGCGCATCGTGCCGTTGATCGTCGACGCGATCGACATCGACTCTCTCCTGGACAAGGTCGACATCGAGAAGCTCATTGAGCGGGTCGACGTGGAGAAGGTCGTCGAGCGGGTGGATGTCGAGAAGGTCGTCGAGCGGGTGGATGTGCAGAAGATCATCGACAAGGTCGACATCAACGCCATCGTCGACAAGATCGACATCGACGCCTTGGTGGAGCAGACCGAACTGGGCTCCATCATCGCCCGCTCCACGACCGGCGTCCTGACCGAAGTCCTCGACGTGATTCGGGCGCAGGGGGTCGGGTTGGACGACTTCATCCAGCGCTGGGGCAACAAACTCGTGGGACGCAGCAAGAAGGTGGCGGACTGGCCCAAGGGTCCGCCGCTCCTTGTCTCACCGCAGCCGGAAGGGGCACCGTGAGCACCGTGCCGGTGCCCCCGGTCGCGCTCGACGGTCGGTCGCCAGGGGAACTACGCCGGCGCGGTCAGCCGGCTCGCCGCGTTCGCGGCCGACGTCGGCGCCTCGTGGGGCATCTACACCCTCGGCGTCGCATTGCTCAACGCCGCGGTCAAGCTGGTGGTCGGACACTCCTACACACTGAGCAACCACCAGCTGGCGTCCTTCATCGTGCTGGTTGCGTGGGAGTTCCTCTACTTCACCTACCAGTGGGCGGTGAGCGGCAAGACGCTCGGCATGGCCATCCTGGGGCTGCAGGTCGTCACCGCCCAAGGAGGGCCCATCAGTGGACGGCAGGCCGTCTTCCGGACACTCGGCCTCGCGATCACCCTGTTCCTCACGTTGGGCATCGGGTTCCTCGGCATCGTGTACCAACGCGACCGGCGTGCCCTCAACGACTTCATCGCCGGCACCGCCGTCGTCTACGACTGGGACGCCCGGGCCGCCCGCCTGCGCTGGATGGCCCGCAAGGAACAGCCCCATGTCGCGCCGCTCAAGGATCCGGCCGTCTGACGAAGGGTAGCTCGGGTCGCGCCCGACCCCGCGCCCTACGCTGCCGTGATGTCCTTCACCGAAGTCACCCTGCCCCACCCCCAGGTCGCGGTCGTCACGCTGAACCGGCCGGAACGCATGAATGCCATGGCCTTCGACGTCATGATCCCCTTCCGCGACGCGCTGCGTGAGATCGGCAACGACAACGCCGTACGGGTCGTCGTCATCACGGGTGCCGGTCGCGGGTTCTGCTCGGGCGCCGACCACGAGAACCCGGGGACGATGCCCAACATGGACGGCCTCACGCTCCCGACCATCGCGCTGCGCTCCATGGAGATGCTCGACGACGTGATCTCCACCATCCGGCGCCTCCACCAGCCCGTCATCGCAGCCGTCAACGGGGCCGCCATCGGTGGCGGCTTCTGCCTCGCGTTGGCCGCGGACATCAGGATCGCCTCCGACGAGGCCTATTTCCGGGCGGCGGGCATCAACAACGGCCTCACGGCCGCGGAGCTCGGGCTGAGCTTCCTTCTGCCCCGGTCCGTGGGCCACTCGCGGGCGGCCGAGATCATGCTCACCGGCCGCGACATCGACCCGGCCGAAGCGGACCGCATCGGGCTGGTCTCTCGGGTCGTGGCGCCGGCCGGGCTGCTTCCGGCCTGCTTCGAGCTGGCCGACCGCATCAACGGCTGGGGCCGGGCCGGCGTCGAGCTGACCAAGCGCCAGCTCTGGAACAGCTTGGACGCCAGCAGCCTGCAGACCCACATGGACGCGGAGGGCACCTCCCAGCTCTTCGTCCGCATCACGACACGCAACTTCGAGGAGTCGGTGGCCGCACGCAAGGAGGGCCGCACGCCCGATTTCAAGGACTGATCGGCCTGGCCCTCAAGGGGAGTTGACGAGCGAGTTCGCCGCCATCTCGAGATAGTCGCGCAACGCGAGCGCGTCGGCGGCCGAGATGCGGGACGCCGACTCGAGCTCGGTCAGCGCGCCGAGCATGTGGCGGAGCCAGGCGTCGCGCTCCCCCGGGCCGATGACGAAAGGAGCGTGGCGCATGCGCAGCCGAGGATGCCCGCGCTCCTCGCCGTAGGTGCCCGGCCCCCCCCAGTACTGCATCAGGAAGAGCGCGAGATGGCGCGACGACTCACGCAGGTCGTCAGGGTAGAGCGGCCGCAGCAAGGGGTCGCCGGCCACGCCGAGATAGAAGCGCTCCACCAGGTCGACGAAGAAGGTCTCCCCACCCACCCGCTCGTACAGTGCGTCCACGGACTCGAGAGTAAAGGCTTTAGACTGCTCCCCGATTCGCGGCCGTAGTTCAATGGTAGAACCTCAGCCTTCCAAGCTGATGATGCCAGTTCGATCCTGGTCGGCCGCTCTGATAGCCAATCGCAGCTCGAACCCGACATCTGATCGGTTCGTCCCTCCGCTTCCACGGTAGGAGCGGGTCGGAGGGGCGCTGCCGCCTTTGCGACGGGCAGGCGGCGCATATGGGTGGCAGTTGGCACCTGGAATGCACCGTCGTTTCGAGTCCTTGAGAAGAATGGCTTTCACGCACGTCACAACGGCTACGGCGAGCGGGGCGAATTTCTCTGGATGGTTAAGAGCGAAGCCAAGTGATGGGTCCGGGACTGTCCCCTCGCGCCAGGACTGTGGGGCATTCGGCACTTATGGGCTACGTCTCCGGTCCCGTGGCAACATGTTCATCGCGATGGCAACAGTGATCCTTTGCGGCAACTGTTGGGGAACGAGTTGAACCGCAGATGAACTTCTGGCGGCAGCAATGGTGCCCTGGTACGCGCCCTGGACCACGAGGCGAAGCTCAACGAACTGACCCAGAACGCCAGGGTTCCGGGTGCCGGCCACCGGCAACATGGGAAGGCGAGATGATCACTCCGAGACCGACCGATCCCGCTGTGTCGGGCGGTTAGCAGGCAGCTAACACCTGCGTGAAGACCTCCCTGATTGACTCCAGGACGCCTGTGACACGACGGGGCTTCACCTGGACCACACTGGTGTCGTGAACCGGCCCGTCACCCGCTATGCCATGAGCGGTGACCTCCACATCGCCTACCAGGTCTTTGGCGAAGGACCCTTCGACCTGGTCTACGCCCCGGGCTTCATCTCCCACGTGGAGTTGAACTGGGAGCTGTCCTACTGGGCCAATATTTTCCGCCGCCTCTCCCAGTTCTGCCGGGTGATCGTCTTCGACAAGCGGGGCACCGGACTCTCCGACAGGGTCGCAGGCTGGCCAACTCTCGAAGAACGCATGGACGACATCCGAGCCGTGATGGATGCGGCCGGAAGCGAACGGGCGGCGCTCATCGGTGTTTCCGAGGGTGGTCCGATGTGCATGGCGTTCGCCGCCATCTATCCCGAACGGGCTATCTGCGCTGGTGCTGCGGGGCACAGGACCCCGGTTTGCCGCGGGGCCCGACTGGCCATGGGGTTGGACCGAGGAAGCGGTTGCTCCCCGACTCGACGTCGTCGAGCAGAACTGGGGGACGGGAACAGTGTTGCCCTTCTTCATCCATGGGGGTCGCAGACGACGAACGCGCGCAGGAGGAGACGGGTCGCTTCGAGCGCTTTGCCGCCAGTCCGGGAGCGGCCCGCCAACTCTTGGAGATGAATCTCCGGGTCGACATCGGATCCGTTCTTCTCCACCATCAGCGCACCGACTCTGGTGATCCATCGAAGCGGCGATTACGTCGTGCCCGTGGAGGCGGGTCGCTACACGGCCGAGCACATCTCCAACGCCACATTTGTTGAGCTTCCCGGGGACTTCCATCTGAGTGCTCGGCCTGGTGACGAGGACGAGGCAATGGACCTCGTCGAGCAGTTCCTTACCGGGACTCGCGGCGACCACGAGATCGATCGTATGCTCGCCACGGTGCTCTTCACCGACATCGTGGGCTCGACCGAGCGAGCCTCGACCCTAGGGGATCATGCCTGGCGTGACCTTCTGGACCGCCACGACACGGTTGACACGGGGGAGATCGGTCGCTTCAGCGGCAGGGAGATCAAGAGCCTCGGGGACGGGTTCCTTGCTGCCTTCGACGGGCCGGGCCGGGCTCTCCGCTGCGCCAGGGCCGTCACCGAAGGGGCCCACCAGATCGGCATCGAGGTCCGCTGTGGACTTCACACAGGAGAATGTGAGGTTCGGGACAATGATCTGGCCGGGATCGCAGTTCACATCGGGGCGCGGATTGGTGGGCTGGCGCAGCCCGGTGAGGTCCTCGTTTCCACGACCGTGAAGGACCTCGTGATTGGCTCGGGAATCGAGTTCAGTAACCGCGGTGAGCACGATCTCAAAGGCGTGCCGGGGACCTGGAAGCTGTTCGCCGTGAGGGGCTAGCAGCTAATGGCTGACCCGCCCGGAAACGGGCGGCTTGTATCTTCTTGGCAGGGCATCCGGTCCGTGCCGTTATCGAGCGGGCTCCGGTAGCCCCATACGCCTCGGAATCGGAATCGGGGGTGACTGGTCGGCACCATGGGGATGGTCCTCGGAGCCAAAGAAGTCCCTCTCGGTTACCGGCATTTCAGCGCGGTTTCTTGGTCAGGTCGATGACGTGCCCCAGCGCAAGGGAACCAGTGGCACGCCCACAACAACCGACCTCTGCAGGTTGAAATGTGCAAGTGA
>CAVUWK010000015.1:0-274827 GCA_963745175.1 uncultured Acidimicrobiaceae bacterium
CCAGCAGATCCGGCGTCGTCTTCTGCGTCTCGCTCACCGGCTGACATGTTAGCTAAGACTAACACGTTATGGGCGGATGGCAAGGACCCGTTGCGCTGCATCCGATTTTCAGGACGGTCGGCTCAGCTGCCGAAGATCAGCCCGGGACGTGACCGTTTGACCGCGGTGCTTCCACCGCCGTCGTGCCGACGGCGCCGATGGGGTCGATGGGTTTCTCGCCGGCGCGGGATTCCACGGCGGGCTGGGCGCGTGCATCGAGCACCTTCGTGGCTGTCGCGAGATCCCACGGCGCTGCCCGCGGCTGCTTCAACAAGCCATCGGGCGGCGACGCCCCCATCGCAAAGCAGATGCCAACGAGGCCACCGATCACAATGGTCGGAACAACCATCACGGGGCAGCAGACACCACTGCGGAGAAAGGACCGAAGCAAGCCGATTGGTTGCTCATCCGAACGTTTGACCACGCGGAGCCCCATGAGTCGATAACTCGGGGTCCGCCCGTTGCGCCACTCGAAGACGCTCCAGACCAGCCAACCGACGACCAGCGTCACGACCAAGAGGAGCACTGTCAGGGCCAGCGCTTCAATGCGCCGGCCAAGGCTCGCTGCAGGCTCGTGTCGGACCATTGAGAAAATGGTAGCGACCGAAGGTTCAGTCCTCCTCCTCCGCCAGAGAAGCTGGAGCGACGCCGGCGCCACCGGACGCGCTGCTGGCGTACGCGGCCAGAGCGAACCGGAGTATGTCGACAGCTTCCTCAGCGCTCCAGAGCATGGGCCCGTCCCCGGTCCTGAGCCAGCGCAACCAGTGCCGACCCGAGTCCCGGAAACTGCTCGCCCAATCGTCGTCCAGCGCGTGATAGGCGCGCATCTCCCCGTCGAGGTACACCTCGAGGCTCGGCTGTTGGATGCCCCGGCCCGTGCAGCGGTTGACCCGGGCGTACCCGGCCCGGCCGGTGATCTCCCATCGCTCGTCGTTGGTGTAGTAATCGGAGCGCAGGTACATGTCCGGGGCCAGCGTGATGTCCCACACCCCGCGGACGCCGCTCTCGTGCTCCCAGACGATGGTCGTCGGCACGTCAACCTCAACCCCGGGCAGCACCTCGGTGCCGCCGATCCAGGCTCGCACCTCTCTGATGGGCCCGAAGAGCCAGAGGGCCGTCGCCAGCTTGTGCCATCCGTCGTCGAAGACCAGGATCCCGCGGCCCCGCCGCATCTGTTGGAACTGCCAGTGGTAGCTGCTCGCCGGCACGTCCCAGCCACCGCGGCCGCTGCCCACCATCTTCATGTGGTAGCCGCCGATCTCGCCGAGCTCACCTGACGTCGCGAGCGCCTTCAGCTTCACCAAGGGCTCGTAGAACACATAGTTCTCCATGACCCGCAGCAGACGGTCGTTGGCGGCAGCTGCCTCCACCATGCGCCGGGCGGCCCCGAGGTCGCTGCACATCGGTTTCTGCAGATTGACGTGCCAGCCGTAGCCGAGCAGCTCGACCACGCCCTCCTCGTGGAGCGGGATCGGGAGCAGCGCCTCCACCGTGTCCACCTCCAGGCCACTGGCGGCGAGCTCGGCGGCAGAGGCGAAGGTCTGCGCCCCCGGCCAGCCCCCTGCGCGCTCGGCGCGGCGCTCCTCGCTCGGGTCGACCAGCGCCACGACCTCGACATCGGGATTGTCGAGGTAGGCCCGCACGTTGAGGTCGTAGATGCGACCCAGGCCGATGAAGGCAGCCCGGACCGGCCGGTCGTACGGCGTGAAGCTCATGGGTGGCACCTCGTGTCGAAATGTCGGCGGAGCCGGACATCTTGGCGCGAATCGGTCCGATTCGTCGGGCCTGCATTGTTCTGCCCGCCGCGAGGAGGCGGGCCAGACCCCCTCGGCGGGGCCCCCTCTCCGGAGAACCGTCGACGCGAGCGCTCAGCCCCGGGGAGTCGGTCGTGTCGCGACTTCTGGGCGGTCTTCGCCTGAGCTAAAGTCTTGACGTGCCCGCGGTCCTCGTGGCCGTCCTGATCGGGCTGCTGACTTCCCAAATCGCCTTCATCGTCACGACGGTGTACCTCCACCGGGCTCTGGCGCACAAGGCGATCACCATGCGGCCCTCGGTCGCCTTCGCGTGCCGATTCATCATCTGGATGTCGACGGGGACCCGACCCCGGCAATGGGTCGCGGTGCACCGCAAGCACCATGCCCATACCGATAAGGAAGGCGACCCCCACTCGCCGGTCATCTTCGGTTACTCCCTGGTCCAGTTCGGCAACGCCGTCCTCTACCGCAGAGTCGCCAGGAATCCCGAGCAGGTTTCCCGCTACGCGAAGGATCTACCCGAGGATCGCTGGGACAAGCTGCTCTTCAATCACGCCCTCCTGGGCCTTGCGCTGGGCGTGGGGCTGTTGGTGGCAGTCTTCGGATGGGAGATCGGCCTGATTGCGGCTGTCGTCCATGCCTCGATCTACCTGCTCGGCGGGGGTGCCATCAACGGCATCGGGCACAAGTGGGGCAAGCGGCCGCACGACAACCTGGCCACCAACAACCAGTGGCTGGCCTGGTTCGTCGCCGGCGAGGGGCTCCACAACAACCACCACGCCGCCACCACCTCGAGCCGGATGTCGATGGCCAAAGGCGAGATCGACCCCGGCTGGTGGGCGATCCGGGTGCTGGTGCTCCTGCGATGGGCCACCGTCCGCCACGAGAAGCTGGCCATCAAGTCAAGGGCCTGATCAGCAGCCACCAACACCTCACGGGAAGCACGGGTCAGGCAAGCTGGTGCGGTGCGTGACGACAGGCCGGAGCCCGATGCCGACGAGCTGCAACGCGTGGGGCTGTACGACCCGAACGCGCCCGATGCGGCAGGGCTCTTGGAGCTCATCCGCTATGTGATGGCGCAGGGGGCGACGTTCGAGGACATGAAGGCGTCCACGAATCTCGGGCAGCTGGCGCTCGACAGGACCATTCGTCCCCGTAGCCCGCTCACGCTGGGGGAGGTCGCGGGGTCGGCCGGCATCGACTGGCCGACGGCGGAACGGTTGATCACAGCCGTCGGATTCGGAACGGACCCTGACGGACTGGTGACGGACGACGAGGCCGCGGCCGTCCGCCTGCTCGCAGGGGCGAACAACGATCTGCTCGGCGAGGAGGCAACGTTGCAGCTCGCCCGGGTCACCGGCAGTGCGATGGCCCGTCTGGCCGAGACGGTCGTGGGACTCTTTCGCCTCCGCGTGGAGCTTCCTTGGCGAGCAGAGGGCAGGTCCTACGCGGACATTGTCAAGGAATACGCAGATATGACCGAGACCCTGCTTCCCGCGTTCGTCACAACGCTCGAGGCCGTGCTCCGCCGCCAGATCGTGGCGGTGGCGGAGCGGATGTGGTCGACCGACGCCGAACAGTCGATCGTGATGCTGCAGAGAACGGTCGGGTTCGTCGACCTCGTGGGCTATACGTCGGCGACCGCGACGCTGTCCTTGCGTGAGCTGACGGATGTCCTGATCGAGTTCGATGCTCGTACATCCGACGCCGTGACGAGGGGTCATGGCCAGATCGTGAAGATGATCGGCGACGAGGCGATGTTCGTGACCGAGGACGCAGACGATGCGTGCCGGATCGCGCTGGATCTGGTCGACGCCTCCGGTGGGAAGCTCCCCCCGGTCCGAGTCGGACTCGCCACGGGAGACATGGTTTCGGTGTTCGGCGACGTCTACGGCCATGATGTCAATCTCGCCGCCCGCCTGGTCGAGGCCGCCGATCCGTCGACGGTGGTGGTCTCAGAACAGGTTCGGTCCGCGGCGAGCGGCTTCCGCTACGAGCGTCTTGCTCCTCTGACCCTCAAGGGCTTCGCGCAGCCGACGACCGCCTATCGCGTCCGCAGGTGACTCCCCCGTCACACTCACCACCAAAAGGTCGGGTAGTGGCGGGTGGCATGCCCGGAAAGGTTGTTCACGACCACGGCCACGACGAGCAGGATGGCGGATCCCGCGAGGACAGGTGTGAGCACAAACTCATACCCGAGTTGATGCACTTGGGCCGGCCCGAGTACGGCGATCAGCGCGGTCGCCCCGGCCGGGGGATGCAGGGAGTGGGTGAGCTGCAGGACCACGATCGTGGTGGCGACGGCCAGGGCCGCGGCGAGGCCGACATGCGATCCGAGTGCCTTGTACGCGGTCACGCCGATGGCGGCGGCGGCAAAGCTCAGCAGGAGGACCGAAATCGGCTGCCGTGTCCGGCCGCGCGATCCCGTTCCACTCATCCGCCCGAAGTACACGGTAAGGGGTGAAGAACCCGCTTTCTCCTCCATCGCCGCATGCAAGTGAGCGGGTCGCCGGGGGGCGAGTCGGCTCCGAGCGTTCACCCACGGGCGTGCAGCGCAAGCCAGCTCGTTCCGGGCAACGTTTCGATCAGCCGGTGGACCTCGTGTGCCCGGAGCATGACCCAGTCCCCGGGCTCGAGGTCGAGACGCTCGCCGCCCACTTCGAGCACAGCCCCTCCGTGCAGCACCACGACCCACTCGTCGTGATCCTGGTCGTAGACGAGAGGTGCAGGGAGCGCGCCGCTCAGGATCTGCTCGACCACGACGCCGCCGATCCGGGCGATCTCCTCGTTGCGCTCACCGACTGACGGCACGTCCGTGGGTGGCAGAAGCCGGCCGCGCACGACGTCCGTCATGGCAACAGCTCACAGGGATCGGGGTGGACCGAACGCGCCACCTCAACCCTTGTCGGGGAGCGGCGCCCAGTTCTGCACGACGACCCAACAGACTCCCGCTGCGGGCGCCGGAGCCTTGCCACGTTTGCATTGGCTCGTCGGGGGGTGATTGTCGTGGACCTCGACCACCCGGTACTGGGTTGGTCCAGAGAAGTTGGAGGGTCCGTAGCTCAGGACGGGAGAGTAACCGCCCGGGAAGTTGGTGATGCGTGACATCGCCTCGACGAACGTCCGGCGGTTGAGATCCTTCCCCGCCATGGTGGCTGCCTTGGCGAAGAGACGGATCTCTTGGCACCAGCCCTGGATCGGCCCCTGCTCTTCGATGTCGTCGTTGATATTGCCCTTGGGAGTCTGCGGGTAGGCCTTGTGCCAGACGGTCCAGCAGCTACGGACGCCCGGGTCGTAGCCGCCCTGAGCCTCCGGGACCGGAAGATCGATCCCACCCAGCGTCTCCGCAGTGACGCCCTCCTGCCCGTTGAGCGCCTTCTCGTAGGGGATCGGAATGAGCCCCAGGGCAATTTCGATTTCGGACTGGTAGTCGCTGAGCAGGAGCTTGGGAAAGTAGCTCTGCGAGGTCTCGGCACCGATGTACGGATTGAATGCGTTCTCGGGCAACAAGGGTATGACCGATTGGACTCCAGCCTCCTTCAGCCGTTCCACCGCCAGGGTGGCGTCGGAGTCGGTGCCTGCGGTCTCACCGATGGCTGCGGCGATCGTCACCACCTGCGGCACAACACCGATTTTCTTCAGATCCGGCAGGAGAAAGGAATGGAGCGCGCTCTGATCGCTGGCCTGGTCCGAGACCACGACAGCGACCTTCTGGCCGTGGCCGAGCCGACCGGAGTGGAGGCCCCAGCTCACCGTGGCCGCGAGGACGGGAGCGTCATCAGCTCCCGTCCACCACAGGTAGGGCGAGCCGAGATCCGTCCAGTTCGTGGTCGTGGTCCATTGGGAGAGCATCGGCGTATGACCTTCCCGGGTGATGCAGAGCTCGTTGACCCCTTGAAACGTCCCGAGCCCGTCAAGAACGGCGAACACGGGCGGGGTGCCCTGGGTCCACTGCTTGCACAGCGATCGCTGCTCGTCAACGTTCGTCGGGTCAAAGCTCACGATCATCGGATTGATCTTCCGACCGTCTATCCCCCCCGCGTCGTTGATCTGGTTCACAAACAGGTGAATCGCCTTCGCCTGCTCGCCGTATTCGGCATCCGACTCGATCTCGAACTCCCCTTCGATGCTCGTGAACGAGATGATCGGGAAGACCACGTTGATCGCGCTGGAGGTGACTCCGCGGGCGCTCGTGCTGGCCCTGGTGACAGGAGTGGGACCACTTGTGGCGGCCGCGGGTGACGCGGCGCCGAATGCCACAGCACCCGCGAGAGCGACAACGGCTCCCGTGGCCCTCAGTCGTCTTCGCCTCGTTTCCGAGGTGGCCCAACGTCGCATCGATCCTCCCCACTGCGCCGTTCGAACCGGAACGCCCGCAGGAGGCTATCGGTGCGACCGAAGGAGGTGGCGTCGGGGGCCTTGTGATCTACCGAGGCGTTGAGGACAGCGAGTACCGCTCGAAGAATTGCCACATCGTCTCGTTGGCATTGACGAGCACGATGCCTCGCCCGACACCGGCCAGGATCCAGTTTTTCTCGGGGCCCGTGTTGAGCGTGCTGCCAGGCCAGACGTGTCCGGACCCGGTGAAACGCCAGAGAGCCACCTCGGCGCCCGACCGACAGTGCGTGTAGGCGATCGGCGTCGCCGTTTCTCCGGCCGAAATCGACCCGGCGCCCACGATGGTGGCTCCGCTGTGGGGCTTTGAGCTGCACCCGTCCGCCTTGACCCATTGGTCGATGCCCTGCATCACGGACAGGCGGAACAGTGGGTTGGCATTTGGCACGCCGTTGAACTTGGCGATCGGGTCGTTGACGCTGTGGAACTCCATGGTGGGTACGGCACGTGTCGGGTGGATGACCGGAATCTCGACCTGACCCGAAACGGATGAGATGGCGGTGATGTGGTCGGATGCTTCCGCCGCCATGGCGTAGGCCATCATTCCGCCGTTTGATATCCCGGTCATGTAGACCCGCCGGAGATCGACGGGGGTCCTGGCCGCAATGTCGGCGATGACCTTGAGGAGGAACCCAACATCGTTGATGTGCTTGGTCACGGGCAGACCGCAGCACTGTCCGGCATTCCATCCGTACTGCGCGTTCTTGGCCACGGGATCAGGTGTCAACACCTTGGAGATCCGGGTCCCATCGGGATAGGCCACCAGATAGCCGTTCATGTCCGCGTTGGGGTCCATGTCGGACGTGATCTCCTCGAGCTGCGCATTCTGGGTCGCGCCATGGAGGTTGAGCACCAGAGGCAGCGGCCGGCCCCCCGAGGCGGCTGGTGGGACGTGGAGCCGGTAGTCGCGTTGCACGCCGTCGAAGGAAAGGGTGAAGACGTACGACCCGCTTTGCGGTGCCAGGACTGGATGTGTTGCCGGTGCGGTCGTGGCCGAAGTCGGCCCGGCCCCCCAGACCAGTGTCCCGACGAGGACAATGCTGGCCACGAGCGCGCCTGCGGATCCCCTGCCGGTCAGTGGTCGCACGCAACCCGAGTATGCCAGTACGGGCCGGGAAGGCGGATGGGGGTCCCCTTCCGCACCTCGGTCAAGGCGATGTCGAGCCGATCGCTGGTCTCGTTGCCACCACCACGGCATCGTGGATCGTGGTTGTGACGCCGTCAGGCTTCGTGACCGACCGCGGCCGGGACTCGTTCACGACGACGGTCCACGAGTCGTCGAGCACATGGACGATGTCGTCCCCCGTGTAGAACCGGTCCGGCGTCTGGGGGCGGGGCACCCCAGTGGCCAGGTCGGACAGGTCGTGCGCGACGACCAGCAGTGTCCCTCCCGCCCGTACGGAGTCGGCCAGCGTGGCGAACAATCGAGCGCGTGGCCCGGGCGAGAGCTGCATGAACTGCGCCGAGACGAGGTCGAACGAGTCTTGCTCGGGTGCGGTCGCGAGAAGGTCGACATGTCGCCATTCGATACGCGCCATGGGGGCCGCGTCGATGGCGCGGGCGTGCTGGGCGGCTCGTTCGAGAGCGACGCTGGAGATGTCGGTCGCCACCACTTCCCAGCCGCGTTGTGCGAGCCAGAGGGCGTCGGCCCCCTCACCGCACCCCACGTCGAGGGCTCGTCCGTGCGCCAGACCGGCGGCTTCCGCAACGAGTTGCGGGTTGGGATTGCCGCTCCAGACACGCTGCGAAGACCGATAGCGCTCGTTCCAGAAGTCCTCGTCGAACCTGAGTTCGGTGTCGTGATCGTGCTCACTCATATCTTCTGCGACGACCCGGCGATCCCACTCAGCCCTCTCGCGACCTGCTCCCAAGGCCGCCGATCCCCAACGATCCGTCCCCCGCGGCAGCCGGGTCGCTCGGGACACCTTCGTCCTCAGACGCCGCCGACCCGACCACGGTGGCTTCCGCCCCGCCGAGCTCGCCCGGCAACGGAGGTGGGTCGTCGAGAAAGTCCGCAGTGGGCACGAAGAACAGTGTGCCGGTCACCGCTGTCGAGAAATCGAGGATCCGGTCGTAGTTTCCGGGCGGGTCACCGAGGAACATGCGCCTCAGCATCAGCTCGGTCACCGAGGGGGTCGAAGAGTATCCGATGAAGTAGGTGCCGAACTCTCCGGCACCCAACGACCCGAAGGGCATGTTCTCCCTCAGGATCTGCCGCTGGGTGCCATCGGGCTCGATGATGGTGTTGAGGGCCACGTGTGAGTTGGAGGGTTTGACCTCGTCGTCCATCTCGACGTTGGAGAGCTTGGCCCGCCCGATCACCCGCTCCTGCTCCTCGACCGTCAGGGCTACCCAGGCGGCCATGTCGTGCCGGTACTTCTGCACGATCACGTAGCTCCCGCCGGCGAACGGCGGGTCCTCTGCGCCAATGGTCACCGCAGCTTCGGCCGCCGGCCCAGCCGGGTTCTCGGTCCCGTCGACGAAGCCGAGCAGGTCCCTTTCGTCGAAGTACCTGAACCCGTGGATCTCGTCGACCACCGTGGCCGCCCCCTCCAGCCGGGCGACGACAAGCGAGGCCAGCTCCCAACACAGATCCATCGTGGAGGCCCTGACATGGAACATAAGGTCACCCGGGGTGGCCACGGCCTGGTGCCGACCACCGTCGAGCGCCTCGAAGGGGTGGAGCTCGGCGGGCCGAGGGCCGGCGAAGAGCCGGTCCCACGCCTCCGATCCGATTCCTGCCACCACGGCCAGACCACCCTCGAGGGAGCGGAAGCCGACCGTCCGGGCCAGCCCCGACAGGTCGGCCAGCAGCGTCTGGACCACCGGCTCGCCGCCGTCGTCCATGGTCAGGACGAGGATGACGGCGCTGGCCGTCAGCGGGGTGAGCACCGGCTGAGCCACCGGTGGTCCGACGACCGCCGCCGGGTTCTGTGAGACGTTGGCCATGGACGTGCTCCCGCGTTTTCCTCTCCGGTCTGCCTCGAGCCGACAGGGCAATGGCGGTCCGGTGTCGGTCCCGGACGAGCGTAGCGGCGTGAAATGGCGCGGGGCGATCTGGGTTGCCCCAGGTGACGTTACGAAACCGAAGGGCGACGTACCGGCGATGCGTCGCTCGATTACCGTGCCAGACGCGATTCGGCCGGCGCCCCCTCCGGGGGGAAATTGGGGGTGAGGACCAAGGGCGCCGGCCGTCTCGCTGTCACGAGAGCCTAAAGGGTCCCCGTAAACACCGGCTGTGCAGCGCGTTACGAACTCGTGGCAGTTTTGACGCGAAATGCCGCCTCAGGGGATGAGCAGCACTCGGCCGAAGGCCTGCCGGCTCTCGATGTACGCGTGGGCCCCCGCGGCGTCGGAAAGCGGGAACGTGCGGTCGATGACCACCTTCAGCTCGCCTCGCGCGATGGCGTCGAGGTGCCCCGCGATCATGGCGTGCGGGCGGGGTGACAGAAGCAGCTCCGCCCCCAAGAAGTAGCCCGACAACGTCTGATTGTTGCCTCGCATCGTCGAGATGTCGATGCGCTCCGCCGACGATCTCCCGGCATCACCCACCGTGACGCACCGGCCCCTGTAGGCCAGCACGTTGATGCTCCCCTGCAGCGTCGCGCCGCCCACCGAGTCCACCACCACGTCTACGCCGCGGCCATCGGTCAGCCGACGCGCCTCGGTGACGAAGTCACGGGTCACGTAGTTGATGCCTTCATCGAGGCCCAGCTCCTTCAGGCGCAGCAGGCGGTCGTCGCTCGATGCCGTGGCAAGGACCCGGGCGCCGGCCCGCTTGGCCATCTGGATGGCCGCGATGCCCACGCCACCTGCTCCGGCCTGGATCAGCGCCGTCTCGCCTGCCCGGAGGTGGCCGAACTCGAACAGGCAGTCGTCGGCGGTGCCGAAGGGGACCGGCACGCAGGCCCCCTCGTCGATCGAGACGCCTTCGGGGATCTTCCAGGCGAAGCTCTCCGGGGTCGTCCTCCGTTCGGCGTGCGAACCGTCGACCCCCACGGTCACCGCACGGTCCCCCACCGCGAAGCCCCGGACGTCCGCTCCCACTTCGACCACCGTGCCGGCGCACTGGTAGCCCACGACGTGCGGCACGTGCGTGAGGTCTCCCCCCAGCCGGTTGAGCGTGTCGCCACCCTCGATGCTGACCGCCTCGACGGCGAGCAAGATCTCGCCCGGGCCCGGCACCGGGTCGGGCACCTCCTCGTAGCGGAACACCTCGGGCGCTCCGGTCTCGTAGTACACCGCTGCCTTCATGACCGGACATACTCCCTCATCCTGAAGTGCTTCGTCTTCCGGGCGTACCACCGGGACGTCTGAGGCAACTGGGTGGCGATCTTCCCGTTGGCGTTCTTGAAGTAACTGTGGCACCCGTCGCTCCAGATGGTGCCGTTCAGGGCGTCCTGCAGCTCGTGGTTGTACGCGTCCATGACGTCGCGCCGGACGTCGACGGTGCGTGCCCGGCGCCACCGCATGGCCCGCAGCGCGCTGAGGACATAGGCGGCCTGGGCCTCGAGAATCACGATGATGGAGTTGCCACCCTGGTTGGTGTTCGGGCCGTAGAGCATGAAGAAATTGGGGTAGCCGGCCACGGTGAGGCCCATGTAGGCGTGCGCCACCTCGGACCAGTCGTCGTGCAGGCGGCGTCCACCCAGGCCGACCACGTCGATCCCCTCCAGGTACTCCGTGGCCTTGAACCCGGTGGCCAGCACGATGGCGTCCACGGGGCGTTCCCGGCCGTCGACCGTGACGACAGAGGCAGTGGTGACCCGGTCGATGCGTTCGGTCACCAGTTCCACGTTGTCGCGCAAGACGGCTTTGTAGAAGTCGCTGCACACCAAGGTGCGCTTGCACCCGAACGGGTAGTCGGGCGTGAGCTTGTCCCGCAGGTCCTCGTCCTTGATCCGGTAGTCGATGTGGCTGAGCGCGATCGCCCTGAGCCGCTCGGCGCTCTCTTCACCGTGGCGGAAGGCGATCGTTTTCTCGAAGGCCCAGTAGAGCTCCCGGCGGTGACGCCGGGCCGCGATGGGGTTGCGGGCGAACCGGCGCTTCTGCGCCTCGGAGAACGGCTTGTCCGAGCGCGGCAGGATCCACTGCGGCGTGCGCTGGAAAACGTGCACCACCTGAGCCTCCTTGGCCACCTCGGGCACGATCTGCGCCGCGCTGGCCCCGGTCCCGATGACGGCCACCCGGCGGCCCACCAGGTCGTGCTCGTGTTCCCAAAGGGCCGAGTGGAAGCAGGGACCGGCGAAGGAACCGAGGCCGGCGATGACGGGGTACGACGGGGTCGCGAAGGTGCCGACTGCACTCACGAGCACGTCGGCCTCGTACCTCCCGCCCGACGAGTCGGTCAATCGCCAACGCCGCGCCCGCTCGTCCCAGTGCGCGGCCTTGATGCGAGTGTTGGTCCGCACGTGGCCCGAGATGCCGAACCGCTCGGCACATTCCTCGAAGTAGCGCAGGATCTCGGGCTGTTCGGCGTAGGTCTTGGTCCAGTCCGGCTTCCGCGCGAAGGAGTACGAGTACAGGTGCGACGGCACGTCACAGGCCGCCCCGGGGTAGGTGTTGCTGCGCCACGTGCCGCCCACGCCTTCGGAGGCCTCGAAGAGCACGAAGTCCCGCCGCCGCGACTTCATCAGCCGGATGGCCAGACCGAGACCGCCTGCCCCCGCCCCGATGATGGCGACCCGACAGTGCGGAACCGGGCGGTCCTGGCCCGGTTCACCCCCCGCGGGACTGATGTCGACGTCATGCGTCGCCATCGCTGGATCCTGCACCTTCGCCACCGCGCCTCCGAGCAAGGGGATTCCGAAGCCCAGAGTCTGGCACCGCCGGCCGGATACGGTCTGGCCCGGACGAGGTCGAAGGGAGGCACATGACCGACGAGGGTGGGCCGTTCGCACTGGTGATCGGCGGCGGCTCGGGCATCGGCGCCGCGCTGGCCGATGCCTACCGTCGTCAAGGCACGTCTGCCGTGACCTGGGACATCGCAGGATCCCACGACGTCACGTGCGACGTCACGGAGCCCGACGCCATCGACAAAGCGGTGGGCGTGACGCAGGCGCGCTGGGGCGTGCCGTCGTGCGTCACCGTGACCGCCGGCGTCGGCCATGCGGGGCTGTTGACCGAGGCCGAGCCGGAGGCTTTCGACCGGGTCATGCGGGTGAACGCCCGCGGCCCGTGGCTGTGCATGCGGGCCTGGGTCGGCGCCATGCGAGAGCAGGGTCTGGACGGCTCCTTCGTCGCTGTCTCGAGCGTCAGCGCGCGGCTCGTCGACCGCAACATGGGGCTCTACAGCGCCTCCAAGGCCGCCCTGTCCATGCTGGTCCAGGTCGCCGCCGTCGAATGGGGCACGCTCGGGATCCGAGTCAACGCGGTGGCGCCGGGCGTGACGCGGACCCCGATGCTCGGGCGCGGGCCCTCGGCGACGGTGGAGGGGTCACCGTGGCTGGCCGGCGTGGCCGAGCGCACTGCGCTGGGTCGTCTGGGGGAGGCGGACGACATCGCCCAGACGATCATCGCCCTGCACACCATGGAGTGGGTGACCGGCCAGGTGCTCGAGTGTGACGGCGGGCTCTCGCTGCACAGTCCCGCCGATCCCTACGGAGCCATGCTGCGGACGCATGGCTCCCGCGGCGGCTAGGCGGGCGCGGCGCGGAGGCACCACCCTGGGCGCGCAAACCGTCGCACACGATGCCAAGCAGATCACACGCGGGCGCCGCTCCGGCGTGGGTGGTCGCCTGACACGTCGCGAACACGAGCGAGACCACCGCGGGGGGCGTCACGTCGGGCCGCACGGCGCCCACGTCCTGCGCCCGCTGCAACAGCACGCCGATGGCGTCACGTAGGCCATCCTTCACCTCGACGGCGGCCTCCTCGAACTCGACGCCCGCGCCCATGACGGCGACGATCAGGTCGCGCTTCGCCGCGCCCTCCCGCACCACGTGGGCCAGGAAACCGAAGAAGGCGCCCGCCGGGTCCTCGGCGTCCGCCAGCGCCCGGGCGTCGTCGGCCAGCGCCGACAAACGGTCGAGCAGGACGGCCTCGCAGAGCTTCTCCTTGGTCGGGAAGTGGCGATACAGCGTCCCCACTCCCACGCCGGCCTTCTCCGCGATGAGGTCGACGGGGACCTCGATCCCCTCCAGTGCGAAGACCGTTTCGGCGGCCTCGAGAATGCGGGCCCGGTTGCGCTGGGCGTCGGCTCGCTGCGGGCGTGCGCCGGCGCCGGCCGGCGCGTCACACCCTGCCTCTACCTTGTCCTTTGGGCCCACGGAAATCTCTCCTCCCCCGGTTGACAAACGGAACTCTGGTTCCGTATAGTGTATCTGGAACCAGAACTCCGATTCCGATTGTAAGCCATCCGAGCCCGAAAAACCAGACCCTTCCAGGTCAGGGCGGCGGTGGATCAGTTGGAGGCGGACCTCGTTGGACACGGAGACCACCATGACCTCGACTCTCGACCTGCCCGACCAGATCACCGGACCCGGGCCGGACCTCGACCCCAAGCGCTTCCGGGCCCTGGCCATCATCGCCGTGGCCCAGCTCATGGTGGTGCTCGACGCCTCGGTGGTGATCATCGCCCTGCCGTCGGCCCAGCGGGCCCTGCACATCTCGACGGCCAACCGCCAATGGATGCTGACGGCCTACACCCTCTCGTTCGCGGGACTGCTGCTCCTGGGGGGCAGGATCGCCGACTACTTCGGGCGCAAGCGGATGTTCGTCATCAGCCTCGTCGGCTTCGCCGCCGCCTCGGCCCTGGGCGGCCTGGCCCAGAACTCGGCCATGCTCTTCAGCGCCCGTGCCCTCCAGGGCGCCTTCGCTGCGATCATGGCGCCCGCCGCGCTCTCATTGCTGACGGTGGCCTTCACCGAACCCAAGGAGCGGGCCCGGGCCTTCGCCGTCTACGGGGGCATCGCCGGGGGCGGCGCCGCCATCGGCCTCATCCTCGGCGGCTTCCTGACCGAGTTCGCCTCGTGGCGCTGGACCCTCCTGATCAACGTGCCCATCGCCATCGTGGCAGCCGTGGCGGCCTTCCGCTACGTCTCGGAGAGCCGGGCTTCCGCCAACCACGGCTACGACCTCCCCGGCGCGGTGACCGTCACCGGCGGCCTGCTCGCCCTCGTCTACGGCTTCACCAAGGCCGGCACCGATGGCTGGGGCTCGTCCGTCACCGTCACGCTGTTCGCCGTGGCCGCGATCCTTCTGGTGTCCTTCGTGATCATCGAGCAGCGCGTCGCCCACCCGCTCCTCCCCCTCCGCGTCGTGCTCGACCGCAACCGTGGCGGATCCTTCCTGGCCTCGCTGCTGGTGGGAACAGCGCTCCTCGGCACGTTCCTGTCGCTCACCTATTACTTCCAGGGCACGCTGCACTACTCGGCCCTCAAGTCGGGGTTTGCCTTCGTGCCGTTCTCGCTGGGCATCATCACCGGCGCCACCCTGGCCAGCCGGCTGCTGCCCCGCTTCGGGCCACGGCTCGTCATGACCGGTGGGCTCCTCATGGGCATGGTCGGCCTGATCCTCTTCAGCACGCTCGACGTGCACTCCGCCTACATCAGCACGGTGCTGCCGGCGGAGATCATCGTGAGCCTCGGCATGGGATTGTCGTTCGTGGCCATGAGCAGCACGGCCCTGATCGGGGTGAGTCCCGAGGATGCCGGCGTGGCCAGCGCCCTGGTCAACGCCACGCAGCAGACCGGGGGCACCATGGGTGCCGCGCTCATCAACACCATCGCCACCAGCGCCACGGTGTCCTACGTCGCCGCCCACGGGAAGTCGGTGGCGTCACTCACCGCCGGCTCCATCCACGGCTACACGACGGCCTTCACCTTCAGCGCCATCGTGCTGGCGGTGGCCGGCGTGAGCGCCTTCGCCCTCGTCCGACGGGCCCGCCCCGACGCGGCCGAGGCCTTCTCCGCCGAGGAGGAGGCGCTGGAGGTCTTGGCCCCCGTCTGACAGCCGGCCACTCCGGGCCTGCGCGTGCCGACTGCAGCGCGCCGGCCCGGGACCGGGGTTACTCGCTGATGATGTCGATGGCGTACTCGGGACAGTTGGCCACAGCGAGCCGAGCCTTCTCCTCGAGTTCGGGCGGCACCACATCCACGATGACCGAGGCCTGCCCGTAGTCGTCGACGTCGAAGAGCTCGGGCGCGAGGCCGTAGCAACGGGCATGGCCTTGGCACTTCTCGGGGTCGACGCGGATCTTCATGGGAATACCACCGGCAGGATACGCGGGCCGCGGACCTGTCCGCCCGCCCAGGTGATCTCCTCGCCCTCGGCCAGAGAGAATTCGGGGATCCGGGCGATCCACTCCTCCAGCGCCACCTGCAACTCCATGCGGGCCAGGTTCGACCCGGCGCAGCGGTGGATCCCCGAGCCGAACGCCACGTGGCGGTTGTGGGTCCGGTCCAGCTGCACGACGTCCGGCTGCTCGAACGCCTCAGGGTCGCGATTGGCGGCGGGGAAGCTCATCAGGACCTTGTCGCCCGCCTTCATGGGGCAGCCGGCGTACACGATGTCCTCCGTCACCTCACGGGCCATGGTCACCGGCGCGTAGGCCCGCAGCAGCTCCTCGACGGCGGTCGCCATGAGCTCGGGCTCGGCCGCCAGACGCTTGCGGTCGTCCGGGTGCGCCGCCAGGTGCCATAGAGAGGAGCCGATGGCGCTCCAGGTGGTGTCCACCCCGGCGATGAGGACGAGCGCGGCCATGCCGAGCACGATGCCGTCGTCGACCGGCTTCCCGTCGACCTCGGTGGTGAGCAGCTCGCTCAACAGGTCGTCGCCGGGGTTCTGGCGCCGCTCCTCCAACTGGCCCAGGAAGTAAGTGAGGAGCCCCTCGGCCCCGCGCTGGCGGCGCTCGGCGTCGTCGGCGAACTCCAGCACGTCGCGCACCCAGCTCGTGAAGGTGTCGGACAGGTCGGTGGAGACACCGAGGATCCGGGCGATGACCCGGACGGGGATCTGCTGGGCGTAGTCGGCGGCGGCGTCAGCATGACCCTGGTCGGCGAACTGGTCGAGCAGCCCGCGGCAGAGCTCGCGGGTGAGCGGCACGTAGCTGTCGACCCGCGTGTGCGAGAACCACGGCAGCAGGAGCCGCCGCGTCCAGGTGTGCAACGGCGGATCGGCCGAGATCGGGGGCAGGCCGTACTCGAGGTTGGGCCCGTCGAAGTTGGCGTTGGGGTCCTCGTCCTCGTCGCCGGGGATCACGGCCACCTTGAGCGAGCTGAAGTGCGCGATGTCGTGGGCAATGGCCGTCACGTCGTCGTAGCGGGTGGGCAGCCAGCTGCTCTTGCGGCGGTCGGTGTGGGCGATCGGGCAGCTCTGGCGCAACTCGTCCCAGATGCTGAAGGGATCGTTGACGTAGCGCGGGTCGAGCACGTCGAAATCGGTCGCCCAGTCCTGCACGGGCGCGGTGTGTGGCATGGAACCCCCTTGGTGCTGTCGTCGGTCACCCGGACGCTTCACCCTACTGCGGGCGCTGGCGACCCCCGGTGGCGGTCCCGGGTGGCGCACCGCCCTCCGGCCTCTCGTGTGTGACGCGCTCGCCCTGCCGCAGCACCTCGTACTGGCGGGACTCGTCGTCGGCCCGAATCCGCATCGTCGCGCCGTCCGGCCCGGACCGGACCACCTCGGCCCCCGCCGGCGCGAACTGCACGATGTAGGCCTTGCGCACGTCTGCCGTCCGGTTGGGACCGGTCGAGTGGGGCGTCAGCGACGAGAACACGACGATGCTCCCCGCGCGCACGGGCACGGCAACCGCGTCCGTCGGGTCGCGCAGGCAAACGAAGCCGATGTCGGAGTACTCGTGGGCCAGGGTGCCGCGGCGGTGCAGCCCCGGCACCACCCACGGGCACCCGTTCTCCTCGGTGGCGTCGGTGAGCGCCACCCAGCAGGTGAGGTACTGCTGCGGCTCGACGAACGCGTACCCGTTGTCCTGGTGCCACGGAAAGGGTGACTCGGTCCCGGGCTTCTTGTACACCGCCTGGTCCCAGTAGAGGCGCACGTCGGGTCCGATGAGGTCGGCGCACACGTCGGCGAGCAACGCGGAGGCCGTGAAGTCGCGCAGCACGGGGGACTTCTGCACCAGATGGATGGTGAAGGTGATCTCGTCGGCGCGGGCGATGAAGAAGCGCCCGCCCTCCATGGCACGCAGCGCCTCTTCGGCGCGGGCCTCGAAGGGATCGATGGCCGCCAAGAGCGCGTCGACCTCACTGCGTCCCAGCGCGTCCACCAGCACGAAGAAGCCCTGCTCGTCGTACTGGCGCGCCTGTGCCGTCGTCACGGCGCGGAACGGCCCGTGGTGGTCGGCCCAGGTGAAGGTCGTGTTGAGCTCGTGGGCGGGCCGGCCCGTGCACGACTACTCTCCGCGGAACAAGGGGTCGCGGAGCTCCGCGGAGGCGCGCACCCCCTCGGCGAAGTCGGCCGTGTCGCGCAGCCGGGTCTGCTCGGCGTACTCGTGCTCCATGGCCAGCCGGGCCTCTTCGACCAGCCCACTCCGCAGCGTGGCCCGGATGGAGCGGACGGCGAGGGGTCCCGACGCGGCCAACTCGTCCGCGTAGCCGACGGCCTGCGCCAGCAGGTCGCCGACATCGTCGCCAGCCAGTCGATCACACAGGCCGAGCGCCAGCGCCTCCTCGCCGCCGACGCGTCGCCCGGTGTAGCAAGAGGTCCGCCGCGGCCTGGCGCCCGACGACGGCGGGCAGCGTCACCGTCAGCGCGAAGCCGTGGTGGAAGCCCAGGCGGGCGAAGTTGGCGCTGAAGCGGCTCCGCCGTGTGGCCACCCGGAAGTCGGCCGAGAGGGCGAGCCCGCAGCCTCCGCCGATGGCGGCACCCTGCACGGCGGCCACCACCGGAAGCGGGGCGGCGAACAGGCGCAGCGCGGCCCGGTACAGCGCAGCGATGTCCTGGCCGGCGTTGCGGCCGAAGTCCAGCCCGGCGCAGAAGTGCCGACCCTCCGACGCCAGCACGATGGCCCGGCACCACCCCGAGCGATCCAGCTCCTCGTAGGCCCCGGCCACGTCCTCGATCAGCGCGGTATCGAAGAAGTTGTTGGGCGGGCGGTGCAGGCGGACGATGCCGACGTGCGCGCCGTGCTGCTCCACCGTGACGTCCGTCTCGCTCACAACTCGATGTCCTCCAGGCTGCGCCAGTAGATCACGGCGTCCTCGCCCTCGACCGCGGCCGGAATCCGCCCCACCTCGTCGAAGCCGAGCCGGCGGTACATGGCGCGGGCGGGGTTGGACTCGAAGACGAGGTTGAACATCATGGCGTCGAAACCGAGGCGGCGGGCCTCGCGCAGCGAGTGCTCCACCAGGGACCGTCCGACCCCCGTGCCCCGATAGGGGGCCAGCACGAAATAGCCGGCATTGGCGATGTGCGCCGCCCGGCCGACGAAGTTGGGCTTGATGTAGGAAGCCCCGATCAGATAGCCGCCGAAGCGGGCCACGGACACGGCCGCCGAGTGGCTGATCCAGTAATCGTCGAAGTCCTCCCGCGTCAGAGGAGGCAGCTGGGGGAAGCCTTCGCCGGCGCCGACGATGCGGCTGAACGCCGTATAGAGCTCGTCGTAGTCGTCGACCGCCGCTTGGCGGATCTCCACGGGCACGCCACCACGGTAGTGGTGCGCACCCGGGAACCGACTGATCCACACGGCGGGTGCAATCGATGTCTCTCGGCCTACGCGCTGACGCCGAACCCCGTGGTGCCCGTGCCGGGCCGCACCGCTTCGATGGGATCGCGCAGGTCGTCGATGTAGCCGAGCGCGTAGGCCCCGCGGTCGTAACCCATCACCCGGAGCAGATCGGTGGGCAGCGTCTCGGCCACCTCCGGCGGCACGGAGAGGTACTGGTTCTCCTCCTGGCGCAGCCAGGCCACGTTGTAGGTGATGTTCAGCCCGATGCGGGTGGCGTCGGAGCGGTTGGCCCCGCCGCCGTGGTACACGCTCCCCGAGTAGAACAGCACCGAGCCGCGGGCCATCTCGGCGGGCTCGGTGTCGTCGGGGCCGAAGGACAGCTTGTCCTCACGCAGGTTGCTCCCCACCACCACGCGGGTGGCGCCGTTCTCCTCGGTGAAGTCGGTCAGCGCCCAGATGGTGTTGCACTGGACCTCGTAGCCCGCCGGGAAGGGGAAGAAGTCGAAGGCCCACTGGTCGCGGTGGATCGGCTGGGGCGTCGCCCCCGGACCGATGGCGATGGCCTGGGTCAGGTGCAGCTGGATGTTGGTGGCGTGCCCGAGGAACGTGCGCGCCGTGCCCAGCGCCAGCGGGTGCATGACGAGCTCGCGGCAGCCGGGCGAGCGGGCGATGAGCGAGCCCGTGCGCCGGGTGCGGTCGCCGCTGAAGTCGTCGGGCCCCGTCGGGGTGGCGTCGAGGTAGGGGCGCAGCTCGCGCTCGATCCGCTGCCAGCAGCGCGGCGGGGGCCACCTCGTCGACGACGACGGCGCCGTCACGCCCGATCACCGCCGCCACCTCTTCGGGGCCGGCGTCGCTGCGCAGGTGGACGATGGGCACGCCCCATCCTCCCCAACGCCCGCCGGGGCGGCAACTCCTCAGGCCTCGGGCGTCCCGTCCCCGGTGGGCACGCCATCGACCAGCAGACCCAGCTCGGCCAGCTTGCCCACGGTCTGGCGCACGTCCTCGCCGATGACGGCCGCGTCGGCCGGGTGCGCCGCCGCCAGCTCGCGCACCATGGCGTCGCAGCGTCGTGGCGCCGTCGCAGCGCTCCCACACCGCGGCCGCGCTGGTGTTCAGCAGGATGAGGAGCTGCCCGACGTCGTCGTAGAGAGCCACGTTGTCGTCCAGCTCGACCGTCGCGGCGCCGTCGCGGCGCCGTGGCACCGACTCCCCGCGCGGCCAGTCAGCCGCCACGGCCCGCTCCCACGAGCGCCGGCGCGGGCGCCGTCGTCCCCCACCAGTTCGAGCACGACCGCGCAGGCCTCGTCCAGGTCCGACATCGTCAGCGCGTAGCAGGAGCACTGGGCCGCCAGCCGGCCCACCGCCTCGCTGCCCGCGGCCCCGTGCGGGAGCAGGTTGACCGCGTGCAGGGCAAGCGAGAAGAAGGCCTCGGTGTCGGACAGCGGCGTGAGGCGCGTCGGCGCGCCGGCGTCGTAGCGGGGCACGATCACCAGCCGCGGCGCGCACGGCGCGCCCCACCCGGCGCCCGGTGTCCGCGCCGACCGCCACCTGCCACTCCTCGCCCGCCCACGGGCCCGCACCCGGCACGCCGTCGCGGTCCGGGTCCATGTCGGCCAGCACCGCGAAGCTCCCGGGCTTCACGGTGATCGGCTTGGCGTAGGGCAGCAGCTGTCCGCTGCGCCAGGTCCAGGGCGGCCAGCTCGTCGGTCAGGTAGCCCAGCCCGGCGCGGGCCAGGCCGGCCACCAGCGTCGACTTGCCCGATCCCGACGCGCCGGGCAGCAGGACACCGGTGCCGTCGGCGTCGAGCGCGCCGGCATGGAAGAGGAGGTGGTGGCCGCTCGCCTCGGCGGCGGAGCGGTTGACGTCCCACACCACCCACCCCAGCGCGTCGCCGGGGCACTGGTCGAGCGCGAGCGGCTCGCCGTCGCGGGCGACGTCGAAGGTGCCGGCGTCCCGTGGCGCCGTCAGCGAGTACCAGTGGTCGACGGGCGCCGCCGTCGGGCGCCTGCAGCCCGGCCAGCAGCGCGTCGACCCGCCGGCCCAGGCGCTCGTCGTCGCAGCGCACGGCGAAGCGGTAGGACAGCCCGCGCAGGCTGGGGGTGCGGTGCACCCGATGGTGCCCGGCCGGCACGGCCTAGGCGCCGTCGCCCGCGCTCTCCGCCTGGTGCGCGTCGGAGGTGCCGGCCGCGGCCGGCTTGACGGCCCGGCTGGCCCAGTGCTGCATGGCCCAGCCGCCGGCGACCAGCGCCGCGCCGACCTCGGCGTCCCGCTGGATGTTGAGACCGGTGAAGGCGAGCGAGCTCGGGTCGGTGCCCGCCGCCGTCGTGTCCGCCGCCGTGGCACGCCGTCTGGCCCGTTGGCGCCGACGCTCCGTTGGCACCGACGGACCCGCTGGCGCCGGTTGCCACCGAGTGAGGCACTGGTCGCTGACGCCGGCCGAGCCGCCCGTGCTGCCGTTGCCCGACAGGGCTGCGCCGGCTGCCGGCTTGGCGGTGAGGATCTCGGGCACCACCCAGGCCGCGGCGCCGGCGGTCGCGACCGCGGACATGCGGCCCATGGCCTGGCGCCGCGAGATGCGGGGCCGGCCCGCACCCGCCATCGCCCGCCGCGGACGAAGATGCCGCCTCATCCCTCTGAGGCTGTTCGCTGTGCATGTCGTCCGCCGTTCTGTGCCGCCCGAGGGGCGGGACTCTGCTGTCCTGTGCCTCCGAACCGTCCTCTCGCCTGGACCCGGATGGGGCCTCGGCGAAGACGATCGGCTGCCTGCCGTGACTTGGTAACGCCCGGACCCGGGATTTCTTACCGCCCGGTGGGGCGAATTCTGCAATGGCCGTGATCCATCGCCGTCACGGGACCGCCGAGACCCCGGGCGACGGACCGCATGCGACGGTGGCCACGGCCGTTCTTCAGTCGTCACGGCACGCACGGCCACCACCGCCCCGAGCCGCCCGGCTCGGCTCCCCCGCCGCCACGGCATCCGTGACCGAGGCGACGGCCACGCTGCTCTGGGAGGCCTGCCGCCGTGATCCCGATCCGGCCGCCGTCCGGCGTGCCCTCACCGGCGGGGCCGACATCGACCGCGCCGTCGCTCGCCGCCACGGACCACCGGATCGGCCCCCTGCTGTGGCGGGCGCTTCGGCGCCGCCGACGCACGCGACGCGCTCGGGCCCGACCGCGCCGTCCTGTGCGGCATGGCCGACGCCTTCCGCATGGAGGCGCTGCTCCTCATCCCCCGCGCCGTGGCGCTGGCGGTGCGCCCGCTGACCGACGCCGGTCTGGAGCCGGTCGTCTTCAAGGGTCCCGCGGTGGCGGCGCGCTACCCCGAGCCCGGGCTGCGCCCCATGGAGGACATCGACCTCCTGCTCCCCCGCCGCGATCACCAGCACGCCCTCAGCTGCGCTGGGTCACGGCCGGGTGGCGGGTGGTGCGCGCCGGCGGCGGCGACCACTACGACACCGTCCTGCGCCCACGACGACGTGCCCTCCCTCTTCCTCGAACTGCACTACGGGCTCGAGGGCACGTCACAGCGGGTGACGGCACTCGACCCGGGCGCGCTGTGGGCCCGCCGCCAGCCGACTGCACTGCGCCGGCACGCCCGCCTTCGGGCTGCCGCTGGCCGACGAGCTGGTCGTGCTGGCCGCGCACGCCGGCAAACCCCACCACGGCTTCGTGCGGCTGGTGTGGATCGCCGACCTGGCCATGATCGTCGGCTGACGCGGCGGACCGAGGCGACCCGCGTCGACTGGGACCGCGTGCGCGCCGTGGCAGGTCGACGCCCGCTGCGTGACCGTGGTCGGCGCCGCCCTGGCACTGGCCCGTCACGCCGGCGTCGAGCCACCGGCCGGGCTCTTCCCGCTGCCGACCAGGGGCTGGCGGGGCGAGGCGATGGACCACCTGCTGTCGGTCACCTGGCCGCTGACCCACCTGGAGCTGCCCGGCTACCACCTCAACTACGCGCTGACCGACGCCCCGGCGCAGCGCCTCAAGATCCTGCTCGTGCTCCTCGCCTCGGGGCACGGGATCGGGACGCGGGCCCGCCGCGCCGCTGGCTTGCCCCGCCGGGCCCTTGCTCGCGCCGGCGCTGCGCCGGCGCCGGAGCCGGCGCGCCGACGGTCTAAGGCCCCGGGAAGACGGCGCGCAACGATGTCGAGCAGCGCGGCGTCGCCGGTGAAGGCGGGCGTGTGGTCCGGGTCGAGCCGGCCGTAGACCAGCCGGCAGAAAGCCTCGGCGGGCAGCTCGAGGTCGGGCTGCTGCCCCGCCGCCCCCGCCGTCAGCTCCACGCCGTCGGCCGAGAGGACGCAGCGCGATGTCCCGCTCGGGGTCGGTGGTCCGGACGGCGACCGTGCGCTCCTGGCCGTCCGGCCGCCCGCTGAAGCGCGCGATGAGGGCGAGGTTGTCGACCACCAGCGCGGCGGCGTCCTCGGGCAGTCGGGCGGCCTCGTCGAAGACGACCTCGATGTCCCAGGTGTGGAAGGCGTGCTCGTTGAGCCGCAGGCCGGCGAACTGGTTGAAGCCCAGGCTGCAGCGGTCCAATGGGAAAGGTCAGCCGGGCCCGCTCGGCCTCGCCCACGGCCTCGAGCGCCTCGAGCACTGCCTCGTCGGCGACCAGGGCGTCGTCGGCCTGGGCCCGGGGCGTCTTGGCGTTCCACTCGTCCCACACCGACGGGCGCGAACTCGTCCGGCGTGGCGGCGCCGGCCCGGATGTCCTCGGAGCCGACGGTGCAGAATGACCGCGCCCGAGCCGAGATGGGACAGCACCTGCGCGACCGACCACTCGGTGTCGTAGGACTGCGACACGAGCTGAGCTGTCGTCCAGGCCGCGGCGAGCTCGTGCAGGCGACCGACAGAGGCGCGCAGCGCGCCGAGGGGATTGTCCATGGAGGCGGTCTACCCGCCGGCGGCCCTCGCCGACGCGAGGCGCGCGCATCCACCACGCCAGGTCGTCGGCCAGCATGTCGAGGCGGGGCTCGAGCGGCGCGAAGAGTGACGTGTCGGTGGGGTCGGCCGCCTGGCGCACGGCGATGAGCACGTCGGGCAGCACGTGCACCGCGTGGCGCAACGGGGCCATCTCGAACTCGACCGCCACCGCCCGCAGCTGCTCGATCGCCCGCGCCCCGCCGGTGTTCCCCCACCCGACGAACGCGACGGGCTTGCGGCGCCACTCGACGAAGGTGGAATCGAGCGCGTTCTTCAGCACTGCGGGGTAGCCGTGGTTGTACTCCGCGGTGAGCAGCACGTAGCCGTCGGCCCGGTCGATGACCTCGGCTGAAGCGGGCGACCGCCTCGTCGGCATAGTCGCGGCCCGGTCCGAGCCGGAGCGTCGCCGTCGAAGAACGGCAGCGGATGGTCCCGCAGGTCCACCAGCTCGACGTCGAACGCGTCGTGGTGCTCCAGCCGGTCCATGACCCAGGCCGCCACCCGCTCGCTGAACCGACCCTCCCGGGTGGTCCCGGTGATGACCTGCAAGAGCACGTCGTGCGCCTTCCGTGTCGTGAGCGTGCGGCGGGGAGATGGTCCCCGCCGGGAGCAACGGTAGCAGAACCCGCCCGGTAGTTAACTTGACAGCTAACTAACTTATAGGTTAACTACATCCCCATGACGACGAAGGCCGACGACACGCTCGATGCCGCATTCGCCGCGCTGGCGGACCCCACCCGGCGCGCCATCGTGAGCCGCCTGGCCCGGGGCGACGCCACCGTGACCGAGTTGGCTGCTCCCTTCGCCATGTCGCTGCCGGGGATCTCCAAGCACCTCAAGGTGCTGGAGCGCAGCGGCCTGATCTCGCGGCGGCGCGACGCCCAGTTCCGCCCCTGCCACCTGGAGGGCCGCCGCCCTCGATGGCGCGCTCGACTGGATCACCACGCAACCGGCGGCTGTGGGACGAGCGCTTCGACAAGCTCGACGCGCTGCTCGCCGATCTGCAACGGAAGCCGGGCCCGAAGCGGACGGGGCGCACCAGTGGCTGAGCACGGCGGCACCGGCCCGACCGGGGAGCTGCGTTTCAGCCGGGTCTTCGACGCGCCGCGCGAGCTGGTCTTCCGCTGCATGGTCGACCCGGACCATCTCACCCACTTCTGGGGTCCCGCCGGGGTGAGCGCACCCCGTGACCGCATCACGGTCGACGCCCGGCCCGGCGGCGTGTTCGAGACCGTGATGGTCAACGACGCCGACGGGAGCGAGTACCCGACCCGGGCGGTGTTCGACGAGGTGCGCGCACCCGAGCTGCTGGTCTGGACCGAGTCGCACTCGGGCATGCGGGTGCGCTCCGAGTTCGTGGCGCTCGGCCCGGATCGCACCGAGGTCAGGATCCACCAGACCTACGTGCCCGAGGCGTTCCTGGCCCCCGAGGTCCAGGCCGGCTTCCTTTCCTCGCTCGACCGGCTCGAGGCGTATCTCGGCGGGCTGGCGCAGCCGCAGCCGGACGGCGCGGCAGCGAGGGAGGGCGGGCGATGACGCACCACCATCGAACCGAGCCCGAGCCCGAGCCCGGGCACGAGGTCGCGGCGGCGATCGCCGGTGAGTACACCGCGCTGGCCGACCTGTTGGAGTCCGCCGGCCCCGACGTGTGGGACGCGCCCTCGCTGTGCGAGGGCTGGCGCACCCGCGAGGTCGTGGCCCACATGACGATGCCGGCCCGCTACCCCGGCCCCGCCTTCATGGCCGAGTTGGAGGCCGCCGGCGGTGACTTCACCCGCCTGTCCAACACGGTGGCCGCACGTGACGGCGCCCTGCCCGTCGCCGCCCTCGTGGCCGGCCTACGTTCCGACGTGCTGCACGGCTGGCAGCCGCCGGGGGGTGGCCCGGACGGCGCGCTCACGCACTGCGTCATCCACGAGCTCGACATCGTCGAGGCCGTCCCGCTGGAGCGGAGGGTGCCCGAGGCGTGCATCTCCCGGGTGCTCGGGCTCGTCGCCGCGGCGGACGCGCCGAACATGTTCGGGGTCGATCTGGACGGCGTGGAGCTCCGGGCCGACGACCTGGTGTGGTCGGCCGGCTCCGGGGAACGGGTCACGGGCCCGGCCCAGGCCCTCGCCCTCGTGGCCTGTGGCCGCCTGTTGCCGGCCGGCCGCCTGGGTGGCCCGGCCGCGAGCCGCTTCACGCAGTCGTAAACGGCTGAGACGCGGCGACCGAGGGGTCGCTGCGCTACGCCGTGGGGCCGTCTTCCCCGTCATGGAACCGGCGCCAGGCCCGGTACCCCCCGGCCAGGTCTCCCGCAGCGGCAAAGCCCAGGTCGCGCAGGGACGCCGCGGCCAGGCTGGAGGCGTAGCCCTCCGAGCACACCACGACGACGGGCTGGTCGTAGCCAGCGACCTCGGCCAAGGCGTGGCCGCCGCGCAGGTCGAAGCGCCACTCCAAGACGTTGCGCTCCACGATGACCCCGAACCCGAGCTCACCCTCAGCGGCTCGCTGGGCTGCGGGCCGGATGTCGACCACCAGGGCGCCGCCGTCATGGAGCTGCTCGAGGTCGTCCGGCTCGACCCGACGGATCCGCGCCCGGGCGAGTGCGAGGAGATCGTCGGCGCTCCGGGCCGTCACCCGGCGCCCGACTGCGGCCCGCCCGCCAGCGCGACCCGGGTGTGCTCCAACTCATCGCAGCCGTCGGCCGCCGCCTCCACCGCCCGCACCACCAGTCGGTCCCCCACCACGTCGTAGAACGTCATGGACGTGAGCACCGGGCTGTAGACGTGCAGGCTCAACGCGTGCCCGTCCGATTCGTTGGTCACGTCGTGGACGTGCCGGGCGCCGAAGGCGAGTGTGGCCCCGGCCCGGAGCTCGTGGCGCACCAGCGAGAGCCGTCCGGTGTCGTCCCGCCACGGCACCGCCTCGACGAGTGCGCCAGAGATCACGCTCACCGCGCCGGTGGCGTCGCCGTGGTCATGGAGCTCGACCTTCCCACCACTCGGCCAGGCGATCAGCCAGGCGTCGAAGTCGGGGGTGCGGGCCACGAGCCGCCAGGTGCGTCGCTGCCTATCGAGCGCCCCCGGCCAGTGGACGGCCGGTGCCAGCCGGGTCGCCACTTCGAGGGGATCCACTCTGGGCGGGCGCCACGACGAGCTGCCCGCCCCGGCTTGGGGGGTCGGGCGCCGTCGGGCCGGGGAACGCATCTGGCGAGGGTACGGCATAAAGTCGACTAAGTCAATCGTATTTAGAGGTTTTAAGGCTCCCTTCTTGGCAGCGGGAGCTCCGAGCCGGGTTCCGGGCGGCGCCGACCGTCGGAGCCGGGCGCGCCGAGGCGTCACCGAGGAACAACCGGCTCGTCACGACCTGATCATCGGCAATTCATTCGGGCGTTTTATCTTCCGGTGGGGCACGTTCGACCAGGAGGAATTCATGCGCACGCTGCCCCGCCGTCCAATCGCTGCTCTCTTGCTTGCCGTGCTCGCCCCGTGGGCGATCGCGCTCGGGGTGGCCGGGGCTCCGGCCGCGGCATCGCCCGGCGGCGCCCAGGGACAGGGCGGGATCCACGGTGCTGGGGAAGCGCTGACGGCAAGGACGGTCCTCGCCGGCAGCTCGCTGACGCACACCTTCACGGCGGCCGGCGCCTCCGCGGTGAGCTCGGAGCCGCTGAGCGACCCCGACGACATCACCCGGTTGGGACGGGACATCTTCGTCGGCTTCCAGAACGGCGTGGGCCCGCAGGGTCAGGCCAGCTCGACCGGCAACCTGGACAGCACGGTGGTCGAACTGAGCACGAGCGGGCATCCCGTCGCCCAGTGGGACGTTGCCGGAAAGACCGACGGAGTGACGGCCGATCCCGGGACGCGCACCGTCATTGCCACCGTCAACGAGGACGCGAACTCGTCGCTCTACGTGATCACGCCGGGCCCAGGCGGAGGCGTGCAGCACTATGCCTACAGCGAGCCGTTGCCCCACGACGGGGGAACCGACGCGATATCCGTGCTCAACGGCCTCCTCTACATCAGCGCGTCGGCACCGGGCACGACGGGGACGCTTCCGCACCGCAGCCGACCTTTCCCGCCGTCTACACGGTGACGCTGGACGCCGTGCATTCGATCGCGAACGTGACGCCGCTCTTCGACGACGAGGACGCCGCGGTGGTGGCCAATGTCGGGACTCCTGAGACGGGGCAACAGGTGAACCTGGCCCTGACGGACCCCGACTCGAACGAGATCGTGCCCCTCGACGGCCCCCGCTTCGCCGGTGACTTCATGCTGACCAGCCAAGGCGACCAGCAGCAGATCTTCGTCAGCCCCGGCGACCACGGGCTCTCAGTGTTGAACTTGACGCAGTCCGTCGACGACACCGCGTGGCCGGACGAAGGCCACGGGACCCTGTACGCGACCGACTCGACCAACGACGCTGTGGTCGCGGTGACCGGGGACTTCCCTGGAGGACCGGTGGTGGCCGCGACGCCGTGCGGGGCCAACAGCGCTCCGGCGACCTGCCCCGCTCCCCCGGCCTTCCCCGCCAATTACTTGGCCTCCCTCAATCCGTGGACCGGACAAGTCACGGCGTTGCATGTTGGCGGCGTGCCTTTCGTCCCCCAGGGCGGACTGCTGTTCGCCGAACGGGAACACCCGTTTCAGCAGTGATCTGATTCGACATCGGCACTGATCTGATTCACGAGCATCCACACCTTCGTGTCGGGGCCGTCATTTCTTTGCAATTTTCCGCCGCTCCCGTGTCGGACGCTGTAACGTCCGACAGCGATGCCGGGGGGCTGGTAGGCATGACCGTTTGTTGGACGCACCCAGTGCGGGCACGCAGCTACCCCCCAACCGGATAGGCACCCGGTGACTGCGGTCACCGCCGCCAGACCAACCTCCCCCGGGGCAGAGGGCGCGCCCGGGGACCCAGCACCGCTCCTCGTCGCCAACGAGCTCACCGTCGGGTTCGGCGGCCTCTTGGCCCTCGACGAGGTGTCGATGTCGGTCGACCAGGGCGAGGTCGTCGGCGTCATCGGCCCGAACGGAGCGGGCAAGACGACGCTCTTCAACGTGATCAGCGGGTTCGTGCACCCGAGCTCGGGCAGCATCACCTACCGCGGTGCGGTCCTGCGCCGGCACCACCCTCACGATCTGGCCAAGCTGGGCATCGCGCGCACCTTGCAGGGGATCGGCCTCTGTCCCGGCTTGACCGTGCAGGAGAACGTGATGCTCGGCGCGGAACCGACGCTGCACAGCGACCTGGGATCCGCCTTCCTCGGCATCTGGCGCTCCAGCCGGGAGGAGCGCGCCGTGGCCGCGCGGGCAATGGCGGTGCTCGACGAGCTCGGCGCCGCGGACTACGCGCGCAGGATGCCCGCCACGCTCCCTTACGCGATTCAGAAGCGGACGGCGCTGGCCCGAGCCCTCATGGCCGAGCCGCGGCTCCTCCTCCTCGACGAACCGGCGAGCGGGCTCTCCGAGAGCGAAATGGACGCGCTCGGATCGAGGGTCCGCGGGCTGACCGATCGCATGGCCGTCATCCTGGTGGAGCATCACATGGACCTGGTGATGTCGGTGTGCGACCGTCTCGTCGTCCTCAACTTCGGACGGGTCATCGCGGAAGGCCCGCCGGCGGCGATCCGGGCCAACCCCCAGGTGGCGACCGCCTATCTCGGAGACCCCGTCCCAGAGGCTGCGTCGCCCGGAGGGGAGGCCGCCGACGGTGCTTGAGGTCCGGGACCTGAGTGTCTCGTTCGGGGCGGTGCAGGCATTGCGCTCGGTCTCCTTCGACGCGGAACCGCGAGCAGTCACGGCCGTCCTCGGTGCCAACGGCGCCGGCAAGACCACCCTGCTGCGCACCATCTCGGGACTCGTGAGGCCGCTCGACGGTTCGGTGCGCTTCGACGACGTCGCGCTGTTGGGCCGCCATGTGGAGTCCATCGCGCGGTTGGGCGTGGCCCACGTGCCCGAAGGGCGGGGGGTCATCGAGGAGCTCACGGTCGAAGAGAACCTCCGGCTCGCCACCCTCTGGTGCCTGCGCAAGAACGAACGTCAGGGCGCCATTGCGGAGATCCTCGAGCTCTTCCCCCGCCTCCAGCCGTTCCGGCGCCGGAATGCGTCCACGCTCTCGGGAGGCGAGCGCCAGATGCTCGTGCTCGGCCGGGCCCTGATCTCCCGACCACGCCTGCTCCTGCTCGACGAGCCGAGCCTCGGGCTGGCGCCACTGGTGACCGCCCAATTGATGGCGCTGCTGCAAGAGCAGACCGAGAGCAAGGACATCACCGTGGTGCTCGTGGAGCAGAACGCCCGCAGCGCGCTCTCGGTGTCGCGCCATGCCGTCATCCTCAACCTCGGCCAGGTCGTCGTGTCTGACGACGCCGCCACGGTGGCCGCCGACGACGCGTTGCGTCATCACTACCTCGGTTTCTAGTGCCGTGAGCCTCTTCTTGGACTACACCCTCGATGGCATCGCCAACGGGATGGTCTACGCCACCTTGGCCCTCGCCTTGGTCCTTATCTACCGGGCGACGCGGATCATCAACTTTGCCCAGGGGGCCGCTGGCATGCTCACCACCTTCATCGCGTTCAGCTTGCTGTCGCGCGGCGTCGGCTACTGGTGGGCCTTCGTCCTGGTGCTCGTCATCGGGTTCGCCATCGGCGCCGTGACCGAGCGCGTGCTGATCCGCCCGCTCCACGGAAAGTCCGAGCTGAACCCCGTCATCGTCACCATCGGCTTGCTGGTCGTCTTCGAGGGGCTGGCGGGGGCGATCTACGGCAACGCGAGCCGGGGGTTCCCGGCCGCCTTCTCGCAGCGCGGCCTCAGGGTGGGCAGCACCACCATCGCGTTCTCCCACTTCGACGTCTTCATCCTCATCGCCGTCCTGGCGCTGATGGCCGGGACGCTCATTCTGTTCCGCTACACGGCTGTGGGGCTCCGCATGCGGGCGACGGCCTTCAACCGGGAGATCGCGCGGCTGCTCGGGGTGCGCGTCGGCATCCTGCTGACCCTCGGGTGGGGCCTGGCCGGCATCGCCGGCTCCCTGGCCGGCCTGCTGGTGGCGCCGACGAGCGCGTTCGGGCCCTATTACATGGACCTGATCCTCGTCTACGGGTTCACTGCGGCCGTCATCGGCGGCCTCGAGAGCCCGGTGGGTGCGCTGGTCGGCGGGCTGATCTCGGGACTGTGCATCTCCTACGTCGGGGGGTACCTCGGCTCCGGGCTCGAACCGCTCGGCGCACTCGCCCTCCTCATGGTGGCCCTGATGGCCCGGCCCGAAGGCATCTTCGCCCGGCCCGCGGCGAGGAGGGTCTGACGTGACCGCCGGCGCGATGGTCCGGGCGCTGCGGCTGCCGCGTCAGCCATTGCTCCGCCACCTCCCCGTCGCGTTGGTCGCGGGCGCCGTGCTCTACGTGGTCACGCTGCATCTGAGCTCGTACAACGACTACGAGGTCGGGGAGATCGCGTCGTACGTGGTCGCGCTCGTCGGCCTGAGTCTGCTGACGGGCGTGAACGGCCAGATCTCCCTCGGGCACGGCGCGTTCATGGCGGTCGGCGCCTACACCATGGCGCTGCTGATGAACCACACCCAGGGGAACTTCATCCTCGAACTGGCCGCCGCGACAGGCGTGGCCGCGGCGGCGGGTCTGGTGATCGGCCTGCCGGCCACGCGGCTGAAGGGCCCGTACCTGGCGGGCATGACGCTCCTCTTCGCTGTGGCCCTCCCCTCCATTGCCGACAAGTGGCCGAACACGTTCGGGGGAGACCAGGGACTGACGACGACCGTCCCCACGGCACCGGGCTCGCTGACCGCCGAGGAATGGCTGGCCCAGATTCAGATCCTCGGGGCGCTGCTCGTGATGGTCCTCGTGGCCAACCTGTTGTGGAGCCGCTACGGCCGGGCCTTCCGGGCCGTGCGCGACGACGAGATCGCGGCCTCGCTGGCAGGAATCCACATTGTGCGCACGAAGGTCATGGCTTTCACCATCAGCGCCGGATGCGCCGGCCTCGGAGGTGCCTTGCTCGGCCTCTCGACCGGCGTGGTGAACACCGGGGAGTTCCCGCTCACGCTCTCGATCCAGTTGCTGGCCGCCATGGTGCTCGGCGGCACGGGGACGTTGCTCGGCATGGTGTGGGGCGGGATCCTGCTGGTGTACCTGCCGCAGTGGTCGACCTCGCTCTCCAACGGTTTCAACTTGGGCAGCGGGGCAAATGCCTACCTGGCCACGATCATCTTCGGGGTGGTGCTGATCGTGGCGATGCTGGCAGCGCCCAACGGGATTCAAGGCGGGCTGCGCTGGCTGTGGGGCCATCGACCGCGTCCGGGCGGAGGGGCGCCCGGCGCACCCCGGGAGGTCTCGACAGATGACGAGAGCAATGCAACAGAAAGGAAAGGGAGGAACGATGCCAAGACGAGCGTGGAAGCGTAGGGGATGGGCCCTGTGGGCTCGAGCCCTTGTTGCCGGTTCCCTGGGCCTGATGCTGGGAGTCACGCTGCTGCCGGCCACCGCGGGCGCAGAGAGCACACCGGGAGTGACGTCGACGTCCATCACCATCGGTGCGACGGTCCCGCTGACCGGCCCGGCTGCGCCGGGCTACGACGAGATCGCGCCCGCCATGAACGCGGTGTTCAGCTGGGTCAACGCGCACGGTGGTGTCGACGGCCGCAAGATCCACTACACGTACCTCGACGACGGCTACAACCCGGCCAACACGGCCACTCTGACCCGCAAGCTCGTGCTGCAGAACAACGTCTTCGCCGACGTCGGGTCTCTCGGGACGCCGACCCAGTCCGCGGTGCAGGGCTTCTTGAACGCACAGAAGGTGCCCCAGCTCTTCATCGAATCCGGCTGCAACTGCTGGAGTAACTCCAAGTTCCCCTACAGCCTCGGCTGGCAGCCGCCGTACACGGTGGACGGCAAGATCCTGGGCGCCTACATCAAGGCGAACTTCGCCGGCAAGAAGGTCGGCTACCTGTCCCAGGACGACGAGTTCGGGCAGGACTTCGTGAAAGGCCTCGACATGGAGATCCCCTCCTCTGCCGTCGTCTCTCGCCAGACCTACGACGCGGCGACGCTGGCTGGTCCGCTGTCCAACCAGATGGCGGCCCTGAAGGCCGCGGGCGCCCAGGTGGTCGCGATGGCCACCATCCCGGCGGCGACCGCGCTGGCGATGCTCCCCGCCGCCGTCATCGGCTACGCCCCGCAGTACGTGGTGGACAACGTGGGTGCCGACGCACCGACGGTCGGTCCGCTGCTGGCGTCGTTCACCCAGAAGGGCGGAGGGACGGCCGCCCAGGCGGCCGCGGCGGGAGGCCTGCTGAACGGGGTCATCACCGATGCGTACTTCGCGCCCGAGTCGGACACCTCGAACGCGTGGGTGCAGACGGAGAAGAAGCTCCTCCAGCAGTACGCGCCGTCGCTCTACGCCAAGTCAGGACTCGACGGGAACACCCAGTACGGGGTCGCGCTGGCCTACACCTTCGTCCAGGCGCTGCAGAAGGCCGGGAAGAATCTCACCCGTCAGAGTCTGCTGAACGCCATCAACAACGACGGGAAGAGCTTCGTGACCCCCGGGTTCGTCCCGCTCTCCTACTCGAGTTCGGTGCACTTCGGGTTCGAGGGTGCGGAGGTCGTCAAGCTGGAGAGCTCGGCCCCGCCGGCGGTGACCCCGACCGGCAGCTGGATCGGCGGTGTCCCGGTCACCCCCGTCCAGGTGACGAGCCCGGGCTCCGGTCCGATCAAGAAGTACACCGGTCCGACCTCGGTCCCACCCAAGAGCCTCTCGTCGACGGCCTGAGTGCTCGCCGCGTGACCGGTGGCGGGGGGTTCACCCTCCGCCACCGGCTCGCCCGGCGGACGCGGGCTGACCGGCGCCGTCGACGCACCGCTCTCGCTGGTGGCAGCCGTGCGAGTGCTGCCGTAGCCTGACATCGACGTCGGGATGAGAGGACAGGAGGCCGCCATGGCGCAGCGCTGCGTCGCCGAGGGCTTGTTCGAGTGGCCGTCCGACGAGCCGCGGCTGTGCGGTTCGCGCTGCGAGACCTGCTCCTTCATCACGTTCCCGGCCCAGGACTCCTGCCCCAGCTGTGGCGGGGACACAGTTGCTCCCACCGCTCTTTCCCGGACCGGGACGCTGTGGACCTGGACCCGCCAGCGGTTCCAGCCCAAGAACCCGCCCTATCTCGGACGCGAGCCGGCCAACGAGTTCGTGCCGTACGGCGTCGGCTTCATTGAGCTCCCGGAAGGCCGGGTCGAAGCGCGCCTCGCAGGCGACGTCGACCAGGAACTCCGGATCGGCATGCCGATGGAACTGACCGTGGTCCCATTCACCACTGACGAAGACGGCACTGAGGTGCTGACCTTCGCCTTCCGCCCCGTCGAGAAGGGCTGAGATCGATGGACGATGTCGCCATCATCGGAGTCGGGCTGCACCCCTTCGGACGCTTCCCCGGGGCGTCGGCCATCGAGATGGGGGCCAAGGCGGCCCGACTCGCCCTGGCTGATGCCGGCATCACCTGGAAGGACGTCCAGTTCGCCTTCGGCGGCAGCTACGAAGTGGACAATCCCGACGCGGTGGTCAACTTCCTCGGCCTGACCGGCCTGCCCTTCACCGACGTGTACAACGGGTGCGCCACCGCCGCCAGCGCCCTGACGCAGGCGGCCAACACGCTCCGGCTGGGCGAGTACGACCTGGGCATGGCCATCGGCATGGACAAGCACCTGCCCGGAGCCTTCGCCGCCGACCCGGTGCAATACGGCGTGCCCAGCTGGTACGGCGAGACGGGACTGTTCCTGACGCCGAAGTTCTTCGCCATGAAGATCCAGCGCTACATGCACGACTTCGGGATCAGCCCGGCGACGCTCGCTCGCGTCGCCGCCAAGAACTACCGCAACGGCGTGGACAACCCGAATGCGTTCCGGCGCAAAGCGCTCAGCGAGGAGGAGATCCTCGGATCCCAGATGGTCAACGACCCGTTGACCCAGTACATGTTCTGCTCACCCGACGAGGGGGCGGCCGCGGTCGTGCTGTGCCGGGCCGAGATCGCCCACCGTTTTACGAGCACGCCGATCTACCTGCGGGCATCGGTGGTCCGGACCCGGCGCCTGGGCGCCTTCGAGGTCCACAGCCCGTGGCTCCCGCTGGAAAGAGCCGAGGCGCCGACGGTCGACGCCTCCCGGGCGGCCTACCGGATGGCCGGGCTCGGCCCCGAGGACGTGGATGTCGTCCAATTGCAGGACACCGACGCCGGGGCCGAGGTCATCCACATGGCGGAGAACGGCTTCTGCAAGGACGGCGAGCAGGAGGCGTTGCTCGCCGAAGGCGCGACCGAGATCGGCGGCAGCCTCCCCGTGAACACCGATGGGGGCCTCATCGCCAACGGGGAACCCATCGGTGCGTCCGGGCTGCGCCAGATTCACGAGCTGGTCCTCCAGCTGCGCGGCGCGGCAGGTGACCGGCAGGTCCCCGGGCCGCCGCGGGTCGGCTACAGCCAGCTCTACGGCGCGCCGGGCACCGCCGGCGTGGCCATCGTGTCGACGTGAGGCGCTAGCCCACCGTCGTCTTCAGCTGAAGGATCTTCTTGGACGGGCTCCACTGGTAGACGAACACGGGCCCGTTCCCGTCGTTGTGGCCCCCGGAGAAATTGAAGGTCCCACCGCCTCCGGGGAGGGTCACGTGCGTCAGCGACGTTCCGCCCTTGCCGAAGGTCTTGACGGTGAGCGTCTTGCCGGCGGCCTTGACGATGTCGGTGAACATGGCCATCTGCTGGCATGCCACCTCCGGGGCCGTCCACGTGACCGGGGTGCCGGCCGTCGCGGTGACCGGGTCGTTGATGACGGCCTGGGGCTCCGCGGCCTGGATTTTGGCAATGCAACTCTTCATCGCCGGGTCGTCCCAGACGACAGGCAACGGCGCATAGCCGCCCGCCGTCAGGGCGTTCTTGAGGATCGCCTGCCGGTACCCGAGCTTGTTGGAAACGTAGGCGCTCAGGTCGATGTAGTCCGTGGCGACGATGCGGGGCAGGTAGGTGCTCTGGTCGCTCTGGAGCGAGGCCGGCCAACCGTTCCCTGAGTTGCCCACGGCGACCACGACATTCGCTCCGTCAGCCTGGAACTTCTGGGCGATCACGTTGTACTCCTGGGTCTGTGCTGCGACGTCGGTCTCTGGCACGCTGTTGATGGCGGTCGCCACGACATCCGCCTTGATCTTCCGCAGAGCAGGGACAACGAGGTTCACCTCGGCCTGATCGGTCGTCGTCCCGATCACGGCGACCTTCTTTCCGGCGAACGCGCCTTCCTGCTTGAAGACCGCCATCTCCTTGGGAATGAGGTCGCTGTCGGAAATGATGTTGTTGAACCACGGCGCCTTGGCCTGTGCCGCCTGGGCACTGGTCAGCGTTCCGCCGACGATCGGGGTGTCGTGCCCGGTCACGTAGCAGCCGAGGTCCGCCGCCTGGAAGAACCCGAGGACGGCGAAGACCTGGTCGTCTTCCGTGAGTTTTGTGCAGGCGGTGGCGGCGCCGGCGGTCCCCAGCGGGTCGACCGGCGCGTAGACCGGCGTGATCTTGCGGCCGTTGATGCCCCCTTGAGCGTTGATCTGGTTGATCAGCGTGTTGTACGCGACCTGGTAGTTGCCGGGATTGACGTTGATGATGGTGGCGATGGCCGCGACATCGGGGTACGTGATGCCGATCTTGATGCTCGACGGGGTGACCCCCGGCGTGGACTGGCTCTGCGCTGCACCGGCATCACCGGACGTGATCAGCTGGAGGAGCGCGGCCATCGGGAGCAGGAGCACGGCGAGAGCCGCGAGTGTCTTACGCATGGTGTGTCCTTTCTGCCGGGAGCATGCCGTGGGCCCCATTTGGTCCCACGAGTAATTCGCGCCAAGGTGCTCGCATATCGGTGCAGAGCGGGAGAGCCGTTTGAACGGCCCGAAGGATACGCATTTTTGGGGAGAAATGGACCGCGACCCCGAGAATGCTCATGAGCCGCCCCGGCGGCCTCGAGACGCGGCTCGCTTGGCCCCCGGGGTACCCGATTGACGCGTCTTGCGAGCGTGCTCCGCACGCTGCACCGGGATGGTCGCGGAGGGACTGCCCGGCGCCAACCGGGCGTGCAACCCATCCAAAATGGAGCGCACGATCAACTCGAACTCCCGCGTCCCGTCGCGCTCGAGGTTGAAGGCAAGGCGGGCACTCGGGAAGGAGGACAACGCGCTGGCATCGGGAAACGTGGTCTTGGCGTAGAGCAGCTCCGTCTCCACGAATCCGATGATTGCAGTGGAGCTGGCCGACGCGGCCAGAAGGGCGTCACTCAGCTCGAGACCGCTCTGCTGCCAGACGCTGAACCAGCGCTCGGTCATGGGAAAGATCGATGGGGTCCAGACGTGGTACTCGCTGCGCAGCCGAGCCACGGCGGGATGCGCCAGCGTGGTCTGTCGTACCCAGCGCGCCATGTCGAAGAGATCCTCCTGCCACGACCCCGTGGGTGGAGGCAACGGGTTCTCGGCGATGGAGGCGTCGACGACGAGCGCGACCAAGGCTGCCTTGTCCTCGACATAATGGTAGAGCGCCATCGGCGTGACACCGATCGTCTCCGCCACCGCGCGCATCGTGAATCCGGCTGCTCCGCGCTCGTCCGCCACGGCCAGGGCCGCCTCGGCGATCTGTTCTCGGGTGAACTCAGCCATCGGCCTCGAGCTGTGCGACGGCCACCGCGACCGGGGCGAAGCCGTCGTCGAGTGACGCTCCGCTGGGAGGTCGTCCGCAACGACGGGAAAGAGGTGCCCGACTCCGACAACGCGTCGCTGGCCTTGATCGTCACGTGCGAGGACGCTGAGTCGGTGTCGTCGAATTCCTCGGCGGCCACCGCGCGCATACCCCCATCCCTCCCCCGTCAGCACGGCTGCAGCTGTAGAGCCGTTGGTCTACAGCATATACCTGAAGGAGTCAACGAGCCCGACGGAACCGTCCGCTGGTTGCGGCCGAGCCAAGCTCAGGCGGCGAAGGGCACCTTCATGGCCTCGGCGAGGTTGCCACCCATCACCCGCGCCACCTCGCCCTGCGACAAACCCTCGAGCTCGTCGACGTAGGAGAGAGGCTCGGACATCCCCTCGATGTGCGGGTAATCCGAACCAAAGACCACCCGGTCCACGCCCACCAGGTCGATCAGCCCGCGCGGGTTCTCCTCGTGGAAGGGGTGGATCCAGATGTTGCGCTTGAGCACCATGAGGGGGTCCTCGTCGTAGATACCGGGCTCGTGTGCGTAGGACTGCCCGATGGCCTCGATGAAGGGACGAACCCAGGCAGAGCCGTTCTCCACGGGCAACATGCGCAGGGTCGGGAACCGGGAGAGCAGCCCGTGGCCGATCAGCGACGCGACGGTGTCGAAGATCCCTCTGCCCTGCGTGTGCATGATGTCCATGAAGGCCGACCTGCCGCCGAAGGGGAGGTGCTCCCCGTCGGGCTTGCCCTCCCACTGGTTGTAGTAGCGGGTGAGCCCGTCATCCGACGCGTGCAGGCCGACGGTGATGTCGAGCTCGGTGACCCGCCGCCAGAAGGGATCGAACTCGGGCAGCGCGAACGACCGGTTCCCCTCGTAGCCGGGCACCGGAGCCGGGCGGATCAGGACGATCTTCGCTCCCCGCTCGTAGACCCATTCGAGCTCCTTGATGGCCTCGCTGACGATCGGCAGCGTGATCACCGGTGTCGGGAAGATCCGGCCTTCGTAGTTGAACGTCCAGTGCTCGTGCATCCACTGGTTCAGCGCGTGCACGACGACGTGGGTGGCCTTCGGGTCCATGCTCAGCCGCTCTTCCAACAAGCTTGCCAGCGTCGGCCACATCAGTGCCCGATCGATGCCGAGCTCGTCCATGAGGGCGAGGCGGGGCTCCGGTGAGAAGAAGGCCTCAGGCGAGCGGATGGGATCGCCCATCAGCTCCCGACGGGACTTCCCCTCGGGGTTGCCGTGCTTGAAGAGCTCTTCGGATGCACCGGGCCGGCCCACCACGTTGAACGTCGGGTTGGGGATGTAATCGGAGATGACGTTGCGAACCGCGATCTTCGTGCGCCCGTTGACCTCGACGTACTTGATCAACCCGGAGTATTCGGGCGGCAGGAACTTCGTGAAGGCGTCCGTTTTCTCGTACATGTGGTTGTCGGCGTCGAACACCGGAAAGTCCACAATTCTCTTGGCCATGACTACCTCCACCTCTCGTCGAACCGCTGGCGCCTCGGAGCACGTCTGGCCCCGGTCGAGTCGCGCCGTCAGGGGTGACGACCGTCACTTCCGACGACTACCTCAGCCTAGCGGGGTTTCGACTTTGACGTCAATATTACGCTCCCCTTCGAGGCCGGAGATGAGCTCCTCGACAAACGCGACCGTCTCGGCATGTCCGGTCGCCATGCCGAGCGTCTCGCTCTCGATGACGAGGAAGCGCGAGGTGCTCGACAACAACACGGTGAAGACCAGCGGTGGGCACGCGTCGGCGATGCCGTACTGCGCCAGCACGGGTTCGAGGCCCCGGAGCTGATCGGCCCGGAACCGCTCCGCGGAGGAGGCGATCTCCGCCCTGATCACCTTGCGGTGGTTGGCCAGCGCGACGAATTCCATCGTGAGGGCGGTGCCGCGCGGGTCGCGGCTCAGGTCCCACAGGGCCCAGAGGGGCTGGGGCGATGCCAGGGCCAGGGCCTGACGTTCGAGCCCCTGTTCGGCCCGGCGCCGGAAGAGTGCGAGGAACAGGTCGTCCATGGTGCGGAAGTAGTAGTGAACGAGCTGGGGCTTCAACCCCGCGCTCGCCGCCACCCGCCGCGACGTCACCGCGGCATAGCCCTCCTGCAGCATCAGGCGTTCCGCCGCGTCGAGGAGGGCGGCGCGGGACTTCGAGGTTTCGGCACCGAGGCGGCGGGCGGAGACCGCTTGGCTGCTCATGACGGCGGATCCGTCGGTCGACTGGCTGACACCTCAGATGTACATCCCGCCGTTGACGCCGATCACCTGGCCCGTGATGTACCCCGCCTCCTCCGAGCAGAGGTACGAACACGCGCTCGCGATGTCCTCCGGCGTCCCCGCCCTCCCCAGGGGGACCATGCGACCCATGACCTCGACGCTGGGGACGTCCCCGGCCGCCTCGGACTTCCGGGCCATCGGCGTGTCGACGATGGTGGGCGGGATGGTGTTTGCGGTGATGCCGTGGCCGGCCAGCTCCCGGGCGAAGGCCTTGGTCAGGCCCATCACGCCGCCCTTCGACGCCACGTAGTGCGCCATGTTCGGTGCACCCGACTGAGCGCTCGACGACGCGATCGTGACGATGCGACCCCAGCCGGCGGCGATCATGTCCGGGACGGCCAACTGCAGGCAGGTGAACGTGCCCGTGAGGTTCACCGCCAGAATCCGGTCCCATTTCTCGGGCGTGATGTCGACGATCGGATCGAACGACTCGATACCGGCGCTCGTGACCACGACCGTGACCGGACCCAATGCCGCGCGTACCGCCGAGAAGACCTGCTCCAGCGCGTTCCGGTCTGACACGTCGACCTCGTGGGCCGCGACGGTCATGCCCTGACCGGAGAGGTCTGCGGCGACCCCGCGGACGAGATCGCCGCTGCTGTCGAGGAGCGCCACCGCGAGGCCGTCGCTGGCCAGCCGACGGGCGATGCCCAGCCCGATTCCCGAAGCCGCGCCGGTGACCACGGCGACCCGTGGGCTCACGTCGTCACCTCGGCGGGGCTGAACTCGATGTGCAGCGTGTGGAGCCCGCGCAGCACCCAGGTCGGCTCGTAGTCGAAGTGGCGGTCCCCCGGTGGCCCGTGGTGCTCCTCGGAGAGCCGGATGTCCCGCATGCGGTCGAGGATGCGCTCGATGCTGACGCGCCCCTCGACCCGGGCCAAGGGGCCGCCGGGACACGAATGGACGCCACGCCCGAAGGCGATGTGGGCCTTGGCGTTGGGACGGTCCAGCTGGAACTCGGCGGGCGCCTCGAAGTGCCGGGGGTCGCGGTTTGCCGCGCCGTTCAGCAGCATCACGGGCGTGCCGGCCGCGATGTCGACACCGGCGACGGTGGTGGCACGCCGGGACAAGCGGAAGTCCGCCTTCACCGGGCTCTCGATGCGCAGCGCCTCATCGACGAAGTCGGGGATCCGCTCGGAGTGTGCCCGGAGTTCGTCCTGGAGTTCGGGGTACTCCGAGAGGTACTTGAGGGCAACGGCGAGCAGGCGCGCCGTCGTCTCCTGGCCGGCCGCGAAGAGAAACGTCGCCGTCCGCACGACCGACGTGACGTCCGGAACGGACCCGTCGGGGTAGGTGCCCTGGGCCAACCTGGTCAATACGTCATCGCGCGGCTCGCGGCGGCGGTCCTCGATGTACGACGCAAAGGTCTCGTCGAGCCAGCCGAGAGCGTTGACGCCCATGTTGCCCGGCTCGTCCCCGACGGCGCCCGGCGACGCGCTCAACCCGAATCCCTCGCGAAACCGCTGATGGTCGGCTTCGGGCACCCCGAGGACGTCGGCCACGACGAGCATGGCGAACGGCTGCGAGTACGCGCTGATGAACTCGCAACGGCCGGTCGCGACGAACTCGTCGATCTGGCGGTCCGCCTGGCGCCACATGAAGGCCTCGTTCTCCTTCAGCCGCTTCGGAGTCAGGAGGCGCATGATCAGGGCCCGCTCCTGCGTGTGCATCGGCGGATCCATGGTCACCATGTGCTCGTTCATCGGGAGCTGGTCCCGGTAGGTGTCGATGATCGCTCCGACGTCGTCGCCTTCGAGCGGCACCGGGAACGCCGCGAACGGGCCGATGACCGAGTTGCACGAGGAGAACGTGTCGGTGTCGAGATAGACCTCCATCGCCTCCTCGTAGCCCGAGACGGCGACCACCCCGTGGTGCGCCATCGGCAGCACCGGGCACTTCGACCGCAGGTGGTCGAAGTAGGGGTACGGATCCTCGAGCAGAGACTGGTCGGTGAAGAAGTCAACCGAGTCGTAGTCGGTCACGGGCAGCTCCCTTGTGGGTGGGCGGATGCTGAGCACTTGCTTAGCATTTGGCCGCTACGCCGGCAACGTGTGCGACCCCTCCCCGGACCCTGGTCCTGGTCGCCAGGACCGTCGCCTGGCACCCCCCGGCCGCTCCTGCAAAGCTTTGCAGTCGATGGCCCATCCGGACCGACTCCTCCCCGCGGACCCGGGGGTCCGGCTGATCGCCCGGACGCTGTACGAGCGGACGCGGTCCCTGCCTCTCGTCAGCCCGCACGGCCACTGCGACCCGGCTGTGCTCGCCGACGACTCGCCGTTCGAAAATCCGGCCACCGAGCTCGTGACCAAGGACCACTACCTCCTGCGCATGCTCTACAGCCAGGGCGTGCCTCTCGAGGCACTGGGCGTCCCGCCTCTCGACGGAGGAGGAGCCGAGGTGGACGGGCGTCGGGTCTGGCGGGAGTTCGCCGCGTCACTATCCCCTCTTCCGCGGTACACCATCGAAGCTTTGGCTCGACCACACGCTCGAACAGGTCCTGGGTGTCGCCGCGCCGCTGAGCGCCGACAACGCCGACGCCGTCTACGACGAGATCTCAGCCCGTCTGTTGCAGGCGGACTTCCGGCCCCGTGCGCTCTTCGACCGTTTCGGCATCGAGTTCCTCGCCACGACCGAGGGCGCCCTCGATCCCCTGGCGTCGCACGAGCGGCTCCGTCAATCCGGCTGGGGCGGATGGGTCGTCCCGACGTTCCGCCCCGACGACGTCGTCGATCCGGATCGGGCCGACTTCCTCGCCAACGTCGCCGCACTGGGCGAGTCTCACCGGTTCCGACACATCGACCTGGCCGGGCTACCTGGACGCGCTGCGGAGCCGGCGGGCCACCTTCGTGGCGGCGGGCGCGACGGCGTCCGACCACGGGCATCCCTCGCCCGCTACGGCCGATCTGTCCGGTCGCGACGCGGCAGAACTCTTCGCGCGGATCACGTTCGGGGACGGCCGTCCCGGCGATGCCGAGCTGTTCCGCGGCCAGCTGCTCGTCGAGATGGCGCCGCATGAGCCTCGACGACGGGCTCGTGCTCCAGATCCACGCCGGCGCATGGCGGGACCACAACCCGCCCTGGCTGCCCGCTTCGGCGCCGACAAGGGGGCGGACATACCGAGGGCGGTCGACTACGTGCGCGACCTCAAACCGCTCCTGGACCGGTTCGGCAACGAGCCCGGGCTCACCGTCGTCGTCTACACCCTCGACGAAACCACCTACAGCCGCGAGCTGGCCCCCCTCGCCGGGCACTACCCCGCGCTCCGGCTCGGGCCTCCGTGGTGGTTCTACGACAGCCCCGAAGGCATCCGGCGCTTCTACCAGTCGGTCGTCGAGACGGCGGGCTTCGCCAATACCGTCGGCTTCAACGACGATGCCCGGTCCTTGCTCACCATTCCCGCCCGCCATGACGTGGCCCGGCGGATGAACGCCGGCTACCTGGCCGGGCTGGTGGCCGAGCACCGCATGGAAGAGGAGGACGCGGTCGAGATCGCCGAGGACCTCGCCTACAACCTGGCCCGCCGGGCCTTCCGGGTCGGACCATGAAGCCCGCCGTCCCGGTGGACCGCGTCCCGGCCGGCGCCTGACACGGAAACGAGGAGGGCTCGATGCTTCGGCCTCAGGACAACAGCAGCCGGGAGACGAAACGGCTCGACGGCATCTGGAGCTTCGCGCTCGATGCCGCCGGCACCGGCCGTGACGGAAGGTTGGTGGCGGGCGACGCTGCCCGGCACTCTGCGGATGCCGGTCCCGAGCAGCTTCAACGACGTGCTGGCCGACCCGAAGGTGCACGACCATGTCGGTGACGTGTGGTACCAGCGCTCGGTCTTCATCCCCCACGGCTGGGCCGGGCAACGGATCGTCCTGCGCTTCGACGCGGCGACGCACCGGGCCGTGGTCTGGGTCGGGGACACGCTGCGTCGCCGAGCACGAGGGCGGGTACACACCCTTCGAGGCTGACGTCACCGCTCTCGTCCAACCCGGGCAGGAGTTCCGCCTCACAGTGGTCGGTCAACAACGAGCTCACGTGGCACTCCCTGCCGCCGGGACTGGTGGAGGTCCTGCCGGACGGTACCCGGCGCCAGCGCCAGTACCACGACTTCTTCAACTACGCCGGTCTGCACCGCGGTGTCTGGCTGTACACGACGCCGCGCTCGTACATCGCCGACGTCACGGTGGTCACCGACATCGACGACGGAGCCGGGGTGGTCAGGTACTCGACGGCCGTGGAGGACGCCGCTGCGTCGGCGATTCCGCGTCCGGCTCCGCGATGCCGACGGCGCCGTTGTCGCCGATGCCGCCGGGCGCGGCCGGTGAGCTGCGGGTGCCCGAGCCGGAGCTGTGGCAACCCGGACGCGGGTATCTCTACGAGCTGGAGGTCGAACTGGTCGACGACGGCGTGGTCGTCGACCGCTACGCACTGCCGGTCGGCATCCGCACGGTGCGGGTCGAGGGGACGCAGTTCCTCATCAACGGTGACGCCTTCTACTTCCGGGGCTTCGGGATGCACGAGGACCTGGACGTCCATGGCCGCGGGCACGACGACGCCGCGATGGTCCACGACTTCTCGCTGCTGTCCTGGGTGGGCGCCAACTCGTTCCGGACCTCGCACTACCCGTACGCGGAGGAGGTGCTCGAGCATGCCGACCGGCTCGGCATCGTCGTCATCGACGAGACGGCGGCGGTCGGGCTCAACCTCGGCGTCGGGGGTGGCCTGTTCCTCGGTGGGCCGAGGACCACGTACTCCGAGGAGACGATCAACTCCGCGACCCAGCGCGTCCACCGCCAGGCGATCGAAGAGCTCATCGCGCGGGACAAGAACCACCCCTCCGTTGTCCTGTGGAGCCTCGCCAACGAGCCCGAGTCCCACACCGAAGCCGCCCGGCAATACTTCGAGCCCCTGTTCGAGGCGGCGAGGAAGGCCGACCCAGCCGGCCGGTCGGCTTCGTCAACATGATGTTTGCCCTGCCGGACACCTGCACGGTGACCGAACTGGCCGACGTCGTCATGATCAACCGCTACTACGGGTGGTACGTCGAACCGGGCGACCTCGACGCGGCCGAGCGCGGGCTGGAGGCCGAGCTGCAGCGGCTGGGCCAGCACGCACGGCAAGCCCATCATCGTGACCGAGTACGGAGCCGACACGCTGTCCGGCCTGCACACGACGAACGGCACCCTGTGGAGCGAGGAGTACCAGGTGGCGCTGCTCGAGACCTATCACCGGGTCTTCGACCGCACCGACGCCGTCGTGGGGGAGCACGTCTGGAACTTCGCTGACTTCGCCACCGGACCGTCGTTCATGCGCGTCGACGGCAACAAGAAGGGCGTGTTCACCCGGGATCGGCGCCCCAAGATGGCGGCGCACGCGCTGCGCCAGCGCTGGCGGGACGCTACCTAGCGGATGCCGTCGAATGCCTGACGACCAGCTCCCCGAAGAGCTCCCGCGTCGAAGGCCCATCACGGAGCATGGCGACGGCGACGGCTCCGACGTCGCTCGTGGGCAAGCTGATGGTCGTCAGCGGAGGCGCCACCATGGCTGCCATGGGCACATCGTCGAAGCCCACGACGCTGAGGTCGTCGGGGACGGAGAGCCCGAGGTCGGTGAGACCGGCGATGACCCCCAGCGCCATCTGGTCGTTGAAGGCCAGCGTGGCGGACACGCCGCTGGCCACGACCTGTGTCCACGACGGCTGCGGCGGCCTCGAACGTCGGTTCGGCCACGGCGACCTCGACCACCTCCATACCCGGTCGCCCGGCTTGTCCGCCTGACCGCGGTCCGGCGCTCCCCCGCCGCCCACGACCCGCTGGGTCCGCCCAGGTAGGCCATCCTCTCGTGCCCGAGCGACGCCAGGTGGTGCAACGCGTCGGCGACGGCCGGTGCGGTCCGGAGCAGGATGGAGGCGTGCTCGCGGACCGGGCGGTTGACGAAGACGGCCGGGGAAGACCCCAGGGCACCGAGGGCCCGGTGCAGGCGGCGCGGCGAGACGACGATGAAGCCGTCCACGTCGTGCGCCAGGGTCGTGACGGCTCGCACCTCTTCATCGGGATGTTCGCCCGTGTCCACGAGGAGCACCTGCAGATCGGCGGTGCGGGCCGACCGCTCGACCGAACGCACCAGGGCCGCGAAGTGCGGGTTGGTGATGTCGGGCACGATCACCGCGACGTTGCCCGTACGCCCGGTGATCAGCCCGCGGGCGGCACGGTTCGGCACGAACTCGAGATCGCGGACTGCTGCTTCGACTCGGCGCCTGGTTTCCGGGGCGACCTTCTCCGGCGCGTTGATGGTGCGCGACACAGTGGCCGCATGCACGCCGGCGCGCTCGGCAACGTCGAGGATCGTCGCCCGCTGCTTGCGCTGCACCACGCCCGACCCTACTCGGCGACCCACGCGGCTCAGAGGTGACGGATGACACCCATCGGACGGCAACGGCTGCACGCGGGCACGCTCGCGTGCGCACGGGCCGACGCACTCCCGGACTACGACCGCTCCGGTGCGTCCGTCATCGCCCACCTCGGCTTCGGCGCGTTCGCCCGGGCGCATGCCGCCGTGTACGCGGACGACCTGCTGCGGCGAGGCACCCCGGCGCTCATCCGGGGCATCTCCCTCAGGAGCCGGCGGGCCGCAGGACGAACTCGGGCCCCAGGACGGCCTCTTCACCGTCGCCGTGCGAGAGCCCGGCGCGGCCGTGTCGCTGCGGGTGGTGGGCGCGCTGGCCTCCATGGAGACCGGGCCGGCCGCCGCGCTCGAGGCGATGGCGTCGCCGGCGACATCGCTCGTGACGTTGACCATCACGGAAAAGGGTTACGAGGTCGACCCAGAGGAGCAGTCGCCGTCGGAGAGCTCGACCTCCGCACCGGCGCTCATCGCGTTGGCCCTGGCCCGTCGCCGCCGGGCCGGGTTGGCGCCACCGGTCTTCGCCTCCCTCGACAACCTCCTGGACAACGGGAACGTCCTGCGGGCGCGGGTCCTCGAAAGCGCCGGCGCGGTCGATCCGTCGCTGGCGGAATGGATCGCCGACAAGGTTCCCTTCCCCAGTTCGGTCGTGGATCGCATGGTGCCGGCTCCCACCGAACAGCGACCGGGAGGACATCGCCACCCACCTCGGCCTGGTCGACCAGGGTGCGGTCAGCGCCGAACGCCATCGCTCCTGGGTCATCGGATCCGTCGCTGCGCTGGCACCGCTGGGCGAGGTCGGCGTGGAACTCGTTGCTGACGTTGCGCCGTTCGAGCGACGCAAGCTGTGGCTCCTGAACGGCCCGCACTCTGCGGTTGCCTACGGCGGCCTCCTCTCCGGGTACGACACGATCGCCCGCGCCGTGGCGGATCCCACCATCGCTCGATTCGTGCGGCGCCTCGTCGGAGACACGCTCGAGGTGGCCGAGCTGCCGGGCTGCCTTGAAGCCGGCGGCCTTCGCCGATGAGGCCTTGCGGCGGTTCACCAACCCGACGCTGGGTCACACCTGCGCGCAGGTAGGTACGGACGGGTCCAGCAAGTTGTCGCAGCGCCTGCTCCCGGTCGTGACCGCCCGGAGGGCGCATGGGCTCGACACGAAGCAGTTCGCCATCGTCGCCGCGATCTGGATCGCGGCGACCGCCGGCGTCGAGATCCGCGGCGTCCACCTCCCGCGTCTGGATGATCCGCGTGCGGGCGCGTTGCGGGCCGTCGCGTCCCGCGGCAACGACCTGCAGCAGCTCTGCCATGTCGCCCTCGATGAGCGCGCCGATCCTCCGTTCATCGCCGAGGTGGCCCGGGCCCTGGAGCGGTTGACCACCGCCGGGCCGACACTGCTGGAGGCGGGACGGTGACGACGACCCTCGGAGGCTCCGGGCAGATCCTCCCGGCCGAGGAGGTCCGTCGCTTCGTGCGCGCGCAGGTCGCCGGGCTGGACCTGGCCGGGCGCTCCCTGTGCGTGGTCATCCCCGACGGCACCCGGAGCTGCCCGCTGCCGCAGCTCCTGGAGGCCGTCGACGACGCTGTCGACAACCGGGTCAGCAGCTGCACCGCCGTGGTGGCACTCGGCACCCACGCGCCGATGTCCGACGACGCCATCGGCACCCTCGTCGGTCCGGTGTCCGTCCCCGTTCGCAACCACGCCTGGTGGGAGGACGACACGTTCGTCCACGTGGGTCGTCTGCCCGCGGCGCTCGTCCACGACCTGTCCGGGGGGAGGCTCGACGACGCGATCGACGTCCGCATCAACCGGCTGGTCGTCGAGAGCGACGTGACGCTCATTGTGGGTCCGGTGCTCCCGCACGAGGTCATCGGTTTCTCGGGGGGCAACAAGTACCTCTTTCCCGGTCTATCGGGCGAGGAGATGATCGACGTCACGCACTGGCTCGGTGCGCTGATCACCAGCAGCGAGATCATCGGCACCCGCGGCGTCACGCCCGTGCGGGCGCTGGTGAATGCGGCGGCCGATCTCGTTCCGGGTGAACGGCATGCGCTGTGCGTGGTCGTAGACCACGAGACGGGTGGGCTGCAGTCTCTCTCCTTCGGCCACCCCGCTGGCGCGTGGGCAGCCGCGGCGGACGTCGCGGCGGAGACACACGTCACCTACCTCGACGGCCCGGTCCAGCGGGTGCTCTCACTGATCCCCACCCGGTACCCGGACCTCTGGACGGGCGCCAAGGGCTTCTACAAGGTAGAGCCGGTCGTCGCCGACGGAGGTGAAGTCGTCCTCTACGCGCCGCACATCACGGAGATCGCGGCCATGCATCCCCGGATCATGGAGATCGGCTACCACTGCCGCGACTTCTTCCTGGCGCAGTGGGACCGTTACCGCGACGTCCCGACCGGCGAGTTGGCGCACTCGACCCACCTCTACGGAGCCGGGACCTACGAGCCCGGGGCGGGCGAGCACGAGCGCGTGCGGGTGACCCTCGCCACCGGCATCCCCAAGGACGTCGTCCACAGAGCGAACCTCGGCTACCTCTCGCCGGACGCGGTAGATCGCGACGAGTGGGCTTCGGACCCCGGCGCCCTGGTCGTTCCCGACGCCGGCGAGGTGCTCTACCGCCTCCGGTAGAGGGTGGCGCGGCCGCCGCTCATTCGCCTGGATACACCACGCCGACCTGGGCCCGGATGGCATCGAGCGTCGTGGCGAGTGCGATGGACTCATCGAGCGGGATCACCTGGCTTTCGGTCTGCCCGTCGGAGAGGCACCGGTGCACCTCTTCGATCTCGAAGCGGAGCCCGTTCCCCTCATAGGAGGCATCGATGTGCTGCACGCCGGCGGGACTGGCCACCGTCAGAGAATTCGGACAGTGCATCATCGCCGGAAGGTCGATCACACCCTCTGTCCCTGCGATCCGGGCCGTACACGTCATGGAGACGCGCAAGGCCGCCTTGGCCACGCCCAGTCGTCCCTCCCCGTGATGTAACACGGCGGCGACCACCTCGTCGACGCCGGTCTCGCCGACCACCCCATCGGCGACGACGCCCTCGATCGGGCCCAAAATGAGCGAGCACAGCTGCACCGGGTAGATCCCCAGGTCGAGCAGTGCACCGCCACCGAGCTCGCGGGCGAAGTGTCGGTGGGCGGGCTCAACCGGCCGTCGGAATCCGAAGTCGGCCTCGACCAGCACAGGCTGGCCGATACGACCCTCGCCAATGACGTCAACGAGCGAACGGTAGGCCGGCAGGAACCGGCTCCAGATTGCCTCCATGAGAAAAAGGCCCCGGCTCCGGGCCTCCTCCGCCATCCGTCCCGCCTGCCGCGCGTTGAGGGCGAGCGGCTTCTCGCACAAGACGTGCTTCGCTGCCCGCAGGAAGCTGAGCGTGTCCGCCTCGTGGCGGGAGTGCGGGGTGGCGATGTAGACGACGTCGACGCCGGGATCGGCCGCCAGCGAGTCGTAGTCGCCGTACCTGGCCGGGATGCCGAACCGGTCGCCGAAAGCCTCGGCCCGTTCGGCCGAGCGTGAGGCCACCGCGGCGATGGTGCCCCCCTCGGCAAGCTGCATCGCCTCGGCAAAGCCGGTGGCGATCGCCCCCGGTCCGACGACGCCCCAGCGGATCACCGCCTGGACGCCTCGGGCTGATGGCACATGGCGCTGTGACGACGGAGCATGGATTCCTTCCCCTGCCAGGCGACCTGTTCCTCTGATAACGCTATCATCGGGCCCTGCCTGGGACAACGCGTCGGATGAGCACCCCGGGGCAGTCAACGACAGGAGGACCATGAGCGATCCCTTCACGCCGCGACCCGAACACCAATTCACCTTCGGACTGTGGACGGTGGGAAATCCGGGTCGGGATCCGTTCGGCACCGAGGTGCGGGTGCCCCTCGATCCCGTCGACACCGTGCACCGGCTCGCGGACCTCGGCGCGTACGGCGTGAGCTTCCACGACAACGACCTCGTTCCCTACGGCTCGTCGGCCAACGAGCGCGACGAGATCCTGAAGAGATTCCGGCGGGCGCTCGACGCGACGGGGATGCACGTCCCCATGGTGACGACGAACCTTTTCTGGCGCCCCGTCTTCAAGGAGGGCGCTTTCACCGCCAACGACCCCCAGGTGCGCCGGCTCTCGGTGAAGAAGGCCTGTGAGGCGACCGAGCTGGGCGCCGAGGTCGGTGCGAACGTGTTCGTGCTCTGGGGTGGCCGCGAGGGCATGGAGGCGGAGGCCGCCAAGGACGTCCGGCTGGCCCTGGACCGCTACAAGGAAGCGATCGATCTGGTCTGTGAGCACATCGAGGCGCGGGGTTTCGGCCTGCGCATCGCGCTCGGAGCCGAAGCCGAACGAGCCCCGGGGCGACATTTTGCTGCCGACCGTCGGCCACGCGCTCGCCTTCATCGCGAAGCTCCAGCGTCCCGAGATGGTCGGGCTGAACCCCGAGTTCGCCCACGAGACCATGAGCGGGCTTTCCTTCTCCCAGGCGGTCGCGCAGACCCTGTGGCAGGGCAAGCTCTTCCACATCGACCTCAACGCCCAGCGGATCGGAAAGTTCGACCAGGACTTCCGGTTCGGTTCCGAGGGGATCCGTGATGCCTTCTACGTGGTCAAGCTCCTCGAGGACGCCGGCTGGGACGGCATGCGGCACTTCGACGCGCATCCCTACCGCACCGAGGATGTCGAAGGAGTGTGGGACTTCGCCCGGGGCTGCATGCGCACGTACCTGATCCTGGCTGACAAGGCCCGCCGTTTCCACGAGGATCCTGAGATCCAGGACGCGCTGCGGGCGGCGAAGGTGGCGGAGCTCGCCGTGCCGACGGCCCCTGCCGGTGGACTCAGCGAGCTCCTGTCGTCGACCTACGACGAAGACGCGCTCGCGACGCAGGGCTACGGCCACGAGCGCCTGGACCAACTCGTCACCGAACTGCTCCTCGGAGCCCGCTAGTGCCGCTGGTGGTCGGGGTCGACTCGTCCACGTCAGCGTGCAAGGTCCAGGTGCGCGACGTCGACACGGGCTCCGTTGTGGCGTCCGGTCGCGCCGCCCACCCCCCGACGTCCCCGCCGCGCAGCGAGCAGCATCCCTCGCAGTGGGAAACCGCGTTCCGCTCCGCCTGTGCCGAGGCCGGTGTCCCCACGCGGCACGCGCCTTCCGCCGTGGCGGTCGCCGCGCAGCAGCATGGGCTCGTCGTCCTCGGCGACGACGGCGAGGTCCTGCGGCCCGCCAAGCTCTGGAACGACACCGAGTCCGCGCCCGACACGACGATGCTCCTGGCTGCGCTGCCGGGTGGTCAGGCTGGCTGGGCCGCCGCGTGCGGGAGCGTCCCCGTCCCCAGCTTCACGATCACGAAGCTGCACTGGCTGAACCGCTGCGAGCCCGAGACCTTGCGGCGCACCGCCGCCGTCCTGCTGCCCCACGACTGGCTGACCTCCCGGCTGACCGGCCGCCGCACCACCGATCGCGGGGATGCCTCCGGAACGGGGTATTGGTCGCCGCGCCAGGCCCGCTATCGGGACGACATCCTGGGCCTGATCAGCGCGGACATTGATTGGGACCGCGCCCTGCCCGAGGTGCTCGCACCGGACGCCGTCGCCGGGGAGTGGATCGGCGTGGGGAGCGAGGTGGCTCCGGGGACGGGCGACAACATGGCGGCCGCCCTCGGTCTCGGCCTGCGCCCGGGCGACCTCCTCCTGAGCCTGGGCACCAGTGGCACCGCGTGCACGGTGAGCGACGAGTCGTCAGGCGATGCCACCGGCACTGTGGCCGGGTTCGCCGACGCTACGGGCCGCTTCCTGCCGCTGGTCTGCACCATGAACGCCACCAAGGTCACCGATGCGGTGGCGCGACTGCTCGGCGTCGATCACGCGCGCTTCGACGAGCTGGCGCTTGAGGCGCCGGCCGGAGCGGCCGGGGTCGTGATCGTCCCGTATCTCGATGGCGAACGGACACCGAACCGCCCGGAGGCGACCGGCACGCTCACCGGACTGCGCAGCGACGTGACGCCGGCCCAGCTCGCCCGCGCCGCGGTGGAGGGCGTGGTGTGCAACCTGCTCGCCGGAGCCGATGCGCTCGGCACCGAGACGGCACAGGGAGCGGTGTTCCTGGTCGGGGGTGCGGCGCGGAGCGCGGCCTACCGGCGCGTGGTGGCGGATTTGACCGGCCGTGCCGTCCGGATTCCGGCCGAAGACGAGCTCGTCGCCGGCGGGGCCGCCGTCCAGGCCGCCGCGGTCCTCCGCAACGGCGACTTCGCCCAGGTGGCGGACGCGTGGGGCCTGCGCCGCGGCGAGACGGTCGAGCCGGACGCCGCCGTCGACCGGAGGGCGATCCGCGCTGCGTACGCCGAAGCCGTGGCGCAGACTCCCCGATGACGTTCCGGAACCCTGTCATCCCGGGATTCCATCCGGACCCCAGCGTGTGCCGGGTAGGCCACGAGTACTTCCTGGTGACCTCGTCGTTCACTTACTGCCCCGGCGTGCCCCTCTTCCGCTCATCCAACCTCGTGGACTGGATTCAGATCGGCAACGTCCTCGACCGCCCGTCGCAACTCGACCTCTCCGCGACCCGGGCGTGGTCGTCGCTCGGCATCTACGCCCCGACCATCCGCCAGAACGACGGGCGTTTCTGGATGATCACGACCAATGTCGGGACGACCGGGACGAAGTCGTTTCTCGTCACGAGCGAGGACCCGGCCGGCCCGTGGTCGGATCCCGTCCCGGTGCCGATCGCGGGCATCGACCCCGACCTGGCCTGGGACGCCGACGGGAACTGTTGGGTGCACTTCTCGGGTTACGGGGGCATCACGCGTTGCCGCATCGACTCCGGTTCCGGGGAGATCCTCGGCGGTCCCGACCTCACCTGGTCGGGAACGGGCCTGCAGTACCCGGAGGCGCCGCACCTCTTTGAGCGGGACGGCACCTGGTACCTGTTCATCGCTGAAGGAGGGACGCACGGCGGCCATTGCGTCTCGGTTGCCCGAGGCCCCTCACCGGTCGGGCCCTGGGAGGGGGCGCCGGCCAACCCCATCCTCAGTCACCGCAGCACCGACCGTCCGATTCAGAACACCGGGCACGGCGACCTCGTCGAAGCCACGGATGGGACCTGGTGGATGGTCCTGCTCGGCGTGCGGCCAAAAGGCATCGGCCCCGGCTTCCACGTGCTCGGCCGGGAGACCTTCCTCACTCCGGTGCGGTGGGAGGACGGATGGCCCGTGCCCGGCGACCTCGCGCTGGAGATGCCGGTGGCACCGGGGCCGACCGAAGTGCAGCAGGCGCTTGGGCGGGAAGCCTTCGATCGGCCCGCCCTCGGGCCCCACTGGGTCGGCCTCCGCCGGTCCCCGCACGCAGTGAGCTCGTTGACGACGCGCCCGGGCTGGCTCGTGCTGCTCGGTGGTGCGGCGACCATGGACGCACCGGAGCCGACGTTCGTGGGCCGGCGCCAGCAACACCACCACTGCCGTGTCGAAGCCCGCCTCGAGGCGGGGCCGGCCGCGGAGGCCGGACTGACCGTTCTGCTGGACGAGACCGCGCACTACGACATCGCCGTCCGGCGCGACCGTGTCATCGCCCGAGCCAGAGTCGGATCGCTCGGCACCGTTGTCGGCGACGCCCCCCGACCAGACGGTCCCCTCGTGCTCACCGTCGAGACGGGTTCGCATCCACTGGGCCCCGACACAGTGTCCCTTGGATTCCTGGACGACGGCGGCGGCGCACACACGCTCGCCCGACTTGACGGCCGCTACCTCTCCACCGAGGTGACGGGGGGGTTCCTGGGTCGCATGATCGGCATGTACGCCGTCGGCGGAGAGGCCGCGTTCGACTGGTTCGACTACGAGGAGGCGTGATGGCCGACGATCGGCCACGCCGCGCCGTCATGGCCGACGTCGCTGCCCGAGCCGGCGTGTCCGTGATGACGGTGTCCCGCGTGCTGAACGGGTTCCCCGGCGTCGCCGAGGAGACACGACTTCGGGTCGAAGAATCCATCACTGCGCTCGGCTACCACGCCAACACCGCGGCGCGGGTGCTGGCTGGGGGACGATCGAGGACCCTGGGCGTCATGGCGGTCGAGACAGAGCAGTTCGGCCCGTCGCACATGCTCTTCGGCATTGAGGCGGCGGCGCGGGAGGCCGGCCACCTGCTCAGCTTCGTCACGCTCAGCCGAAGCGGCAACGACATGTCAGCCACGCTCGAGCGGCTGCGGGCGTCGCACGTCCAGGGCGTCATCGTCGTCGCCCCTGTCCGGCGCGTCGTCGAAGCCGTGTCCCGGCTCGATGGCGACATGCCCCTCGTCGTGGTCGGCGGCCCGCCGGGCATGGGCGCGCCGACCGTGACGATCGACCAGTTCGAAGGCGCCCGGATCGCCACGCGGCACCTGCTCGACCTCGGACACCAAACCGTGCACCACGTGTCGGGTCCCCAGAGCTGGATCGACGCCACCGCCCGCATGCGGGGCTGGTCCGATGCGCTGCGCACGCATCCCACATCGCTCGGACGCTCCGTGGCCGGTGACTGGGGTGCCGCCAAGGGTTACGCCGCAGGATTGGGCCTTGGCGGCGACCCGGGCGTGACCGCCATCTTCGCCGCCAACGACCAGACGGCACTCGGGGTGATCCGCGGGCTCCACGATGCCGGCCAGAGGGTGCCCGAGGACGTGAGCGTGGTCGGATTCGACGACACGCCTGAGTCGGGTTACTTCCTGCCGCCTCTCACGACCATCCGGCAGGACTTCGGCGAGGTCGGGCGGCGCTGCGTCCAGCTCCTTCTCTCGCTCGCCGACGGCGAACCGGTGGACCGTCACGTCGTCGTGCCGGCGGAGCTGGTCGGGCGTGCCAGCACCGCACCACCACCCTGACCGGATCCCTCAGTGGATGAGAGACCCGACGTCGTCCAGCGCTCCCGGCTCGCACGCCACCACGACGGTGCCCCCGCAGCCGCCCCCGCTCGAGCGCGCGCCGTACACGCCGCGACGGGCCAGCGCCTCCTTCACGATCAGCGTCGCCGCCGGATGACCGAGGCCCATGGCGTCGTACCCGGCCTGGCTGGCCTCCATCAGCGGCCCCAGGCGCTCCGGCTCCCCGTCGGCCAGGGCCGCCAGCGCCTCCACCGCGCGCACGTGCTCCTCGACGCCGAACTCGGTCGCGGCCCGGATCGGATAGGTCTCGTCGGGCCGGACGGCCGTGACGTCGTCACCGCTGGCACCCCAACGACGCACGAACGTCGAACCACCGACCACGTCCGGAAGGTCGTCCACGGCTGCTCGTGGGAGCTGGCTGACCCAGGACCAGGTGCGCGCCGCCGCGTCCTCCGTTATCCGCTTCCCCATGAAGGCGGCCGAGCGGGCACGCTCGTACGGCAGGCCGCCGACGTCGTGCGGGGCCCCGGTGGGCCAGCCGACGATCTCGAGTCCCGGTGGCAGGGGCACAGGTTCGGCCACCGACGCCGGCCGGCACAAGATCGGGAGCACGGTCCCGGGTGTCCCCCGCGCCACCGCGACCTGATCCATGATCCCGCACGGTGCACCCACGACATGGTTCTCCGCTTCCTGGCAGAGCGCGGCCAGACGGAGCGGATCGACGTCCCCGGCGCCGAGGGCCCGCGCCGTCGCCACCTCGAGGGCGGCACTGGATGCCAGGCCCACCGATGCAGGGAGGTCCGAGGTGATCTCGAGCCGCACGCGGGGTGGGTCGATCACCCCGTGGCGCAGGAGCACGATGACGACGCCGAGGATGTAGTGCGTCCAGCGGGGCCACGCGGCCAGCACCCGGCGGACATGGTCGTCGGAGAGGCTGGCCAGGTGCTCGAGCTCGCCCGTCGAGCAGGCGACAGGCCCGACCACGAACGCGTCGTCGGGCACGGCCACGACGACAGTGCCCCGGCGGGTCGGCATCTCGAGCACGAGCGCCCCCGAGTAGTCCGCCACACCACCGAGGAGGTCGAGACGTCCCGGCGCGCTACCCCGCACGCAGTCCCTCCACCAGTTCGGCCAACACCGGCCCGATCCGCGCCGCCAGCCCCGCGTTGGCGTAGCCGACCCACGCCACTGGGGACACGTTGTCCAACGGTACCCTCAGCGGCATCCCCCAGGGGTCGGTGACCACGCCGCCCACCTCCTCGAGCAGCAGGGCGGTGCAGAGGTCGTAGGGATGGCAGGCCAGGCCGTCCGCCTGCACCAGTGGGCGCAGATCGGCGACGAAGCGGTCCCTTCCCGTGATCAATTCGTGGAGCTGCCCGCCAGTCGAGAGGTACTCGTCGTCGAACACGTGACGAGCGCCGACCCTGCGGAAGAGCTCGGCTTCGAGCGAGGCGAGCGCCGCCTTCCCGGGCAGGAAGAACTTGGCGAACCCGCTGAAGCTGTGCTCGAGGTCCGTTGCCGGCGACGGTCGCACCTCGAGGGCCGCCCGCTCCCCGTCGCGCAAGTCGACGCGCTCGGCCCGCAAGCCGCCGCTCCGGGTGGCGCTCAGCTGATCGGCCAGTCCCTGCTTGGCCGTCGGCAATTCGGTCATGGCCGCCGCGACGATGTCCGCCAGACCGCCGCCCGGCGGCGCCGCTGCGGCGAGGCACCAGGCGGGGCGCTTGTCGTACATAAGACCGCGCGTCCCGTCGATCGTGTCGATGATGACCGTCCAGGCCGCCCGGCTTCCCACCATCACCGGCTCGTCGAGCCCTTCGGAGACGACACTGACCTCGGGCCAGTGCTGTTCGAACCAGCCGAGCAGCGCGTCGTCCGCCACGCGGTCGATGGCGTAGATGGTGTCGGCCACGGTCTCCCCCGCCACCGCCGACTGGTCCACGCCGCGGGAAGCACCGAGGATTCCGCGCACGTGGTCGCCCAGCGCGCACAGCAGCCGCCGGGCCTCCTCAGCCGACGGCGGCACGGAGCTCCTCTGCCTTTTGGTCGGGGTCCGACTCGTTCGTCATGGAGCCGCCGCCCACCTCGGGCCCCGCCAGGTACTTGCGGAGCCCGGGAGCGCGCAGCGGCGGGTGCAGCTCCAGGTGGAACGGGTAGTGCGGGTGATCGCCGACCGGGGCCTGGTGCACCGCCAGCACATAGGGCAGGCGGAACCCCCACAGCGCGTCGTAGCGACGTACGACGTCGCGCAGGACGAGCCCGAGTGACAGGCAATCGTCGTCATTCAGGTCCACCAGCGACGTGACGGGTCGCCGCGGCAGGATGTGGACCTCATAGGCGTACTGCGCGAACCACGGGACGCAAGCGAAGAAGCGCTCGCCGGCGCTGATGCCCCGCGGGCCGCTCGCCTCCCGATCGACCACGTCAGCCACGATCGAGCGCCCCGTTCGCCGGTAGTGCTCGGCCGCCACCTCGGCCTCGCGTTCCATGGTGGCGTAGACCATCGATCCGGCGTAGATCTGGCAGTGCGGGTGGGGGTTGGAAGTGCCGACCACGGCACCACGGTTCTCGAAGATGAGGACGTGCGCCACGCCGTCCTGCTGCTGGAGCGCCTGCGTCCGCGCCCGCCACGTGGTCACGACGGCGGCCATCTCCTCGTCGGTCAGGTCGGCCATCGACCGGGTGGCGTCGTGGTGGTAGCAGACCACCTCGGCCGTGCCGGTCGCCTGCTGCGTACGGTAGAGCTCGTCACCGGGGTCGGGCTCGGGTGCGTCCGCCGAGAAGACGGGCAGGTCGTTGGTGAACACGTACACACCCCGGTAGTCGGGGTTACTCCCGCGCAGCCGCGTCCCGCCAGGGGCCAGCGCGTTGTCGTCGGGCACCGGCGGTTCGGCCGGGGCGGCGATCTCGCCGATCCACGGGCGGGCGTCGCGGTGCGAGGTGAAGAGGACCCACTGACCGCGGAACGGATGCCAACGCAGCTCCCAGGTCACGGCCGCGGCAGCGGGCGCTCAGGCGCCGGCATCGATCACGACTTCCCGCGCCTCGCACCCCTTCGCCGTGGCGCGGAGAGTGATCCGCCCCTGGCCCGTCGGCCGGACGACAGCAAGCGCTCGAGCGTCGAACGTGGTGCAACTCGTCCCGGTAAAGCCCTCGTCGGTGGCGGGATTCGCGCTGCCGAGCGCCTGGAGCACCCCCGCCCCGTCGACCTGCACGTCGATCCGCCGGTCGCGCGCGGTGTGCAACGCCCCCTCGGCATCGACCAGCTCGAGGGTCACGAAGGCGAGGTCTCCCGAGTGGGCGGCGATGACAGATCGGTCGGCCTCGGCTTGGAGCACGATCGGACCAGTGGCGGACCTTATCGCCGCGCGACCGATCTCCGCCCCGTCGCGCCAGGCGACGGCCTCGAGCAGGCCGGGTTCGTACGTCGACTCGAACTCCGAGCGATAGCGACGCGGTGCGCCGCTGGGCTGCCTGCCCTCCGAGCGGCCGTTCACCACGAGCTCGACTTCGTCAGCATCGGCATAGACCTCCACGGTCACCGGCGCGCCCTCGTGCCCCGCCCAGCTCCAACTCGACACGACGTCACTCCAGGACCATGGGGTGCCGGTGGCGGTCTGCCCATGGTGCTCCGGCCGCTGCACCGCGAGGTAGGGATCCGAACGCAGTCCGAACACGATCTCGCGGTAATACGACTGAGGCCGGCGATGGCCCGTTATGTCGATATCCCCGCACCAAGCTGTGCGCCACGGGTACTCGCCCAGGAAGGACTGGGGGACCATGGTGGAATCCGCGTGACTGTAGACGGTGCGGCCGATGCCTGCTTCCCCGAGGTAGTCCCAGCCGGTCCACGTGAAGTCGCCGATCACGTCCGCGAGCCGGCGCACCGCCGCCCAACCCGTATCGATGGCCGCGGGATGGGTTTCACTGCCGACGATGACCCGGTTCGGGTAGAGCTCGCCGTCGATGGCGAAGCGCGACTCCATGTAGTTGTAGCCCGCGACGTCCAGATAGGAGGCGGTCTCGGCCGAATTCTTTGCCACTACGGGAGCCTTCATGAGCTCGTTGAGCCGGTCGGCGATGTGGGTCATGGCGGTGTTCACGCCCGTCTCGTCGGACGCGCCGGAACGACCCGCTGCGAGTTGGGTCAAGAGCTCGGAACCGCCGGCCAGCAGCCCGCTGATGGCCTCGGTGACGAACCTCGTGCCGTCGAGCGACCGGATCTTCTCGGCGACGGCACGCCCGACGCGGGCGCCCATGGGCGTCCCCGCCTCCGGGATCTCGTTGCCGATGCTGTACAGGATGACGCTGGGATGGTTGAAGTCCTTGCGGACCATGGCCTCGACGTCCGCCTCCCACCAGTCGGGGAACCGCAAGGCGTAGTCGTGCTCGTTCTTCGGCTGTGCCCACATGTCGAAGGTCTCGTCCATGACGAGCACCCCGAGACGGTCACAGGCGTCGAGCATGGGCTTGCTCAGGGGGTTGTGGGCGCTCCTGATGGCGTTGAAGCCAGCCGCCTTGAGGAGCTCGACCCGGCGTTCCTCGGCGCGATCGATGGTGGCCGCCCCCAGGGGACCGTTGTCGTGGTGCACGCAGGCGCCGCGCAGAAGGACCGTCTCCCCGTTGATGCGCAAACCCCGCCCCGGGTCGACGGAGAGCGACCGGATCCCGAACGCCGTCGACTCTTGGTCCACGATCTGGTCGCCGTCCATCAGGGTCGCGAGGCAGGTGTACAGGTACGGATCGTCCGGTCCCCACCGGCGCGGCTCGCGGACGCAGAGCCGCTGGCGGGCCGTGAACCCATCGCCGGGCACAGTCGTGACCGGCGCCTCGGCCCCTGCGACGAACGTGCCGTCAGGGCGGAGGAGCTCCAGGCGGAGCACCTCGCTCGACGCCGCACTCGACTGGTTCCGCACCACCGCGCTGACCGCCACCACCGCCACGCTGTCGTCGATCTCCGGCGTGACCACCTGCAGACCGCCCGGCACCAGGTGGACCCGCCCTCCCTGGAGTAACCAGACATTGCGGTAGATGCCGGCACCCGAGTACCACCGGCTGTCGTCGTGCGCGCGTGCGTCGACCTTCACTTCGTTGGTCTCACCGAAGCGCAACAGCTGGTCGATCTGGACGATGAAATCTGAGTAGCCGCCGGGCCGGTGGGCAACGAGAGCGTCGTTCACCCGCACGCGCCCATCGCGGTAGACGCCGTCGAACTGGAGGAAGACTGCGCTTTCCGCTTCGTCGGGCGGGGGCGTGAACGACTTGCGGTACTCCCATGTCCCGCTCGGGAAGTAGGCCGTTGCCCCGTGCCCCGAAGGCGATCGATCCGCTCTGATCATGGCGTCGTGGGGCAGGGTCACCGGCTCCGGCTCCGAGCCGGAGCCAGCGATGAGCTCCGCAAAGGAGTTCGCCTTGGATCCGACGATCCAGTCGTCGTTGAAGGAGGTGCGGCGCATGGACGGCATCCTATGCCACCAGGGATGTTATCGCTACCATCACCCGGTCGACCCGAGATCCGGCTCTCACGCCGACAGCCCACTCCGGCCGGGGACGCGGTATTAGGTTGACCCGCGACAACGACGAATTCCGCTCAGGTGTGGACGAGGAGGGGTACATGGCGACGTACGTGCTCGTGCACGGTGGCGGTCACGGAGGCTGGTGCTACCAGCGGGTCGCCCGCATCCTGCGAGCCCAGGGGCACGAGGTCTACGCGCCGACGCTGACGGGGCTGGGCGAGCGGGCCCACCTGCTGAACACCCGGGTGGATCTGCACCGTCACGTCGAGGACGTCGCGGCGGTGCTGCACTTCGAGGACCTGCGCGACGTCATCCTGGTCGGCCACAGCTACGGGGGCATGGTGATCACCGGTGCGGCCGACCGGGCGGCGGACCGGGTCGGCAAGATCGTCTTCCTCGATGCGGCCACGCCGGTCAACGGGCAGTCGCTCTTCGATGTGGCCGGCCCTGTCATCGGGGCCGTCCGGCCTTTCGGCGAAGTCGTCGACGGGATGGAGCTGGTCCTGCTGCCCGCACCCGACGCCGGCCTGCTTTATGGCGTGACCGACCCTGACGACCTGGCCTGGATGGCCGAACGACTCACCGGCCACCCCTGGAAGTGCTTCGAGCAGCCGCTCGAGCTCATCAACGAAGAGGCGCTGTGGGCCATCCCGCAGTACCACATCGTCTGCACCTCGACGCTGGCGACGAGGGACGCCGCCCAGATGGCAGCGGCTCGTGCGGCGGGCCGCCTGTGGGACATCGACACCGGCCACGACCTGATGATCACGGAACCCGAGAAGACAGCGGACGCGTTAGCCCAGGTCGCGGCCACCTGAACCCCGCGGCAGGTCCGCGGCGTGTATGCCTATGGAACTCTGACGGGGGTCAGGCGGTTCATTGTGGGGAGGAAAACGGAATGAGAGACATCTCGAGCACGCGACTGATGAGATCGGGGCTGGCCGCTCTGGCGATCACGACCGCCGCCGGCATCACCAGCCTTGCCGGTGGGTCCGCAGGCGCGGCAACATCGGGCGCACCGCTCACCATCGTCATGATCAGCTCACTGACCGGCGAAGGATCGTCGGAGTTCAGCCAGTCGGCGGTCGGCTTCAATGCCCGCATCGCGATGCAGAACGCCGAGGGCGGGGTCAATGGCCACAAGCTCACCGGGGTCGTCCTCGACGACCAGACCAGTCCCACCGCGATCGCCACCGCCGTCCAGGACGCCCTCTCGAAGAACCCCGTGGGCATCGTGTCGGTCAGCCCGCTGTTCTTCCTCGCCGACAAGGCGCCAAACCAACAGGGCGTGCCGGTCACCGGTGGTTTCTTCGACGGTCCGGAGTGGGGTACTCAGCCCTTCACCAACATGTTCGCGTCCGACGCCGGGAGCGTCGACCCCAAGTACCCGGTCAACACGGCCATCGGGAGTTTCATGAAGGCCCATGGGGGCACGGTCCTGTGCTCCTACGGGTACGGGATCTCGCCGTCGTCGTCCCGATCGGCCATCGGCACCGTCGACTCCTTCGAGCATGCCGGCGGCAAGGAGGGGGTGCTGGACACCTCCATCCCATTCGGCTCCGTGGCCATGACGACACCGGCCCTGACGGCCAAGCAGAAAGGCTGTAACGCCTACTACGCGGGCCTCGACGACAACTCGAACGACGCCCTGGCGACTGCACTGCACCAGGAAGGTGTCAAGCCCAAGGTGATGGTCTTCCCGACGGGGTACGAGCCGAGCGCCATCGGCGGCCCAGCCTGGAGCTCGGTCCAAGGAGGCTACTTCGATACGACCTTCCGCCCCTTCTCGCTGCCCAACGCCGGCACCGAGCAGATGCAGTCAGCGCTCGAGAAGTACGGCCACTTCAAGAGCAGCCAGTTCCCGTCGTTCAGCCAGTACGAGTCATGGCTCGGCGCAGACCTGATGATCAAGGGCCTGCAGCTGGCCGGTCCCAACCCGACGCACGCCAGCGTCATCCACGCTCTGCGCAACCTGAAGAGTTACAACGGCAACGGGATCCTGGCCCAGTCGATCAACTACTCGACCATCTTCGGGCATGACCTGCCGAAGGCGTGCGGGTGGTACATGAAAGCCGAGAAGAACGGCTTCGTTGCCACCTCGAGTCAGCCCACCTGCGGCACGGACCTACCGAACACCACGACCGTCCAGGGGTAGTCGGCCCCCCCGGGCGGGTTCAGTCCTCGATAGAGATGGCGTTCTTGGGACAGGTCCGGACGGCCGCCAGGATCTTTTCCCGCAGCTCCTCGGGAGGGTTCTCGTCCAGCACGTAGAGGAGGTCGTCGTCCCGGACCTCGAAGACCTCGGGGGCGAGACCCATACAGAGCGCGTTGCTCTCGCACAGGTCGTAATCAACGACGACACGCATTGGCGCTACCTCCGGATATTCGGTTGACCATGAAAGACGAGGCTACGCGACGGCTGCCGGGCCACCCGTCAGCCCTGCTCGACAAACGGGTAGATGCGGGTGAAGTCGGCTCCGGGCTCCGCCGCGGCGAAACGCTCCCACATCGCCTCGGTGACTCTCCCCAGGACCGAAGGCGCACCGAGTGCCTCCACCGCTCCGAGATACAGCTTGAGGTCCTTGGACATCAGTGAGTTGGCGAAGCCGGCGGCGTAGCGGCCGGTGAGGACGTGGTTCGGGAACTTGTCGCTGGTGGCGGCACTCTGCCCACTCGACGCGTCGATGACCTCCAGCATGGTCCCCATGTCGAGGCCGGCGGACAGGCCGAAGGCAACCGCCTCGCTGGTGGCGGCCAACGCCGTCGCGGAGAGGAAGTTGTTGGCCAGCTTCAAGGCCTGGGCCATTCCGGGTCTGTCGCCGACCCGGCGACGACGGTCACTCAGGCCGGCCAGCACGGGTTCGACCGCGTTGCATGCCACGTCCGTTCCGGCGTACATCACGGACAGCGTGCGCGCCCGCGCCCCGGCGACACCGCCCGACACCGGCGCATCCACGTAGGCGACTCCAGCCGCCCGAAGGAGATCGTCGATGGAGCGGGCGGCGGCCACGCCGACGGTCGAGGTGTCGACGACGTGTGCGGCGCGACGTTGGGGGGCACGGGCGATGTCCAGTGCGACCTGCTCGGACACACTGCCGTCCGGCAAGCTCAGCACCACCACGTCGGCGCGAGCCGCCAGTTGGGTGACGTCGGTGACGAACTCGGCACCTTGCGGAGTCCGCCCAGGCCCGGACACGTCGTGGCTGACGACATCATGGCCCGCGCCGACCAGGTTCGCCGCCAAGACGCTGCCCATGTTGCCGAGGCCGACGAAGCCGACCGTGGCCACGGTCACACCTCCGTCTGCTCTTCAGCCCGCTCGGCCAGGAGAGCCCTCTTGGCCGAGACCCCCGCCGGCGCGCCGCAGTACGCGGCAACCTGGAAAAGAAGCTCGTCGAGCTCGTCATCGGTGACCCCGGTCCGCGACCGTGCGCTGACGTGTAGCCGGAACTCGTCCATGCGACCGAGCGCCGCCGTCATGGCGAGCACCACCAGGCTCCGGTCGCGCGTGCTGAGGGCGCCACCCCGGGTCCACACCCCCCACGCCATCGACGTGATGTAGTCCGAGAACTCCCCCATGGCGGGGTTGGGGTCGCTCGTCTGGGCATCGACGTACGCGTCACCGAGCATTGCCCGGCGCATCGCTCGTGACGCCTCGAACGTGTCTCCTTCGGCCACCATGGTGCTGTCCTCTTCCCTCACGGCGGTCCAGGCGCAGAGGCGACATCGCCCCGGGCCCAGGAACGCTCCGACTCGCTCATCCGGGATGCCGGCGCTGTCAGCGGGCAACCGTGCATTTGTCCTGCTCATTGAGCTGAAACTTCAATGTACAGGATTGAGAACGTGCGTGCATCCGAGGGTGATCAGTCGGGTCAGTCCTCCCGGTCGAGGGGTCGTGGGCGGCGCTTTCAGACCGAAAAGGGGAGGGCTGCCACGGCGGCCTACCGCTGGCCCGGCCCGTCAGGCGACGTGACGCTCGACGTAGGACCCGAAGACCGATTCGAGCGCATGCATCGACTCGCCCACGCTCACGTGGTGGCACGCCGCCTCGATGAGGGCGGGCATCAGGTTGACGGCCGGGTCGGCTGCGTCCCTGGCAATCCGAGCGAGGGATCGCCGAACGGCGTCGTCATCCCTGGCCTGCTTGACGGCGGCGAGGCGCTCCAACTGCTCCGTCTCGACGTCGGGACCTATGGAGAGGGTGGAGGGCGCCACGCCGTCGTCCTCCACGTACCCGTTGACACCGACCATGGTCCACTCGCCCTTGGCGATCTTGGACTGGAAGGCGTACGCGGCGTCCGCGATCTCCGACACGAACCAGCCGTCGTCGATGCAGGCGATCACGCCGTCGAGCACCGACCCCGAGCCGGCGTCAGTGAGGTGCGAAAACACTTCTTCGGCCTGGCGCTCCAGCTCGTCGGTGAGCTCTTCGAGGTACCAAGAGCCACCGAGGGGATCGGCGACGTGCACGACCCCGGTCTCCTCGGCGATGACCTGCTGGGTGCGGAGGGCCAGGCGGGCGGCGTGTTCGGTGGGGAGCGCCAGCGCCTCGTCGAAGGCGTCGGTGTGCAGGCTCTGGGTCCCGCCCAGCACTCCGGCCAGTGCCTCGATGGCGACCCGGACCAGGTTCACCTCGGGCTGCTGGGCGGTGAGCGACACGCCGGCGGTCTGGGTGTGGAAGCGCAACTGGCACGACCGCCCGTCGGCTGCCCCGTAGTGGTCGCGCATCCAGCGGGCCCAGATGCGACGGGCGGCCCGGTACTTGGCTATCTCCTCGAAGAAGTCGCTGTGGGCGTTGAAGAAGAAGCTGAGGCGCGGCGCGAAGTCGTCGATCGCCATCCCGGTCGCCAGAGCCGCCTCGACGTAGGCGAAGCCATTGGCCAGTGTGAACGCGAGCTCCTGCGCGGCAGTCGATCCGGCCTCGCGGATGTGGTACCCCGACACCGAGACCGGATGCCAGCGCGGCAGCTCGGCCGAGCAGAATCGCATGACATCGGTGACCAGTCGCACCGACGCGCGAGGTGGGAAGACGTACTCCTTCTGGGCTTGGTACTCCTTCAAGATGTCGTTCTGGAGGGTGCCAGAGAGCGCGGACCGCTCGACGCCGGTCCGGTCGGCTACGCCGACGTACATCGCGAGCACGGGGGCCGCCGGCGAGTTGATCGTCATGGACGTCGAGACCTTCCCGAGATCGATGCCCGAAAAAAGGGTCTCCATGTCGTCCAGGGTGTCGATGGCGACGCCAGCCCGTCCGACCTCACCTTTTGCCCACGGATCGTCGGAATCCCGACCGAGGAGGGTGGGCATGTCGAACGCGGTGGACAGCCCGTCACCGCCCGCACGGAGGAGCTCCTTGAAGCGTCCGTTCGTGTCGGCCGCCGAACCGAATCCGGCGAACTGGCGCATCGTCCACAACCGGGAGCGGTACATGGAGGCGTAGGGGCCCCGCGTGTAGGGGTACTGCCCGGGCAGCTCCGCGCCCTCCGGGCCGTACACGGCCTCCACGGGCACGCCCGACATCGTCTCGAAGCGTGCCGGTCGTAGGGGCGAGCGCTCGAATTGCTCCTGCCAGGTCTTACGGTCGGCCACCGCGCCAGAGTACTTCAACGTCAAACTAGTTTCCACCCGGGCGGGTCACTCGAAGTCGCCGGCGGCACGACGGAGGTCCGCCAGCATGTCGAAGAGCCGCTCGACGGTCGGCGGCGAGACGCCGAGATCCGTGAAGACCTCTTGGTTCATCGCATCCGTCGCCTCCGAGGCCCGACGCCTTCCTGCCGCCGTCAAGAAGGCCAGCGTGCCCCGCCCGTCGTCCGGGTTCGACCGGCGCGTGACCAGCCCATCTGCCTCCAGGCGGTCCACTGCATTGGTCACGCTGGCGGCGTTGACCTGGAGGCGCTCACCGATCTTGCCGAGGGGCAGCGCACCCTTGCGGGAGAACGACAGCACCATGAGCACCTCGTAGCGGGCGAACGTGAGCCCCAGTGGGCGTAGGACGGCATCGGCCCGCCCGAGAAAGATCTGCTGCAGCCGCATGATCGAGGTCACGACCGCCATGCCGGAGGCCTGGTCCAGCCATCCGTGGAGACCCCACTGGCGCTCTGCCTCGGCGATCGGGTCGAAACTCAGCCGTCGCGATTCGGCCACACGCGCACGCTAGACGCTCGTGCGCTCGCCGAGGGCTGGGATTACCGTGGATCCGAGCTCTCGGCTTCAGTGGCTCTGGAGCTCGCTGCGCCGGGCGATCTCACCGAGACGCAGGGCACTCGGCTTCGCGGTCCGTGGAAACGTCGCGGCGTCGATCGACTCGATGCAAAGCTTTGCATAAGGCGATCGGACGTGCCACACTGCCAGCGTTCCGGGGCGGGCATCGGCCTCCAGCGCAAGACTGCGAGGGCGATCGGCAACGCCCGAGCTGCCGCATCATTGGCAACGCACAGACAGGACTTTCGATGACACGCTTCCCGCAGGGCTTCCTCTGGGGCGCGGCGACAGCCGGCCACCAGGTCGAAGGAGGCAATGTCAACGCCGACCTCTGGCCGATGGAGTGGGTCGAGCACTCGACCTTCAACGAACCATCCGGCGACGCCTGCGACCACTACCACCGTTACCCCGAGGACATCGCAGCGCTCGCCGAGCTCGGGCTCAACGCCTACCGTTTCTCCCTCGAGTGGTCACGGATCGAACCCGAGCCGGGCTTCTACTCGCGCGCCGCGCTGGACCACTACGGACGCATGATCGAGAGTTGCCTGAACCACGGCATCACGCCGGTGGTGACGTACAACCATTTCACCGTCCCGCGCTGGATCGCCGGGCGAGGTGGCTGGAGCGCGGCGGATGCCCCCGCACGCTTCGCTGACTATGCGTCCCGCGTCACGGGGCACCTCGGCGACCTGTTGTCCTGGGTGTGCACGCTGAACGAGCCGAACCTGATGGCGATGATGCGGAGCACGGGTGTCCTGGCGATGGGCGCGGGAGATCACGGGCCGGCCCCGGAACCCGTCGAGGCGCAGGCCGGCGTCGGAGGCTTCGACCCGGCGCGCTACCGGATGGGGATCGTGGCGGCGGATGTCGAGCAGATGGCCTCGGCCCATCGCCTGGCGGTGCAGGCCGTCAAGGCGACCACGGGGACTGTCAAGACGGGGTGGACTCTCGCTCTTGTCGACCTCCAGGCGGCGGAGGGAGGAGAGGAGCGGTTGCTCGAGGCGCGCCGCCTCGGCCAGACCGACTGGTTGTCCGTCTCGGCCCACGATGACTTCGTCGGGGTGCAGACCTACTCCCGGTCGCGTATCGGACCAGACGGCCAGCTTCCGGTACCGGAAGGGGTGGCCACGATGCAGACAGGTTGGGAGGTGTACCCCGAGGCGCTCGGCCACACGGTCCGGTTGGCCGCCGAACACGCCGGTGTCCCCATCCTCGTGACCGAGAACGGCATGGCGACCGACGACGATGAGGCGAGGATCGCCTACACCCGTGGCGCGCTCGAAGATCTGGCCCAGTGCATCAATGACGGGATCGACGTGCGCGGGTACATCCACTGGACGCTGCTCGACAACTTCGAATGGAACGCCGGCTACTCCAAGACGTTCGGCCTCATCGCGGTCGACCGCGAGACCTTTGCCCGCGCGGTCAAGCCATCGGCCCGCTGGCTGGGCCAGGTGGCAACGCGCAACAGCCTCGACTGAGGCGGGGCAGAACCGCCGCCGTCAGCGACGATCGGATGCCAGCGTCTCGTCGACCTCGAAGCCGACCCGTTCGATGTCGGGTGCCAGCCGCCGCAGATCGAAGCCGTACACACGGGCAGCGTTCTCGCAGAGGATCTTGCGGGCGACCGCCGCGCTGATGTTCGGATCCTGCACCAACGATTGAGTATGGACGCCCGTTCCGGGGAAGATCGACTCGAAGTGGGGATAGTCGACACCGAACATGGCGTTGTCGCACCCGATCGCGAATGGCTCGTACTCGTCGCTTGGGCGCTCCAGTTCGACGAGAGGAACCTGGTCCACTGTGAAAGGTGAGATGCCGGCGAAGCAGTTCGTCGCCCAGTACTGGCGAGCTGAGCCCGTGAATTGACGCATGCGCTGCAACGTCTGAGCCCATCCGGTCCAGTCGTCGCCCCACGACAGGCGACGGTCCAGCTTGCGGATGGTGGGGGCGATCCAATCCGCTTCCGTCTCCACGAAGGCGACCCGGAGGTCCGGGAAGCGCTCGAACACGCCCCCGAGGATCATCTGCGCGAGCGAGCGCCCGGAGTAGAAGGAGTGCTCAAGGGCCAGCGTCATGATGGCGGCGAACCCGGGTGGCCCGTAGGCGGGCGCACCCGAACCGCCATGCTGGCTGACCGGGAGGTCGACCTCGACGCAGGTTGCCCAGACCGGGTCGAGCGCGGGATCAAAGAAGAAGGTCCCGCCCGGCAGCAGGGCCGGCATCATGACCCCACCCAGGCCGTGCTCCTTCGCCCAACGGATGTCGCCGACCGCCAGTTCGACATCATCGAATGAGATGAGGGCTTGGCCGGCCCGGCGGCCGGGGGTCTGCGCGCAGAAGTCGGCGAGCCAGCGGTTGTAGGCCAGCCGCGCCTGACGGTCGATTTCGGGGTTGGAGAACGTGCCGACGTCGTCCGCCGGCCTCGACTGGAACGGCAGCCCGTTCGGGAACAGCACCTCGGCCACGACGCCCTGGCTCTCCATGTCCTTCAGGCGTAGCTCCGAATCCCACTGCGACGTCGGGTCCAGTCCGGGGCTCAGATTCCCGCTCTCGGCTGCCCCGGCCGCCTCCTCGCGCCTCACCCACTCGTCGAAAGTGTCGAGGTAGCGCTTCTCGACATAATTGCGGTAGTCGATCCGTGAGGCGCGGACGTGCCCGTCCACCGAGATGATCGCGGTCTTCGACATCGTCCCCCTTTCAGCACGCCTGAGTCGTGCTGGCGATCATGCTAACGATTGCAAGAGGTGAGAACCAGGGTGGCGTACCCCGATTGTCGGCAGGTCGTGAGCCGCCGACGTCAGCGGGCTGCACACTCGTAGGTCAGGGTGCCGGACCCCTGGTCACGCCTCGTGCCGTCGGGCAGAACGACCTCGGCCACCGTCCCGGGCGGCACGGTCACGGTCAGGCGGAGCGACGACCCATGGAGATGCCAGGACGATTCGATCCGACCGTAGGGCGAGTCGTGCACGGCCTCGGCCCAGGTGAGTGCGCCTCCGGGCCGTGGCTCGACCCGGAAGCGCCGGTAGGCAGGGTGCCCGTCGAGGAGCGAGATGCCCGCGACATAATTGTGCAGGAACGAAATGACGGCGCCCTTGCTGTAATGGTTGAGCGACTCGTGTGGCACGCCGTTCCCGTCGATGCCTTCCCACGACTCCCACACCGTCGTCGCCCCGCGCTCGACCATGGCCAGCCACGAGGGCGGCGTGTCCTGCAGGAGCAGTTCGTAGGCCACGTCGAGGTGGCCGGTGTCGGCCAGCACGGGCAGCAGGTACGGCGTAGCCAGGAAGCCTGTGCCGAGGTGCGTCCCGGCCTCCCGGATCAGTGCGACCAGCCGCTCCGCCGTGCGCGCCCGGAGCTCGTCGGGAACCAGGCCGAAGGCGAGGGCCCGCACGTGGTTGGCCTGGGTGTCCGGCGTCAGGGCGCCGTCGGGACCGACGAATTCGGTACGCCAGGCCCCGAGCACGTTCGCGGCCAGGTCCTCGAAGCGGGCGGCCTCGGTCGCGTAGCCGAGCATCCGACCGATACGGCCGGCCAGCGTCGATGAGTGCTGCAGGAACGCGGTACCGACCGACCCCTGGTCGATCTTCATGTGATCGTCGGACTGCGCACCGGGCTCGAGCCATTCGCCCCAGTGGTAGCCGCCGTCCCAGAGGAACTCCTCGTGAGGTGCAGGCTCGGGGCGGACCTCTTCCCGGCTCGGGTGGCGCTTCGTCCGCGCGGTTGTTGCGGCGAAGTCGATCCACGAGACCATGTTCGGCCAGAGCTCGGCCAGTACGTCCGTGTCGCCGTAGGCGCGCCACATCTCCCAGGGGACCATCACGATTGCATCGCCCCATCCCGACGACCCTTGGCGCCCCAGCCAGAAGCCGGACGGGGACGCACGGAACCGCAGGGGATCCGGCACGTAGTTCGTGACGCAGCCGTTCTCGAGCTGCTCAGCTGCCAGGTCGCGCAGCCACTTGAGGGAGAAACCGGCCACGTCGTAGAGGAACGCCCCTGTCGGAATGAACAGCTGCCAGTCACCGCTCCAGCCGGCCCGCTCGCGCTGCGGGCAGTCGGTCGGGATCTCGCAGGCGTTGTCCCGGAAGGACCATTCGGTGATGTCGTGGAGCCGGTTCAGCCGCTCGTCGCTGCAGCGGAACCATCCGGTGCGGCGGAGATCGGTGTGCACGACGAGGCCGGTGACGTCGTCGGGGGTGAGCCGGCCGGGATGCCCCTCAATGCGCGCGAATTGGAAGCCGTGCGTCGTGTGGCGCGGCTCGAACACCTCCCCCGGGGTACCGGCAGCGATGACCTGGTCGATCATGCCGACGTGCTTCTGCTCGCCGAGGAAGTCGGGCGAAAGATGGTCCTGTGTGACGTCGCCGTCTTCATTCAGGAACTCGCCGTGCACGATGGTCAGCTCCGTGCCGGCCGGCCCGAGGTCGCTCAGGCGCAGCCAGCCGTTGATGTTCTGCCCGAGATCGATGACCTGGCGATCGGGGTGGGGCCGGGTGACGGCAACGGGACGGAGCTCCTGCACCCGGCGCGTCGGCGGGGCGGGAGAGTAGGCCAGCCTTCCCAGGCCGTGGTCGGCGACGGAGACGGGTCGCCACGCGGTGGGCCGCGCCCGGAGGTCCTCGCTCTGACCAGCCATGAGGTCGGCGCTGCGGAGCGTCCCGGTGGCCGACTCCCATCCGGGGCCGGTGGAGATGACGACGCCGTCGGCCTGGAGCTCCCCGAGGAAGGCGAGCGCGCCGCCGTAGCCGTCGGCCACTTGGAAGAAGCCGGTGCGGCCTCGCCACCAGCCGTCAGAGAGCACGACCTCCCATTCGTTCTCTCCAGGGAGGAGAAGGTCACCCACGTCGTAGACCTGGACGTGCAACGTGCTCGGGTAACTGGTGAAGCCCGGCGCCAGCTCGACGTCTCCGACACGAACGCCGTTGAGAAACGCCTCGTAGATGCCGTGGGCGGTGGCGTAGAGCCGCGCCCATGGCGCCGGCGCATCGAGCCGGAAGGTCTGCCGCAGCACGTGGGCGGAACGGCCGTCCTCCGCCGGCTCGATCCAGCGGGCGGCCCAGTCGGTTGGCCTCGAGCAGGCCCGTCTCGAACCATGCCGGTAACGACCATTCGCTCTCGCCGTCGTCCGTCCAGACCTTGACCCGCCAACTGACCCGTTGCCGGGATCTCAGCCGCTCGCCGGGCCAGGGGACGAGGACGGAGCCGTCGGATTCCGTCCGGCCCAGGTCGCGGCCGTCGACCTCGACGGCATACGCCTCCTGGCGCGTCGCTCCAGCGGGGAGCTGCCACGACAGGCGGGGTCGGCGGTCGCCCAGTCCCAGGACAGCGGCACCGAGATGCTCGACCCCGAGGTGCGCCGGCGCGTTCACAAGAGAACTGTCGTGATCATTCCGGTGCGACAGTACAACTTCCATTCAGGAGCTCACAGGCTGTCGTCTAATATCACCGTCAGCAAAGTGCCGGAGGAGGACGAGCGTTGCGAACTGTTGTCGTAGGAGCTTCGAGCGGGCTGGGTCGTTGCATCGGCGTCGGTCTCGCGCAGCGCGGCGCCCGGACGGCGCTGCTGGCACGACGGCAGCAGCGGCTCGAAAGCGCCGCCGAAGAAGCTGGTCCGGGGACCCTCGCACTCACCTGTGACGTGACGAGCACCGAGTCCTGCCGGTCAGCCATCAACCAGGCCGCCGACGGACTCGGCGGCATCGATGCCCTCGTCTACGCGCCCGGGATCGGGCCCCTCGCCCGCCTGGTCGACACCGACGCCGAGACGTGGAGGCGCGTCCTCGACACCAACGTCATCGGTGCGGCGCTGGTGACCGCGGCGGCAGTGCCCCATCTCACGGAGTCGTCTGGGACCGCCGTGTACCTTTCGTCTGTCAGCGCGTCCATGACTCCCCCATGGCCTGGTTTGGGCGCCTACGCAGTCAGCAAGGCGGCGCTGGACAAGCTGGTCGAGGCCTGGAGGGGTGAACACCCGGCGGTAGGGTTCACGCGGGTCGTCGTGGGCGAGTGCATGGGTGGCGAGGGCGACTCCATGCCCGAGTTCGCCAACGGATGGGATCAGGAGCTCGCGGCGGAGGTCATGCCGGGGTGGCTGGCCCACAAGTACATGAGCGGTGCCTTCGTGGGGATCGAGGACCTCATCGGCATCGTCGACTCGCTCCTGCGCCAGGGAGGCGGCGTCTCCATTCCTTCCGTCACGGTCGCTGCTCGTGCCGCCGGGGATGCCTGAGCTCGTCGCTGCCGGCCCGTGAGGATCGAGCAATACCCCTACCGGGCGAGCGCCCGGTCGGACGGAGGACTTCTCGCCCAGTCCGATTCGTGCCTGCGTGTGGAGGAGCCCGGTCAATCGCCCGTCCTCTACTTCCCGCTCGCCGACATCGATCTCGAGCGGCTCGGAGGCGAAGGGCTTCGGTCCGTCGTGGTCGAACCCCCGGCCGCCGAGAGCGCGCTGACCGGATTCGGATCCTTTGACCCGGAGCGGGTGCGGATCGAGATCTCCGATGGTCGCGAGGGTGACGCCGCGCGAGATGTGACGATCAAGGGCTTTCCCACCTGGGGCGATGCGGTTGACCTGATCGACCAGCTGGATGTCCGGCCGGATGGGGGCCTCTCGTTCGTCGGCGTCGCCCGGAGCGACGGTCGGCGGCCAGTCGTCGAAGGCAGTCAGATGCTCGCGCAGGCGATCGTCGCCGCCGGTCGACATGCGCCGGGTCGACGCGTCGTGTCGGCGAGCATGATCTTCTTGCGCTCTGCCGATGCAGCGCAACCGCTCCGGTTCGAACTCGAAGAGCTGAGCTCAGGCCGGATCTTCACCGGCCTCGCCGCCCGGGTCCTCCAAGGGGAGCGGTGCTGCGCCGCAGGCACCCTGCTCCTCGACGTGCCGTCCGAGGACCTCATACGTCATGCGGAGGACCCCCTCGACGTTGCGGGACCTTATGAGTGCTCCCCGTACGATATGGGGGTGACCGGCCGTGACATCAGGGTGGTCGACGGCGCCTATACCAACGATCCGGACGCGCCGATTGGCTCGCCCGTCGTGGACGCCTGGGTGCGCTTCCGCGACGTGCCCCCGGAGCCCGCACTTCACGCGGGCCTGCTGGCGCAGTTCACAGGTCACATGTCGATCGCTGCCGCCCTTCGGCCCCACGACGGCATCAGCCAGGATCAGGCGCACCGGACGCTCTCCATGGGAATCAACGCGATCAACCTGTCGCTGCACCGCGAGGTTCGTGCCGACGAGTGGATGCTCTACCACCATCTCTCGACCTTCGCGGGCGACGGCATGACCCACTCGGAGTGCCGGGTGCACGACCTGGAGGGCGACCTGCTGGCCTCCTTCACCGTCGAAGCGATGGTCCGCCCCTTTCCCGCCGGCACCGGGACCGTCGACGACCGGACGGCGCTGTGAGCCTCACGACCGGACGCGGACCCCTGAGCGCCCGGCCCGCCGGGCGTTTCACGACGCCGATGCCCGGACCCGTCACCTACGTGGAGCCGCACCGCCGGCGCGTTCGTGGCATGAAGGGCGACGTGGCCGCGGTCGATAGCGAGCGTGTCCTGCTGGTGCACCGACCGGGGTCCCCGCCGACCTACGCCTTCCCCGCGGATGACGTCGACGGGGTGCCGGCACTCCCCGACGGAGACAACCCGGGCTATGTCACGGTTGCCTGGGACGCCGTGGACGCCTGGTTCGAAGAGGATGAGCAGATCTTCGGGCACCCGCGCAATCCCTATCACCGCGTCGACTCGTTGCGTTCCGGTCGGCGGCTCCGGGTCGAGGCATCGGGTGCCACGCTGGTCGACACATCGGACACCCTGGCCGTCTACGAGACCGCGCTGGAGCCCCGGCTCTACGTCGACCCTCGGTTGGTGCGCATGGACCTGCTGCGCGAGAGTGCCACGCAGACGTACTGTCCGTACAAGGGCACTGCCACGTACTGGACGGCGCGCATCGGGGACACGGTGCTCAACGACATCGCCTGGAGCTACGAGGACCCGCTTCCGGAGTCCGCGCCTCTGGGGCACTTCTTGAGCTTCGACGATCGCAGGGTCACCGTCGTCCACGACCTTCCGCAGGCTGTCTGACCGGCCCTCGGGCCTCCGAAAACGCGTCCCGCTAATGTGACGCTTGAGCCTTGTCCGGTGGAATTGGGGGCCTCGAGTTGGATACCTACGAGACACTGCTGTACGAAGAGGACGACGGCGTGGCGATCGTCACCCTCAACCGTCCAGAGGTGCACAATGCATTCGACCAGCGCATGCAGGCGGAACTGCGCGCGCTCTGGCAGTCGTTGCGGAGGAACGACGACGTCCGGGCCGTGATCCTGACGGGCGCGGGTGAGAAGGCCTTCTGCACGGGCATCGATCGCGCCGAATCAATTGAGCAGGGATACCTCGTCGACGAGGAACGACGCCTCAAGATGGCCAACCGAACCGGACCCGTGTCGACGCCCTTCCAGTACAACGACCCCGGGATCAACATCAACCCGAAGGAGAACGACCTCTGGAAGCCGGTGATCGCCGCGGTCAACGGCATGGCTTGCGGTGGGGCCCTCTACCTGTTGGGCGAGTCCGACATCATCATCGCAGCCGAGCACGCGACGTTCTTCGACCCCCACGTGACCTACGGGATGGTGGCCGGCTTCGAGGGCATGCACCTCCTGCAGAAGCTGCCGCTGGGGGAGACGCTGCGCGTGGTGCTGCTCGGAGCGCACGAGCGCATGTCCGCGACGCGGGCCTTTCAGATGGGACTCGTCTCGGAGGTCGTGCCCTTGGCCGAGCTCCTCGAGCGAGCCACGTGGGTGGCGCAGGCGATCGCCTCCGCGCCGCGCTATGCGATTCAGGGCACCTTGCGGGCAGTGTGGATGGCCCACGAGCTCTCCCGGCGGGACGCCCGGGCACAGGTCTCTTCCTTCGTCTCGCTGGGCACCCAATTCGAGAACATCGCAGAAGGCCAGGACACGTTCCAGGCACCCCGGCCCGAGTGGCGGCTCCGCTGAGGTCCTGAGGATCGGTCTCGAAAGGCAGAACCGCCGGCGTGCGGTGCACGCCGGCGGTTCACTGGATCTTGACGAGGACTATCCCGCCGTGGAGGTCCCGGGGAGGTCCGTTCCGCACGAAGGTTGCGATGAGATCGCGGTGAACCCGTTCGTTTCGGCCTTCATGATCCAGGCGCAGGTCTTGGGCGGGTTGTGCCCGAAGTTCGTCGCATAGTCGAGATTGATGGGAAGCAGCCCATTGGCGTTATAGGACTTCAGCCCTCGCAGGTCCTTGATGACCGCGGCGCTGGTCGGGTTCGGCCCCGCCAACTGCAGGCCCTTGATCATGAGGTCCGCCCCCGCCCACGCCTCGTACTGGCCGAAGTTCGGGAAGTCAGTCTTGCTGAAGTGTGCGTACTTCTCCATGGCACTCTGCATCTGCTCCGTGCCCGCATTGGGCAGTGACCAGGGGCGGAAGAGCGACAGGAAGTAGCCACCCTTCAGGGTCTTCCAGACCGGTGACTTGATCACGTCCGGCTCGTACCCGGTGGCGTAGATGGCCGACTTGATCTTGACGCCCGCTTGACTCAGCGCGGTCGCCAGCGCGTAGTTGGAGTTGGCGTCCATTTCAGGGGCGATCGCGTTCACGTGGTTCTGCTTGGCCGTGAGCGCCGCAGCCGTGAAGTCGACGCCACCAAAGGGAACGGTGGTGTCGAGGACCCCCACCTTGCCTCCAGCGTGCTGGAAGGACTGCCCCGTGCCGATGGCTGCTCTGCTCGACGACGGCGAGACCCCATAGCCGTACGCTCCGAGGACCGTGCCGCCGAACTTCTTGTACAAGAGGCCTAACTGGGTGTTGACGGGGTACTTCGGATCGACGCTGCCGTTGTCGGATGCGAACATGTTGGTGTTGGGTTGCGTACCCCACTCCGGGCCGTCGTCATAGGTGCCCGTGACCGGCACGCCCGCCTGCTGGGGGTACTTGGCGGCCAGGAACATCACGGGACTATTGGAGACGATCCCGATCGCGCCCTTGGAGAGGGCGCTCTGCACGGCGGTGATGATCTGGGTTGGGCTCGTCTGGTCGTCGATGACGAGCGGGACGATCTTGTGTCCGTCCACGCCGCCTTCGGCGTTCTGCAAGTCGACTCGGGCCTCGAAGCCGGCCGGTGACGTCGAGTTCTCCGACCCGCCCGCTCCGGTGATGTCAGTGATGTATGCAATGGTGATCGGCGCGCCTGAAGCGGATGCGGTGGCGGCGGTGGTGCCGACCAGCAGGAGCGGCAGGCCGGTCATCATGGCCAGCGCCACGGGGATCGTCGTCCAACGTCGACGAATCGATCCTTCTCGGGATGCCCTGACCTTGGACCTCATCGGTGGTTGCACGTCTCCATCTGCCTCCCCCGGGAGCCCCGGCCAGGGGATCCCATTTCTGAACGGTCACTATGAGTGTGAGCGTTCGCTCCGTAAGGGAGCGAACGGCCGTTACCGTACTTGACTGGCTGCAGCGGCGGGGGTCGCCGGCTCGGCGTCGCCCAGGTAGCGGTCGATGACCTCCTGGCCCGCCTCCGAGGCGGGGCCGAACCAGCCCACCCGACCCCTCGTCAGAATGATGCAGGCGTCCGCCATGGCCAGCGCACGGTGGACGAACTGCTCGGTGAGGACGATGGTGATGCCGGAACGGCGCGCCTCTTCCAGGCCCTGGAACACCGACTCGGTCACGATCGGCGCCAGGCCGAGCGACATCTCGTCCGCGATGATGAGCTTCGGGGACACGGCGAGGGCCCGGGCCAGTGCGAGCATCTGCTGCTCGCCACCCGAGAGGCTTCCGGCCCGTTGTGCCCTGCGCTGGCCCAGCACAGGGAAGCGGTCGATGGCCCGGTCGATGGCCGCGGTGCGTTCGGTCCGATTCTCCTGCGCGACCGCCATCCGCAAGTTGTCGACGACGGAGAGACCCGGGAAGATGCCGCGACCCTCCGGGATGTAGGTCAGGCCGAGCTTCCGGATGCGGTGGGCCGGGGCACCGGTGATGTCCCGACCGTCGAACACCACTCGGCCGAGGGTGGGTGGCACAAGTCCCGAGACCGCGCGCGCCAACGTGCTCTTGCCCGCCCCGTTGGCCCCGAGCACGGCGAGGACGGTGCCCGGCTCCACGGCCAGGGAAACGCCAAAGAGAGCGCGGGACGACCCGTAGCGCACGTCGAGATCCTCGACGGTGAGGAGCGGATCTGTCATGCCGAGTCTCCGGACCTAACAGCGGCCTCTTTTTCGGTGGGCCCGTCGAGAGGGCCCTCCTGCGGATCGGTGTCCCCCAGGTAGGCGGCCCGCACCGCGGGGTCAGTGCGGATCTCCTCAGGGTTCCCTACGGCGATGCGTTCACCGAAGTCAAGAACGAACACGATGTCCGAAAGCGAGAGGACCGCCGCCACATCATGCTCGACCATGACAAGCGAGACCTGGTGACCTGGCTGATCGACAATCTGCCGGAAGACGGTCAGCAGGTTTTCCGATGCTTTGATGTCCAGTCCCGAAAGGGGCTCATCGAGCAGGAGGACCCGCGGTTCGCTGGCCAGCGCCCGGCCCACTTCCACAAGGCGGAGGATGCCAAGTGGCAGCGCCGCCACGGGCGCCTTCTCCACTCTGGTGAGTCGCATCAATTCGAGCAACTCGTCCACCCGCTCGCTCTCTTCCTTGGAGGGTGGGAGCAACGAACGCGGATCGAGCATGTCGCGCCAAAGGCGTCGTGGGGCGACCCGGGCGCGGTGGGCCAACACCAGATGCTCGCGCACTGTCAGCCCCAAGAAGAGTTCCGGCTGCTGGAACGTCCGGGCCAACCCTTTCCGCGCGCGCGCCCGGCACGACGCGTTGGTGACGTCTTCGCCTCGCAGGTGCACCCGCCCGGCATTGGGTCGCAGGAGGCCGGACAGAACGGCGAGGAGCGTCGATTTTCCGGCACCATTCGGACCGACCAGGCCGGCGATGCTTCCGGGCTGGACCTCGAGACTCACCTCCGAGAGGGCCGTGAGACCTCCGAAGCGGACGGTGATCTCACTCGCCGCGAGGGCGGCGTCACCCGCGCCGGCGGGCGCTCCTGCCGTGTCCGTCTCGCTCGGGGCAGATATCACGAGATGTGCTCCACGACGCGTGGCGTTGCCACCTGTCCGAGGTCTGCTGTTGGGAGACTCAGGCCTTCCGCCTCGGTGCCCTCTTGGGGCGGTCGCAAGCGGAGAACCAACCGTCGAAGCTGGCGACTCTGCTCGGCCAGGGTGCCGTCCGGATACTTGGCCGCCGAGACTGCACCGAGCCCGAAGAGAACAGGGGTCACATTTGAGGTCCATATCGGGAGATAGCTCTGGGTGAGGGCGGGAAGCAGTGCGAGCGAGACTCCTCCGATGAGCGCCGCGGCATTCGAGCGAATGCCGATGGTCACCAGCACGGCCAGCCAGACAACGCCCTCGAACGTGGCGAACTCACTGGGCTGGAAGGTCGTCTGGGACAGAGCGAACAACCCTCCCCCGACGCCCGCGACGCCCGCAGCGAGCGCCCCCGCAATGACCTTCATCTGCACCACGCTGATGCCGGACGTCTTTGCGCCCGCCTCGCTCCATCGGGCTGCGTTGAGAGCAAGCCCGGTGGTCGATCTTCGAAAGTTGACAATGAAGAGCGCGATGATGACGAACGCGGTCAGACACAGGTACGCGAACGCGCGATCCGAGGTGGCAAAACCCGGCCGATTGAGCGTGAGACCCAGCCCTTGATTCACGAAACTGGGCAGCGTGAAGACGAGGTTCTCCATCAGGAGCCCGAAGGTCAGCGTCACCAGCGCCACATAGAGATCGCCAAGGCGAATACTCAAAAGGCCCACGACGACGCCCATGAGTAAGGCGACGACACCACCGGCGAGCACGGCCAGAAGAACCGGCCAACCGTGGTTGTTGGCGAGTTGGGCCGTGGTCAGGGCCCCTACGCCGGCGAAGGTGATCTGGCACAGCCAGAGCATGCCGCCCTCGCCGGTGACGAGTGTCCAAGAGAGGAGGATCACGGCGTAGGCGAACCCGGCCGCCATGACGCCGACCCAGTAGCCCTGCACGATGAGTGGCAGGACGCCCACGGCCACAATCAGGAGCACGGGACCTGCGTACCGGCCGAACAATCCGAGGGAAGCGGACTCGACCGCGTTGCTTGTCGAGCCCGCCAGACGGCTCTCACCCTGCGGAATGATGGCGCGGTCGAGGGCACCGCCCCATCCGTCCGACTCGCCCACCCGACCTCGGCGAAGCAGTTCGTACACCAGCACGACCGCGACGACGATGAACGGCACGGCGTCGATGAACTCGGTCGTGTAGGAGCTTGAGGGCGGCAGGTATCCCTCGATGAGGGAGGTGGCGATGCCCATGAGCAGTGCCACGCCCACTGCGACCGGGAGATTCCGAAGCCGCGCCGCAACCACCGCGGCGAAGGACGCGGCGATGAGCAAGGTGAACTTGTTGGGGTCAAGCCCCACAATTGGGGCGGCCAGGACACCGGCCAGACCGGCGAAGAACGTGCTCACGGCCCAGACGCCGACCGACACAGCGGTCGGGTTGGTCCCCGACAAGTCGGTCATCGCCGGCGAGTCGACCATCGCCCGCACCTTCAGGCCGACGTCCGTGTAGCGCAGGATGAGCGCTCCGGCGACGACGGTGACCACCACGCACGCGTAGACGATGAGCTGATCCAGCGTGACGGCGACGCCAAAGACCTGGTAGACGGCAACGGGCTGCGGAGCCAGCCCGGGGGCCTGGTTGATGGCCTGGTTTCCGAAGATCAACACCGCCAGCGACGGAATGGCCACGAGCAGGCCGATCGTCGCCACCACCTTGATCATGGGTGACGCGAGGCGCAAGTGGCGGAAGAGGACGGCGTAGAGGAACACGCCTAGCGCAGGAGCGGCCACGCCGATGGAGAGGACCGCGGCCGGCAGGATGGACCAGCCGTGCTGCGTATTAAGGAAGTAATAGAAACGCGCGATGAAGAACGCGAGGGCGCCGAAGGCGAAGTTCAGAATGCCCGACGCCGTGTAGGTGATGACCAGGCCGGCGGAGGCGATGGCGTAGATGCCTCCGAGCACCAGTCCGGCGATCACGAATTGGAGCATTCCTGCGGTCTCCTTTTCACACCGACCGGCTCCGCCGGGGGCATATTTCTGACATCGACGTCGATTCAGATACTAACGATGCGGCGGTCCCGGTGCACAACGGGGGACGAGCCATTGACCTGGGTCGGAGCCTCAGTTGACGCTGGCGCTCAGGTACCTGACCAAGGTTCGGCCATGGGCCCCGTTGGAGCGGCCGAGGAGGTCCTGCTCGACGATGTGCGCCGCTACTTCGAATGTGGCGCCGGCGCGTGGCTGGCCCCGAACGCGCCGAGGAGGGCCACCATCACGACGGCCTCCGCCTCGACATCACCGAAGCCGCCTGCGGCCAGGAAGCGGACCGTGTCCGAGAACGGTGCTCGGCGCACCACCGGTTCGGACTCTTCGCGCTGGCCCAACCAGAGCGGAGGCTCCGGAGCGGTCAAAGATCAGGATCTCGCTCGAGACTTCGACTCCGAACGACGCACAGCGACCTTCAGAGGGCATGAAGGGCGCCGCGCTCTCGTCACTTCTCGGCGCGGACTTTGTCCTTGACCGCCGGCACGATCGGAGGTGCGTCCTTCCAGTTCGGGATGCCGGCGTCCTCCTTGGCCACGGGGAAACGATCCTCGTTGACCCAGGCCCAGTGCGAGTGGTTCAGCTCGTGCAGGGTGAAGCAGGCGTTGAGCGCATTGTAGAAGCCCATGTTGTCCACGCTCTGGTTGACCGACTCCTTGATGAGCAGGGCCGTCATCGTTGGCAGCTGCGCGATCCGCTCGGCGAACTCCACCGTGCGCTCCACCAGGTCATCCGCCGGGAAGATCTTGCTGATCATGCCGAGGCCGTGCGCCTCCTCGGCGCCGATCGAATCGCCGGTCAGGAGAAGCTCCTTGGCCTTGCGCGGCCCGAACTCCCACGGATGGGCGAAGTACTCGACGCCACACATGCCCAGGCGGGTCCCGACGACGTCGGCGAAATTGGTGCCCTCGGCGCAGACGATGAGGTCGCAGGCCCACAGCAGCATCAGCCCAGCCGCGTACACGTCGCCGTGCGCCTGCCCGATGGTGATCTTTCGCAGATTCCGCCAGCGTCGAGTGTTCTCGAAGAAGTAGTGCCACTCCTGGAGCATCAGGCTCTCGGCACCCTTGCGCGTCGCGCCGTTGATGGTGCGTGTCGGGTGCTGGCCCGGCCCCGGCATCCCCTCCTCCCGGGCGGCCTTTGAGCCCAGATCGTGCCCCGAGGAGAACATCGGGCCTGTGCCGCCCAGGATCACGACCCGTACCTCGTCGTCCGCCTCCGCCTCCATGAACGCGTCGTTCAGCTCCACCAGCAGGCCCCGGTTCTGGGCGTTCCGCTGATCGGGGCGGTTGAGCATGATGCGCGCCACCCTTCCCGAATCGAGCTTCTCGTACTGCACGAATTTGTAGTCAGTCATCTGGAGGCTCCTTGACGAGTGAAGCGGGTCAGTCCGGAGGTGACCCTACTGTTAGAAACCAACCCGCGCACCTTGTGGAATGGTTCCTTTGGGGGATGACGCGCCGGACTGCACGGACCGTGGACGCGGTGCTTCGGATAGCGAGAGGACCGCACTACGTCGCGCGATGAGTCGGCCGCGCGACGGTGCGGCGGAACTAGACGGTCGCTGTGGCGGCGACGTCGACGCGGATGATGCGGGCCAAGTTGCCGCCCATGATCTTCCTCACGTCCTCGTCGGCGAGACCCGCCGGCAGGTGGTCGACATAGCTGCACGGCTCCGCCAGTCCCTCCGGGTGGGGGTAGTCCGAGCCGAACAGCACGTGGTCGGCGCCGATCACGTCGATGATGGCTCCGAGGTCGTCCTCGTGAAACGGGCTCACGTAGATGTTCTGCTTGAACTGTTCGACCGGGTCACCGTCGAACGCGTGCGGCATCTTCCGGTAGGTGTCGCCGAGATGCTGAACGAACGCTGGAATCCATTCCCCGCCGGCCTCAATCGAGGCAACCCGGAGCTCGGGAAAACGTGCGAACACGCCGTGGCAGACGAAGGCGGCCATGGTGTCCTGGACAGGCCGGTGACCACCGGTCATGTAGCGGAACGAATCGAGCCGGAAGGGCAGCATCTCGCTCGGGCCGGTCCAGTCGTTCGTGTACCGGGTGTAGCCGCTGTCAGAGGAGTGCATCGACACGAGGATGTCCGCATCGACCACGGCCTGCCAGAACGGATCGAACTCGGGATACCCGAACGAGCGCGATCCGCGGAACCCCGGCACGGGCGCAGGCCGGATGAGGACCGTCTTCGCTCCCCGCTCCAGCACCCACTCGAGCTCCTCGATCGCCTTCTCGACGATCGGCAGTGTGATCACCGGCGTCGCGAAGATCCGATCCTCGTAGTTGAAACTCCATTCCTCGTACATCCACTCGTTCAGCGAGTGGATCGCCGCGTGCGTCAGTTCGGGATCGTCCCGCATCCGCTCCTCGAGCAGGCTGGCAAGCGTCGGGAACATGAGCGTGCGGTCGACGCCGAGCTCGTTCATGAGCTCGATGCGGGGTCCCGGGTGCTGGAAGCCCGGAAGGCTCCGCATGGGCTCTCCGATGATCTCGCGGTACGACTTCCCTTCGGGGTTGCCGTTCCGGAAGTACTCCTCCTGGGCGCCGGGCCTCGCTACGACCTCGAACGTCGGATTCGGGATGTACTCGCTGACCGTGCCCCTGATCATGATCTTCGTCCGGCCCCGCAGGTCGACGTAGTCGACCGCGCCCTTGTAGCGGTCGGGCAGGTGCCTGGTGAAGGAGTCCCTGGTCTCGTAGAAGTGGTTGTCGGCGTCGAAGACGGGGAAATCGCAGACTCTCGGCATACCCTTATGCTAGATCGTTTTTGACTGCGACGTCAATATCAGAGAAGGGGGACCCGGTCCAGTGCGATACGGGGTCTTCCGACAACAAGAAATACCGTCCAAGCTGGTATTTCGCTCAGAGGGACTCCCGTCAGCGATTCGTCGGGAAGTGCAGTTCCATGCTGCTCGGGCCGGCGTCGGGCCACCGGGACGTCACGACCTTGGGCCGCGTGTAGAAGCGAACCCCGTCGGGCCCGTAGATGGACGAGTCGCCGAAGATGGAGGCCTTCCAACCGCCGAAGGAGTGCGACGCCACCGGAACGGGGACCGGGACGTTGATGCCGACCATCCCGACCTGGACCTCCCGTTCGAACCGACGCGCCATTCCGCCGTCGCGAGTGAAGAGAGCCGTCCCGTTGCCGTACGGGTTTGCGTTCACGAGCGCCATGGCCTCGTCGAACGTGGGGACGCGCACGACACTGAGCACGGGGCCGAAGATCTCGTCGTCGTAAACCCGCATGCCGGGTTTCACATCGTCGAGCAGGGAACAGCCGACGAAGAACCCCGTGCCGCGCCGCGTACCCGACCCGTCCACGACGACCTTGGCCCCCTCGTCCGTCGCGTGCTCAACATAGGACTGGACGCGGTCACGGTGCTCCGCGGTGATCAACGGGCCCATCATCGACTCCCTGTCGTCACCGGCACCGACCACCACGTCCGGGATCCGGCTCGCGATGGCCTCGATGAGCGGGTCGGCAACGGGCCCCACAGCCACGACGACCGAAATGGCCATGCACCGCTCCCCGGCCGAGCCATAAGCCGCCGACACGGCGGCGTCGGCCGCGGCGTCGAGATCGGCATCGGGAAGCACGACCATATGGTTCTTCGCGCCGCCCAGAGCCTGGACCCGCTTGCCGTTGCGCGTCCCCGTCTCGTAGATGTGACGCGCCACCGGCGTGCTGCCGACGAAGGACACCGCAGCCACGTCGGGGTGCGCCAGCAGAGCCTCGACCGCCTCCCGGTCGCCCTGCACGACGTTGCACACCCCGTCGGGGAACCCGGCGCGCTGCACGAGCTCCGCCAGGATCAGCGATGCCGACGGGTCTTTCTCGGACGGCTTCAACACGAAGCAGTTCCCGCAGGCGATGGCGTTGGCCATCATCCACAGCGGCACCATGACCGGGAAATTGAACGGGGTGATCCCCGCGACGACGCCGAGGGGCTCGAGCACGGTACGGATGTCGATCCCCGTCGAGACCTCTGAGTTGGAAGATCCCTTGAGGAGGTTGGGGATGCCGCAGGCGAACTCGACGTTCTCGATCCCGCGGGCCACCTCGCCCCTGGCGTCCTCGAGAACCTTGCCGTGCTCCCGGGTGATGGCGGCGGCGAGCTCGTCCCGGCTGGCGTCCAGGAGCTCGCGCAGCCGGAACAGCAGGCTGGCCCGCCGGGTCAACGAGGAGGAACGCCACTCCTGAGAGGCGCCGACCGCCGCCTTGACCACGGCATCCACCTCCGTCGGCGACGCCAGCGCGACCTCGGCCGTCTGGGCCCCGATGGCCGGGTCGTACACCGGAGCGGTCCGGCCGGATCCACCCGGCTCTGCCCGTCCAGCGATCCAGTGTCCGATGCGCTTGAAGTCGCTAGTTGAGGCATCGGAGTCGCTGGAATGTGGGGGCATGGTGGCTGAAGATCTTACGGGAGGCCCGGCCGGGGATGGCTACGCCCGTTCGTGCACCCAACGCGAAGCCAGCGGTCCCCCCAGGGCGCCGCTTGCCGCGGGGCAGCTCAGGCTGGTGTTTTCGATCCCCCGGCATCTCGACACGCGGTCAACCGGTCCCGGAGACGTAACATGTCGAAAGTGTTCGATTGCGACGTCGATGTCAATACTGACCCCGGACCACAAAGCCGGGACGGCCGTACCTCCCATGCTCGCGGATCCGACGGACAATGATGCGGCCGCTTCCCGAGCTGACTCCGGCCAACGAGTGGTTCTGGACCTCCGGCGCCGATGGCATGCTGCGCATTCAGGGCTGCAGCGACTGCGGCGAGTTGGTTCATCCACCGGTGCCCATCTGCCCGTACTGCCGGAGCCGGTCCTCGAAGCCGACCCCGGTGTCGGGCCGTGCCACCGTCGTGGGATTCACGGTCAACTGCGCATCGCTGGCTTCCCGATTTCGACCCGCCCTACGTCATCGCCAACGTCGCCCTGGCCGAGGACGCCCGCGTGCACCTGACGACAAACATCGTCGGCTGCGAGCCCTCCGACGTGCAGATCGGTCAGGAGGTGGCTGTCCGTTTCGAGCAGCAAGAGGACGTGTGGCTGCCCCTCTTCGAGCTGACGGGGTCCGTCGACCCCGTCGACCGCGTCGAGGCTCCGGTGCGGCCCGTCCCGCGCTCCCCGGTCAGCGAGGAGCGCTTCGAGCACCGGGCCGTCCTCAGTGGCATCGGCCGCTCCACGTTCGGCCGGCGCCTCATGGTCGACCCGCTGTCGCTGGCGGTCGACGCCAGCCTCGAGGCGATCGCTGACGCCGGGCTGACGCTCGACGACATCGATGGCTTGTCGACCTATCCCGGGGCGAGCGGCGCGGGGATGAGCGAGGGCGGCGCCAGCGCCATTGAAGAGGCCTTGCGGATCCACCCCACCTGGATCAACGGTGGCGGCGACCTCCCCGGGCCCGGCGGCGCCGTGATTGCCGCCGCCATGGCCGTGGCCTCGGGACTCTGTCGCCACGTGCTGTGCTTCCGTACTGTCTGGGAGTCCACCTTCGCCGTCCTGGCCGCACAGAGGCACCATGGACCGGGCGGCCAGCGCGGCGGAACGCGTGTCCGGCCCGTTCCGCGAGTGGCGCGCCCCCTTCGGTGCCATGTCCGCCGCCAACTGGATCGGTATCAACGCCAACCAGTACCTGCATCGCTACGGCTCCCCACGCGAGATGCTCGGGCTGATCGCCCTCAACGGGCGGCGCAATGCGGCGCTGAATCCGGCCGCCATCTACCGCGACCCCATGACGATGGACGACTACCTCTCGGCGCGACCGATCACCTCGCCGTTCGGGCTCTACGACTGTGACGTACCGTGCGACGGGTCCATCGCGGTCATCGTCTCCGCCGCGTCGACGGCCGGCGATCTCCCCCACCCGGCGGTGCGCATCGAGGCGGTGGGCACGCAGATCCTCGAACGAGTGTCGTGGGACCAGGGCACCCTCACCCACGAGCCCCAGGTCATCGGCCAGGCCGCGCATCTGTGGACCAGGACCAGCGTGCGTCCGTCCGAGGTCGACGTCGCGCTCGTGTACGACGGCTTCACCTTCAACGCCATCTCGTGGCTCGAAGGCCTCGGGTTCTGCGGTTTCGGCGAGGCCTACGACTGGCTCGACGGCGGGCGCCGCATCGCCCTCGATGGCGAGCTTCCGGTCAACCCGCACGGTGGGCAACTCTCCGAGGGCCGGACACACGGCTTCGGATTCCTCTACGAGGCGGTCCTCCAACTGCGGCACGACGCCGGCGCGCGCCAAGTCGCAGACGCCAAGACCGCGGTGGTCACCTCAGGCGGTGGCACGCCATCCGGAGTGCTGCTCCTCCAACGGAATGATGCTTGACGTCGTGACGACCGCATCGCGTGTCCACCAGTGTCCTCTGGGAGCAACGGTACATTGATGCCACCTGTCCAGGAGCCCGCACGGAAGGAGAAGGCCGTGACGACGACCCCACCGCTCACCGGCGAGAAGCCCAGTGGGCCCCGGTCCCGCAAAGGGATCGAGACCCGGGCTCGGCTGCTCGCAGCGGCCAAAGAGGTGTTCGAACGTGATGGCTTCCTCGACGCCCGGATCTCCGACATCGCCGAGAACGCCGGCCTTTCGCACGGATCCTTCTACCACTACTTCGAATCGAAGGAAGAGGTCTTCCGTGAGGTGGCCGCCGCGGTGGAGGAACGCCTCAGGGAGCCGCTGTACAGCGTGATCCTCGACTCGTCATCGACTGCACCTCCCTTCGAGCGGATCCACGAGGGCATACGGCGCAACCTCGAGAGCTACCGGGACGAGGCCCGCATCATGGGCGTCATCGAGCAGGTGTCGCGCTTCGACGACGAGCTCCGCGCTTCCCGCAACGAGCGCCACCGCGTGTCATCTGCCCAGATCGCCGACTCCATCCGGCGGCTCCAGCGCCACGGCCTCGCCGACGAGCAACTGGACCCGGACATCGCAGCCGCCGGACTCGGCGCCATGACCTACCGCTTTCCCGAGATGTGGTTCGTGCAGGGCCTGATTGACTGCGACTTCGATGCAGGAGTCGAACAGCTGACGCGCTTGTTCGTCAACGCGCTGGGCTTGCCGGAGGCATCCGCAACGACGGCGCCACGAGCTTCCTGAGCGCTTAGCCGCCTGCCTGGCGCCGATCGCGTCGACGCTGGTCCACAGCGGGGAGGGGCGCGAGGTCATGACCCGGCCCTTCGGGGCGGTGAAGGTGAGCTCCTCGTTGGCGTTGCCGGTCATCGTCCAGCCCTTGGAGTGCACCAGGTGATGGTGGTGAAGGCAGAGGAGCGCGAGGTTGTCCAGGTCGGTCCGCCCGCCCGGTTTCCAGGGCACGATGTGGTGGGTGTTGGTGAAGGTGACGTTGGTGCAGCCCGGGAAGCGGCAATGTCGGTCCCGGCGCATGACCTCGCGGCGCTGGGCGTCGGTCGGGGTGCGCCGGGCCCGGCCCTCGTACATGGTGTGGCCCACGTCGTCGTCGACCCCGATGGCGAGGGTGGCGTCACAGGCGATCTCGGCGCACCGTCTCGGTGCTGATCAGGCCGTCGCGCTCGAGCTCGCCGGCCAGGGCGCTCTCCCGACTCATCGACCAGGGCGCCGAGGGGAACGTGGACGACGACGAAGTACGGGCTGGCCGTCGTGCTGGCGCCGGCTCGCCGGCTCCGGTGCGGACGAGCGGATGATGCTCGACGAAGGCGTCACAGAGGCGCTGGTCCCAGGGCGTCTCGCCGTCGGAGGGGACCGTCCGGGCCCGGGCCTCGAGGCAGGCCCGGGTCTCGGCGAAGGACTCGGGGGGCAGCTGGACGCTCATGGTGCGGAACGCCTCGTTGAAGCGAAGAAAGCGCCGCTCGTGCTCCGAGCGCGCCGAGGCGGGGTGAGCGCAGCCTCAGCGGGCGACGTCGGCCAGTTCGCGCACCGTGCACTTCTTGGCCTGGTCCCGGGCTCCGCGTCGGTCTCGGGGGTGGCCACGTCGGCCACGGCCCGGACCTTGTCGAAGGACAGGTCCCCGGCGCAGAGCGACTCGACCAGGTGGGGCATGTCCCAGGCCTTCTCGCCGACTGGGTCAGCGCCCGTGCCGTCGGCGTCGAGACCCCGAAGCGCTCGGCGGCCCAGGGCTCCGCCGACGTCGCGCCGTCGTCTCGGTACGGCTGGCGCCGGCTGGCCTCGCCCAACAGCACGACGATCTCCCCCTCGGCGGCCGCCTTCTGCCGGAAGGCCAGATCGAGCTGTTCGATGATCTCCTCGTTAGACAAGCGCGGCCGCCGGCTGAGATCACGTTGGCTGCACGGTTGGGAGTCTTGACCATCGGGCGGAGAACGGTCCCGGCCCGCCGGAAGCGGGCCCGCCGGAGTATCCGGGCGGTCAGCCGCAGAACTTCGGCCTGCCACTCCAGCAGCTGCGGGGCCAGACGCGGCCAGTGGGCGAAGAGCCCCTCGTCGCGTGCCTCCTGGCGCTCGATCCACTCGCGGTCGCCCCAGGGCGGCTCGGCGAGGCGGGCCTTCGGCAGCAGTCCGGCGAGCAGTTCGGAGGTGGCCCGGGTGTGGTGCGGCGTCGCTGGCGCCACTGCGGAAGACGAGCGCCGGGATGTTCGAGGGTCCTGGCCTCGGCGTCAGGAAGACCGGGGACGTGCTCGTCGTCGCGCGGGCAGTAGGCCAGCATCCAGCGCTCCATCGTCGCCACGAACTCGGCCGGGTCCTGCGCGAGGAAGCGGTCCCGGTTGGAGGGGTTCCGCTCCAGCACCTCCGCCCACTCGGGGAGGTCCGCCACCGCCTCCATCCCGTCCTTCCACGCCGCCGCCAGCGACCCGCCGCAGTAGTGCATCGCCAGCGTCAGCAGCCCGTACACGCCGCCGCTGATCCACCAGATCGCCAGGCCCGCCGCCGCCTCGGGGTGGCGCGCCGCGGTGAGCAGCGACACCCGGGCCCCGCCCGACCCGCCGGCGATGACCGCCGGGGTCATATCGAGGTGCCCGAGCAGCCCGGCCAGCGCGTCGGCCTGCATGGCGGACTCCGACGGGCCCTCGAAGCACACGTCGGACTCGCCGCAGTTGGGCCGGTCCCAGATCAGCACCTTGTTGCCGTGCTCCGCCAGCGCCACGCGCGAGCTCGCGCACGCCGGGCGACTCCTTGGTGAAGCGCCCGCCCGGCGTGATGACCCAGGGGCGACCCGCTCGCCGATCACCTCATAGGCCAGCGACAGCCCGTTGACGTCTGCGATGGCCACGATCTATGGACTCCTCGGAACTCGACGCCGGGCACCAGTTGCCACGGCTGGTGATCAGGTGCCGGTCGGCCGGCCGCGGGGCACGTCGCGGAACGGCACGTCCTTGTCCAGCCTGCGCTCCCGCGGCATGGCCAGCACCCGCTCGCTGATCACGTTGCGGGCCATCTCGGTCGTCCCGCCGCCGATGGTCCCGCCCTGGCGCATCAGGAAGTTCACGGCGGTCAGCGGACGCTGCCGTGTCGTCGGTCCAGGCCGCCCCGTCCGGGCCGGCCGCCTCGAAGGCCAGCGTCACGATCCGGTTCTGGGCCGATGCCCTTGAACAGGCGCACGAGGGCCGCCGCCTGGTCGTTCAGGCGGCCCGCACGGATGCTGTCGCTCACGTACGCCGCCATCTCCTTGCTGACCAGCTCGAGCATCCGGGCCTCGCCCACCAGCTCACGCACCGACGGGTCGTCCAGCCGCCCGTTCTCCCGGGCGATGTCGAAGACCGACGACGGCGTCCATGTTCCCGTGGGTCAGGCCGATGGGCTCGGTGACGTAGGGCGAGTTGTAGAGCATCCGCTCGTAGAACATCCAGCGGGTGCCGACGGTCCAGCCGTCGTCGACGTCGCCGATGCGGTCCGTGTCGGGCACGATCACGTCGGTCATGAACTCCTGGCAGAACTCACGCGAGCCGTTCAACATCTCGATCCGGTGCACCTCGATGTTCGGCTGGTGGATCGGCAGCATGAACACCGTCAGTCCCCGGTGCTTGGGGACGTCCCAGTTGGTGCGGGCCAGGCACAGGCCCCAGTCGGACCACCAGGCGCCCGTGGTCCAGACCTTCGACCCGTTCAGCACCCACTGGTCGCCGTCGCGCACGGCGGTGGTGAGGGCCCCGGCGACGTCGGAGCCGCCGCTCGGCTCCGAGAGGAACTGCATCCAGAGCGCCTCGCCCTTCAGGATGGCGGGCAGGTGGCGCAGCTTCTGCTCCTCCGTCCCGAACTCGAGGATGACGGTGGCGCAGGGCGAGAGGTTCGGCACCTGCATCCGGAGGGGGTACTCGTGGCCGACGAGCTCCTCGTTGAGGACCCTCTGGTGCGCCGGCGTCAGGCCCTGCCCGCCGTAGGCGCGCGGGAAGCAGATGCCGGCCAGCCCGGCGTCGAAGAGCATGCGCTGGAGCTCCCGGTCACGGGCCACCGCGGCGAGCTCCGCCTCCTCGCTCAACCCGTGGTAGCCGAGGCGCAGCTCTTCGGGTGTGACCTGCCGGAAGTTCGACCGGATGAAGGCCCGGGCCCGGTGCCGGAAGCTCTCGAGGTCCTCCATCTCCTCGGCACCCTCCATCTGCTCCATCCGCAGCGCGCTCACGCCGCCACCCCTTCCCGCTCGGCCACGAGCGCGGCGATGCGCTGGCGGTGGTCCGCCGGCGTCCCGGCCAGCGCACGGTCGACGATGAGGCGGCGCAGGTACAGGTGCAGGTCGTGCTCGAACGTGACCCCGATGCCGCCGTGCATCTGCACGCAGTCGTGCAGCAGCTCGGCGCCGTACTGGCCGATGTAGGCCTTGGCGGCGCTGACCAGCTCGGGCGCTCCGTCGCTGCCCTCCTGCGTGGCGGCGCAGGCCGCCGCGCTGATGGCGTGGGACGCCTCGAGCCAGCTCATCATGTCGGCGAACCGGTGCTTCAGCGCCTGGTACGAGGCCAGCGGCCGCCCGAACGAGTAGCGGTCGAAGGCCCACTCGACCGTCATGTCGAACCCGGTCTGCATGGCACCGACCGACTCGGCGTTGAGGATGACGAGGTACTCCAGGAACTGGCGGTCGACGTCCGCTGACGCCTGCCCGGCTACACCCACCACCGCGTCGGCGGGGACCCGCACGTCGTCGAAGGTCACCACCGAGAAACGGCGGGTCAGGTCGACGGTCTGCATCGCCGACACCGTGACGCCCGCCGCCGACGTGGGCACCAGCACCTGCGTCACGGCTCCACGGACACCGTCACCGTCGCTGCAGGTGACGAGCAGGTGGCCCGCCGCGCCGGCCGACTCCACCGGGCGCGCCTCGCCGCGCAACACGAGGTCAGGTCCATCGCGAGTCGCCTCGACGGTCGGTCGCCACCCGTCCGGCCCGGCCGCCGGGGCACACCACGTGGCGATCGCCTCGCCCGAGAGGAGGGTCGCCAGCACCTCGGGTGCCGCGCCGCGTGCACTGAGCGCCGACGCGACCACGTTGGTCGTCACCAGCGGTCCAGGCGCGGCGTGCCGGCCGAACTCGTAGGCGACGAGGCTGAGATCCACCAGGCCCGCGCCGCTGATGGTACCTCCGCCTTGCTCCTCGCTCACCAGCAGCGAGGTCCAGCCCAGCTCGGCGCCGCGGCGCCAGTAGGACGGGTCGAAACCTGTGGCGTCGTCGCGCAGGGCGCGGACCGCGTCCGGTGGCGCCTGCTCCGCCAGGAAGCGATCGGTTGTCTCCCGGAAGAACTCCTGGTCCTCGCTCAGGCCGAGCAGCATCAGGCGGTCGTGACCACGCCGATGCCGGCGGCCTCGTTGCGCTTGCGCCACTCGTCACGCGACATGCGGGTCACGTCGACGTCGCGGGCGATGCCGCGCAGAGCGCCGACGGTCGCCTGGTCCTTCGGCGTGTGCTCGAAGGGGTCCCAGCCGTAGAAACGGCAGGCGTTCTCCCAGGTGATCTTGTGGATCTCGTCGTCGCCGCACCCCGGCCTCCTGGAACTCCCTCCAGGCGAACTCGGGCGACTCGGGCCAGGTGGTGTCGGTGTGGGGGTAGTCGCACTCCCAGGCGATGATGTCGATGCCGATGCGGTCGCGCAGCAGCAGGCCCGACGGGTCGGTGATGTAGCAGGCCAGGATGTGGTCGCGGAACACCTCCGAGGGCAGCTTCCCGCCGAAGTCGCTGTGCAGCCACTCCTGGTTCCCGAAGTGGCGGTCGATGCGGTCGAAGTAGAAGGGGATCCAGCCGATGCCGCCCTCGGACAGCGCGACCTTGAGGTCGGGGAAGCGGCGCAGCGTCGGCCCGAACAGCAGGTCCTGCGCCGTGATGGCGCTGATCTGGCAGGCCAGCACCATGAGGTGGTCGACCGGTGCCTCCGCGGGCCGCTGGATGACGGCGAACCCGGCCCCGATGTGCAGCGAGAGCACCATGTTCTCGTCGCTCAGCGCGGCGAGCATCGGGTCCCAGTAGCCCGACAGGAAGCTCGGGAACCCCTGGACGTGCGGCGTCTCGAGGAAGCTGATCGACCGGCAGCCCTTCTTGGCGATGCGGCGAACCTCGGCCACGGCGGCGTCGACGTCCCACATCGGGACGATCCCGAGCGGGATGAAGCGGCCGGGGTACGCCCCGCACCACTCGTCGATGGCCCAGTCGTTGTAGGCCTGGAGCATGACGAGCGCGATCTCCTTGTCCCGTGCCTCGGCGAACGTCCGGGCGTTCCAGCCCGCCATGGTGGGGAAGCACATGGAGCCGAGGACGCCGTTGGCGTTCATGTCGCGCACCCGCTCGTGCACGTCGAAGCAGCCCGGCCGCAGCTCGGTGTAGGTGCCGGGGTTGAAGCCCCACTCCTCCGAGGGCCAGCCGACGGTGGCCGACATGCCGAAGGACGTGCTGGTCTTCTCGCCCTGGAACACCCACTGGTCGATGCCGTCCTCGTGGACGACCTTCGGCGCGTCGTCGAGCCACTTCTTGGGCACGTGGTTCTCGTACATGTGCGGCGGCTCGATCATGTGGTCGTCGATGCTGACCAGGATCATGTCGTCGATGTTCATGGTGTGCTCCCCTCCAGAAGGGTCCGAGACGACCGGATCACGACGTGCGCACCGGCAGCGTCTCCCAGCCCCGCACGGTCGAGGTGCGGGCGCGCTGGGCCTGTCGTAGTCGACCTCCCACTCGGGGAAGCGGTTCAGCACCTCGTCCAGCGCCACGCGCCCTTCCAGGCGGGCCAGCGCCATGCCGAGGCACAGGTGGATGCCGTAGCCGAAGGCCTGATGCCGGCCGACGTCGCGGTGGATGTCGAAGCTGTCCCCGTCGGGGAAGTGACGCTCGTCCCGGTTGGCCGAACCGTTCAGCAGCACCATGATGCTGCCCTCGGGCACCGTCCGGCCGTGGAGCTCGACGTCCCGGGTCACGTAGCGGGACTGCACCGGAGACGGCGACTCGTAGCGCAACAGCTCCTCGATCGCGTTTGGGATCAGCGACCGGTCCGCCACGATCTCGGCGCGCTGGTCGGGGTGGCGGCCGAGGACCTCGCCGGTGAAGCCGATCAGGCGGGTCGTGGTCTCGTTCCCGGCCCCCGCCAGCAGGCCGACGTAGCCGAGGATCTCCTGGTGGGTGAGCGTGCGCGTCGTGCCCGTCTCGTCCTCGAACTCGGCGTTGAGCAACTCGGTCATCAGGTCGTCGGAGGGGTGCTCGGCCCGCCAGGTGACGTAGTCGGAGAACACCTCGGACTGGGCGGCGCCGTCGTACTCGCTCTCGGACGGGACGCCTTCCTCGAGGCGCAGGCCCTCGTCGAGGCGGTCGCGGATCGCCTCCTGGTCCTGCTCGGGGATGCCGAGCAGCATCCCGATGACCCGCATGGGCATGAACCTGCCCAGGTTCTCGACGAAGTCGAAGCTGGCCCGAGCCGACGAGGGGGTCGAGCACCTGGGCGCAGAAGGCCCGCACCTGGGGCTCGAGCGCCTGCATCTTCTTCGGCGTGAAGACCCGGGAGAGCAGGACCACGGTGCAGGTCGTGCGTCGGCGGGTCCTCGAAGAGGATGGACCCGGGCGGGATCTCCACCCCGGCCTTGATGATCTCGAGCACCGAGCCGCGGCCCGAGATGTAGGTCTTCCAGTCCAGCATGGCGGCGTCGACGTCGTCCCAGCGGCTCAGCGCGAAGAACTCGTACTTCTCGTTCCAGTACAGCGGCGCCTCGTCGCGCAGCCGCTTCCACACCGGGTACGGGTCGGCGTCGATCTCGAAGTCGTAGGGGTCGTAGTAGACCTCCGGGTCGCTGGTGACGGTCACGTCGCGACCTCCCTTGCCTACGTCAGGCCGCCGGCCAGGCAGACGACTTGATCTCCAGGTACTGCTCGAAGCCGGCGACGCCGTTCTGGCGCCCGATGCCGCTGTGCTTGTACCCGCCGAAGGGCAGGTCCGGCCCGTACGGGGCGCCGCCGTTGATGCTGAGGCCGCCGGTGCGGATGCGCCGGGCCACGGCGAGCGAGTGCTCGACCGACGCCGAGAACACGCCGCCGGACAGCCCGTACTTGCTGTCGTTGGCGATGCGCACCGCGTCGTCCTCGTCCTCGAAGGGGATGACGACGAGCACCGGGCCGAAGATCTCCTCCTGGGCGATGGTCATGGAGTTGTCGACGTCGGTGAACAGCGTCGGCTCGACCCACCAGCCCTTGGCGAACTCGTCGCCGGAAGGGCGGCCGCCGCCGACGGCCAGCGTGGCGCCCTCGGCCTTCCCCTTCTCGATGTAGCCGAGGACCCGCTCGCGCTGCTTGGCCGAGATCAGCGGGCCCATGATCACGTCGGGCCGCTGCGGGTCGCCGTAGGGCACCGCGGCGAAGAGGCCCTTGAGCAGCTCGACGCCCTCCTCGTAGCGGGACCGGGGCAGGAGCATCCGGGTCTGGATGGCGCAGCCCTGCCCGGCGTGGAAGCAGGCGCCCATGCCCATCAGCGTGGCGAGGCCGAGGTCGGCGTCCTCGAGCACGATCGTCGCCGACTTGCCGCCCAGCTCCAGGAAGACGCGCTTCATGGTGGCGGCGCCCTTCTCCATGATGCGCTGCCCCACCGCGGTCGAGCCGGTGAACGAGATCATGTCGACCTTGGGCGACAGCGTGAGCTCCTCGCCGATCAGGTGGTCCGACGACGTGACGACGTTGATCACGCCCGGCGGGATGTCGGTCTTCTCGGCGATCAGGCGCCCGAGGAGGGTGGCGTTCCACGGCGTGTCCGGCGCCGGCTTCACGCACCACCGTGTTGCCGGTGGCCAGCGCCTGGCCCACCTTGTGCAGGTCACCTCGAACGGGAAGTTCCACGGGACGATGGCGCCGACCACGCCGACCGGCTCGCGCCAGATCCGCCGCGAGTCGAGCGAGCCCTGTGATGCTGATGGCGTCGGGCAGCACCGTCTCCCACTCGAACTCGTCGATCAGCTTGGCCGGCTAGGCCAGCGCCTCGGACAGCGGCGCGTCGAGCTGCGGGCCGTTGCGTCGTCATGCGCGGGCAGCCGACTTCGAGGATCAGCTGCTCGCGCAGCTCCTCCTGCTCGGCCTGGAGCGCCTCGTGCAGCTGCTCGAGGCAGCGCTTGCGGAAGGCGTGGTTGGTCGACCAGTCGGTCTCGTCGAAGGCCCGGCGGGCGGCGTCGATGGCCCGGTGCATCTCGGCGGTCGAGGCGTCGGCCACCTGGCCGATGACCTCCTCGGTGGCCGGGTTGACGTTGTCGAAGGTCTTGCCCGAATCGGCCTCGACCAGCTTGCCGTCGATCAGCATCCTCTGCTCGGGGTTGACCTTCACTGCCTCGGCCACGGTCGCTCTTCCTCTCGTCGTTCGGATCCACCCAGGCCACGAGGGCGGGCAGTGCCGCGGCGACACGGAAAGCCGCGGCACGTGGCTGGGAAGCCTCTGTTTCGGAGGGTATCTGACTTTGACGTCGCCGTCAAAAACGGCTGTACTGTCGACCGCAAGGTATCGGCCTCGCGATTCCGTCGCCGGCCGGGATCCCGAGGCCGGACCGCCGCCCCCCGGGCCGGTGCATGAGACAGTGGTGGGCCCGCGACAGCCCCTGAGGAGAATGGAGACCCCGATGTCCACCATTGATGCGTTCGTCGACGCCCTGACCCTCGAGCCGGTCGGCGAGGACCGCTACCGGGCCACCAACCTGCCACTCCACCCACGGCGTCGTCTTCGGCGGCCAGCTGCTGGCCCAATCGGTCATGGCGGGGCTGGCCGGCCAGGACGGGAAGACGGTCAAGACCATCCACACCGTGTTCGCCCGTGGCGCGTCGCCCGAGGCCCCGCTCGACATCGCCGTCGACCGGATGCACGCGGGCGTTCCGTCGCCAGCAGCACGGTGACCATCAGCCAGGGCGACAGCTGGTCACCCGCTCGCTCGTCCTCCTCAGCGCCGAGGAGCCCGACGTGATCCGCCACGCCGACACGCCGCCGCTCGGCCTCGAGCCCCGACGACGTCGCCGGCACCGTCCGCGGCGAGGGCGCCTGGGAGATCCTGCATCGTCGGCGACGTCGACATCAGCGACCCCGAGCTGGTCGGCCCGCCCGAGCTCGACGTGTGGGTCCGCTTCGTCGGCGCACCCGACGACCCCGCCACCGACCAGGCGCTGGTCGCCTACTCGACGGACGGCTTCCTCATCGGGACGGCGATGCGCCCGCACGCCGGCGTCGGCCAGGCCCAGGCGCACCGGACGCTCTCGACCGGGGTGCTGAGCCACACGCTCACCTTCCACGAACGCTGCCCGCGCCGCCGAGTGGCACCTCCTGCAGCAACGGAGCACCTACGCCGGGCACGGCCGCAGCTACGGGCACGGGCGACATCTTCCGGGCCGACGGGCAGCTGGCCGCCTCCTTCGTGCAGGACGCCATGATCCGCGCCCGATCGGGCGGCGCCGGCGAGCTCTGACCGATCTCCCTGGCGATCTCGTTCAGCCGTCGCGAGCCGGGCCAGCTGGCGGGCCAGCCAGTCGTCCGTGCTGTGCACGGCGAGCTGCACCGCGGCGGCGCCGGGGACGAGCAGGTACGCGTGCGGCAATCCGGCGATGACGTGGAGCTCGCAGGGCACGCCGGCCTGGTTGAGGCGCTGGGCGTAGTCGATGTCCTCGTCGCGGAAGCCGTCGATGGAACCGACGATCACGCAGGTCGGTGGCAGTCCGGCCAGGTCCTCCGCCCGGGCCGCCGCGGCGTAGGCGGGAACCTCGTCGGAGCCGTAGAGGTCACCGAGGTACGACCGCCAACCGAACTCGTTGGAGGCCGCTGTCCAGACGTAGAGCCCGTCGGCCCGGATGGAGGGGGTGCGCTGGCGGTCGTCGAGCATGGGGCAGTCGAGCAGCACGAACGCCAGCGGTACCTCGCCGCGATCACGGGCGAGCAGAGCCAGCGCGGCGGCGAGCCCACCCCCCGCACTGAGCCCGTAGATGCCGATGCGCTCCTTGTCGATGCCGAGCTCGTCGGCGTTGTCGTAGGTCCAGCGCAGGGCGGCGTAGCAGTCCTCGAGCGGACCCGGGTACGGCGTATCGGGCGCGAGGCGGTAGTCGACGGACACGCCAACCACCCCGAGGCCGGGGCACCAGCGATCGAGCAGCGGGTCGTCCATGTCGTAGGAACCGATGACGTAGCCGCCCCCGTGGATCGTGACGACGGCGGGGAGGAGTCCGGCCGTGTCCACGCGCCCGGTGCACCCGCACCGGAACCGGCGGGTCGCCGGGCACCTGGTGCTCGGTGCGGACCACCGCATCGGAAAGGTCCGGTGACTTGAAGGACGCCGTCCGCATCGCCGCCACGCCTTCGGCGTCCATCGGCGGGAGCTCGAACCCGCCGAGCACCGGCCGCAGTTCGGGATCGAGCAGTCCGTTGACGTTCACGACGGAGCTCATGTCAGCGCGGCACCTCCACCACGGATGGCGGCCACCACGCCGCCGTCGACCGGGAGATCGATCCCCGTGATGAAGCTCGCCTCATCGGAGAGCAGGAAGGCGGCCCCGGCAGCCACCTCCTCGGGACGGCCTTCGCGTTTGATCGGGGACAGCTGCACGAGCATGTCGTTGGTGTCACGGGCGGCCGCCTCCTGGCGCCCCATGGGCGTGTCGATGATCCCCGGCGTGACGGAGCAGATGCGCGCGCCCACCTGGCCGAAGCGCACAGCCTCCCGGCGAACCAGCCGGTGCACGCCGCGTTTCGACCACGTGTAGGCCATACCGGGATCCTCGATCTCGGGCCCGACCGCGTCGCGGATCCTGTCCAGGAAACCGGGGGCCAGCGGGTCGTCGAGCACGGCGTCCGCCGGGACGTCGTCCGGCCCCAGGGCGAGCAGCGGGGCGACCGACGCGAAGCAGACCACCGCCGTCCCCGCTTGCGCCAGCGCACGGCACGCGTCGACGAGCAGCGCGGTGCCGACGAGATTGATGGTCAGGATCTCCCGCCAGTCCGCCATGGTGGGTGAGACGCCGGCGGCGTGGGCGACGGCACGCAGCGGGCCGAGCTCCGAGGCCCGGGCCGCCAGGCGGGTGATGGCGCCGCCATCCTTGACGTCGAGGACAAAGGGCTCGACGTTGGCCCGCGTGTTCCCCGCCGCCAGGTTGTCTGCCCGCGCCGCGAGTGAGCGCCTCGTTCCGATCGACCAGCAGCAGGACGTCCACCATGTCGGCCACGCGCGCGGCACAGGCCGCGCCCATGCCTCGGGCCGCGCCCGTCACGATGCCCACCGTCATGCGCCACTCCCTCTCGGGGAGTCGGTGACAGCCGGTGTGCCGGCGGCCGGGCTGCGCGGTCACGACGGAGTCGCGTCGGTGCCCAGAACCGCCGGAGGCGAGAGCGCCAGTTCCGCATGCGCCGCCCCGAGCGCATCCGCTGGAGCAGGCGTGGCACCGCTCCGGTTGATGGCACGCTCGTCCGTCCCGAGATAGCTCGCGATCACCCGGGGGTTGTTGCGCACGTCTCCGGGCGTACCGTCGCAGATGACCTGTCCGGCTTCCAGGCAGTACACCCGGTCGCTGATGCCCATGATCAGCGGCATGTCGTGCTCGATGAGGAGGACCGAAGCGTCGAGCTGGCGCTGCACGGTGACGATCAGCGGGCCGAAGGCCTCCGTCTCGCGTTGCGCCAGGCCCGCGGTGGGCTCGTCGAGGCACAGCACCTTGGCGTCGAGCGCCAGGAGGCCGGCGAGCTCGACCACCCGCCGGGTGCCGGTCGAGAGGTCGGCGATGTAGTGGTCCCGGTAGCCGCCGAGACCCAGGAGCTCGACGAGGTCGCCCACCGCGGCCCGGTCGCTCCGGCTGCGGCGCGTCGCCCGCGGCAGGGCGAGCGAGGTCGAGAGCACGCCCGTCTCGCTCTTGCCCTCCAGCGCCACCAGGAGGGTCTCGGTCACCGTCAATTCCGGGAACAACGTGGCCGACTGGAATGTCCGGCCCAGTCCCAACCCGGCTCGGTAAGCGGGCGGCTTGTCGCCGATCTCCTCGTCGCCCAGTCGCACGGAGCCCGACGCCGGGACGAAGCCACCGACCGCATTCATGAGCGTTGTCTTGCCGGCTCCGTTGTTCCCGATGAGCCCGACGATCTCGCGCGCGCCCACGCTGAGCGTGACGCCGTCGACGGCGGTGTTGCCGCCGAAGGAGACCCGGAGGTCGGCCACGGCCAGCGTCGGGATGCCGGCCTCGCGGTGCTCGGGCTCCGGGAGGGCCGTCTTGGCCGTTGCGCTCGGGGCGGTGGGAGCGACCTCTTTGCCGAAGCGCTTGTCCGCCCAGGAGAGGAACGCGTCGCGGGCGTCGTACGCGATCTGCATCAGCCCTCGGGGGAAGTACAGCAGCACAGCCAACAGTCCGATGCTCGACGTCAGGAGCCCGAGCACCGGGTTGTTGGGGGCCAGCGCGGGGATCCCGATGACCCAGACCGCGCCGATGACCGCTGCGGTCACCGAGCCCATCCCTCCGATCACCACCATGGCAACGAGGCTCAACGACGCGTCGACCACGAAGAAGCTCCCGGGGCCGGCGAAGGCGACGTTGGCGTAGGCGCCACTGAGCAGGGCGCCACCCATCCCGGCCAGTGCCCCCGCGATGGCGAAGGCACGGATCTTCTCCCAGGCCGGCCGCACCCGGTAGGCGGCGGCGGCGTTCTCGTTGTCGCGCACCGCCATGATCGAGCGGCCCACGCCACTGTCCCGGAACCGGCTGGCGACCAGGAGGACAACGGCGAGGATGACCAGGACCACGTAGTAATAGGTGCGCTGCCCGGGGAAGGAGAGCGAGAAGAGCTTGCCGGGGACGAACGGCAGGTCGGAGCCGTCCGGGGAAGCGCCACTCAGGATGTTCAGGCTGAAGAAGTACTGCTGGGCCGCCAGGGCGAAGACGAAGGTGACCACGGCAAGGTACAGACCTTTGACCCGCAGCGAGCTGAGCCCGAGGATCGTGGCCAAGACGGCAGAGCCGGCGGTGGTGGCGACGATGGCGAGCCAGAAGGGCACTCCCCCCTCCACCAGGCGGGCGGCGAACAGCGCGCCCAGTCCGGCGAAAGCCATCTGGCCCAGGGACAGCTGGCCCAACCATCCCGTGAGCACAGTGAGCGACGTGGCGCAGATCGCGAAGGCCAGCACCTCGGTGAAGGTCTGCTGGGTGGACGGCTCCGTGAAGATGAGCGGGAGGATGACGGCGATCGCCGCCAGCAGGAACACCCCGCTCTTGTTCACGTTGCGGGCCCACCGGTAGGACCGCAGGCGCACAGGGATGGGGCGCGCCCTCGGAGTGAACGCGAAGACCTCGCTCTCGTCGGTGCGCTCCCGGTTGAAGAGGACCGCCACCACCACGGTGATCAGGAGCAACAGGTTGATGAGCCCGGGCTCATCGATGAAGTTGAAGTTCACGAGGCTCTCGAGAAGGCCGATAACGACGCTGGCGATGATGGTCCGGCGAAACGACGTCATGCCGCCGATCACCGCGGCCACCAGGGCCAGCGACAGCGTCTGGGGCCCGAGGGTCGTGAGGTCCCCCGCCGCACCGCTCTCACCGGCGATCAGGATGACCGAAAGTGTGGACAGCGCCGCCGCCAGTGCCCACACCATGGTGGAGACCATCTTGGGACTGATGCTCGACAAGCGAGCCAAGCGCGGGTTGCTGGCGCAGGCTTTCACCGTGCGGCCGAGCGTCGTCCGGTCGAGGAACCACGTGAGAGCGATCAGCGTGATGGGGACGATGATGAGGATCGAGATGTCCGACCCCCTCACCGTGACGCCGGCGACCGTCCAGGTCCCGCTCAGCGCGCTGGGGTAGTGGACGCTGAGTGCGTTCGGGACGGGGATCTTGATGGCGATCGCCGCCGCCAGCTGCGAGACGCCGATGGTGGCGACCAGAACGACGACGCGCGGAGACTTTCGCAACCGGCGGATGATCGCCAGGTCGACGACGGCCCCGAACGCCAGCCCGAGGAGAAGCGCGACGACGAGTGCCACCCAGAACGGCACGTGATACTGGACAACAAGGAGCGACAAGACCGCGGCCCCGACCACGCCCATGTTGCCGACCGCGAAGTTGATGATCCGGGTGGCGCGGTAGACGAGCACCACCCCGACCGCGATGACGGAGATGGCGAGCCCCTGGACGATCCCGTCGAAGACGATCTGGCTGTTGACCCACGAGACGGCAAGCATCACGCGTCTCCCTGGCCCCCGAGGAACACCGCCCGCGCCAGATCGTCCCGCTCCATCAGGTCGCGGATCTGGCCTTCGAAGCGCACGCGGCCCTTCTCGAGGAAGACGGCCCGGTCGGCGATGGCGGCCGCCACGTTCAGGGACTGCTCGACGATGATCAGGGTCAAGCCCGCCGCCTTGAGCCCGTCGACGACCTCGATGAGCTCCTGGACGATGATCGGGGCGAGGCCGAGTGAGAGCTCGTCGATCATGAGGACCGCTGGATCGTGCAGCATGGAGATCGCCAACGCGAGCATCTGCTGCTGTCCACCAGAGAGCGCGTCGGCCGGCTCGCCGCGACGATCCTTGAGAGCCGGGAAGAGCTCGTAGACCCGCTCCGTCCGTCGGCGGAGCTCGTCGCGATCGGAGCGGTACATGAAGCCGCCCATCTCGAGGTTCTCCTTCACGGTCATCGGACCGAAGACGCCCTTCCCTCCCGGCAGCAGATGGATGCCGAGCCGCGAACGCTGTTCTGGCGTGGTGTAGGTGATGTCGCGACCGTTCAGCCGGACCACGCCGCGTGACGCGATCTCCAGTCCGGCGGCGACGTTCAGTGCGGTCGACTTCCCGGCCCCGTTGGTCCCGAGGAGGGCGAGCACCTCTCCTCGCCGCACGTCGAAGTTCACCCCGAAGAGGATCTGGACGTGGCCGTAGCTGAAGTCGACGTTGCTCAGCTGCAGGACCGGGATCTGCTCGGGATCGGCCTCTTGGCGCTTGTGCTCCTCCATTTCCTCCTTCAGCTCGACCACCACCAGGGAGAGGTCGTTGTTGATGAAGTGTGCGCTGCGCATGATCATGAAAGCGCCGAAGATGGTCGAGGGGATCATGATGATCAGGACCGTGGCTCGTATGCCGACGACGCTGTCGAGCAGGGCCGCCAGCACCGCCCCGCCGGTGGCGCCGATGAAGAAGACGTAGATCCCGCCGACCGCCCCGACGAGCCCGCGCAGGCGATAGGGAGCCACCGAAGTGAGGACAGGGCCGATCATGGAGAAGCCCGTGAGAAGGAGGACCGCGGTCGGGACGCTGAAGATCGCCCACAGGACCGCGTTCGGCATGAAGTACTGAATGGGGACGAGAACCGCGCACGGAAGCACGACCTTGCCGATGAGCGAGAGCGCCCGTGCCGGGTCCCTGCGGTAGAGGCGGTCGTAATACCGCCCCACCAGTGGCAAGGCCACCAGCACGCCGACGCTGCCGATGGTGCCGATCAGCCCGCGTTGGAAGGCGTCGAGGCCGAAGCGTTGTTTGAGGTAGAGGTTCCCCAGCACCGGGACGGTGAACAACCCGAATCCGATCGCGGAGAAGGCGATGAGGACCATCTTGATGGTGCGGATGCGCATGATCCGCTCGAACGCAGCCTCCAGCGACGGTGCGGCCGGGCGTTCGTCGACGATGATCTCGCCCAGCACATCCTTCTTCTCGAATTGGCCACGGGGAGGCTCAGGGATCCGGAAGGCGAAGATCGCCACCGCCAGGATCGGGACGGCCAGTATGTAGAAGGCCCAGCGCCAGCCGTTCGGGCCTCCGACCTCGGTCGCGATGAGGCCAACCAGAAGCGGGCTGAGCGCCATGGCCGCGCCGGTTCCCATGCCCATGGCCGCGTAGAGCCGGCCGCGCACGCTGATCGGGTAGGTGTCGGCCAACAGGGAGCCGTGGACGCTTTGCGTGCTGGCCTGCGAAATGCCGGCGCCGAAACGCGCCAAGAAGAATACGAAGATGTTGATGGCCAAGCCGGAGGCGAACACCATGAGGCCGAACACGAAGGTGGCCCACCCGATGATGGGCGCACGGCGGAACCGGTCGGCCAGCCACCCCATCGGGACGATGCCCAGCACGAGGAAGCCACCTGCGATACCCGCCACGAAGGTGATCGCCCCGGTGGAGACGTGAAAGGACGACTGGATGTTGGGTGCGAGGACGGCAATTCCGGAGGTCTGCAGGTTGTCCAAGGTGACGATGATGGCGAGGACGATGAAGGCCCGACTCCCTGAGGTCCGCAGACCTTCGCGCAGGGACATCTGCTCCTCGCCCGCCCCGGGCAGCATGTCCTCGGGGAGCAGGACCTCCGGCGTCGATTCGGCCACCAGCTGCCGCTCGGCCGCGGAATCGACGACCAGGTGTGCCAGGTCGGCCGCGCTCAGGGCATCCGCCGGGTCAGGACTGATCGGGCCTCCCGGGGTCGGCTGGCTCAACGGAGTCCCGGCCTCCGGGTCCGGCACCACCCCCGCGCGACCGCACACCGTGCGGCGACGCGCTGGGGTGGTGCCGGCCAGGGTCATTTCGACCCAGAGTTTGACGCAGCGACGAGCGTCTTGCTCGTGGGGTCGTACTTGAAGATCGTCACCGGTCCGGTGGCGTAGGGCTGGCCAGGGGCGAACGAGACAGTTCCGATCCCGGGGATGCTCGCGTTCTTCAGCGCGTAGCCCGCCTTGGTGAAGCTCGCCACCGTGAGGTTCTTGCCGGCCGCCTTGGCGATATCGACGAAGAGTGCCATGTACTGGCATGCCTCGATCACCGACTGGTACGTCGTGTCGGTGCTGTTGCCGGCCCCGGGACTGGTGGGGTTGACAGGATTTGTCACGGTGTCCGACGGGTAGGCCTTGCGCACCGCAGCGGCGCACTTCTGGATCGCCGGGTCCTTCCACTGCTGGTACGAAGTGGGCGCAGAGGATGCCGAGAGCACGTACTTCAGGTACGGATTCGAGCCCTTGGTGGACTCCACGTACGAGATGAGGGACGACTCGCTGGTGGCGATGTACGTCGGCTTGTACGTGCTCTGGTTGTCGAGCTGGGCGCGGGGCCAGGTCGTCGAACCGGAGCCGCCGACTCCGACCACCACGTTCACCCCGGCGCTCTGGAAGCGCTGCGAGATGGACTGCACTTCCTGGTCGGACGCCACGGCGTCGGTCGCCTGCACGCTGTCCTCGGCCGTCAGCGCCACGTTGACGCCCAACTTCTTCAGGTCGTTCTGCACGACCTTGACCTCGGGCGCGTCCGAGTCGGCGCCGTAGAAGATCGCAACCTTCTTGCCCTTGAAGTCGCCCGCCTTCTTGAAGGCGGCGAGCTGCAAGGGGTCGAAATTCGCGTCGGGCGGGATCAGGGCGAAGTCGGGCGCCGAGCCGGCCGGCAAGGTGCCCGGCAAGGATCCGGCGATGACCGGCGTGTCGTGGGTCTGCTGGTAGCAGTCCGGGAACACCGGGGAGATGGAGATGAAGACCTTGTCATCCTGGGTCAGCTGTGTGCACGAGGAGGTGGCATCGGCCGGGACCGCCGGGTTCATCTCGACGCTGTGCAGCACCATCTTGCGGCCGTTGACCCCGCCGTGGGCGTTGTAGGAGGCGAGGACCGCGTTGTAGGCATCAGGAAAGCTGCCGTCGTCGATGGTCACCCCGAGGCTCTTCAATGCTTCGAAGTTCACGTACGGGAGGCCGACGCTGATGGTCGAGGCCGTGACGCCCTGATCAGCCGGGCTCGATGCTCCGGCCGCTGTTGGGCTGATGACCACCATGGTCCCCAGCACAGTGACGAGAGCCGCAGCTGCGGCGCAGATTGATGTACGGGTGCCCACGGCCCCTCCCTCTGGGGAGAGCCGCCCCCTACGGGACTGCCTCCCCGATTTCCCCCTCGCCAATTGGATGTTGTGCGACATGATTGCTCCCTATCTCCAGCGTGTGTCGTCGGGTATGTGGATCGTGCAGCTGACTGCAGTGTCTTGCGAAGACCGGCCGATCAAAATGTCGTAGCGACCGGCATCGACCTGCCACCCCCGCTCACGGCGTGCGGCCGGGGGCGAAAGGAGGTTGAACATCTCAGGAAGGAGCGCCTGCACGGCATCCCAGTCGTCCTGACCCGGGTCCCAGTAGGCGAACGAGCGGCCGTCGAGTACGAGGTCCACGGTTGTCGTCTCCCCTGCCTCGAGCCACACCTTTGCGAAGGCCTTGAGCTCCTTCGGCGGTCGCGCCAAGCGCGCCGAGGCGGGGGCAACGTAGCACTGGACGACCTCGGATCCAGCGTGGGCGCCCGAGTTGGTGACCCGCACCGAGACGGTGAGCGTCTCGCCAGGTTGGTAGATGTCCGCCGACAGGGTCGGCGCGCCGATCTCGAACGCGGTGTAGCTCAGGCCGTGGCCGAACGGGAACCTCGACGCGATCTCATTGTGCTCATGGCCGCGATACCCCATGAACAGGCCCTCGCCGTAGCGGAGCTCGCCGTTCTCGCCCGGGAAGTTCGCGTGGGAAGGGCTGTGCTCGAGGCGGATCGGGATGCTGGTGGCGAGCCGACCTCCGGGCTCGGCGTCGCCGGCGAGCACGTCGGCCAGGGCGGCGCCCATCTCCTGGCCGCCGAACCAGCACTGCAGCACGGCTGCCACATCATCCGTCCACTCCATGTCCACCGGTGACCCGGCATTGACGACCACAACGGTGTGATCGTTCACGGCGGTCACCCGTCGAATGAGCTCGTCCTGTCGCCCTGGCAACGCCAAGGCTGCACGGTCGTGACCCTCGCTCTCGGTTTCTTCGGTCGTACCCACGCAGACGATCGCCACGTCCGCCTCTGCTGCCGCGGAAACCGCCCGAGCCAACAGCGCTTCGGTATCGGGGGTACGAAAACCCACACGAAAACCGGCGAGAGTCGTGTTGCGGGCGGCGTACTCAACGACCAACTCGACGGGGACACCCTCCTCGAATCGGATGTCGGTCACCAGGTCCTGACTGGCCTGGCCCCAGAACTCACGGCCGCCAGGAGGAGGGCGGTTGGTGAACCCGTCCAGGACGAGCTCGCCGTTGATGAGGACGCGAGCCAGGCCGGCCTGGGCCAAGGCGAGCTGGAAGAGACCACTCTCCTCCGGGACCACCGTCCCCACCACCCGCATGGACCATTCGTCCACGGCTTCGCCGGAACCGAGCCCTCTTGGCTCCAAGAAGCGGAGGCGCGTCAGTCTGCTGGTCTCCTCGATCGGCCCTTCGCATTCGCCGCCCTCGTAGCGATCGGCCCGAAACCCATCGGAAGCCCGTAGGACGGGGCCACCGACGACCGCTGGGGAGAGGGTCACCTCGCAGCCACGCTCGTAGGTGATTTCGGTACCGGGGCCACAGGCCTCCGCCAACGACGAGAGAAACTCGGAGACGGGGTGTGCAGTCAGCTGGGCTGAGCCTCCGCCCATGATGGTCGGCACGACAGCATGCGGACCGAGCACGGCCACGCGACCCGGTGCTGGCGCGGCGAGCGGCAAGGTGCCGTCGTTGCGCAACAGAACCATCGACTCCGCCGCGGCGCGACGAAGCAGGATCACATCGGCGGGCGTCGGAGCTTTGGGATCGGCCACCGGTTCGGGAGCGTCGAGCGCGCCGATGCGGTCGAAGCCGCCGAGCAGGCGGCCGACGGCAGCATCGAGATCGGCTTCGACAAGGTCGCCCCCCTCGATGGCGGCGACCACTGCCGATCCCAACGCCCGGGCCGGACCAGGCATCTCGAGATCCAGTCCGGCGCCGAGGGACACAGCCGTCTCGGCCACGGCGAACCAGTCGGTCATCACCAGGCCTTCGAAGCCCCACTCGTCGCGCAAGATGTCGAGGAGAAACTCGCGCTGCTGGGTCAGCCAGCGCCCGTTGACGCGGTTGTACCCCGTCATGATGGCCAGCGCCCCGCCTTCGCGGACGGCGATCTCGAAGGGCAGTAGGTAGATCTCGCGGAGCGACCGTTCGTCAATCACCGAATTGATAGAGGAGCGCTCGAACTCAGCATCGTTGCCCACGAAGTGCTTGACGGTGGCGAACACGCCGTTCGACTGGACCCCACGGACAAAGCCCGCGGCCAGGACGCCCGAGAGATGCGGATCCTCGGAGTAGCACTCGAAGTTGCGGCCGGCCAGGGGTGAGCGGTGCAGGTTCACCGTGGGCGCGAGCAGGCCACGGCACCCGCGGTCGAAGGCTTCCCGCCCGACGAGCGCCCCGAGAGCCTGCGCCGTCCCGGGGTTCCAAGTGGCGCCGATCGCGGACCCGCAGGGGATGCACGTCGAAGGGGTGCCATCCACACCGGGGAACGCGTCCCCCCGTGCCCCGTTGGGGCCGTCGGTGACGTGGAGCTTGGGGATGCCCAGGCGCTCCACCGCCACGGTGGACCACATGTCCTCTCCCGAGGTGAGAGCAGCCTTCTCTTCCAGCGTCAATGCATCGACTAACGCTTTGACATCGGCCAATTCGTCGCCCCCGGATCCCCACTCTGATATTACGAGAATGTGATTTTTGAGAACTATAAGAAAAATCCCGGTATCACGCAAGGGATACCGACCGTTCCAGAAGATTTTGGGAGCAAGGAACCGAGATCTCCTGGCCGGCCTGGGACGGCCACCGTTCTTCTGACCCGTGACCTGGGGCTGGAGGTCCTCCCCCCGGAGTCCGGCTGGGAGATCTTTTGACGCCGAGAGCGCAGTCCGGGTCCAATGATCCCGTGACGGGAGCACGCGAGGGTCAGCGGGAACGTCGGCCCGCACCGCGTGGACAGGGGGCGCGCTACGGGGAAAACGCTGGCGCGGACGAACGCACCCGCCAACCCCGCGGTGACCTGCGCCGGCAGCAGATCATCGACGCCGCCGTGGAGCTCTTCGCGGCCAAGGGGTATCGCGGCACCGGGGTGGCGGCGCTCGCCGACCGGGTCGGCATGACCGCGACGGGGCTCTTGTACTACTTCGGCACGAAGGAGCGCCTCCTGCGTGAAGTGGTGGCCGAGCGCGATCGGATGGAGACAATCAATCCCGACAGGGAATTCCCGCTGGCCTTGACGCTGTCGAGCCTGCGCGAACTGGGACAGCACAACGTGGAGACCGCAACCCTCACACGCCTCTATCTCGTCCTCGGCGCCGAGAGCCTCGACGAAGACGACCCGCTGCACGACTTCTTCGTCGAGCGCTACGCGCTGGCGCGGGAGTTCGTGCGCGCCCTGCTCAACGACGAGAAGGCGCAGGGGCGCGTGCGAGCGGACGTCGACGTCGACCAGGTGGCGCTCGAGGTCATCGCCATGATCATGGGGCTCGAATACCAGTGGCTGACCGACCCGGCGCGGGTCGACTTCGGCCAGGCGATGGAGACATACATCGACCAACTCATTGTTCAGCTCGCTCCGGAACCGCCGCCCGTCGGTAACGCATCGCGCAACCGCAGCAACACGGCGACCAGTAGTGTCGCCCGCGACGACGCATGAAGGAGGACGCGCATGTCTGAGGAACTCGGCGCCGCAGGGCTGCGCTTCGAGCGTGAGGGCGTGGTCGCCTGGTGCATCATCGACCGGCCCGAGGCCAGGAACGCCTTCACGCCGGCGATGTACTTCGGCATCAAGCGCGCGGTGGGCATCGTCAACGCAGATCCGGACCTGGCCGCGCTCGATCATCACCGGCACGGGGGACGTCTTCGCCCCCGGCGGTGACCTCGGCGGGCGCTCGGACCCGGGGGACGAGCCGACGCCCGACATCGGTCACGACATCCTCCCCTTCCTCACCATCCGGGACAGCCGGGCACCGGTGGTGGCCGCGGTCAACGGCATCTGCCAGGCGGGGGGCCTGCTGATCGCCATGCTGGCGGACATCGCCGTGGCCAGCGATCGCGCCACGTTCCGCGTGCCCGAGCTCCTGCGCGGCATCCCCGACGCCACGTACGCCGCGGTCCTGCCCGCGCACGTCGGACTGGCCGTCGCCCGCGACCTGCTCCTGTCGGCCCGGCGCTTCGACGCCGCCGAGGCGCAACGCCTGGGTGTGATCTCGCGCCTCGTACCCCACGAACAGCTCCGGGACGCCGCGCTGCTCGCCGTGCGCGAGATCCTGCAGACCCCGCCCATGGCCCGCATGCACGTGAAGCGGATGCTCAACGAGCGCTACGGCCTCATCGACTACCAGACGATGTTCTGGGCACTGGCCGAATCGACCGAGCCACGCGAGGGGATGTTGGCGTTCATGGAGAAGCGGGCGCCGAGCTGGGTGCCCGAGGAGTTCGCGTAAGTCGGAGGTCGGTGCCCGCCGGAACGGTTCCGGCGGGCGGAGGCGGCCGCCTGATCAGAAGGCCGGCGTCAGGTGGTGACGGCCTGCAGGCAGAAGGAGGCGACGCGCTCGACCTCGGCGCGCGTCGGCTGGACCTGTTGCCACAGGCAGTCCGAGAGCATGCCGAGGGTGGCGTGGGCGGCGAGCGCGGCGTCGAGCTCGGGCGCGGTGCTGCCCAGGGTCGCGAACGGTTCGTGCAGGAGCGACGAGAGGGGCGCGCTGGCGAAATGGCGCCCCGCCGCCGGGCCCCCGCCCAGCGCGCTGGCGTTCCAGAGCACGGCCAGCGTCGTCGCCGCGATGTCCTTGTCGGCCTGGGCCAGGACGCCCTTGACCCAGCGGCGCACCTGGCCCACGGGCGTCGGCTCCTTGGCCAGCTGGTGGGCCAGGTAGCTGTGGAGCCGCTCCCCGCCGTCCTCGAGGATCGCCGTGACCAGGGCGTCCTTGGAGCGGAAGTGCCGGTAGAAGGCCTCGTTCGAGAGCCCGGCCTCGGCCACGATGTCGGCCACCCGGGGGCGGGACGACGTGCCGCAGCGGCGGATGACCTCGAGCGCGGCATCGAGCAGGCGCCGGACCTCGCTGGCGTACTGGTCCTCCCGTTTGGCCAGGGTGCGGCGCACGATCCGGCCGGCCACGTCGTCGGGCTGAGAGGTTGGTATTGCGTTCTTGATAGTCAGAATCATATTCTGAATCCCGACCGAGGGAGGGTTGCACATGGCGTGGGACTTCGAAACCGATCCTGAGTACCAGAAGAAGTTGGACTGGGCCGACGCGTTCGTCCGTGAGGAGGTCGAGCCGCTCGACCTCGCGTTCCCCCACCTGCAGTTCACACCGCTGGAGGGCAAGCGACGCGAGGCGATCGACCCGCTCAAGGAAGAGGTGCGGCGGCAGAACCTGTGGGCGACCCACCTGGGCGCCGACCTCGGCGGTCAGGGGTACGGCCAGCTGAAGCTGGCGCTGCTCAACGAGATCCTGGGCCGCTCGTCGTGGGCACCCATCGTGTTCGGATGCCAGGCGCCCGACACGGGCAACGCCGAGATCATCGCCCACTACGGGACCGACGACCAGAAGGCGCGCTACCTGCAGCCGCTGCTCTCGGGCGAGTGCTTCTCGAGCTACTCCATGACCGAGCCCCATGCGGGCGCCGACCCGACGATGTTCAAGACCCGGGCGGTGAAGGACGGTGACGAGTGGGTCATCAACGGCTGGAAGTACTTCTCGTCCAACGCCAAGACGGCGTCGTTCCTCATCGTCATGGCCGTGACCAACCCGGACATCAGCCCGTACAAGGGGATGTCGATGTTCCTGGTGCCGACCGACACGCCCGGCGTGAACATCGAGCGCAACGTGGGCCTGTACGGCGAGCCGGTGAACGAGGGCTCCCACGCGCTGATCCACTACGAGGACGTGCGCGTCCCCGAGGAATCGCTGCTCGGCGGCGAGGGCCAGGCCTTCGTCATCGCGCAGACCCGCCTCGGCGGCGGGCGCATCCACCACGCCATGCGGACCATCGGCATGGCCCAGAAGGCGATCGACATGATGTGCGAGCGGGCGCTGAGCCGGGAGACCGCCGGCAGCAAGCTCGCGGACAAGCAGTTCGTTCAGGGCTACATCGCCGACTCCTATGCGCAATTGATCCAGTTCCGGCTGTTCGTGCTCTACACCGCCTGGGAGATCGACAAGTACAACGACTACAAACGCGTGCGCAAGGACATCGCCACGGCCAAGGTCGTCATGCCAACGGTGCTGCACGACATCGCCTGGCGGGCCATGCAGGTGCACGGCGCGCTGGGGACGACCAACGAGATGCCCTTCTTCGGCATGATCCACGGCGCCGGCGTGATGGGCCTGGCGGACGGCCCCACCGAGGTGCACAAGGTCACGGTGGCCCGCCAGGTGCTGCGGGACTACAAGGAGAGCGACGACATCTGGCCGACCCAGTGGCTGCCCAAACGACAGGAGGCCGCCAAGGCGAAGTATGCCAAGTACCTGGAGCTGGAGGTGGGGAACCTGTGAGTGCGACCGAAGAGGCTGCGTTGGGGGAGGCGGCGTTGGAGGCCGAGACGCCGATGATCGCCGACGTCGACAAGCTGACCGCCTGGCTCGACAGCCAAGGGCTCGGGGTTGGGGCTCCGCTGGAGCACGGCTACATCTCGGGGGGCAGCCAGAACGAGATCTACGAGTTGCGCCGGGGCGACCTGCACTGCGCCATGCGCATCCCGCCGAAGAGTGCGCCTGCCTCGCGCGACGAGGGGATCGTCCGCGAGTGGCGGATCATCGAGGCGCTCGGCGGCACGAACGTGCCGCACACCGCGGCCATCGCCGTGTGCACCGACCCGTCGGTGCTCGGGCGCACCTTCTACCTGATGGGCTTCGTCGACGGCTGGTCGCCGATGTCCACCCGGCGCCTGTGGCCGGCGCCCTTCGACACCGACCTGGAGGCGCGGCGCGGGCTGGCCTTCCAGCTCGTCGAGGGCATCGCCCTGCTCGGCAACGTCGACTGGCGGTCTAAGGGCCTGGACGACCTGGGGCGACCCGAGGGGTTCCACGAGCGCCAGGTCGATCGCTGGACCGCGTTCTTGGAGCGCATCAAGGGTCGCGAGCTGCCGGGCTTCGACGAGGCCGCCGCCTGGCTGCGGGCGCACCGGCCCATCGATTACATCCCCGGGCTCATGCACGGCGACTACCAGTTCGCCAACGTCATGTTCAAGCACGGCGCGCCGGCCCGCCTGGCCGCCATCGTCGACTGGGAGATGGGCACCGTCGGCGACCCCAAGCTCGACCTGGGCTGGGTCGTGCAGTCCTGGCCCGACGACACCACCGCCGACGAGGACCGGGCCGGCGGCTACGTCGACATGACCGGCATGCCGTTGAAAGACGAGGTCCTCGCCCACTACGCCGCCACGTCGGGCCGCCAGGTCGACGACATCGACTACTACTGCGTGCTGGCCAAATGGAAGCTTGCCGTCGTCCTCGAGCAGGGCTTCCAGCGGGCCGGCGACGACGAGAAGCTCCAGGCCTTCGGACCTGTCGTGACCGACCTGATGCAGGCGGCGGCCGAGCTGGCAGAGACGACGGACTACTCGGTCCTCGCCACAGCGGGCTCCGACTGAGCCCGCTGATCCGAACGGCGTCGGGGGTCAGCTGACGTGCGCGCCGCGCTGTGCTCCGTCTACGGGGGTCCCGAGGTCGTCGAGGTCGTCGACGTCCCGCCGCCCTCGCTCGGAGCCGGGGAGGCCAGGGTCCGGGTCCACGTCGGGGCGATCAACTTCCCCGACCTGCTGGTGATCGCTAACACGTACCAGATGTCCGCTCCCCTGCCCTTCATCACGGGAAGCGAGTTCGCCGGCGTGGTCAGCGAGGTCGGCCACGGCGTCGAGCACGTGCACGTCGGTGATCGCGTCTTCGGCTCGTGCTTCGTGGGCGCCTTCGCCGAGGAGGTCGTCGTCGGCGCGGGCGCGGTAACGCCGATCCCTCCCGAGGTGGACGACCGCACCGCCGCGGCGTTCGGTGTCGCCTACAAGACGGCGTACCACGTGCTGCGCTCGGTGGCCGCGCTGGCGCCGGGCGAGGAGCTCATCGTGCTCGGGGCCGGCGGCGGTGTGGGCTCCGCCGCGGTGCAGCTCGGCGCCGCGCTTGGCGCGACGGTGACCGCGGTCGCCTCGACGCCGGAGAAGCTCGAGGCGGCCCGGGCCTGCGGCGCAGCGCGGCTCATCGAGCACCGCGCCGGCGACCTGCGCCAGGCGCTCCGGGACGCCCTGCCCGGCGGGGCCGATGTCGTGATCGACCCGGTGGGCGGCGACCTGGCCGAGCCCGCACTGCGGTCCCTGCACTACGGCGGCCGCTTCGTGACCGTTGGCTACGCCGCCGGCACCATCCCCCGGATACCGCTCAACCTGGTGTTGTTGAAGGGCATCCACATCCTCGGGTTCCAGTTCCGGGACTTCGCCACCCACCAGCCGGCGGACATCGCCCGCAACGACCGCGAGCTCCTCGGGCTTTTGGCCGAGGGCCGGGCTGCGCCGCTCATCGGGGGCGAGTTCGACCTGGCGGACGTGGTCACGGCCTTGCGCCACGTGGCGGACGGCCGCGCCGTGGGGAAGGTGCTCCTCCAGGTGGCACCCGGGGCCTGATCCGGTGCGACCTCGAGGGGCGGGCACGAGGGACTGAGGACTATTGTCGACGTCGATGTCAGAATTGGATTCCGCCACCCGACCGGGTCGAAACCGGGCGGGGCGGACAAAGGGAGGGTTGTCGTGACGGCAGTGATGGAGGGCGTCCGCGTCCTCGAAGTGGCCGAGCACACGTTCGTGCCGGCGGCCTCGGCGCTCCTGGCCGACTGGGGCGCCGACGTGATCAAGATCGAGCCGATCGAGCGGGGCGACGCCATGCGCGGCCTGGCCGCCACCGGCGTGGTGTCGATCACCGGCGACGTCCACGCGCTGCTCGAGCACTCCAACCGGGGCAAGCGCAGCCTGGCCCTCGACCTGAGCACCCCCGAGGGCCTCGACATCCTCTACAAGCTCGCCGCCACGGCGGACGTGTTCCTGACCAACAAACTGCCGCGGGTGCGCAAGAAGCTCAGCATCGAGCCGGACGACATCCGGGCGCACAACCCCAACATCATCTACGTCGCGGGCACGGGCCAGGGCGAGCGCGGTCCCGACGCCGACAAGGGGTCCTACGACTCCCTGTCGTTCTGGTACCGACCGGGCGTGTCCCTCGGAGCGACGCCGGCGGACTCCGACCGCATCGTCGGCCCACCCGGACCGGGCTTCGGGGACTCCATCGGGGCGATGACGATCGCCGGCGGCATCATGGGCGCGCTGTTCCACCGGGAACGCACCGGTGAGGCCACGACGGTCGACGTCTCACTGCTCGGCACCGGGATGTGGGCCATGGGCCAGGCCTTCGCACTCTCGCTGGTCAGCAACACGCCCTGGGGCGGGCCGCCGGCCAACGCGCCGCGCCTCAACCCGCTGGTGCGGAACTACGAGACGAAGGACGAGCGCTCGCTCTCGTTCTGCTGCCTCCAGGCCAGCCGGTACTGGGCCGAGCTCTGTGTGGCGGTGGGCCGCCCCGAGCTCGGGACCGACCCGCGCTTCGCCGACCACGCGGGGCTGGTCGAGAACAGCCTCGAGGCCCAGGCGCTCATGGAAGAGGCCTTCGCCGAGCACACGGTGGCCGAGTGGCGCGAGCGGTTGGCCGACTTCACGGGCCAGTGGTGCGTCGTGCAGGACACGCTCGAGTGCGCCGTCGATCCGCAGAGCATTGCCAACGGCTACATGCAGGACTGCGAGACCGCGAGCGGTACTCCATTCCAGATGGTCGCTTCGCCCGTGCAGTTCGGCGGGGAGCCGTCACCGGTGCGACGCGCCCCGCAATTCAACGAGCACGGCGATGCCATCCTCGAAGAGGTCGGCATCGACTGGGATACCATCGTTGACCTCAAGGTCCGCTCTGTCGTCGGTTAAACACGTCCGCCGCGCCGCTGGCGCGCTTCAGGAGGGAAGAGATATGGGAACGTTCGATGCATTTCGCTACGACGGGAAGCGGGTCCTGGTCGTAGGAGGCGCCACGGGAATGGGCGCTGCGACCGCCGAGCTGGTGCAGGACGCCGGTGCCGAGGTCGTGGTCATGGACTTCGCCGAGGTGAAGCTGCCCGGCGCCAAGGCCATCCACGTGAACCTGGCCGAGGAAGCCTCCATCGACGCCGCGGTGGACGAGTGTGGTGGCCCGATCCACGCGCTCTTCTCGTGCGCCGGTGTGGCCGACGGCACGCCCGGCATTGAGAGGATCAACTTCGTCGGCCACCGCCACCTGATCAACCGGATGCTCGCCGGGGACATGTTGCCCCGCGGGTCGGCCATCGGCTTCATCTCGTCCGCTGCCGGCCTCGGTTGGGAGTCCAGCCTCACCGAGCTCAAGGAGTACCTCGACACGCCCGACTTCGATTCCGGTGCGGCCTGGGCGGTCGAGCACGGCTACGCCGACTACTTCCACTCCAAGCAGGCGGTCTGCGCCTACGTGGCCCGCGAGGCCTTCCCGCTGCTCAAGCAGGGGATCCGCATCAACGCCATCTGCCCCGGGCCGACCGACACGCCGCTGGCCCAGGCCAACGCGGAGATGTGGCTCGGCTTCGGCGCCGACTTCCGCCAGGAAGCCGGCATCGAGGCCTCGACCCCGCTCGAGCAGGCCTACCCGCTCGTGTTCCTCTGCAGCGACGCGGCGGCGGCCATCTCGGGGATCACGCTGATCAGCGACGTCGGCTACGTCAGCTCGGGCATCACCGGCGCCTTCCCGCCGGCCACGCCGGCAGCCGGCTTCCTGCTCGCCCGCAGCTGGGACTAAACGGTCAGGCGGCCTTGTCCGCCTCGGCAGGCTTGTCCGGGCGCCAGTAGACCGCCAGCAACCCGGCCGCGCCGAGCGCGCCGGCGCCGAGCGAGATGCCGAAACCGGGCCACCCCCACAGGTCCTGCAGCGTGCTCACGTGTCCGTCGATGCTCCACTGGCCAGGCCCCAGGGTCCCGATGACCACACCCATCGCCGTGAGCACCATGACGTACTCCCAGCCCTCTCCGGGCCTGAAGATGAAGAACCCGTTCTTGAGGTGGTTGGTGATCCAGGCCACGAGCATGACGCCGACAACGCCGGCTGCTGCGACGGGCGTCAGCAGGCCCAACACCAGCAGCGCCCCGGCGCCGATTTCGGTGATGCTCGCCGTCCAGGCGTGAAGGATCCCGGGGCGCATGCCGAGCGAATGGAACCAGCGGCCTGTGCCCTCGATCTTGCCGCCCCCGTAGATGTGGTTGATGCCGTGGGCGAGGAAGACGGCGCCGATCGCCACGCGGAGGATCAGCAGCGCCATGTTGACGGAGGATGCAGAGAGGTCACCCAGGATCACATGCGGCACGCTCGAACCTTCCTTCTCTCTAGCCGATAGGAGCGTCACGTCGCCCCCGTCCGACAGTTTGGCACCGTCGGCGCCGAACCCTAGCGACTCCGAGACCGCCGCGGCGTGCCCGACACTTGCTTAGACGCCCTTGTAGATCTGCCCGTCCTTCATCACGAAGCTGACATCCTTGGTCACCTTGATGTCCTCCGACGGGTCGCCGGGCACGGCGATCACGTCGGCCAGGTAGCCGGCCTCGAGCCGGCCGAGGTCGTGCGACCGCTCGATGAGGTCGGCGCTCGTCACCGTGGCCGCCTGCAAGGCCTGCATGGGCGTCATGCCGCGGTCGACCATGGCGATGAGCTCGTCGGCCTGCGTCCCGTGCGGTATCGCCGGTGCGTCGGAGCCGCAGGCGATCTTGACCCCGGCGACGAGGGCCTTACCGAACATCTGCCGGGCCCGCGGGAAGATCTCGGCCGCCTTCTTCTGCAGGATCGGGTGGATGCGGTCGATGGCCATGTGGTCGGCCAGGGCGGTGGTGCCGACGAGGAACGTCCCGGAGTCCGCCATCAGCTTGACGGTGTCGTCGCTGGCGAGCGACCCGTGCTCGATGCAGTCGACCCCGGCCCTGATGCAGGCCCGGATACCGGAATCGCCGTGCGCATGGGCAGCGACGAGCAGCCCGTTGCGGTGCGCCTCGTCGACGATCGCTTCCAGCTCCTCGTCGGAGTACTGCTGGGCGCCGGCCGCCGAGCTGAAGGACATCACCCCGCCTGACGCCGAGATCTTGATGAGCTTGGCCCCGTACTTCATCTGATAGCGGACGGCCTTGCGCACCTCGGCCACGCCGTTGGCGATGCCCGACTCCACACTCTGGGGCATGATGCCCGGCGCGAGCCCCTGGAACATGGTGGGATCGAGGTGGCCGCCGGTCGGCGTGATGGCGTGGCCGGCGGGGTAGATGCGCGGGCCGGGGAACCACCCCTGGTCGACAGCCTTGGCCAGGTCCACGTCCAGCAGGAAGCCGGCCGTGTAGACCATCAGGCCCAAGTTCCGCACGGTGGTGAAGCCCGCCAGCAGCGTCGTGCGGCAGTTCACGACCCCGCGCAGCGTCCGGTACACGGGCGAGTCCTTGACCCCGTGCATCGGGTCGGGAAGCCCGTCGGGACCACCGGGTCCGCCGATGAGCATGTTGAGCTCCATGTCCATGAGGCCGGGCAGCAGCGTCACGTCACCGAGGTCGACCTCGTCTGCGGGACTCGGGAGTTCCGTGGGGTTGACCGCGACGATCTGGTTTCCCTCCACGACGATCACCGCCGGGGACCGGACCTCGCCGGCCGCGACGTCGACCCACCGGTCGGCCCGCAGAATCGTCACGTCACTCATCGGCAAACTCCTAACGGATCGGCTCGTCGCCGCTCATGGAGGTGCGGTGCATCTCGCGGGCGGAAGTAGGGTCGTAGGGGCTCACCCGGTGCATCACGCCAGTGTTGTCCCAGATGACCAGGTCGCCGACCGTCCACTCGTGCCGGTAGACGCGCGCGGGCGCCGTCGACCGCTCGACCAGCTCGTCGAGCAAGGCCCTGCCCTCGTCGCGGTCCATCCCGACCACATGCGACGCCGAGGCGCCGATGACCAGGGAGCGCCGGCCCGAGCGGTGCTGCCAGACGAGCGGGTGCTCCTTGTCGGGCCTGCTCCGCCAGCCCGCCACCTGTTCGGGTGTGGGGTCGGGGTGTACCAGGCGCTGAGACGCTTCGAGCGAATGGAGCACGCGCAGGTCCTCGAAGCGCTTCTTCTCGGCATCGGTGAGGTCGTCGTAGGCGGCGTACGTGCTGGCGAACTCCGTCTCGCCGCCCGTGGCGGAGGTCACGTGAGCGCTGAGCGTCGTCGCCTTCGCGGGGACGTCATCCTGCGCGCCATCGATGTGCCAGTGGACGGTTCCGCGCAGGTACTCAGCCATGGCCGCCTTCGTCGGGTCGAGCGTGACCGTGAAGATCTTCGGCGGCGGCGCCGGCTCCGGCTTGCCGACGTCGTCGAGCCGCTTGGAGAACGCGACCTGGGTCTCGTCATCGATGTGGAGCGCGCGGAACACCAGGACCCCGTTCTCCTCGAGCGCTTCCATGCACGCCGCCGGCAGGGTGTCGTCGTCCAGCAGGCGTTCGGGAACCAACCCGAGCACCTCGGCCCCGACCGTCGCCCCGAGTTTCTTGGTCGTCAGCGTGCCCATGCTGCCGCTCCTCTCACAGGTACCAACCGCCGTTCACGTTGATCTGCTGGCCGGTGATGTACCCGGCTTCCTCGGAGCAGAGGAAGGCACAGGCGACGGCGATGTCGTCAGGCGTCCCGGCGCGCCCGAGCGGTGCGCGCGCCACGACCTGCTCCATGCTGGCCATGGCCCCGGACTCGATGGGCCGCCGCATCATGGGGGTGTCGATGACGCCGGGTGGGATGGTGTTCACCGTGATGCCGTTCGGCGCGAGGTCGAGCGCCAGCGCCTTCGTCAGCGCGATGACGCCACCCTTCGACGCCACGTAGTGGGACATGCGGCGGGTGCCCGACTGGGCCGAGGAGGAGGAGATGGTCACGATCCTTCCCCATCCGGCCTCGATCATGTCGGGCACCGCGGCCTGGAGGGAGTGGAACGTCCCCGTGAGGTTGACTGCCATCATCCGGCCCCAGGCATCGGCACTGATATCGAGAAAGTCCTCGAATCCCTCGATGCCGGCGCTGGTGACCATGATCCCGACGGGCCCGAAGGCGGTCCGGACCTCGTCGAGTGCGGCGTCGATGGCGGCCCGGTCGCTGACGTCCACGGCAGCACCCAGCGCGGTGCCCCCCTCGGCCGCCACCTCCTTGGCCACGGCGCCGGCCGCCTCGCCGTTGATGTCGAGCACGGCCACCCTGTTCCCCTGGCGGGCCAGGTGGTGGCAGATGGCCCGGCCCATGCCCGAGCCACCGCCGGTGATCACCGCGACCCGGCTCACTTGCGACCTTCGCCTTCCCTGCCGGCGCACCTCATTCGTCAGCCCCTCCATCCGGTCGAGGCTTCCCACCCCACCGTCTTTCGTCCCGGCGACCGTCTTGGGCCAGGCGGCCCTCGGTCGATCGACCCTCCCGGCGCGGAATGGTGCCGGTAGAGTGGTCGGATGTTATTGACAGTGCAAAATCCTGTCAACCTTCGCTAGCAGCTGGCGATAGCACGATGTACTGTTGATGAGAATGCTCTTTCCGGACTGAGAGGAGGCTCGGATGCGCATCGGTCTTCAGGTGAGCGCCGACCGGGGTCGCTACGCCACCAAGGTGGAGAAGCTCCAGGCTGATGCCCGCTGGGCCGACGAGGCCGGCTTGGACTCGGTCTGGACCCCGCAGATCCCCGACGAGTTCGACGTCATGACGGCGGCCACGCTCATCGGTGCGGCCACGTCGAGGATCGAGGTCGGAACGGCGATCGTCCCTCTCCAATCTCGGCATCCCATCGTGCTGGCCCAGCAGGCGCTCTCCAACCAGGCCGTCTGCGCAGGCCGCTTCACCCTCGGCCTGGGCGTCTCGCATCACTGGATCATTCAGGACATGCTCGGCCTGCCCTACGAGCGGCATGTCACGACCATGCGCTGCTACCTCGACGTGCTGGACCAGGCCCTGCAGGGCCCGGGGCTGGTCGAGGTCGAGAACGAGCTCTTCACCATCCGCAACCCGCTCGACGTCACCGACATCACGCCGACGCCCATGATGATCGCCGCCTTGGGCCCGGTGATGCTGAAGCTGGCCGGTGTGCGCGCCGCCGGCACCAGCTTGTGGCTGGCGGACGAGCGCACGATCGCGTCGCACGTCGTCCCCACCATCTCCAAGGCGGCCGAAGCGTCCGGCCGGCCGGCTCCCCGCATCATGGCCGGCGTGCCTGTCTGCCTCTGCGGCGACGACGAGATCGACGCGGCGATCGAAAAGACGAACCGCACCCTGAGCGAGGTTGTGGCCTCCCCCAATTACGTGCGGTTGATGGAGCATGGTGACGCCGAAGCCATCGGCGACGTCCTGATCTGCGGGAGCGAGGCCGCCATGGAGAAGCGGATGCGCAGCTTCGCCGACGCGGGGGTCACCGACCTGAACGCGCGCATCGTGCCGCTCGGCGACGGCCGGGACCAGATCAAGGCGTCAGCCGAGCGGACCCGCGAGTTCCTCGCGGCCGTGGCGCCCTCGCTCCGCGGCTGAGCAGCGCCGGGGGCTTCAGCCCCCCTTGGAGGTGAGGATGCCGCTCGACAGGAACGTCCAGAGCTGCGCCGCGGCCCGCTCGCCGTCCGGCGGCTCCTCGTTCCCGCTGATCGTCTGCGCATAGGCCGCATTGAACATGATGGTGGACAGAATCACACCGGCCACCTCGGCGCGGTCCAGGCCGGAAGGCACGTCCCCGGCGTCGGCCGCGTCCTCGAGGACCTTCTCGAGCAGCGTCACGAGCGGGACGAAGGCACGCGACGCCTCGGTCTGGTGTGCGGTCAGGAGCTGGTGGCAGAACTCCGCCATCACCGGCGTTGGATTGTTCTTCGACGCCCGTCCCTTCGGCGCGGGCAGGCACATCTTGTAGTACTCGACGACGAAGCAGTGGAGCCGCTCGAGAGGTGTGTCCTGGCGGGCGATCTGCTCCTCGAGCCGGTCCGCCGTGGAGAGGATCGCCTCGTCAAAGAGGGCGAGGAGCAGTTCGTGCTTGCCGGCGAAGTACTGGTAGAAGCTGCGCAGCGACTGCCCGGAGCGATCCACGACCTCCTGGACGGTGAACTCCTTGCCGGACTCTGCCCGGGCCAACAACTCGAAGCCGGCATCGAGGAAGCGCTGGACCCGTCCTTCGCTGCGCAGGCGGGCCGAGTCGAGCGAGCGCGCCACGGCGAGATCGCGCCGTCTGACGGGCTCGGTGGTGGCGGTCGAAGCGGCCGAAGGATCGTCGACTGACATCGCTCCAGTTTAACGGCTGTGTCCCAATTTGAGAGCATCCTTCTCCCCAGACTGTGAGGCGTAAGGTTCAAATTCTGCAATCCGTCTTCCGCTGGTTGGTCCGGCACGAGGCGGCACGCAGCCACGGGGCGGCAGGTAGACGGTCAATTACAGTTTTAGAGAATGCTGTTATCGTAGATCGGACGTTCCTGGCGGCATGTCCCGATCACGCAAGAGAGGACCGAGGAGAGCGCGGACCATGGACCAGTCCCAGATTGCGGACATTACGGAGATCGAGCAGCTGCTCGCCCGCTATGCCATCGGCATGACCCGGGACGACATCGACGCCGTGATTGAGGTCTTCACCCCGGACGGGACCTACAGCGCGTTCGGTGAGAAGTATGCGCTGACCGACTTCCCCGCGCTGGTCCGAGCGGCACCCAAGGGTCTCTTCCTCACGGGCACGCCGGTGCTCGACCTCGACGGGGACGCCGGCACGGGACTCCAGACGCTCTGCTTCGTCGATCAGACCACCCACGACATGCGCATCGGGTACTACACGGACTCGTTCCGGCGGACCGCCGACGGATGGAGGCTCCACACCCGCTCGATGACCTTCCTCCGGCGCAGCGGGGCGCGCGACGCCGGCCGGCCGCACGACCCGACCCGGCCGGCGCCCTCCGCAGGCGCCACCGACTAGACACCGGCGCCATGGAACTCGGCGAGTACAAGGTCGCGGTCGACGCCTGGCTCGACGAGCACGCGCGCCGAACTCGCCTGCGGGTACGCGGGAATCGGGACCCTCGACGAGCAGATGGCGCAACTGCGCAAGGTCATGCGGCTGACCTACGACGCCGGCTTCATGCGCATGGGCTGGCCCGAGCGCGTCGGCGGGCTCGGGGGCTCGAACCTGCTGCGGGCGTATCTCGGCGAGGCGCTCACGGCGCGTGACCTCGTCGAACCCGGCATCTACTCCATGCCCGAGGTGCTGGCGCCGACGATGATCGACTACGCACCGGAGGATCTCGCGGCAGACATGGTGCCGCGCCTGCTACGCGGCGAGGAGATCTGGTGCCAGGGGTTCTCCGAGCCGGGGACGGGGAGCAACCTGGCCTCCCTCGCCTGCCGGGCCACGCGGACCGACGCGGGTTGGCGGATCAACGGACAGAAGGTGTGGACGAGCCTGGCCCAGTACGCGCAGCGGTGCGTGCTCCTCACGCGCACGGGGACGCCCGAATCGGCCCACAGGGGGATCACCGCGTTGTTCATCGACATGGACAGTCCCGGGATCACGGTGCGGCCGATCGAGACGATGCACGGCGCCCGAGGAATTCTGCGAGGTCTTCTACGACGACGTCCTCGTGCCGCTCGACCGGGTGCTCGGCGAGGTGGACCAGGGCTGGTCCATCGCCATGGACCTCCTCCCCTACGAGCGGAGCACGGCGCTGTGGCACCGCGCCGCCTACCTGCAGCGCCGCCTGCGAGCAACTGGTCGCCGCCGCCCCCGCCGGAGCCCTCGACCCGTCGGCCGTGGGCCAGGCGACCGAGCTGCTGTGGGCGTTCCGGGCCCGCTCGCGGGCGACCCAGCGCCGGCTCGCGGCCGGCGAGACGCTGGGCCCCGAGACGTCCGTCGACAAGGTGCTCGTGGCGACGGCCGAGCAGGCGGTCTTCGACCTCGTCGCCGAGGGCCTCGGCGCCGAGGTCGCCACCGGGGACGACCCGGCCAGCCAACGATGGCGCGCCGAGTACCTCTACTCACGCGCCGCCACGATCTACGGCGGCAGCGCCGAGATCCAGCGCAACATCATCGCCCGCCGGCTGCTCGACCTCGGGGCCGACCGCTGATGGAGGCGGCCGAGCGCGAGCTCTTCGAGAGCGGGGTCCGGCGTGCCGCGGAGACGAGCAGCGACGACGCCCTCGACGCGGCGCTCGACGAGCTCGGCTGGCCTGACGCGCTGGCGGCCGACCCGCGCATCGCCGTGTCGGTGCTCTTCGAGTGCCAGGGTGCGGCCAACGTGACCTCCGCCGGCGCTCGACCGTGCTGCTGGCGGCGGCGCTCGTCCCGGACCACAGGGACGCTGCCGTCGTGCTGCCCCCGCTCGGGCAGGGCGCGGCGCCGGGCCACGTCCGCGGAGACCGGTGCTCCGGTCGCGGGGCTGGGTACCGCAGCGTTGGCCCGGTCAGACACAGCGATCGTGGTCGACGCGGAGACGGAGACCGCGTCACGGCGGTCGCCGTCGAGACGCGCCTGCTCGAGCGCCGGCCGGTCCACGGCCTCGACCCTGCGCTGGGCCTGACGGAGGTCAGCGGCGAGGTCCGTGCCGTGCCCTTGGCGCGGCGCGGAACCGGTCGACTGGGCGGCTGCCCTGGCGCTGGGACGGCTCGCCCTGGGCCACGAGCTCGTCGGCGCCGGGCGCGCCATGCTCGAGCTGGCGCGCGCCCACGCACTCGAGCGCGTCCAGTTCGGGCGGCCCATCGGCGCCTTCCAGGCCGTCCGCCACCGGCTGGCCGACAGCCTCGTGGCCGTGGAGGCCGCCGCGTCGCTGCTCGACGCCGCGTGGGACGACCCGTCGCCCGTGACGGCCGGCATGGCCAAGGCGTTCGGCCGGCCGGTCGGCCCGCACGGTGGCGCGGCACTGCCAGCAGGTGCTGGCCGGCATCGGGTTCACCACCGAGCACCCGCTGCACCGCTTCGTCCGGCGCACCGTCGTGCTCGACCAGCTGCTCGGTGCGGGCAGCGTCCTCACCCACCAGCTGGGGACGGACATTCTCAGGAGCGGCTCCCTGCCGCCCGCCTTCCCGCTGTGACGTCCGGACGGGCGGGGCAGGTTGCGCGCCTCGATTATGCTGATGGCGGTTTTTGATAATCGGGTTTCCACTCTGTGAGAAACCACGGAGAGACAGGGGGGTCGGGGATGACCGCTGGAAGCCACGAACAGAGGATGCTCATCGACGGCGCGCTGGTGGAGTCCGACACGGGCAAGACGTTCGACAACATCAACCCCGCCACGGAGGAGGTCCTCGGGCCAGGTGGCCGACGGTTCGCAGCGCCGACATGCACCGGGCCATCGACGGGGCGCGGCGGGCCTTCGACGAGACCGACTGGTCGACCAACCTGCGACCTGCGCAAGCAGCTGCCTCTCCCAGCTGCAGGAGGCGCTCGAGAAGGAACGCGAGGAGCTGCGCGAGGAGCTCATCCTCGAGGTGGGCTGCCCGCGGATGACCACCCACGCCAACCAGCTCGACATCCCACTGAACGGCGCGCTGCGCTACCCGATCAAGCTCATGGACGAGTTCCCCTGGCGGACCGACGTGGGCGAGATCGTCGACCGCCGGGGCAGTGCCAACACGCGACAGATCTGGAAGGAGCCGGTCGGCGTCGTGGGTGCCATCGTGCCCTGGAACTTCCCGCTCGAGGTCACGCTGAACAAGCTCGGGCAGGCCCTGGCCACCGGCAACACAGTGATCCTCAAGCCGGCACCGGACACGCCGTGGAACGCCACCCGCCTCGGCCGCCTCGTCGCCGAGCAGACCGACTTCCCGAGCGGCGTCGTCAACGTCGTGACCTCCTCCGACCACCTGGTCGGCGAGGAGCTGACGCTGTCGCCGAAAGTCGACCTGATCTCGTTCACGGGATCGACCGCGGTCGGCAAGCGGATCATGGAGAAGGGCGGCGCGACACTCAAGCGGACGTTCCTCGAGCTCGGCGGCAAGTCGGCGACGATCGTGCTCGACGATGCGGACTTTGCGACATCGGTGCCATCGGGAATCCAGGTGTGCTTCCACGGCGGCCAGGGCTGCGCCATCCAGACGCGCATGCTCCTCCCCCGCGCCCGCTATGAGGAGGGGGTGGAGATCCTGCGCGCCACGCTGTCGTCGGTGGCGTACGGGGACCCGCAACGGCCCGACGTCCTGATGGGCCCGCTCGTCTCGGCCAAGCAGCGGGACCGGGTGCTCGGCTACATCGAGAAGGGCGTCGAGCGAGGGCGCGACCCTGGCTCTGGGCGGTGGGCGGCCAACCGACCTCCCCACGGGCTGGTACGTCGAGCCGACCTTGTTCACGGACGTCGACAACGCCATGACCATCGCCCAGGAGGAGATCTTCGGGCCGGTGCTCGTCGTCATCCCGTTCGACGACGACGACGACGCGGTGCGGATCGCCAACGACAGTGTCTACGGGCTCTCCGGAGGTGTCTTCTCCGGGTCGCTCGAGCGCTCACTCCGAGTCGCCGACCGCGTCCGAACCGGAACCTTCGCCGTCAACGGGGGCATGGCGATCGGCCAGGCCGACATGCCGTTCGGGGGCTACAAGCACAGCGGCATCGGCCGCCAGAACGGGTTGGCGGGGTTCGACCAGTACCTCGAGACGAAGTCGGTCGCGTGGCCGACGCCGCAGTAGGCCACTTGGCCCTGCCGTGAGCGATCACCACCCCGTTCTGCGGCAGCACGGGTATCACACACTGCGGATCGGACGGATCGTCCGCGAGACGCACGACGCCTGCTCCTACGTGCTCGACGTCCCGGACGACCTCGGGGAGGCGTTCCGCTACCGTCCGGGCCAATTCTGCACCTTCAGGGTGCACATCGACGGCGCTGAGCAGCTCCGCTCCTACTCCATGTCGAGCGCGCCCGAGACCGATCGGGACCTGACGGTCACCGTCAAGCGCGTGGCGGGCGGTCTCGTTTCCAACTGGTTCCTCGACAACCTGGCCGTCGGGGACGCGGTCGAGGTCACCAAGCCGGCGGGCGTGTTCTGCCCCCAGGAGACGGACCGTCCGGTGCTGGGCCTGTGCGGTGGCAGCGGCATCACCCCCGTCATGTCCGATCGCCAAGCACGTGCTCGCCACCAGCCAGCGCCCCGTCCGGCTGCTCTACGCCAACCGCGACCGCGACTCGGTCATCTTCGACGCCGCGCTGGTCGCCCTCTGTGCCGACCACCCCGACCGGCTGGAGGTCCGGCGCCACTTCGACTCCGACGACGGCTACCTGACCACCGCGGCTCTCGCGGGGTTCGTGGCGGGCGGCCTCGACGCCGACATCTACATCTGCGGTCCGGGCCCCTTCATGGACGTCGTCGAGTCGACCCTGCAGGGCTCGGGTGTCGAGCCAGGCCACATCTTCATTGAGCGCTTCCTGGTGGAGCAGCAGGAAAAGACGGATGCCCTGGTCGACGACGAGGCGGCGGGCGCAGCGGCCGAGGTTCCCGCCGAGGTGACCGTTCTGCTCGGCGGGAAGAAGAAGGTGATCGGCTACCAGCCGGGCGACACCCTGCTCGAGACGGCCCGGCGGGGCGGCCTGCGCCCGCCCTTCTCGTGCGAGGCCGGCAACTGTGCCACCTGCATGGCCTTCCTCAAGGAGGGGTCGGTCACCATGAGGGTGAACAACGCGTTGACGCCGGAGGAGGTCGAGGAGGGATGGGTTCTGACCTGTCAGAGCCTGCCCGCCGGCCACACCGTCACCGTCGAGTATGAGGCGATGTGATCCGAATCAGGGCCCGGGCTCGACCATGAGATCGAGATAGGCGGCGCCGGAGTCGGGCACCCGGGGCTGACCCCAGCACTCGACCGGAAACGACACCATGATCATGGAGTAGAGCAGGTGGAGGAGGTTCGTCGCGTCCTCGGGCATGTCCTCGAGTGGGAACTTGTCGCAGTAGGTCATCGCCGCGTCGGCGCGGGGCATGGCGGCGTCGTAGAGCGCCTGCATCTCGTCCATGGTGCTCGCCAGCCGCTCGGCGTACCGTTCGCGCTCGGTCGTCAGGCACCACTTGGCGGCGAACGGCTCCAGGTCGGAGAATTCGCCCGGCAACAGGGTCGTGGTCATCTCCCTCATACCTCCGCGTGCAGCTTCTTCTTGTAGTCGTCGACCCACTCGTTCGCCACCTTGTGCATGTGGCGGCACAGCACCTCCTGATCGTTGAGGGGGAAGCGCTGCAGCACGCGTGAGTCGAGCATCGTCTGCGTCGCCTCGAGCGTGTTGGCGTCCTGGAGTCCGAACTCCTTGAACGTCACGGCTGCATTTTCGTGGGCCACCCGCTCCCGCGCTGTCTTGGCCGGGACGAAGTACAGCGTTCCTTCGAAGATGTGTTCGTTGGGTGCGGTGGGCCAGTAGTGGTAGGTCAGGTACCAGCCCTGTCCCCACACGAGGATGACGAAGTTCGGCCAGAGTTGGAATGAGTCGAGCCCCCACGGGTCGCAGCCCGCCGGGTTGATGCCGGCCTTCTTCTGGTCGAAGCCGAGGTCGGGTCCGTCCCAAGGCCCGAAGAGCCCGCTCCGGGTCAGCGTGTCGATGGGCTTGACCATGTTTTCCGCGAGGTCCCAGGGGTGGATACCGGCCGTGCTCACCAGACGGTGCGGGCCGTCGATTTTGTATGCGGGAGCCTCGAACCCCGCCTCCGCCGCCGCGATGGACCAGTCCGGCGGTGACTGCTTCGCGTGGAGAATTGGTGCGTGGTAGAACTCCTGGAAGGCGTCCATGTAGAGCTTCCAGTTGCTCTTTACGGTTGCGCGGTAGAAGAACCGCTCGCTCTGGAGGTGGAACGGGTAGTTCTCGAGCGCGGTGACCATCGGGCCGAGGAAGTCCCGCAGAGACTGCTCGGGCTCCTTGGCGAGGTTGATGAAGATGAATCCCGCCCAGACGTCGCAGTGCACCGGAACCAGCCCGTAGTCGGCCTTGTCGAGGTCGAAGAACTCCTGCTCCTGCTGGACGAAAGAGCACGCGCCGTCGAGGTCGTAGCGCCAGGCATGGTACTTGCACACAAATTGGCGCGTGGTGCCACTCGTCTCCTCCTTCGGGTAATCGGTCCAGACGAGCTTGTTCCCGCGGTGGCGGCACATGTTGTAGAAGGCCCGGATCTCGCCGTCCTTCCCCTTCACCACGACCACGGACGTCTTGGCGACGGCGAGCTCCTTGGTGAAGTAGCTCCCGGTCCGCGGCACCTGCTCCACCCGGCCCACGTTCAGCCAGGCCCGCTTGAACACGGCTTCGCGCTCGAGTTCGAAGAACTCCTCCGAGACGGAGTCCTCGTAGGACATCGGCTCGGTGCCCAGGTCGAAGTGCTCCGTCCAGCTGCCTTCGGGTGGCTTGGGCCAACGTGGCATGAGCGGGTCCTCTCTGCGTGGCGTTCTCGTTGACGTGGGCGATGGTAGCACCCCTCTCTGCAGAAGAGAAGCCCGTTTCCACGTCGCCACCCAGCCCGCCGGGACGCGGATTCCACCTACGTCGTGGCCTCACCCGGGTCGCCGGCCCGCGTCGCCTTGCGCAGCGTGTTGGCGGCCAGCCGCATGTGGGCGGCGTCGACCAGCTTCCCGTCGCGCCCGATGGCGCCCACCCCGCCGGCCTCCGCCTCGCGGTAGGTCGCCAGGGCTTCACGGGCCTCGGCCACCTCGGCCGGCGTCGGGGAGAAGACCTCGTTGGCGATCGGCACCTGGGTCGGGTGGATGGCCCACTTGCCGTCGTAGCCGAGCGCGCTCGCCTGCAACGCGGACGCCCGGTACCCCTCGGGGTCCTGGTAGGCGGGATACGGCGCGTCGATGGCGTCGACCCGGCCTGCCCGCGCCGCGGTGAGCACCTGCACGCGGGCGAAGTGCCAGAAGTCGCCCGGGTAGGGCACGACCGGGTCGAAGTTGCCGTCCACCCTCGCCCGCAGCGAGGCCGAGAGGTCGCCGGCGCCGAAGATGAGCGCTTCGAGCCGCTCGCTCGACTGGGCGATCTCCAGCGCGTTGGCCAACCCCTCGGCCTCCTCGATAAGCACCTCCAGGCCGACCGGCCGTGACAGGTGGAGCGTCGCCTCGAGCTGGCTGAGCAGCACGTCGACCCACCAGACATCGCGGGCACGCCGCACCTTGGGCACGATCAGGACGTCGACGCAGTCCGGGGCCCCGGTGACGACCTCGATGATGTCGCCGTGGCACCACGGCGTGTCGATGCCGTTGACGCGGACAGCCCGTAGCGTCGTGCCCCAGTCCAGTCCCGTCAGCGCGCCGACTGCGGTGGCGCGCGCCGACTCCTTGACCGCCGGCGCGCACGCGTCCTCGAGGTCGAGGAACACGAGGTCGGCGCCCGACGACGCAGCCTTCTCGCACATGCGCTCGCTGCTGGCCGGCGTGGCCAGCTCCGAACGCCGGGCTCGTGGTGCGCGCACGGTGCCTCCTTGTCCCGGGATCAGATGGTCCCGGTCGCCCGCAGGGCGTCCAGCCGCTCGTCGTCGATCCCGAGGAGGCCACCGTAGACGGCGTCGTTGTCCTGCCCCAGTGCCCGCCCGAGGTGGTCGACGCCGCCGGGCGTCTCGCTCAGACGGGCGACCGGTGCCTGGACCGTCATGGTCCCGAGGTCGGGGTCTTCCACCCTGAGGAAGGAGCCCCGCGCCTGCAGGTGCTCATCGGCCAGGAGCTGGGCGGCGTCGTACACCGGAGCCGCTGCCACCTCGGCGCGCTCGAAGGCGCCCATGACCTCTTGCAGTGGCCGCTCCCGAATCCAGCCGGCGACGACCTCGTCGATCTCGTCCCCGTGAGCCTGGCGCCGCACCGGGTCGACGTAGTCCTCGTCCTCCGCCAGGTCCGGCCGGTCGACGGCGCGGTAGAGGCGCACCACGATGTTCGGCGACGCGCTCGAGAGCGCCACCCACCTGCCGTCCGCCGTGCGGTACGCGTTGCGCGGCGCGCTGGCGTCGAGCCGGTTCCCGGCGCGCCCGGGCACGATCCCGAGGTGGCTGTAGGCCAGCGTGGAGGTCTCGACGAGTCGGGCCAACGGCTCAATCAGGTTGACGTCGACCAGCTGCCCCCCGCCGCCGTGCACGTCGCGGTGATAGAGCGCCATCATGACGGCGAAGGTGGCCGACTGGGCCGCAATGCCGTCGGCCAGGAAGAAGGGCGGCAGCGTCGGTGGCCCGTCGGCTTGCCCCGTCACGTGGGCGAAGCCGCTCATCGCCTCGGCCAGCGTGCCGAAGCCGGGTCGGTCGCTCGCCGGTCCGCCGCTCCCGTAGCCGCTCACGTGGAGCATGACGAGGCGCGGGTGCGCCGCGTGCACCGACTCGTAGTCGAGGCCCCACCGGGCCAGGGCGCTGGGACGGTTGTTGACCACCACGACGTCGCTCACCTGGAGCAGCTGGTGGAACAGTTGCTGGCCGTCGCCGCGGCGGAGGTCGAGCGTCACGCAGCGCTTGTTGCGGCCCACGCTCTTCCAGAACAGGCCGACGCCGTCCTTCCGGTGGCCCCAGGTCCGGAGCGGGTCCCCGACGCCGGGCTGCTCCACCTTGATCACCTCCGCCCCGAACTCGCCCAGGGCGGTGGCCACCATGGGACCGGCTGCCAGCGTGGCCGCGTCGACCACCCGGATGCCGTGCAGCGGGCGCTCGGGTGCCGCCGTGTCAGCCATGCCGGACGGTGGCCGGGCGCTCGAGCCCGAGGTGCTGGCGCAGCGTCGTGCCCTCGTAGCGCTCGCGGAACACACCGCGGCGCTGGAGCTCGGGAACCACGAGCCGCACCATGTCCTCGTAGGCGCCCGGCGTGTGGGTGGCCGCGATCACGAAGCCGTCGCAGGCGCCACCGTCGAACCACTCCTCCATCTGGTCCGCAATGTCCGTCCCCGTGCCCACGAAGCGCGGGCCCTGCAGCAGGGTGGCGCGGTGGCCCGCCAGATCACCCAGCGTCACCGTGTCGCCGCCGATGTGCGCCTTGATGTTCTGGACGAGCCCGCGGATGCCCGACACCGATTGGATGAGGTCGTCGGTGATGGGGGCGTCGAGCGACAGGCCGGAGAAGTCGTAATTCATCAGCTCCGAGAGCAGGGTCAGCGAGGCCATGGGGTCGACGAGGTCGTTGAGGAACATCTGCTCGCGCTCCTCGGCGTGGGCCTTCGACTCGCCGACGACCGTGTAGGCCATGGGGAGCATCTTGACCGCGTCGGGGTCGCGCCCGCCCTCGCCGATCTTCTCCTTCTGGTCCTTGTAGTGGGCGCGGGCGATGTCGATGCCGGGGTCCCCGGTGAAGATCAGCTCCGCCCAGCGTGCCGCGAACTCGCGGCCCCGGCCCGACGATCCCGCCTGCAGCAGCACGGGCCGGCCCTGGGGGCAGCGGGGCACCGTCAACGGGCCCCGCACCGAGAACCAGTCGCCTTCGTAGTCGAGCTGGTGCACCTTGGCGGGATCGGCGAACAGCGGCGTCTCGCGGTCGAGCACCAGCGCGTCGTCGTCCCAGCTGTCCCACAAGCCGGTGGTTGCCTCGAGGAACTCGTCGGCGCGGTCGTAGCGCGCGTCGTGCGGGAGCGCCTCCTTGACCCCGTAGTTCTGCGCCTCGCTGTCGTTCACCGACGTCACGACGTTCCAGGCGGCCCTGCCGCCCGAGACGTGGTCGAGCGTGGAGAAGGTGCGGGCGACGTGGAACGGCGTGTAGTAGGTCGTCGAGTAGGTGGCCCCGAGACCGATCCGGCTCGTCACCGCGGCGCAGATCCCGAGCACGATGCTCAGGTCGAGCTTCACCGGCCGGGCTCCGGTGCGCACCGCCTCGGCCACCGACCCGCCGTAGATGCCGGGCATGGCCAGCCGGTCGTCGAAGAACATGAGGTCGAAGCACCCCTCTTCGAGCGTCCGGGCCAGCTTCTCGTAGTAGCTCGCCTTCAGGAACCCGTGCTCGGTGGCCGGGTGGCGCCACGAGCCTGCGTACACCGTGGCGTTGCCGGCCTGCATGAACCCCACCAACGCCATCTGCCGTCTCGGGCCGTCGGCCATCGCTCCCCCTTGTCGTGTGGTTGTGCGAGCGGCGACCAACTTAATATGTAATATTTCAGATATCAAACTGATCAGCAGCACAGTCCGGGCCCAGGCGGCCAGCGAGCTCCGTGAACGGATCCTCACGGGCCGCCTCCAGCCCGGCGACCGCCTCGACCTCGACGACCTGACGGCCGAGTTCGGGATCAGCCGGACCCCGATCCGCGAGGCGCTGCTCGAGCTCTCCTACGAGGGCCTCGTCGCCATCACGCCCCGGAGCGGCATCGCGGTCGTCGGTATCAGCCCCCAGGACGCCGTGGACAACTTCGCCATCCTGGCCACGCTGGCCGGCAAGGCGGCGGAGATGGCCACCACCCGCATCACGCCCGCCGAGTTGGCCGAGCTCCGTGTGCTGGCCGACGCCATCGACGGCGCGGACGACGTGGTCGCGGCCAACCGGCACTTCCACCGCGGCGTCAACCAGGCCGCGCGCTCGCCCCGCCTCCTCACGTACCTGCGCCAGGCCGTGCGCGTCGTGCCCGACAACTACTTCGAGCTCTTCCCCGAGCAGGAGCAGCGGAGTCGGCGCGAGCACGCCGCGCTCCTCGACGCCATGACGCGCGGCGACGGTCCGGCCGCGCGCCGCGTCGATGGAGGAGCACGTCTCGACGGCGGGCCAGGCGCTCGGGGGCTGGCTCGCCGGCCTGGCGGCGCAGAACCGGAGCGGGCCGCCGTCGGCCTGAGCCGCGGAGGGTGTTACTCCGCCGGGGGGCGTTGTGACGCTGCGCATGCGCTCGATGTTGGCCCGCAGCTCCGGCGTGGTGAACGACCGGTCCTCGGCACTGAGGGCGAAGTCGAGCGCGGCGAGGACCGCACGCTCCAGCTGGATGTTGATGACCCGCTTGGTGTCCTCGACCGCCCCCTTGGGCAGGCGGGCGATGCGCTGCGCGCAGGCCATGGCCTGGGGCAGCACCTCGGCGTCGGGGACCACGTGGTTGACCAGGCCGATGGCGGCCGCCCGCTCGGCCGGGATGCGGTCCCCGGTGAGCGCGTACTCCTTCGCCAGCTGCAGGCTGGTCAGCAGCGGCCACACCACCGGTCCCCCGTCGGCGGCGACCAGCCCGATCAGCACGTGCGGGTCGGCCAGGTGCGCGCTCTCGGCCATGAAGACGATGTCGGACAGCGCGACCAGGCTGCAGCCGAGCCCCACCGCCGGGCCGTTGACGGCGGCGATGATCGGCACGCGGCACCCCACCATGCCGGTCACGATCTGGCGGCCGTGGGTGAGCGACAGATGGCGGAGCGCGGCGTCCTTGGACAGCTCGTCGATGTAGCCGAAATCGCCCCCGGCCGAGAAGGCGCGCCCGGCGCCCGTGATCACGGCCACCCGCGCCTCGTCGTCGGCGTCCAGCTGTGGGAACAGAGCAGCCAGGCCGCCGTGCAGGACGTGGTTGGTGGCGTTGAGCTGCTCGGGCCGGTTGAGGGTGATCACGCGGACCGGGCCGTCGGACTCGACCTGCAGCTCGTCGGGTAGTTCGTAGGTGCTCATGAGGTGGGCAGCTCCAGGATTCGGCTCGCGATGAGGTTGCGCTGTATCTGCGACGTGCCACCCATGACGCTCTGGGCGCGACTGTAGAGGTACACGTTGAGCCAGGTGTCATCCCCGTCGGCGCGCAGGGCGCCGCCGACGGAGAGCGCGGCGTGACCGACCGCCTGCTCGGCCGCCGTCATCAGGAGCTTGTCGACGGATCCCTCGGGCCCGTGCGAGAGGCCGTCGAGGCGGTCCGAGAGCCGGCGGCTCACGTGGCAGCGCAGCATCTCGGTCTCCACCAGCGCCCAGGCCAGGTCCCGCAGCTGTTCGGGACCGAATGCGTACGGATCTTCCTCGACGACGTGGACGAGTTCGTTGACGAGCTTGCCGTAGCGCGCCACGTAGCCGAGCTCACCGGGCTCGCGCTCGTGGCTGACCACCGTCATGGCCAGGCGCCAGCCCTCGCCGGGCTCTCCGATCATGTTGACCGCGTCGACGCGGGCACCCTCGAAGAGCACCTCGCCGAACTCGCGGGTGACCCCGTTGATCATCCGCAACGGCCGCTGCTCAATGGCCGGCTGGCCCATCGGCACGATGAAAGCCGAGAGCCCGCGGTGCTTGGCGACGTCCGGGTCGGTCCGGGCCAGGACCAGGCACCAGTCAGCGGCGTCCGAGTAGCTCGTCCACACCTTGTGACCGGTGATCACGTACTCCGAGCCGTCCCGGACGGCCCGCGTCCGCAACGAAGCCAGGTCGGACCCCGCGTCGGGTTCGCTGAAGCCCTGGCACCAGCGCTCCCGGCCGCTCACGAGCCCCGGCAGGAAGCGGCCTTGGATGTCCTCGTTCCCGTGCCGCAGGATCCCCTGGACCAGGTACCCGACGCTCGGCCGCGGTGGCGCCCCGGCCGTGGTGAGCTCCTCGTCGAGGATCACCTCGTAGACGCTGGGCAGCCCGTGCCCGCCGACCGCGGTCGGCCAGGAGAGGCCGAAGAAGCCGGCGTCGTAGAGCGTCTGGTGCCAGGCGGCCTGCCCGGCCCAGTACTCGTCCGCCGTCGACGACGGCGGGAGGCCGGGGTTGTTGCCCGCGAGCCAGTCGCGCAGCCGCAGCCGGAACGCCATTTCGTCGGGGGAATCAGCGAAGTCCATCGCCGACTCCGATGGCGCGGGCGGCCAGCACCCGGGCGAGGCTGGGACCGACCCCGCCGAGCACGTCGCACGAGAGCAGGGCCCGGCGCAGGAAGACGTGAGCGAGGCAGTCCCAGGTGTTGCCGATGCCACCGTGCACCTGAATGGCCGTCTCGCACACCGAGCGGGCCGCCCGGGCGCAGTAGGCCTTGGCGGCCGACGCCGCACTCAGCGCGGCGGGGCCCGGCAACGCGTCGACCGCCCAGGCCGCGTGGAGCGCGATGCTCCGGGAGCCCTCCATGGCGACCAAGGCGTCGGCCAGCAGATGCTGGACCGCCTGGAAGGACCCGATCGGGGCGCCGTACTGGCGGCGGTCGCGGGCGTAGTCGGACGACAGCGTCAGCGCGCCGCGCATCACGCCGACGAGGTCCGCGCTGGTCAGGGCGAGTCCGAGGCTGCGCCACGTCGCCACGTCGTCGGGATGGAGCGGTCGCGACTGCCCGCCGACCGCGGTGACCACCGCCGGCGGGTGCCAGCCGGCGCTGGGCCGGGTCAGGTCGATCCGGACCGCTTCACCCTCGAGCGCGGCCGCGCCGATCGTGTAGCCGTTCGCCGCCCCCACGAGCACCAGCGCGGAGGACGCCCCGTGGGCATCGATGGCGACGGCTCCCGGCGGCACCCTCCCGCTCTCGTCCGTGGCGGGCTGCCCGAGGTCGGCGGTCAAAGCGACCGTCTCGGGCTCGACCGCGGTCGGCGTCCCCGTCAGGCGACGGAGCTCCGCGGCCATGGTCGCGCCGAGAAAGGCGACGTCGGCCAGGCCCCGACCGAGCTCCTCCGCGATGAGGGCGACCTCGACCCCGGACGCCCACGGTGTCCCGCCGTCCGTCGCCGTCCGCAGATCGCGCCATCCGGACGCGCTGGCGGCGGCGTCGAGCTTGGCAGCGCGCTCGGGATCGTCGAGGTCGGCGACGCGGTGGACGCCGAAGCGGTCGACGACCTGCGTCGCACCGTCGCGCAGGGCGACCTGTTCGGCCGAGAGGCGGACGTCCATTCAGTCAGCCTTGGCCACCGCAAACGTCGGGCCCCACTCGTCCCTGAGCGTGCGGCGCAGCACCTTGCCCGACGGCGTGCGGGGGATGGCGTCGACGAGGACGACATGGTGCAGGCGCTTGTAGGTGGCGAGCGTGTCCGAGACGAGTCGCTCGAGGTCGTCCGCGCTGACGTCGGAGCCGGGCTCCAGTTGGACGGCGGCCACGGGGACCTCGCCGGCCCGCTCGTCGGTCACGCCGAATACCGCGCAGTCGATCACGGCGGGGTGGCCGTGCAGCACGGCCTCGATCTCGGCCGGAGCGACCTGGAAGCCGCTGACCTTGATCATCTCCTTGCAGCGGTCGGTGAGGTGGACCCAACCCCCGGGCTCGAGCCAGCCGACGTCACCCGTCCGGTACCAGCCGTCATCGAACGCCCCTGCCGTGGCCTCGTCGGGGAGGTATCCGGCCATGGCCGACGCGCTCTTGACCTGGACCTCGCCGACGCCACCGGAGGGGAGGACGTCACCGGTATCGAGGTCGACGACGCGCAACGTGACGCCGCCCACGGGGAGTCCGGCGGAATCGAGGCGCCACCTGTCCGGATCCCCGACCGGGTTGGCGGCGATCACGGGCACCTCACTGGTCCCGTAGGCAGGGAGCCAGCGCACCCCGGTGCGGGCCGTCACGCGCTCGGCGACACTGGCCGTGATCGGGGTCGCGCCCCACATGATGTAGCGGAGCGACGTGAGGTCGTAGGCCTCCAGGTCCGGATGGTTGGCCAGGGCCAGCGCGATCGGGGCGACCGCCATCTCGAGCGTCATCCGGTCCTCTTGGATGCAGCGGAGCTCTGCGTCCAGGTCGAAGCGGCGGTGCAGCCGGACGGTGGCTCCCGCCGCCGCGGCCGCGAGCAGGTTCAGCAGCCCGAGGATGTGCGACGGCGGCGTCGCCACCTGGAAGCGGTCGTCGTGGCCGAGCCCCAGTGCGGTGACCCAGTGGGCCGTGCCCAGGTCGATCGACGCGTGCGTGTGCCGCACCGCCTTGGGGGTGTCCGTCGTCCCGGAGCTGAAGACGAGGGCGGCGTCGCCGCTCTCCCGCACGGCGACGGAGGGGGGTGCCGCGTTGCTGGTGCGGTCGATGACCGCCGCGGCACGCGCGTCGTCGAGATCGAGCACGGCGCCGCCACCGAGGCGCTCGGACAGCAGGCCGGCGCCGGGACCGTCGGCCACGCCGAACCGGGGCCCGGTCAGGCCGACGGCGCTGCCGACCTCGAGCGCCTTCCAGGACGAGTTGAGCAGGACCGGGGCCGCGCCGACCTTGCTCACTGCGTGGACCGTCGCGACGAACTCGGGCCGGTTCGACGTCATGACCGCCACGCGGTCGCCGCGGCCGACGCCGTGGTCGACGAGATGGCGCGCCAACGCGTTGGCGGCGCGGTCGAGCTGCCCGTACGTCCAGCGATCGTCACCGGCCAGCACCGCCGCATGATCGCGGAACCGCTGCGCGGCCGACTCGAGCCCGTGATGCATGAGGCTCGTTGCCATGGGGAAACATTCTTCTCTGAATTGAGATCCAGCGTCAACACGTATGAAGGGTATGGTTATCGCCGTGAGGAAGACGTGACCAGCCCCGCTCCGGGCGCGGTCGACGAGGACGTCCGGTCCGAGATCATCGAGACCGTCCGCCGCTTCGTCCAGCGTGAAGTCATCCCCGTCGCGTCCGACCTCGAGCGGGTGGACGCGTACCCCGAGGACATCGTGGCGCAGATGCGCGACCTCGGGCTCTTCGGCGTCACCATTCCCGAGCAGTACGGCGGCCTGGGCCTCGACCTGCTGACCTACATCGGTGTGATCGAGGAGCTGGCCTACGGCTGGATGAGCCTGACCGGCATCGTCAACACCCACACCATGGCCGCCACGCTGATCCTGACGCACGGCACCGAGGAGCAGAAGACGCGCTGGCTCCCCGCCATGGCGTCGGGGGAACGGCGGGGCGCCCTCTCCCTCTCCGAGCCCGACGCCGGCAGCGACACCCGCAACATCTCGTGCCGGGCGCTCCGCGACGGGGACGAGTACGTCCTCAACGGGAGCAAGGCCTGGGTCACCAACGGGGAGCGGGCCAGCATCGTCGCGCTGGCCGCCCGTGCCGAGGAGGGCATCACGGCCTTCATCGTCGAGAAGGACCCCGGCCCGCGCTTCGAGGGGATCTCGGTCAGCAAGCACGTGGGCAAGCTGGGTTACCGCGGCGTCGAGACGGTCGAGATGGCCTACGCCGATCACCGCATCCCCGCCGGCAACGTCATCGGCGAACTCGGACGCGGCCTGCCCCAGATACTCGGCGTGCTCGAGGTCGGCCGCATCAACATCGCGGCGCGGGCGGTCGGCGTGGCCCGGGCGGCGTTCGACGCCGCGCTCGCCTACAGCATGCAGCGCGAGACCATGGGCAAGATCATCGGCGAGCACCAGGCGATCCAGTTGAAGCTGGCGGACATGGCGACCCGGCTGGAAGCCGCACGCCTCCTCACCCGCAACGCCGCCGAGCGCCGTTCCCAGGGTCTGCGCTGCGACGTCGAGGCCGGCATGGCCAAGCTCTTCGCCAGCGAGACGGCTCTCGAGCTCGCCACCGAGGCCATGCGGATCCACGGCGGGGTCGGCTACACCACCGAGTTCCCCGTCGAGCGCTACTACCGCGACGCGCCGCTGATGATCATCGGCGAGGGGACCAACGAAATCCAGCGCATCGTCATCGCCCGGGGCCTCCTGGCCCGGGCCCGCGCTCAGTCCTGACCTGCCCCGTCGCCCTCGCGCCGCGCCGCCAACTCGGCCAGGACGGCATCGGTGTGCTCGCCGAGGCGAGGTGCCGGCGCCGCCGTCCGGACCGGCAGATCCGAGAAGCTGACCGGCCCGTTGATGGACCGTCCCGTGGTGCCGTCGGCCTCGTTGCGCAGGTCGAGAAACCCGTCGTTGGCCGCGAGCTGCGGGTCCGCGAGCACGTCGGCCGGGCCCTGGGCGGGCGCCCACCAGACGCCGGCGTCGTCGAAGCGCTCGGCCCACTCCCCGAGTGCCCGTTCGGCGATGATGTCGTCGAGGACGGCGATCACTTCCGTGCGGTTCGTGCGCAGGGCCCTGGCGTCGACGAAGCGCGGGTCGTCGTGCAGGTCCGGACGGCCCAGGGCGCGGTACACGTTGTCGATGTGCCGGTCCGCCTCGAGGCCGGTGAAGAAGAACCAGCGCCCGTCCTTCGTCTTGTACGAGTTCATCAGCGGCGTCTGGTTGGCGTCGCCGCGCCTCGGCCCTGGCCACCTTGCCAACGGTCTCCTGGAGGCTCAGGTCCCACCCGAGCACGTACGTCCCTGTCCGCAGCAGTGACACCTCGACGACGCGTCCGCGTCCCGTCTGGCGCTGCTCGAGCACCGCGGCCAGCAGGCCGGCCAGGGCGGCCAAGCCGCTGATGTGGTCCCCGATGCCGCCGCGGGCGTTGAGGGGTACGCCCTCGCTGTTGGCCAGCTGGACCGACAGGCCGGAGCGGGCCCAGAAGGCACCGATGTCGTAGGCCGGCCGGTTGCGGTCCTCGCCGCGCAGGCCGTACCCGCTGACGCTGCAGTAGACGAGGCGCGGATGGCGGGCCACGGTGGCCGCCGGCTCGAGCCCGAGCCCGTCGAGCGCGTCGGGGCGCAGGTTGGTCAGGAAGACGTCCGCCGTCGCCAACAGCTCTTCCAACCGCTCCCGCGGGTCCGGCTCACGCAGGTCCAGGACGATGCTGCGCTTCCCCCGGTTGTCCTGCGCGAACGCCGGGTTCGGGAAGTCCTTGCCGATGCCGAGGGAGCCGAAGGCGCTGCGCATCGGGTCACCGTTGGGCGGCTCCACCTTGATCACGTCCGCGCCCCAGTCGGCCAGCAGCGCGCCCGCCGAGGGTGCCGCGACCCACACGCCCATCTCGACGACGCGGAGGCCGGTCAGGGCGGCCAGGCCGGGCGGCCCGGTCGACTCGGCCTCTTCGGCCGGGCTCATCGGGCGCCACCGCCGGTGCGCCCGGAGGCCTGTTCGCGCAGCGTCTCCTTCATCACCTTGCCCGTGGCGTTCAGGGGAAGCGCGTCCACGATCTCCACGATTCGGGGCACCTTGTAATTGGCCATCTCGTGGCGGCTCCATCCGATGATGTCGTCGCCGGAGACCTCCCCGGACACCACCACGAAGGCCATGCCCACCTCGCCCAACCGTTGGTCGGGTATGCCGATCACCGCGGCCTGCTGCACCGCGGGGTGCCGCAGGAGGGCGTTCTCGATCTCGGCGGGGTAGGCGTTGAAACCGCCGATGATGAACATGTCCTTCACGCGGCCGACGATCCGCAGGCGGCCGGCGGCGTCCAGCGCGCCGAGGTCGCCGGTGCGCAGCCACCCGTCGGGGGACAGCACCTTGGCCGTCTCGCCCGGGTCGTCCAGGTAGCCGGCCATGATGCTCCCGCCGCGCAGCAGCACCTCGCCCGCCTCCCCGGTCTCAGCGGCGCGACCGCCCTCGCCGGCGATGCGCACCTCGAACCCGGGACGCGGCCGGCCCACGGTGGTGGCGATCGCTTCGGCATCGTCCTCGGCCGACGTCGCGCAGGCGGTGCCGCCCTCCGTCAGCCCGTAACCGGTGACGACCACTGAGAACGGGAGCTCGTCGTGCACCCGGCGGATCAGCTCCACGGGGATGTCGGCCGCGCCGGTCACCGCCACGCGCAGGGTGGAGAGATCGTGCCGGGCCGTGTCGGGGTGGTCGAGGATCGACTGGTACAGCGTCGGCGGTCCGGGGAGGACGGTGACGCGCTCCGAGGCGACGCGGGCCAGCACGCGATCGACGTCGAACACGGGCTCGGGCAGCATGGTGGCGCCGCTGGCGACGCTGGCGAGGATGCCGGCCTTGAGGCCGAACATGTGGAAGTACGGATTCACCTGGAGGTAGACGTCGCCGGCGCTGAGGCCGGTCATGGCCACCCAGTCGGTCGCCACCGTCAGCGTGCGGCCGTGCGTCATGACGACACCCTTGGGCACGCCGGTGGTTCCCGAGGTGAAGAGGATGTCGGAGGGATCGTCCGGGCCGAGGGCGAGGCTGCGCCGCGCGACCTCAGCGAGGGACGCAGATGTGCCTTCGGCGACGAAGTCACGCCAGGCCAGTGCCTTTCCCGTCGCGCTCCCCTTGGCGACCACGATCGTCTCGAGTGCCGGAAGCGGGGCGCCCGCGCCCTCGAGCATGGCCACGTAGTCGGTGCCCAGGAAGTCGGTGACGGTGACGAGTGCGCGGGCCCCGCTCCGCGACAGGATCTCCGCCGCCTCGGCACCCTTGAACCGCGTGTTCACCGGAACGAGGACCCCGCCGGCCGCAAACAGTCCCAGCGCAGCCGCGATCCACTCGGCGCAGTTGCCGCACCAGATCGCCACCCGGTCGCCGGGCTCGAGCCCGGCCGCAACGAGCGCGGCGCCGAACCGCCTGGCTTCCTCCGCCAGCTCCACATAGGAGAGTGTGATCTCGCCGTCGCGCACCGCGACCCGGTCGCTGAACTGCTCCGCCGCACCGCCCACCATGGCCGGGATGGAGGGCCAGGCGACCGGGATTGAGAATGGCCCTCTTTCCATACAATAATGTTACTTTCGAACGGCGACTTCACAAGAAGACGTGGGTCCGCCCCGCTCGCCGGAGCCGCAAAAGGGAGACGAGATGGCCACCACCGCGCCCGCGCCGTACTACGACCCCTACGACTTCGACATCGACGCCGACCCGTACCCCGTCTGGAAGCGGCTGCGCGACGAGGCCCCGCTCTACTTCAACGAGAAGTACGGGTTCTACGCGGTCAGCCGCTACGACGACGTGGAACGCGCCCTGGTCGAGTGGCAGACCTACAGCTCCGCCAAGGGCTCGGTCCTCGAGATGATCAAGGCGGGGATCGAGATGCCCCCCGGCATGTTCATCTTCGAGGACCCGCCCGACCACGACCTCCACCGCGGGATCATGAGCCGCGTCTTCACTCCGAAGCGCATGGCGGCGATCGAGCCACAGGTGCGGGAGTACGCCGCACGGACCCTCGACCCGCTCGTCGGCGCCGGCGGCTTCGACTTCATCACCGACCTGGGTGCCGAGATCCCCATGCGCACCATCGGCATGCTCCTCGGGATACCCGAGGAGGACCAGCAGACGATCCGCGAGCACATCGACGAGGGCCTGCGCCTCGAGGCGGGCGTCATGCCCGAGGCCGGTTTCGCGGAGAACAGGACCGACTCGGACTACGGCGCCTATATCGACTGGCGGGCCCAGCACCCCTCGGACGATCTCATGACCGAGTTGCTGACGGCGGAGTTCTCCGACGAGACCGGGACGGTGCGCACGCTGACCCGTGACGAGATCCTGGGCTACATCGGCCTGCTCTCTGGCGCCGGCAACGAGACCACCACGCGCCTCATCGGCTGGGCCGGCAAGCTCCTGGCCGACCACCCGGAGCAGCGCAAGGACCTGGTGCAGGACCCGGGGCTTCTCCCAGCCGCCATCGAGGAATTCCTGCGCTACGAGCCACCCTCCCCCGTCCAGTCCCGCTCCGTGACCACCGACGTGGAGCACCATGGCCGGGTCGTCCCGGCGGGGAGCATCATGGTGCTCCTCAACGCCTCGGCCAACCGCGACGAGCGCCAGTTCTCCGACCCGGACCGGTTCGACATCCACCGGAAGGCGCAACGCCACCTGAGCTTCGGCTACGGCCTGCACTTCTGCCTGGGCGCGCACCTGGCCAGGCTCGAGGCACGCGTCGCGCTGGAAGAGGTGCTCGCGCGGTTCCCGGAGTGGGACGTCGACACGGCCAACGCCGTGCAGGCCCGGACGTCGACCGTGCGGGGCTGGGAGAAGCTCCCGGTGCTCACACCGTGACCCCTGCCCGCGGGGTCTCCCTTGCGTACCGCCATGGCTGAGGCGGTCCGGACGACACGCAGCGGCGCGGTCCTCGTCATCACGTTGAACCGGCCCGAGGTCAAGAACGCCATCGACTCGGACATGTCGCTGGGCCTCCTTGATGCGCTTGCCAATCTGGACGGCGACGACGAGCTGCGCGTCGGGATCCTCACCGGTACGGGCGGATCCTTCTGCGCCGGGATGGACCTCAAGGCGTTCGCCCGTTCGGGGCTTCCCGAGCGGATCGACGACGTCTTCCGCAACCGATGCCGGAAGCCGCTGATCGCGGCCATTGAGGGCGTGGCCTTCGGCGGCGGGCTCGAGCTCGCGCTCATCGCCGACTTGATGGTCGCCTCGAGCGAGGCCACATTCGGCTCACCGGAGGTCAAGTTCGGGCTCTTCCCCGGTGGCGGCGCCCTGCTCCGGCTGCCCCGCCACCTCCCGCAGTCGATCGTCACAGAGATGGCGTTGACCGGGGAGCCCCTCTCCGCCCGGGCGGCGCTCGACCATGGCCTTCTCGTGCGCATGTGCGAACCGGGGCAGGCACTCGACACGGCGATGGAGCTGGCATTGGCCATCGCGACCAACGCGCCGCTCGGTGTCGAGGCCGCGAAACGCATGCTGCAGCTCGGCCCGGGCATGTCCGAAGAGGAGGCGTGGCCGGCCCAGCGCACCCTGGTGGACGCCGTCTTCCACTCCGAGGACGCGCGGGAGGGCGCCCGCGCCTTCGCGGAGCGACGGCCGCCGCACTGGGTCGGCCGCTGAGCACTGGGCAGATGAACCTGGGCAAGAAAGGAACGAGATCGGCATGAGTGATCGCTATCGGGTGGTCCAGTGGGCGACCGGGAACATCGGCCTGCGCTCGTTGCGGGCCGTCATCGAACACCCGGACCTCGAGCTGGTGGGGCTGTACGTGTACTCCGAGGACAAGGCCGGTCGCGACGCCGGGGAGCTCTGCGGCACCGACCCCACGGGGGTGCTCGCGACCAGGGACACAGCAGAGATCCTTGCCCTGAAACCCGATTGCGTGGTCTTCATGGGGGATCGGGCCGACATCGACGTGCTGTGCCAGCTGCTCGGGGCCGGCGTGAACGTCGTGTCGACGCGGAGCGAGTTCCACAACCCGGCTCGGCTCGATCCCGAGGTCCGCCGGCGGCTCGAGGAGGCGTGTGCCCGCGGGGGTGCCTCGTTGCACAGCACCGGCTCGAGCCCCGGGTTCATCACCGAGGCGGTGCCGCTCGTCCTGACCTCGCTGCAGCGCCGACTGGACCGCCTCACGATCGAGGAATTCGCCGACATGTCGTCGCGCAATTCGCCGGAGCTGATCTTCGATCTCATGGGTTTCGGCCGCGACCCCGCCAGCTTCGACCCGCGCGGCGTCGAGATGCATGGTGGCGCCTCCTTCGGCGGCTCCCTGGAGACCCTCGCCGACGCGCTGTCACTCCCCCTCGACTCGGTGGAGGCAACGGGGCAGGTGGCGGTGGCTCGCCGCGGCGTTGACGTCGCCGCCGGTCGGATCGAGGCCGGCACCATCGGTGCACAGCGGATGCAGGTGCACGGCATCCGCGATGGCCGCCCGCTCCTGACGTTCAGCGCCAACTGGTACCTGACCGCCGACGTCGAGCCGGCGTGGGACCTCCGGGAGACGGGTTGGCACCTCCTCGTGGAGGGCGACGCCCCCTTGGAGGTCGACATCCGTTTCCCGGTGCCCCCCGACGAGTGGGCGGCGACGTCGCCGGGCTTGACAGCGCACCGCCCCGTGAACGCCATTCCCTACGTTTGCGCGGCCGAGCCCGGCATCCGGACCATCGTGGACCTACCCAGGTCATCGCCGCGTTCGGCTGATGGGTGCACGTCGGCCCGGCACCGCATCGTCATGAGCGACGTCGGCATCGTCGTGGGGAATCCCAAGACGCAGTCGCGGACGCTCAGTCTCGCAGGGGACGTCGCCACCGCGGCAGCCCACGCAGCAGGGCTTGACGGTGCGGCCAGACTGACGGTCGACCTCGCCGACTTGGGCCCGCAGCTGTTCGACTGGTCTTCCCCCCGCGTCAAAGAGGCGGTGGAAGGGATTCGTTCCTGCTCGCTGGTCGTGGTGGCGTCGCCCACCTACAAGGCCAGCTACACGGGCCTCCTGAAGTCGTTCCTCGACTGGTTCAGCGCCACCGACCTGGTGGGCGTCACCGTCATCCCGGTCATGACCGGCGCCGGAGCGCACCACGCCCTCGCCGTCGAGGTCCACCTCCGGCCGGTTCTCGTGGAACTCGGCGCATCGCTGCCCACCCGGGGCCTCTACGTCATCGAAGCGGAATTGGCTGATCCGGACGGTGTGATCTCGACCTGGTTGCGGACGGCGGGCCCGTTGTTGCGGCAGGCCGTCACCGGCCGGAACAACAACGGCTGACCGGAGTCTGGCGGGGGCGAGCGCGCATGGGAGCCGAGGACCCCGTTGCGCGAAGATGCTGCACCTTGCCGACCACATGCCGCCAGGACCCATGACACTCCCCGACGAACCGCGCCTGGCCCCTCTCCCCTTCGCCGAGTGGGACGAGGAGACCCGCGCCACCCTGTTGCAGTACCTGCGCCGACCCGAGCTCTATCTGTCGGGGGCGCCGGACGCACCACCGATGCCGATCGTGCTCGAGATGTTCGCCCATCACGTCCCCCTCAGCGTGTCCTGGCTTCCCTTCACCGAGATGCTCGCCGGCCCGGGCGCCAAGCTGAGTGCCGAACATCGCGAGCTGCTCATTCTCCGCGTCGCCTGGCGCACGGGCTCGGGTTACGAGTGGATCCAGCACAGCCGGATGGGTGTCGACGCCGGTCTGACCACGGCGCAGGTCGACGCGATCCCGCAGGGGCCAGCGGCGGACCTGTGGACGCCGCTGCAGCGAGGGATGCTGACTGCGGTCGACGAGATGCTCGACCAGCACGCCGTCAGCGGCGAGACCTGGGGCGGTCTCGCAGCACACTTCGGGCCTGCGGAGCTCTTCGAGTTGCTCTTCGTGATCGGGGGCTATCTCTGCCTCGCCACCGTGTTGAACAGCATTGGGCTGCAGTCCCCGGTCCCCTCGATGCCGCCGGCTGACCCCGGTGATCCCGACGGCGCGACCCCATAGACCGCGTCGGCGACAATCAGAGTGGAAACGGCTCGTCCAACAACGACACGCCGCGCTGCAGACTGGCAAGTGAGAATCCGGCCGTTCTCCGATAGTCCTCCGTCACCTGCGCGATCTCCTCGGGCGTGATCACGTCCGCGATGTCATGGAATCCCCCGGGTGCACGCTCTTCGACGAGCACCATCGGCAGTTCGGGCCCGAAGCCACGATTGGCCTGCACGATCGCCGCCGTCGCCGGCCGACGGACCGCCTCGTAGCGATCAAGGGCCTCGGCGGGGTGGTCCCGGAAGCGCCGGAGGCACCCGGCCAGCACCCGGGCGTCCAGGATCGCCTGGGACGCACCGTTCGAACCGATCGGGTACATGGGGTGGGCCGCATCCCCGAGCAGCGTGGTCCCGTCGAACGTCCAGCGGGGCAAGGGGTCTCGATCGACCATCGGGAACACGAACGTCTCCGTCGCGGCGCTGACGATGGAGGGCACGTCGAGCCAGTCGAAGTCCCAGCCGTTGAATTGCGGCAGGAAGTCCTCGAGCGAGCCCTTGCGGTTCCAGTCCTCTTGTGCGGCCAGGTCCGAGTTCGGTCGTCGGAGCTCGGCCACGAAATTGAAGATCTGCCTGCCGTTCGAAAGGTCGGCGATCGGGTAGCCGACGAACTTCTGCTCGGGATGTCCGGCCCAGATCATGGAGCGACCGTCGAGCACGGGCTCGATCTCCGCCACGCCGCGCCACAGCAGAGATCCGTTCCACAGGGGCGGGCCCTCCCCCGGGTAGCGCTGGGAGCGGGCGGCACTGTGGATCCCGTCCGCGGCGATGAGCACGTCTGCATCCACCTGACCGTCTTCGAAGACGCCCACCGGTTGCCCGCCGGCCTTCCCGACCCGGACGAGCGACCGCCCGAGGTGCAGCACATCCCGCCCGACCCGGTCGATGAGGGCCTGCATCAGGATCTCCTGCAGGACGCCGCGGTGGATGGAGAGCTGAGGCCATTGATATCCCGCCGCGAGGCCGCGCGGCTCCCGCCAGATCTCCTGACCTCGCCGGGTGCAGTACACGAGCTGAGAGGGAGCGACCGACCGGGCACTCAGTTCGTCGAGGAGCCCCAAAGCATCGAGCTCGCGCACCGCATGGGGCAGCAGGTTGATCCCGACCCCGAGCGGGCGCAGCTCCTTCACCGAATCGAAGACCTCGACCGTCACCCCAATTTCATGGAGACTGAGCGCAGTGGTCAGGCCACCGATGCCGGCCCCGACGACGGCACACCGGAGATCAGCGCCGCTCACCCTCACAGGACCTCGTGCACGTCGATGCGCACGAGCGACTGGTCGCGCCGCCCGGTGGAGACGGCGATCAGCTGGTTGAGCCAGCTCAGCCGGGGCGCCGGCGTCGAGAGACGCACCAGCGTCCGGAAGTAGTACTCGTCGGGGTCCACCTGGTCCCCTCGGGCCAGCCGTTCTGCCACCGACGCCGTCGCCCGGCGGAGCCCTTGCGACACCACCTCGATGGCTTCGTCCCCGTCGGTCAGCAGCGTGTAGTGCGCGTCGATCTCGAGCGTCCCATCGGGTCGGACCGTCTGCCAATCGACTCCACCCTGGAGAATCGATCCGACAAGTCCGTCCCGCCCCTCGAACCTCCCACCGCCGAACGCGACGAACCGGCGCCCGCCCCCGAGATCGACCAGAGGGAGCACGTCGACGTAGATCGACATGAGTTCACGCAGTTCGACCGGCCGCATGGTTGTCGACCCCTCCTCGTCCCGTGGCCCGGGCGATGGTAACAGGAGGGGTCTTAGAGTTGGCCCGACGCCCAGTACTGCTCGAGTCCCGCGACAAGGTCTCGGCTGACGAGCTCGATCCGGGGTCCGCTCGCACTTCGGTGATACGCCCAGATCGCGGTGCCGTCGGGACGGACGCCGCTCGCTTCGGCGGCGTAACCGCGGGCCGTCAAGCGCGCCGCATCCGCGACAACGTCGTCTGACCAGTAACCAAGGTGGTGAATGCCCGACCCCGGTGCCGGCGTCCACAGTGACCCAGGGATGCTTTGGATCACCTCCACCCTGGGCGTGGTCATCGAATAGGTGAAGACGAGGTCGAGTGTCGTCTCGCCCTCGGGAAGAACGACAGCCGTGCTGATGGAGATGGTCGGGCACCAGTTGTGGCCGAACAGGTGGGAGAGATCGTCCAGGGCGCTGTCGAAGTCGTCGACGACGATGCCGACATGGAAGTGGTCCGCGGCCTTCATGACGGCTCGATGACCACGCGGACGGCCCCGCCGGCGCGGTCGGACGCGACCCGGAACGCTTCGGCGGCGTCCTCGATGGGGAAGCGGTGCGTGATCAGTGTTCGGGCGATCTCGGGATCCTCGGCCAGCATGGCCGCGGCGTCCTCCATCTCCCGACCGCTGTCGTGGGCGCAGTAGCCGAGCGACGGGATGACCCGGGCCTCCTTGCGGAAGAGCGGCATCCAGTCCAGCTGGACGGGGCCGAAGTGCACGCCGAGGACGACGATCGTCCCGCCCGGTGCAACCAGCTCGCCGCAACGGGCCAGGCTCGCCTCGGTCCCGGCCGCCTCCACCACGACGTCGTACAGCCCGTCGGGATCCACTCGAGCCCCCAGGCGCTCGCCGGCTTCCTTCTGATAGGAGTGGCGGGCCTCCAGCGCGACGTCCGCGCCGCCGAGTCGGCGAGCTCCCGATACCGCGAGCAATCCGAGGGCACCCGCACCGACCACCGCGACCCGCGTGCCCAGTCCCGTGTCGGCCAGACGGAGCGCGTGCCACGACACCGCAGCCGGCTCCACGATCGAGGCATCGCGCACGTCGAAGCCGGATGGGAGAGGGACCAGCCTGGCCGTGGGGGCTCGGAAGTGTTCCGCCATACCCCCGTCCGCGGTGACCCCGAGGGCGCGCTCGCCGTGCGTGGGGCACAGGTTGTAGGCGCCACGGGCACACTGTTCACACTCCATGCACCCGTAGATCGCCTCGACGACCACCGCGGAGCCGTCCTCCCTCACTCCGGCCAGCTCGTGACCCAAAATGGACCGACTCCCGAATCGGATGTAGCTCAGGTCCGAGCCGCAGATGCTGGTCGCCCTCATTTCGAGCAGCTCGCCGACCCCTGGCGCCTCCTCGAGATCGACCACGGCGACGCCACCCTCAACACTCCGTACAGCCTTCATCGTCTTCCTCCTCGCCCCGCTTCCCTACCAGGGTGGCAACCATAGATATCCTCTCGGTTGCCTGTCCGGGGGTCGTGGCGGCAGTGATGTTCACTCCGCTTCCTATGCGTCCTGATGAGGAGTTTGCCGGTGCCGAAGGCTCTCGAGTTCTGGATCTTCCTGCCGCAGATGCGGCTCACCATGGATCAGCTGGTGGACCGCGCCCGCGCCGCGGAGGCCGCTGGGTTCACCGGCATCGCATCCATGGATCACCTGGCTCCTCCGGGCGCAGAGGGTTCGCCGATGTTCGAAGCGATGATCACCAGTGCGTGGCTCGCCAGCCGGACCGAGCACCTTCGTGTCGGATCGCTTGTGCTCTGTGACTCGTTCCGGCATCCTGCCGTCCTGGCGCGTGAGGCCGTCTCGATCGACCACGCGTCGGGAGGACGGTTCGAACTCGGGATCGGCTGGGGTTCGGTCGTTGACGAACTGCGGACCTTCGGCATCGGATCACCGGACGGAAAGGTTCGGCTGAGCCGACTCCGAGAGTCTCTCGAGATCATCAAGGCGCTCTGGAGCGGTGAGACGCTCGACTACGAGGGCGAACATTTCCACCTTCAGGGCGCGCGACAGCAGCCCGGACCTCTCGGAGAGATTCCGATCGTCATCGGAGGGGCGGGCAAGGGAACGATGAAGCTGGTGGCCGCTCATGCAGACTGGTGGAACGTGCACACACATATCGCCGACAGGCTGGACGAGATGCGGCCCTTCTCCGGCAACGCTCGCTGTTCGGTGCAGGTGCAGGTGGCCTTCGTGCCGCCGGCAACCCCACGCGAGGAGATCGAAGCGACGGCGCGACGGCGTTTCGGGCTCACGCCGATCGTCGGCACCGCGCCGGAACTCGTCGACTACTTCGGATCGCTCAGTGCCCGCGGTGTCGAGCGGGCCTACGTCTGGTTCTGCGACTTTGCCCCACCCGAGACGCTGTCGGCCTTCGGTGATGCCGTCATAGGGCAGCTGGGCCAGAGCGCGGCGGGGTTGCGCTAGTCCAGACCGCGGTTGAGGAGGTCACGCGCCTCGGGGCCACCGTCGATGACGTGGTTGGCGCGCCGCGTGATCCGCCACCCCTGAGCAGTCCGCCGGAACTCCCAACGATTGGCGGAGATCCGCCAGATCTCATGCGCTCCATCCCTGAACCGGTAGACGCGGGAATAGCCGGTCGCAGTGGCGTTGTCCCCGTCGATCGCCACGAGAGGGAAGGCCTGCACATGCGCACATCCCTCACGGATCAAGGACTGCTGCCCATCGCTGTCGACCATGGCGGCCACCGCGTCGGGGCCGACCAGATGCGACAGGTCCGATTCGAGCACCCCGTCCTCCGCCCAGAGCGCCGCGGCGGCGCTGCTGTCCCCCGTGTCCACGGCCGGTCCCCAGCTGTTGACGAGGCGATGGATGGCGAACCGGTCCTCGAGCAGCCGGATCCGTGCCTCCAGGGCCGTCAGGCGATCTTCCGGTCCGGCGTCCTCCACCCTCAGCCGCCCGTTCCGGGCATCAGGGTCCCATTGGCGTCGAGGAGATGATGGTGCGCCTCGTGGACGGCGCAGCAAGCCAGACCGGCGACGGTGAAGGTGTACACACCGTCCTGACCGCGATTGCTGACCACGGTGCGCGTCCATCCGGTCTCGTCCACCGTCGCGACGATGTCCGCCAGCCGGCGCGCCTGCCCGTCCAGGTCCAGCGCCAGCTCGGCACGCGGCAGTTCGTTGTAGCTCGCCCACACCTCGTCGCCGGGGTTGAACGACGCAAAGCTCGGGTTGTCCTCGGCCAGCCCGAGCACCATCCGATCGCCGTAGACCCGCAGGATGTCGCGCACGTGCGCGCCGTATTGGATCGGCGAGAAGACCCCGGGCTCGGGACTGGTGCGCAGGTAGTCCTCGTCGGCCTCCGCCAGGAAGCTGTCCCACTCCGCGGCAAGGAGCACGGCGCGTTCTCCGAGCGAGCTTGGCGGGAGCGCTCCCGGGTGATCGCCGCACTGCGGACACGGATCGGTCTGGATCCGCGGCCATTCCCAGCCTTCGCCGCGGGCGCGGCGCAGGTCCTCCAACGTGGCAACAGGCTCGTGACCTGCGGTTCCTGTCATCGCTCCCACTCCTCACCACGTGACCAACCGTGAGTATGCCTCCACTGGGAGGGGAGGGACAACGGCTCGCCGCTCGGCGCCGCGGCACCATCGAGGGCCTCCGGAAGCGCGCAACGGCGCTTTCTGGTGGCGGTTCTCGAACAGCCGCTCAGAAGAATTGAGAAGTCGTGGTGCGTGACAGGACACAGGAGTTCCTCGGCGTCATGAAGCGCTCTTCGCGGCCGCTCACGGCAAGAGTCTCCCTGCGCTGTAGCCCGCTAAAGCCCGCGCCCTCGACACGGCAGGTGTGTCGATGGAGCGTCGAACTTAAACAAAACCAGGGATCATACGACTCCCGTCACGCCGCCGGGCATCGCTTCTCATCCCTGTGGGTCCCCTGAAGAAGGGGGTCGAACCATCCCGTACTTCATTGGGGCCATCATCGTTGGGGGGTTCGGGTTCGCGCCAGCGCGACACAGAGTCAACACTTCGCCGCGTGTGCCCGCACAGACGCGCGGGCGCGCAGGGTCTAGAGTCCGGGTACGGATTGAGAGCGTCGACACGAGGCGGTGTTGCCGCTGTCCCCGGAAGCATCGATAACGAATGCGGGGAAGCGCAACTTGCAGACAGCCACGAAGGAAGCCACGTCGGAGAATTTCGGCGCCCTGGCCGTGCAGGTGCGCGAAGCGGGTCTGCTGAATCGGCGCTTCGGCTACTACAGCGTCATGATCCCCCTGACCATCGCGGGGTTCGGCATCGGGTTCGCCGGGCTTATCCTGGTCGGGAATTCGTGGTGGGCACTCGCCATCGCCGCATTCCTCGGACTGGCGTTCACCCAGCTCGGCTTCGTCGGCCATGACGCTGGACATCACGAAGTCTTTCGCTCCCGGCGGGCCAACCGGTACCTCGGACTTGCTGTCGGCAATGTGCTGATCGGGATGAGCTTCGGCTGGTGGGTGCCGAAGCACAGCGCACACCACGCGCATCCCAACGAAATGGGCCGTGACCCGGATATCGGCGATGCTGGTGCCACGCCACTCGTCGCGGATGCTGGGAGCAGGTCTTCACGCTTGTGGGCGCGTTGGCAGGCACCACTGTTCTTTCCCCTGATGGTCCTGCGCAGCACCGGCATCCATGTGCTGGGCGTCCAGAGGCTGATCCGTGAGCGCAACAGGGCGGCCGGCGTGGAGGGTGCCCTCCTGGCCCTGCATGCCGCCCTCTATCTCACGTGCATCTTCTGGGTCCTCTCACCGCTCAAGGCCGTGGCGTTCATCGCTCTGCAGCAGGCCGTCTTCTCCATCTACCTAGGGTGCAGCTTCGCTCCCAACCACAAGGGCATGCCCATCATCGACCCCGAATCGGGACTGAGCTTCGCGCGACGCCAGGTCATCAGTTCTCGCAACGTCACCGGAGGCTGGTTCACGAACGTGGCCCTGGGCGGCCTCAACTTCCAGATCGAGCACCACCTCTTCCCGAGCATGCCCCGGCCGAACCTCGCACGCGCCCAGAGCATCGTGCGGGCCTTTTGCCTCGCCAACGACCTGCACTACAGCGAGGACTCCCTCACGGGCTCCTATCGCCAGACCCTCCGTTCTCTCCGGAAGCCCACGCTCAGCGCTGCCGCTGTTCCCCAGCTCGTCTGAGGCGGCGGGCGCCCCCGGGGGTCGGGAGACGGCGCATGGATGCTGAGCGCGATCATCGGTGTGAGCCGGAGGCGTTGCGCGAGGGACCCGGTTGACCGTCGAATTCCCCCCCTCCCCCCGATCGTCGATTGACGGTGGATCAGAGAGGAGAAGCCTGTGGAAATACAACCCAAGAGACCGTCCAACAAAGGTCCGGCTGAGCGGTTCACCGGTGACGTCTGGATCGACCCCGTCGTCTTGGGGGACGAGCCATCAAGAGTCCGCGTCAACGCCGTCCATTTCATGCCCGGTGCTCGGACGGCCTGGCACTCCCACGCCCTCGGCCAGACGCTCTATGTCACCGAAGGGGCAGGACTCGTCCAATCCCGTGACGGCACCCTCGTCAAGATCCGAGCCGGCGACATCGTCCACACTCCTTCTGACGAATGGCACTGGCACGGCGCGACGCCGGACGATCTGATGACCCACCTCTCCATCACCGAGGGCCTCGGCGCAAGCGACCGGCCCGAGACTGACTGGGGGCCACACGTGACCGACGCCGAGTATCGCGGCGGGGTGCAGTAACCGGGCCGTTGTCCCTACCCTGATCGCGTCTTAGGATGGAATCGATGCCGACCGACCGTGTTCCGGCGCGATTTCCATCTTTTGACAACGTCGAAGACGAACGCCGGCATCGCAAGCAACGCCTCGCCGCTGCCTTCCGGCTCTTCGGTCAATTCGGATTCGACGAAGGGATCGCGGGTCACATCACCGCACGCGATCCCGAGAACCCGGACCACTTCTGGGTCAACCCGCTCGGAATGAATTTCAGGCTCATCAGGGTCCGGGACCTCATTCGCGTCGATGGGCGGGGCGAGGTCGTCGAGGGCACCTGGCCGGTCAACACCGCCGCCTTCGCCATCCACTCACAGATCCACGCGGTGCGGCCGGACGTGGTCGCCGCCGCGCACGCCCACTCGGTGCACGGCAAATCCTGGTCTTCGTTGCGACGGCTGCTCGATCCCCTGACCCAGGACGCATGTGCCTTCTACGGCGATCACTCGCTGTTCGGCGACTACACCGGTGCGGTGCTCGAACTCGAGGAGGGAAAGCGTCTTGCCCATGCGCTCGGCGACCACAAGGCCGTCATCCTGGCGAACCACGGGCTCTTGACCGTCGGGCAGACCTCGGTCGATGAGGCGGCGTGGTGGTTCATCACGATGGAACGGACCTGTCAGGCCCAATTGCTGGCCGAAGCGGCCGGCACACCCGTACTCATCGATCCGGGCCAAGCCCGCAAGACGGCGGGACAGGTCGGACCACCGATGGCGGGATGGCGGGCGTTCCAGCCGCTCTACGAGTGGATTGTCGCGACGCAGCCCGACCTACTCGAAGAGTGAGACCGAGCCATTCACTGGATCGCTCGGACGCCTGGGTCACGCACCTTCGCTGACGCTGCCCCAACCCTGGCCCGGCGCCTCGACGTGGATGATCTCGGGGGCGGCGGCCAGGAGACGGGGCATGTCCGCCATGGCCGTCTTGAAGTGGTCCGACGAGACGTGCGCCTCCCCGGCCTCGGCGTCGCGGAAGCCCTCGATCAGGAACCACAGGTTCGGATCATCGGCGCTCCGACACCAGTCGAAGAACAGATTGCCCGGCTCGGCCCGTGACGCTGCGATGTAGTCCGCGATCAGCGACGGGAACTCGTCTGCGTATTTTGCCCGCACCGGTTGCTTGACGACGTTGAAGATCATCACATCCTCCTCTGTTCGAGATCCAGAACCTGGCCCGACATCAGCTCACGGCCTTGTTGGTCGCCGTGAATTCCAGATGCAGTCGCGTCAGACCGCGCAGGATGTACGTGGGCACGTACTGGTAGCGGCGTTCGCCCGGGGGCCCATGCTGCGCCTCGGAGATCCGGATGTCGGCTGTCCGGTCGAGGAGCCGCTCGATGCTCACCCTGGCTTCCAGGCGAGCGAGTGACCCACCGGGGCAGCTGTGCACGCCGCGCCCGAACGCCAAGTGCTCGCGGGTGTTCCCGCGCTCGACACGGAACTCTGCCGGATCCTCGAAGCGGCGCGGATCGCGGTTCGCCGCTCCGTTCAGCACCATGAGCGTCACGCCGGCGGGAATGTCGACCCCGCCCACCGTCGTCTGACGCCGGGCCAGCCGGAAGTCGCCCTTCACCGGGGCCTCCATCCGCAGCGTCTCCTCCACGAAGTCCGGGATCAGTTCGGGCCGTTCCCGGAGGAGTTGCTGCAGGTCCGGGCGGTCGCCCAAGAGCTGCAGCGCGGTGCCGAGGAGCCGCACGGTGGTCTCCTGGCCGGCGGCGAACACGTTGGCGGCCACGCGCACGACGTCGATCACCTGGGGGAGCTGGCCGTTTGGGAACCTCGTGGTAGCGAGTGCTGTCAGCACGTCGTCACGCGGCTCGCGTCGACGATCCTCGATGTACCGGCTGAATCGGTCGTAGAGCCAGGCGAGCGGGCTGTGAGACATCTCGCTGCTGGTACTGCCGACTGCATTGTCCCGGGGCTGCCGGGCCAAGGCGTCACGGAACTCGTCGTGTTCCTCTTCCGGGACGCCAAGGAGGTCCGCGATGACGAAGAGGGTGAACGGGTTGGCATAGTCACCGATGTACTCGCACCTGCCGCCGGTGATGAACGAATCGATCTGGCGGTCGGCCAGCCGCCACACGAAGTCCTCGTTCTCCTTCAGGCGCTTCGGTGTCAGCTGGCGCATGAGCAAATGACGGTGGTCACGGTGCTTCGGGGGGTCCATCGTGATGATCTGGTCGCTGAAGGGCAGCTCGTCGCGGTGCTCCTCTACCAGTTCGCTGACGTCGTCGCGGCCCTCGAGGGGAACGGGGAAACCCGGGAAGGGGCCGGTGACCGAGTTGCAGGACGAGAACGTGTCGGGGTCGGCGTACACCGCGAACGCCTCTTCGTACCCGGTCACCATGTAGACGCCGTGCTGGGACTCACGGTGCACCGGACACTGGGCGCGCAGCCAGTCGAAATAGGGATACGGGTCGGCGACGGTCTCGCTGCCGCGGAAGAAGTCGAGGGCATCGTTGTCGATGGTGGCGTCGCTCATGGTGTCTCCTTGCCGGGTGGATCCTGGGTGACGAACGCGGCCACACGACGGTGAAAGCGCCACATCCCGTCGGCACGATGCAGGACGTCGTGGTACCGACCGACGAGCTTGACCGCCCAGCCCGAATCATCGAGGAGCAGGAAGACGACGTCGCTGATCGCCGTGGCCTCGTGGTCGTCCCACTCGGCGACCACGGTGTTGAGGACGAGGTGGCGCTGGGGCTGCCGCGGCCTCCATCTCGAGTAGGCCGCCTGCAGCGCCTCGTGGCCCTCGTGGGTACCCATGCCCGGGATCTCGCAGACACCGTCGGGACAGTAGGTCGCGACTACGTCATCGGTCCGGCCATCGTCCAATGCCTGGGTGTACACAGCGAGGGCTGCTCGCACCCCCTCGGCCACATCCGCGTACGACAGTGGCGTGCTCATTCGTCCGGCTCCCGGCATGTCGTTCCCTCGTTCTCCATCACCGTGCGATCTCAGAGGCCGAGATTGGCGACCGGGCTCTCGAGAGGGTTGACGTTGACGGCCTCGAGCGCGGGGAGCAGCCTCTCGTATGGAAGTCCGGCCAGGAAGCCGTCGACCAACCGTTCGAAGTTCGAGACGCCTCCCTCCGCTCGCTCGGACAGTCGCATGTACTCGAACCCCTTGGCGTGCAGTCCCTTCTGTTGCCTCGGCAGGTTCGAGAAGTCCTGGGCCGGTATCGGCGGCCACCGTGGATCGTCGAACTCCCATACCTCCGGCGGCGCGGGCTTCACCGGTTCCTGACCCTCCGGGAACCGCGTGAGCGACCAGATCTCCATGAGGGTCTCCTCCGGCCCCAACGGGCGGAAGCGGTACGAAGAGGCGCTGCTGTACATGGGCAGCACGAAAGAGTGAGGGAAGCAGTACCCCATCGGCTCGTTCAGTCCGCGCGCCTCCAGGTCATTGAGGTCGGGGATGTCACTGCCCGCATCCCGGTGCCAACGCACGACTTCGTCGTTGAGTGTCTTGAGCCAGGTCGCGATGGCCGACTTGGGGTCGTCGGGAAGCTCCATGTCGCGCAGGCCCTCGGCAACGCGGACGTCGTTGGCGTGCACCATCCCGTCCATGCCCTCACTCATCGTGCGGAGATAGTGGATCTCCGCATCGATGACCGTACGCGGGTCGGTGGTGCCACCGGTGCGCGACACGTCTCGCCCGCCGATGACGAGTTGGGGATGCGTCTCCACGACGTGGTACTGCTCCATGAACGCCGCTTCCGCCAGCTTCCAGTTCACCGGGAGGCGGCACGAGAACCACTTCTCGGTGCGCAAGGCCTCCACCTTCCACGCGTCCATGATCGTGGCAAAGGGCTCGATGCACTGGCGCAGCGGCGGAGCATCGTGGTCCAGGTTTATCCAGGCACAGCCGCCCCACATCTCGCACCGCACCGGTGTGAGGTTGAGGTCCTCGGGCTGCAGGTTGTGCTCGGCAAACGTCTTCGACCGTGTGACGAAGGTGTTCGTGCCATCAGGGCCGTAACACCAGCCGTGGAACGGGCAGATGAAGGTGCCCTCACACGTCCCCCGGCCCTGGACGACCTTGACCCCACGGTGCCGGCAGGCGTTCTGGAACGCCAGCACGCCCATGTAGTCGGTACGCACCACGACAACCGACTGATCGAAGATCTCGTACTCGGCGAAGTCGCCCGGTTGCGGGATCTCCTCGAGCCTGCACGCCATCTGCCAGGTCCGCGACCAGAGCATCTCGACTTCCATCCGGTAGAAGTCGGGGTCGAAGTATCGCTCCTTGGGCGCCCGGTCGGCATACTCCATCGCGAACGGCACCGGGAGTGCCGACCATTTCCGATCCACGATCGCCATGCGGCCCATTCCCTCTCAGAGGCCTTCGACAAGGATTGTAATCGGCCGGAACGATCCTGATCGCTGGCTCATTGCGGCTTCAGATCGTCGTCGAGCGGCACGGCGAACGTGCGGAGAGCCATGGCGAAGACCTCGTAGACGCCGACGGTGAAGACGAGGTCCATCAGCTGCTGCTCGTCGAGCTGGGCGGCGAGGATCGCCCACGTGTCGTTCCCGATGCGGGCGTCAGCCACGAGCTCGTCAACGGCCCGCAGCATTGCGCGCTCGAGGTCGGTCCACCCGGGCGCTTCCGGGCCGGCGGCCACGCGTTCCGCCTCGCCAACGTCGATGCCATTGTCGGTCGCGCTCGCGAAGTGCTGCGCCCACTCGTACTGCGAATCGCGCACCGCGGCAACGCGCAAGACGAGCAGCTCGCGTTGGCGAGGGGTGAGTGTCGATCCGTAGAGCATTTGACCGGTGAAGATGTTGTAGGCGCGGGCGAGGTCGGGATGCCACGCCAGCATGCCCAGCGCGTTGAGGCCCTTCGGGCGTCCCTCGGCGCGGGGGCGATCGGCGGGCGGCCGGAGCACGGAGAACGCCTCGCGCATCGATTCGGGCCATTCCTTCGGTGGCAGCGGCCGGAGCCGCGGGGCATCAGGTGTTTCGGCCACCGTTGACCCCCAGGACCTGGCCGGTGACGTAGCTCGCCTCGTCTCGCACGAGGAACGAGCACATTGCCGCCACGTCCTCAGGTTGACCGATCCGCCGTACGGGCGTCAGCGCCGCGTGGTGGTCGACACCCTCGCCCAGGAGGCCCTTGCTCTCCTGCCGCCGCAGCATCGGCGTGTCGATGAATCCGGGCGGGATGGTGTTGACGGTCACACCTTTCGGCCCGAGCTCGAGCGCGAGGGACTTGGTGAACCCGATCACCGCTGACTTAGCCGCCACGTAGTGCGTCATGAACCCCTGCCCGCTGTGCGCACTCGAAGACGAGATGTTCACGATGCGGCCCCAACCCTCCTCGACCATGTCCGGCACGACCGCCTGGCAGCAGTTGAACGTCCCGGTGAGGTTCACCTCGAGGATACGGTGCCATTTGTCTGGTGTGATCGACAGGAACGGGTCCATTGCGTGCAGTCCGGCGTTGTTCACCAGGACCGTTGGGCGGCCGAGTTGCTCCCGTACCTGCGTCACGCCAATTTCGATCTGGTCACGCTGGGTCACGTCGACGGTGAGGCCGATCGCCTCGCCGCCGTCGGCACTGATCTTGCCGGCTGCGGCCTCGGCGGACTCGCCGTCGCGGTCGAAGACCGCCACAGCCAGACCATCGGCCGCCAACCGCTCACCGACGGCCTGCCCGATGCCCGATCCTCCACCGGTGACGACGGCCACGCGCCGGGTTCCCGCGGCAAAATTGCTCACGAGCCCGAGCGGACGCGGTCGCCATCATCGTCATCACCCTCACCGGGCACTGCAGCCTCGGCGGCGAGTTCTTGCGTCGTCCGGACAGCTATCAAGAGGGCCTCCTCGGGCCCGAGGAGGGCACCGGTCGACAAGTTATACTAAACGGTCGGTACAATCCGCATTGGCCGTCCGGGAGCGCATGATGGGCTTGCCGGTGGACCGGCTGCCGCCCAAGCACAGGCCCTTCGCCGCGGAGGCTCATGACACCCAACGAACCTGCAGCCGACCAGAATACGAGCCGGCTTCCGACGGACGTCGACGTCCTCGTCGTGGGCGCGGGCATCACCGGTATCTACCAGCTCTACCGCGCCCGCGAAGCGGGCTTCTCCGTCCAGCTGCTCGAGGCGGGCGCCGGGGTCGGCGGTACCTGGTACTGGAACCGGTACCCCGGAGCGAGGTTCGACTCCGAGAGCTACACGTACGCCTACCTGTTCTCCAAAGAACTGTTCGAAGAGTGGGAATGGCTGGAGCACTTCGCCGAACAGCCTGAGACCGAGCGCTACCTCAACCACGTGGTGGACCGGTTCGACCTGCGACGCCACATACGCTTCGGGGCCAGCGTCGCGTCCGCCGTCTACGACGAGTCGTCCACGACATGGACGGTCAGGTCCACGACTGGTACCGAGCTCCGCGCACGCTTCCTGGTTGCCGCCACCGGTGTCCTCTCGGTGCCGTACTACCCGGAAGTGCCCGGGCGAGAGAACTTTCGCGGAGCGTCGTATCACACGGGATTGTGGCCGGCCGTACCCGTCGACTTCGCCGACAAGCGCGTCGCGGTGATCGGCACCGGCTCGAGTGGTGTGCAGATCATCCCAGCCATCGCCGGCGAGGTTGCCTCGCTGACGGTCTACCAGCGCTCCCCCAACTGGTGCACCCCGCTCAACAACGGGCCGATCACGCCCCATGAGCAGGCACAGCTCCGGAAGGATTTCGACGCCATGTGCGAGACGTTGCACGCGTCGCCCAGCGGATTCCTCCACCCAGCCAACGATCGCGCCACCTTCGACGACTCAGAGGAGGAGCGTCTCGCGTTTTTCGAGCAGATGTGGAGCAGCCCGGGGTTCTCCAAGCTCACCAGCAATTACGGCGACCTGATGTTCGACCTCGACGCCAACAAGGAATGGTGCGGGTTCCTCGCCCGGAAGATCCGGGGCATCGTCGAGGATCCAGAGACGGCCGAGCGGCTGACCCCCAGGGATCATCGCTACGGCGAGAAGCGGCCTCCGTTCGTCACCCGCTACTACGAGGTGTACAACCAGCCGAACGTCGAGCTCATCGATCTGCAGCAGACGCCGATCGTCCGCATGACGGAAGGCGGAATAGAGACGAGCGAGGGCGAGCGGACGTTCGACATCGTCATATGGGCGACGGGGTTCGACTTCGGAACCGGTGCGCTGGCGCGGATGGACATCCGCGGCAGGGGCGGCCTTGCGCTCGCCGAACATTGGGCTGATGGGCCGCGGACCTTCCTCGGCATCCAGACGACGGGCTTCCCGAACTTCTTCTTCCCCGGAGGGCCGCACGCCGCCGCCGGCAACAACCCCCGCTACAACGGAGATCAGGTGGACTTCGTCACCGACACGCTCATCCACGTGCGCGCACAGGGCTTCGATGCCATCGAGGTCGACCCGGCGGCCGAGGACAAGTGGACCGCCATGGTCGATCGCTGGGCAACGAAGGCTCCCTCGTTCGGGGAGAGCAGCTACTACTTCGGTACCAACATCCCCGGGAAGCCGCGCAAGTACCTCCTGAACTCGGCCGGTCGGCCCAAGCTCCTGGCGGAGATCGACAAGGTCACGCAGACCGACTACGAGGCGTTCCGGTTGTCGCGGTCGCCCGACCCGGCTCGCACGGGGGCCTGAAGGGCTCGACGAGCGCGTCCCCGGTCAGACGGTGGCCACCGGGGTCAACGGGGAGCCCACGATTCCGGGCAGCCGCAACGGCGGCGCCGTGAGCAGGAAGCGGCTGCGGTCGTGCCGGCGCAGCCACGACGCCAGTTCGTGCAGGTACCACATCTCGCCCAGGGGAACACCGAGCCGGAACAGGCACAGGTGGTGAATGGGTAGGAACGAATGGCGGCTCGGGTCGCGGTCCTTGCCGACCATGCCCTCCACGGCGTAGTTGTCCGCCACCAGTGCCGAGATCTGCGAGTCGCTGATCCACTGCAGCAACGACTCGTCACGAGCGTCGAGATACGTGCACAAAGTATGGATCTTCACCGGATCGGGATTGCGGTTCCACTTCAAGATCTCGGTGGCGAACCCGGTGTGCAGAAGCAGCATGTCGCCCGGCTCGACCTCCACATTGTCGGCCGCCATGATCTCCAAAAGTGTCTTCAGGTCGACCCCGCGCCATGCATGGCCCAGGTGGTGGGCCAAGTCGACCAGGACGCCTCGTCCCTGCACGCCGGTCGCCGCCATGTGCTCCAGACCCAGGTGGTGCGCGAAGCTCCGGTGGCTGCCGCCGTCACCCGCAGCGTCCGGCTTCGGGCCGACGAGGTCGATGCCGGCGCGGTAGCCGTTGTAATAGACGGCCTCGTCGACCCCGTCGCCGTCGGCGTCGAACTCGGCACCGACGTGCGCCAGTGAGTCCCACTGCGTCGAGTACTGTAGCGAGAGGGTGACGACGTCGTCCGCCCACACGTCTACGTACTTGGGGTCCCCGAACTTGTCCATGGTGCTCATGGGGACGTTGTAGAAGGTGTCGGGGTTGCCGTCCATGTCCTCCGTCGGCGAGATGACCGGTGGGTACCGTCGTTGGTTCAACGCTGTTCCGCCGGGGTAGTCGAGAGGCAGGCTCAGGCAGAAGCTGATGCCGGCCTCCACCTCTCGCACGCCCTGAAGCACCTTGTGGGGGGTAAGCAGGTTGATGCGGCCGAGCTCGTCGTCGTCGCCCCAGTCGCCCCACGTCGAGCCAGCTGGGCGTTGCTTCCACCGCTTGCTCATGGTCATCTCCTTCTGGCCGCTTTGCTCCGCGGTCGGGCTGGTCGGCGTTGTCTGTACCGACCGGTTGGTCTACAATCCGCGCGCAGAGTACCGCGTCCGCGCGCGCTCGATCATCGCGATCTTGCGTCCCCGCGCAGGAAAGGCACAACCATGGCAGAGAAGCAACTCGTCGTTTCCGCCGACGGGCACATCCTCGAACCCACCGATCTTTTCGTCACCCGCCTGCCGAAGAATCTGCGGGATCGCGGGGTCTGGGAGGATGACTTCGAGATCGAGCCGCTCGTTGAAGACGGGGCGCGCCTCTTCCGAAGACTGCACACGCCCGGGTTCGAGGGCTGGACCATCTCCCGCTACCGCCAGACCGGCGGCCGGATGCCTGAGGGCGACCCCGACATGATCGTCGAGGACCTCGCCTCTGACGGGGTCGACGTTGGGGTCATGCACCCGAACCTCTCGCTCTTCGGCCTCTACTCGGACGACCACGAGCTGTCCATCGCGCACGCCCGCGTCTACAACGACTACATCATGGAGCGCTTCACCCCGTACTTCTCGCGTCTTGCGCCCACGGCTCCGATTCCACTGACCGACGTCGGCGATGCGGTCGCCGAGATCGAGCGGGTCGCCGGCGGCGGCTTCCGTGCCATCCTCTTGCCGGCGACACCGCCGAAGCCTTATTACTCCCGGGACTTCGACCCCGTCTGGGCGGCGGCCCAGGCCAATGGCGTGCACGTCTTCATCCACACGCAGACCGGTGGCGTCAAGGTCAACGACCCGGCCTCCACCACGCTCAAGGTCGTCATGGAGAACGCCGCCCAGGTCAACCAGCCCATGACCGAGAAGTCGGCGTCGAAGCGCATGGTCACGCAGGCGATCTACAGCACCATCGTCCCCCAGCAGGTCATCTGCGAGCTCATCGGCGGAGGAGTCCCGGAGCGCTACCCGGACCTCCACTTCGCGCTGATCGAGTTCAACGCGCACTGGCTCGCCTCATTGGTGGGCAGCATGGACAAATGCTGGGTCACCGGAATCGGCCAGGACGCAGATTGGTGGCTTGGTGTCTGGGACGACAGCCGCCCGGCCAACGAGCAGAGTGGCATCGCCCAACTGTTCCGGCTGAACGAGAAGTGGCCCTACCCGCTGACGCCGAGCGAGTACGTCCGGCGCCAGTTCCACGTCTCGTTCCAAGACGACCCGGTCGCGGTCGCCTGCCGGCACATCACCGGTCTGTCGACGATCGTCTGGGGCAACGACTACCCGCACGCCGAGGGGACGTTCCGCGGCAGCCGACAGCTCATGTCGCAGTTGTTCACCGATGTCCCGGCGGACGAGCGGGCGGCGATGGTCGGCGGCACCCTGGGTGACCTTCTGGGGTACAAGGCTCCGGTGGCGGCGACGTCTTCCCGGAACTAGAGAACTCTCCAGGTCAGCAAGACCGAATCGGCGAGATCGACGTGGACGTGCACAGCTTCGAAGGACGCGTCGCGGTCGTGACCGGCGCCGGGCGCGGCATCGGCCGGGCCCATGCGCTCCTCCTCGCCGACCGGGGCGCCAGTGTCGTGGTGAACGACCTGGGCGGATCGATGGACGGCGCGGGAGCAGACACCGGCGTGGCGGCCGCCGTCGCGTCGGAGATCGTCGCAGCGGGTGGGGTGGCCATCCCGGACGGCAACGACGTGGCCGGCGCCGCGGGCGCACAGGCACTGGTCGACTCGGCCATCGAGCGGTTCGGACGTCTCGACATCCTCGTGAACAACGCCGGCATCATCCGGTGGGCGGGCTTCCCCGGCGCCGACGAGGGCAACCTTGCCAGCCACCTGGCCGTCCACACGTTCGGGTCGTTCAACACGGCCCGCGCGGCGTGGCCGCACATGGTGGAGCAGGGCTACGGCCGCATCGTCATGACCACCTCGACGGGGATCTTCGGGTTGCCCGAGAACGTCTCCTACGCCACCGCCAAGGCGGCCGTCATCGGCCTCACCCGCAGCCTCACGACAGCCGGTGCCGCCCACGGCATCAAGGTCAACCTCATCGCCCCGGCGGCCTACACGCGGATGGCGGGCCAGCCCGCCGAAGACGCGGACCCCCCGGCCGGGGGCTCCGAACAGCTGCCGATGGCGCCCGACCTCGTGGCGCCGATGGTCGCCTACCTGGCGCACGAGGCCTGCCCCGTGAGCGGCGAGATCTACGCCGCCGGCGCCGGACGATTCGCCCGGATCTTCATCGCCTCGACGCCGGGGTACCTCCACCCCACGCCGACCCCGAGCATCGAGGACGTCGCCGAGAACTGGGCCGCCATCAACGACGAGGAGGGCTACACCGTCCCTGCCGACCTCATGGCCTGGTCGGCTGCGTTCACGGCGCACCTCCGCTCTCCTCGGTAAGGGAGGATCGGGTCCCATGGATCTCTCGCTGAGCGAATCAGAACGGGATCTCGTCGCCCTCTGCCGCGACTTCGCCCAGGGAGAGATCGCCCCTCGGGCCCCGCTGGCCTGGGAGGAGGCCCGGTGCCCCACGGATCTGCTCCGGGAGATGGGTGCGCTCGGGATCCTGGGCATCCTCATCCCCGAGACGTGGGGCGGCATCGGCATGTCGACGATCGGCTTCGTGGCCGCCATGGAGCAGATCGGCCTGGCGGACCAGTCCGTGGCGGCGGCGTGGCAGGCCCACGCAACCATCGGGTCGCTGCCGTTGTACCTCTTCGGCAACGACGACCAGCGCGAGCGTTGGCTGCGACCGCTCGCGGAGGGACGCGCCCTCGGCGCCTTCGGTCTGACCGAACCCGACGCCGGCTCCGATGCACGCGGCATCCGCACCCGAGCCGTGGCGCGGGACGGCGGCTGGCTGATCAACGGCCGCAAGACGTTCATCTCGAACGCGGGGACGGACATGTCGTTCGGCGTGACGCTGCTGGCCCGCATGGAGACCACTGATGGCGACGAGCCCAGGTTTGCGAGCTTCGTCGTCGAGAAGGACACACCCGGCTTCACCATGGGACCGAAGATGCGCGGCATCGGATGGCGCGGCCTCGACACGCGCGACCTGTTCCTCGACGACGTCTGGGTTCCCGACGAGCACCTCCTCGGTGACCCGAACCTGGGGATCAACCAGTTCCTCCGCACACTCGAGGTGGGGCGCATCTCCATCGCGGCACTGTCGCTGAGCCTGACCCAGGCCGTGCTCGACCTGGCCACCGCCTACGCGGGCCAGCGGGTGCAGTTCGGGCAGCCCATCTCGAAGTTCCAGGCGGTGCAGTTCAAGCTCGCCGACATCGCCACCGAGCTCGAGGCGGCGCGCTGGCTCACCTACCGCGCCGCCTACCTGCGCGACAGCGGCCAGCCGTTCCAGAAGGAGGCGGCCATGGCCAAGCTGAAGGCCAGTCGCACCGCGACGTGGGCGGCCTCGGAGGCGGTGCAGATCCACGGCGGCCTCGGGTACATGCTCGAGTCGCCGGTTGCCCGCTTCTACTGCGACGCCAAGGTGCTCGAGATCGGCGAGGGCACCAACGAGATCCAGCACCTGGTGATCGCCCGCCAGCTGGGCTGCTGAGCACGGGCGCGAAGAGATGGCTGCGGCGTTACACCGCCGCCAGCCGGCGGATCGCCGCCGCGATGTCGTCGCGGTCGGGCAGCCACGCCCGTTCGAGCTCGGGCGCGTACGGAGGGGGCGACGCCGCGGCGCCGACCGCTCAATCGGCGCATCGAGGTCCCAGAAGCCCTCGCGGGCGACGGTCGCCGCGATCTCCGCCCCGATGCCGAAGGGGACGACGGCCTCGTGGGCGATGAGCAGGCGGCTCGTCTTGTGCACCGACTCGAGGATCGGCGCCATGTCGAGGGGTGCCACGGTCCTGAGGTCGATCACCTCGACGGAGATGCCCTCCGGCCTGCAGGCTCTCGGCGGCGGCGACCGCCTCGTGGACCATCCGTGAGACCGACACGACGGTCAGGTCGGTTCCGGCCCGCACGACCACGGACTTGCCGATCGGGAGGATGTAGTCCGACGGTGGCTGCGGTCCCTTCATGCCGTAGAGCAGCCGGTTCTCAATGAAGACGACGGGATTCGGGTCCTGGATGGCGGCGCGGAGCAGGCCGTAGGTGTCGGCCGGCGTCGAGGGCATGACGACGCTCAGCCCGGGGATGTGCGCCAGCAGCGCCTCGAGGCTCTGCGAGTGCTGGCTCCCCGAGGACCGACCGGCGCCGAACTGGGTCCGCACGGTGAGCGCCATCTCGGCCGCCCCGCCGGTCATGAAGGGGAGCTTGGCCGCCTGGTTGAGGAGCTGGTCGAAGCAGACCCCGAGGAAGTCGAGGTACATCAGCTCGACCACCGGCCGCATGCCGGCCATGGCCGCACCGACGCCGAGGCCGATGATCGCCGTCTCGAGGATCGGGGTGTCGCGCACGCGGTCGCCGAACTCGTCGGCGAGGCCACGCGTCAGCCCGAAGACATTGCCGCCGGCTCCGACGTCGATGCCGGCCACGAACACCCGGTCGTCCTCGCGTGAGCTCGGCCTCGAGCGCGGCGCGCACCGCGTCCATGGTGCGGAACACCGGGGCATCCGGGGCCGGTGGGGCCGGCTCCGTCTCGAGCGGGCCTGGCGCGGAGCGACGAAGTGCGTCACGGTGGCGGGATCGGGGCCGGCCAGGCGCCGGGCCGCCTCCACCGCGCCGTCGAGCTCGTCGGCCACCGATGCCTCGAGCGCCTTGATCTCGCTGTCCCCGACACCGGCCTCCCGGAGCCGGGGCTCCGTGCACGAGGAGCGGGTCACGCGCCTCCCACTCCCGGAGCTCCTCGGGTGTGCGGTAGCGCTGCGGGTCTCCCTCGTAGTGGCCGTGCCAGCGGTAGGTCGCTGCCTCGATCACGGTCGGGCCGCGCCCGGCGCGCGCGGCCAGGACGGCGTCCGCCGCGACGGCGGCCGTCGCCGCGACGTCGTTGCCGTCGACCGCGACATACGGGATCCCGTACCCGGCGGCCCGCTGCTCGAGCGACGCCGCATGCTGGGTGGCAGCCGGCGAGAACTCGGCGTAGCCGTTGTTCTCGCAGAAGAAGATCACCGGCACCTGCCACACCGCGGCGAGGTTCAGGGCCTCGTGGAAGGCGCCCTGCGCCGGCGCGCCGTCACCGAAGAACGCCACCGCGACGCTGCCGTCGGCTCGGAGCTGCGCGGCGGTCGCCGCCCCCACCGCGATCGGCAGTCCGGCGGCGACGATGCCGTTGGCGCCGAAGATCCCGAGCTTCGGGTCTGCGATGTGCATGGAGCCCCCGCGGCCGCGGTTCGTGCCCTGTTCCTTTCCCATCAGCTCGGCGAACATCCCGACCGGGTCCAGGCCCTTGGCCAGGCAGTGGCCGTGGCCGCGGTGCGTCGAGGTGATGACGTCCGCCGGGCCCAGCGGCCAGCACGCCCCGACGGCCGTCGCCTCCTGCCCGATGGAGAGGTGCACGAAGCCCGGGACCACCCCGTCGCGGTAGAGCGCGGCCACCCGCTGCTCGAAGCCCCGGATGACCAGCATGCGCCGGTGCATCTCGAGGAGATCGACCAGCGGAGAAGGCGGCAGGCGAGAAGAGGCCGACGGTCATGGACCGTGTATTGTACTGGTCGGTACAACGTGAGGAAAGCGATGATCGACCAGATCGACATCCCCGACGGCGTTCCCCGGACCCCGGCGCGGTCGACGGGCAAGCGGGTGGTGATCACCGGCGCCAGCCGCGGCCTCGGAGCGCTGCTCTCCCACGCGTTCTCGCAGGCCGGGGCGTCGGTGGCGCTCGTCGCACGGACGGAGCGGGACCTGAAGGCCGTCGCCGCCGCCCTGCCCGGGCCGTCCCTCGTGCTCAGTGGCGACGTCACCGACGAGGACTTCAACGAAGCGGCGGCCGACGCCACGGTGGCCGAGTGGGGCGGCGTCGACGCGTGGATCTGCAATGCCGGGATCTCGCCCGATCGTGGCCGGCCCGCGCCAGACCGACGCCTCGGTCTGGCGGCAGGTCCTCGAGGTCAACCTCACCGGCGCGTTCCTCGGGGCCCGCGCCGTCGCCCGGGTGATGGGCGGGGGCGGGGGCGGGCGACTGATCTTCACCGGGTCGGTCCTGGGGGAACGGCCGCGCCAGGGACTCTGCGCCTACAGCACCTCGAAGGCCGGCCTGGTCGGCCTGGCCAAGGGCCTCGCCCTGGACCTGGCCCCCGCCGGCATCACCGTGAACGTCGTCGCACCGGGGTGGTTCGAATCACCGCTGGCCGACGGGTGGATGACCAACCCCGAGCTGTCGGCCGCCATCACCGGGCACACCGCGCTCGGACGTTGGGGGACGTCGACCGACCTGGCGGCGGCCTACGCGTTCCTGGTCTCCGACGCGTCAGCGTTCATCACTGGCACGGTGCTCAACGTCGACGGCGGCTACCTGCTGGTATGACGCGGACACGACGGGTCGTCGTCATCACCGGTGCAGGCGGCGCCCTCGGGGCGGCGCTGTCCCGGCAGTTCGCGAGCGAGCCCGCCACCGACCTCGTGCTGAGCGACGTCAGCGCATCCTCGCTCGACGCGACCGTCGCCGGCCTGGGGACCGGGGACGGCGCGGTCGAGACGATCGCTGGCCGATGTGAGTGACTACGCCCAGGTCGAGTCCGTGAGTCACGTTGGCCGTCGAGCGCTTCGGCCGCCTCGACGTCCTGATCAGCAACGCCGGCGTGCTCTCGCCGAACGGCCGCATCCACAACCTCGAGACCGAGGACTGGGAGCGTGCGTTCCGGGTCAACGTCCTCGGGGCCGTCAACGGGATCCGGGCCGCGGTGGGCGTCATGCGCCCGCAGCGCTCGGGCTCGATCGTCCTGACGGCGTCGGTCTCCGGCCTGACGGCGTGGTCTCACGCGGCCCCCTATTGCGCGACCAAAGCCGCCGTGATCCAGCTGGCCAAGGTCGCGGCGGTCGAGTACGCGCGCGACGGCATCCGCGTCAACTGCGTCTGCCCCGGCACGTTCCGCTCCGCCATCCATGACGACCTCCCACCCGAGGCGCTCGAGACGATCGCGGGACGCCATCCTCTCGGGCTCGGGTCGGCCACTGACCTCCTGGGTGCCTACTCCTACCTGGCCAGCGACGCCGCCCGCTGGACGACCGGTTCGGCGATCGTCGTCGACGGCGGGTACTCCGCGCCTTGAGACCGCTATTCGGGCGGCTCGGCGGACGGGTTGGTGATCCCACGCATGAAGATGTCGGCGAACGGCTTCGCCACGTCCCGGGCCGAGAGCTCCCCGCCGGCCTTCAGCCACAGGTAGGTGTAATTGTGCATCCCGAGCCAGGCCAACGCCGTCAGCCTGGGCTGCAGATCACGGAATTCCCCCGAATCGACGCCGGCCTGCAGGACGTCCTCCACCCGGCGCTCGTAGGCCCGGCGCCGCTCGCGGAACTGCGCAGCCCGGTCGCCGGTGAGCGCCGGGAACTCGTGCAGGAAGACCCAGACGTGATCGGGGTAACGGTGGATCACGTCGAGCAGCTCGTCACCGAGCATTGCCAGCTGCTGCGTCGGCGACCCGCCCGCCGCGGCAACGCGATCTGCGCCGAGCATCACCTCGTCCATCACCCGGTCGTGGATCGCGGCCAGGAGCTCCTCCTTGGAGCCGATGTAGTGGTAGAGCGCGCCCTTGCCGAGGTCGTTCGCGACGCACAGCTCGGTGATGCCCGTGGCGTGGTAGCCGCGCCGGGCGAAGACGCTCGCCGACGTGTCGATGATCGCTTCGTGGCGTGCCTCCCAGTTCGCCTTCCTTCGAGAATCACCGGTTGGTTCCGCCCGTGCCATCGCTAGCGAGGTTAGCGGGCCGTCACCGCGGAGTCGTGGGGTGGTCCACATGACGCCGGCCGAGCCAATCCCGGCGGACATGAACTGGTATGCGGTGCTCGCGCATCACGCGACCCGCTCTCCGGAGAAGGCCATCACGATCTTTGAGGGTGAGCGCACGTCCTACGGGGAGATGGCCGTCCGGGTAGCCGCTCTGGCCGGCGGACTGTCCCACGACGGTGTGGGCCAAGGTGACGTGGTCGCCCTGCTCTCGTACAACTCCCCCGAGTTCCTCGAGACCATCTTCGCCGCCAACTATCTCGGTGCGATCGCCATGCCGATCAATTGGCGGCTCGCCGCTCCGGAAGTGCGCTACATCCTGGAACACTCGGGTGCCCGCGCGCTCGTGTGCGACGAGTCGCTCGTCGACGTCGCCGGCGAGGCCACGCCGCGGTCTCGAAGCAACGCTCGTGCGAGCCTGCGTCGCTCCGACCGGCCGGGCGGGGTGGACGTGCCTGGCCGAGCTGCGGGCCACGCCCCGTCACGCCACACGCGTCCCGACTGCCGCGGACGACCTCCATCGCCTGATGTACACGTCGGGGACCACGGGCCGACCCAAGGGGGTCATGATCACCCACGCCAACCTCGCGTGGAAGAACCTCGCCCATATCGTCGAATTCGGCTTCACGAGTTCCGACCTCGGGCTCGCCTGCGGACCGCTGTACCACGTCGGTGCGCTCGACCTCACGACCACCTCGTTGATCGCCGCGGGTGCCACGACCATCATCCACCGGGTGTTCGATGCCGCCGGGGTCGTCGACGAGCTCGAGCGGTCCCGGGTGTCGACCGTGTGGCTGGCGCCCGCCATGGTCAACGCCGTCATGGCGTTGCCCGGCATCGAACGGCGTGATCTTTCCTCCGTGCGGCTCGTCATCAACGGCGGCGAGAAGATGCCCATCCCGCTGATCGAGCGGATCCAGCGTGTCTTCCCCTCGGCCTGGTTCGCCGATGCGTATGGACTGACCGAGACCGTCTCCGGCGACACCTTTCTCGATCGGGACAGCATCCTCAGCAAGCTCGGCAGCGTGGGCCGGCCCTGCCTTTACCTCGAACTCGATGTCTGGGACGCCGACGGAGCGTCCGTGCCCCCTGGCGAGAAGGGGGAGATCGTCATGCGCGGGCCGAAGGTCTTCAAGGGCTACTGGCAGGACGCGGACGCCACGGAGGCCGCGTTCACCGGAGGCTGGTTCCACACCGGCGACATCGGAGTCCGCGACGACGACGGCTACCTCTTCATCCTCGATCGCCTCAAGGACATGATCGTGTCCGGCGGTGAGAACATCGCGAGCTCAGAGGTCGAACGCGTGCTGTACGAGCACGACGCGGTCCTCGAAGCAGCGGCGGTGGGCCGGCCCGATGACCGATGGGGCGAAGTCCCGATCGCCTTCGTCGTCGTGCGCGACGGACGCGACCGTGACCACGGAAGCCCTCCTCGAGCACTGCCGGGCCCAGCTGGCGCGCTTCAAGGTCCCCAGAGAGATCACGTTCCTGAATGCGCTGCCGCGCAATCCATCCGGGAAGGTCCTCAAACGCGAGCTCCGAGGTGGGGCGTGAATCCAAAGAAACGAGGCAGCGACACCCGATGGGAGACGAGATGGCACACCTGAGTGGACCGGTGACCGGTGGCAGCAAGGGATGGGCGTTCGGGGGCCCGGTGCTCGATCTGGCCGCCGTGGGCTACCGACAGGAGGAGTACTTCATCGAAGGGGAGGCGGCCCGGTACGGCCCGGTGCCGGGCACCGAGCTCGGGTGGCAGGGGCGCTGGCAGGTCGAACCCGTGGAGACCATGCCGTACAAGACCCGCATGGTGGTGGTCCGGCCGAACGACCCGGCCGATTTCAACGGGACGGTGATCGTGCTGTGGAACAACGTCTCGGCCGGGTACGAGAATTTCGGGGCCGGCGACAGCGCCGAGCTGTTCGAGGAGGGTTACGCCTATGCCGCCGTCTCAGCTCAGCGCGTCGGCGTGCACGGACGGGCCGAGAACCCGCAGGGGCTGCAGGCCTGGGACCCGGCTCGCTACGACTCGCTGTCCATTCCGAGCGACGACTACTCGTTCGACATCTTCACGCAGGCGGCCAATCTCGTGGCGCCCGATCGCCCACGCGCCGACCTCGATCCGATGGGCGGCCTCGAGGTGGAGCGGCTGGTCGCTGATGGCGCCTCGCAGTCGGCGGCACGGCTGGCTACCTACTTCAACGCGGTCCAACCGATCACCCGGCGCTTCGACGCCCTCTTCCTCGTCATGTACTTCGGCGGAGGGACCTCGCTCGAGGTTGGCGACGCCGTCCTGACGGTCCCGGACGCGGCTGGCGACGCCAACCAACCCCGCATCCCCGAGGGGGAGCACCTCTTCCGCGACGACCTGGGGATACCCGTGATGGTGCTCAACACCGAGTGCGAGTCGACCTCCTGCTACCGGGTTCGCCAGGATGACACCGACCGCTTCCGCTACTGGGAGGTGGCCGGGGCGTCGCACGTGTCGCTGCAGGCCATCGCCTCGTCCGCCCCCCGCCAGGAACGGGACTTCGGCTTCTCCATCCCCATCGACGAGACGATGCAGAGCATCAATCAGGTCTCGCTGGCGCCGGTGGTCGACGCCGCGCTACATCACCTGCAGGCCTGGATGTGCGACGGCACCCCACCGCCCGTCCAACCCCGGATCGAGTTCGCCGGCGACCCACCCGCCATTGTCCGCGACGCCGACGGCATCGCGTGTGGCGGCATCCGGCTGCCCGATGTCGCGGTTCCCTTGGCGCACAACAGCGCTATCCAACGCACACCTGACGTCTTCGGCCGGCTCATGGGGTCCCACGAAGCCTTCCCGCTCGAAAAGGTGCGCCAGCGCTACGGAAGCCGCGACGACTACCTCGCCCGCTATGAAGGAGCAGTCCGGGCGGCCGAGGCGGCGTCGGTGATCCTCCCCCGCGACGTCGCGCCGCTTCTCGCCGAGGCGGCCGCCGAGAGCCCGCTCTGAGCCGTCCGGCGAGCAGGACGCCCAGCGCCTCACGCTATGGTTCACCGATGTCGCAGGGGACGGCGTCACCGAGCCGTCGCGACGAGGATCCGGCCGAGGGCACGGGCTTGTACGTCGAGCACTGCGGTCCGGATACATCCGTCTCGATCGTGCTCGTCCACGGAGCGCCCGACCGTTCGGCGGCGTTTCGCAACGTGATCACGCACCTCGGCGATTGGCACGTCGTCATCTACGACCGGCGCGGCTACGGCCGATCACGCGCCACGACACCCGCACGGGCGATGATCGACCACGCGCAGGACCTCATTGCGGTGGCGGCCGCGTGCCAGAGACCGCCGGTCGTGGTGGCCCACAGCTTCGGGTCGAACCCCACGATGCTCGCGGCGACGCTGCGCCCGGCCGCCTTTGCTGCCCTCGGGCTGTGGGAGCCGCCGATGCCCTGGGTCGAATGGTGGCCGGAGCGGACGAAGGCGTGGAACGCCGAGATCGCATCCGCCGACGACCCTGCCGATGAGGTCGAGACCATGTACCGCCGGCTGCTCGGCGACGAGGAGTGGGATCGCCTCCCGTCCACGGTGCGGGCCCAGCGCCGCGCCGAAGGGGCGGCCTTTCAGGTGGACATGGCCTCAGAACTCGATGCGCCGTTCGCGTTCGAGGATGTCGCCGTCCCGACGGTCGTCGGATACGGAACTGACACGTCGGTGGAACATGCCTACGGCGCCCGTTGGCTCGCCGCGCGTCTACCGGACGCGTCGTTGCATTCGATACCGGGTGCCGGTCACTTCGCCTCTCGCACCCACCCCGAGGAGTTTGCCGCCTTCGCGCGCTCCGTCGCGGCGTCGGTCGCGCCCGGCGAGGGATCTCCCTGACGGGCCGCACGGCCACGTCACACCGAACAGCGGGTTATTTCCCCGAAGGCAGATGGTCCGCCAGCGCCTTCACCAACAACCGCCGGAACGTCACCCGCTCGGCGTCGCTCAGGCCACGGAGGATCTCGTCCTCGATGCTCCCCTGCGCCACCTCCGCCCGCTCCAGCGCGCCGAGGCCGGCGTCGGTGATGTCGACGAGGTGGCGTCGGCGGTCCGACGGGTCGCGGCGGCGCTCCACGTATTCGAGATCCTCGAGGTCGTTGAGCACCAGCACCCCCGTGTTGGAGTCCAGAGACAGATCCTCGGTCATGACCTGCTGCGACGCGCCCGGATGGTCGCGCAGGTAGGCCAGCACGACCATGTTCTTCAGGTTCATCCCCACCAGCTCCACGGAGCTGCGGACGAAGACGGCGCGGGACAGCCGGGTGAGGAGCACGAGCGTCCCCGTCCCCGTCGTCGGCGTCGTGGCCGTCCGGGTCGTCACGGACCCGATCCTGTCACGGCACCGTCACCGCCCTGCTGCACATCCACATCCATCACCCCTCTAGGATAGTCCCGAGATCATGACTATCCCCGCATCCGGAACGATGCCCGCTCCCACTCTCGGCGCCGACGACCCCGCCGGCGACCGCCGGCGCTGGATCGCCCTGGTCGTCGTCTGCCTGGCCATGTTCATGAACGCGCTCGATGGCTCGATCGTCAATGTGGCGCTCCCGGACATCCAGAAGAGCCTCGGCTTCAACCAGTCCGGCCTGACCTGGGTGGTCGACGCCTACCTCATCTCGTTCGGCAGCTTCCTCCTTCTCGCTGGCCGCCTGGGCGACCTGATCGGCCGCAAGAAGGTATTCCTGGCCGGCGTGGCCCTGTTCGTGCTCGCCTCCATCGCCTGCGGGTCGGCCGACAGCCAGGCCATGCTCATCACTGCCCGGTTCATCCAGGGCATCGGCGGGGCGCTGTCCTCCTCGGTGATCGTCGCCATCATCGTCACCGAGTTCCCGAGCCCGCTCGAGCGCGGCAAGGCGATGAGCGCCTACGTGTTCGTCGCCGTCGGCGGCGGCTCCATCGGTCTCCTCGCCGGCGGTGTCCTCACTCAGTTCCTGAGCTGGCACTGGATCTTCTTCGTGAATGTGCCTATCGGCATCGCCACGTTGATCCTTGGCCGCTTCCTCATTGTGGAGAACGTCGGGCTGGGGATCAAACAAGGCATCGACTGGGTGGGGTCTGCCCTCATCACCCTGTCGGTGATGGTTGCCATCTACGGCGTGGTGACAGCAACGACGTACGGCTGGCTCTCGGCGCACACGTTGGGGATTCTCGGCCTCGCCATCGTCCTGTTCGTGTTCTTCATCGTGCTCGAGTCTCGCCTGGCCAATCCGATCATGCCGTTGCGCATTCTGAGGCTGCGTACGTTGACCAGCACGGCCGCCATCCGGGGCCTGCTGATCACGGGGATGTTCTCGACGTTCTTCATCGGGGCGCTCTACTTCGAGCATGTGCTGGGGTACAGCCCACTCAAGACCGGGTTGGCCTTCCTGCCGCAGGCGCTGTTCATGGGGGCCCTGTCGACTGGCATCACTGCGAAACTCGTGGACCGCTTTGGAGCCAAAGTCGTGATGTACCCGGGCATGGCCATGGCGGCGGTGGGGCTGGTCCTGTTCGGCGCCGCGGGCGAACACGCCAGCTACTTCCCCCAGATCTTCATCGGTTTCCTGTTGCTCGGCGCGGGCGCCGGCCTCTCGTTCATGCCGCTGCTGCAAATCGGGATGTCCGAGGTGCCCAACGAGGACGCCGGGTTGGGATCCGGCGCGGTCAACGTGTCGCAGCAGATGGCGGGAGCCATTGGGCTGGCCTTCCTGAGCACGATCGCAGCAAACCGGACCAAGTCCCTCCTCGCCGCCGGCAATTCCGCTATCCATTCGCTGACGGTCGGGTACCAGCTGGCGCTCTACATCGCGGCCGGCTGCGTGCTTCTCGGCCTGCTGGTCTCCCCTCTCCTCCTGCGCACGAATGAGTCAGCGGAAGAGCAGAAGAGGCATATCGAAGAGAACATGCAGAACCCGGAGACCCACGAGCACCTGGTGCTCTAGGTCGAACCCGTCTCAACCCGCAAATGACGTTGGTAGAAGGCAAGGGCCTCGTCCCGCTCGAAGAGCGGGATTCCCACATGCGGTCCGGGATTGATGTGCGCGGTCTTTTCTTCGGATCCGAAGGCGTCCCAGAGAGCAAGGCCACCCTCACGTGTCATGAGCTCGTCGTCCCATTGGAAGAGGAACAGGAGCGGGATCGTGATTCGTGCAGCCTCTTCACGCACCTCTTCATGGCCTTCCCTGAGCGCACCGAGACCGAGTACGGCGGCGGTGATTCGAGATTCGCTGGCCAGCAGCGGAATGCCGAAGGCCGTCCCCATCGACACACCCCAATAGCCGAATGGCCCCCGCGCCCATTGCGGATTGGTGGCCAAATCATCGAGAAGGGCCTTCCATTCGGCAACTGCTCGGGACGCGGCGCCGCGCATCGCCCGTATCCGTCGCTCTGACATCGGGGCGAGACGATCGCCGCTTCGCCGCTCGAGAAGCTCGGCCCGCTCCCGTTTTTGCTCTTCGGTCGTCCGATCGCCGTGTCCGGGAGCATCGAGGGCGATGACCCCGTAGTTGCCGTGCCGCACCAGCTTCCTGGCCAGACCGAGGACATTCGGTACCCGCTTGTGCTGCGTCCCCCCGTGCCCGATGAGCACGGTGGGATGAGGGGTGTGGACAGCCTCTGGCAACCAGTGGATCCCCGGCACGATCTCTCCGTCGACCATCAGATCGAAGCGCCGCTCAATGACGCCCTTCTCACAGACCTCGTCCAGGATCTCCATCGCTCTCCCTCGTGTTCGCTGCGTGGTACTGGCAACCATGATGCCCGGCTTTCCTCTGACCCGCCCTGGTAGACCATCACGGGTGCCCGTCGGCCTGGACGAACGCTGCTCAGCCCTCTTCCGCGATCACCGGGTCGAAGCGTTCGGCGGGAGCTTCCACGTACCGGACAGAGACAGCTATCCCGCTCTCTTTGGCTGGGACAGCGGGTATCACGCTCTGTCGCAGCTCCATCTCGAACCTGACGCGGCGGTGCAGGAGCTGACGACCCTGTACCGGGCCAACCGGCTGCCGGACGGCCTGTTGTCCCATCAGCGTTATGTCCCCGGGGCGGAGGAACACCAACGCTTCATCGAGAACCTCTTCGGCCCCATGTTCGACGGCGATCGCACACCCTTCATCGATCCACCCACGTCCGCGTATGCCGCCGCGCGTCTCTCGCTGGCCCTCGGAGCACCGGCTGATGCGCTGCTCGACGAGGCCATTGCGCACCTGCACGCCCTGGCCCGCTCCCGGACGGTGGGCGGCCGGTCCCTCCCGGTGGTGCTCCATCCCTTCGAGACGGGGACCGAAGGCAGTGCGCTCATGGAGACGGTGGTCCCCGCTGGCCTGGGCGCCTCCCTCCCCCGCCTGAAGGAGCTCACCCTCTCCTGCCGCGCCGCCGGCATGGTTCCCGAGCAGGCGCTGTCGGCGGGGCACGGCTTCGTCGTGTACGACCCCACCGTCTGCGGTTGGTACCTGTTGGCCCTCGAGGAGGTGGCCGCCGCATGCTTGGGCCGGGGCCGCGCCGCGGAGGCCAAGGAGGCCGAAGCCATGGCCGGGCGGGTGGCGGAGGATCTGGTGTCGCTGCTCTGGTGGGAAGCGGGACAGATCTTCGTTGCCTACGACCTGACCCGTTCGCGCCAACTGCACGGCATCGGGGCCATGGGGCTGATCCCCGCGGCCAGTCGCGCCCTGGCGGAGTCGGGCCTGTCCCAGCGGGTGGCCGAGCGCCACCTCGGCGCGGACGGGCCCATGTGGGGGCCCCAGGGCTTTGCGGCCGGCGTCGTGGTACCGGGCAACGGCGTCGGCAGCTACGTCCAATGGGACGGCAATGCCGTCTGGGGCGCCACGGTCTACTGGGCCTACCTCGCGGCCGCCCGTCTCGGACGCTGGGACGAGGCCCGCCGGCTCTGCGGACAACTCACCGGCCTGATCGACCGGCACGGCTTCCGCGAGTTCTACGACGCGTTGACGGGCGAGCCGGGTGGTGCGGGTGCCGGGTCCGGCTTCACCTGGCCCGCGCTGGCGCTGGACATGACGATCCCGGAGTAGGTCCGTCGAGGCCCTCCGGTCAGGTCGCGGCAGGCGTGGTGGCGAACTGCAGCACATTGTGCGCCGCGTCATAGGTCACGAGGTACACCGGACCGATGTCGTACGCCCGGCCGGGTCCGAAGGAGACCGGTGCGCCCGCCCCGGGGATCGTCGCGTTCTTGAGCCCGTAGCCGGCGTGCGTGAAGCTGGACACGGTGAGGTTCTTGCCGGCGGCCTTGGCGATCGTGGCGAACAGGGCAAGGTTGATGCAGGCCGCCTCCACGGCGTAGAAGGTCTGGTCCGAGCCTGTGAGCGGGTTCGTGGGTGGCGTGATCTTGAGCGAGGGGTAGGCCGTGCGCACCACGGTGTCGCACTTTTGGACGGCGGGCGTGTGCCAGATCTGGTAGTTCGAAGGGACCGGGCTGGAGGTCAAGACGTTCTTGAGGTACTTCGGAGCGATGGCCGAGCCCAGGACCGCGCTCTCGATGCTGGGCTCGCTCGTGGCGATCCACGTTGGGCTGTAGGTGCTCTGGTTGTCGGCCAGGGCTTCGGGCCAGATGTTCGAGCCCGTGCCGACGGCGACGACCTCGTTGACGCCCGCTTGCTGAAAGCGCTCCGCGATGAGAGCGACCTGCTGGTTGGACGCCGTCTGGTCGTCCTGTGGTGCGTCGTCGAGCGCGCTCTCGGTCACGCGGACCCCGAGCGAGTGCAGGGACTTCTGGACGACCTGCAATTCGGCGGCATCAGTCTCCTGTCCGGCGAACAGCCCCACCTTCTTGCCCTTGAACAGCCCGCGGTGGGAGAAGACGGCCAGCTGCACGGGGTCGTAGGCCGTCGGTGGAGGCGTCACGGTGAAGTTGGGCGTGCCCCCCGCGGGCTCGACACTCTGGAAGCTCCCGGCGATCGTCGGGACGTGGTGCTGCTGCAGGAAGCAGTCGGGTTGCTGCGGATTGATGGCGACGAAGACATCGTCGTCCTCGGACAGCTGGGTGCACGCCGTGATCGCCGGTCCCGTGCCCACGGGGTTCACCGCGACCAGGTACGGGACCAGGCGCCGGCCGTTGATGCCGCCATGGGCGTTCAGGTTCGCAATGAGGGCGTTGTAGGCGTCCGGGAAGCTGCCCTGGTCGAGGGTGATGCCGAACTGCCGCACCGCCGCCAGGTCGACGTAGGGAATGCCGACCCGGATCGTGGTCGCGGTGACACCCTGGCTCGGCGCGCTGGCGCCCGCTGAGGCAGGACCGGCACCACCGGTGATGCCGACAACGCCCAGGATCAGTGAGCCGACGACGAGGGGGACGAAGCTTTTTCGCATGGTGGTCTCCACGGAACAGCTGCCATGGGGGGCGGGAACTGCTCACGTTTGCACATATTTGGAGCCCGGACGGGGCAGGCGTGTTCACCAAAGGGATTCACCGCCACCTCGAATCGGGCCAGGTGAGGTCCGAACGGGAACATCGGGCTCGTGCGGGTGTTGGAGATACTCGTGGGTTCTACGGTGCTCCTCGTCTCTGGCAGTCTGCGGTCTGGCTCCACCAACACTGCTGTCCTGCGCACGGCAGGGGCGGTGGCTCCCCCCGACATGGAGTGTCTCCTCTACGAGCAGCTGAGTGCCCTCCCCCATTTCAACCCGGACGACGACGCCGATCCTCTCCCACCGGCGGTCGCTGGCCTCCGAACTCTGGTCCACCGGGCGGACGCGCTGGTGATCTGCACGCCCGAGTACGCGGGAGCGCTGCCCGGCTCGCTGAAGAACCTGCTGGAATGGCTCATCGGGGACGACGACATCCGTTCGATATACGGCAAGCCCGTCGCCGTGATCAACGCCTCTCCGCGGGGTGCACGGGATACCCACCAACAGCTCCGCACGGTGCTCGGGTATGCCCACGCGACCCTTCTCGAGGACGTGAGTGCCGACATCCCGGTCGCTGCGTCACTGATTGGTGGGGACGGTGAGATCCACGACGGGGTGGTGCGCTCCGAGATCGAGGACGTGATGCACGGGTTGCGCGACAGCCTTTGCCCTGGGACGCGAGAATGACGCCCGACCTATGGGAGGCCATGAGTGATTCAAGCCGTCATGTTCGACTTCGGCGGGGTGATCTCGTCCAGCCCGTTCGAGGCCTTCGCCCATCTGGAGGCCGAACGCGGGCTGCCGGATGGCTTCATTCGCAGGGTGAACGCCACCAACCCCGACACCAACGCGTGGGCGCAGCTGGAGCGCGGTGCGCTCGACGTCGAGACGTTCGGGTCGCTGTGGTCGGCCGAGGCCCGGACCCTGGGCTACGAATTGGACGGGCGGCTGGTGCTCGAGCGGCTGGCGGGAGAGATCCGGCCACAGATGGTCGCGGCAATCCGTGCCTGCGGGACGGCGTACAAGACGGCCTGCCTCACCAACAACTTCACCCGGGCGGAGGCGGTCCTTTCGGTTGAGGTGGCCGCGATCTATGCGCTGTTCGATGTCGTCCTCGAGTCGCGCGTGCTCGGCGTGCGGAAGCCGGACCCCCGCTTCTACGAACTCGCCTGCGAAGCCCTCGGCGTGCAACCTGAGGAATGCGTCTTCCTCGACGACCTCGGCGTGAACCTCAAACCGGCGAGAGCGCTCGGGATGTACACCGTCAAGGTGACCGACCCCGACGAGGCGCTCGCCGAGCTCGGGGAATACCTGGGGCTCGACCTCACTGCCTGAGATCCGGGCCTCCGCAGAGGTTGATGAGCCGGCTGTTCCGTTTGACTCGTTCGGACCGACGGCGCCCGTCGATCACGCCTCGCGGTAATAGTGGTCCTCCTCCAGGTCCTCGAGAAGTGAGGGCCCGGCTGGCTCCCACGTGAGCAGCTCCCGCGTGAAGGCGGCGCTGGCGGGGCTGTCGAGCGAGACGAAGTGGCCCAGATGGGAGAAGTGTTCGCCCGCGTCGGCCGCGGCGACCGAAGCCGCCGGCACGCCGAGGTGGCGGCCCATCGTCTCGGCGATGTCTCGGAAAGGGACGCCCTCCTCCGCGACGGCGTGCAAGACCGATCCGGCGGGAGCGGCCTCGACGGCGAGGCGGGTCAGAACGGCAGCGTCGGAGCGGTGCACGGCCGGCCAACGGTTGGTGCCGTCTCCCACGTATCCGGCCACGCCGTTTTGGCGCGCCATACCGACGAGCATCGCCACGAAGCCGTGGTCGCCGTCACCATGGACCGTCGGGGGGAAGCGGAGCACCGATGAGCGGACGCCGATGCCGCGGAGCGACAGCGTGAGCAGGGCGGTGGCTGCCCGGAGTCCGGCAGGGTTGGCTCGCACCTCGGCGCTGGGCACGAGCCCGTCGTCCTCGATCGCCACGCGACCGGCTCTCAGACCGAGGATGCCCGAGGCGAGCACGAAGGGACGGTCTGAGCCGGCCAGGACCGTACCCATAGCCTCGACGGCTCGGCGGTCGGCTGCCGCGGCGGCGCCGAAGTTGCCGCCAAAGGCCACCTCGTGTTGGAAGGCGAGGTGGATGACGCCGTCGGAGTCATCGGCCGCCTTGGCCAGGCCGTCGGGGTCGTCGAGATCGCCCCGCTGCACGATTGCGCCAGCCTCCTCCAGCCGCTGCGCCGCCATCTCGGAGCGGGCGAGGCCCACCACCTCGTGGCCCGCTCCGAGTAGGTCGGCCACGACGGCCGAACCGATCCAGCCCGATGCGCCCGTAACGAAGATTCTCATGCTGATGCCTCCCGACGGCTTGCTGATGTCAGTAACTGTCATCAGCATAGAACGCATGTCAGTGACTGTCAACACTAGGATCGAATTCATGGGCCGATGGCAGCCGGACAGTCGTGGGCGATTGCAGGAAGCAGCGTTGGCGCTGTACGCACAACAAGGATTCGACCAGACCACAGCCGCCCAGATCGCCGACGAGGCGGGGCTGACCGAGCGCACGTTCTTCCGGCACTTCGCCGACAAACGAGAGGTGCTCTTCGGTGGGTCCGCCCTCCTTCAGGAGCGGATCGTGGCAGGCGTGGCCGGCGCGCCGGCACGTGAGGGTCCACTGGACGCCGTTGCCCAGGGCCTCGATGCCGCCGCGGTCATGCTCGGTGAGTTTCGCCGTGACCTGTCCCGTCAACGCCAGCTCGTGATAGCCGCCAACCCGGAACTACGTGAGCGCGAGCTCGCCAAAATGGCCGACTACGCCGCCGCGGTCGCCGCAGCACTGCGTCAGCGGGGCGTGACCGAACCGCAGGCGACCTTGGCCGCCGACGCTGGCATGACGGTGCTGCGCGTGGCGATGCAGCGGTGGGTCAGCGGGGATGACGGCCAGGACCTCGCTTCCATCATGCGCGACTCCGTCGCCGAACTACGGGCGGTGGCAGCGAGCGACTGACGATTCCTGGCTCTGCAACCAGCTGGCAACCAACCGCGAGGAAGAATTGTCCGACAGTAGGAACGTGGCTCGGCGCGAAAAAGGAACAGGGCTGTCGCGAGGACGCAGGCGCGCCAGTGCGGGCACGGCGGACCGACTCGACCCGGGCATCGAGGCGGGCGCTCCGCCGGAGGTCTCTGCCCCTTCCATCGCCGACGTGGCCTCGCTCACCGGCGCCCTGTTGAAGCTGCCGGACAGCGTCGTCGTCCTCGACGAGGTTGGAAATGTCGCCTGGGGCAACTCGTCTGCGCTGCGCTTCTTCGGCCGGTCGCTGGACGATGGCGTCGGCATTTCGGGCTTGAGCCTGGTGCACCCGGACGACCAGGAGCTGGTGCTCCGCTCGCTCACCACAATTCAGGACAAGGAGGTCGGCGACCCCATTGAGATCCGCGTCGAGTCCGCCACAGGTTGGCGCCTCGTCGAGATCGTCGGCACCCCCCTCAAACTCTCCGGCAAGAACCACGTCCTCCTCTGCCTCCGTGACCTGACCAAACGCCGGCGTTTCGAGCTCGCCAGTGGCCAGGAGGCACGCTTCCGGTCCTTGGTGCACAACGCTGGCTCCGCCATCATGCTCGTGTCCGCCACCGGGCTCCTCGAATCCGCCTCGGGGGCGATCACCCGCCTGTTGGGCCACGATCCCGAGCTCATCGAGATGCGGCCGCTCACCGACATCGTGGCCGAACCCGACCGTCGCCAGGTCGTGGCCGCCCTGCATGCGGCCGCGCGCGGGGCGACGGCCGCCCACCCCGTGACCGTCCGGGTCGGGCTTCTGCGCCATGACGGGGAGACGACGGTCCCGTTTGAGCTGAGCATCGTGGACCTGATTGACGACCCCACCGTCGAGGGCTTCGTGATCTCTGCCCACGATGCTTCCGCACAGGTCGCCGCCGAAGACGAGCTGAGCGAGGCCCTTTCCCTGCTGACCGCCACCCTTGACTCGACGGCTGATGGGATCCTCGTCGTCGACAACGGCGGAGCGATCGCCGGGTTCAACCGGCGCTTCTCCGAAATCTGGCGTATCGCCGCCGATTTCGTGGCTGTTGGCGACGACTCCTCCAAACTCGCGTTCGTCCTCGACCAGCTGCTCAACCCGCAGACGTTTCACGCCCGTCGGAGGGAGCTCCTGCAGAAGCCGGACAACGAGAGCTTCGACACTCTCGTGTTCAAGGACGGGCGCGCTCTCGAACTGACGTCCCGGCCGCAGGCAGTCGACGGCAGGATCGTCGGCAGGGTCTGGAGCTTCCGCGATGTCACCGACCGCCTCCGGTTGGAAGACGAGCTCGAGTACCGGGCCTTCCACGACTCCTTGACGGGACTCGCAAACAAGGCGCTGTTCCAGGACCGGCTCGAGCACGCCCTGGCCCGGATCGATCAGACCGGCTCCCATCTGGCCGTGCTGTTCATCGATCTCGATGATTTCAAGACGGTGAACGACAGCCTGGGGCACGGGGAGGGGGACCAGCTGCTCAAGCAGGTGGCGACGAACCTCTCCGAGTGCCTCCGGCCTCTCGACACCGCAGCGCGTCTGGGTGGCGACGAGTTCGCCATCCTCATCGAGGACGTTTGGTCCCACCAGGACATCACGACCCTGGCCCAGCGCATCCTTGAATCGCTCCGCCCAGCCGTCCAGGACGGGACCCGATCCGCCACCTCGGCGGGCAGTATCGGCATCGCGTTCGACGAACCCGGCATCACCAGCGAGCAGCTCCTACGAAACGCGGACATTGCCATGTACAAGGCGAAGGAAAGTGGCAAGAACCGCTTCGAGATCTACCGAAAGGAGATGCACGCTGCGGTGCTGGCCCGCATCGAGCAAGAGCGCGAACTGCGCGCGGCGATCCACAACGGTGACCTGCTCACGCACTACCAGCCGATCTACGACCTCGACACACGCCGGATCATCGGCTTCGAGGCACTCGTGCGGTGGGCACACCCGATCGGCGGTCTGGTCGACCCGCGGCTGTTCGTACCGCTGGCCGAGGAACTGGGGCTGATCGACGAGATCGACTCCTTCGTGCTTCGTTCGGCCTGCTTGCAGGCGCGCCAGTGGCAGGAGCGAGGACTCTCGGATCCGGGGCTGGTCATGAGTGTCAACCTGTCACCCGGCCAGCTCATCGACCCCGACCTCGCGCAAAGGATCACCGCGCAGGTCGAGGCGTGCAGGTTCGATCCCGGGTCACTGATCCTCGAGATCACCGAGAGCGCGATGCTGAGCGACAACGAGACCACGGTGCGCAACCTGGTCGAGCTGCGATCCCTTGGCGTGCGCGTCGCGCTCGACGATTTCGGGACGGGGTATTCCTCGCTGTCCCACCTCGACCGGCTCCAGGTCGACATCGTGAAAATCGATAAATCCTTCGTCCAGGCCTTGGGGGCCGGCGACGACATGCACAGCCTGGCTGCCGCCATGGTGCAGCTGGCCCAGACACTCGGCTACGAGGCGATCGGCGAGGGTGTGGAGAACCCGGTCCAAGAGCAGGGGCTGCGGACGCTGGGCTGCCGGTTCGCCCAGGGTTATCACCTTGGCCGACCGCTGAACACCGAGTGCACGGAGCTTCTGCTCAAGGCCCAGGTCACGCTCGACCCGGTCTCCGGGACGGTGTTGACGGACTGAATTGACGAGCAATCGCGCAGGGCGGAGAGAGCGCGCTCGGTGTTCGCGTTCATGTCGCCGGTCGGGGGCACTTCTGCCCGTCGGGCGGCTCAGTCCTGCGCAACCAGCCGAGCCGGAAAACCGCCCCGGCTAATGGGGCCCCAGCGGTCGATCGTCAGGCGGAGCAGCACCTTTCCCTGACGTGCCATGGCTTGCCGGTACTCGTCCCAGTCAGGGTGTTCCCCACTTATGGAGCGGTAGTACTCGACGAGGGCTTCGATGGCCTCGGGCTGCCGGACCAGCTCGATGTGACCATCGAGTTGCACCCATTCCCCGTTGAACTCGTCCGAGAGCACACAGACCGAGGCCTGCTCGTTGCGAGCGGCGTTCTTCGATTTGGCTCGTTCAGGATAGCTCGAGATGGCGACCCGACCCTCCGTGTCGACACCCATCGTCACCGGGGAAACTTGCGGCCTGCCGTCCCGGCGGGTGGTGACGAGAATCCCGTGGTGTCGCGGCCGAACGAAGTCCAGCAGCTCGTCGCGGCTGACGATCAGATCGCGGGCAGCGGTGGGCATGGCTCGATGCTACCGGCGTGTCCCGTGCTCGGCGTTGCACTCCGTCCCGCGGTCGCCGACCGGCGCTTGGGCGGAGGCGAGCCGGTAGCGTCCCAACTACAGGACGCGAGAGAGGAGTCGAAATGGCCAAATCGCTCTACACGGCCGAGGCGCACGTGGTGGGCGGCCGAGAACAGGGGCACGGTGTGACCAGCGACGGGGTGTTGGATGTCCAACTACGCACCCCCGTCGAGATGGGCGGCGGCGGTGGCGGCACGAACCCTGAGCAGCTTTTCGCGGTGGGCTACGCCGCGTGCTTTGAGGGGGCACTGGGGGTTGTCGGGCGTCGAGAGCGAGCGGAGCTCGGGGCGGTGGCAATCGATTCAGAGGTGAGTCTGATCACCACCGAGAACCGCGGATTCAACGTGGCGGTCGGACTCGATGTCTCGCTCCCGGGAATAAGCGACCCCGAGCTCGCCGTCTCGATTGTGGCCGCAGCGCACGAGGTGTGCCCCTACTCCAACGCAACGCGCGGCAACGTGGAGGTGACCCTGAAGGCCAACGGCAAGTTGGTCCCGACCACACCGCCTGGACCCAGTTGACTGGCCCGACCGCCCCGATGAAATGGAACCAGCGATGAATTCGACTGATCCCGCTGCGACGCCCTCAGGTCACACATCCGAAGGCGGAGTCCTCGTTGGCAAGGCCGATGCGACGCTGGGCATGGTCCTCTTTGAGGATCCTCAATGCCCTTTCTGCCGACAGTTTGAAGAGGTCAATGGGCCTCTCATCGCGGCTGCGTTGGGCGATGGCGAACTGGCCGTCGAATATCGCATGCGGTGCTTTCTCGGCCCGGAGTCGGTGAGAGCGGATAACGCTCTCGCTCTCGCCGCGGAGGCTGGCCGCTTTGATGAGCTGCGCCAAGCGCTCTTTGCAGTACAGCCGCCCGAAGGAACGGGGGGCTTCACGACCGAAGACCTCTTAGGTCTCGGCGCACAAGTGCGACTGACCAGCTCAGACTTCGTCTCCGGTGTGCGGACGGCGCGATACGAGAAGTGGGTGCTGCGGCGAGAGACGGACTACCAACGAGAGGATCCGCTGGGAACCCCAGCTGCGTGGCTCGACGGCTCCCCGCTCGATTCGCGGGTCCTCTTCGACAGGAGGGCGTTCGAGAGCCGGCTGCGCGCCGAGACCGGCCGAAGCAACTAGCTCAAATTCCCCCACGTGCGCAGTGTCAGGAGATGCCTCGACAGCTCCTGTTGGATATCCCCCAGTTGGGCCCGCGCACCCTGATCGTCTTGTACGCCTTGCGCAGCCGCCAGGTGAACCGAGAGGTGGTCGAGATGTTCAAGGATGGTGCGGCGAACCTCTTCGTCCGTGGGATTTCCCGGCCAGAGGTTCGGCGGTGTTCGGCCGGCGACGCTCGGCATGCTCCCGAGGGGCGACGTGCCAAGTTGTTCGTCTTCTGCCATCAGAAGGGTCGCCCAGTTCCTCAGGTCCGCAAAGAGTGCGTCGAGTTCCCGGTGCAGCTCATGGTTCCGCGGGACCTTTCGGTCAGCCTGCTTGACGTCTTGCACCACATCGATGACCTCACTCAGCACTCCGTTGAGAGCAGCGATCGCATCGTGCGGCGGCGGCGTGAGCGGCGGCTCCCCTCTCATTGTCCCCGCACATCGATGAGGGAGCCATCCGAATCGGTACACACACAGCTCAGCCGAAACCGGGTGTCGAGGGACTCCATCACGGTCGGCACAGATTAATCCCCGATCCTCAGCCGTGCGGGCCTGAATCCACTCTCGGCCCCACGATGAGTTTTTGCCACTCCGCGCTTCGTCAGGGCACCACGACGATGACCGGACACTCCCGGTTGAGTGCGAGGCGGCGACTGACCGAACCCGCCAGTCGGTGCAGCATCTTCGCCGACCGGCCCACGACCATCAGGTCGGCATGCTCGGAATGCGCCACGTCGGTGAGGACGTGGACAGCGTCGCCCATGCCCCGGATGAACCTCACCTCGACACCCAGCGCGTCGGCGCGCTTTGCTACTTCGGCCGCCAGCTCCTCAGCCGTCTGATCCCTTGCCTCCGCCGCCGCCGGGTAGCCGAGTGGCGCCGTGGGTCCAAGTGCCTCCTGCGGCTCTATGAGCGGGGTGACGAAGACCGCGACAATGCGCCCATTCGCACGCCGCGCCTCACCAGCTGCCCACGCGAACGCGTCCCAGCTTGGTGCCGAGCCATCCACGCCCACAACGAGCATCGGTCGACCGGCATCGTCAGCCGCAGGATTGTCTGCGGCTGATCCTTCAGTTACCGGTAGTGCTGTCATGTCGGACTCCCTTCTGACGCGAAGTCAAGATCGGCGAGCTCGAGCATTCGATCAAACGAGGGAAGCGCAGCGAACAACAAGTCGGCTTCGGAGGAGTCGAGCTTTTCGATGAGGTCATCGAAGACCGCGGCGCCGATCCGGCGCAGCGCGCTCAGCTGCTCTCGGCCCGCCGACGTGATGGCAACCCGTACGACACGCCCGTCCCTCGCATCCGACTGTCGTTCGGCGAGGCCGAGTCTCTCGAGCTGGCTGACGATCGCGGACATGGACGGCTGGGTGACACCCTCGCCGACAGCCAGATCCGTCAGGCGGCGGGGACCGCTCCTCTCGATGGTCGCCAGCGAAGACAGAGCGGTCAAGCTCAGGTCCCTGGGGCGCTGGCGAATCCCGAGAGTGCCCAGGGCGAAGAGGACCTCTCCGATGGACTGGCGCTGTTCGCTCACACCTCAAGTATAGACATATCTATATAGCTTAGTCAATGGATTTCTCCCCCAAGAGCCCGATGCCGACGGGACCCTGTATGCATCTGCAGTTTCTCCGGGGTTCTCAGACCCGCTTCAACCTGCGAACCAGTTGTCGTTCCACAGATCGACCTGTGGCTATTTTGAGACCCTCTAGGACTCACGGAGGAAAACACCATGACCTCTGACCACGTTCCGCACCAGTGGACTATTCGTTCCACACTGGTCGCCGTAGCCGAGCTCGATCGATCCGTCCCTTTCTACCGGGAGCTCGGTCCTTTCGAAGAGATCGCTCGCGAGGACGCAGCCGTGGTGCTCGGAGGGCTCGATCCCGCCTCCATCGTCCTCATCCTGCGCGAGTTGAGGAGCATCCATCACGTTCGCCACGGCCAACAGTCGCTCGGCCTCCGGTCGATCACCTTCAACGTCGGATCGATCGGCGAACTCGATCGGATCGAGTCCGTGCTGCGGGGTGTCGACCTCTTCACCGGCCGTCAGCAGATCGCCGAAGGCGAAGCAGAAATGATACGCGGACGGGATCCGGATAACTTACCTCTTGTGTTTATGCACTACGCCGAGGATGGACCGCTCACAGCCGAGTACTACCAAACGGTTGCCGGTCTGGTGTATTCACTGGACACCTGAGGAGACCACCCGCGCCAAGGAGCGGCGCGGGACAGCTTGATCTCGGCATCACCGTGAGAGAGCCGTGGCCAGCTTCGTACGCGCTAGTGCGAGCGAGTGGAATGTGCCGGCCGGTCAGGCGTGGGCAGCTCGGCGTCAACCTCATCCGCAAGCTCACACGGGCTCTCGAGCGGGTCGAACACGTCGAGCCGAGTGGCCAGCAACCGAACCTGGGCGCGGAATGACCCGCGAGCGTCTTGGTCAAGGGGGGCGAGCAGGTAGGCCTTTGCCTCCCGGAGACGCCCGTCAAGCTCGGTGAGCAGCTCGGAGCCGTGATGGGTGGCAACGACTCGCCGAGCTCGCCGGTCGGCCGGATCAGGGCGGCGCTCGATCAGGTTCGCCGCCTCGAGGTCATCGAGGAGGTAGGTCATCACCGTGCGGTCGATACCGAGGTGCTGGGCCAGGGCGAGCTGGCTCCGAACGGTGCCGCGGGCGGCCGCGGAAAGCACCTGGTAGCCCCGGGGACCGCCCGTTGGGCACGTGAGAAGCCACCTATCACAGAACCCATCTTGCTCAGAGGACTGGCGGCGTAACCCCCTCGGCACTTGCGGCGAGGACCGGATCCCAGTCGCACAGATCGCACGCGTGGCGGACTGCTGAAAGCCCGAAGTCCAGTGCAGCGCGGAAGGGGTCAGGCGCAGTACACACATCGTCCCAGTTGAGGATGAACTCGCCAAGATTCGCTTCCCAGTGTGCTGCCGGTGGCGACAGCGTCGCACTCTCCAAACCCGTCGCGGTGGGGAACGCGAAGGCGTAGAAGGCGGCATTCGGGTATCGCGCGTCACCTGGCCACCAGCCGACCTCGATCTGCTGCGCATTCGCCGAGTTGCGCGTGATGAAGTCCTGTGCCGGAGGTTCGACGGGTTCGCCGGAGAGCAGGCTCACGGCCAGGTCAAAAGATCCCCACCAGGCGTTGACCGGCGTGGATCTTCCCCGGTAAGGGGCGCGCAGGGCCCCGAGTACCAGTGCGGCCTGGGTCGCCGCCGAAAAGTAGTCGGCCACCTGGGTTGTTTCGTAGGTTGTGTGCTCGTCGTCTTCGTCCAGCGGTGTCGTCCAGGGGGTCTCTTGGGGTTTGGGGTCGAACGGAACAGGTCCGACGAGGTCGCCCACAGCGGTCAACACCTCGCGGGTCACCGCGCCAACTGGACGGTCCGGCGCCAGAGGGATGCGGTGCGCACGGCCGTCGGTGTGCTCCGCCACGGCGTGATGGCTGTGCAGGTCCAGCGCCACGACTAGGGCGCCCGAGCCATCGGGGGCAGGCAATGGCAACGTCTCCCAGCCACGTGCGCTCAGGCGGAGTGCGGCGTGCTGAAGCTGTGGTTCGGGGGGCGCCAACGCTGCAGCGAGCTTGCCGAGGACTTGTGTGTGTGCATGCAGGGTGTCGCACGAGGCGTGCCATGTCTCGTAGGGGAGCTGATGCCATCCAGAAGACATGGCTTCAACCTTACCTACAACGCCTCACGGCGTCGTCGAGACTCACTTCCACAGACCATGACACGAGAGACTTGCCCCCGAGGGAAGCATCATCGTCCAGTGCTCAGGCTGTGGCTGGTGTGCGCCACAAGTCAATGCCGGCGTCAACGGCGTACCGATCAATAGATCCAATCTCGTCGGCAGCGAAGTCCAAGTGTTGAAGCGAGGCCACGTTTTGCTCAAGTTGGGCGACGCTGCTGGCTCCGATGAGCACCGAAGTCACTCGGGCGTCGCGCAATGCCCAAGCGATGGCCATCTGCGCGAGGGATTGGTCTCGCCCCTGGGCGATGTCGTTGAGGGCTCGGATGCGAGCGAGGTTTTCGTCGTTGAGCATTTCGCGAGAAAGGGTGCCATCCATGGAGGCCCTTGAGCCCGGAGGGATGCCGTTGAGGTAGCGGTCGGTCAGAAGCCCCTGGGCCAAGACAGAGAAGGCGATGCACCCGACTCCTTCGGTGTCGAGGACCTCGAGGAGGCGATCTTCGATCCAGCGGTTGAACATCGAATACGACGGTTGGTGGATGAGCAGCGGGGTGCCGAGCCGGCGGAGGATGGTAACGGCCTCGGCGGTGCGCTTGTCGGAGTAGGAGGAGATGCCGACGTACAGGGCCTTACCGGATGTGACCGCGGTATGGAGGGCGCCGAGCGATTCTTCCAGCGGCGTTTGGGGGTCGAAGTGGTGGTGATAGAAGATGTCGACGTAGTCAAGCCCGAGCCGGCGCAGGCTCTGGTCGAGGCTTGCGATGAGGTATTTCCGAGAGCCGAGGTCGCCGTATGGGCCCGGCCACATGTCCCACCCAGCCTTGGTGGAGACAACGAGCTCGTCGCGGTGATCCCGGAAGTCGTCATGGAGGATCCGGGCGAAGTTGGTCTCGGCGCTGCCGTACGGGGGTCCGTAGTTGTTGGCCAAATCGAAGTGCGTTATTCCCAAGTCGAAGGCTCGGCGCACGATGGCGCGCTGGGTCTCGATGGGCCGGTCGTCACCGAAGTTCTGCCAGAGCCCCAGCGACACTGCGGGCAAGAGAAGACCGCTGCGCCCGCAACGGCGGTAGGTCATGGACCGGTAGCGATCTTGAGCGGGAATGTAACTGGTCACGTCGCGCTGCTCCCGTCTTGCTGCGGTGGCGAATCCATTCCAATGCCCTCAACCGATCGACCGGACTGAGAGCAGGAGGACGATCGCCTCCCTGGAACACCTAGACACCTCCCCGGTCCTCCTCGAGTGCCCTGGTGACGACCGTCAGGTCTTGGTCACCTAGCCCGCGCTCGACGACTTCTTGCCACTCGTCCGCCAGGCAGGACAGCGCCCGGAAGCGGTCGTCACCGGCCGCCTCGAGGGCGAGATGCACGTCTTTCAGCGCGAGGGACAGCGCGAACTGCTCCGAAAAATCTCCTTGGGCGATCCGTCGCAACTTTGCTGTCTGCCACGGGGACACCAGCGGAGAGCCGTCCAAGGCGTTCACCACAGTGTCGGTATCGAGTCCCAACCGACGGGCCAGCGCCACTGACGTGTTGACCGCCTCCGCCGCGAGGCCGAGCCAGGAGTTGGCCACAAGCTTGAGCCGCGAACCAGCCCCGACCATTCCCACCCAGATCGTTCGCTGACCGAGCGCATCAAAGAGAGGATCGAGGCGCGAACGGGCCACGTCCGGGCCTGAGGCGAAGATCGTCAGCTGACCCTGTTCCGCAGGTTCTTTGCTCCCCGACACCGGCGCGTCGATGAGAATCGCGTCAGGACGCTCGGCTTTCACCAGGTTCTCGACGCGCTCGGTCCCCGCGACGCCGATCGTGCTCATCTGCACCCAGATTGCACCGGGAGTGAGTGCCGCCAGCATGCCCTGGTCTTTGGCGATAGCGAGAACGGCATCTGCATCGGTCACCATTGTGACGACAATGTCGGCTTGTCGAGCCGCATCGCCGGGCGTTTCGGCGGTCTTCGCTCCGAGCTCGGCGAGGTCCCGGGTCGCACCGGGCTCGCGGTTCCAGACGATGGTCGGGATACCGGCACGCAGGGAATTGGTCGCCATCGCGTGCCCCATGGTGCCGATGCCCAGAAAAGCAACCGGCTCTTTCGCTGGGGGCATCGTTCTCCCCTCTCGTCGTGGGCCCGTTTGGGCAACGGGCCATCACCCATCAGGCTCAGGCCGCTCCAATTCAGCGCGCAGATTTCGCTTCTGAATGCTATTGCTTTGCAGCCCCAACGGGAAGCAAACCCGTATTGCAAAGCTGGGTACTTCCTCCTGGCTAGGGAACAAACGTCACCCGTGTGAGCTCCTAGGCGAAGGTCAGCGTCCGGGCGTTCTCGACCATGATCTTTCGCTGATCGTCCAGCGAGAACGAGGCAACGTTGGGAAAGAAGTCGCGCGGCTCGGCGAGGCCCTCCGCATGCGGCCAGTCCGAGCCAAAGAGGATGCGTTCCACCGGAAGAAACCGCGCCAAGTCCGCGACATCGTCCTCGACGAACGGAGCAACCCAACAGTGCTCAATGAACTGCTCGACCGGGTCCGACATGAACATGCCGGGGTTCTGACCAGCCAGCATGTGCAAAGTGTGCAAACAGCGCGGCACCCAGTCCGCGCCGTTCTCGATGTAGGCGAATCTCAGGCGAGGGAATCGCTCGAAGAGCTTGTGGGCGACCAGCACGGTGGCGAAGTCCTCGATCAGCCGATGCTTCATGAGCTGGGCCACCAACGACGCTGCTTGGACCGCCGAAGCGTCTGGACGACGATCGTCTTCCTCTGAGGCTTCCAGGCCCCAGGTGCGGGCGATGTCAGAGGCGACGCCCGTGTAGCCGTCCTCGAACCCGGCATGGGTGGTCACGACGATGCCGGCTTCTTGGGCCCTGGCCCAGAACTTGTCGAACGCCGGATCGGCCGGGGAGCGCAACCCCTCGGAGGTGAAAACTGGTCCGTTGCGAATCGTGATGACGCGAGCGCCGCGATCGAGGCACCACTCGAGCTCGCTGAGGGCGCGGTCAAGGTCCGAGAGCGTGAGGAACGGGACGGCAAAGATCCGGTCCTCATACGCGAATCCCCAGTCGTCGTCGAGCCAGCGGTTGAACGCCCGGAGCACCTCGATCGAAGCCTCGACGTCGGGCTGCATCGGGCCCTCCATACAGACGCCCTGCGACGGGAACAGCCACGCCGCTTCGACGCCCTGGACATCCATGCAGGCGAGGCGGGCGTCACGGTTGAACCACTCGGGGTGCGCCGCGGGGTCTTCGCAGGCGAGCTCATTCCCGACTCGCTCTTTACTGCTTTTTCCCGCGAAGTAGTCGTAGAGCGCGCCGGGACGGGGGCGGGGGTGTGCGTCGCCCGGGCCCGGGATGATCGGGTGGGCCCGTTTCCCGAAGAAGTAATAGGGCTTGCCGTCGACCTCCTTCAGGACAACACCCCGATCGGCAAAGGCAGGGTCGCGGTAGCGAGTGAAGGAGTCGGTGACTTCCCAATAGTGGTTGTCGGCATCGAATATCTTCCCGATCTCGGATTCAGCGGCAGGCATGGTTCCCTCCTCAGTCGGTGCCATGGCGAAGCAGTTTGCCGGGGGTGGCGTCCGTGCATTCGCCGTCGACAAACGTGGTCACGCCGTTCACGATGACGCGGTCGTAGCCGACGGCCTTCTGGATCAGGCGCCACTCTCCGGCCGGGTAGTCCCACACCCGTTCCTGGGGAGTGGAGTCGATGGTGGTCGGGTCGTAGACGACGACGTCCGCCGGTGCTCCCTCAGCGAGGAATCCCCGGCCCTTCAGGCCAGCGGCCACGGCCGGGTAATACGAGAGCCGCCAGTGCGCCTCTTCGAGCGACATGATCTCGTGCTCCCGCACCCAGTAGCCGAGAAGCTCGGTCGGGTAGCGAGCGGTGGTCACGAACTTCGTGTGAGCACCCCCGTCGCTTATCCCGGGAAGGGCCACGGGGGACGTGGCGATCTCCTTCATCGACTCCCGTGGGGTCACCAGCATCGGGGTGGCGAAGCCCACCCGGAGATGTCCGGCCACAGCGACGTCCAGAAAGGCGTCGATCTCGTGCTTGCCCTCTCGGGCCGCGACCTCTCCTACGGTGAATCCTTCGTAGGTCTCCTTCAGCTCCTGCGCGCCGGGGACGTCGCTCGAGATCCAATGGATCTTGATGGCGGTGAGGTCGTAGCCCGCGCCGAAGAGACCGCCGCGCTCTTCATGGATCTCTTTCATGGCGGCGCGACGAGCCGGGTCGGCGAACTTGACCATCTTCTCCTCGACGGTACCGAGGCAGGCCTCCCTCCAGCACGGAATCGTGTCGGCCAGGTTGTAGTCCTCGAGGGTGAACTCCGAGATGAAATTGGTCGTGAGCGCCTGGGCGAAGACGCGAAGACCTTCCTCCTCGTTCAGGTAGGCGAGTTGCTTGAGGGCGTCGCGATGGCTGTACTTCGGTCCGCCGTGCTGGTTGAGCGCTCCGTCGGCCAAGAGTGCGTTCCAGATGATGGGCCGGCCGCTCTCGCGCGCCATGAGTGCGGCCGTTTCGAGCGTGCCGGTCAGTTGCGCCGTCCCGCGACCCAGCGAACCCATGGCTCGGGAGAAGGCGATCACCTCATGCTCAGTCATACAGTCGGTCACCATGGGTGTGCCGTCGTAGTCGAGTTGGACGTTCCCCACCTCTCCGGAGACCTGCGCGCTGAAGCCGCAGCCACCGGCCTCCATCCCTTCGACGAGCAGGCGGCACATCTCGTCGAGTTGCTCGCCGGTGACCCGGTAGGCCTTGGCGTTGTCCACGCCAGCGACGTAGGCATAAAGCGGCGCCAGCGGAACGAACGACATCACGTTCACGCCCTTCGGTGTGCGGTCCACGCTGTCGAGGAACTCGGGGTACGTGACCCAGTCCCAGGGCATCCCGACTCGCATGGTCTTGAGGGGAACCGCCTCGTTGCGCGAGACGGTCAGCATGGCCCGCTCACGATCCTCAGGCCGACACGGGGCGAAACCGAACCCGCAGTTGCCGATGACGACACTGGTCACGCCATGCCAGGCCGACATGGTGCACCACGGATCCCAGAACACCTGGCTGTCGTAGTGAGTGTGCAGATCGACGAAACCCGGCGCCACCACCTTGCCCGAGGCGTCGACCACCTCACGGCCATCGGCCGCGTCGACCCGGCCGATCTGCACGACCCGACCCCCGGCGATCCCGACGTCAGCCTTGTAACGCGGCGTCCGCAGACCGTCGATCACGGTCCCCCCCTTGATCACCACATCGAGCTTCGACATGTCCCTCCTTTCACCGACGGACCGCCCCACTTCGCTCGCCGACGGCGCATGGCAATGCCACAAGATACTTCCTTGCTGATCACTCAGCAAGTAACATGTGCCCATGAGCGTCCCCCAGGAACGAGAAAGCCAGGCCGAGCGGCGCATCCGGTCCGAAGATGCCCTGTTGGACGCGGCGGCCGAGCTCGTCGCCGAACGAGGCGTACAGGGTGCATCGCTGGCCAGCATCGGAGGACGGGCTGGGGTCAGCCGAGGTCTGCCGACCCACCACTTCGGTTCCAAGGACGCGCTGGTGGCCCGCCTGGCCCAACGAGCGCAGAGCAGGATCCGCCAGGAGATGGAGGCTCGGCGAAGTCAAGGCGAACGAACCGGGGGCCTCTCAGCGCTCGGCGAGGTATTCCTCACCGTGGACGCTTACCTCGAGATGTTCGAAGACCCCACAGCTGATCAACGAGCGCTCCTCGTCATGTGGGGCTCCACCTTTCCCTCGGGCGCGTCGGTGGACGACGGAATGGCAGACGCAGAGAGGCGCAGCTACGAGGGACTGTCGCAGCTCATCATCTCGGGCCAGCAAGACGGATCCGTGCGGGCCGATGTCGACCCGATCGCCACTGCCGTTCTCCTCCACGGACTTATGCGAGGACTGGCTGCTCTGCGGTTGACGGACAGCGGGCTCGCGGACATGCGTGGCGTCCGCGAGACATGTCACGACTGGATTTCCTCGGCGCTGACGCCGCGGTGAGTGAACCGGCGGTCAAAGCGTCCAGCGATAGTCCTCGGTTGGCTCGTAGACGATTCCCCGTGTCAACAGGTCCTCGATCTCCTGGCTCGAGTAGCCGAGGCGTTCCATGATGCCTCGGGTGTGCTCTCCCACCAGAGGTGGGGGACCATAGGGGCCGGTCGGAGACTCCGAGAAGTCAATGAGTGTGCCGAACTGGCGCAGCTGTCCGAGCATCGGATGGGGATACTCCGCCACCAGGCCGAGGCGCTCGTTGTCGGCGTCGTGGAGCATCACCTCGCCGTCGTTGGTGTCGATTGAGACCTCCACGTCCACACCCGCTTCAGAGAGAGAGTGGAACCACGCCACTGCCGTCCGCGTGAGGAAGATCGGTTCAAGCTCCGACTCGATCTGCACCCTGGCACCCACCCGCGCCTCGAACGTTTCGTAACGCTCGAGGGCGGGGCGGCCCAGCAGACGGCAGAGCTCTGCCCATTGACCGGATGCGAAGGCCGCGAGTTGGATCCACCCCTCCTGGGTTTGGTACAGGCGGCAGCAGGGCGAGACCCCCACCTGGTTGCGGTCAAGACCCGGACGAACCGGGCCGGGCTGCCCCTCGACCAGGAACACATCGGAACCGAACACGGCAGCACCGTTCAGGAGTGACGTCCAGAGATCCTGACCCTCGCCGGTGCGACGCTGGTGGTACAGGGCGGCGAGCACTCCGACCGCAGACACCATGGCGTTGGCCGTGTCGGTCATCCCGAAGCGCAGATACAGGGGCGCGTTGCCTTCCGACACCGGGCCTGCCTCGAACTCGAGGCCGCACGCGGCCTGGTAGAGCGGGTCGAGGCCGCCGGACTCCGACAGTGGTCCCTCAGCACCGTAGGCGTAGGTGTTGCAGTGGACGAGGTCCGGGTTGCGCGCCTTGAGAGCGTCGTAGTCGACTCCCAGGCGTGCTGCGGTGCCTTTCGTCATGTTGTGGTGGACCACATCGGCGATCTCGGCCAGGCGCATGACTGCTTCGAGTCCCTCGGGGGTCTTGAGATCGACGGCGAAATCGAGCTTGCCGCGCTGGCAACCTACGAAAGGCATCCCAGCCATCCGCATGCCGTCGCCGCGTACGGGCTCCACCTTGATGACCTCGGCCCCCAGGTCTGCAAGGACCATAGGAGCGAAGGGCCCGGCCAGATACTGTCCGAGATCGAGGACCACCACACCGGTCAACGGACCCACGACACGTCCTCTACGATCCCCGCATCGAGCAGACGGTCGATCTCGGTCGCCGAATATTCTGCCTCCTCCAACACCTCGCGGCTGTGGGCACCAGCGCGGGGCTGACCGCCTTGGATCGCCCCCGGCGTGCCGCACAACACGGCCGGGACTCCAACTTGTGTGGTGCTGCCGAGCTCGAGGTCCTCGACGGTTGCGGCCATCCCGTTCGCGACGAACTGGGGATGGGAAAAGACCTCGGCCATCGGTCCCACCGCCTCAGCACCAAGACCGGCATCGTGGAATTCCTCGATGAGCTCTGCGCGCCGGCGTTGCAAATAGGCGGCACGAAGCCCGGCCTCGTGGCGGGGGCGTAATTCGGGATCGGCGTACAGCGCGCGTGGGTCAACCGGGTCGAGACCCAGGATCTCCTCCGGCGTGCGGGTCGGGGTGAGACCGTTCATCGTCGCGGCGTGCATCCACTCACCGTCGGCACACTCGAAGAGGGACGTCTGATGGACGCCGGGTGGGTACGTCTTCGCCATGGTCTTGTGAAAGCCGGCGGGCGCTCGTTCGTGCTCCTGCCAAATCTGCGTGGTGTACGCGAGGACCCCTTGATAGAGCGAGGTCTGGACGTGCTGCCCGCGCCCGGTCTCCTCGCGGTGGACCAGCGCGGCGAGCACGCCTGTCGCCAAGAGGAAGCATGCGGCCATGCTCGGGGCGGGAAAGTGCAGATAGGTGGGTCCGGGTCGCCAGCCGGGCTGCTCGTTCTGCATCCCGGAGCGGGCCTGGACCGTGGCATCCCAACCGGGTCGATCAGCGAAGCGATGGCCCGGTGGATAGGCCGGCACCGAACAGAAGATCAAGCGGGGAAAACGCGGTGGAGACCTCTTCGTAGGAGAGTCCCAGCCGGTTCATGGTGCCGGGGCTGAACGTCTCCACCAGTACATCTGCATCGCCGCAGAGCCGAAGGAACACTTCCCGCCCGTCGTCTGCTTTGAGGTCGAGCACCACCGATCGTCGGCTGCGATTCCAGACGTGGTAGGCGGGCTGGCGTCGAAAGGGATCCCCACCGGGCGGCTCGACCTTGATGACGTCTGCCCCGAGCTCCGCGAGAAGCAGGACGCCGACGGGTCCCGCCATTCCCCAGCTCAGATCGAGCACCCGCACCCCCTGCAGCGGGCCTGCGGCCTCGGTCACGTGCCTGCGGTCACGCCGTCCTTGTGATCCACCGGTTCCCTCCTTTGGCTCCGCGTGACGATCTCAGCGAGATCCTCTCCGGAGATCGTCTCCTTCTCGAGGAGGGCGGCGATGACCGCGTCGAGTGCATTTCGGTTGTCGCCCAGGAGAACACGCGCCCGGTCCTCGGCCTCCGTGAGCAGGCGGCTCACTTCCTGGTCGATGACTTCTTGGGTGCCCTCGGCATAGGGTCGCTCCTGACCGAAGGGGAGACCGCCCTGCTGGGCGATTTGGTCCGATCCGTAGCCGATGGGTCCGAGTCGGGAAGACAGGCCCCACTCCGTGACCATCTTGATGGCCAATTGGGTGGCACTCGACAGATCACTGGCCGCTCCGGTGGAGGCTTCACCGATGACCAGGTTCTCCGAGGCGCGGCCCCCGAGGCGGACGGCCAGGGAGTCGAGCAGGTAGCTCTCGGAGTAGAGGTGTCGCTCGTCGACGGGGAGCTGCTCGGTGACCCCGAGCGCCCGCCCGGCCGGCAGGATCGTGATCTTGGCCACCGGGTCGGCGTGCTCTGAGAGGAAGGCAACGAGCGCATGCCCCGCTTCGTGCACGGAGACCGACTGCTTTTCTTCGGGCAAGAGCGCGTTGGACCCGTCGCGTCGGCCGAGTATGACGCGGTCCCTGGCCTCGTCGATGTCTCGGGCAGAGATGACGTCGCGGTTGTCGCGGATGGCGACAATGGCTGCTTCGTTGATCAAGTTGGCCAGATCGGCCCCCGAGAATCCTGGCGTAGCCCGGGACACAGCATTGAAATCGACATCGGGACCAAGATGCTTGCCCTGGACGTGCACGGCCAAGATGGCGGCGCGCTCGGCCTGGTTCGGCAACGGGATCTCCACCTCACGATCGAAGCGACCCGGACGGAGCAAAGCCGGATCGAGCACCTCGGGGCGGTTGGTGGCGGCCATGACGACTACGCCCGTTGTGGGGTCGAAACCGTCCATCTCGGCCAGAAGCTGGTTGAGGGTCTGCTCTCGCTCGTCGTTGGAGCCGAAGGCTGAGCCACCTCGGCGCTGGCCGATGGCGTCGATCTCGTCGATGAAGATGATGGAAGGGGCCCGCTTGCGGGCATCGGCGAAGAGATCCCTCACTCGTGACGCCCCCACCCCCACGAAAAGCTCGACGAAGCTCGACCCGGTCAACGCGAGGAACGGCACCCCCGCCTCGCCGGCCACCGCCCGGGCCATGAGGGTCTTCCCGGTTCCCGGCGGACCGACCATGAGCACCCCACGCGGCCCAACCGCGCCGGCTCGGGCGTAGCGCTCGGGATGGCTCAAGAAGTCGACGACTTCCGCGACCTCTCTTTTGGATCCCTCATAGCCCGCGATGTCGGTAAAGCGGGTTGCGGGCTTGTCCTCGTCGTAGAGCTTGGCCTTGGATCCCCCGAAGCCCATGATCCCTCCGGCCAATTGCCTGGCATTCCTCCGCCCGATCCAGATGAAGAAGGCGACGAAGAGCAACAAAGGTAGGAAGGAGAGGAGATCGGTCAGGAGCGCGGAACCTTGTCCCACGCCGGTGACGTCGACATGATGCGCCTTCAGGGTCGGCGCCAACTGGTCGTCGACGATGGCCGTCGGGATCTGGCTCGTGTAGTCGTCGCCCCCCTTGAGCGTGCCGGTGACGGCGCCGCCGGGGTTGACCGACGCGGTGCGGACTTGGCCGGAGGTGACCTCGGACAAGAACTTCGAATAGCTGAAGCTCTTGGTCGTCGTGCTCGACGTGTGAGGAATCAGGAACAGGAGCAGCGTGAGGAAGATCCCCGCCGGTAGCAGCCACATGCGCCAGCGGGGAGGAGGAGGACCCGCCGGTGCGGGATTTCGGTCATTGGGCTCGCCCGGCTTGGCTGCTCCCGTGAGATGACGGATCCTGTGCACCATGGAGACTCCCCTTGCTTGGCGGGTCAGACCTTAACGAAGCCTTGAGCGGACCCGTCCGCTGCCTCCTCAGGTGTTCAAGGTTCCCGGCTCCTTGGGTCAGTGTCCAGCGGCTTGACCCCCGTCGATATGGAGCGTCTCTCCGGTGACAAAGGTGGCCCGCTCGAGGTAGAGGACCCCGTCGACGACGTCGCTGACTTCGCCGAGCCGGCCGAGAGGGTGAAGGTCCGCCATGCCCGCATAGGAGGCGGGGTCGTCCCCCGTCCTGATGACCCCGAGAGCGACAGCGTTCACTCGAATCCCGCGTGAAGCGTACTCAATGGCCAGCGAGCGTGTGACGGCGGCCAATCCACCCTTGGTGAGAGCAGGCAGCGCGGCGGGCGTCTTGCTGTCGGCGTTGTCCGCGAGGCTCGTGGTGATGTTGACCACGTGGCCACCGCCCTGCGTGACCATCAGTCCAATGACATGTTGGGTCAGGTGAAAGAACCCAGCCAGGTTCACCGAAGTAATCGAGACATAGTCGTCGAGCGTGTAGTCCGTGAAGGGCTTGCCGATGAACACTCCCGCGTCGTTGACTAGGCAATCGATCCGTGCGAACCGATTCAGAGTTTGCTCGACCACATTTCGAGCGGTCTGCGCTTCGGCAATGTCACCCCTCACCGTGAGGTAGTCGTCTTCGTCGGCGGCGTCGATTGAACGTGAGGTCGCCACAACGGCATACCCCGAGCGTCGGAAGCCAGAGACGAGCCCTGCGCCGATGCCGTGGGAGCCACCGGTGATGATCGCGACTCTGCGGCTCGGCCGTGAAGATGCCGGCTCTCCTGTGCTGTCGGGCGATGGGGTCATCCGACGAGGTAGACCTCGTAGATCACGCCTCCGGGTTGGCGACCGGCGACACTGATGAATACGCCCTTGTTGAGCCAATGGAAGCCGGAGGACGCTGTCTCTATCTGTGTTGACGTGCGGAACACGTATTCACTCGCTTCGACCTCCTCACCGCGACCGAGACGGGCGAGAACCTCCACGCTGCCGTGACGCACTCCCTGCGAACGGACGTACAACAAGTCACCGTGATCGGTCTTCAGGGTGTAGCGAATGTCTCCCAGCGCTGTGCCGTCTGGCAGAACGAGCTGCCAATCGGCGCTGACGCCTGGAACGAGCGTGCCTTTGAGTTCCGGGCCGGCGAAGCTGCCACCAATCAGGGGGACGATGCGCCGTCGCCCCACCGCCACGCTCCCCACATCAAGCGCCTCGCCAAGGCTCGCCTCCAAACGGAAGATCTTCGTCAGGCGAGGTTCGGGGAGCCGATCGCTCATCATGCACTCCTTGGAGTCTCAGCCGGATCGTTCGGATGCTTGTCGAGCGGCGTGACGGAGGTATGCATCCATTCAGACAGTGGCAAAGCGTCCAGAAGTCCGTCAAGTTCTGCCTTGCTGGCGGCGCGATAGAGCCCAAGGACCCTGGCCGGTGGCACGGAGGTCCTCCACAAGCGGACCAGGTGTCCTTCGTCCGCCAACGACTCTGCGGCCACAGCTTCCGCCCTCTCGCGCTCTTTGACCTCGGGCTCGGGAGCAGCGTCCGGAATATCCAACTCGAACTCGACGAGAAACTCCATCAACGTCTCCTCGCTGCTCCTGAATCACATTTGGTCGGATCTCATTTGGACGCCGGCGTCAGTCTGCCGCTCGACGAACCCTCTGGCGGGCGCGACGCCTCAACTTGGCGACGGAGCACCTTGAGTGCAGCTGCGAAGATCACTGAAAACTCGGAAACGGCTGAACGGTATCGCTCAACACCTCGAGCGGGACCCGGCGTAAGTCGCGGCGGAAACGTCATCCGATGAGGGGACGCATCGGACGACGCCGTTTAACCCAGGAACGTGAGCAGTGCCGCATTGACCTCTTCAGGGTACGTCCAAGCGATGTTGTGCGGACCACCATCGACCGGGACAAGGGTGCAGTCGGCTATCAGTGCTGGAAGCCTCGCCGCAGTCACCTCGAACGGAAGGATGCGATCCGCCGTGCCGTGCAGGACGAGCACAGGAACGTCGATCTTCGGCAGGTCGGCGCGGAAGTCGGTCAGCCAGGTGTCGACGCAGGCGTAGGTCGCATGGGGCGAGGAGGCGGCCGCCACATTGAAGCTCGCCTGCCACGCCCGGTCGCTGATCCGGGTCCCACCGAGGACATCGACGTTGTAGAAATTGTTGAAGAAGCCTTCGAAGAAGGCATATCGGTCGGCGACGATGGCCGCCTCGATGTCGGCGAAGACCTTGCCGTCGACGCCCTCAGGGTTGTCGTCGGTCTTGAGCACGAAGGGTGGGATAGTGCCGAGCAGGGCGGCCTTGCGCACCCGCGCCGAGCCGTAGGTGGCCAGGTAGCGGATCACCTCCCCAGTGCCCATGGAGAAGCCGACGAGGACGGCGTCGTTCAGATCGAGGTGCTCCATCAGCACCTCGAGATCACCGGCGAAGGTGTCGTAGTCATAGCCGAAGGTCGGCTGACTCGACTTGCCGAAGCCGCGGCGGTCGTAGGTGATCACGCGATACCCATTGGCGAGGAGCTCGCGCTCTTGGCGTTCCCACGAGTTGCCATCGAGTGGATAACCATGGATCAGTACGATCGGGCGACCACTGCCGTGGTCCTCGTAGTGGATCTCGATGGGGGCGCTGTTCTCGGTGCCGACGGTGACAGAAGCCATTGCCTCTCTCCATTTCTGAGATTGCCGCTGGGCGCGCGGTTCCAATATGCGGATGGGCCGCCCCGGTCGTCGCGCCATCGACGGCCGGGGCGGAGTGCGAATTCAGTTACGCCGGCCGATCACTCCCGGCCCGGGAGCCTCGTGGTGACCTCCTGGACGAGCCAGAGATTGCCGTCGGGATCGTTGAAAGAGCAGAAGGATCCGTAGCTGGTTCGCTCGGGGTCGGGGCCGGGTTGGCGCGCCTCGACGGGGAACGGCGGGCCGTGCCACATGTCATTCACGTCGACGCCGAGTTTGAGGAGTTCGTCATGGGCCGCTTCGATGTCGGAGACCACGAGGGTGGCCTGGATGCCTCCAGGGGAGCCCGTTGGGAGTCCCAGGCCGAACGTGATCGACGCCGGTGAGCCCGGAGGAGTGAACTGAACGAAGCGCAGTCCCTCCATGGGTGCAACGTCGTCGTCGAGCCGCCAACCCAGTTGCTGGTAAAAGCTCTTGGCACGATCGACGTCAGTCACTGGGACGATGTGGTTTTCGAGCCTTATCGTGACGCTCATGGCGATCTCCTGCTTTCTTTGGTTCGATTATTGGTCCAGTGACTCAGTTAACGCTTGTCCTCGTCCCGCGTCCACGACTTATGACCAAGCTCTGGTAGGCGTCGCCTATCACCCCAGCTGTACCATCGTCCGCGTGGAGCTCCGGCAGCTGACTTACTTCGTCGCCGTCGCCGAGGAACTGCATTTCGGTCGCGCCGCAGCGCGGCTGCACCTTGCTGGACCCTCGCTCTCGCAGCAGATCAGCAATCTCGAACGTGAGCTTGGGACCCAGCTTCTCGTCCGCGACCGCCGACACGTCGAGTTGACGCCGGCCGGCAGCCGCTTCCTCACCGATGCTCGGGAGGTGTTGGACGCGGCGACACGGGCGTTCGATCGTGCCCGTGAGGGAGCCGGGGAGTTACCTCTGCGTCTGGGCTATGTCAGTTGGCTTCCTCCCGAGGCCGCAGCCATGGCCGACCTTCGGGTCCGTGTCGACGAATGGGTCCTGCCCTCACACACACAAGCGGCCCGGGTAGCCGAAGGCAGCCTCGACCTGGCTATCGCCTGGGTCGAGGAGGCGGACATCGAACGGTACAAGTTGGCCGCCCACCTCTTGTGGTACGAGAGACTGGTGGCCGTCGTGCCACGCGCGCATCCGGCGACCCGCGAGAAGAGTGCGGCAGCGGCCGACATCACGGTCCTTATCGATGTTGACGAAGCATCGTGGTGGTCATGGAACCGCTACGCCTCTAGCTTCGCAGAGGCAAACGGGGCGTCAGTAATCAATATCGACGACGGCGGCATTGCCGGGCCTGCGTTCTTCGACCACGTGTCCCGCTTGCGGCGCCCGGTACTCGATTCGCCCAAGCGCCACGCGGCGCCGATGCCGCCCACGCTGACCCGCCGGCCCGTCCGATTCCCTGTGCCCCTCTGGACCTGGGCGCTCCTTCATCGCGCCGATGACACCCGGCCCATGGTTGCTCGCGCGACCCGGACTCTGATCAAGCATGCCTCGGCTCTTGGCTGGCGAACACCTCCCTCCGAGCCCTACTGGCCTCCCGCGAGCGAGAAGTGGGCTTGACGCCAACCGAGGACCACCCACTTCTTGTCTCAGGTTCGTTTGGCAAACTCGATGCCGAGGGCGTCGAGCCCTTGCCGCAGCTCCGTCGGATCAGGCGCAACGCGACAAGGGGAATCGAAGACCATGGTCGTGCGATCGTCAGGCATATAGGGCGTCCATTTCGGCAACCCTGGGTGGTTCGGGTCACCCTGGCGGGCGAAAGCAACCCACGCGTCGCTCATCGCACGAGCGACGTCGACGCGTTCCGGTCGCGTTCCCGTGGCCCGGTTCGCCTCGACGTCGTTGAACACGAAAGCGACCTCCATGCCGTGACCCGCCTTGAGCCGGCCGTCGAGGGCGTCGCTCTCGTAGGCGAACTGGTACATGAAGACCGGCGCCGGGCCGCTCACGGCCTTCCGTTCGGCGATGTGGACGGAGTCCAGCCACATGGCGTCCGTTGAGATCAACGGGTCGAGCAGATCCTCCGGTCCCGCCGAGGGCCGCGTCCGCCGGTAGAGAGCGACCACATCGCGGCCCTTCTCGCCGCGGATCGCGGCAGCGATGGCCTCGACATCCGCCAGCGTCACGTCGTTGCTCGGATACATCATCATCCACATCGACGACTCGTCCTTGTTGTTGCCGATGACCAGCGGGACGGAGGCCGAATACTGTGGAGCGACGGGGTCGAAGGGGTGCCGGGGAAGCGCGACGCCGTCGACGACGGGGCCGATGTCCCACAGCGGGCCGCCATGCGCCACGCCCACCAGGAACTTCTTCAGCCGGTCCTGCTCCACACCGCCGGCGCCCGATGCATCAGCCGCCACGTCGCGGAGAACCTTTTCCTGGGCCTCGATCAGCCGGCCGACGGGAGCCTCGTCGAGATCGGCGGCGTCCTCTGCCTTCACGCCCAACTCCCACAGGAACCGCTCCGCGAACTGCGTCGCACGACCGGCGTCGACACCGCGAACGTACGGTCCGCTCTCGACGATCGCCTTATGGAACAGACCTTCCGCTCCGGGCATGGCCAGCAGCGTGGAGGTCTTCATTCCCCCGCCTGAACACCCGGACACTGTCACGTTCGCCGGGTCACCGCCGAAACCACCGATGTTGGCACGCACCCACGCCAGGGCCGCAACGATGTCAAGCATCCCCACGACCCCGGAACCCGCATACCGGTTGGGCACGAGCTGTTCGAGGTACAGGAAGCCCAGCACACCGAGACGGTGGTTGAGCGTCACCACCACCACATCGCCGCGGCGCGCGAGGTTCGCAGCCTCGCGCCCGGACCCGGTCCCGAGATTGAACGGAGAACCATGGAGCCAGACCAGCACGGGCCGCTTCCCGTCATCGAGATTGGGTGTCCACACGTTCACGACGAGGCACTCCTCGCCCATGGGTGGCAGCTGGTTCGTGCCGGTGCCACCGAGCTCGCGGGAGCTCGCGAAGTTCGCTCGGGATCACGCTGGACAAGTCCATGACGACCTGGGGCGCCGTCGGACCCCATGCCGTCGCCTCACGGATACTGCCCCAATCGTGTGGCGGCGACGCCGGGCGGAACCGCGCGCCCGGCCCGGTACACGACCCGTACGGAATGCCCCGGAACACATGGACTCCGGACTCGATAGTGCCACTGACCTTTCCGTGGTTCGTCTGGACGACTCCGTCGGTCACGACTGGTTCCCCCTCTTGAGCGCGAGAAGTCCCGCTGCTTCTGCGCTCATATCCGGATGACCAGCTCCGAGAAGCCCCGGGCGACCAGATTCGGGCGCATCACCGGCTCGTGCTCGGACGACAACGACATCTCGGGGAACCGCTCGAAGATCTTGGAGACGGCCAACTGCGCCTCCAGCCGCGCCAGAGCGGCGCCGAGGCAGTGGTGCCGTCCCAGGCCGAAGCTGAGGTGGCGGTTGTCCACGCGCTCGATGTCGAAGGAGTCGGGATCCTCGAACTCCTCCGGATCCCGGTTGGCGGCCGCCACGAGGGGGACGACGGGGTCATTCGGATGCAGGGTCGCACCGCCGATCTCGGCCTCCTCGATGATGACGCGTGGCCTCGTCAGGTGCACCGGTGGGTCGAGCCGCAGGACCTCCTCGATGGCGCTCCGGATCAGTTCCGGGTCCCCTCGCAGCTTCGCCAGTTCGTCGGGGTGGCTCAAGAGCTCGTGGATCGCGTTCGCGATGAGGCTGGTCGTCGTCTCGAAGCCGGCCACGAGGAGGAGGCCGGTGTTGGCGACGAGCTCGTCCTCGCTGGCGACACGTCCGTCCTCGGTCGCCTCGATCAACCGGGTCATGAGATCGTCGGCCGGCTGGCCACGCTTCAGCTCTACGAGCGTGGAGCAGTAGTCGCGCAGAAGCTGTACCGCCGCGATCCGTTCGTCCATGCCCACGTCAGGATCAACGGTGCGGACGACCTCGTGGCCGATCTCCACGAAGCGGTGGTGCTCGGAGGGATCGACGCCCAGCATGTCGCAGATCACCAGGATGGGAACCAGCAGCGCGTAGTCCGCAACGACGTCGACCGTCGGGCCGACAAAGCCATCGAGCAACTGGTCGATGATCTCGGCGATCTTGGGCTTGCTGGCCTCGACCGAAGTGGGCGTGAAAGCCCGATTGACCAGTGAGCGGAGCCTGGTGTGCTCAGGAGGGTCGCAGTCGATCATCATGCGGCCCCTCTGGTTCTCCTCGAGCTGGTGCTCGCGCTCGGCGGGATCCTCCGACAGCCTCTGTTGGAAAGCGGCTGACCGCGTCATGTCGTAGCTCGGCTGGGCCCGGTAGATCGAGCAGCAGTCCTCGTAGCGGCTGAAGTACCAGACGCCTTCTGGCGATCGCCAGGCCGGAGCTTCGTCTCGCAGCTTCTCGTAGACGGGGTACGGATGCGTGCGCAGCCCGGCATCAGACGGGTCGAACAGGACCTCATTCTCCGACATGTTCCTCCTCGTGGTCGATCGCACAATTTGGCTCTGAGCGCTGCGCACCCACGAGCACTTCCTCGCGCACCGAGATGAACCAGCGTTCGCCGACCAGATCCTCGTCCCCCGCGCCCAGGTTCTCTGCGAACCATTCGACACGCCGGCGGAGGCTCTCGAGATCGTCGAAGTAGACCTCGTTGACCGCGTCGTAGGTCCAGTCGCCCTTCTCCCGCGGCACCGGGTGGTTCTGGACGTAGGCGAGGCCCCGGACCTCCTCCGGGATGATGAGATCGGGCACGCCGCCGGGCCGCGGCGCGTGGCCGGCATGGCTCTTCCACCGCTCTGCGAAGACAGCGGGCGTCAATCCGTCGGCCCGGCGGGCGATCGCCATGTGCTTCAGCTTCTCGCCCCCCTCCAGCCAACGACGGCGGAGCCACTCGTCGCCGCGCAGCACCACCTCCTCCGCCACGACCACAGCAGCAGCAGTCTCGACGCGCTCCGGAGGCGCTGCGAAACCCTCGGCCCACCAGCGCTCGTAGCGGTCGAGATGGTCACGGTCGCTGAACCACTCGAGCCGCACCCCGTCGTGCTTGGGCTCGGGCATTCCCTCGCGCAGCGGTGTGCACACCGCGCTGCGCAGTGGCCTGGCGTCACCCGGCGCGCCGGCCCCACTGCATGCCGCCTCCCGCCACGCCGCCGAGAAATCCGCCCCCGGGACATCGGGCGGTCCGGTGACGAACTCCATGCGCTTGATCACGCCGGGACCGCTGCGACGCTTCGCAGCTCGGTGAGTTCGACTCGCCAGCGTTTGACGGCTTCCTCCTTGACGGGCCCGTACCCCTTGATGCCCATCACGGATTCGGCGATGCGACAGCGCGTCGCATAGGGGAGCTCGGATCGGCCCATGGTGGTCTCCACGATCTCCCGATAGTCGCGGATCAGCGCCCGCTCCATCCGGCGGTCACGGTCCCAGCCGAAGACGTCGAAGGGCGTGCCGCGCAGCCCCTTCATGCGGCGCAGCGCATGGAACGCGATTCGGTAGGTCGTCCCCATCGGGAGCTTCTTTCGCATGCCGGCGCGGCGCAGCACCGGCGGGTGCAGGTGATACGTCACGGCGTAGGGGCCGGTGATCCCGAGCCGACGGGCCACGTCGTCGTAGTCGACCTCCAGGTGGAGCCGGGCCACCTCGTACTCGTCCTTGTAGGTGAGAAGCTTGAACCATCCCTCGGCGACCGCGGTCGTAATCGCCCAACCGTGGCCTTCGTCGTCCCCGGCCGCGGCGGTCTGGACGAGGTCGAGGAACTCGGCGGCTCGGGTCGTGTCCTGATAGTCGATGACCTGCGCTGCTCGCCTTTGCAGGAGCTCCCGCAGCGCGGGCGGGAGCCGCCGTCCGTCGACCAGGGGCCCGGCCTCCCGCTGCGCCCGAGCGCTCGGCTCGAAGGGTCCTGACGAGACACCGCGGACACCGTTCTCGGTCGCCACGAGCGCGGCCTCCACGGCGTCGGGGTCCTGCACGGCCCAGCGACCCCACTGGAAGGCCCGCCAGTTGTCGTCCTCCCCCTTGCCCTGGCCCTGCATGACCTCGCGGAGGCGCTCACTGGCCAGGGGGAGCCAACCCCTTTGGTACGCGACACCGAGCAGGACCACGTTGGCGAGCAGATGATTGGAGAAGAGGCTCTCGGCGATGCGTGTGGAGTCCACGAACGCGGTGCGGTCGTCGCCCACCCGCTGGCCGATGGCCTGTTCGAGCGACGAGAGCCCCGGGCCTGCAGTGTCGGTCTGGAGCATGCCGGCGGTCGGTGTGACGTGCGTGTCGATCACCGCGACGGTCCGTCCCGACTCGACCTTCTCGAGATGCCGGTCGGCCGCCGCTTGGAGGATGTCGCCCGACAGGTAGAGGTCGGCCGCTGCTGCCCCGACGACCGCTGAGGCGATGGCCTCCTTGTCGGCGGCCAGGCGGAGGTGCGAGACGACGGCTCCGGCCTTCTGCGACAGGCCCGTCTGATCGAGGCCGCTGACCGCCAGACCGGAGGCCTGTGCCGCCGACTCCATCATTCGGCTGGCGGTGACGACGCCGGTCCCTCCGATCCCGGTGAAGTACACGTTGAAGCCGTGCTCCCCCACCGGTGGGACCGAGGGTGTCTCAAGCTCTCCCGAGGGCAGCTGGTTCCACGCTTGGGTCCTCACGGCGCCGGCCCCTCTCCGCCAGGGCCGCGCCCGCCTCGGCGTGACGGTGACGAAGGAGGGGCAATCACCGTCGAGGCACGAGTAGTCGCGGTTGCACGAGGGGTCGTGGATGGCGCGCTTCTCGCCGAATTCGGTCTGCACGGGCAGCACAGACAGGCAGTTGCTCTTGACGGAGCAGTCACCACAGCCCTCACAGACCGCGTCATTGATGACGACACGTCGGGGCGGCTCAGCCAGCAGGCCTTTCTTGCGCAACCGGCGCGCCTCGGCGGCGCAGCGCTGGTCGTAGATGATCACCGTCACGCCGGGCACCAGACGGAGCTTCTCCTGGACCGCGGGCAACTCGTCGCGCCCGAGCACCTCGACACCGCGGGCCCAGTTGGCCCGGCGGCCGTAGTGGCGGGGATCTTCGGCGCAGACGACGACCTTCCGCACGCCCTCGGCGTCGAGGGCCCGCGTCAGAGACGGGACGTCCATGAGGCCCGTCACGTCCTGACCGCCGGTCATCGCCACCGCTGCGTTGTAGAGGATCTTGAACGTCACATTCACCCCGGCGGCGACACAGGACCGGATGGCCAGCGTCCCCGAATGGCTCAACGTGCCGTCGCCGATGTTCTGAAACAGGTGCGGCTCTGCCACGAAGGGCGCGAGGCCGACCCAGGGAACTCCCTCGGCGCCCATGGGCGTCGGTGGCAGGCTCTTCATGCCCTGATGCCGGGCCTCAAAGTACATGATCCCGTGGCAGCCGACACCGCCGCCCACCAGCGCATCGTCGGGGAAGACCGTGGAGCGATTGTGCGGACAGCCGCTGCAGAACGCCGGCGGGCGGGGTGGCAGGTCCGCCAGCGGGAGCCAGCGCCTCTTGGGCGCGGCGGACGGTCCGGGACCGAGGTCAGGCAACAAGCGGACGAGAATCGATGCCACGGTCGCGGCGTCGAGCTCGCCGACCAGCGGGGCGAGCGCGTTGCCGGCCAGATCGCGCTTGCCCGACACGGGCACCGGGCTGCGTGACTCGTGGAGGATGCTGCGGATCTGTCTCTCGACGAACGGCCGCTTCTCCTCTATCACCACCAGTTCGTCGACCGTCGCGGCGAACTCGCGGATCGTCTCCTCCACCAGGGGGTACGTCATGCCGAGCTTGAGCACGCGGACACCCGCCTCGGCCAGACGGTCGCGCGCGACCCCGAGGTCGGAGAGCGCCTGCAGGACATCGGTCGACGTCTTGCCGGCGCAGACGACGCCGAGACGCCCGGCGGGCCCGCCGAGCACGCGATCGATCCCGTTGCGGCGAGCGAAGGCCTGGGCCGCCCGAAGGCGATCGCGCACCACGAGGGCCTCCTGTTCGGGAACTGCGTGGGGGCCGATGGTGCGCAGAGGCTGATGGTGCCAAGGGCTACCGTCGACTTCGAGGTCGGCCGCCACTGGGCCGATCCGCTCTGGGTCCACGGTTGTCGTCCCGTTCCCGTCGGCCACGGAGGTGACGATCTTGAGCCCCACCCAGCAGCCGGCGTACGCGTGCCATACGGAAGGCGTGGATCCCGAGGTCGATGCATGTCCTGCTGGTCCGCCGGGTACAGCACCGGGATGCAGGCGTCCTCGAAGGTGTACTGGCTGTCGCAGGTGAGGGTCGAGGACTTGGCGCCCGGGTCGTCGCCGCAAAACAGCACCACGCCGCCGTTCGGGCCGGCCCCCATGGCGTTGCCGTGCTTGAGGACGTCGCCGGAGCGGTCAAGCCCCGGTGTCTTGCCGTACCAGACGCCGACCACACCGTCGACGCCGTCGTACGGGAGGGACGCGCCCATCTGGCTCCCCCAGACGGTGGCGGCCGCAAGCTCCTCGTTGAGCCCCGGGCGGTGGATGACGCCGTATGCCTCCAGCGCGGGTCCCGCCTCCTCGAGCGCGAGGTCGAACGTGCCGAGCGGCGACCCCGGGTAGCCCGACACCATGGTGCCCGTCCGCAGGCCGTCGCGCTCGTCCAGTTGCCGGCGGAGGATAAGGAGGCGGACGAGAGCGCCCACTCCGGACAGGGCCGTCGCCTGGCCGGTGTCCGACGCCGCGTCGGTCAAGGAAAGACCGCTTCGTTGACGTAGGCGAACGCGCCGTCCTTCATGACGGCCCGACGGTGCTGGTGCTGCTGCAGCAGCGTGATGTCGGCGGTCGGGTCACCGTCGATGATGACGAGATCCGCCAGGTAGCCCTCGCTGATCTGCCCACAGTCCATCCCGACGAGGTCGGCGATGTTGCGGGTGGCGGTGTGGATCGCCTCGACCGGTGTCATGTCGAGCAGCTCGACGTAGCGCTCGAGTTCGGCCGCGTAGGTCCCGTGGTGGGTCCACTGGTGCCCGAAGTCCCCGCCGGCGAGGATCCTGATCCCGGCCGAGTGCAGCTTGCCGCAGGCTGTCGACCAGGCCGTCGAGCTCCCGCGTGTACCCGGACTGCTCGAGCCGGTCGGGCGTAATCCCCCATGGTTCGGCGTGTCCGTGCACCATGGCGTACACGTAATGCATACCCGGGCAGACCCAGACGTCGTCGCGCCGGTCTTCCAGGGCGCTCAGCGCCTTGTCGTCGACGAAGCAGGCGTGATGGATCAGCTGCACCCCCGTCCGGGCCGCCATCGCCACGCTCTCGGCGCTCCGGGCGTGGGCGGTGATGATCGCGCCGTAGCTTGCCGCCTCCTCGACCGCAGCCGTCAGCATGTCGTCGTTCATGTAGGTGTCCTCGGACGGGAACTCGGGCATGATCCCGTCGCCCGAGATGAACAGCTTGATCGCCCGCACACCGGTGTCGCACTGGCGCGCCACGATCCGCGCGCATCTCCGAGGCGTTGGCGACGATATCCATGAGGCCACCGTCGGCGCCCAGTGCGCCCGGCTCGGTGACCATGGCGCCGCTGGGCACGATCCGGGGGCCGGGGATGACGCCCCGGTCGATGAATTCCTTGGCCAGCACGTCGTCTTCGGGCTGCAGCACGCCGGCACCGATGAGCAGGGTGTACCCGCTCTCCAGGAAGGTCCGGGCCACGGCCGCCACCTCGAGCATGTGGCGGTTGGGCGGGGAGCCGGCCACGCCGTCGTGGTCGAAAATGAAGTCAAGGGGCCAGCTGATGTGGGTGTGGGCGTCGCTCAGCCCCGGCAGGACCGTCGCGCCCTGCAGGTCGACCACGCGGGTCGCTGCCTCGTCCAGGTCCAGGCGACCGTGTGACACGCGGGCGATGCGCTCCCCCTCAATGAGGACGTCGCCGTCCTGGGGCTGCTCGGTCGGCCCCCCGGCGCAGGTGAGCACACGCGCGTTCCGCAGGAGTATGCGGTCTGCCATGTTTGTGTCCTCCTCCCCGGATCACCACCCGCCGCAGTGGCTTCTGCCCCGCGGTGAAAAGCGAATGTTCACTTCTTTACTCTATTGTGCGCCGCAGGTCACGGCCGTCGACAGATAGCGGTCGCCCAGCCTCCTGCGGTGGTAGCCCGGAGATCCGAAGAGTGCCCGGTTGACGGTCGCCCGCTTGAGGAAGGCATGGAGCCCACTCTCCCAGGTGTACCCGATGCCGCCGTGCAGCTGCATTGCCTTGCCCGCCACGTCGACACCGGCGGCGCAGGCGTACGACGTGGCCATGGAGACGGCGACCCACTCTTCGGGGTCATCAGCGACCACACGCCGGACGGCCTCGGCGACCAGCTCCCGCGACAGGGAGATCCGGACCAGCATGTCGGCGCAGGCGTGTTGGACGGCCTGGAAGGATCCGATCGGGCGGCCGAACTGCTGGCGCAGCGAGGCGTAGGCGACGGAGGCCTCCATCATGGCTTCGGCCAGCCCGAGGCTGTCGCACGCCATGGCCAGCGCGCCGCGGTGCCGCACGCGGGCCCAGCAGGTGTCCGCGTCCCCGTCGAAAGGGAGGACCGAGCCGGCATCCACCACCACACCGGTGGTGGTGACCCTCCCGAGGCGCCGCGTCTCGTCGACCAGCGGCTGGGCGGCGACGTCGACGCCGGCCGCCGCCGGGTCCAGGTCGACCAGCACCGCGGACGAACCCGAGCGGGCGGGAACCAGGAGACGGTCCGCCGTGGTGGCGTCGAGCACGTCGCGGGCCGTCCCCGTCAAGCGGAGCCGCGGTTCCCGACGGCTCCAGGGCGAAGAGGGCATCGGGCGCCTCGTCCTCGCCGCCCACGGGCAAGACGAGCACCGCCTGCACCCCCGAGGCGGCGGCAGCCAGCAGCCCGTCGCGGGCGGGGCCCGACCGGACCAGCGCGGAGCGCCCCGATGCCCAGGACGGCAGCACCGACGTAGCCGCTCACCGCCGCCACCCGGCCCATCTCCTGCAGGACGACGGCGACCTCGGCGAACGTCGCGCCCGCCCCGCCGAGCGGGCTCGGCACCTCCAGGCCCAGCCAGCCCGACTCGGCCAGCAGCGGACGGCCGACGGAGGCCGGCGCGTTGCCGTCCCGGTTCTGGGAGAGGACCTGCCGCGCCACGGCGCGCAGTTCGTCGTGGAATTCCGAGTAGTCGGCGCTCACGCGCGCCGCCCCGGCTCACGGGGCAGGCCCAGGCCGCGCTCGGCGATGATCGTGCGCTGGATCTCGCTCGTCCCCCCGGGGATCGTCCACTCCCATGAGCCGATGAAGTCGAGCACCCAGGCTCCGGACTCCCAGCTGCTGGAACGGGGCTTCTGCAGTTGCGCGTGCGCGGGCAGCCCGCGCACCTCGGCCGCGAAGTCCATCATGCGCTGGAGTAGCTCGCTGTAGACGAGCTTCACCACGGACGCGTCCGCCGGCCCCACGTCGCCGGTGTCTGGCGCGCGACACCAGGCGGGAGCAGAGCCCGCGCAGCGCGGCGATCTCGGTCTCCAAAGACGCCAGCCTGTCCCGGACCACGGGGTCGTCGATGGCTCGAACGCTCCCCGGTCCGGCCTCCGAGCAGGCTTGCACGAGCCACGCGAACCCGCCGAATCGCAGCCGTTCGGCTAGCTCGAGCATCGTCATCCCTCGCTCCGCGCTGAGCGTCGCCTGCGCCACCTGCCACCCGTCGTTCTCCGGGCCGATGAGTTGGGAGGCCGGGATCTCGACGTCGCGCAGGAAGATCTCGCAGAAGTGCGACTCCCCGGTGGCCTGGCGGATGGGTCGGACCTCGATCCCCGGTACACGCATGTCGAGCATGAAGTAGGAGATGCCGCGCCGCTTCGGGGCAACCGGGTCCGTGCGGGCCAGGAGCAGGCACCAGTCGGCGAAGTGCGCCCCGCTGGCCCAGACCTTCTGGCCGTTCACGACGAAGACGTCGCCCCGTCGCCGCGCGGTGGTCCGCAAACTGGCGAGGTCCGATCCGGCCTCGGGCTCTGAGAAGCCCTGGACCCAGATCTCGCCGTCGAGGATGGCCGGCAGATGACGCCGGCGTTGCTCGTCCGAACCGGCAAGCAACAATGTCGACGCCGCATGGTGGATCGAGACGAAGGCAAGGACGAGCCGGGGGGCGTCATGGCGGGCGAGCTCCTCGTAGAGCACCGTCTGCTCGCCCACCGACAGGCCCCCGCCCCATTCCCTCGGCCAGTGCGGCACGGCAAAGCCGGCCTGGCGCAGTTCCTGGAACCACTCCTGCTGGAACCGCACGAACTCCTCGTCGGAAGCCCCGGTCTGGCGCTGGCGCCAGTCCGCCGCAATGTGCGACCGGCACCAGCTACGGACGGTCGCCCGGAACGACTCGAGATCGGGCCCGGACCGGGTGCTCACTCGCTGAAGAGCCCGGGGAGCCCTCGCCGGCCGAGCCGCTGCGTGAGCTCCGCCGTCGTCCCGGACACGCCGAACGGGAGATGCCGTATCGGCGCGCTGGCGCGCGACACCCAGGACAGCACCGTCTCGTCGCAGAAGCCGATCGCTCCGTGTAACTGGTGGGCGACGCGGAACACCACGTTGGCGGCTTCGAGCACTCCCAATCGGAAGGCGAGCGCGTCGACGTTCGCGCTCTCCTGCCCGGATGCGATGCTCCAGAGCGCATATTTCCCGAGCTCCTCGGCGCCGGACCGTTCGACCTCGGCGTCGGTGAGCTGGAACTGGACCCCCTGGAACTCGGCCAGAGGCTGGCCGAACTGGCGCCGCTCCAAGACGTAGCTCCGGGTGAGTGCCATGGCACGGTCGAGCATCCCCAGAAGGGTCCACCCGGGCAGGACCAGTCCGAGCGCCGCGTCGGCGGCACCATCGTCGTCGAACGGCTCGAGCTGGAGCCGGGCGACGAAGGCCGAGGTCCGCGGCGCTCCGGTCATCGGTGCGGCGGTGACCACGCTCCTGCGGCCATCCATCGTCACGGCAAGCCAGCGGAGGTCGAGACCGGCGATGGCTGCGGCCGGCGTGCGGTCGGCGACGACCACGAGCCCGTCCACGTCGACGGACAGGTCGCGTGGCCGGCAGAGCCGCTCGGCCGCCGGGTAGGGCACCGCCCAGGAGCCCAGGCTCCGGCAGAGTGCCGCGGCTGCTTCGAGCTCGTCGCTGCTCCCCCGCGGGTCGAGGTCCCATGCGCCGAGCTCCCCCAGAAGGGGCTCGACGGAGCTCCCGCGCCGATCGGGTTCAGCCTCTGCCTGCTGGAGCAGTGCGTCCCCCCCGCCGACTCCAAGGCCTTGTGGACCAGGTTGCCAAAGGTCGCCGCGTCGTCGCTCAGATCGATGTTCATGCGGGTGCCAGGAGAGCGCGGGCAAGGAGGATCCGCTGCATCTCGATGCTCCCCGAGGCGACGGTGGACGCCTGCGCGTACTTCCAGTGGTCGTCGATGGCCTTGCCGTACCGCTCCTGCTCCTCGGACTCGAGCACCGACAGGCCGGCGATGTCCGAAAGCACGTCGGCGCTCTCCTGATCCAACCTGGTCACGGCGATCCGGTAGGTGGCGGCGTCGCCCGGACCCACCTGGCCCCGACGCTGTGTGTCGAGCACCTTGTAGGCGAGGAGTCGCGCCCGCCTGGCGTGGGTCAGCATGCGCGCCCACCGGCTGCGGAGCTCCTCGGGGAGCCGATCCCACTGCGTTCCGAGGACCGCCGGGGCTGCCATGAGCAGGCGCTCGACCCGCGCGTAGCGCGCGATGCCCACCCGCTCGAAGGCCAGCACCTCCTGCACGACCTTCCACCCCTCGTCGACCGTCCCGAGCACGTCGGCCTCGGTCACCCACACCTCGTTGAAGAAGACCTCGTTCAGGTGGTGCGGCCCAAGCATGGAGGCGATCGGCCGCACCTCGATCCCGGGCGCCGTCATCGGCACCAGGAACACGGTGAGCCCGTGCTGCTTCCGTTCCCCGCGCGAGGTACGGGCCAGCAGGAAGCACCACTGGGCCATGGTGGCGTACGACGTCCAGACCTTCTGACCCGTGATCCTCCAGCCGTCGCCGTCGCGCGCCGCCGCGGTCTGCATGGACGCGAGGTCGGAGCCCGCGTTCGGCTCGCTGAACCCCTGGCACCAGATGACCTCCCCACGGGCGATGCGCGGGAGGTGCTCCTGCTGCTGGGTGGCCGTGCCGTGGCGCATGATCGCCGGCCCGACCCAGTTGACCCCCATGTACTGGGCGCCCCGCGGTTCGTGGTGGGCCCACATCTCTTCGCGCACGGCCGTCTGCTCCCAGATGGAGGCGTCGCGTCCTCCCCGCTCGCTCGGCCAGGCCACGCAGAGCAGTCCCTCTTCCGACAGCAGCCGGCAGAACCGCTGCGCGACCTCGAGGTCGGCCGGGTCGTCGGTGAAGGCGCCGAGATAGGACGCGGGCACGTGCTCGGTGATGAGCCGGCGCAATTGCTGCCGGAGCGCTGCCACGTCGGGCCCCATGTCGAAGTCCATGGCTATCTCGCCGTCCACCCGCCGTCGACGACGATCGTCTGGCCGGTGATGTAGCGACCTGCGTCGCTCACCAGGCACAGCACCGTCCCCACGAAGTCGTCGACGGTCCCGTCATAGGGCAGCGGGATGTTGCGCTGCAGCCAGGCGCGCCCTCGCTCGCTGTCGTAGAGCGACTGCGTCATGTCGCTCCGGAAGAAACCCGGCGCAACGGTGTTCACACGGATCGACTGCGGGGCCCACTGCACGGCCAGCTCCGCGGTTAGTCCGGACAGGCCCATCTTGCTCGCAGCGTACGAAGCCTGCGGAATGCTGGGAATGCCGACCCGGCCGCTGACGGAGGAGATGTTGAGGATCGACCCGCGGCCCCGCGCCACCATGTGCGGGTGCACCTCCTGAGCCAGGCGGAACGGGGCGACCAAGTTGAGCGTGAGGGTCTCGAGAATGGCCTCGAGCGGTTCGTCTTCGGCGCGCTCGTCGGAGAATTTGTTACCCGCGGCGTTGACCAGGATCTCCGGTGGCCCGAGAGCGGCGACGACTCCCGGGACGACCTGCGCGAGCTGCTCGTCGTCGAGGAGATCCGCGCCGGCTGCATGACCGCTGATCTCGCTCGCCAGCTGGCGCAGGCGCTCGCCGCGGCGCCCCACAACGGCCACCCGGGCGCCGGCATCGGCCAGCGCCCGCGCAATGCCTTCGCCGAGTCCCGACGACGCGCCCGTGACGATCGCGACACGTCCCTCCATGTCGAACAGCGTTCCTGTGAGGGAGCCGGCGGCCATCGGTGGCGACGCGACGGGTCTACGAGATGACCCGGGGACCGGGCGTGAAGCTGATGGGCACGCTCAGGGGCGACCGGTTGAAGGCGGAGTGGAACGGAAGCGTGTTCTCCGGTGCCGCCAGTTCCATGTCGTGCAGGCGCTGCACCAACTCCTTCACCGCCACCCGCAGGTTCAGCCGGGCCAGGTTGGAGCCGGCACACCGATGCGGACCCGCGCCGAACGCGATGTGGCGGTTCTTCGCCCGGTCGAGGTTGAAGACGCCGGCGTCCTCGAATTCGTCCTCGTCCCGGTTGGCGGACGCCCAGTAGATCACCACCTTCTCACCCGCCTTGATTGGCGTTCCGCTGATGTCGGCGTCGTGCCGCGCCGTACGGCCGATCCCGATGAACGACCCCTCCAGGCGGAGGAGCTCCTCCACCGCGGCCGGAATCAGCTCGGGCTGCTGCCGGAGCAGGGAGGGGATCTCCGGCTCTCGGCAGAAGCGGATCATGAAGTGGCCGAGTGCACCCGCCGTCGTCTCGAGACCGCCGAGAATGAGCAGGAGGACCATGCCCAGGACCTCCTCGTCGGTGACCGGGCGGCCGTCGATGTCGGCGTGCAAAATGGCGTCGACGACATCACCACGTGCCGGCTCGGTGCGCCGCCGGTCGACGAACTCGTTGATCCAGGCGTGCATCCCCGCCCAGCATTGGGCCGCGTCGGGGTTGTTGGGCACCGAGGCCCGGGTGGCCAGGTCGTTGATCTCGGCCACCTGGTCGGAGGGCGCATTGAGGACGAGCTCGAAGAACGCGAGGCCCGGGAAGGGTCGGGCGAAATCGGTCAGGAAGTCGCAGCGTCCCTCCTCGATGAACCCGTCGATGAGCCTGGTCACGAGGTCCCGCGTCGGCTGCTCGTAGGGCGCCACCGCTGCCGGGGTGAAGTAGGCGTTGATCAGGCGCTTATAGACCCGGTGGAGCGGAGGGTCGACGTGCTCGGGTATCGCTTGCACGGTCATCTTCGTGGCCGGAACGGAGATCCCGAGCTCGGAGCTGAAGGTCTCCCAGTCCTGGGCGACGCGCAGCACGTCCTCGTACCTGGTGGCGATCCAGTACCCCTCGTACTGGTCGCTGTGGGCCACCGGGCAGAGCGCGCGCATCCGGGCCAGCGTCGGATGAAGGTCCCGGGCGAAGTCCGGGGAGAGATAGTCGAAGTGGTCTTCGCACCACGCGTCGCTGATCACTTCGGTCTTCGACGAGGTGTCCATCAGTCCTCGGAGGACGCGAGCGCCGCCAGGAAGGCCCGGTGCAGGTGCTGGAGCGCGGGCTCGTTGCGACCGACCACGACGGCGTCGAGGAGCCCCGTGCGGATGCCCGGCTCGGTCCGCGCCGCGACCCAGAAGTCCTCGCCGTCGACGACGGTTTCGCAGATCCACGGCGCCATGTCGACCGCCTTGGCCCGCTCTTCGTCGGAGAGTCCGGGGCGCAGGTAAGCAGTGTGCACCACCTCGGACGTCTTCTCGTCGACGGGGAGGATCTGCCACAGCTCGATGTGGCGGGCGTCGAACGTCAGCGCTGTGTTGGGGAACAGCTGGTACTGGTAGCTGAAGTAGGGCATCACGTCGTGCCACTCCGCCTCGGGCACGTCCCGCAGGGCGTCGACGGAGCGCAGGGCGGAGCAGTTGCGCAGGTGTCGGCCGAAGGGATCGAACGTCAGCACCCCCCCGTAGGCGTATTCCCGCAGGGTGGTGCGGTGCAGATGGTCGAAGTGGTAGTTCTCGCGGAAGGTGTCGAGCGTGACCTTCCAATTGGCGCCGACCTGGTGGACGTGCGCCTCGCCGTAAGGCTCCCAGTCCGCGAAGTCCAGGGCGGCCAGCTCGTCGTTGAGGCCCGGTCCCAGGTATTCGTCGATGTCCACCGGAGCGCCCGGGCGCAGCCGGCCGACGACGAGCCCGTACTTCTCCGCGACGGGCAGCTGTACCAGGCCCTTGTCCTCGCGGCACATCCCCTCGAAGCCATCGGCCACCGGGACACCGACCAGGTTCCCTTCGACGTCGTAGACCCAGGCGTGAAAGGGGCAGGTGAATCGCCGCGCCGCACCGGCACCGTCGACGACGCGCACGCCACGGTGGCGGCAGACGTTCGCCATCGCCCGCACCGCGCCGTCGCTGTTGCGGGTCACGAGGATCGGCGTCCCGCACACGTCCACCGTCCAGTACGACCCCGGACGCGGCAGTGCGCCGGAGAGGCATAGGACGAGTGGCTGCCCGTAGAACAGGGCATCGAGCTCACGGTCGAAGTGGCCACGATCCGTGTACGCCTCGGCGGGCACCTCGAGCACGTCCTCGGCCATGTCCGTCGTCCGGTTCTCGACGTGGTCGAGCAGGCGACGCACCAGGCTGTGCTCAAGCGCTTCCCTGTCCAACTCGACCCCCTTTCGGTGCACCATGCCACGGAACGTGGCCACCCCAGGCTCGCGCCGTCGGAGCCCGCCGGTTCACCTTGACGGGCAACCGGCCGACTTCCAGAATAGATGAAAGTGAGCGCCCACATTTTACGGAAATGTGGCGTCAGCGCTCAACCAGACTTCGACCACGGAGGGACATGAAGGTTGCCGTTGACGCTGACACCTGCCAGGGCCACGCCCGGTGCTGGGAGATCTGCCCCGAGGTCTTCGCGCTCGACGAGGAGGGCCACAGCCAGGCGGTGCCCGGCGACGTGGCGCCCCAGTTCGAGGACAAGGTGAGGGAGGCCGCCGCCAACTGCCCCGAGCGCGCGATCACCCTCAGCTAGGCACCTCAGTCAGGGCTGGCGCACCACCTTCGCGGCGAGGAGGCCCCGGGCCTCGTCGTCCCCCACACCCAGCTCGGCCAGCACCTCGAGGCTGTGCTCGCCGACGCCCGGCAGCATCAGGTGCGGCCCGCCCTCGGCATCCGGACCGCACCGGAGCAGCGGGCCGATCTGCTCGAACCAGCCCCATTCCGGCGTGGTGTACGCGGCCACCCGCCCCAGTTGCCGGTTGAACGGGTCGTCGAGGATGCCCCGGCGGAAGCGATCACGGTCCATCGGTGCGATCGGCTCCACCAGCACGTCGAGGGAGCGGAGTCGGGTCACCCAGTCCGCGGCCGGTCGTGCGCCGAAGGCGCGCTCGAGGACCGCCTCGGCCTCCCTGGCCACGGCGTCGTCCTCGCCGCCGCGAACGGGGGCGTAGCGCTCAGGCAGTGACGTGAGCTCGGGCAGGCCCCGCAGGCGCAGCCAGTCGGCGCGCCGCGGGAGCACCAGAGCGAACCAGCCGGCGTCGCTCCCCCGGTACAGGCGGTAGCCCGGCCCATAGCCGGTCTGCGAGGCGTCGAGCGCAGGGTGTCGCACAGGCGCGCCGTCGTGGGCGTACACCCCGCTCTGGAGCAGCATGCCGGCCCCGAGCAGGCTCGTCGCCACGCGGAAGCCGCGCCCGGCCGACGCCGCGGCGTACAGCCCGGCAAGCACACCGACCGCCGCCACCCAGCCGCCGCACATGTCGATCGGGATCCACGAGCCGGCGATCGGGTCGTTCCCCTCGCCGCCGACGGCGGACTCGAAACCGGTCAACGCCTGCATGAGCGCGTCGTTGCCCGGGTAGGTCGCCCGCGGGCCCGTCGTGCCGAACGCGCTGGCATGGCAGTACACCGCGCTGGGGTTGAGCCGCGCCACCGTCGCCTCGTCCATGCCGAGACGCTCCGACACCCCGACCCGGAAGTTGTGCAGCACCACGTCCGCCCAGCAGAGCAGGCGCTCGACGACCGACCGGGCCTCCGGCGCGGTCGATGTCGAGCGCCAGGCTCCGCTTGCCGCGCTGGCAGGCGGCGACCGCGTAGGCGGCCGCCCGCATGGCCTCGCCCTGCGGCGGCTCGACCTTGACGACGTCCGCGCCGAGGTCGGCCAGCACCTGGGCGGCCAAGGGCCCGGCCACGAAGGCGGAGAAGTCAACCACCCGGACGCCCTGTAGCAGCGGCCCAGGGACGGGTGCGGCCGCCGCAGCCGGCACGGGGGCGGCGTCGGACCCGGTGTCGGACAGCGGGCGCACGGTGATCGGCGTCTCCACCATGACGTCGCGCCTGCCGCGATCGGACCGCTCGGTTACGAGCCCGGCCGCGGTCACGTGCGGGTCGGACAGGACCTCGCCCGGCGTGAGGACGGGCTCGCAGGCGACTCCGGCCGCCCGCAACCGGGCGATCCAGATGTCTCGTGGCTCCCGGGCGAAGAACGACCGCCAGCGCACCGCCCGCTCGTTCAGCGCGCCCGACACCTGCTCCGCGTAGTACCCGTCCTGGCTCGGCTCGTCGCCCAGCACCTCGATGACCTTGGCGTACATGCCCTTCCCGCCGAACCACACCTGCAGCAGGTTCCCGTCCGCGCAGCGGTACATGAAGTTGGGAAACGTCGATCCCTTCTCCCAATAGCTCTCGACGTCGACTGGCGCCCGCTCCGAGCGACCGATCATGCAGCCGAGCGTGGAGAGCATGCCGTCGTAGAGCGACGTCTCGGCCCACCCACCTCCGCCCCCGAGCGCGCGCCGTCGCAGCAGTGCGAGCACCGAGGCCGTCAGCACCAGGGCCGCCCCCCCGCCGCTGGCCTGCACGTCGACGAAGATCGGGCCCTCGCGGTGACCAGCCAGTTGGCTGCAGAACCCCACGCCTGCCTCGACCAGGAGGCTGAAGTCGGGGGACACGCCGCGGGCGGTCCGGCTCGGGCGGCAGCGCGCGTAGACCAGCCCGGGGCTCGACGCCCGCAGGTCGGCGTAGCCGAGCCCCCGCTCCTCCACCAGCTCCTCGTCCCCATAGACGAGGGCGACGTCGGCGCCCAGCACGAGGTCGCGGATGCGGTCGGGATCGTCCTCGGCGACGGCGGACTTGTCGCGGTGCCAGGCTCGGCCCCAGGGCAGTGCGCCGTCGATGTCGGGGGTCGCGGTCCCGGTGACCCGCACGACGGACGCGCCGAGGTCCCCGAGGATCATGCCGGGAACTCCCGCCGCCAGGCCCAGCCCGAGGTCGCTCGTCCCGACCGCGACCTCGACGACGCCCAGACCCGCGGACGGGAGGAACCGTGCCGTGCCGGCCGCGGTCACGACCCCGCCACCGGCTCGGCCAGCTGCGGGAGGACCTCCTCGGCCGCCAGCCGGACGACGTCGAGGGTGTCGGTCGGGGTGGCCGGGGAGATGACGATGTGCCGGGCTCCGGCCTCCACGTACTCGGCGATCCGGCGGGCGACCTCGTCGGGAGTGCCCGCCGGCGCGATGCGGTCGAGCATCTCTGGGGGACGGTCCCCATAGGCGCGACCGAGGAAGGAGGCGACTTCCCCGCGGGCGCGGTCAGAGTCGCGGCGGATGGAGGTGTAGAGGTAGAGCATCCAGGCAAAGCCCGTGAGGTCGCGTCCCGCCGCGTCGGCCTCGGCGCGGATGGTCTGCACCGAGCGGGCGTAGGCGGCCGGGGAGACGAGGTACGGCATGAAGCCGTCCCCGAGACGCGCGGCGCGGCGCATGGCGGGCGCCTTGCGGCCGGAGATGATGAGCGGGGGGCCACCGAGCACCGCGCCGGAGGCCTCGCCGGATGCGATGCGCGGAGGGATGACCGGACGCAGCTCGACGTCGTCGAATTGGAAGAACCTGCCATGGTGGCTCACCGATCGGCCGCTCCACAGCGCGCGGAAGACCGCGATGCTCTCGTCCATGCGGGCGCCCCGCTCCTCGAGCGGCACCCCGACCGCCTCGAATTCCTTCGCGAACTCCCCGCCCACACCGACACCGACACGGAGCCGCCCGCCCGAATGCGCGTCGAGATCGGCGAGCTGCTTCGCCACGACGACCGGCTGATAGAGCGGCAGCACCAGGACGGCGGTGCCGACCTGCACCCGTTCGGTCCACGCGGTCATCAGCGCCAGGCGCGTGATGGCCTCACCCGTCGCCGTGGGCGGGAGGATGTGGCCGCCCTGCCAGACCGACGCGATGGGCAGCTCTTCGACGGCGCCCAGCCAGGCCCTGTCCGGTTCCGGCAGGACGGCCGCCCCCAGCACGACCCGCTCGTCAGCCCTCACCATCTCTCCCGTCATTGGGGTGACCGACTCGGACGGCAGCGCCTCCCGTCAGACCCGGTACAGCTTGCGGGCGTTCTCGCCCATGATCTTGGCCCGGATCTCGGGTGTGAGCGTCGCCATCTTCGACTCCACCGCCTCCAGCGGGTTGGGGTACAGACAGGTGGGGTGGGGGAAGTCTGTCTCGAACAGAATGCTGTCCTCGCCGACCGCATCGATGAGGTCGGGCAGCTTGTTCCGGTTGTTCTCGAACCAGAACGTCGCGTACATGTTGCTGCGGAAGTACTCCGACGGCATCTTCTTCATCTGCTTGAGCTCATCGGGCGCATTCTCGCTCATCTCGTAGTCGAGGGCCTCCAGAATGAACGGGATCCAGCCGCAGCCGCTCTCCACCGACACCATCTTGAGCTCCGGGAACCGGTCGAACATCCCCGCCAGGATGAGGTTGGTCACGACCCGGGCGTTGCCGATGAAGAGCAGGGTCCCGCCGATGGCCAGGCGGGTGTTGGCCGCGTGCGACGCCCACGGGTACTTGCCGTAGAACGTCATGCCGGTGACGCTGGCGCCGATGTGGAAGTGGACCGGGAGCTGCAGCTCCGTGCACACCTCCCAGAAAGGGTCCCAGTCCCGGCTGGCCAGGTCCGGCGCCCCGAGGTCCTGCGGGTCCGACGTCATGTTGACGCCGCGCGAGCCCAGCGCCGCCACCCGCTTGGCCTCGGCGACGCAGGTGGCCACGTCCCATGCGGGCATGAGCGGGAGTGGCAGCAGCCGGTTGCCCGACTCCGCCTGGATCTCAGCCTGGGCGTCGTTGTAGATCTCGATGGCCAACCGGCTCAGGGCCTCGTCGTCGACCAGGCCGAGGTCCTGCCCGCCGAGGCCGATGGTGCTCGGGTAGATGATCTGCGCGTCAATGCCGCACTCGTCCATCACGTCCAGCCGGACCTTGGGGTTCCAGGCCCCCTCGTGGACCTCGTCGAAGGTCCAGTGGTGCAACGCGATGTCGGCCGCCTCCTTCGAGCCGTCACGGGCGATGACGCCACCGGCGCTGAAGCGGCCGACCGGATGGCCGTCGAAGACCCACATCAGCTGGCCGTCCACGTCCTCGACGCGCGGCATCCTGTCGCGCACGGCGGCGGGAGCGCGACTGGTGAAGAGGTCGGGCCGCTCGCACCAGTGCGAGTCGGCATCGAACACGTAGAGACCCTCTGCGGTTGCCATTACTCCTCCTTCGCTGCTGCCTCAGCTGCTGCGGACGACCGTGCGGACGCCCTCAGCTCGGTCCAGCATCGCCAATCCGTCGTTGATGTCGTCGAGCGTGATGCGATGCGACACCAGCGACCCCAGGTCGAGCCGGCCCGACTCGGCCAGCGCGATGAACCGCGGGAAATCCCGCAGGATCTGCGCGTCGCCCACCACCGAACCGGCGAGCCGCTTCCCCGAGAACACGTACTTGAACACGGGCAGCGCGAGCGTGTCGCCCACGAGCGGCATGCCCACCAGCGTCACGGTGCCGGCACGGCGCGCCATGTCGTAGGCCTGCATGATCAGCTCCGGACGGCCGACGACCTCGAAGCTGTAGTCCACGCCGCGCCCGGCGGTCAGCGAGCGGGCCAGTTCCACCGGGTCGACCTCGGACGGGTCGACGACGTGCGTCGCGCCCACCGCCGACGCGGCCTGGCGCCGGGAGGCCGAGGGATCGATGGCCAGAATGACGGCCGCCCCGGCGATGCGGGCACCCTGGACCACGGACTGACCCACCCCGCCGCACCCGATCACGGCGACGCTGGAGCCGGGCTGCACCCGTGCGGTGTTGAGCGCCGCCCCGAGGCCGGTCGTCACGCCGCACCCGAGGAGCGCGAGCTGCTCGTCCGGCAGGTCGGTCTCGACCGGGACCACGGACGCCTCGTCGACGACCATCACCTCGGCGAAGGTGCCGCAGCCACAGAGCGCGCGGGCCGTGACGCCATCGGGCAGCGGCCAGCGCGGCGCCGCCTTGACCGTCGGTCCCAGCTCGCACATGTTCGACAGCGCGTGCACGCACCACCAGCACGTGCCGCAGGCCGGCGCCACCGAGGCCAGGACCCGGTCGCCGACGCGGACCCGGCGGACCTCGCGGCCCACCGCCTCGACCACGCCGCAGCCCTCGTGCCCCGGGACGAACGGGAAGGGCGTCGGGGTCGTCCCGTCGATAGCCGCCTGGTCGGTGTGGCAGATCCCGCTGGCCGACACCCGCACCCGTACGTCCCGCGGCCCGACGTCCGGCTCCGGGAGATCGTCCACGACCAGGGGTTTTCCTGCCGCATAGGCCACCGCGGCCCTCATCGCCCGCCCCCCTCGAGGGCGCGCCGACGGCTGCGGGAGTAAGCGAGCACTCGCTTATTGTACGAGCGCCCGCGGTGCCGTGCCAGCGGGGCGCGGCGGTGCCGGACGGCGGCCCGCGGTCCCTCCCTCACGGCGGCCTGCCCGTTCCGGGCGAGCGGCCTCCCCGAGGTCATGCGGACGCGATGCCCTAATCTGACCCGCATGTCTTCGCCGCGGAGAGCCGTTGCAGCTGGTGCGGGGACGATCGGTGGCTAAGGCAGTGGCGAAGGCGGGCCGGGGTGCGACCGCGGTGACGCCGCCGCGGGCCCGCCGCCTCAAGGCCGATGCCCGGCGGACCTCCATCCTGGAGGCGGCCCGCACCGCGTTCAGCAAGACCGGCGACGTGAACGGCACCACCATGAAGGTCATCGCGGAGTACAGCGGGATCAGCGAGGGCGTCATCTACCGGCATTTCGAGAGCAAGGACCAGCTGTTCTACGAGGCCGTGGTGGACCCCCTGCGCGAGGCGGTGGACGACCTGGTGGCGGCGAGCGAGATGGTGGACCGGGAGACCCCGCTCACGCCCGAGCGCCAGCTCGAGGCGCTCAACGGGCTCTACCGGCAGCTCACGTCAACCCTCGAGGACGTCCTCCCCCTCCTCGGACTCGTGCTCTTCGGCGACCCCAAGGTGGCCAAGCGCTTCTTCGACGAGCACTTCGTCGTCGCCATGGACCGCCTGGCCGGGGCCTGGCGCCAGGTGGAGGACCGCTACGGGTACGAGTTCGAGTCGCCGGACATCTCGGCGCGCGCCGTCATGGGCATCGCCCTGATGCTCGCCCTCGAGAGCCATCACGACAAGGGCTTCGATCGCGACCGGGCGGTCGTTCTGGCCAGCGAAGGCACCATGCAGGGCTTCTTCCCGCCGCTGACACCCAAGGCCCGGCGCGACTGACGCATGTCCGGACCCATGGGCGTGAAGACCCGGCGCGCCGCCCGGTGACCGAGCCCGTCACGCTGGTCAACGAGCTGGCCCGGCGCTTCGGGGCCGGGGACCTCGACGGGGCGCGCGCGTTGCTGCATCCCGACCTGCGCATCGAGCAGCCGGCCTCGCTGCCCCACGGCGGCGTGCACCGCGGCCTGCCGGGCATGGACGACATGGGCGTGCAGTTCGGGCGGCACTGGACCCGCACCATCACCGATGCGCGGATCCTCGGCTGCGGCCGGACCGTCGTGCAGATCACGACGCAGACGTGGACGGCCAAGGCCACCGGGCGCTCGGCGACGGTCGATGTCGTGGAGCTCTTCGCCTTCGCCGACGACCGCATCGCCGAGATCCGGGTCTTCCAGCAGGACACGCACCTGCTGCTCCAGACGCTCGAGGGCGCCGGGTCGTGAAGGGCCCTGCTGTCTCAAGGGGTCGATGCAATCGCTCTTCGCTCCCCGTCCCCCTCCTTGACAGCGCGCACGGGGTGCGCTGGAATAGGAGTGGGCACTCACTTTCTTAGGATTCGCCGACCGGTGGAGCCACGGTCGAGGCCTGGAGGTCAGATGTCTTTCAACTGGTTCGTCTCAGTCGATGACCACCTCATCGAGCCGGCGCGGCTCTGGCAGGAGCGGGTCCCGGCGGCGCTGCGCGAGCACGCGCCGCACATCGTGCGCGACGGCGACTCCGAGTTCTGGGTCTACGAGGACCGCCAGATCGTCACGACCGGCCTCAACGCGGTCGCCGGCAAGCGGCGCGAGGAGTTCTCACCCGAGCCGATCACCTACGACGACATGCGCCCGGGCTGCTACGAGCCGGCCGAGCGGGTCGCCGACATGAACCAGGGCTACGTGCTGTCCTCGCATGCTCTTCCCGTCCTTCCCCCGCTACTGCGGCCAGGTCTTCCACGAGGCCAAGGACAAGGAGCTGGCCCTCGTGTGCGTCCAGGCCTGGAACGACTTCATCCTGGAGGAGTTCGCCGACGCCTTCCCCGGCCGCTTCATCCCGATGATGATCATCCCGCTGTGGGACCCTGCCGGCCGCCGTCGGTGGAGATCGAGCGGACGGCCGCGCGCGGCGCCAAGTCGATCGCCTTCTCCGAGAACCCGACCAAGCTCGGCCTGCCGTCGATCCACACCGACGTACTGGGACCCCGTGTTCCGGCGCGGCCGAGGAGGCCGGCCTCGTCCTGTCGATGCACGTCGGGTCGTCGTCGAACCTGATCCGCACCTCCGACGACATGCCGACGCTGGCGTTCATGGCCTACTCGGCGGCGGCCAACCAGGCCGGGCACCCTGCTCGACTGGCTGTTCAGCGGCAACTTCGAGCAGTACCCCACACTCAAGATCGCGCTGTCGGAGGGCTCCATCGGGTGGATCCCCTACTTCCTCGAGCGGGCCGAGCAGGTCGTCGACAAGCAGCGCTTCTGGGCGTCGCGCTTCGACATCAACATGAACGCCAGCCACGAGCGGGGCGAGGCCAAGGGGAGCGCCACCTTCTCGCTCGACACCGACGTCCGCCGGCTGTTCCACGACCACGTCTTCGGGACGTTCATCGAGGACCAGGCCGGCATCCGGCTGCTCGACATCATCGGCGAGGACAACGTCATGCTCGAGTGCGACTACCCGCACTCGGACTCCACCTGGCCCGACTCGGTGAACCTGGCCCGCAAGTGGCTGGGCCACCTGCCCGACGACGTCCAGTACAAGATCGCCGTCGGCAATGCGGCCCGGGTCTACAACTTCACCCCGGCCGACCCGGCGACCCTCGCCCCGGTATAATATGTGAGCGAATACTCGGCTGAAAGGAGCCGAGCGGCCACGACGATGACGCAGTTGGCCGAGGCCGCCGTCCCGCTGTGCGAGCGGTACGCGGTGGCCGACGTGGACTCGCACATCATCGAGCCGGCCGATCTGTGGACGTCGCGGGTCTCGTCCAAGTGGGGCGACCTGGTGCCCCACGTCAAGTTCGACGAACGGACGGGCGAGGACAGCTGGTACATCGGGTCCAAGAAGCTCTTCGGCGTCGGCGCCTTCGCCCAGGCCGGGATGGAAGGAGTATCCGCCGTCGCACCCCGGCGCACCCTGAGCGAGGCGCTCCCGGCCGCGGTCGACCCCAAGGAGCGGCTCGCCTACATGGACGAGCGTCGGCGTCTACTACCAGCTGCTCTACTGCAACATCCTCGGGTTCCACAGCCACGTCTTCCTCAACCAGATGGAGCCGCGCACTGGCCACCGAGTGCGTGCGGGCCTACAACGACTGGCTGACCGAGTTCGCCTCGGCCGACTCCCGGCGCCTCATCCCGATGATGATGCTCCCGTTCTGGGACATCGACGCCTCGGTGGCCGAGATGAGGCGGGCCTACGACATGGGCCACAAGGGCGTCCTGTTCGCGGCCCGCTACGACAAGGTCGGCCTGCCCCGGCTGGTGGACGACTACTGGGAGCCCCTCCTCGGCCAGGCCCAGGAGATGGGGCTGAGCCTCAACTTCCACGTGGGGTTCCTGGCCTCGAGCGACGACCTCAAGGGTGCGGTCGACCAGTCCAAGAAGCTCGACTTCACCCGGGAGAGCTCGCTCGTCCTGCTCGGCAACGCCCAGAACGTCGCCGAGGTGGTCCTGAGCGGCGTCTGCCACCGCTACCCCGATCTCAACTTCGTCTCGGTGGAGAACGGTGCGGGCTGGTTGCCCTTCCTGGCCGAGAGCATGGACTGGCAGTGGCTCAACGTGGGCGCCCACAAGGACTACCCCGAGCGGCTGCTCCCGAGCGAGTACATGCGCCGGCAGATCTACGGCATGTACTGGTTCGAGCGGGCCTCCATGCGCTCGGTGATCGACTTGCTCGGCGACAACCTCATGTTCGAGACCGACTTCCCGCACGCCACCAGCCTCTCCCCCGGGCCGGCGTCGGAATCGCCCGAGCCCGCGTGACGTCATGGAACGGTCGCTGGCCGGCCTGCCCGACGAGGTCGTCGGGAACGTGCTGCAGCACACCGCGACCAGGCTGTACCACCTGGACGCACCGACCCGGTGACGCCCGGGTCCGCCCGGCGGCGCACGACCCGCCGCAACCCGTAGAGGAGGGACGCGTTGGACCAGCGGTTGCTGCACAGGCCGTCCTTCTTCATCGACGGGAAGTGGGCCGAGCCGGCCGGCCCGGCCACGCTGGAGGTGGTGTCGCCCTCGACCGAGGAGGTCGTGGGGTCGGTGCCGCTGGCCACCGTCGCCGACATCGACCGCGCCGTCGACGCCGCCCGAAGGGCCTTCGACGAGGGGCCCTGGCCCCGCATGCTCCCGGCGGCGCGCGCGGAGATCCTCGCCCGCGCCGCCGAGCTCCTGGCAAAGCGCTCGCCCGACATCGCCGCGGTCACGACCGAGGAGATGGGCTGCGCCATCAGCCAGGCGCCGCAGGCCCAGACCGGGCTCGTCGGTCCGGTCTTCGACTACTACGCGACGCTGCTCCGCACCTTCGAGTTCGAGCGGACCCTCGTCACCGGCGACCGGGCCGCCCTGGTGACGCGCGAGCCGGTCGGCGTGGTGGCGGCCATCGTGCCGTGGAACGCTCCCGTCACCCTGGGCTCGTGGAAGACCGGGCCGGCCCTGGCGGCCGGCTGCACCGTGGTCCTCAAGCCGCCGCCCGAAGCGCCGCTCAGCAACTTCATCCTGGCCGAGGTGCTCGACGAGGCCGGAGTGCCGCCCGGCGTGGTGAACGTCGTGCCCGCCGACCGCGACGTCGGCGAACACCTCGTCACCCATGGCGGCGTCGACAAGGTCGCCTTCACCGGCTCGAGCGCGGCCGGCCGGCGCATCATGGCCCTCTGCGCCGAGCGCATGACCCGGGTCTCGCTCGAGCTCGGCGGCAAGTCGGCCTCGCTCGTGCTCGACGACGCGGATCTCGCCGGCGTGATCCCCCGGATGGTGCACGGCGGCATGCACCTGTCCGGACAGGTGTGCGGGGCCCACACCCGGATCCTGGTGCCGCGGGCGCGCTACGAGGAAGTGCTGGAGCTGGCCGCGGCGGCGGCGGCGGGCATCGCCGTCGGCGACCCGCACGATCCGGCGACCGAGGTCGGACCACTGGTGGCCGAGCGCCAGCGCACGCGGGTCGAGGGATACATCGCCCTCGCCACCGGGGCGGGCGCCCGCATCGTCGCCGGCGGGACGCGCCCGGCCCACCTCCCCAAGGGCTGGTACGTCGCCCCGACGATCCTCGGCGACGTCGACAACTCCATGCGGGTGGCCCGGGAGGAGATCTTCGGTCCGGTGCTGTGCGTGCTCGCGCACGACGGCGACGACGACGCCGTCCGCATCGCCAACGACTCGGACTACGGGCTCTCCGGTGGTGTGTGGAGCGCCGACCCGGAGCGGGCGCTGCGCGTGGCGCGGCGGGTGCGCACCGGCAGCATTGCCGTCAACGGCAGCTACCCGCCCTTCCCGCTCGTCCCGTTCGGCGGCTTCAAGCAGTCCGGCATGGGACGCGAGCTCGGACCCGAGGGCCTCCTCAATTTCCTGGAGCCGCGCAGCATCGGGCTGCCGCCGTCGCTCCTGCCCGGCTGAGCGTCCTCGCCGTGGGTGGGCCGCTGGCCGGCGTCCGTGCCGTCGAGGTCGCCTCCCACGTCTTCGTGCCCATGGCCGGCTCGGTGCTGACCGAGTGGGGCGCCGAGGTGATCAAGGTGGAGCACCCCGTGACCGGCGACCCGTACCGGGGACTGGTCACCTCGGGGCTGCACAACGTGTACCACGGCCACGACCCGTTCTTTCAGTCCGCCAACCGGGGCAAGCGCTCGGTCGCCGTCGACCTCCGCCGGCCCGCCGGAAGGGCGCTGCTGGCGACGCTGATCGGGCGGGCCGACGTCTTCCTGACCAGCCTGCGCCCCGACGCCCGGCAACGTCTCGGCATCGACGTCGACGACGTGCGCGGCGACAACCCGTCGGTGATCTACGTGCGCGGCTCCGCTTTCGGTGCGCGCGGCCCCGACGCCGGGCGCGGCGGCTACGACGTCACGACCTACTGGTCCCGCAGCGGCATGCAGCACACGCTGACCCCGCCCGGGGCCGAGTGGCCGCTGCCGACGCGGCCGGCCTTCGGGGACGTGGTCGGCGGGCTCACCATCGCCGGGGCGGTCAGCGCCGCGCTCTACCACAGAGCCACGACCGGAGCGGCGTCGCTGATCGACGCCTCGCTGCTGGCGTCGGGCATGTGGCAGGTGCAACCCGACATCGTCAACGCCAAGCTCGGGGGCGGGGGCGCGACCGAGGCCGCACCGGATCGCTACGAGACCCGCAACCCGCTGACGCTCCCCTACCGGACCGCCGACGGGCGCTTCGTGGCGCTGAGCATGATCGCCGCCGATCAACGCTGGGCCGAGCTGTGCGCCGCCCTGGGGCATCCCGACGCCGCGGCCGACCCCCGTTGGCTCGACCTGGAGGCTCGCCGTCACAACGCCCGCTCCTGCGTCGAGTGGCTGGAGTCCGTCTTCGCCGGGCGCACCCTCGCGGAGTGGGCCCGCGCCCTGGCGGACATCGAGGGGGAATGGGCGCCGGTGCAGACACCGGCCGAACTCCACGATGATGCAGCGGTGCGGGCCAACGGTTACATCGCCGACGTCGACATGGGCGACGGCGTCTCCATCCCCCTGGTGACGAGTCCCGTCCAATTCGACGGCGACCCCGGGGTCCCGCGCCGGGGTCCCGAGCACGGCGAGCACACCGAGGACGTGCTGCTCGAGCTGGGACTGACCTGGCCCGAGATCAGCCGGCTCAAGGACGAGCAGGTCATCGGTTGAGGATCGCATGGACGCGTCCGTAGGCATCCCCCCCGCCGTCAGCGAGGAGACCGCGCCGTTCTGGGCGGCGGCGGCCGAGGGCCGGCTGCTCGTCGAGCGCTGCAACGCCTGCGGGGCCGAGAGCTTCCCGCCGCGGGGAATCTGCCGGCGCTGCCGGAGCCGGGACACCGCCCCGCAGGAGGTGACGAGCCCCGGCACGGTCTACAGCTTCACCGTCAACCACCAGAAGTGGCTCCCAAACCTCGAAGTGCCCTTCGCCCTGGTGCTCGTGGAGTTCCCCGACCACCCCGGGGTGCGGGTCATGGGGCGCCTGCGCGGCCTGCCCCCCGAGGACGTCGCGGTCGGCACCGAGGTGGAGGTGGGGTTCGAACCCGGGCCGGGCGGGTTCGCCATCCCGAGCTTCGTCGCCACCGGGACGACGCGCTCGATGGCGGGCGAGTGGCTGGAGCGGCGCGCCGTGATCTCCGGCGTGGGCCAGTCCGCCATCGGGCGCCAGATCCCCCGGTCGGGATTCCAGCTCACCCTCGACGCGGTGCTGGCCGCCATCGACGATGCCGGCCTCGGCGTCGACGACATCGACGGGCTGGCCATGTTCCCCGGGGGCGGGAAGGCCAACCTCCCGGGTTACGCCGACGGCAACCTCTACGAGGTCCAGGACGCCCTCGGGATCACCACGAGGTGGCGCCAGGGTCTGGTCGAAGGCATGAGCCTGCCCTTCTACGGCGCGGCACAGGCGGTGGCCACCGGCGAGGCGCGCCACGTCGTCGTCTGGCGCACCGTCAAGGAGGGCAGCGCGGCACGCCATGCCGGCGGGCGACCGGCCTACGGGTCGATCCATGCCGAGGCGGAGGGACCGCTGGCCTGGCTGCTGCCCGTCGGCGCCCTGTCCCCGGTCGTCCAGATCGCCCCGTACGCGACCCGCTACATGCACGAGTACGGCGCCACCCGCGACCAGCTGGGATGGATCCCCGTCACCCAGCGGCCGGCACGCGGCGCGCAATCCCGACGCCGTGTACCGCGATCCGCTGACGCTCGAGGACTACCTGGCGTCGCGGATGATCTCGACGCCGATCTGCCTCTACGACTGCGACGTCCCCGTCGACGGCTCGACGGCGATCGTGGTCTCTGCCGCCGACACCGCCGCCGACCTCCGGGCGCCGGTGCGGATCGAGGCGATGGCGGGGGTCATCGACGGCCGCCCGTCCTGGGAGCAGTGGGAGGACCTCGGCACGGGTGGGCCACGCCACCGCCGCCGCCATGTGGGACCGCACGGACCTGCGGCCAGGCGACGTCGACGTGGCCGAGCTCTACGACGGCTTCACCATCGAGGTGGTCTGGTGGCTCGAGGCGATGGGCTTCTGCGGCACCGGCGAGGCCGGGGCGTTCGTCGAGGGCGGCACCCGCATCGGGCCCGGCGGTGAGCTTCCCCTCAACACCTGGGGCGGGCAGCTCTCGGGCGGCCGCCTGCACGCCGGCTTCGGGCACACCGCCGAGGCCGTGCGGCAGCTGCGCGGTGAAGCGGGCCAACGCCAGGTGGAGGGGGCCGAGGTGGCCGCCGTGACGAACGTCGGCGGGTACGAGGCCGGCGCCGCGCTGCTGACGCGCTGGTAGACGATTCGAGATTCGAGCAAAGGAGAGCACGACATGGTGCAACGGGCTGGGCGGGTCGAGGGAAAGATGGCCATCGTCACCGGTGCCGGGTCGACGCCCGGGCCGGGCATCGGGACCGGCAAGGCCAGCGCAGTGCTGCTGGCCCGCGAGGGGGCGCGGGTGCTGCTCGTCGACCTGCATCCCGAACGGGCGGAGGAGACGCGGGACATCATCGCCAAGGAGGGCGGCACCGCCGAGGTCTTCGCGGCCGACGTGACGGTGGCCGCGCAGTGCGAGGCCATGGTGCAGGCGGCGGTCGGGGCGTTCGGCGGCGTCGACATCCTCGTCAACAACATCGGCCTGGCCGCGCTGGGCACCGTCGTCGACACGACCGAGGAAGCCTGGGACCGCGCGCTGGACATCAACCTGCGGACGGCGTTCCTCGCCTCCAAGTACGCCGTCCCGGTCATGGCCGAGCGGGGCGCCGGCTCCGTGGTCAACATCTCGTCGATCTCGGCGCTGCGCGGGGACGGCACGGTGGCGTACTCCGCCGCCAAGGGCGCGCTCATCGCCATGACGGTCGACATGGCCTACTCCCACGGTCGCCAGGGCATCCGCGTCAACGCCATCGCCCCCGGGCACATCACAACGCCGATGGTCATGTCCGTCTCCGCGCCCGGACCACGGGCCGCCTTCATGAACAGCATGCGCTCGGAGGCCGGGCTGCTGGGCACCCCGGGCGACGGGTGGGACGTCGGCTACGCGGTCACCTTCCTGGCCAGCGACGAGGCCCGCTGGATCACCGGTGTCGTCCTGCCGGTCGAGTCCGGCGTGCTCAGTGTGACCCCGCTGATGATGGCGCCCTACCTGCGCGCCATCCCCGAACCCGAGGGATAGGTGTCGGCGGTCCTCAAGCGCGGATGAGGGACCCGGGGGCCACGCCGGCCACGTCCTCGCCGCCGGTGCGCGTCGCGGTGCCGTTGACCCAGACGTGCTGGATGCCGGTGCTGCGCACCAGCAGCCGCTCCGCCCCACCCGGCTGGTCGTCGGCGCGCTCGACCGGCGTCGTGCCCACGGTGGCGGGGTCGAAGGCCACCAGGTCGGCGTGGAAGCCCTCGGCGACCAGGCCGCGGTCGCGGCAGGCGGAAGGCGGCATGGGGATGACCCGTGAGCCGCCACACGGCCTCTTCCAACGAGAGCGCCCGGCGCTCGCGCACCCAGTGGCCCAGCAGATGCGTCGAGAAGCAGGCGTCGCACAGCTGGCTGGCGTGCGCGCCGGCGTCGGACAACCCGAGAAGGACGCGCCGGTCGGCGAGCAGGTCGCCGATCTCCGCGTCACCGTCGTTGTCCATGACCACGCGGAAACGCGTGTCCAGGTCGTCGTCCAACGCGAGGTCGAGCATCAGGTCGAACGGGGTCGTGCCCCGCTCTGCCGCCAGCGCGTCGAGGGGAAGGCCCACCAACGCTCCGTGGGCCTGCGTCTCCTCGACGTCGACCTTGGACCACCGGTGGCCCCAGGCGGCGAGGGTCGGCTGGCGGGCGCGGTCACGCCAGGACGCGTCCCGGTAGAGGGCGGCGCGCTCTTCCCGCGGGCAGGCCAGCACCTCCTTCCACTCGTCCACCTCGGCGAGCGGCCCGGGGTCGGCCAGGGTGATCTGCATGACGATCGGCCGGCAGGCGACCTGCGGGTACACCTCCCCCGGCAAGGCCGCCCCCCGCTCGACGGTGCGCAGTGCGGCCCCGGGCTTGTCGGCGCGGGCGACCAGGGCCGTCCAGGTGACCGGCACCCCGTAGCGCACCGCCAGGTCCGAGAACTGCTCGACGAACAGCCCCGGACCGATGGAGACCTGCAGGACACCCTTGCCGAGCTCGCCCAGGACGGACGCCAGGGCGTACACCTCGTCGTCGTCGGCGAACCGGCTCGGGACGGGCCTGCCGTAGGCGCCCTGGTGCGCCGGCTGGCGCGACGTCGAGAAGCCGATGGCGCCCGCCTCCATCGCCTGGCGGACGATCTCGCGGATGGCGGCGATCTCGTCGGCCGTCGCCGGCCGCTCGTCGCCCCCGAGCGCCCACAGGCGGAGCGGTGAGTGGCCGACGAAGGCGCCGACGTTGAGGCGCTTCGGCCGGCGCTCCAACGCGGAGAGGTACTCGGGGAACGACTCGAAGCACCAGTCGATGCCGGCGTTGAGCGCGTCCATCGACATCCCCTCGACGTTCTCGAGCAGGCGCACGATCGTGTCCCGATGCTCCGGGTGGGTCGGGGCCACGCCGAAGCCGCAGTTCCCCATGACCACACTGGTCACCCCGTGCCAGCTCGACGGGGTGAGATCGCCGTCCCAGAGGATCTGCGCGTCGTAGTGGGTGTGCACGTCGATGAACCCGGGCGCCAGGGTCAACCCGTCGAGGTCCACCACCTCGGCGGCGGCGCCGGGGTCGAGCGCCCCCGCTGCCGCCACGGCCGCGATGCGATCCCCCGCCACGCCCACGTCGGCGGGCCGCGCCGGCGTGCCGGTGCCGTCCACCACGAGCGCATTGCGAAGAAGCAGGTCCACCTTCACTCGATCAATTTCGTAGACGTGCACGGCCGGGGGTGGGCCCAGCTGGAGCACGTCGCTCACCGGGGCCGCGCGATCCTCCGCCCGGGCCTGCAGCGCAGCGAGCGGAACCGCCAGGTCGTCGGCCTCCAACTCGTAGATGGCGACGTAGCGGCGCTTCCCTTCCCCGGCCGGCGGGCCGCCAACCTCGTTGCGCAATTTGTAGCGCCGGACGCCGACGAACCCGGGGAGGGCGCACAGCTCCGGAGCGTGGACCTCGCGGTACCACTCGTTGTACTCGGCCTCCCGGCTCGGGTCGCTCGGCTCGGACTCCACGATCATGATGCCCTTGGCCACGGCGACTCCTCCCGCATCGAGCCCACCCCGCACCCTGACCCTGCTTGCGCCGGACGGAGTAAGTGAACGCTCCCTGACTCGGCACAGTAATGTCGGCCTGTGGCGGTCGCAACGGCGTCCCGCCTGGGCGTGCCCGTGCCCGAGCGTCTCAGGAGGGTCCCTTGACCGACGCAGTCATCATCTCGGCCTGCCGAACGGCCATCGGAACGGCGAGGCGTGGCACCCTGGCCGACACCGATCCGTTCGACCTGGCCCGGCTCACGGTCGCCGAGTCGGTCGCGCGGTCCGGGCTCGATCCGGCGGCTCTCGACGACGTCATCTTCGGCGAGTCCCTTGCCGGCGGTGGCGCCATCGGCCGGCACGCCGCCATTGCGGCGGGCTTGACGGAGGTGGCCGGGGTGGCCTTGAACCGGCACTGCGCCTCTGGGTTGACGACGACCAACATGGCGGCGGCCTCAGTGATGGCCGGCATGGATCGTGCCGTGGTCGCCGGGGGCGTCCAGTCGGCCTCCATGGCGCCGGTGTGCAACCGCCGGATCCCCGGCACCGACGACTGCACGGAAGGCTGGTTGTCGCCCAGCCACCCCGAGACCGTCGAGGCGCCCATCCGTGACATGAGCATCACGGTCGGCTGGAACGCGGCGTGCCTGGCCGGAGTCAGCCGCGAGGCGATGGACGAGTGGGCCTTCCATTCCCATCGAAAGGCCATCGACGCAATCGATGCCGGCCGGTTCGAAGAGGAGATACTCCCCGTTGACGTCGCGCGCCGCGACGGTAGCTCCATCACGTTCGCGGTCGACGAGCACCCTCGACGCGACACCACGCTCGAGAAGCTGGCGTCGCTCAAACCCCTCCATCCCGAGATCGAGGGGTTCAGCATCACCGCCGGCAACGCTGCCGGCGTCAACGACGCGGCCGGGGCCGTGGTCATCGCCTCGTCCGACCTCGCCGCCGGCGAGGGGATCGAGATCCTGGCCACCGTGCGCAGCTGGGCCTCCGTCGGTGTCCCGCCCGCCGAGACGGGGCTGGCCCCCATCAAGGCGATCCCCAGGGCACTCCAGCGTGCCGGCTTCGGACTCGACGACGTCGCGCTCTTCGAGATCAACGAGGCGTTCGCATCCATGTGCGTCGCCACGGTCGATGCGCTCGGCCTCGACGCCGCCAAGGTGAACCCGAACGGCAGTGGTTGCAGTCTGGGCCACCCCGTCGCCATGACCGGGACACGCATGCTCACGACGCTCGTCTACGAGCTGCGGCGGCGCGGCGGCGGCATCGGTGTGGCCGCCATGTGCGCCGGCGGCGGCATGGGCACGGCCACCGTCATCGAGGTCTAAACAGGCGCCTCGTGCACCTCTGCGGCCAGCGCGCCGTGGGTCACTCCGAGATCGCCGCCGACGTCGTGACGCTGGAGCTCGGGGAGCACCTCCGCCGCGAACAGGTCGAAGTTGGCTCGTGCCTCCTCCGCCGGACATGCCGCCGAACGACAGCGGGACGACCAGGGCCCCCGCGTCGGTCCGCCGGGCGTAGTCCAGCAGCTTCTCGGTGACCTGCTCGGGCGTGCCCCACACCTGGAGGTCGGCGAGGAAGCCGTTGAAATTGTCCAACCCGTGCTTGGCGATGTTGTTCGCCAGTGCGCCGTAGTACTCGTAGCCCTCGATCTCAGCGAAGCCCCGGTTGTCGAACTCGTAGTGCTCGACCGTCGACCGGGCCCAGCGCTGAAGGTGGACCTCGCGCATCCTCTGGGCGCCCTTGGCGTCGTTGCACACACCGGCCACCACCACAAGAATCGGCTTGGGCGCCTCGAAGCCGTTGATGCTCCAGATAGCGCTGGCGGTATTCGGCGAGCTCCGCCTCGGTCGTCTCCCAGGGCTTCTGGGCGATCACCATGATGCCGACCCCCAGGCGGGCCATCAGCTCCATCGACTGGGGCGAGACTGCCGAGGCGAACGTCCGACCCTTGAAGCTGGCGAGGGGACGCGGCCGGATCTCGACCCGCGGCTGCTTGTAGAACTCGCCGTCGTGCTCGATATAGCCCGTCTCGAGCGCCTCGAGGATCGCCTCGGAGTACTCGGTGAAGCGGCGCCGCGATTCACCCATCTCGGCCCGGAAGCCGTTGAACTCGATCCGTCCGAGACCTCGGCCGATCCCCAGGATGGCCCGGCCGTCGGAGAGATGGTCCAACACGGAGAAGCTCTCCACCACGCGCACGGGGTCGTGCCAGGGCAGCACGGTGACGAACGTGCCGAGTTTGACCCGCGTGGTCGTCTCCCCGCCATCCACGACAGGAACATCGGCGTCTGTGAGGTCAGCTGGTAATCCGAGAAGTGGTGTTCGGATCCCCACACCGAGTCGAAGCCGACGTCCTCGGCCCGGGCGGCAAGATCCAACTCCCGGCGGTACGCCTCGGCGTCGGTGGCCTTGCCGTCCAGATTCGCGAACTGGAGACCTAATCCCGTGTGCATGAGTCCTTACTTATCACATTTTGTATGTGAGCACTTACTCAGTCCACGAAATCTGATCGTTTCTCGTGCTCACGCTGGGCCTCCAGGCGCTGACGGACGGCGCCAGCCGTGCGCAGCCCGGCGATCTCCTCAGCGCTGAAGCCCCAGTCGGACAACGCCCGCGCGGTGTGCTCACCCGGTCCGGGCGGAGGGCCGGCGATCTCGGGGGCGGTCCGGCTGAAACGGGGGGCCGGCGATGGTTGCAGGACGCCGTCGACCTCCGTGAACGTGCCGCGTGCGCGGTTGTGCGGGTGCCGCGGCGCCTCATCGGGATCGAGGACGGGGGCGAAGCAGACGTCGGTCCCCTCCAGGAGGGTGCACCACTCGTCTCGGGACTTGGTCTTGATCAAGGTGGCCAGACGACGTTTCATCGCGGGCCACGCCTCCCTGTTCGACTGTTCGGGAACGGCGCCTCCCCCGTCGACATCGGCGGCCAACCCGGTGCGGCGCAGCAACTCCTGGCAGGTCTCGGCGTCGAGAGGCCCCAACGAGACGAAGCCGCCATCCGCCGTCTCGTACACCTCGTAGAACCACGCCCCGGAGTCGAGCAGGTTCGTGCCCCGCTCTCCCCAGTCCCCGGACGCTCGAAGCCCGTGCATCATCCCCGCCAGGATCGCGGCGCCGTCCACCATGGCGGCGTCGATCACCTGACCCCTCCCGGATCGGGCGACCTCGAGCATCCCACACGCGATGCCGAAGGCCAGCAACATGCCGCCTCCGCCGAAATCACCGATCAGGTTGAGCGGAGGCACCGGTGGGCCCCCGCTCCGTCCGATCATTGACAGCGTTCCCGAAAGAGCGATGTAGTTGATGTCGCGACCGGCCACGTGGGCGTACGGCCCGTCTTGTCCCCACCCGGTGATCCGCCCGTAGATGAGGGTCGGATTTCGAGCCAGGCAGTCGTCGGGACCGATTCCCAGCCGTTCGGTCACTCCGGGGCGGAAGCCCTCGATGAGGGCGTCTGCCCGCTCGACCAGACGCAGGACGACCTCCCGGCCCTGAGCATGCTTCAGATCGACACCAAGCGACCGACGCCCCCGTGCGTTGACGTCCCAGAGCGGAGCTGACGCGCCATCGCGTACGGAGTCGGCTCGGTCGACGCGAAGCACCTCGGCACCCATGTCCGAGAGCATCATGGCGGCAAAGGGACCGGGACCGATGCCCGCCAGCTCGATGGCCCTGTACCCCGAAAGCGGACCGGACATCGCGTTCCTCTCCGTCGAAGTGACCTCCCGTTCGGTGCAACGAGCAGTCTCGGGTGTCATGCTGCCCCATCGGGGCCGGCCGCGAGGTGGAACCTCATCGTTGCGGTCGAAGATCCGTCTATGTTCCAACACAATGGTTCGAGCATCGGGTGAGCGCACAGGGGATCGGTGAAATGGAAGGGCCGCTGTCCGGGTTGAGGGTCGTCGAATTGGACTGCCGGGGACCGGGCCCGTTCGCCGCCATGGTTCTCGCCGACCTGGGTGCCGACGTGATCTCGGTCGGTCGGGTGGGGAACGTGGCTCCGGACGCCGACGAGACGCCGATGACGCGGATGCTCAAGGGCAGGCGGAGGATCGACCTCGTCACCAGGGGAAAGCGGGCTGTCGCGGTCGACCTCACCCATCCCGACGGCCTCACGGTGGCGCTCGAATTGATCGACCAGGCCGACGTGGTCGTGGAAGGTAGCCGTCCCGGTGTCGCCGAGCGCCTCGGCCTCGGGCCCGAAACCTGTCTCGATCGCAATCCCAGCCTCGTCTACGCCCGGGTCACCGGCTGGGGCCAGGACGGTCCGTACGCGCCCGCGCCGGGGCACGACATCAACTACGTGGCTCTTGCCGGCGCCCTCGAGCATCTGCGCCGGCGCGGTGAGCCACCGATGCCGCCGCTGAACCTGCTCGGCGACTACGGCGGGGGTGGGATGCTGCTGGTGATCGGCATCATGGGTGCGCTGCTCGAGCGGTCCCGCTCCGGCCTGGGCCAAGTCGTCGATGCCGCCATGGTGGACGGGGTCGCGCTCCTCTCGACCCTCTTCTACGGGCTGCGCGCCGAGGGCCTGTGGTCGGACGAACCGGAGACCAACATCCTCGACCTCGGAGCACCCCACTACAACGTCTACGAGACGGCCGATGGGCGGTACGTCTCGGTCGGTGCCGGCGAGCCCCGGTTCTACCGAGAGCTCCTGCGGCGCATCGGGGTCGACCAGACGCTGGTGTCCCAACAGGGCGACCGCGACACGTGGGCCGACGGCAAAGAGCTTCTCGCGGCCACCTTCAAGCAAAGGACGCTGCGCGAGTGGTGCGACCTCCTCGAGGGCACCGACACGTGCTTCGCTCCGGTGCTGACGATGGCCGAAGCACCCCAACATCCGCACCACCTCGCCCGGGGGACGTTCGTCACGGTGGACGGCGTCGTGCAGCCGGCACCCGCACCGCGCTTCAGCCGGACGCCGTCAGGTGCGCCCGGGCCACCCGTCGTCGCAGGCCAGCACACGCGCGAGGTCCTCGTCGCGTGGGGCGTCGATCCCGACGAGGTCGAGTCGCTCCTGGGCTCCGGGGCAGTCGCCCAGGCCGCGCCGCGTTGAGCCCCTACCGGGACCGTGCGATCGCCCCCGCCGCGGCCAGCTCCTCGCGCGACGCCGCGTCGAAACCGACTTCCTCGAGGACCTCGTCCGTGTGCTCGCCGAGGTTCGCGATGCCGGCGCGCGCGCCGGGCCGGGCCACCGGTCCGACGCGGGGCCCGAAGCGCGGCTGTTCGACCGTGCCCCGGTCGCCCCAGCGGTAGGCGAGCACCCGACCCAGCTGACGGTTCACCGGATCGTCGAGGAAGCCCGCGCTGAAACCGGTGCGGTCGACCTCGACGGCCAGCTCGGCCGGTACCCCGGCTGTGCGGAGTTCGCTCACCCACGACGACGCGTCCTTGCCGCGGAAGGCCGCTTCGAGGACCAGTTCCGCGGGCTGGGGCTCGCCCGACTTCGTCCGCAGGGGTGGCGGTTCAGCCGGCACTTCGTCGACTCCCAGCAGATCGCGCAACCGACGCCAAGCGGCGGCGTCGGGAACCGCCAAGGCCAACCAGGCAGCGTCGGCGCCCTCGTAGAGCCGATAGGCGGCGCCATAACCACGCTGGCCGGCATCGAGGACCGGGCCGGTGACGACCCGGTCCCCGGCGAGGAACGCCCCAGACTCCAGGAACAGCCCCGCGGCCAAGAGACTGCTCGAGACGCGTTGCCCGGCCCCGGTTCTCAGGCGGGCGAAGAGCCCGGCCAGGACGCCGCTCGCGGCGATCCAGCCGCCCGTCACGTCGACCGCACCCCAGACCAGGTACGTCGGTGGCTGCCCGGACCCACCCTGGGCGTACTCCACGCCGGAGAACGCCTGCATCAGCTGGTCGTTGAGGGGGAGCAGCGCGCGGGTCCCCCTCTCGCCCCACCCGCTTGCGAAGCTGTAGACCACCTCCGGGTTGGCGGCGCGCACGGCGGCCTCGTCGTAGCCCAGCCGCTCGGCCAGTCCGACCCGGGAGTTGTGGTGGACCACGTCGCTCCACTCGAACAGACGGCTGAGCACGGCGGCCGCGTCGGGCGCCTTCAGGTCGAGAGCCAGCGCCCGCTTGCCGCGCTGCCCCGCTGCGAACATCGGCTCCATGCTCCGGTGCACGTCACCGGTCACCGGCTCCACCTTGACGACGTCGGCGCCGAGCTCGGCCAGGACGAGTGGCGTGATGGGGCCGGCGAGATAGGCCGACAGGTCGAGAACCCGGACTCCGGAGAGCCAGGGTCCCTCCTCGCCTGCCCTTGGACCGGCACCGTCTCCGACGGGGACGATGCGCACCACGGGACCCACGCCGGTGAGCGAGCCGCGTTCGGGGTCGTCTTGGGCCACGGCGAGGCCGACGTCGCGGACGTGCGAATCACGCAGGGCCTCCCCGGGACCGAGGACCGGCTCACACCGGAAGTCCCGACCAGCGAGGTCCTCGAGCCACCAGGCGCGGTCGCGGGAAGTGAACCGGACCGCCCAGCGCCGGCCCCGCTCCACCATGGCGCCGCTCATCAGGTCGGCGTTGTAGCCCTGGTGGCTCGGCGGCTCGCCCATGTGCTCGAGGAAGGCCTCGTAGGCGCCCTTGGCACCGAACCAGAGTTGGAGGTAGCCGCCGTCGGCACAGCGGTAGCACAGCGTCTCCGCCGGACCCTGCTGCTCCCAGAGCAGACGGGTGGTCGGCGAGTGGTGCTCGACCCGGCCCACGATCATGGGCAGCAGAGCCACCATCCCCTCGTAGAGCGACGTCTCGGCCCACGCTCCCACGCCGCTCCGCTCGCGCTGGTACAGGCCGGCCAGTGCGCCGACGGTGGCGGACAGGGCGGCGCCGGCCTGCCCGACAGCGAGGGTGGGGAAGACCGGACGGCCCGCCTCGTGGCCGCGGATCTGGGTGGTCAGCCCGGCGCGTGCCGCCACCAGCAGCTCGAGGTCGGGCAGGGCGCCCTTGGCGTTCAAGCCGGGGCGGACACGGACGCCGATCAACCGTGGGTTGGCGCGGGCCAGATCCGACGTGCCCAGGCCCTGCTGCTCGATGGCGGTCTCGGGACCACAGAGGAACACGACGTCGGCGTCGCGTGCCAGGGCCCCGACGGCATCAGCGGCGTCGTCGTCGGCCACCGCGACGATCTCCTTGCCGCGATCCCAGACCCGCTGATACTGAACGCCGGCGTCGAGGGTCGAGCGCTGGGCGGACTCGATCCTGGCCACCTCTGCACCGAGGTCGCGCAGCAGGCTGCCGGGAAGGCTGGCCGCCATTCCGGCGCCGACGACACTGACGCCGAGCGAAACCTCGACCACCCGCACGCCGTCCAGCGGGGCACGCGGAAGTTCCATCGGGCCATGGAATATACCCACGTCGGCCGGCGACGGCGTCGAGAGGCGAGAATGTCACCCGGGCCCAGGGAGGGTGAAGGTCGCCGAGGGACACCCTTCCGCCAGGTCGACGCAACAGAGGAGACGGAAATGAAGACGAGAGCGGCGGTCCTCATGGAGCAGCCCGCGAAGTGGGAGGTCATCGAGGCGGACCTCGACGACCCGAAGGAGTACGAGGTGCTCGTTCGGATCGTGGCGTCGGGTCTCTGCCATTCCGACGACCACGTGGCCAAGGCTGACGGCATCGTCGCGCACTTCCCCTACTGCGGTGGCCACGAGGCGGCCGGGATCGTCGAGCGGGTCGGACCGGGCGTGCGCTCCCTGCGACCGGGGGACCACATCGTCTCGTCGTTCATCCCCGGCTGCGGGCGGTGCCGATGGTGCGCCAGAGGGATGCAGAACCTCTGCGACAACGGCGCCCTCATGGGGCAGGGCTGCATGCTCGACGGCACCTTCCGGCTGCACTACCGAGGTCGGGACGTGGCCAAGTCCTCGCTCACCGGCGCCTTCGCAGAGTGGACCGTCATGCCCGAGTGGTCCTGCATCAAGATCCCCGAGCACATTCCGCTGCTCTCGGCCGCGCTCCTCGGCTGCGCGGTCCCGACCGGATGGGGGTCGGCCGTCAACGCGGCGGAGGTGGCGCCTGGGGACGTCGTCATCGTGATGGGCACCGGCGGCATCGGGATCAACGCCGTGCAGGGCGCCGCCCACGCCGGCGCGAGCCGCGTCATCGCGGTGGACCCGGTGCAGCTGAAGCGCGACACGGCACTGCGGCTCGGCGCGACCGACGCGCTGGTGTCCATGGACGAGGCCATCCAGCTGTCCCGCTCGCTCACCAACGGCCAGGGCGCCGACTCGGCCATCGTGACCGTCGGTGTCCTGACTGGCGATCACATCGCCCAGGGCATCGAGTCAGTCGGCAAGGCGGGCACCGTCGTCGTCACCGCGGTCGCCCCGCGTGCCACCGTCGGGATCCCGGTCAACCTGTTGCTGCTCGCCATGTACCAGAAGAGGATCCAAGGCTGCCTCTACGGGATGATGTCCCCGTCGGGCGACGTGCCGCGACTGCTCGCGCTCTATGAGCAGGGAGCGCTCAAACTCGATGAACTGGTGTCCCGGACGTACACCCTCGATGAGATCAACATGGGCTACGACGACATGCACGCCGGCACCAATATCCGCGGCGTGATCGAGTTTCCGGCCTAGCCATTCGGCCTGTTCGACCTACGCCAGCTTGGCGGACCAGCCCCCATCGACCGCGATGACGGCGCCCGAGATGAAGGACGCCCGGTCGGAGGCGAGGAAGCTCCCGACCTCAGCCACCTCATGGGGGAGCCCGCCGCGCCCGAGAGCCGCCTTCAGCACGATCTCGGGCATGTGAGCTTCTGCGTCCTTAGACATGATCTCCGTCTTGACGTAACCGGGACAGATGACGTTGACCCGGACCCCTTTGGGGCCGTACTCGATGGCGGCGGACTTCGAGGCGCCGATCACCGCGTGCTTCGATGCGTTGTAGACCGCCGTGTAGGCGTTGCCGTTGAGCCCACCCACCGACGACCAGTTGACGACCGAGCCGCCGCCGATCGGCAGCATGGCGCGGATCCCGTACTTCATACCGAGGAAGACACCTCGCAGGTTCACGTCCATCAGCCGGTCGTACGTCTCCATGTCCAACTCGACGAGTTGGGCGCCGTCGGCCACCCCCGCCACGTTGAGCACGGCGTCGATCCGGCCGAACTCCTTCACGGCGGTGGCCATGAGCGCCTCGACGTCCGCCTCCTGGGTCACGTCGCAGTGCACCGGGAGCACGTCTCCGTCTACATCCTTCGCCGTGTCCACCTCGGCGCCGCTGATGTCGGCCGCTACCACCTTGGCACCCTCGCGGACGAACACCTTGACCGAAGCCTTGGCCATGCCTGACCCCGCACCGGTGATCACAGCCACCTTGTCGTCGAGCTCTCCCATCACCAACCCTTCTCATCTGTCCGACGGTGACGCTTCATCACGCGCAGGCTCACCGGAGGGTGGCCGGGAGGCTCTCCCATCCCCGGACAGTCGAGGTCGGGGCGAGTTTGGCCCTGTCCATGTCCACCTCCCACGTCGGGAATCGGTTGAGGACCTCCTCGAGCGCGACCCTGCCCTCGAGGCGGGCCAACGCTGCGCCCAGGCAGAGGTGGATCCCGTAGCCGAAGGTGAGGGATTTCCCCTGGCTCCGATGAATGTCGAAGGTGTCTCCGTCAGGGAAACGACGGTCATCATGGTTAGCCGATCCCGGGAGGAGCATCATGATGCTGCCTTCGGACACCGTCTCACCGTAGAGCTCGACATCGTGGGTGACGTACCTCGCCGCGTGAGGTGCGGGCGTCTCGAAGCGCAGAAGTTCTTCGATGGCGTTGGGGATGAGCGATCGGTCCTCGACCAACTCCCGTCGTTGCTCCGGATAGTCGGCGAGGACCTTGCCGCTCCATCCGATGAGACGGCTGGTCGTCTCGTTGCCGGCACCGGCGATGACGCCGATGTAGGTCAAGAGCTCGTCGCGGGTCAATCGTCGGACGACCCCGTTCTCGTCTTCGAATTCCGCCTGAAGGAGCTCGGTCATGATGTCGTCCGAAGGGTGCTCGGCCCTCCAGTCGATGTACTCGGCGAACATGGCCGTGGGCACGATGTTCTTGTTCTCGGACACCTCCATGGGCTGGCCGGCCTCGGTGCGCAGGTTGGCGTCCACCTTGTCGCGCACCGCCTCTTGGTCGCCCTCGGGAATGCCGAGCAACATGCCAATGACCCGCATGGGCATCTGTGCCCCCAAATCCGCGATGAAGTCGAACTCCTCGGCGCCGACCAGCGGATCGAGACTGCGTGCGCACAGCTCTCGGATCTGGGGTTCGAGCGCCGCCACCCGGTTCGGCGAGAACACCCTCGACATCAGACGCCGGTGGATGGTGTGGACCGGCGGGTCCTCGAAGATGAGCACACCCGAGGGCATTGCGATGTTGGCCCTGATCAGCTCGAGAATCCCGCCCCTGCCGGAGATGTATGTCTTGGGGTCGAGATAGCCGCGCTCGACATCGGCGAAGCGGCTGACGGCGTAGAAGTCGTGTCGCTCGTTGTAATAGAGCGGTGCCTCTTCGCGCAGGCGGCGGAAGACCGGGTACGGATCGGCGTCGATGTCAATGTCGTACGGGTCGTAGTAGACGTCACTGGCGCTCGCAATCGTCACGCAGTAACTCCTCCCTGTTCAGTGACGCACCGCGTCGCCAGAAGGCGATGAGCGGCGCCACGTTTGAATCCACCAGGAAGGTAACATGGTTACTCTGAATCATCAACCGACGGCCTGAGGGGTCACATGGCTCATGCATCGAGGGACGGGACGGAGTCAGAGGTCCAGGACCGCATCATTGGCGTGGTGATAGAGCTTCTCGAGTCGACTGGCTACGAAAGCGTGCAGCTTCGTGAGGTGGCCCGACGGTCGCGGGTGTCGCTGGCGACGATCTACCGCACCTTTGGCAGCCGTGCCGAACTCATCAACGTGGCACTCGAGCACTGGTTGGCTCGGCACAGCTTTGCCTCCACTCCCAGGCCGGACGGGACCGAGACGGTCTACGAGGGCCTGATGCGCGTGCTGAGGCAGGTGTTCGAGCCCTGGGAGCGGTCACCCACCATGCTTCGGTCCTACTCCATCGCGCAGACAAGGCGGGGCGGAGAACGCTTCCTGAATCAGGGTCGCTCTGCCATCCATCCGATCTCCCAAGCGGTGCTTGCCGACGTCGAGCCGTCCCTGAAAGCGGACATAGAGCTCATTCTGACCAATATGGCATTCGCCGTCATCGGTCGTTTCGCCAGCGGCGAGATCGATATCACGGAGATTCTGCCGACACTCGAGCGGGCCACCTTCCGGCTCACTGCTGACAACTCGTTGCACGTACGGCCGACAGCTGTACAGACAGACAGGCCGGACGCGTGACTGTCCGATGGGTGGAGGGTCAGGCCTATCGGACGATCAGATCCTCGAGGTTCGGATTTCGCAGCCGGTGCCACATCTCGTTGCCCCAGAAGGGGCAGTTCGTCGCCGAGCGGCCGTGCTCGTTCTGGTAGTAGCTCTTCGCCCTCGGGTCCATATAGATCCTTGAGCTCTCGCGTTCGTCGAGTTCGGCATTCCACCGCCAGTACGCGGCCTCGGTCACGTCGATGGACCGCCGTCCGCTCAGGAGCAGGTGCTCCACGCACTCGAGGGAGAACCGGACGACCATCTCCTCGAGGTTGAGGACCCCGAGGCCGCCGTAGGCGTTCATGTTCGGGCCGTAGATCATGAAGAAGTTCGGGAAGTTCGGCGCCATAGCCCCGAGGTATGCCCGGGGGCCATCCTTGGACCAGAGCTCCTCGATGGAAACGCCACCACGCCCACGCACTTCCATCGGCCACAGGCACTCGTTCGCTCTGAAGCCGGTCGCGAAGACGATCAAGTCGAGTTCGTGCTCGACCCCGTCATTTGTCCGTATCCCGGATTGCGTGATCCGTTCGATGCCGTCCGTGACGAGTGTGACATCGTCTCGAAGGAGCGCGTCGTAGTAGGAGTAGTCGGCATCGACCTGCACCGGCCGCTTGGCGTAGGGGGGCCACTCCGGCACCATCTTCTCCAGTAAGTCGCGTCGGCTGGCAAACTTCCGCTCCAGGAAGGCGACGCGCTCGTCGAGGAGTCGCTTGTTCACGGCGCTGCGGGCGCGCGGGTGCTCGAAGCTCGGGTCCACCTCCCGAAGTGGCCCTGACAGATAGGGGCCCATAAGCCAATGGGCGCGGAACCGCATGAAGTTCCTGAAGTAGGGAAAGTTGCGGTCGAGCCAGTTCACCTGCGGTGGGTAGGGCGCTCGATAGCCCGGGCGGTCGAAGAGCCACTGCGGGCTCCGCTGGAAGACAAAGACGTGCCCGGTCAGCAGCGCCAACTCCGGGACCAGCTGGATCCCCGAGCATCCCGTGCCGATGACCCCGACGCGTTTATCGGCCAGGTCGAGGCCACCGGGCCAACGCGCCGTGTGGAACGACGCCCCCTCGAAGTCGCTCGCGCCGGCGATGGCCGGCACACTCGGGCGGGACAGGAGGCCGACGGCGCTGATCACGACGTTCGGGCGCCACACCCGCTGACCATCGGGGCCCTTCGACGTGACCTCCCAGGTCGAGCTGTCCTCGTCCCAGGTGAGTGACGTCACCTCGGTGTCGAACACGATGTGCTGGCGGATGCCGAAGTCGTCGGCGACGCGGTTGAAGTAGCGCTGGTTCTCCTCCCGATCGCAGAAGGGCTGCGACAGGATGATGTCGACGCCGAAGATGTGGGTGTACGTGCGGCTGGGCGAGTCGACGCGGGCGCCGGGGTAGTGGTTCTCGAACCAGGTTCCGCCGACGCCCGGATTCTTCTCGAGCACCGTGAAGTCGATGCCGGCGTGCTTGAGTTGGACCGCGGCGTTCAGCCCGCCCATCCCGGCGCCGATGACGACGACCGAGAACGAGCCCAGGCGCTCGGGCGGGGGCGGCCGTTGCCACGTCAGACCGCGCACATTGGGCTCGAGCCCGAGTTCCTCGAGCCACAGCCCGAGGTCCTCCGGCGGCACTTCTTCGACCCCTCCCGTGAGCGCCAGACTGCGCGCCAGCCGCTCTCGAGGGCCGATGCCGGTCGGTCCGGCCCCGGCGTCGCGGTAGTCCTTGAGGAAGGCGGCGGCCCTAGCCCGCAGGAGCGCGACGTCGGACTCGGCGGCGACGGTGGGAACGTCGATCCCCGACACAGGCGTCAGCTCGGTGGACGCGACCTCCTCGTCGGCGGTGAGCTGGTAGAGCAGGCCGCGGAGCATCATGGGGTCGGCGTACGAGACGGCGTCCTCAATCACAGCATCATTGGCCTCGAGCAGCTCCGCTCGCAGGATCCCCTCGTCACCCCACAGGTCCGTCACGTGCTCAACCCCCCCGTCCAGCGCGGGTACTCCCCCGTCGAGCCCTGGGATGGCCCGCAGCTGTGAGGCCATCATCAGCGGGGTCACCGACATGATGCCGGAGTCGACCGGCAGCGTCACGCCGGTGATCCAGCGAGCCTCGTCACTCGCCAGGAAGGTGGCGGCCCAAGCGACGTCCCACCCGTTTCCCTCAGTGCCGAGCAAACCCGCCGCGTTGGCCATTCGTTGGCGGAGGCCCGTCTCCGGCGTCTGGCCCTCATTCGAGAGAAGCATGGGGGTGGTGAGATGTCCGGGCGCGATGGCGTTGACACGGATTCCTTCGCGGCCATGGGAATACGCCATGTCGACGGTCAGCGCGTGCATCGCGCCCTTCGCTGCGGCGTAGCCCACATAGTTGCCCCCCCTGAAGGCCGCGATCGAGCCGATGTTGACGATCGCGCCAGCTCCTTTGGCCACCATGACCGGCACCGCGTACTTGCTGGCCAAGAAGGCCGTCCGGAGCGACACGTCGAGAACCCGATCGAAGTCCTCCACGCTGGTGTCCACGACGTTGCCCGCCACCGCTGCTGCAACGTTGTTGACGAGGATGTCCAACGTGCCGAACGCCTCATGAGCCGAGTGCACCATCGCCTGGCACTCCTCGGCCTTCGTCAGATCCCCGACGAAGACGGCCGCCGAGCCGCCCTCATTCTCGATGATGGCCTTCGTCTCCTCGGCGCGGTCGCGACGGATATCAGCCACGAGCACCTGGGCCCCCTCCGCGCCATCACGATGGCGGTACCCCGGCCGGTCGCCATTCCTGGCCCCGGTGTCGAGCCGGCGCCAGTCACGATGGCAACCTTTTCGTCAACCCGCCCCCGGCGCTCGGCCATGTCCACCTCCATCCGCGAGACGCCCTCCCCAGGCGAACTTAGTGGATACTTACTCCGCACCGTTGAGGCCGGCAGATTGGACGACCCACAAACCGATTGGCGGAGCTTGCCAACGTGGCAAGCGGGTTGTGCGCCTGCCCGGTTCCATGGGACGCGCTGTTCACATCTGCTCGATCGTGGAATAGGCGCCGTGGTCGGCCACCGCAGTGCCGAGCCGCCTCAGCATCGCCGTCGTGATCGGAGGGGCCACCTTGAGAGTGATGGCCCAGAGAAAGAAGCCGTAGATCATTCCAACCTGAATATTCCTCCATGCCTCATCCCAGTTCGGCACCTCGCCACCATCAGCGCGGAGTCGGTCGAGGTAGTGGGTCAGGAGGTCTCGCTCGGTCTGCCGCCGATCCTTCACCCCGATTGCGCATGCAATGTGGTATCCGACATCGAGATACCAGGGTCCGCGCTGGACCAACTGCCAATCCACCAGACACGGACGCCCAGCCGCGTCGAGGTACAGGTTGCCAACGTGGGCATCGCCGTGCAGCAGGCAGCGCGGCTTGGCGGCGGACAGCAATCGAGGAAGGAGGCGGACGGTCTTGACCAGTCGTTCGGCAGCTCGGACCTCGGAGGGCACCTGTGCGCCTATAGGGCCCTCAAAGTTGCCTGTGATCTCGGGCAGCCCACACGCTCGCAGCGTCGCCTCGACACGCGGTAAGAGCAGCGGATGATCCAGTGGGGCATTGGGCTCGATCGACTGCTCCTGGACATCGTGCGTCGCAATTGGCGAACTCGACGTTTGCTCAGACGGCGAGTTGGGGTCATCCCGAAATGTTGGAGCATTGGTCCACTAAGAACATCAAATGAGCGGGCTGCCTCTCCTACTCGTTTGTGCTGCTCCTGGCGGCTCCGAAGTTCTCAAAGTCGACCGCTTGACTCAATAACGTCCCGTTAGTACCGTACATGGCACGTCCTGACATGGTCTGCACTTTCTGCCAGGTCGTCGCTGGGGAACAACGGGAGGGTCCAATGCGACGTCGTTTCTTTTCTGCGCCTGTTTCGGTGCTCAGCATCATGCTGCTGGTGCTATTGGCATATCCCGTTGGGCTCTTTAGCGCTGGTACAGCGGCCGCCGCGCCGAGCGTGACCGTCACCCCAGAGCCAGTTGGGTCGCCCACCTACAACGGCACCCTCCTGGGCACGAACTTCGATCTGTCGCAGGTCGGCTACGAGAGTTCCGAGTACTTCCTCTCGGGCACCGCCAATTCCTACGTGCCGGTGAACCCACTAACCAGCGACGGCAAGTGGACCGTGACCACCGGCGCGAGCTCGCCGTACACGACACGGATTGCTGTCGACCGCCCGCTCGACCCGAGGAAATTCAACGGGACAGTGGTGGTCGAGTGGCTCAACGTCAGCGGCGGACTGGACGACGCCCCGGATTGGACACTGACCCACAATGAACTGATCCGGGAGGGCTTTGCTTGGGTGGGCGTCTCAGCCCAGGCAGTCGGTGTCAACGCGGCGAAGGCCACGGATCCCTCGGAATACTCCTCGCTCTCGATCCCGAGTGACAGCTTCTCGTACGACATCTACTCTCAGGCCGGCCAAACGGTTCGCGACGACGCGGCGCAGATCCTCGGTGGCCTGACCCCTCAACACCTGATCGCGGCCGGCGAGTCGCAGTCCGCCGGACGCCTCATGACCTACATCGACGCCGTGCAGCCGATCGCGCACGTCTATAACGGGTTCCTCGTGCACAGCCAGTTCGGCACCGGTGCGCCACTTTCCCAAGCGCCGCAGACGTCCGTCTTGGCCCCGACCCCGACGACGATCCGTAGCGACCTCGGCGTTCCGGTCCTGGAGTTCGAGACGCAAACTGACGTGTTCAACAGCAACCTGACCGACCGTACCTTCTTCGGCAATCCGAGCAACTTCCGCCTCTGGGAAGTGGCGGGCAGTTCGCACTTCGATCACTACGGTCTGGCCATCGGACCGGACGACATCGGCAACGGTCAGGGTGCGGTCGAGAACCTGGCCGCGATGCAGAATCCCCCTGTGGCTGCCGTTCAGGGGCTCCCCAACTGCAACGAGCCGATCAACACCGGTGGGACGCACTGGGTGCTCGACGCCGCGGTGCATTGGCTCAACGGGTGGGTGACGAACGGTATCGCAGCGCCTCAACCCCCACTCCTGGCGACGACCCAGGCATCGCCGGTGGTGTTCCAAGATGATGCCAACGGAAACGTCGTCGGGGGGGTGCGATCGCCCCAGGTAGACGCACCGATCGCCGCACTGGGCGGTACAGGTAACACCCCTGCCTTCTGTACGCTCTTTGGCACCACCGTGCCGTTCAGCGCCAGCCAGCTCTCCAGCCTTTACAAGAACCATGGGCAGTTCGTGTCCAAATGGACCCAGGCCACAGACAAGGACGTCGCAGCCGGATACATACTCCCGGCGGACGCCGTCGAATTGGACCATGCCGCTGCTACCTCACACATCGGAAAGTAGAAACGGGAACTAACTAGGAGTTGCCCACAGCCATTCTCGCCTGGCCGCTTCAGCTCCGTTTGACCCTTACCTTCATCAGAAAGTTCTCTCTGGGTAGACTGAGTGCCCCTCCCCGATGGTCGGCGAAGAGGGAATTGGGCACGTTGGGGCGGACTCGGCACAAAATGGAATCGCCACGGAAGGCGTGCGAACTCCCCAAACGGGCACCCGTCGCAGGATGGGGGAGCAAACGCAGCAGGGACTTGTGCACTCGGGTTCCAGGTCCTTGGGTTTCAACGGGATCTGACTATTGCCTTCAGGCGCAGCACTCAGTCGCGGACCAGAGGGTGAAGAAGCACGAAGTTCCAGCTCCATCCGGCGCCCAATGGGGGTACCGCTGGCGGAACCTCTACTATGTGTCGTCGGCCGCCGTTCGGGACCGATGACTCGCTGATACTGCGCCGAACCGAAGGAATATGGCACCCACCGCAGGACACGACTTGGAAACGCCATCACTTTCGCTCCAGCTTCGGGCGAAGCGCTCGGAAATGATGGTGTCGGAGTTGGAGGAAGTCGCTCTCCGACTCTTCGACCGACGAGGCTTCGCCAATGTCACGGTCGAAGAGATCGCCTCCGAAGCACACATCTCCACGCGTACCTTCTACCGTTACTTTTCCGCCAAGGAAGACGTGCTACAACTGCGGATCGACAGACGAAATGACGTTCTCCGATGGGCCCTGGCAGCTCGTCCGGAAGATGAACCACCGTTGCGCTCGCTCCGTTTGGCGCTCGTCGAGGAGTTCTCGGTGGTGGACCCGATTGTGCTCAGACGCTGGATAGCCGTGGTCGCGGACAATCCAAATGTGATGAGGGGTGTCGTCGGTGCCATCCAGTTGAAAATCCACCCTGTAATCGCAGAGTTCCTCGGTTCCCGGTTGGGTTTGCCAAGTGACGCGCTGGTTCCCACGATGCTGGCCGCAGCGACACTTGGTGTCCTGCAGGCGGCGCACACAAAGTGGTTCATCCACGACGGCGACTTGGCGACCACGATGTCCGAAAGCCTCGCTGTTCTCGAGAAAAGCATCAGCACCGACCCCAGAACTTGGGGGGTGGCCGCAGACGTCGCGAAAACCGCCCAGCGGGGGTCAAAGTCCTCCTAGATCCAACCCTCGACGGACCCCATGTTGACAGCTCACGCCTTGGTTAACGCACTGCGCCAGTCCCGATCCCATTGGGTAGTGCCAGATCACCGCCAGGGTCGAGATGGCCTCGCGTGTGGATCGATGCGCTTGGTGCTCGCTCGTACGGGCTGAGTTGATGTTTGTGGGGGAGCTCACCGGCCTTCACCTGCGGGTGGCGGTGGCCGCGAGGCGAGTTCCCTGTAATCCGTCGGGGTCGGCGCACCCAAGTCGCGCCAAGGAACCGGGGGTTGGCTGTCTCGGAGCCCAGCATCAAGGTCGAGGTCCCAATCCGTCAGTCATTCGATCGATAGGGCCGTCGACGGAGCCGACATCGTCCTTCGGGTCAGGAGACCAACGAGACCGTCTTTGGTTGGCCCGTTTATCCAGTCACGCTGATCGCCCAACCGGTCACACTATCCACTGGATCCGTTCGCGATGCTCCCACGCTTCGACAGGAAGACTGGAACAATGCACTCGAGCCCGACGCTGAATACGCTCATGCCCATGCATCCGCTCGATGACCGCGCCGTGGGACGATGAACGTCGTCGCGACGATCGTCGGTTTAGTCGTGGTGGTGATCACCGTGGCCGATGTCGTATTGACCATGGTCCTCCCGCGACGACCCTCGGGCGTCGAGCGGTTGAGTCTTCACGTCAACCGCAGCGTTCGTCTGTGCTTTCTCCTCGCGTCTCACCTGGCAAAGACATACGAGCGCCAGGACGCCATCCTGGCGCCGGCCGGCCCAGTCGCTCTGGTCGTGCAGCTGCTGTTCTGGGCGGCCTTCCTCGTACTCGGGTTCGCGCTCATCCTCGTCGGGGCCGGCCTCTCGTTCGCCGACGGGCTACTCCAGGCCCTGACCGCACTCTTCACGGTGGGAGCAGTCCATATCGGCGGCGCTGCCGACACAGGCGTGGATATTTCCATTGGCGCCATCTGGGTCGTCATTGTCGCCTTACAGATCGCGTACCTGCCCGCTCTCTACAGCTCGTTCAACCGACGCGAGAGCCTCGTTGCCCTGCTCGAGAGCCGGGCCGGCGTCCCGGCATGGGGTCCCGAACTCCTGGCCCGCCACCAGCTGGTCGGAATCACCGATGCCCTGCCGGACCTGTACGCAGCTTGGGAGGAGTGGGCGGCCGACGTGGCTGAGACCCATACCACCTACCCCGTGCTGCTCCTCTTCCGGTCTCCGGAACCGTGGTACTCCTGGCTCCTTGGGCTCATCGCCGTTCTCGATGGCGCGGCCATGCACCTGGCGCTCGCACCAAGCAGCGCGTCTTCCCAAGCCCGTCTGTGCCTTCGGATGGGATTCACATTGCTCAACCGGATCGCGACCATGCTCGGATGGGAAGTGGACCCGGATCCGGATCCCGAGGGCCCCATCGAGTTGACGCTTGCAGAGTTCGAGCGAGCGGTGGCCATGCTCGTGAGTGTGGGCTTCGCCACCGAGCGAAGTGCCGAGGAGGCGTACATTGACTTTCGCGGCTGGCGCGTCAACTACGAGAGTGTCGCTTACCGCCTCGCCGACCGTCTGACCGTACCGCCGGCCCCGTGGTCTGGTCAGCGGCGTCACATGCGATCAGGTCCCGTCGAACCCCGGCGCCCGCCCCAGCGCCGGCCCGGCGGTGGGGAACCATTCGTCTACGACCGACCGCCAGTTGTCATAGAGCCCCGACCCAGCCTCCTCCGGCGCGGTCGGGCTCGATCCTAAGAATCCATCCCCGGCGCTGAACTCATTTCATCTAGGCCTCGCGCCGACCTACGTCCTCAAGCCACGACCATAGTCACGGGAGCATCGTGTCTCAGCACGAAGCGTCGGCCGACCGACCCCACCAGCCGGTGCAGCATTTGCGGCTGTCACGTCGAATCTCATTTGACCGTGTCATCGGCCGCGAGTTCGCTCATCCGACAACGTTCACGACGGACTCGCATACTGCGCAGGGCACCCCTCAGGACCTCGCGTCGTCCGGGTTCTCTGTGCGAGTAGTTCGTGATAGTGGTCGTCTTCGCCCTTCATTCCGGTGATCAAGGGCGAATGAGCCAGCGAAAAGGCACCGGCGAACATGACGAGCAGGGACAGTGCCTCAAGAGGACCCCAAGCTCCCCCGGTACGCAGACTGTCGCCAAACAGCCCGACACCGATGAGGATGCTGGCCAGAGGATCGACCAAGACGAGGGATGACTGCGAGGCCACGATTGGACCCGCATGGTAGGCGTTCTGGGCCAGGAACACACCGAGCACGCCAAAGACGACGAGACCGTATGTCTGCCAGTGCCGATAGAGCATTGTCCAGTCAGATGCGGCGACGCCCGCAACCACCTTCGTCAGAGCGGCCGTGAACGCGAAGCTGACTGCCGCGGCCGTTCCGAACATGGCCGCACGCCACCAGCGGGGTCCGCGTAGAGCGAGGAGCACGGCGCCGAGAATGACAGCGCTGCAGGCACCCCCCGCGACGAGCCATTCCCAGGTCGGTGGGGCCGTATTGCCCTCCTCGGGATGGGCGAAGTACAAGAACCCCGCCAGACCACCCGCGGTCGCGATCACGCCGACCCATTCCCGTGTTCCGATGGCGAACCCAAACCAAATCCCGAGCACGACCACCAAGAAGATCAGCTCCGTGGTCAAGATGGGTTGGACTTCAGAAAGCCGGCCCAAGTGGAGAGCAACGGCTTGGAGCAGGAACGAGGCAACCATCAGGGCAAACCCGAGCAGCCAAATGCCGCGGCGCAGCGCGTGGGCCAACAGACTGAGTCGAAGAGTGGCCTCGTCGGGGGCGTCCTCGACTCCCATGCGCTGGAAGACACTGGTCAGTGCGTTCGCCAATCCTGCGCCGAGTGCCAGGATCACTACCAAGCCGAATCCGCTCCCTGTCGGGCCAGCACGATGTGCACGGCGCAATGCGCTTCTAGGATGAGGCTGTCGATCACGTCAGCATCCGAGGCCCGGGCGATCCCGGTGTCTGAGCGGGCGCAGATCAACGGTTGGCGAAGCCGACTTCGGGTCGTGTCTTATTCTCTTCATTAGGCCCCTCCAACGGAAGGTTCGCTCATCCGCGAGGTAGCCGAGTCTCGCTCTTTCTCGTCAAGTTGCAGGAGGTGCTTGAGAGCGGTCGATGCGGCGACCAGATCTTCGCGATCATCTGCTGGAAGTTTGTCGATCAGGAGAGCAAATCCCTCCGCGCCAGCTCGCCGGCGAGCTCGCACGTAGCGAGACCCGCTGCCGGTTATGGCGGCCAGGACAACTCGCTTATCAGTCGTGTGCCGTTCGACAAACTCTGATCGCTCCAAGGCGCTCACGAGAGTAGTCATCGAAGCCTGGGTCACGCCCTCGACCGCGGCCAGGTCCATAATACGTCGAGGCCCGAATCGATCCAATGTGGCCAGAGTCGACAGGGCAGTGAGACTCATCTCACGCGGCGAGCGCTTCAACGCAGCTGAGTAGAGACCGTGAAGAGTCTTGCCGATCGCCACCGAGTCACTGGTGTTCGACGTCCCTTTTGTGGCAGCACGTTGCGAGCTCATGCCATAACTATGTGCCGTAGTAACTGAAGTAGTCCTCCACCACACCCAACGTCCCCCCGCTCCTCCTGTCCTTCGTGCTCATGGCTTTAATATACCACTTTCTATATAGTTATGTCTATATAGGTGCTACGATGGTTGGGTGAGGACCGCAAAAGTCCGGCAGCCGACGCCGACTCTGGCAGCATCCGGCGCCACCCCAGAACGCATCCGAAACCAATGGGTCGACCTCCTCGTCAGCTCCGACCCTGGGCTCAACCGGCTCCGCGGTGCCGCCCAGAGCGTGCTGACGATCGCCGTCGCGTTGGGAGCCGAATGGGCCTTCGTGCACCTGACCGGGGCGCTGCAGATCGGGGGCGGGGCCATCGCGTCCGGGGCAACGGCATCCCAGGTGGTGGTGGCCAATCATGATCTCCTCGCCATCGCCATGCTGCTCGGCGCCATCGTGGGGCTGATCGCCAGCATGGGTGTGCATGATCCCACTGCCAAAGGTCAAGTGATCACCTTCCTAATCCTCCCCATCCCAATGATCTCGGCCCTGGCCCTCGGGATCGCTCTCGGCGATTACCGCCTCGCCGCTCTGGTGGTCATTGCGCTGGTTCTCGCGTTCGGAACCTACTTGCGGCGTTTCGGGCCGCGGGGTTTTCTGGCTGGGCAGCTGCTGTTCATCGGTTACTTCGTTGGCTTCTCCTTGCACAGCGCAGTCACGATCGGTGATCTGGGCTGGCTCGCGGCCGAAGTGGGCGTCGGTCTCGCAGTGGTCGCCGCCGTGCGCTTCGCCCTCTTCTATCCCCATCCGGGCAGAGCACTTGAGCGTACTGGGCGTTCCTTCCATGCTCGAGCCCGTCATGTGTCCTCACTCGCACTCGACCTGTTCGACAACGTCCGGCTCGACAGGCGCCGTGTCCGACGGATGCACCGCCAGCTGATTCGTCTCAATGAGGCTGCCCTGATGATCGATGCTCAGCTGGGCGACCCAGACGCGGTCCCGGGTGGTTCTTCTGGCGAGCTCCTTCACAACCGACTGTTCGACATCGAACTGGCTCTGACAAACATCGGGCGCTTTGCTGAGACGATGGCGCGCACGGACCTCCCGGGCGAGCAGCGCTCCGAGGTTCGTTTGGCTCTGCTCGACCTCGCCGGCGGCGACAACAAAGGGGCGAAGGCACACGCCGAGGCTCTGATCGGCCTGCTGCACGCGGCCGGACGCCCGCCAGCCGGCGACGACCGCACCCCCGCCGTAGTTGCCCACCGCTTCGCCGGTTCGGTCATCGACCTGTGTGACGCCATGACCGAGTGGATGGAACTCGGCACGGCCGACATCGAGCAGAGCACCTTTCAATCACCCGTTGTGCTCCTCGGAGGGTGGCTGCCCGGTTCGGCTCACGTCAGCAGCACTGCGTCACTCGAGGGCGGTACCCGGTGGGGCGAAGGCGGCGGCCTTGCCCGCTACACCCGCAACGCCGTCCAAATCGGTGTCGCCGCCGGCGTGGCCATCGTTTTGGGAGACCTCATCTCTCCGGAGCGCTTCTACTGGGCGGTTATCGCCGCGTTCATCACCTTCATGGGAGCGCACAATGCCGGTGAACAAATCCGCAAGGCCGTTTTCCGTGTGGCCGGTACCGTCATTGGTATTGGCGTCGGCTCGGTACTTGTGAGCGCCGTCGGTCACCACACCTCGTGGTCGATCGTGATCGTTCTCGTCTCACTCTTCCTGGGTCTGTACCTCTTTCGGATCAGCTATGCCTTCCTCGCCATTGCAATCACCGTCACCGTTTCACAGCTCTATCAGCAGCTGGGGGAGTTCACGAACTCACTACTGCTGGTCCGCCTCGAAGAGACTGCCCTTGGCGCGGCCGTTGCCATCGTCGTGGTCATGCTGGTGCTCCCCCTGCACACCCGCCAGGTCTTGCGCGTCGCCGTGCGCGAGCATGTCGAGGCCGTTGGACGGCTGGCCGACCATGCCACTGCCCGATTGGTGGGGCCGGAGGATGGGATCGATTCGACGTTGCGATCTGACGCCCGAGCGGTCGACGCGGCCTACCAGGCCGTGGTCGCGACCGCTCAACCGGTAGGCCGCACGGCCTGGGGCAGTGTTGACGAGGACACCGTGCGGGCTCTGCGCCTCACCTCCGCCAGTCGTAACTACAGCCGCAACCTCGTGGTCGACACCGGGAGGTTGCAGCCGCCCGGTCTCTCATCTCACTTCGACTTGGCACGCGCCAGCGCGACTCTTCACCACTCCATCGAAGTAGTCGCTCGAGCACTCACCGGGCCTCGGGACGGCACATACACCCGATCTTCGTCGCTCTTCGATCAGGCCGAGCGAGCTCTCGACGCGTGTCCGCATCGGTCCGCTTCCATTGAGTTTGCCCTTCGCGACTTCAAGCTGCTCGACGGCACCATGGCCCGCATGGCCGAGGTCATGGGTCTCCGAATCACTGACTACGACACCGAAATGAGCTCTGGGGCGGACATGGAGGGCGAACGACGAACATTACAGGCGTCTAGTCGGCGGCGATGTCGTGCATCTCGCGGAACGCGACGGGTGTGAATCGAGCACTTCTACAATCCGGCTCGGCGCCGCAGCGCGTTAAGTAATCTCACTCCGAACGAATTCGAATCCCGCGTGCGGAATCAGCGCGCTGGGCCACAGGCAACCTGCCGGTTCACTGCCTCGACTGCAGAGGTCGAGTCCCGACGAACGTATTACTGCGACACACCTCTGAGGCCAAACGATCCGGTCAGTTCAGCGCATGCAGAAGGAACGTGCCTTCCTGCACGTCGACGCTCGGTTGGAGACGAGAATCTTGCTCTCATGGTCGGCGATTGCACACGCCCCTTCGCTGACCGATGGGGCGTGTGCAATCGACCGCGGGCTGATTCAGTTAGTGCCGCACGCTCAGTTCATGAACCGAGTTCTCGATGTCGTTCCCATAGTAGATCACCGGATTGCCGGCGCTGTCGGTGCTGACATCCAACCCGAACAGCGCTCCCGCTGGCTCGCCGCGGGCGAGATGCCGCTCGGCCACCACCTTTCCATTCGGAGTAATTTCCACCAGGTCGTTGTTTCCGGCGTTCGCCACAAGCAGGTTGCCATTGGCCGGGTCGATGACCACATTCTCCGGACTGCTCAATGGCGCCCCGCTGAAGACCACCCTGGCCGTCACCGGACCGGTCGCGGTGGCCGCCCCAGGTATGGCATAGAGGGTGTTCGAACTATCGTTTGTCTCGTACAAGACACCATTCGAGGCGTCGAAGGCGTACCCCTGCGGCCCTGCTGCGGTGGCGGCGTTGCCTCCGGCCGGAGTCTGCGCCTGGCCATTGGCAATTTGGGTGTACGTCGAGTTGATCGGCTGCCCGTTGGCTGGCCCTGTTGGATGCGGATCCAGGCGCCAGACGTCTCCCCCGCCAGTGCCGGTCGTTGCATTGCCGGCATTTCCCCAATAGAACGAGACCGCTCCATTGACGTCACTGACTCCCTGGCCCCAGATGCCGAGGAACGGTGCCGCGTCTGAGGTAGTGGTGTTGTTGAATGTCGCAATGAGCGAACCACTCGGACTGATCAATAGGTCATTTGCTGCGGTTCCGTCCCCGGCCGCGCCGTAACTGCCGATCCACACGAAATCGTTTGGCGGATTGATTGCGATTCCGACAGGTCCAGTGGCCGACGGATCGCTGAAGAACGCGCTCGCAACGTGCGTCGTCGGGTTGACCTGCATGATTGTCATCCCTTGACCAGCCACGCCGCCTGAATTGCTGAAATCAGCAACGAGAAGGTTTCCTTGAATCAGCGCCCCGGACGTTACTGGGATCACGGCCAGACCGAAGGGATTCTGATCGCCGTTGGCAGCGACAACAGTTCCAATGGCGGAATCCTTCAGGCTCGACAGCTGACCTTGGGGGGAGGCTGCCGAAGAGGCCGCTCCTGCGGACTGGTACGACGACGTAAGCGACGCGCCGAAGAGCAACGCCGTCCCTGTCGCCGTGACTCCTGCAACACGTCGCAGACGGAGTGAGGTTCTTTTTCTTGAATGGTCCAGCATCGTGTTCCTCCTCGTGACATGGGTTTGTTACCCACAGGCACCCGCGGAATCTGAATCCGTGGGATGAATGCTTCTTGTGCCTCCCGAGCGATCGGTCCCATCGCCGTGATCCCTGCCGTATCAGCATTGGTGCGGGAGAAAGCGACGCTCCAGCAGCACGCTATGAGTTACGAGATGTCGACGCGTCTGGATTGCACCCGATCACAAGATGGGGTTGACCTGCCACTTCAGCTGACCTTGGGGGGAGCTGCTGTAGAGGCCGCTCCGGCGGACTGGTACGACGACGTCAGCAACGCGCTGAAGAGCAACATCGTGTTCCTCCTCGTGACATTGGTTTGTTACCCACAAGCCTCACTCATCAAGCATCCCCTGAAAATCCCTGACCCGTAGGGCCATTGACGTCAGATCGCACCGACGCTTCTGGCATGAATCCATCCTCAGAAAAGGACGTTGGGGTTCAAAATGCCGGCAGGATCGAGGGCCCACTTGAGTCGTCGAAACGCCACGAGCTCTGCTTCACTGCGGTTGAGATGGAGCCACTGTCGTTTTGCCGTACCGATGCCGTGCTCAGAGCTGATGCTGCCGCCGAGCTCAGCCACGTAGTGCATGACTCGGTCGTCCACGGTCAGGTCGGCCGGATGGACCCCGGTCACGTTCACATGGACGTTCCCATCTGCGACGTGGCCGAACAACCACGTCGTCGCCTCAGGGTCGGCACCCCTGACAATGTCGGGCACCTGATCGATAAAGGCGGCCAATACCGGGGCTGGCAACGTCACATCAAGCTTGTGTGGGGCGCCGAGAGTGTTGATCGCCTCGGTGTGCCCCTCGCGGTAGCGCCACAGCTGCGCCCTTCGGGCCGGATCGGTCGCTACTGCGACGTCTTCGATGGTGGCAATCGAATCGAACACGGCGGCCGTTGCGGGCATGGGGTCGTGCTGTGCCGCCGCCTCGACCAAGAGGTAGGCCCTGTGCTCTCCACCAAACGGTTTTGGCGAGCCGATCACCCGGCAGACGAGATCCAAGCCTGAGTGCAGGAACAGCTCGAGCGATTGCAGTTCGGGGAGGGAGCGGCGCAGGAGCGAGGCCGCGTCGACTGCGGACGTGGTGGATGAGAACGCAAGGATGGAGGTCACACGCTCTGGGTTGGATGGCACCAGGCGCACCCGGGCTGCCGTCACCACCCCGAGCGTTCCTTCGCTGCCGCAGAGCAACCCGCCGAGGTCGTATCCAGTGTTGTCCTTGATCAGACCGCCCATGTGCGAGACGATCTCGCCCGTCCCGAGTACCGCTTCGAAGCCCACGAGCTGTGCCCTCGTGGGGCCATGGCGGAGCACCTGAAGGCCCCCCGCGTTGGTGGCGATGGTGCCACCGATGGTCGCGCTGTCACGACTTCCGAGATCGATGCCGTAAGCCCAGCCGGCAGCAGCTGCGGACGCCTGAACGTCGGCCAGCGTCGTCCCGGCGCCGACAGAGAGCTGGCCACCCAGCGTGTCAACGTCGGTGACGCCCGCCAGCCGGCGGAGACTGAGTACGACCTCCCCTGCGAGTGGGACGCCTCCGCCGACGAGCCCCGTGTTGCCCCCTTGGGGCACGAGGGCAACGCCGGCCTCTTTGCAAAGGGCTACGACCCCGGCTACCTCACTGCTGTCCCTCGGGCGGATGACGGCGCTCGGATGACCTCGAAAACGCCCAGTCCAATCGATGCCGTACGACGCCATCAATTCCGGGTCGACGACTACGTGTCGAGATCCGACGGTCTCGCGGAGCTGCTGCAGTAGAAAAGTGGACATGCCTTCACCCTCGCGGTGCGGCATCACTGCGGCGCCATCGGCGGACAGTCTGCAGGGTCGGTCACCACCCGGATCGGGACCCCGCCAAGGTATGCTGCGACGTCCTCCGCCATCCGCTGCCACGCGATACGAAAGAGGCGCTCGGTGACGTAGCCCACGTGCGGGGTGAGGACGACGTTCTCGAGCGACCGAAAGGGGTGGCCCGCCGGGAGCGGCTCACGGTCGAAGACATCGAGACCGACCCCGGCGAGGTGCCCAGAACGGAGTGCCTCGACGAGGGCCGCCTCCTCCACGATCGGACCGCGGGAGATGTTCACGAGGATGGCGCCCCGCTTCATCCTGGCAAGGTCGGCTGCACGCAGCGTGTTGCGAGAGCGTTCCGAGAACACCAAGAAAATCGCGAGGACGTCCGATGACGACACGAGCTCGTCTTTGGCGACCTTGGTCACGCCGAGCTCGACACATCGCTCGTCGGTCAGATTCTGGCTCCACGCGACGACGTCCATGCCGAAAGCCTTCGCGACCGGAACCATCGCGCCGCCGAGGCGGCCCGCGCCGAGAAGGCCGAGGGTCTTGCCGGCGAGCGGAATGGGGAACCCGGTCTGCCAGCCGCCGGCGCGGATGACCCGGTCCTCAATGCCGGTTCGCTTCGCGACGGCGAAGATGAGTGCCCAGGCCATCTCCGACGGCGTGGGCAGGCCGCGGGGCGCCTCGTGGCCTGGTAGGCGCACTGGGGCGCCCTGCTCGGTGTCCACGGTGCCGCAGAGCAGAATCCCCCGCTCGATGCGGACCTCATGGTCGACGACGTTGCTCGTCCGGCCGTTGCACACGATCAGCTTGAGGTTGGGGAGACCTTCGAGTACCGCCCGGGGAAAGCGCGCCCGCTGCTGGGTGATGACGGCGATCTCGTAGTCGAACAGCTCATCGACCATGCGCTCTGGCGGGATCGCTTGGCGGTAGACGGTCATCTCTGCATCGTCGGGCAGCACCGTCCAGTCGCCGAATTCCAGGGCGACCCCGATGTAGTCGTCGAGAACGGCGATCTTCGTCACGCCGGCCATGCCGCTTCGTCGCCAATCAGGTCTCTGTCCCGTCCTCCGAGCATCGCGTCCTCCTCGCTCCTCAACCGGCGGCCCGCTCCCGGAGTCGGGTCGCGAACTCCGCGGTGGAATCTCAGCATCCCATGCAGCACGCCAACGGCGGATTCAAGGTCCGCCGTGGGATTCCCGATCCAGTGCTGGTTGTCGTCTGCCCAAGCGCGCAAAGGTCAGGGTTTCCCGCTGGCTTTCTCGGGACGTACAGACTCGCCCGTTCCGGCCGTCCGCGGCCGAAGGGGGGCGATGGTCTCGATCTCGTGCCGCCGCGGGCCCGACCACAACGCGGGCGGAGCGTCAATTTCCAACGCCAACGCGTAGGCGGCAGCCTCGTAGTTGACTCTCCAACCCAAGAAGTCCTTCCACGCATCTTCGACGGAGCGTTCGACCGGGAAGTCGACGCGGCGCAGACGCTCGATGGCTTCAAGGAAATCCTCATACGACAGCGAGATGCCGTCACTTGGGTCGGCGTCCTCCGGGATCGGTATCCGTAGAGCCCGGGCGATATTGCCGAAACAGGTGAAGCCTCCGCGCAGACAGAGCCGTGCTTGGATCAGGCCTGACGCGTTGGGAAGCAGTGCCAGGTACAGCGCGGCCGCGTCGAGCACGGCAAGCTGCGCCGTGACCCACGACGACAGCGGACGTGGCGAGCGAAACCAAATCAGCGGAACATAGGTGGTATGACTCTCGGATACGTCTGCCGACCACTGCTCCCACGCTTCGAACAGCTCCGGCAGTCTGCTCACGGCAGAGACACCGCTACCGAGGCCATAATGCGTGCGGGCGAGTAGCTCTGGGCCCCATGACGGCACGCCGGCTCTCGAGTCCAGCATGGTGATGAGCGCCTCACGGCGGTTGAAAGCTGCATAGAGAGTCGGGAGGTAGCCGATCTGGAGTGCAACCGTCCCGAGTCCAGCGAGCGCAGCAAGCGGGTCAAGTGCAGCGAGCCCCCTCGTGGTTGGGGCGAGATAGCCCAACGTGCACAGCGCCGAGCCTGCCTGCTCCATGGCGCCACCCAGCTGACCGTCACCAACAAAGGGCCACATGAGCAATGCGAACCCCACCAGGAAGAGGGCCAACCATGCCACGACCTGGCCGATGAGTTGCACCGGCGCCTGGACCGCCAGAATCCGGTCCCGGCGTTCGTAGGAGCTGGCCTTGTCGGCAAAGAACTGGAACACGCTCCGGTTGACGAGGAAGACCATCCGGGGAATGCGGCTCCGAATGCGCCGCGGTACCACCAAGGTGCCAAGGACACTCCATCCTGTGCCCAGCACGATAAAAGCGCCGATCACCGCTGCCACAATTCGGATGGCCATGCCTTAGCTTGGCATGGCTACAAGCGCAAAGTTGAGGTGAAGATTGGAGAGAGGTCGAAGAGGTCAGACGCCGTTTCGAGTTCAACCTTTAGAAGCCTCCCCGTCGTTCAACTCGATCTCGCGGCAAGCTGATCCTCTTCCAGTCCGGGGTCGCGGTCGCGGCAACAGTTGGCGTGAAGTCTGGGCACGCGACGAGCAATGGAATGCTCGATTCGGCCGGAAGGTGCTAACTTCAGCGGCCGTGATGCGCCTTGGGGGTGGAGCATCGATACCCCGTCTGGCACAGGGTGCGGGTGCGTCGATGGCGATGGTGGCCGTGCTCTTTTGGTCCGGGTCGAGCTGCGGCGGCGCGGCGTCGGGCTCGCCGGTGACCGCCGGCCCGGTGGCGCCCGTCAGCGCCCCGGGTGGATCCTTTCTCCGCGATGCCCGTGGCCGCGTGGTCCTCATGCACGGGGTTGACCTCGTGTACAAGCTCCCGCCCTACGAGGTTGTCACGAGCGGCACGGGCACCAACGTGCTCACGAAGGCGGAGGCGGCCTCCATCGCCTCCGACGGGTTCGACGTGGTGCGTCTCGGCATCTTGTGGAAGGGCCTCGAGCCCGGCACCGCACCCATGAACGATCCAGCCATCTGCACACCGGGCAAGCCGAAGGTGCCAGGCCCCGGCCAGTTCGACGTCAAGATCTTCAACGCCTACATGTCCAAGCTGGAGCAGACGATCTCGCTCCTGGGCCGGCACGGCATCTACTCCCTCGTCGACATGCATCAGGACTCCATGAACGAAGTGTTCGCCGGGGAGGGGTTCCCCAATTGGGCAGTCTGTACCGACGGGATCACTCCCGTGGCCTACCGCAACGTGCCGTCATGGGGCGTGAACCAGATCGACGCCGGTATGGCCCAGGCCCAGGGGCATTTCTGGGCCAACGACGTCGTGGGCAACCTGCAGGGCGCTTACGACCAGATCTGGGCGAAGGTCGCGTCCCGGCTCGCCGCGTAACCCCTGGGTGATCGGCTACGACCCGTTCAACGAGCCGTTCTCACCCAGCATCCTCTTGCACTCCGGTCAGAACGCGGCGTTCGACGCCCAGGTGCAGTGTTTCTACGCCGGCCGTGCCGATCCCGGCAAGACCCAGTCGGGCCAACGGATCACCGACTGCCCGCCCGACGACCCCGAGACCGGAGTGATTCCGGCCATCGAGCACGTCGATCACCGCCACGCCGTCTTCTACGAGCCTGACACCACCACCAGCGGCCCGGTCCCGAACCGTATCGGGCCGATGGATTTCCCCCGCCTCGTCTACAACTTCCACGACTACTGTCCCCTGCACGTGCCGAACGGGCCCGAGGCATCCGACTACTCGCAGGCCTGCCCGGCTCCGGAGGAGCAGGTGTTCGCAGACAGTGCTCGGGACCGCGCGAACGACGCCTCACCGGCGCAGCCGGATGGCCCTGGCTGGTTCCTGACGGAGTTCGGGGCCACGACCGACGCCGCCGACCTTGGTCGGATGGTGGCCGACGCCGACGCCGACCTCGTGGGCTGGATGTACTGGCAGTGGCTCTACTACGAGGACCCCACGGGCTCGCACGACTCGGGTCTCTGGCCGGCAGGTCCTGCCACCTCGGCCCAACTCGACGCCCTCTCGGAGACGTACGCGCAGGCCATCGCCGGCACGCCCACCTCCATGACTTTCGACCCGTCGACGGCGGCCTTCCATCTCAGCTATCGCGTCGACCGCGCGGTCACGGCGGCGACCGTGATCTTCGTCCCGGTGTCGAGGCACTACCCGGACGGCTACTGCGCCAAGGTGACGGGCGGGAGGGCGATGTCGGCGGCGGGGGCGACGCGGCTGGTGATATCCAACGACCCATCGGCGTCCGCCGTCGACGTGACGGTCACGTCAGGAGCGTGCGGGAGCTAATCATCCGGGCCGACCTCGGCGACCGTGTGGGGGAGGCGGTCGTTCGGTGTGTTTGGGGTGGCGATGAGGGAGCTCGTGGACGCCACGTTGGGCCGCGGAGGTCAACAAAAGGGTCCACAGAACGTCCACAGCTCGAATTTCTCGAAATCCTTGTAGGCCTGCGGCGTGACAGAGCGGGCACGGGTGGCGAAGCCGAAGTGCCCGACGTGTCGGCGCCGTCCCTTGAGGCCCGGGCCTCACCCGATCACAGTGGAGCTGGCCGACCGGGCTCCGGCCGGCTTCGACGCTGTTTTCTCGGCTGGCGACCGAGCCGTTCCCCGCCAGTAGGGCACTGGCGGACCAAGTGCGGCGGGCACCGAAGGTGCAGTGCGTGTCTCGGAAATCGGGTCCGTCGTCAGCGAGCATCGAAGTGTGCGGAACGCCCTCCCTCTAATACCCGCTGAAGTAGACGAGGGGTGTGCCGGAGCGGTCGATGAGATACAGGTGCTCGAAGGAGAAGCTGTACACGGACGCTTCCATGAGGACAACGATGGAGTCCTGCACCAGCCGTTGCCCGCAGGCGGCGGCGATGGCAGGCGCGTACAACGTGCCGGCCGCCGGCGAGACGGGACCGACCGTCTGGCGGCCCCCGACGTACGTGGCCATGAGCTCGGGCCACCACGAACGATCGCTGCCATGGAGGTTGTACGAGAAGCCGGTGTTCCACAGGCCGAGCATCAGCCGGGCGGTGGCCTCAACCGACGGCGTGAACGGAACCATTCCCTCGGCCGACGGGCACGAGGTCAGCGCCGGGTCGGTCCCGTGCGCCGGCGTGGTGAGCGGGAAGATGGAGGCCGAGAATCCGGGCGCGCCGGGTGCCGGCAGGCTGCCGAGGGCCGGTGTGGCCAGGGGCACCGGTCGGACGACGTCGCCGGTCACCTCGTAGAGGTCAGCCTCTTCGTTGAAGCCGTCGCCAGGGTCCGTGTCGACGTACACGGTCCCGTTGGGCGCCTCGGCGATGCCATCCGCCACCAACGGGTGGTCCTGGCCCGGGAGCGGACTCGTGAGCTCGAGCTCGGTGGTGATGCCCCCGCTCACCCGCTCGGGCGGCCCGCCGTGCTCGGCCACCAGGACCGACCCGTCCGGGGCCGGCGCAAGCGCGTTCGCGTAGTTCTCGCCGATCAGGGTCACCCGACCACTGGATGCGTCGACGGAGAACAACTCCTTGGGGGAGAACGAGAAGACGAGGAGGTCGCCCTGGCCATCGAACGCCATGGCGCTCGGGAAGAAGGCCATCGGGGTGCCCGCGGCGTTGACGTCCACCCCGGCGGGGGGCCCTCCCGCGACCAGCGTCGTGACCAGGCCGTCGGGTTCCACCTCGACGATGGCCGAGTTCGAGGCAACGTAGAGGATGCCCCCGGGCGAGACGGCGATCGCCAACGGGTTCAGCGGCACGCTCGTGGCCGGCCGGCCGTCCACGTCCGTTGACTCCAGGCCGATGGTGCCGTCCCCCGCCACTGTGGCAATCGTCCCGTCCGGGGAGACGGCGCGGACGCGGTTGTTGCCGCTGTCCACGAAGTAGATGGTCCCGTCGGGCGCGACGGCAATCGGACCAGGGCGGTCGAGCTCTGCGCCGACCGCAGGACCGCCGTCGCCGGAGAACCCACTGAGCCCGTCGCCCGCAACGACCGAGAGGGCGCCGCTGCGCCACTCGAGGATCTGGTTGCGGTCGGCGTCTGTGATCAGCACTCCACCATTGGGCGCCATGGCGAGCGGCCCCGGGCCGACCAGACCGGGCGTGCCCGCGGTGGCAGCCGTGGTGGCCGCGCCCCGCGCTGGGCCGTCGGAACGATTTCGCCCGGGTCGAGGTGCCGCGGTGTCGGCGGGCACACCTGTTCGGCCGACTCGACCAGGAGGCACATCGTCGTCCAGGACACCTTCCACCGACCGCCCACCCTCAAGGCCACCGCGTCGAAGGAGTCCGAGTAGGACGGAGGCGGGTATTTCGCCTTCACGCTGATGGTCAACGGCACTGCCGCCTCGCCCGGCCGGACCACCCTGACCGCCCCGGTGCTGAAGCGCACGGTGAAAGGTTTGCCATCCAGGCCACTCACGAGCTTGGTACCCGCCTGCTGCAAGGCGGCCCGCATGGCCCCGTCGTAGCCCTCCAGGTACGCCTCGCCCCGGGCAACCTCCGGGAGCGACTGCAGCTGATGAAAGGCTGCAGCGATCTGGCCCTGGGTTGCCCCTGTCCCCACAGCCCCGGCCGGTCCTCCCGCAAGAAGCGGCCACCCAGCGAGCAGGGTCAACCCGAGCAGGACGCGAGACGCGAGACGCACCACTTCGCATCGTGCCACTCTCCGAGCACGTGCGCCCGGTCGCGGTTCCCGCGAGCCAAGAGGCCGAATCGAACACCGAACCCGCTTTCCTCGAGGGCATTGCACGTCAGAACGACACCGTCCCGACGAGCGGGGCAGTGTGGCATTCTCCGGTCGTGGATCTCGTCGCTGCCGCTGCCGCCTGGCGACGTGAGGGCTTCGTCATCCTGCCCGGCTACCTCGCCGGACCTGATCTGGAGTTGGCCAGGGCCGGCCTGACTTCGATCTACCCGTCGGCTGCGGACTATCACGCCGACCCTTCCAGCGAGCGCAACCAGATCTACACCGGAGACGAGTATGGCGGCGTCATCGCGTTCCCGTTTCCGACGATTGCCCTGTGCAACCTTGCGGTGGACGACAAAGTCATCGCGCTCGTCGAGGCAGCATTCGGGACCGAAAACATTCGAATCTACGCCTCGGAGCTGTGGGCCAAGTACTCCGGGGCCACGACCTACGAGCAAGAGCATCACCGCGATTATCTCAATCACACACCCCTCGCACCGTCGAGCGACATCAGGTGGCGTGGTCTCGAGATGTTCATCTGGCTGAGCGAGGTGACCGAGGAGCTGGGTCCGACTCATCTCGTACCCCTGCCGGTGACAGATGGCCTGCCGGCCTTGCCACACGTCCAAAGTCGTCACGAACGTCCGACGCTCTACGAGCAAGAGGTCTCGGGGGCGGGCCCGCCTGGAACCATTGTCGTCTACAGCACCGACACCTTTCATCGGGCAACCGAACTGACTGCCCCCGGCGCTGACCGATACAGCATCCACGTGAGCTACCGCCACGCGGAGAACACCTGGACCTCCCGCCACTCCTGGGGCGACCGGTCCTTCCACCCTGATTGGCAGCCCTTTGTGGAACAAGCGACGCTGCGCCAGCTACTCCTCTTCGGGTTTCCTCCACCTGGTCACCCGTACTGGACCTCAGAGACCCTTGAGGGTGTCGCAACTCGCTATCCCGGTCTCGATGTCACGCCGTGGCATGGTCGCATGCGATCCGAGCGATAGCGACCCCGGCCGGGTCTTCGAGGACAGTCGCTCGGCGAACGTTGCACAATGAGCACGGGCCTGCGTGATTGAGGTCAACCACCGGCCAGCGCACCTGGGTTCTGCGGACGAGCCGGCTAGCGCACCGCGGGTAGCGGAGGTACACGACGCTCGAGCTGAATGTTCGGGTCTCGACGAGTTCGAGATCCACCCGGCGCTCGCGCTGGGGAAAGAAGGGAATGCCACCGCCAACCAGCACCGGGTAGACCCTGGCCCGGTACTCGTCGATCAGACCCAACGCGGCCGCCTCGGCGGCGAGAGACGCGCCGCCGATCGCGATGTCGCCCTCACCCGGCTCGGCTCGCAACCGCTCGATCTCCTCCCCCAGGCCGCCGGAGGTCAGGCGGGCGTTGCCCTGCACCGCCGACAGCGTGGTGGAGAACACCACCTTCGGCAGCGGCTTCCAGATCGCGGCCCACTCGAGCATTGCGTCGTCGAGCGATGGATCCTGGTCGGCGGTCTCCCAAAACAGCATTGTCTCGTACAGCCGTCGTCCCAACAGGTGGACGCCGACCTCTCGTATCTCGTCGGTGACGAAACGAAAGACCTCCTCGTCGGGCTCCGTCCAGCCGAAGTCGCCGTGCGGCCCGGCGATATAGCCGTCAAGTGAGACGCCCATCGAATAGGTCACGCTGCGCATCAGAAGTTCTCCTCTGTAACGGGTTCGAGAGTACGAGCGCCGGACGCAACGAGCCTCTGGCTGGGTCTCGTTTGCCGGCCCCAGCCCCATCGGAAGGCAATCAGGCCCCCCCGACGACGGACCGCGCCTCTGCGGGGCCGACTACAAGATCGTGAAGATCGCCGCCCACCTCGAGTCGGCTCGACTGTTCGACCCCGCCGATCCTCA